>NZ_JBIAPF010000002.1:0-456651 GCF_042888135.1 Streptomyces sp. NPDC003247
GTTGATAGGCCGGATCTGGAAGCACGGTAACGTGTGGAGGTGACCGGTACTAATAGGCCGAGGGCTTGTCCTCAGTTGCTCGCGTCCACTGTGTTGGTTCTGAAACCACGAACAGCCCCACGTTGTCACAGGCGTGGTGCGGCTGACAGTTTCATAGTGTTTCGGTGGTTATAGCGTGAGGGAAACGCCCGGTTACATTCCGAACCCGGAAGCTAAGCCTTACAGCGCCGATGGTACTGCAGGGGGGACCCTGTGGGAGAGTAGGACGCCGCCGAACAATTTTTGAGAAATCCCCCGTGCCGGATGGCACGGGGGATTTCTGCGTTTAGGGTCGAAACATGGACTACGACCTGGTCATCTTCGACAACGACGGTGTGCTCGTCGACAGCGAACCCATTTCCAACCGGCTGCTCGCCGCCTATCTGACCGAGCTGGGGCACCCCACGACGTACGAGGAATCGATCCGGGACTACATGGGGTCCGCGATGCACCGGATCCACGAGCTGGTCCTGGAGCGGACCGGGCAGCGGCTGCCGGCGGACTTCGACGACGTCTTCCACACCCGGGTCTTCGCCGCGTTCGAGCAGGAACTGGCCGCCGTCGACGGGGCCGCCGCCGTGCTGGAGAAACTGGCCGCCAACGGGGTGCCGTACTGTGTGGCGTCCTCCGGCAGCCATGAACGTATTCGGGTGGGCCACCGGACGACCGGGCTCGACCGGTGGTTCGACGAGGGACGGATCTTCAGCTCGCAGGACGTGGGACGGGGCAAGCCGGCCCCGGACCTGTTCCTCCACGCGGCCGAGCGGATGGGAGTCGCGCCGCAGCGCTGCGTCGTCGTGGAGGACTCACCACTCGGGGTGCAGGCGGCCGTCGCGGCCGGGATGGACGTGTACGGGTTCACCGCCATGACACCGGCGGAGAAGCTGGCCGGAGCCGACCGTCTCTTCTCCGACATGGCCGAGCTGGCCGACCTGCTCGCCTGACCCCTGGAACTCGCCCGCCCCCCGACTCCCGACCTCCCCTGAAGGTGAAGGAAATTCATCTTCGGCTGGATCTACCCACCAGTACGCCGGAGCCCTACGCTCGCCGCCATGACGGAAGTGCTGCGGCGCGGTAGGGCCTCGCTGGCGTTCGGCTTCTTCGCGCAGGGCGTCGCCTTCGCCCTGCTCGTGACCCGGATCCCGGCCATCCAGGACCGGTACGGGGTGTCGGACGCGCTGCTGCCCCTCTTCCTCGCCGCCGTGCCCGTCCTCGCCGGAGTCGGCAGCGTGGCCACCGAACAGCTGGTGAAGCGCGTACCGGCGCGTTCGCTGCTGCGCTGGTCCCAGCCGGTCGTGCTCCTGGCGCTGCTCGGCGTCGGGGCGGGCGAGCGCATGGTCGCGCTCGGAACCGCGCTCGCGGTCTTCGGGCTGGCGGTGGGGATGCTGGACGCCTCGATGAACATGCTCGGGGTGAGCATGCAGCGGGCGTACGGGCGAAGCATCATGCTCGGTTTCCACGCCGCGTACAGCCTGGGCGGAATCCTGGGCGCGTCCCTGGCCTGGGCGGGGGCGCACTGGCACCTCGCGCTCTGGGTGTCGTATCTGCCGGTCGTGGCGGTGCTGTTGCCGGCCGTGCTGGTGGGGAGCCGGTGGTATGCCGACGGGGACGGCGGCACCCTCCGGGAGGAGGGACGGGCGGAGGACCGGGCCGGGAAGAGCGCCGGGCGGGGGGACGGTGACGGCGTCGTCTTCAGGGCGCTGCTGCCGCTGTGCCTGGTGATGACCTTCGCGTACATCGGGGACTCGACCGTCTCCAACTGGAGTGCCAAGTACCTCCAGGACGTGCTGGGCGGGTCCGAGCAGCTGGCGACCGTGCCGTACAACGTGTACATGGTGACGACGCTGCTCGGGCGGGCCGTCGGGGACCTCGGGGTGCGGCGGTTCGGGGCGGTGGGCGTCGTGCGGGCGGGGGCGCTGGTGGCGGCGGTGGGGTTCGCCGTGGTCGCGGTCGCCCCGGGGGCGTGGCTGGGGATCGGCGGGTTCACCCTGCTGGGAGTGGGGCTGTGTGTGCTGGTGCCGCAGACGTTCGCCGCGGCCGGGAGGATGTTCCCGGGGGCTTCGGACGCGGCGGTCGCCCGGCTCAACGTCTTCAACTACGTGGGTTTCCTGATCGGTTCGCCGTTGGTGGGGGCGTTGGGGGACGCGTGGAGCTACCGGGGGGCGATGGTGGTGCCGATGGCGTTGGTGCTGGTGACGTTGGTGTACGCCCGGTCGTTCGCCGCTCGGCCGGACCGATACGGTGGCGGTCATGAGCGGCCGCGCACAGCTGATGTGGGACGAGGCAGTAACGGGCTACGACTTCGGCCCGGACCATCCGATGGACCCGGTCCGGCTGGATCTGACCCGGAGGCTCGTCCACGCCCTGGGGCTCGACCGTGAGGTGACGGTCGCGTCCGCCCAACCGGCCGGCGAGTCGACGCTGCGGCTGGTGCACCGCGAGGACTACATCGCCGCGGTGAAGGCGGCCTCGCTGGACCCGGGTGCGGCGGACACCTCGTACGGGCTGGGGACGGTGGACGATCCGGCCTTCGCCGGGATGCACGAGGTGTCCTCCCTCATCGCCGGGCTGTCCGTGGGCGCGGCGGAGGCGGTGTGGCGCGGGGACGCGCTGCACGCGGTGAACTTCGCGGGCGGCCTGCACCACGCGATGCCGGGCGGCGCGTCGGGGTTCTGCATCTACAACGACGCCTCGCTGGCCATCGCGCGGCTGCTGGAGCTGGGGGCCGAGCGGGTCGCCTACGTGGACGTCGACGTGCATCACGGCGACGGGGTGCAGGCGGCGTTCTGGGAGGACCCGCGGGTCCTGACGATCTCGTTGCACGAGCATCCCCGGACGCTGTTCCCGCAGACCGGGTGGCCCGAGGAGACGGGGGCGGAGCGCGCCGAGGGATCGGCGGTGAACGTCGCCCTGCCGGCGGGGACCGGGGACGCGGGATGGCTGCGGGCGTTCCACGCCGTCGTGCCGGAACTGATCGCCGACTTCCGGCCGGACGTCCTGGTCACCCAGCACGGGGCCGACACGCACTTCGAGGATCCGCTTGCCCACCTCGCGGTGTCGCTGGACGCCCAGCGGGCCGTGCAGACGGCCTGCCACGATCTGGCGCATGCGCATGCCGGGGGGAAGTGGGTCGCGCTGGGCGGGGGCGGATACGCCGTGGTCGATGTGGTGCCGCGGTCGTGGGCGCATCTGGTGGGCGTGGCGGCGGGGGCGCCGGTGCCGCCGGAGACGGTGATCCCCGAGGGATGGCGGCAGGACGTCTTCGCCCGTACCCGGCAGCTGGCCCCCGCGCGGATGACCGACGGGCGGTGGCCCGTGGAGTGGGCGGACTGGGAGGCGGGGTACGACCCCGCGGACCGGCTGGACCAGGCGGTACTGGCGACGCGGCGGGCCGCGTATCCGCTGCGGGGGCTGCTGCCGTAGGGGCTGCCGTAGGGGGCCCGGCGCTGACGAGCTGTCCTGGCGAGCCGCACCAGGGGCTGCCGTAGGGGCGGAGACGGACAGCAGGGAGACGGCGGGAGAGAGCGGGAGACGGTGGGCTTACGCCGACCGTGCGTTCTTCGGCCGTTCCCGGGACGCCCCCCGCCCTCCTCGCGCACCATCACCCCCGTGTGGAGTACCGCGGCCCTGAGGGCCCATCTGCTGGCTGCCGGGCTGGCCGGGGTGGTGGCCACCTCCCGGGAGGAGAGCCTTCGCCGTTACCGCCTCTTCGCCGCCCGCGATCCCCGGGTGCTGATCGGTATCGATCCCGAGAGGACCTGGGAGGTGCGGGATCTGGTCGAGTTGATGGCGGCCAAGTGCGGGGTTTCGGCCGATCCGGCGGACGTTTCGGGGCATGATGTGATCGACCCCGAGCGGACCCTGGCGGCCCTCGACGCCTTCGCGGAGCGGCTCACCGAGGTCGCCCGGCGTGCCGCGCCCGTGCTTCTGGGTACCGGGCACCCGCATCGGCTGCTCGGTTTCTACGGCGGGATCGCGGACGCTTTGTCGGCGGCGGGATGTGAGGTCCTCACCCCCGCGCAGGGTCGCTGTGTCGACATAACGACCCGGTTCGGACTACGCACGTACAACCTGGACTACGTACGGGGTGTCGCGCTGGTGCGGGGTCCGGAGGGGCGGCGCCCCGGTGGTGCGACCGGCGCGCACACCCACTCGCCCCTCCCGGTTCGACTGGCGCTGGCGGCGGCCGCGGAGGCCGGCGGGCCGCTGCCGGAGCTGGTCATCGGGGATCACGGGTGGCTCTGCGGGGCAGGTCAGCTGGGGTTCGAGGCGATGGGACCGGCGGACACCGACGACCCGGCGCCGTTCGTGGGGGAGGCCGAGGGGTCGGTGTCCGTCGTCGTTCCACTTGATGACGGCGTGCGGTCCGCTTACTACCTCCCGCTGACCCGCTACGTACTCAATCGGGCGTGTCTGTCACAGTAGGCCGCCGATGGGTGCACCTCTTCCCCACTCGCATCACCCGCCCCTACATTGGGGAGTGAGCACGCAGCGACGAAGAGTCACCGGAAGGGGAAGCCGGTGGCCGTCGAGTCGAGTGCGGAAGGTTCAGGTGTGTCATGGCTGCTGACCAGAGGCCTCTGAGCGAGGTTCAGTTCCTTACCGTGGCGGAAGTCGCCTCGGTGATGCGAGTGTCCAAGATGACCGTGTACCGGCTGGTGCACAGCGGTCATCTGCCCGCGATCCGGGTGGGACGGTCCTTCCGTGTCCCGGAGAACGCGGTTCACGAGTACCTCCGCGAGAGCTACGTGGGGGTGGAAACCGCCTGACGGCTGGGTCCGGGGGGATCCGTTCACCGGGCACGTCAGGGTCCCTCCGCCCCTCGATTACGACCTCAGCGCTCGGGCGGGTAGGCTAGCCCCTCGTAGGTCGTATGGGCCCATGGCGCCCAGCACCGAGTGATGAGAAGTGAGCGAGGGTAGTCGTGGGCTCTGTTATCAAGAAGCGGCGCAAGCGGATGGCCAAGAAGAAGCACCGCAAGCTGCTCAAGCGCACGCGCGTTCAGCGTCGCAACAAGAAGTAAGCGCAGTTCGTTCGCGCGGCATCGGCCGCGAGAGCGTGGTGTGGCCCCTCACCGTCCGACGGTGGGGGGCCACACGCGTCTCCGGAGCGTCGTGCGGAGGGGTGAACGCCGTGCACAGGGCCGGACGGGGACCCGGCCGGTCCGGTCGTGCGTAGGGGCCGGACGGGCACCTGGCCGGTTCAGTCGTGCGAGGGGGCCGGATGGGACCCCGGCCGGTCCGGTCGTAGGGACGGGCGCCTTGCGGCAGATGGTGGCGGTTGCGGCATGTGGCGCGTCGGGCGGTCATGTCGGCGCAACACCGACCGGCTAAGTTGGCCCGCGGACGGGGAACGCGGCAGGGTAACGAGCAGTACGGCGGCCGGGCGGTACCAGTGCGGAAGGAAGGCGCTGATCTTGGGCAAGGTTGTGCTCGTCACCGGAGTGGCCCGTCAGCTCGGGGGCCGGTTCGTACGACGGATCCAGCGGGACCCGGAGGTCGACCGGGTGATCGCCGTGGACGCCGTGCGGCCCGAGCACCATCTCGGCGGGGCCGAGTTCATCCAGGCCGACATCCGGCAGCCCACCATCGCGCGGGTGCTCGCCGAGACCGGTGCCGACACCGTCGTGCACCTGGACGTGACGGCCACCGCGCTGGGCAGCGGCAGCCGGACCCTGGTCAAGGAGACCAACGTCATCGGGACCATGCAGCTCCTCGGCGCCTGTCAGAAGTCGCCGAGCGTGCGACGGCTGGTGGTCAAGTCCAGTACGAACGTGTACGGGTCCGCGCCCCGCGACCCCGCCGTCTTCACCGAGACGACCTCGGCGAAGTCGCTGCCCAGCGGCGGTTTCGCCAAGGACATCTGTGAGGTCGAGGGGTATGTGCGCGGGTTCGCCCGGCGGCGGCCGGACGTCGCGGTCTGCGTGCTGCGGTTCGCCAACATCCTCGGGCCGACCGCCGAGACCCCGCTCGCCTCGTACTTCTCGCTGCCGGTGCTGCCGACGGTCCTCGGTTACGATCCGCGGCTCCAGTTCGTGCACGAGGACGATGTGATCGAAGTGCTGCGGATCGGCTCCCACGAGCCGGCGCGGGGCACCCTCAACAGCGGGACGTTCAACATCGCCGGCGACGGCGTCCTGCTGCTGTCGCAGTGCTCGCGGCGGCTCGGGCGGCCCACCGTGCCGCTGCTGCTGCCCGCGGTGACCTGGGCGGGCTCCCTGGTCCGTACGCTGGGCGTGACGGACTTCTCGCCCGAGCAGATCCGGCTGCTCACCCACGGCCGGGTCGTGGCGACGGACCAGATGCGCGAGACGCTGGGCTTCACGCCGAGGTACACCACCGCGGAGACGTTCGCGGACTTCGCCCGCGGTCAGGGTCCGGGGCTGCTGCCCCCCGAGGCCCTCGCGGGAGCCGTCGACCGGATCGCCGCGCTGCCCCTCGCGGGCGGCGGCCACCCCCCGACCCAGAGCGCCAACTGAGGAGCGCATCAACGATGGCGGACGCCAAGGTCATTCCGTTCGACGACGACCGGTCCCGTGGGAGCGCCGTGCAGCGGCCGTCGCGGCGCCGGAGCGGGGGCGGCCGGCGCACGAGCGGCGAGTCGGCGCCGGTCCGTGAGATCGGTGACGCCGGTGAGGGCCGGCCCCTGCCCGCCAGGGCGGTCGCGAAGGATGATGATCCCGTGACCGGTACCGGGGAGGAGCGGCCGCGGCCGCCGCGGGAGGACGCCGGCGGCATCGAGCGGCGCATCGCGGGGGGTCTGGCCTTCCTGCGCCGCCGGCTGACGGGTGATTACGACGTCGACGACTTCGGCTACGACGAGGAGCTCACCGACCAGGTCCTGATGTCGCTGCTGCGGCCGGTGTACGAGAAGTACTTCCGGGTCGAGGTGAAGGGCCTGGAGAACATTCCGGCCGAGGGCGGCGCGCTGATCGTCGCCAACCACTCCGGGACGCTGCCGCTGGACGGGCTGATGTTGCAGGTCGCCGTCCACGACCACCATCCGGCGGGCCGCCATCTGCGGCTGCTGGCCGCCGATCTCGTCTTCGTCCTGCCCGTCGTCAACGAGCTGGCCCGCAAGCTCGGCCACACCCTCGCCTGCGCGGAGGACGCCGAACGGCTGCTGGCGGCGGGCGAACTCGTCGGGGTGATGCCGGAGGGCTTCAAGGGCATCGGGAAGCCGTTCAGCGAGCGCTACAAGCTCCAGCGGTTCGGCCGGGGCGGCTTCGTCTCCACGGCCCTGCGGCAGGGTGCTCCGATCGTCCCCTGCTCGATCGTCGGGGCGGAGGAGATCTACCCGATGATCGGCAACGCCAAGACGCTCGCCCGGCTGCTCGGCTTCCCGTACTTCCCGCTGACGCCGACGTTCCCGTGGCTGGGGCCGTTGGGCGCGGTGCCGTTGCCGACGAAGTGGACGATCCAGTTCGGTGAGCCGATCCGGACGGACGGGCACCCGCCGGAGGCGGCGGAGGATCCGATGCTGATGTTCAACCTGACGGACCAGGTGCGGGAGCAGATCCAGCACACGCTGTACAAGCTGCTGGTGCAGCGGCGGTCGGTGTTCTTCTGAGGCTGCTGCCGGGCTGCCGGGCTGCCGGGCTTTCCGTCTCAGCGCTGCCGGTCTCCGGCCGGTACGGCGGGGGGGGGGGGGGGGGGGGGGGGGGGGGGGGGGGGGTTTGGGCGCCCCCCCCCCCCCCCCACCGCCGTACGGGGCCGCTAGTCCGCGTCCTCGCTGTCGATGCCCAGGCCGGGCAGGAGGCCGGGGAGGAGGGGCGGGAGGGTGACGTCCGGGGCGGTGGTGGCGGGGTCGCTGGTGGACGGGGAGGCGCTGTCGGCGTCCTGGGGCGGGTCGAGCAGGCCGCCGGTGTCGCCGCCGAGCAGCCCGTCGTCGTCGGTGCCGGTGGAGGACGACCTGCTCGGGCTGCTGGTGTCGCCGCCGGTGCCGTCGGAGCCGGCGGGGCCGTCGCCGGTGCTGGGGGCGGTGGAGCGGCCGGTGTGGGTGGTGCCGGGGGACACCGGGTCGGTGCTCCGCCCGCTGCCGCCGCTTCCCTTCCGGGCCGGGGGCTCCGGGAGGAGGGACCGCAGCGGGGCCACCTCTTCGTCTATGGCGTCGAAGACCGACGAGACCTCTCGACTGACGTCGCCGAGCTGGACGGGGAGCCTGTCGCGCAGGGCGCCCCAGGCCTCGCGGTGCGAGCGGGAGAACGTGGACAGGGTCTGGATGGGGCCCAGGGAGTCCGGGTCCCGCTCGTACGCCTCGTGCAGCAGCCGGTGGCCTTCGGAGGCGTCGTGGCGCATGCCGGACAGGGCGCGGCGGATCTCGCCGAGGGACTCGTGGTCGAGGTGGGCGCCGCCGCGGCCGCGCTCCATGAGCCTGCGGGCCTCGCCGAGCCGTGTGGAGGCCTGGTCGAGGTAGGCCTCGCCGCGTTCGCTGTCGCCCTCGGCGAGGTAGGTGAGCTTGAAGTCCTCGATGCCGCGTTTCAGTCCGTAGAGCGAGTCACCGGGCAGCGCGTCGGAGCTCGCGGCGGCGACGCCGCCGAAGGCGCCCGCAGCCATGCCGACGCTCAGGCCGCCCGCGGTGAGGCCCTTGGCGAGCCGTGTGCGCGGTCGGAACTTTCCCAGGGGGCTCGCCCGGTGGGTGCCCCGCGCCCGCGAGCGCTCGCCCGCCTCCTGCCGGCGCCCTTCGGCGGCGGGAGCGGTGCTCCCCCTCTGCCCGGGCACCGCGAAGTCCGGCGCCTCGCCCGCGGTGCCCGCCTGCAGCATGGCCTCCATCGCGGCGACCAACCGGGCGCGCTGGACGACCTTGACCTCGGGGTCGAGTTCCGGTTTGGGCAGCTCGGCGAGACTCGTCGCGAGGGCCAGGAGGCGGCCCCGCTCGGTCTGGTCCGCAGCGGCCGGGGCCGGTGCCGATCCTTCGGACTGCTCGGCCGCCGTGCCCTGGTCGGACTGCTCCTCCAGGGCCTGGGCGAAGGCGTGCGCCCGCCGGTGCGCCGATACGTTCGCGATCACTGGCGGCACCTCCTCTCGTCATGACGGTCGACTCCCCGGGGGGTCTGGGGGGTGCACGCCCTCGATCCTTTCCACCCGATCGAGTGAGCGGAGGTGGCGAGGGGCGTGTCCACAGGGAGCCTGTATCCCGCACAACGACTGGCGCGGCACTTGGGTTACGGACTGCCGGTGACCGGATGCGAAAGTCAACCCACTTTCACGGAACGTGAGTTGAGGTGGCCGACGGTGAGCGGGGTCAGCGCGCGTCGTCGGGGAGGAGACGGGCGAGGGTGCGGACGGCCCGGTACTGGAGGGTTTTGATGGCGCCTTCGTTCTTGCCCATCACGCGGGCGGTCTCGGCGACGGAGAGGCCCTGGAGGAAGCGGAGGGTGACGCACTCCTGCTGCTGCGGGTTGAGCCGTCGTACGGCGTCCAGCAGGGCGGCGTTGGAGAGGGACTCGAGGACGGAGTCCTCCGGGGAGCGCTCGACCTCGTTGGCGTCGAGCATCTCACCGGTGGTGACCTCCAGGCGGAAGCGGCTGGACTTGAAGTGGTCCGCCACCAGGTTGCGGGCGATGGTGACGAGCCAGGCGCCGAAGTCGCGGCCCTGCCAGGTGAAGGTGCCGATGCGGCGCAGGGCGCGCAGGAACGTCTCGCTGGTGAGGTCCTCGGCGGTCGCCTTGCCGCCGACGCGGTAGTAGATGTAGCGGTAGACCGTGTCGCTGTACTGGTCGTACAGCCGCCCGAAAGCGTCGGCCTCGCCGTCCTGGGCCCGCTCGACGAGGTCCATCATCCGGGCGCTGTCGCTGTCGGCGGCCGGCCGGCGGGCGGTGGCCGCGCCGGTCGCGCGTCCTCGTCTGCCCACCGCGGCGCTGCCCTCGGCCAGTGCGTAGCACGGGCCGGCCGGAGCGGCGGCGGCGAAGGCGGGGACGGCGTACGCGGTGGGGACGAAGTCGCGCAACAGGTCCTGGACCGTAGCGACCGTTGCGCGCAGCGTAGCCAGGCCCGAGGCGTCAACCCCGACGTGTGGGTACACGGGACTCCCAGAGGCAGAGCTTCCATCACGTGCAGTGCGGGACCATTCACCCGTCGTAGCGACGGAGGGGTACCGGATTGCGTCTGAGGAGAATAACGCTTCGTACAGGCGCTGCTACACCGAGTTGCTCAAATCGACGATTACGTCGCTTCTCTAGCCGTTTGACGCTCACTCAAGTTGCTGAGAGTGAGCGATTGTTGATCGAAACGGTCCGAGTTTCCGGTCGGTCCGGGGCGCGTTGTGGCGGTGCGCGGACAAGGCGGAGGAGAGGGGTGGGGGCCTGTCGCGGGGGTACGACGGTGGACCGAGGCGCGCGCGGGGAGCGCGCCCACGTCGGAAGGTGGGACGCCGCGAGGGTCGGCGTGCGCGTCAACCGCACGGGTCACCGCGTGCGTCAACCGCGCGGGTCACCTACGAGGAGCGGGGGCGCTCCCGGGTCCCGGCGGCGGAGGGGGCGGAGGCGGGGGAGGAGGGGCGGCTGCGGCGGCGGCCGAGGGGCGGTTGCGGCGGCCGAGTGTCAGCGGCGGCGGCGGTGGAGGGCGATCGCCGCCGCCGTGCCGCCGGCCACCGCGCCCACGCCGGCCGCCGCCGGGATGCCGACCTTGGCCGCCTTGCGGCCCGTGCGGTAGTCGCGCAGCCGCCAGTCCAGCTCGCGGGCGTGCTTGCGGAGCTTGGCGTCGGGGTTGATGGCGTAGGGGTGGCCGACGAGCGAGAGCATCGGGATGTCGTTGTGGGAGTCGCTGTAGGCGGCGCAGCGGGAGAGGTCCAGGCCCTCCGCCGCGGCCAGCGCCCGGACCGCCTCCGCCTTGGCCGGGCCGTGCAGCGGCTCGCCGACCAGCCTGCCGGTGTAGACCCCGTCGACGGACTCGGCGACCGTGCCCAGTGCCCCGGTCAGGCCGAGCCGGCGTGCGATGACCTGGGCGATCTCCACCGGCGCGGCGGTGACGAGCCACACCTTCTGGCCTGCCTCCAGGTGGGCCTCGGCCAGGGCGCGGGTGCCGGGCCAGATCCGCTCGGCCATGTACTCGTCGTAGATCTCCTCGCCGATCGACCGGAGCTCGGAGACGCGGTGGCCCTTGACGATCGACAGGGCGGAGTCGCGGGCCTCCTGCATGTGCTCCGGGTCCTCGACGCCGGCCAGCCGGAACCACGTCTGCTGCCAGGCGAACTTGACGAGGTCGCGGGTCTCGAAGAACTTCCGCTTGTACAGGCCCCGGCCGAAGTGGAAGAGGGCGGCGCCCTGCATCACGGTGTTGTCGAGGTCGAAGAACGCGGCGGCGCGGTCGTCGCCGTGCACGGGGAACGGCGGTTCCTGCGCGGAGACGTCCTTGCGGGCGGCCTCCGCCGACGCTTCGCCTGCCAACACGCTCCGCGCCGTGGCGGAGCGCCTACGGGGAGTGAGCCATCCGAGAGCGGCCATGGCGTGAGCATAGCCAGTCTGTTCGGTGGTTCCGGTTTCACGAGGTTGGGACGCTGTGAACTCTCCGCGACCGTGTCGTTAAACGCCCGGCGAAAGGCGTCGCGAAAGCCGCCCGGAAGCCGCCCGGAAGCCGCCCGGAAGTCACCTGGCAGGCGTGCCGGCGGTGCCCCGGAAGGTGTCGCGGACAGCGCCCCGGACGGCGTCACGGAAGGCGTCGCGCCGAGGGCGGTGCGGGCGGTCCGTCGCCGGGTTGTGTCACGGTCGCGCGCACGGCCGCTGCCCGATGCGCGAGGGCGCGCGAGAATGGCCGGCATGAGTCCCCTGTTTCGCCGGAAGGGCCCCGCCCCGCAGGACCGGCTGGTGACGTTGATCGGCAAGCCCGGCTGCCATCTGTGCGACGACGCGCAGGTGGTGGTCGAGAAGGTGTGCGGCGATCTCGGGGTCCCGTGGGAGAGGCGGGACATCACCGAGGACCCCGCTCTCCACGACCAGTACTGGGAGCAGATCCCCGTGGTGCTCGTGGACGGGAAGCAGCACACTTTCTGGCGCGTTGACGAGGAGCGGCTGCGCAGGGAGCTCTCGGGGAACTGAGGGGGCCCGCGGGAGCCCCTCGGGGAGCCGGAGAGTCGCTCGGGCAGCTGACAGGAAACTGACCGGCCAGTCCAAGAGTTCCGAAAAGTCGCTTAAAATCGACGGCGACCAGGTCTCGGGGGCGGGATTCGTGAGGAGAGTGTGCGACTTTGCCCCCAATACGGAAGGAACGTGGGCGCGTGTGCGCCGGTTCCCCACGAACGCGCCGGGGGCGCGTGAGCCCGGTCACGTTGGCCGGGCAAATCGGACACCATCTTTGTGCACGCGTTCACAAAGACATAGCCTGCTGTCGACGGGGCGGTCTGGGGACGTATGACCGCCTGCAGCCCCGCTCTACCCGCAGGAGCACCGTGGCAACTGGCCGAACTCACCGACCGGCGACCCGCAGCCGAGGCATTCCCGAGGCCACCGTCGCCCGTCTTCCGCTGTACCTCCGCGCCCTGACCGCGCTCTCCGAGCGTTCGGTCCCCACGGTCTCCTCCGAGGAGCTCGCGGCCGCGGCGGGGGTCAACTCCGCGAAGCTGCGCAAGGACTTCTCGTACCTGGGTTCCTACGGGACGCGAGGGGTGGGGTACGACGTCGAGTATCTCGTCTACCAGATCTCCCGCGAGCTGGGCCTGACCCAGGACTGGCCGGTCGTGATCGTCGGTATCGGTAACCTCGGCGCGGCGCTGGCCAACTACGGCGGGTTCGCCTCCCGTGGTTTCCGGGTCGCGGCCCTCATCGACGCCGACCCCGCGATGGCCGGGAAGCCCGTCGCCGGGATCCCCGTCCAGCACACCGACGACCTGGAGAAGATCATCCAGGACAACGGTGTGTCGATCGGTGTCATCGCGACGCCCGCCGGTGCCGCCCAGCAGGTCTGCGACCGGCTCGTGGCCGCCGGCGTCACCTCCATCCTGAACTTCGCGCCGACCGTGCTGTCCGTCCCGGACGGCGTCGACGTGCGCAAGGTCGACCTCTCCATCGAGCTTCAGATCCTCGCCTTCCACGAGCAGCGCAAGGCCGGCGAGGAGGCCGCGCTCGACGCCACGCCCGCCCCGGCCACCGCGTCCGCCCAGGCCACCGCGTCCGCCCAGGCCGCGACGGCCGTCCCGGCCACCGCCGCGACCCGCGGGAAGAGCACCGACCAGGGACCCGACGGGGACGTCCCCGCCGTGATGCCGGCATGAGTCTCCTCGTCGTCGGGCTGAGCCACCGCAGCGCCCCGGTCAGCGTCCTGGAGCGGGCCTCGCTCTCCCCGGACGCCCGGCTCAAGCTGCTCCAGGACACGGTCGCCGCCGAACCGGCCGCCGAGGCCGCGGTGCTCGCCACCTGCAACCGCATCGAGCTGTACGCCGACGTCGACAAGTTCCACGCCGGTGTCGCCGAGCTGTCCACCCTGCTCGCCCAGCACAGCGGCGTGGGGCTGGAGGAGCTCACCCCCTACCTCTACGTGCACTACGAGGACCGCGCCGTCCACCACCTGTTCTCGGTGGCCTGCGGCCTGGACTCGATGGTCGTCGGCGAGGGCCAGATCCTCGGTCAGATCAAGGACTCCCTGGCCCGCGCCCAGGAGCTGCACACCGCCGGACGGCTGCTGAACGACCTGTTCCAGCAGGCCCTGCGGGTCGGCAAGCGCGCCCACTCCGAGACCGGCATCGACCGCGCCGGCCAGTCCCTGGTCACCTTCGGCCTGGAGCAGCTGGCGGCGGGCGGGGACGTGGCCGGGTGGGCGCGGGGCAAGCGCGCCCTGGTCATCGGCGCCGGCTCGATGTCGTCCCTGGCCGCGGCGACCCTCGCGCGCGTGGGCGTGGCCGAGGTCGTCGTCGCCAACCGCACCTTCGACCGCGCCGAGCGCCTGGCCCGGATCCTCACCGACGCCGAGGACACGGACGTCGTGGCCCGCGCGGTGCCGATGGAGTCGGTGGCCGAGGAGCTGACACGTGCCGACGTCGCCGTCTCCTGTACGGGGGCGACGGGACTCGTCCTGACGGCGGAAGTGGTCGCGACGGCGGTCGAGGGCCGCACCGGGACGCCCGTCGCCTCCGACGGCGGCACCGTGGGTGCCGGGACGGCGCCGGCGGACGTACGGCCGCTGCCGCCCACCTCCGTGGGCACCGACGACGGCTGCCCGCTGGACCTGTCGGCCGTGCAGCAGTCCGGGTTCTCCGTGATGGGCGAGGCCGCCGTGGCCGGCATGGACGCGGCGACGCTGGAGCAGCACGCCGCGTGGGCGGCCGGCACCGCCGTCGACCGCCGCGAGGCCGCCCGCCGGCCCGACACCGACTCCGGGCTGATCACCGCGCTGGCCGCGACCGCCGCGACCGTCGGCCGCATCCCCGAGCTGCGCAGGCCCGAGCCGGTCACCGTGCCCGTACGGCCCGAGCCGGTGCTGTTCCTGCTGGACCTGGCGATGCCGCGGGACGTCGACGCGGCCGCGCACCGGCTGGCCGGGGTGCGCCTGGTCGACATCGAGTCGCTCGCCGAGGCCTCCGCGGACGCGCCGATGGCGACGGACGTGGACCACGTGCGGCGGATCGTGGCCGACGAGGTCGCCGCGTTCGGCGCCGCGCAGCGGGCCGCGCACATCACGCCGACCGTCGTCGCGCTGCGCGCGATGGCCGCCGACGTCGTGGCGAGCGAGATCGCCCGGCTCGACGGCCGGCTGCCCGGCCTGGACGACAAGCACCGCGCGGAGATCACACAGACCGTACGGCGCGTCGTGGACAAGCTGCTGCACGCGCCGACCGTCCGGGTCAAGCAGCTCGCGGCCGAGCCCGGCGGCGCCGGGTACGCGGACGCGCTGCGCACCCTGTTCGACCTCGACCAGGAGACGGTGGCCTCCGTCTCGCGCGCCGAGGACAGCACCGAGAAGAACCGAGGGCCACGATGACCAAGAAGGCACTGAGACTGGGCACGAGGCGGAGCAAACTCGCCATGGCCCAGTCCGGGCAGGTGGCGGAAGCCGTGAGCCAGGTGACCGGACGGCCCGTCGAACTCGTCGAGATCACCACCTACGGCGACGTCTCCCGCGAGCACCTCGCGCAGATCGGCGGCACGGGCGTGTTCGTCACCGCGCTGCGGGACGCGCTGCTGCGGGGCGAGGTCGACTTCGCGGTTCACTCGCTGAAGGACCTGCCGACGACGCAGTCCGAGGACCTGGTCCTGGCCGCGATACCGGAGCGCGAGGACCCGCGGGACGTGATCGTCGCCCGGGACGCGCTGAAGTTCACCGACCTGCCCCGCGGGGCGCGCATCGGTACCGGTTCGCCGCGCCGGATGGCGCAGCTGAACGCGTACGCGCGCAGCCACGGGCTGGACATCGAGACGGTGCCGATCCGCGGCAACGTCGACACCCGGATCGGGTTCGTACGCAGCGGCGAGCTGGACGCGGTGGTGCTGGCCGCGGCCGGGCTGAACCGCATCGGCCGCAGTGAGGAAGTGACCGACTTCCTGTCGGTCGACACGGTTCTGCCCGCTCCCGGCCAGGGGGCGCTGGCGATCGAGTGTGCCGCGCACGACGCGGAACTCGTCGCGGCACTCGGCGAGCTCGACGACCCGTTCACCCGGGTCGCCGTGACCGCCGAACGGTCACTGCTCGCCGCCCTGGAGGCCGGTTGCAGCGCTCCCGTGGGGGCGTTGGCCGACTTGCTGGCCGACGGGCAGATTGTCAACGAAATGCGCCTGCGCGGCGTCGTCGGCACCACCGACGGCACGCGCATGGTGCAGCTGTCCACCACCGGTCCCGTGCCCGAGACGCACGACCGGGCAATGGCGCTCGGTCGCGAACTCGCGGCCGAGATGCTCGCCCAGGGCGCGGCCGGTCTGATGGGGGAGCGAGCACAGTGAGCCCCACCACCCTTCCCACCGGCCTCGAACACGGGCACGTCACCTTCCTGGGTGCCGGACCCGGGGATCCGGGGCTGCTGACTCTGCGCGCCGTGGAGGCGCTGGCCAACGCGGACGTCCTCGTCGCCGAGCACGAGGTGCTCGACGTCGTGCGGACGCACGCCAGGCCGGGCGTCGCCGTCGTGAACGCGGAACCGGATCCCTCGTCGGATCCGCTCCCGGGCACGGGCACGCCTCACCCCAAGCTTGTTGACGCTGCGTCAACAAGCGCTGCGGTACCCGCTGTGCGGGATGCGGCACATCTTGTCATGGAGGCCGCGCGGGGCGGCAGGCGGGTCGTCCGTGCGGTGACCGGGGACCCGGGACTCGATACGTACGCGGCGAAGGAAATGCTCGCCTGCGCGGCGGCCGGTGTGCCGTTCGAGGTCGTCCCCGGCGTCGCGGCGGCGGTCGGCGTGCCCGCGTACGCCGGTGTGCCGCTGCGGGACGCGCACGGCGCGGACGTCCGGTTCGTGGACGCGCGCACGGCGTCCGACCGGTGCTGGACCGAGGTCGGCGCCTCCGACGGGACCGTCGTCGTGTCGACCACGCTGGACGCGGTGGCGGTCGCGGCGGGCGAGCTGGTCTCGGCCGGGCGCAAGCCGGACACTCCGCTGACGGTGACGGTCGCCGGTACGACGACCCGGCAGCGGACGTGGAGCGCCACGCTCGGGACGATCGCGCAGACGCTGAAGCAGGCGAAGGTGCTGCCCTCCCCCGAGGGCGGCCGGCCGGTGATAGCCGTGGTCGGTGAGCGTTCCGCCCCCGCCCAGCGCGACCAGCTCGCGTGGTTCGAGTCCAAGGCGCTGTTCGGCTGGAAGGTGCTCGTGCCGCGGACCAAGGAGCAGGCGGCGTCGCTCTCCGACCAGCTGCGGTCCTACGGTGCCGTGCCGCACGAGGTGCCGACGATCGCCGTCGAGCCGCCCCGCACGCCCCAGCAGATGGAGCGCGCGGTCAAGGGCCTGGTCACCGGCCGCTACGAGTGGATCGCCTTCACCTCGGTGAACGCCGTCAAGGCGGTCCGCGAGAAGTTCGAGGAGTACGGGCTCGACGCCCGCGCCTTCGCCGGGATCAAGGTCGCCGCGGTGGGCGAGCAGACCGCCAAGGCGCTGATCGCCTTCGGCGTGAAGCCGGACCTGGTGCCGAGCGGCGAGCAGTCGGCCGCCGGGCTGCTGGAGGACTGGCCCCCCTACGACCCGGTCTTCGACCCGATCGACCGCGTCTTCCTGCCCCGCGCCGACATCGCCACGGAGACCCTGGTCGCCGGGCTCATCGAGCTCGGGTGGGAGGTCGACGACGTCACCGCCTACCGGACCGTGCGCGCCTCGCCGCCGCCCGCCGAGACGCGGGAGGCGATCAAGGGCGGCGGCTTCGACGCCGTTCTCTTCACGTCGTCGTCGACCGTGCGGAACCTGGTCGGTATCGCGGGCAAGCCGCACAACGTGACCGTGATCGCCTGTATCGGCCCGGCGACGGCCAAGACCGCCGAGGAGCACGGGCTCCGCGTCGACGTCATGGCTCCCGAGCCGTCCGTGCACAAGCTGGCGGAGGCCCTGGCCGACTTCGGCCTGCGGCGCCGGGCCGCCGCACTGGACGCCGGGGACCCGGTGACCCGGCCGAGCGAGCGGCGTCCGGGGTCGCGCCGGCGCCGGGCGACCTGAGGGCAGGCGAACGGCCCCGCATCCGAGCAGTCGGGTGCGGGGCCGTTCGCGTGCGCCCGCTCAGGCCTCGGAGGCGTACGGGAGGAAGGCCGCCCAGGTGGTGGGGGTGAGGGTGAGGCGGGGGCCGTGGGGGTTCTTGGAGTCGCGGACGTGGATGGTCCCGAGGGAGGCGGCGACCTCGACGCAGGAGGGGGTGTCTGCGCCGCTGTAGCTGCTCTTTATCCACTCGAGCGCTGTCCCGTCCCCGGAGGCGGGCTTGAAGCTCATGGCTCTCCCAGCATTTTCTCGATGAAGGCCAAAGACTCTTCGGGGTTGAGGGCCTGGGCTCGGATGATCCCATAACGGATCTCAAGGACCTGAACGAGTTTCGGATCGACGATCGCGCGACTGGTGAGCTGCACCTCGTTGTATCCCACATTGGTGCCGTCCTTGAGCCTGAGCACGCGGAACGGGCCGTCGACACCGGCGTTTCCCTCACGCCCAAGAGGCATGATCTGGATGTCTACGTTCCGCAACCCGCCCAGCCGTAGCAGTTGTTCGAGTTGCGTGCGCATCACCATTGTGCCCCCGTAGGGGCGCCGCAGAGTCGACTCGCACTGGACAAAACTGAAAACCGGCAACGCGGCGGCGCTGTCCACGATCGCTTGACGTGCCGTACGCGCAGCCACCTGCTGTTCCAGCTCCTCCTCCGTGAACGGCGGTCGCCGGGAGCTGAACACGGCCCGCGCGTACTCCTTGATCTGCAACAGTCCGTCGATGACCGAGTTGTTGTAGGAGCAGATCTCGACGGCTTCCGCCTCCAAGCGCTTCACGTCCCGTACCTTCTTCGGGTACCGGACCTCCGCCACGTCCTCCTTCAACGCGGCGATCCTGCCGCCCGCGTTCAGGGCCTCGTCGGCGCGGTCCAGGTACTCGGGGCGGGGGATGCGCCGCCCCCGTTCCACGGAGGAGACCAGTTCCTCGCCGTACCCGATGGCCGCCCCGAACTCGGCCTGGGTGAGGCCGGCCGACTCCCGCCACAGCTTCAGCTGCCGCTGGACGGCCCTCATCACGGCCCCGGCCTCCTCGTCGTCCGCCGCTCCCGCGTCCCACTCGTTCACGTCCGTAGCCCTCCCGCCGTGCCCTTCCCGGTCCAACCCCGGCGCCCGCTCCCCGTCACCCCGTACGGTCCGGACGGAAACCGGACGCCGTACGGACGGACACCGTCCGCACGGGCCACCCGTCTTCACAGAGTACGCACGCGTAAACACGCTGAGTGATGTGAATCAGCAAACCGCGCCCACCGCGCCCGCTCCTGTCCACCTGTTCTCGGTGCCGCTCTCCGCCACCCGGCGCGGTGCCCGTCTCGCCCGCCTGCTCGCGGCGGAACGGCTGAACGACTGGGGACTGCCGTGCGATCCGGCCCGGCTCGTCATCGCCGAACTGGCTGCCAATGCCGCGCTGCACGGCCGTGTCCCCGGCCAGAGTTTCCGGCTCACCCTCTCCGTCGCCGCGTCCGGGGTGCTGCGCATCGAGGTCAGTGACAACCGGGGCGACCTTGATCCCTCCCGGGGGCGATCGGCGGCCGAGGCGCCCGCGGAGTCCGGCTACGGCCTCTTGCTCGTGGAGGAGTTGGCGGACCGGTGGGGTGTACGGCGGGGGCCGGTTCCGGGCAAGACGGTGTGGGCGGAAATCGATCTGGCGCCCCATCAGTGAACGCCTGTCCGCGCGTCCCGTGCCGGAGCCCGGAAGCGGGTCGCCCGGTGAGGCGCGGGCCGGGGCGGCGGGCGGTAAAAGACCAAAAAACCCAGGGAAAAAACCAACCAACCAACCAAACCTCGCGTACGTCACTCGGCCGGGTGAAACCGGTCGATCTGAGTGGCGGACGGAGGGCACGAGCGTGCAGTCTCGGCGCAGACAACTCCACTGCCCCGCACATGCATCGGCCCCCGCCGGGACTGCAATCCCAGGGCGAGGGCCTGACCAACGAGGAAGACAAGGACCCTTCCCCATGGCTGAGAAGAAGCCTAATGCCGTTGCCCGCCCGAGTCAGGGTGTTGAGCAGACAACCACCCCCTCCGGTGTCACCCACGTACGGGCGTTCCAGTCGGGCCAGTACACGGTCGTCGGCAACCACCTCGCCCAGCACCGCGAGCTGTCGCTGACCGCCATCGGTCTCGCCGCCCACATCCTGTCGCTGCCGGAGGGCGCCCCCGTCGACATCCGCAGCCTCGCCGACCGCTTCCCCGAGGGGCGGGACCGGATCGCCTTCGCCCTGCGGGAGCTGGAGGCGCACGGCTACCTGGAGCGGGTGCGGGAGCGCACGGAGGCGGGGCGGCTGTTCACGCGTACGTACGCCCATCACACCCCCGGTGCCACCGCCGCGCAGTCGGCTCCCGCGCGTGTCCCCGCGGCCCGCCCGCGTGGCCGCAGCGCGCCGGTCCGCCTGTCGGGGGACGACCGGCAGGCACCCCAGGAGGACGACGACCGAGGTGCGGACCGACCGCCGTCCCGCGACGCGCACACCGCTCCCGTGGCCGCTCGACCGCCTGGCACCCCCGAGCGATCAGCCGAGGCCCCTGAGCGGCGGGCCGTACCGCAGAGCCCGCCCGAGGAGGATGCCGATGCCCCTCGCGACGCACGCCACGAGCGGGCCGTCGCCCTCCTCGCGGGCCTGCGCCGCACCGACAGCCGCCTCACCCTCTCCGCGCGGGACGTACGCACGCTCGCGCCCGCCGTCACCGCCTGGTTCGACCACGGCGCCCCGGCCTCCGTCGTCCACCACATCCTGACCACCGGCCTCCCCGACGACATGCGCCACCCGGCCGCCGTCCTCGGCTACCGCCTCCGCGAGCTGCTGCCCGCACCCCTCCCCGCGATCCCGGCGCCACCGCCCGTACCGGCAGACGCCCAGGCGGCGGGCCACCGCCCCCACCCCTTCCAGACCTGCGACGGCTGCGAACGCGCCTTCCGTGCCCCACACCCCGGCCGCTGCCGCGACTGCCGGTCGCGATCCGAGCCGTCGACGACGGTCAGCCCGCTCTGCGCCGCATGAGGCGGCCGAGGCGGAAACCCGGATCCACGGGTCAGCTCGCCCCGCCCTGGCCCGCGCTGCCCATCGGGCCGACCGTGACGGAGGAGCCGGTGCCGTCGGTGACGGGCAGGGTGCCGGCGCCCGGCCAGGCGAGGGTGACCGACTTCGTCTCGTTCGGCGGGGTCACCACCAGGCCGGTGATGCTGACGCCGGAGCCGCCCGAGTCGTTGAGCGGGTAGACGATGCCGAAGGACACCGACTCACCGTCCTTGAGAGTCACGGGGTCGGACGCCTGGCCACTGCGCTCGGCGGACAGATCCCCCGCGCTGGTCTTCAGGTCGACGCCCGCGTACCCGGACAGGGTGCAGTCGTGGCCACCGCCGTTCTTGAACGTGACCGCGACCGAGCCCTCGGCGTCACCGGTGATGGTGGTGTCCGACGCGGTGACCTCCAGTTCGTCGGTACGGCACGTGGCGGTCTCGGCGTCCGTGCCGGAACCGCTCCCGGCGGAGTCCGTCGCCCCCTCCTGCTCCGAGCCTCCCTGCTCCGAACCGGTGGACGCCGAGGTGGTGTTCGAGGTGGATGCGGAAGAGGCGGACGCCCCGTCGCTCTGCGCCGCGAGGTCGTCGCCGTTGCAGGCCGTGAGCGAGAGACCCGCGGCGACGGCCAGGACGGCGAAGGTGAGCTTGCGAACGCGCATCGTTACTTCCTCAGTCTCGGTGGATTCTGTCGGCCGCTCGGTCCGCGTCGGTACGAGCGGGCTTTCCTGATCACCAAGACATGTCCGCGCCACGACCCGTTCCGCTCAACCACCGCTCCGGACACCGTCGTTACACACACCACCGCGGTACGCCTCGGACCGTCGCGGGGGAAGGCGGTGGGTTCCCGCACCCTGCCGTGCCTCTCGCTCGGCGCCGTCCGGCCCGGAAATTCGGGGCCTGAGGCCCGGCGTGTCCCCGGCACACCGGACCCACCCGACGGCGGGGGCGGACGCAGGTTCCGGCCCGGTCGGCACCTTCCGCGATCACCGCCGGCTGGGACAGATCCGTGACCCGGTGGACACCCTCCTCAGAAGACCCGCGGCTCAACCCATTAAGAACGATCGTTCTTGACTGGTCGTTCTCAAATGGCGTACGGTCAAGGACATGGGACGACCACGCGCTTTCGACGCCGATCGGGCCGTCGGTGACGCGGCGGCGCTCTTCGCTGTCCGTGGGTACGAGGGGACCTCGGTGGACGACCTGGTCGCGGCGACCGGGATTCATCGGGGGAGCCTCTACAAGGCCTTCGGTTCGAAGCGGGGCCTGCATCTGACCGCCCTGCGCAGCCATCTCGACCACGAGATCCACCCGACCACCGCCGCCATCGGCACGCTCACCGACCCCGCGCAGGCCCTGGCGGCGGCCGTCGCCTCGTTCGACGCCGGGCCGGCCGCCGGGCTCCTCCTGCTCGCCGCCGCCGAACGCGCCCCGCACGACCCGGAGGTCGCCGCGATGGTCGCGGAAGGCGTCGCCGCGCTGGAGGACGCGCTGCGTCCCTCCCACGGTGACGCCGCTCCCCGGACCGCCTCCACCGTCCTCGGTACCCGCCTGCGCCTGCGCGCCCAGCCGACCGCCCCTTAGGGCCCTAGGAGAACCGACATGGCATTGATTTCCGTCGACCGTGAACGCGGCCTGCTGATCGCCGAGTTCCAGGGGCTCGACAAGCTCTGGGCGCTCAAGAGCCGCCTGGAGATACCGCTCGCCCACGTGCGGGGCGCCACCCACGACCCCGGCATCGCCCGCGAACCGAAGGGCATCCGCACCGGGGGCACCTACCTCCCCGGCGTGATCGCCGCGGGCCGCTTCCGCCGTGACGGCGAGCGCCTCTTCTGGGACGTGAAGAACCCGGACAAGGCCGTCGTCATCGAACTCGCCGACGCCGAGGACTACGACCGCCTCGTCCTCGAGGTCGACGATCCCCGCGCCGCCGTGGCCCTCATCGAGGGAGCCGTCACCCGCGGCTGAGGGCGGGACGAAGGCCGGTCGTCCAGGAGGCCCGCCGACGGTTCCGGACGCCCGCCGGGGCGGGGCGGGGCGCCGACGGTGAGTCGGTAAAGGCGGGGGTGGGGCGGGCGTAGCGTAGGCGTATGACGAAGTACGGATCCTTTCCCGGTACGCGTCCCCGGCGGCTGCGCACCACCCCCGTGATGCGGCGCATGGTCGCCGAGACCCGGCTGCACCCGGCCGACTTCATCCTGCCCGCCTTCGTGCGGGAGGGCGTGAGCGAGCCGGTGCCGATCGAGGCGATGCCCGGGGTCGTGCAGCACAGCCGGGACAGCCTGAAGAAGGCCGCCGCGGAGGCGGTGGAGGCCGGGATCTCCGGGATCATGCTCTTCGGCGTTCCGGAGGAGGCGAAGAAGGACGGGCTCGGCACCGCCGGGACCGATCCGGACGGCATCCTCCAGGTCGCGCTGCGGGACGTGCGGGCCGAGGTCGGGGACGACCTGCTCGTCATGTCCGACCTCTGTCTGGACGAGTTCACCGACCACGGCCACTGCGGTGTGCTGGACGCCGAGGGGCGCGTCGACAACGACGCCACCCTGGAGCGGTACGCCGAGATGGCGCAGGTGCAGGCCGACGCGGGCGCCCACGTGGTCGGCCCGAGCGGGATGATGGACGGTCAGATCGGCGTCGTCCGCGACGCCCTGGACCAGATCGGGCGCGAGGACGTGTCCATCCTGGCCTACACCGCCAAGTACTCCTCCGCCTTCTACGGGCCCTTCCGGGAGGCCGTCGGGTCCTCGCTGAAGGGGGACCGCAAGACGTACCAGCAGGACCCCGCCAATCTGCGGGAGTCGCTGCGCGAGCTCGCCCTCGACCTGGAGGAGGGGGCCGACATGGTGATGGTCAAGCCGGCCGGACCCTACCTCGACATCCTGGCGCGGGTCTCCGACGCCGTGGACGTGCCGGTCGCCGCCTACCAGATCTCCGGCGAGTACGCGATGATCGAGGCCGCCGCCGAGAAGGGCTGGATCGAGCGCGACCGGGCGATCGTCGAGACGCTGACCGGCATCAAGCGGGCCGGGGCGCGGACCATCCTCACCTACTGGGCCACCGAGGTCGCCCGGAAGATCCGGTAGGCGCTCCGCACGCCGTACGCCGCACGCCGCACGCCGCACTCCGCAGGGGCGTAGACGTCCGCCGCCGTTCATATGTGCCGTCCACATCGCCGTCCACATCGCGAAAAGGGTTCTTGTAGACGGCATGTATTTATCTAGGGTGCGGGCATGACCCTTCCCACCGCACTCGGCACCGCCCCTGTCGCGGCGCCGCCCGCGCCCGCCTCCCCTCCGCCGCTCGCCCTGCGGGTCCGTGCCACCGGGGGGTCGCCGGTGCGGGACATCCTCGCCGTCACCGCCCGCCCCGAGGTGATCAACTTCGCGGGCGGGCTGCCCGCGCCCGAGCTGTTCGACCGGGAGGGCGTCGCCGCCGCCTTCCGGCACGTCCTGGAGGAACTGCCGGGCCGGGCCCTCCAGTACGCCACCACCGAGGGCGAGCCCGCGCTGCGCGAGCGGCTCGCGCGGCGGATGAGCACCCGGGGACTGCCGACCGACGCCGACGACGTCCTCGTCACCACCGGGTCGCAGCAGGCGCTGTCCCTCCTCGCCACCGCCCTCCTCGACCCCGGCGACACCGTCCTCGTCGAGGAACCCTGCTACCTCGCCGCCCTCCAGGCCTTCGGCCTCGCGGGCGCGCGGATCGTCGCCGTGCCGGGCGACGCGGAGGGACCGGACCCGGAGGCCCTCGCCGACCTGGTCGTGCGGGAGCGGCCCAAGCTGCTCTACACCGTGCCCACCTTCCAGAACCCCACCGGCCGCACCCTCTCCGCCGAGCGCCGGTCCGCCCTCGCCTCCGTCGCCGCCGTCCACGGCCTGTGGATCGTCGAGGACGACCCGTACGGCGAACTCCGCTACGAGGGCGAGCGCGTCCCCTGGATCGCCGCCCACCCCGACGCCCGCGACCGGACCGTGCTCCTCGGCTCCTTCTCCAAGGTGATGGCCCCCGGCCTGCGGCTGGGCTGGCTGCGGGCACCGGCGGAGCTGCGGCGGGCCTGCGCGGTCGCCAAACAGGCGGCCGATCTGCACACCCCGACCGTCAACCAGCTCGCCGCCGCCCGCTACCTCGCCGACCGCGACCTCGACGCGCACGTCGCCCGCGTCGCCGCCGTCTACCGCGAGCGCCGGGACGCCATGCTCGCCGGGCTGCCCGACGCCCTCCCCGAGGGCTCCGTCTGGAGCCGGCCCGAGGGCGGCATGTTCCTCTGGGCCCGGCTGCCGCAGGCGTACGACACCACCGCGCTGCTCCCGAGGGTGGTCCAGGAGGACGTCGCCTACGTGCCCGGCGCCCCCTTCCACGCCGGCCGGCCCGACCGGTCGACGCTGCGACTCTGCTTCGTGACGCAGTCGCCGGAGGAGATCGCGGAGGGGCTGCGCAGGCTGGGACGGGGGCTCAGGGGCTGACCGGCGGGCGGGGACTCGGGCAGAAGCGCCCTAGTGCTCAGTCCCACCAGAAGTGCCACACGCGCGCCCCGACCAGCTCCCGGGCGTACTCCCGCAGACTGCCCGGCCCCTGGGTGATGTTGTCCGGGCAGAACGCGAAGTGCTCGGCCGCCACCGCCTCCGCCTCGTCGGCGGTGGCGGGCGGGGCGGCCACGGAGACCGCGAGCAGGTCGAAGCCGAGCGCGACGACCCGTATGCCGAACCGGTCCTCCCAGGAACGCAGCACCGCGCAGAGGCGGGCCACGTCGTCCGTGTGGTTGAGGGGGCCGGGCCAGCCGAGGGCGGCCGGGATGTCGGCGGAGCGGCGGGCCGGGACCAGGGCCAGGTGCGCCTTCTCGGGCCAGGACGCGGAGCCGTCGGTCAGCAGGTCGGCGACCTGGGCGGCGCAGGCGAGCGGGTCCATGGTGAGGGCGGGGGAGGGGGCGAGGCCCGGCCAGTCGGGGCCGAAGGGAGCGAGCAGCTCGGCGGTCTCGTCGTCCCAGACCCCCTCGCCCCCGTCCGCCTCCCCGTCCGCCTCCTCGTCCTCCGCGTCGGCCGCCGCGCCGTCCTCCCAGAAGTCCGCCAGGACGTCTTCGGCGTCATGGTCCCCCGGGTAGGACGCCTCCCCCGGCATCAGCTCCCACTTCTCCGGGCCGCCCTGGCCGCCGCCCACGTCGACGAGCACCGGCAGCAGGCCGGCCCGCGTCGCCCGTGCGCCCAACGCGGTCCAGTTGCCGGGCGCCGCGGCCTGCTCGGCATGCCACAGCACCGGCCCGTCCGACGAGGCGTCGCAGCCGTCGATCAGCCTGCCGGGCGGCAGTTGGAGCCCGAGGGACCGACCGCTCGGGTCGGAGGCCAGCCTGGGCAGCGGGTTGGGAAGAGTCGCCATGCCCGTGACTGTAGGGGCCGGCACTGACAGTCCGCGCTCACCTGCGGCGACGCCGAACGAGGTGGGCGATCCAGATGCCCAGGCCGATCAGCGGCAGGACGACGGTGGCCGGGACGAGCACGCCCGCCCCGGCGATCAGAACGAGGCTGATCAGGGCCTCGCCGAGCGACGGGTCGTCCTGGCCGCCCAACGGCTTCTCCTCGCACTCGCGTTCCCCACCTCTCGCAGGGCGGGACGCACGGGTGCGAGGAGCGGTTCCGGCCCGGCCGGAACCGACCCGGCCGGGTGTCAGAGCTTCTCGGGCGTCCGGATGCCCAGCAGGGCCATGCCCCGGTGGAGCGTACGGGCAGGCACTGACAGTGAGGGTGTGGTGAAAAGGAACCGTGGGGTGACCGAGCCGCGTGTCATGATCGGGCCGAGTCTCGGGTTCACACCGGCCCAACACGCATACGGGGGTATACGAATGAGGCGTCAGCTGGCGTGCGCGATAGGGGCACTGGCCGCGTCCGGCCTGCTCGCGGCCTGCGGAGGCGGTGGCGGCTCGGGCGGGACCGAGGGCCCCACGGGCGGCGGAACGCCCACGTCCTCCGCCACGTCGGCGGCCAAGGCGTACGACCCGCCCCTGAAGTTCGAGGACCCCGCCTCGCAGCACATCGCGGGCGGCACCGGCGACGGCGGACCGTGGACCGTCCGGCTGGACGGGACCACCGCGTACGCGGCCTCCACGGCCGCGGTCAAGGCGGTGGACGTCGTGGACGGGACGGCTCTGTGGAGCGTGGAGCCGCAGGGCGAGCCGGTCTCCAACACCGACTACCTCACCGATGTGAAGGTCCCGCCGGTCGTCGTCCCCGTTGAGGGGAAGTCCGCCGTCCTGGCCGCGTTCGGCGTGACGGTACCGGGATCCGGCACCACTCCCGACCGCAACACCGTCGAACTCAGCGCCCTGGCGGCCGACTCCGGCAAGCAGCTGTGGACGACCACCCTCGAGTGGCCCGACGGCGTGGAGGAGGACGCCCCGGTCGTCCTCGGCTCCGACGGCACCGACGCCGTCGTCACCCTCGGCACCGACCATGACGCCGTCACGTTCGGGATCGCCCTCGACAGCCACACCACGGCGTGGACGGCCAAGGGTTTCGCCGCCAAGTTCGTCGACGGCGCCACCGTCGTCGGCCTCGTCGACACGAACGGCGAGACCGACGGCGGCATCACCGTCCAGGCGATCGGCGCGGCCGACGGCAAGGCCGCCTGGACCTACTCCACCCCCGAACTCAACGGCGCCGTGGTGACCTCGGTGGGCGCCGGCCTCTTCACGGCGGACGTGGACCCGCACGAGTACGACGAGGAGGACAGCGTGGCTCTGCTGTCCACGGCGAACGGCCGCGCCCCCGCCGGGTACGCCGCCGCGGGAACGGCCGGACTCTCCGCGCTGTCCTGCCTGTTCGACGACGAGGACACGTTCGTGTGCAGCTCCTCGGCCGAGGAGGCCGGCGGGAAGAGGGTCTTCGCCCTCGACGCGAACACCTTCGACGAACTGTGGGCGATCAAAGAGGGCGACACGGACCGGCTGCTCCCCGAGGTCTCCACGGTCTGGCACGGAGCGGTCTACGCCGACACCGACAACGGCGCCGTGATCCTCGACGCCCGCACGGGCAAGGACAAGGCCACGGAGCCCGGGGTCACGCCGTTCGCGGTGAACGCGTACGCGGGCCTGGTGAGCACCTCGGCGACAGGGATCGAGGCGCACCGGGCGATCGGCTGAGCGGGCGATCGGCCGGCCCCGGCGGACCGTGTGGCCCGCCGGGGCCGGGCGATCGACCTCAGAGCTTCTCGGGCGTCCGGATGCCCAGCAGGGCCATGCCCCGGTGGAGCGTACGGGCCGTGAGGTCCACCAGGAACAGGCGGTTCTCGACCTGCTCCGGGGTGTCCGCCTTCAGGACCGGGCACTGGTCGTAGAAGGCGGTCAGGTGCGAGGCCAGCTGGTACAGGTAGGCCGCCAGCTTGTGGGGCTCGTAGGAGGCCGCGACCTCCAGGACCGTCTCGCCGAACTGGTCCAGGTGCAGGCCCAGCGCCCGCTCCGCCGGGGCCAGCTCCAGCTCCGGGTGGGCGACCGGGCGGGCCTCGCCGGACTTGCGCAGGATCGACTGGACACGGGCGTACGCGTACTGGAGGTAGACGGACGTGTCGCCGTTGAGCGAGACCATCTGGTCCAGGTCGAACTTGTAGTCCCGGACGGCGGAGGTCGACAGGTCGGCGTACTTCACCGCGCCGATGCCGACGTACCGGCCGTTCTCCACGATCTCCTGCTCGCTCAGGCCCACCTTCTCGGCCTTCTCCCGGACGACGGCCGTGGCCCGCTCGACGGCCTCGTCGAGGAGGTCGACCAGCTTGACCGTCTCGCCCTCACGGGTCTTGAACGGCTTGCCGTCCTTGCCGAGGACCGTGCCGAAGGCGAGCTGGTGCGTCTTCACGTCGCCGTCGAGCCAGCCCGCCCTGCGCGCGGTCTCGAAGACCATCTTGAAGTGCAGGGACTGACGGGCGTCCACGACGTACAGGAGCGTGTTCGCCTTGAGGTTGTGGACACGGTCGCGGATCGCGGACAGGTCCGTGGCCGCGTAGCCGTAGCCGCCGTCCGACTTCTGCACGATCAGCGGGACCGGGTTGCCGTCCGGGCCCTTGACGTCGTCGAAGAACACGCACAGGGCGCCCTCCGAGCGCACCGCGACGCCCGACTCCTCCAGGAGGCGGCAGGTCTCCGCCAGCATGTCGTTGTAACCGGACTCGCCGACGATGTCCGCGTCCCGGATCTCCATGTCCAGCTTCTCGAAGACGGAGAAGAAGTAGATCTTCGACTCGTCGACGAACTTCTGCCACATGGCGAGCGTGTGCGGGTCCCCCGCCTGGAGGTCCACCACCCGGCGCCGCGCCCGCGTCTTGAACTCCTCGTCGGCGTCGAACAGCTTGCGCGCGGCCTTGTAGAGGCGGTCGAGGTTCGACATCGCCTCCTCGCCGCTGACCTCGGACTCCTTGTGGTCCAGCTCGTGCGGGTGCTCGTCCAGGTACTGGATCAGCATGCCGAACTGGGTGCCCCAGTCGCCGATGTGGTGCCGCCGCACCACCGTCTGGCCGGTGAACTCCAGCAGCTGGACCACCGCGTCGCCGATGACGGCGGAGCGCAGGTGGCCGACGTGCATCTCCTTCGCCACGTTCGGCTGGGCGTAGTCGATGACCGTCGTGCCGGGGGCGTCCGCGTGCGGCACGCCGAGGCGGTCGGTGTCCGCGTACCGCGCGGCGAGGTTCTCGGTGATCGCCCGGTCGGTGACCGTGACGTTGAGGAAGCCGGGACCGGAGACCTCGATGTCCCCGAGCACGCCACCGGTGACGACCCGGGAGACGACCTGCGTCGCCAGCTCCCGCGGGTTGGCCTTCGCCTTCTTCGCCAGGGCGAGGATCCCGTTGGCCTGGAAGTCCGCCCGGTCGCTGCGTCGCAGCAGCGGGTCCGCGCCGGCGGCCTCCGGCAGGGTGGCCGAGAGGGCGGACGCGAGGTGCTGTTCGACGGAGTGGCTGAGGGACGTGACCGGGGCCATAGGAGTGGGTGCCGTTCTCCTCGTGGGGATGGATAGACACGGCCAGTATCCCATGGGGGGTAAAGCGGTTTTCCCGGGCGCGGGCCCGTCTGGGAGTATGGAGGGGCCAATCCAGAGTTCGAGCATCAAGAGGACGTGCCGATCGTGGCTCAGAGCACCGAGACCACCGACTGGGTCTCCCGTTTCGCGGATGAGGTCATCGAGGAGTCGGAGCGTCGGGCCCCGGGCAAACCGGTCGTCGTCGCGTCCGGTCTCTCCCCGTCCGGCCCCATCCACCTCGGGAACCTCCGCGAGGTCATGACGCCCCACCTGGTCGCCGACGAGATCCGCCGGCGCGGGTACCAGGTCCGGCACCTGATCTCCTGGGACGACTACGACCGCTACCGCAAGGTGCCGGCCGGCATCGCGGGCGTGGACGAGTCCTGGGCCGAGCACATCGGCAAGCCGCTGACCTCCGTCCCGGCCCCGAAGGGCTCCGCGCACCCGAACTGGGCCGAGCACTTCAAGGCCGCGATGGTCGGGGCGCTGGCCGAGCTGGGCGTCGAGTTCGACGGGATCAGCCAGACCGCGCAGTACACCTCCGGCGTCTACCGCGAGCAGATCCTGCACGCCATGCGGCACCGGGGCGACATCGACGCGATCCTCGGCCAGTACCGGACCAAGAAGGCCCCGGCCAAGAAGCAGCAGCAGAAGGCCGTCGACGAGGCCGAGCTGGAGGCCGCCGAGGGCTCGGGCGCCGCGTCCGAGGACGACGGCAGCTCCGGCGCCGCCGGCTACTTCCCGTACAAGCCGTACTGCGGCAACTGCGAGAAGGACCTCACCACCGTCACCTCCTACGACGACGACAGCACCGAGCTGACGTACGCCTGCGACGCCTGCGGCTTCTCCGAGACCGTCCGGCTGAACGAGTTCAACCGCGGCAAGCTGGTCTGGAAGGTCGACTGGCCGATGCGGTGGGCGTTCGAGGGCGTCGTCTTCGAGCCCAGCGGCGTCGACCACTCGTCCCCGGGGTCCAGCTTCCAGGTGGGCGGCCAGATCGTCGGGATCTTCGGCGGCAAGCAGCCGATCGGTCCGATGTACGCCTTCGTCGGCATCAGCGGCATGGCGAAGATGTCGTCGTCGAGGGGCGGGGTGCCCACCCCGGCGGACGCGCTCCAGATCATGGAGCCGCAGCTCCTGCGCTGGCTGTACGCCCGGCGCCGGCCCAACCAGTCCTTCAAGATCGCCTTCGACCAGGAGATCCAGCGGCTGTACGACGAGTGGGACAAGCTCGACGCGAAGGTCGCCGACGGGACCGTGCTGCCCGCGGACGCGGCCGCGCACGCCCGCGCGGTGCGGACGGCCGGCGGCGAGCTGCCCCGCACCCCGCGCCCGCTGCCGTACCGGACGCTGGCCTCCGTCGCCGACATCACCGCAGGCCACCAGGACCAGGCGCTGCGCATCCTCAGCGAGCTGGACCCGGACAACCCGCTCGGCTCGCTCGACGAGGCGCGGCCGCGGTTCGACAAGGCCGAGGCGTGGATCAACGCGCACGTCCCCGCCGACCAGCGGACCATCGTGCGCGACGAGCCCGACACCGACCTGCTGAAGTCGCTCGAGGAGGCCTCCCGGCAGTCGGTGCGGCTGCTGCTCGACGGGCTGGCCTCGCACTGGTCCCTCGACGGGCTGACCCACCTCGTGTACGGCGTGCCCAAGGTCCAGGCCGGGTTCTCGGCCGACGCCACGCCCAAGGAGCTGCCCGCCGAGATCAAGACGGCCCAGCGGACCTTCTTCGCCCTGCTGTACCACCTGCTGGTCGGGCGGGACACCGGTCCGCGTCTGCCCACGCTGCTGCTGGCGGTGGGGCAGGAGCGGGTACGGACCCTGCTCGGGGAGTAGGCCCCGGACAGGCCCCGGACACGACGGAGGGGGCGCCCGGTGTTCGCCGGGCGCCCCCTCCGTCATACCCGGGGGTCAGGGGCGTAGCCGGGGGTCACGCGATGTGGTCCTCCTCCAGCTCCGCCGAGTGGCGCTGCTGGAAGCGCTCCGCGAGGCTCTTCAGCTCGCTGACGCTCAGGGTCCTGCCGTAGGTCGCCTGGATGTTGTCGCCGAGGACGCGGGGCGTGGGGTAGCTGCCGTCTATCGACTGGCGGAACACCTGGTAGTACGCCTCCTCGTCCGGCTCCGGGGGGCCGCCGCCGTCACCGAGTTCGCGGGTGCGGTTGGGGCCTACGGGGATGGGGAACGTGCCGGTCTCCTCGGGGGCCGGTTCCTGGCCGGGGGCCGGGGGCTCCTCCTCGTACTGTTCGCGGTACTCGTCGGCCTGGACCTGCTCCTCGTACCACTGCTCGTACTGTGCCTCGGGGTCGTACTGCGGGTCGTACTGGGGGTTGTAGCCGCCCTGGTACTCGACCTGGTGGGGGTGCCGGGCGTGGAGCCAGGGGTTCACTTCCGGGTCGGGGGCGGGGGCGGTGGCGTTGTCGGGGGTGCCGGGGTTCTGGGGGGCGGCGGGGTGAGGGTGCTGCTCGCTGGTGCCGCCGGGGTTCAGTCGCTGCTCGCTGGAAGGTGCCTCCCCCAGTGCCTGAACGGCCTGGGAGGTACCCCCAGCGCCCACCCGTGCCGCCCCAGCGGCACGACTGCCCGCGGCTGCGGCGGCGGTGGGGGCTGTGGGGGCCTGGGCCGCGGACGGGGCGTTCTGGGGTGCTGCCTGAGGCTCGGGGGTCGGGGACGGGGGGAGTTGTTGGGGGGATGCTGCGGGGAGTTCCTGGTGGGGGGCCGGGGGGAGGAGGGCCGGTTCGATGCCTGCTGCCGCCAGGCCGGCCGGGGCCGTTTCCGCCAGGGGGACGCCGTACCGCGCGAGGCGCAGCGGCATCAGGGACTCCACGGGGGCCTTGCGGCGCCAGGCGCGGCCGAAGCGGGAGCGGAGGCGGGCCTGGTAGACGAGACGTTCCTGCTCCAGCTTGATCACCTGCTCGTAGGAGCGGAGCTCCCAGAGCTTCATCCGGCGCCACAGCAGGAACGTGGGGACCGGGGAGAGCAGCCACCGGGTGAGGCGGACCCCCTCCATGTGCTTGTCCGCCGTGATGTCGGCGATCCGGCCGATGGCGTGCCGGGCGGCCTCGACGGCGACCACGAACAGGATCGGGATCACCGCGTGCATGCCGGTGCCCAGCGGGTCCGGCCAGGCGGCGGCGCCGTTGAACGCGATCGTCGCCGCCGTCAGCAGCCAGGCCGTCTGCCGCAGCAGGGGGAACGGGATCCGGATCCACGTCAGCAGCAGGTCCAGGGCGAGCAGGACGCAGATGCCCGCGTCGATGCCGATCGGGAACACGTAGGAGAAGTTCCCGAAGCCCTTCTGGATGGCCAGTTCTCGGACCGCCGCGTAGGAACCCGCGAAGCCGATACCGGCGATGATCACGGCGCCGGTCACGACCACGCCGATGAGAACGCGGTGCATCCGGGTCAGCTGTATTGGCGCGGCCACCCGCACTCCCCTCCCCTTGCGTGTTGTTGCGCGCAACAGGGTGGCACATGTGTGCGGTGCGCGTGGTGCCGGTCCGTCAGCTCTTCTTGACGGAGGTCTTCGACGAGGACGCGGCGGCGGCCTTCGCCGCGGTCGTCGAAGCCGCCTTGGAGGCGGTCGCCGAGGCCTTCGCCGAGGCCGTCGCCGAGGGGGTCGCGGAGGAGGTCTTCGACGACGTCTTCGACGGGCTCGGGGAAGCCGAACCACCGCTCGTGCCCTCGCCGTTGGCCGTCCGCACCGACGCCACCGCCTCCTTGGCGGCCTTCTCCGCGGCCTTCGTCAGGGTGTCCGCGTTCGGCGTCTTCTCGCCCGCCAGACCGGCGCCGTTGTAGTCGACGGTGACGACCACGTTCTCCACGCGCGCCACGACCGTCTGCTGCTTGAAGGCGCCTTCCTTCTTCTTCAAGTCGTAACGCACGGTCGTCGCCTGGTCGCCGGCCCCGGTGAGCGCCTGCGTCTTTGTGTTGGCCGCGCCGGACACCGTCTTGGCGCCCTGCACCTGCTTGGCGTAGTAGTCCTGCGCCCGCTGGTCGGCGGAGGTCGACGCGTCCGACTCGAAGCGCAGCAGGGAGACGTTCAGCCAGCGGTACTGGGAACCCTTCACCCCGTTGTTGTCCAGGCTGGACCAGGAGCAGGACGCCCGGGTCGCGGTGTCGCTCGACGTGCCCTCCTTGCCCTTCGTGTCCTTGGGCACCAGCTCGGTCAGCGTCTTCTTCGACAGCACCGCGCACGCCTCCGGCAGCTCCTGGTACGCCGCCGCCTGCACCGTCGGAGCGGCGCTCACCGTGGCACCCGCCTCGGCGCTGGCACTGGCACTGGCAGCGGCCTTCTGCGCGTCGTCGCCGGAGTCGGAGTCCGAGGAGCAGCCGGCGACGATCAGCATCACGGGGAGTGCGGCTGCCGCGGCCAGGAGGCGGCTGAGGCCTCCGGCACCCTGGGTTCGCTGGTCGTGCTGGTCGTCTCGCTGGGCTCGTCGCTGCATGGTTCCTTCACTCATGACGCTCGTGGTTCCTGCGGTCGGATCGGGTCCGGGGGGCCACGGTACGCGGTGGAAAAGCTGTGCGGCCGCGGTTCGGGAGCTGAGCGGGCGGGCCTCGGGCGGGCGCGAAGTGGCCTCAGCCCGCGAGGGAGTCGGCGATCTGGGCGGCCAGTTTCCGGGCCCTGTCCTGCATTTCCTTGCTGTCCGGGACCGCGCCGACGGTCGCCGGCTGCTCCTCGTACTGGATGGTGACGATGACGTTGGACGTGCGGAACGCCACAGTCACGGTGCGCTGCTTCGCCGTCGAACCGGAGCTGGAGAGCGCGTCGTCGACGAACGCCTCGTCGCCCAGGTCGTCGAGGAGCCGGGGCTGGAGGTCGGCCGGGGTGACGGACGGGGAGGGGGAAGCGGAGGTGGAGGCGGAGGGGCTCGTGGACGCCGAGGGGTTCGGGCTCGCGGGCGCGCCCTTGGAGGTGCCCGCGGCCGTGCTCGTGCCCGCGGTGGTGCCCGTGACCGTGGAGGGGGTCGACTGCGCGCTGCCGGTCTCCGTGGCCGTGGGCGCCGGGAGGTCGGCCGCGGTCACCTTCCCGGCGAACAGCGTCTCGGCCTGGTTGTCGTCGCTGACCGCGTTGTCGTACGACACCACGCGCTCGAAGTCGACGAAGAGGTGGTCGGTGGCCTCCGCCGACGACACCTTCCAGCGGCAGCCGGCCTTGCGGTCCGTGTCGTACGTCAGGGTCGCCTCGCCCGCGTAGACGGTCTCGCGCTGGGTCTCGTCGGCGACCTCGCGGATGCCGGGGAGGAGCGAGTCGAGGGTGGAGCGGCCGACGCTGCCGCAGGCCTGGGGCAGCGAGTCGTACCGGCCGGGCTGGGCGGCGGCGGTCGCCGTGCCGGCCTCGCCCGGGTTGGAGTCGTCCGTCGTGCCGCCGTCGTCGGAGCCGCCGGTGCAGCCGGCCAGCAGCGCCGCGAGGAGTGCGGCGACGCCGGATACGTACGCCTTCCGCTGCACGGTCGGCTCCTCTCGACGGTCACAACGTGGGTGGGTGCTCGGGCCGGGGCGCGTCCCGCCGGTTCCCGCTGGTTATTCGCTTGCCGGGCGGGGGCGGCCCCTGGAGACAATGTGTATCGCACGCACCACCGTGGATGCCGGTCCGTCGTCCTGTTCGTCGACCTTGGCGCCGGTTTTGCGATTCAAGACTTCTGTTGTGTTTCCGGGGGAATGAGGGCGATATGTCGTATGTCGAGATGCCGGGTGCGAAGGTTCCCATCCGGATGTGGACCGACCCCGCGACGGTGGAGGACGTGGCGCTCCAGCAGTTGCGCAACGTCGCCGGCCTCCCCTGGATCGAGGGGCTCGCCGTGATGCCGGACGTGCACTACGGCAAGGGCGCCACGGTCGGGTCCGTCATCGCGATGCGGGGGGCCGTGTGCCCGGCGGCGGTGGGCGTCGACATCGGCTGCGGGATGTCGGCGGTCCGGACGTCCCTGACGGCGAACGACCTGCCGGGCGACCTGTCGCGGCTGCGGTCGAGGATCGAGCAGGCGATTCCGGTGGGGCGGGGGATGCACGACGACCCGGTGGACCCGGGGCAGCTGCACGGGTTCGCGACCGCCCGGTGGGAGGACTTCTGGGGGCGGTTCGGCGGGGTCGCGGAGGCGGTCAGATTCCGTCAGGAACGCGCCACGAAGCAGATGGGAACGCTCGGAAGCGGCAATCACTTCATCGAGGTGTGCACGGACACGACCGGTTCCGTCTGGCTGATGCTGCACTCCGGGTCCCGCAACATCGGCAAGGAGCTCGCGGAGTTCCACATCGGCGTGGCCCAGAAGCTCCCGCACAACCAGAACCTGATCGACCGTGACCTCGCGGTCTTCGTCGCGGACACCCCGCAGATGGCGGCCTACCGCAACGACCTGTTCTGGGCGCAGGAGTACGCCCGGTACAACCGCACGATCATGATGGCGCTGCTCAAGGACGTGGTCCGCAAGGAGTTCCGGAAGGCGAAGCCGGCCTTCGAGCCGGAGATCAGCGCGCACCACAACTACGTCGCCGAGGAGCGCTACGACGGGATGGACCTGCTCGTGACCCGGAAGGGCGCGATCCGGGCCGGTTCCGGCGAGTACGGCATCATCCCGGGCTCCATGGGCACGGGCTCGTACATCGTGAAGGGCCTCGGCAACGAGAAGGCGTTCAACTCGGCGTCGCACGGCGCCGGCCGGCGCATGAGCCGGAACGCGGCGAAGCGGCGCTTCACGACCAGGGACCTGGAGGAGCAGACGCGGGGCGTGGAGTGCCGCAAGGACTCCGGTGTCGTGGACGAGATACCCGGGGCCTACAAGCCGATCGAGCAGGTCATCGACCAGCAGCGGGACCTGGTGGAGGTCGTGGCGAAGCTGAAGCAGGTCGTCTGTGTGAAGGGCTGAGCCCGGACGGTTCTGTGTGTGTGGGGGGCGGGCGTGGGGGGCTTCCGTCAGTGGCGTCCGTCAGTGGCGTCCGTCAGTTGCCGTGCTTGACGGCCCAGATCATCACGAAGGCGATGACGTGGATGCCGAAGAGGAAGTACGCCAGGAAGTACCAGACCTGGCGTTCGTCCCTTGTCTCCTGGGCCAGGCGGCGCTGTTCCGCCGCCCGGACCGTTTCCTCCCGGGCCGTTTCCTCCCGGGCCGTCTTCTCCCGCGTCTCGTCCCTCGTCGGGTCCGGCATCACGGCTCCCGGTGGACCTTCGTGTTGGAGGCCTGGGCGCGCGGGCGCAGGATCAGCAGGTCGACGTTGACGTGGCTGGGCCGGGTCACCGCCCAGGTGATGGTGTCGGCCACGTCGTCGGCGGTGAGCGGCTCGGCCACGCCCTCGTAGACCTTCGCCGCCCTCTCCCGGTCGCCGCCGAAGCGGGTGAGGGCGAACTCGTCGGTCTTGACCATGCCGGGCGCGATCTCGATCACGCGGACGGGCCGGCCGACGATCTCCAGGCGCAGGGTCTCGGCGAGGACGTGGGCGCCGTGCTTGGCGGCGACGTAGCCCGCGCCGCCCTCGTAGGTGCCGTGGCCGGCGGTGGAGGAGACGACCACGACCGTGCCGTCGCCGCTGGCCTCCAGCTTCGGCAGCAGGGCCTGGGTGAGGTTGAGGGTGCCGATGACGTTCGTCTCGTACATGGTGCGCCAGTCGGCCGGGTCGCCGGTGGCCACCGGGTCGGCGCCGAGCGCGCCGCCCGCGTTGTTGACGAGGACGCCGACGGTCTTGAACGCCGTCGCGAACTCGTCGACCGCCGCGCGGTCGGTGATGTCCAGCTGGTACGCCGTCGCCGAGCCGCCCGCCGCGGCGATCTCCTCGGCCAGCGCCTCGATGCGGTCCTTGCGGCGGGCGGTGAGGACCACGCGGTATCCGGCCGCGGCGAGCTGCCGGGCGGTGGCGGCGCCGATCCCGCTGCTCGCACCGGTCACGACGGCGATGCGGGAGGCGGCGGACGGTGCGGCGGTGGCCATGGGGGCTGCTCCTCGGGGGTGTGGGTGCGTGGGGTGCGTGGGTGTGTGGGGTGCGGCGGGCGGGGGAGGTCGAGAACCCGCTCGGTCAGGATAGGCGGGCGGTGGCGCGGGGCGGGCGGTGATCTCGGCCTGTGGGCGTTGTGGGCGTTGTGGGCGTTGTGGGCGTTGGGGTTGCTGCGGTCCGGCGGTCCGGCGGTCCGGCGGTCCGGTGGTCCGGTGGTCCGGCGGTTCGGTGGGCCGGTGGTCGCTGTCGTCGGTGGGGCGCTTCACCTGATGGACGGCGCCTGCCGTTCCGGTTCGGCGGGGATACATGCGTACGTTCCTGTCCCTGTCCTGGCCGACCGAGGAGTGGATGGCATGCGCCGGATGCGGGTTCCCGCCGTGCGGGGCGCGGTGGTGGGTGCGGTGGTGGCCGGCGGGCTGGCGGTCGGCGGGGCGGTGCCGCCCGCCGCCGCGGACGTTCCCGAGGCCGATCTGTCGTACCACGGCTCCGCCGTGCTGGACCGCGGCCGGGTCGAGGTGCGGCTGACCCCGCGCAACCACGGTCCGGGGGACGTCCCGGACGCCACCGTACGGCTGCGCTGGTCGGCGCCGTTCGCGGACCGGCCGCAGGTGCTGCCGGACGGGTGCGCGCGGACGGGGGCGCGGGAGGTGATGTGCCGGACGGGCGCGCTGGACGCCGACACGCCGGGCGAGCCGATCGTGGTGGAGGTGTGGCTGGCGGACGGGCCGACGGAGGTGACGCTGTCGGTGGAGACGGTGTGGGGCGGTGGGGCGGTGGACCGCAACCGGGCCAACGACCGGCAGCAGGTGCTGGTGCTGGACACCGGGGACGCCTACTTCTTCTGACGGACCGCGACGGGCGACCAGTCGGGGCGCGGCACGTCGTACCATCTGCGGACGGCGCTGACGAAGGGGTGTGCGGGCGATGTCCGGGAACGTGCGGTCGCGGTTGCTGGACGAGCTGTCCACCGTCTCCCGGCGGTACGTGGCCACGTTCGCGCTGTTCAACCAGGCCGTCGCCGACCGGCTCGGGCTGCACCCCACCGACCTGCAATGTCTGAACCTGCTCTCGCTGGAGCGGGCGCCGGTGACGACGGGCCGGGTCGCGGAGCTGACCGGGCTGACGACGGGGTCGGCGACCCGGCTGGTGGACCGGCTGGAGAAGGCCGGGTACGTCGTGCGGCAGCGGGACGTGACCGACCGGCGGCGGGTCCTGGTGGCGACGGTGCCGGAGCGGATCGCCGAGTTCGGGCGGACGTGGGAACGGCTGGGCGGCGACTGGAGCCCTCTCTTCGCCGACCTGGACGATGCCGAGATCGCCGTGATCGTGCGGCACATGAGGCGGACGGTGGAGTTCAGCGGGGAACAGGTGGGGCGGTTGCGAGGGGGCCTGGTCTAGGACATGGCGACCGTTCAGGACTCGTACTCGGACTCCGACTCGGACCCGGACACGGACACGGAACCGGACACGGACATACGGCCGGGGGCGGACACGGGCGTACGGCCGGGGGCGGCGGAGGCCGGTTCCGTGTCCGCCGGCCGCGGGCTGCCCCGTCACTGGCCGTTGCTGCTGGCCGGCGCGGCCGTGCTGCCCGGTGCGCTGCTGGTGCTGGTCGGGCGGTCCCTGGACGACCCGGCCGTCGAGGCGTGGCGGACGGTGTGTCTGGCGGTGACCGTGCAGGCGATGCCGTTCCTGCTGCTGGGCACGGCCCTGTCGGGGGCGATCAACGCGTTCGTGCCGGCGCGGGTGTTCCACCGGCTGCTGCCGAAGCGGCCCGCGCTGGCGGTGCCGGTCGCGGGTGCGGCGGGAGTCGTCCTGCCGGGCTGCGAGTGCGCGTCGGTGCCGGTGGCGAACAGCCTGATCGGCAGGGGGGTGACCCCGGCCGCCGCGTTCGCGTTCCTGCTGTCGGCGCCCGCCGTGAACCCGGTCGTGCTCACCGCCACCGCCATCGCCTTCCCGGGCAGCCCGGAGATGGTACTGGCCCGGCTGCTGGCCTCGCTGGTCACGGCGGCCGTGATGGGCTGGCTGTGGCTCTGGCTGGGGCGGGCGGAGTGGCTGCGGCCGACCGTACGGCACACCGGGCACCGGACCGGGCAGAGCAGGTGGACGGAGTTCCGGCGCGGCTTCCAGCACGACTTCCTGCACGCGGGCGGATTCCTGGTGGTCGGTGCGATGGCCGCGGCGACGTTCAACGTGGCGGTGCCGCGCTCGGTGGTGGACACGTTCGCCGGTTCGGCCTGGCTGTCGGTGCTGTTCCTGGCGGTGCTGGCGATCGTGCTGGCGGTGTGCTCGGAGGCCGACGCGTTCGTGGCGGCCTCGCTGAGCGGGTTCTCGCCGGTCGCCCGGCTGACGTTCATGGTGGTGGGGCCGATGGTCGACCTGAAGCTGATCGCCCTTCAGGCGGGCACCTTCGGCCGGGCCTTCGCGTGGCGTTTCTCCGCCGCCACGGCCGTGGTGGCGGTCGTGTGCAGCGCCGTGGTGGGAGGGGTGCTGCTGTGAAGCGGTTCGCGCAGGTGGGGTTGCTGGTCCTGAGCGGGCTGGGGCTGTTGCAGGCCTCGCTCTTCACGGAGTCGTACCTGCGGTACGTGAAGGAGGGCATGCGGCCGCTGCTGATCGTGTCGGGGGCGCTGCTGATCCTGCTGGGGGCGGCGGAGGCCTGGTCGGCGCGGAGGGGCGTGCGGGACGTGCGGGGCGTGCGGGGCGGGAGGGACGGCTCCGGCGATGGGGACGGCGGGCCGGAGCACGGGCGGGAGCGGGAGCACGGGCGGGAGCGGGAGCACGGGCGGGAGCAGGGACAGGAGCAGGGGCAGGAGCAGCAGGAGAATCATGAGCACGAGCAGGGGCCTGAGCAGGGTCACGGGCACGACCACTCCGGTGTCCCCCGCGTCGCCTGGCTGCTGTTCCTGCCCGCGCTGAGCCTGCTCTTCTACGCCCCGCCCGCGCTCGGTTCGTACACCGCCTCCCGTGAGGCGCCCAAGGCCGTGGCCGTGGTGGAGGAGGACGGTTTCGAGGCGCTGCCCGCGACCTCGCCGCTGCCCATCACCCTGACCGATTTCACCCAGCGGGTGCAGCAGGACACCGCGCGGGCCATCGAGGGGCGCCAGGTCCGGATGACGGGGTTCGTCACGCCCGTCGCGGGGGGCGACGGCTGGTATCTGACCCGCATCCTGCTGTCGTGCTGTGCGGCGGACGCGCAGTCGGTGAAGGTGCGTGTGTACGGCGTCGAGGCGCCCGCCGCCGACACCTGGGTGACGGTGACCGGGGCCTGGCATCCGGCCGGCTCCCTGGGGACGTCCTCGGCGGCGGTCGCGCTGGACGCGGACAGCGTGGAGAAGGTCGAGCGGCCGACGAACGGGTACACGGACGCGCTGCCGATCGGCTCGCGACGCCGGGCGGGCCGGGGCGCGCCCCTGACGTGACGAAACCTGTTCGAGTGACTCCGCGGTTCTGCCTCGCCCGAGGCCGGTGGGCCGCGGTTAGCGTGAGGGCCCCCACCAGGTCCGGCAGTCCCGTGGAGTAGTGGAGTAAGAGATGACATCTTCCCGTCACGCGCTTGTGTCGCCGGCGCCGGCGCCGATGCCGGGAACTCCCTTCGAGTTCCCGCGCATCCAGAAGCGGCTGCCTCTGCGCGTCCATCCGCAGCACGCGCAGATCGAGGAGGAGTGCCATCGCTGGGCCCGCCCCCACCTCGTGGACCACTTCGGCGACGAACAGCTCGCGGAGCGCCATGTCGCGCAGCGGATGGCCTACTGGGCCTGCGTGTGTTACCCGCACATGCTGGACGACCGGTGCTTCGTCCTGCCGAACATCATGATCCCGGCCGGCATCTGCGACGACTCGTTCTCCCGCCCCGGGACGGACAGGGACCCCGAGCGGACGGAGGAGCTGCGGCGGCTGTGGCTCGGCGTGCTCGACGACGAGCCGGTGGCTCCCGACTTCCCCGCCGGCCGGATGCTGTACGACGCGCTCGCCCCGGCGTGGCCGCAGATGCCGCAGGCGCTCGCGGACCGCTACCGTGACGCCTTCCGGGACGTCGTCGCGTCGTCCGTCGTAGAGGCCGACGACCGCGTCCACGACGGCATCCTGCCGTTCGACGCCTACCTGGAACTGCGGCTGACCGACCTGTTCGGCCACTGGGCCACCTGCCAGACCGAATACGCCCTCGGGTGCGACCTCACCGCCGAACTCGCTACGGACGCCACCCTCGCCAAGGCGCGTGACCTGGCCGTGAACCACATGACCCTGGTCAACGACCTCTTCTCCGTCCCCTTCCCCGTCCCCGCGGAGAGCCGTCTCCCCTCCTCCCCCGAGGAGTGCGAGGCCGGCGAGGCCATGAACTCCCTGGGGCTCCTCATGCGCACCGAGTCGCTCTCCCTCCAGCAGGCGGCCGACAGACTCGCCGAGCTCATCGCGTGGACCGAGGACGCGTTCTGCCGCGCGTGCGCCGACATCGTCCACCGGGACGGGCCGGCCCACCCCGACGTGCCGCGTTACCTGAACGAACTCGGGCACCTCATCAGCGGCAACCGGCACTACCGCACGCTCGTCGCCCGCTCCCGCGGCGACGCCGTGGGCGAGGGGAGGGGGAAGGCGTCCGGGACGGTGACCCTCGGGCGCCTCGGGACCGTCCACACGCCCCGCACCCACGGGGACGCGGGCACCGTACGGCATCTCGACGGCACCGACCGCGACTGACACCGCGCCGCCGCATCGCCGCGCCCCCGCATCGCCGGATCGCCGTGGCGGCGCGCCGCCGCACCGCCACGGCCCATCGCCCTCATCCTCGCCCTCACCCTCACCCTCACCCTCACCCTCGCCCTCGGCACACCCACGCCGAGGGCGACGGCATACCCCCTCACCGTCCGTCCCCACCCTTCCCGCGACGACGGAAGACGCCCGGGGAATACCCGGCGACAGCGCACAGTTCCAGGGGTATAGTTGAAGCATCAACAACTTGAAGGGTGAGCGGCCATGCAGTTCGGGATCTTCACGGTCGGCGACGTCACGCCGGACCCCACCACGGGACGTACGCCGACCGAGCGCGAGCGGATCAAGGCCATGGTCGCCATCGCGCTGAAGGCCGAGGAGGTCGGCCTGGACGTCTTCGCGACCGGCGAGCACCACAACCCGCCGTTCGTGCCGTCGTCCCCGACCACGATGCTCGGCTACATAGCCGCGCGGACGGAGAAGCTGATCCTCTCCACCTCGACCACCCTCATCACCACCAACGACCCGGTGAAGATCGCCGAGGACTTCGCGATGCTCCAGCACCTGGCCGACGGGCGCGTCGACCTGATGATGGGGCGCGGCAACACCGGGCCGGTCTACCCCTGGTTCGGACAGGACATCCGGCAGGGCATCAACCTCGCCGTCGAGAACTACGCCCTGCTGCACCGGCTGTGGCGCGAGGACGTCGTCGACTGGGAGGGCAAGTTCCGCACGCCGCTCCAGGGCTTCACCTCGACGCCCCGGCCGCTGGACGGCGTCGCGCCGTTCGTCTGGCACGGTTCCATCCGCTCGCCGGAGATCGCCGAGCAGGCCGCCTACTACGGCGACGGCTTCTTCCACAACAACATCTTCTGGCCCGCCGACCACACCAAGCGCATGATCGAGCTGTACCGGAAGCGGTACGCGCACTACGGGCACGGCACGCCCGAGCAGGCCATCGTCGGCCTCGGCGGCCAGGTGTTCATGCGGAAGAACTCGCAGGACGCCGTCCGGGAGTTCCGGCCGTACTTCGACAACGCCCCCGTGTACGGGCACGGGCCCTCGCTGGAGGAGTTCACCGAGCAGACCCCGCTGACCGTCGGCTCGCCGCAGCAGGTGATCGAGAAGACGCTGTCCTTCCGCGAGTACGCCGGCGACTACCAGCGCCAGCTGTTCCTGATGGACCACGCCGGGCTGCCGCTGAAGACCGTGCTGGAGCAGCTCGACCTGCTCGGCGAGGAGGTCGTGCCCGTGCTGCGCAAGGAGTTCGCCAAGGACCGCCCGGCCGACGTGCCGGAGGCCCCGACCCACGCTTCCCTCAAGGCCGCCCAGGAGGTGACCGTCGCATGAAGCTCGTCGTCGTCTCGGCCGGGCTGAGCGTCCCGTCGTCCACCCGCCTGCTGGCCGACCGGCTGGCCGCCGCCACCGCCGAGCGGGTCTCGGCGACGGGGGCGGAGCCGGAGGTGCAGGTCGTGGAGTTGCGCGACCTCGCCGTGGAGATCGCGCACCACTTCACCAACGGCTTCCCCGGGCGGAAGCTGGCGGCCGCGCTGGACGCGGTCGCGGACGCGGACGGACTGATCGTCGTCACGCCGGTGTTCTCCGCGTCGTACAGCGGACTGTTCAAGTCGTTCTTCGACGTCATGGAGAAGGACGCGCTGGCCGGGAAGCCGGTCCTGATCGCCGCCACCGGAGGGACGGCCCGGCACTCGCTGGTGCTGGAGCACGCCCTGCGTCCGCTCTTCGCCTACCTGCGGGCCGTCGTCGTCCCGACCGGGGTCTACGCCGCCTCCGAGGACTGGGGCGCGGAGGGGCTGCCGGAGCGCGTCGAACGGGCGGCGGGGGAGCTGGCGGCGCTGGTCGGCGGCCTGTCGGCGGCCCGTCCCGCCCGGCCGGCCCTCGACCGGGCGGCCCTCGACGTCGTGCCCTTCGAGGAGCAGCTCGCCGCGCTGCGGCCGGCGGGATGAGAGGAATCCCCGGGTGAGAGGCGCGTAAGAAGGGCGCCGGGTGAGCCGCCCGTCACGGCGGACGGCCGGGGCGGCTTGGCAGACTGGCCCCGTGCCTCCCACCGTGCTCCTCGCCGAAGACGACCGCGCGATCCGTCACGCCCTGGAACGGGCCCTGACCCTGGAGGGCTACGAGGTGACGGCGGTCGCCGACGGCGTCGAGGCGCTCGCGCACGCCCACCGGACGCCCCCGGACGTGCTCGTCCTGGACGTCATGATGCCCGGCATCGACGGCCTCCAGGTCTGCCGCGTGCTGCGCGCCGAGGGCGACGGCACGCCCATCCTGATGCTGACGGCGCTCGTGGAGACCGCCGACCGGATCGCCGGGCTGGACGCGGGCGCCGACGACTACGTCGTGAAACCCTTCGACGTCGAGGAGGTCTTCGCCCGGCTGCGGGCCCTGCTGCGCCGCACCGGCCCGACACCGGCGGCGGCCCCCGTCGACGTACCGAAGCCGGCCGCGGCCTCCGACCGCCACCTGGAGGCCGCCGGGCTGCGCATGGACCCGCAGGCGCGGCGCGCCTGGCGCGGCGAGCGGGAGCTGGAGCTGACCCGCACCGAGTTCGAACTGCTGGAACTGCTCGTGCGCAACGCCGGCGTCGTCCTCGACCACTCCACGATCTACGACCGCATCTGGGGCTACGACTTCGGCCCCGGCTCCAAGAACCTCGCCGTCTACGTCGGCTACCTGCGCCGCAAGCTCGACGCGCCCGGCGCCCCGCAGCTGATCCACACCGTGCGGGGCGTGGGTTACGTGCTGCGGGAAGACTGAGGGGCGGACCCGGTGGGCGGCCGCCCGAGGCGGTGGATGTCCCGGCGGCGCTGGCGGCTCGTCTCGCTGCGCACCACCTTCGCGGTGTCCTTCGCCGCCGTGACCGCAGCCGTCACCGTCCTCGTCGGCGTGCTGTCCTACTCGGCCGCCGCCCGGCTGGTGCGGGTGGACCAGGAGTCGGTGTTCGACGAGGTGGTGCAGGACCTGCGGGACGAGGTGCGCCAGCGGGCCATGCACCCCGGGGACTTCTCCTCCGCCGCGCCGGGCCACGACATCGTGCGCCCGGCCCGCACGGACGTGCAGGTGCTCGGTTCGGACGGGGCGGTCGTCGACCCCGGCAGCCCCGGACTGCCGGTCGTGGCCGCCGACCGCGACGTCGCCGCCGCCCCGACGGCGGGGACGCTCACCGAGCACGAGGACGTCGACGTCGGCAACGACGTCTACCGCGTCGCGACCGTCGCGCTGGGCGGCGGGCGGGGCGCCGTGCAGGTCGCCCAGGAGTTCAGCGACACGGAGGACCTGCTGCGCGCGCTCCTGCGGCGGACGCTGCTGCTGATGGCCGCGGTCGTGACCGCCGCGGGCCTGTTCGGCTGGTGGCTGGCCCGGCGCATCACCCACCGCCTGGTCATCCTCACCACCGCGGCGGAGGACGTCGCCCGCACCCGCCGGCTGGGCGTCCAGGTGCCCGTCACCGGCTACGACGAGGTCGGCCGCCTCGGCCGCGCCTTCGACCGCATGCTGGGCCGCCTCGCCCAGTCCGAGGAGGACCAGCGGCGCCTGGTCCAGGACGCGGGCCACGAACTGCGCACCCCGCTGACCTCACTCCGTACGAACATCTCGCTGCTGCGCCGCATCGACGAACTGCCCCCCGCCACCCGGGAGGAACTCGTCGCCGACCTCGGCCAGGAGGCCCGCGAGCTCACCGACCTCGTCAACGAGCTGGTCGACCTCGCCGCCGGCCAGTCCGACACCGAACCGCCCCGCCGCATCGACCTCGCCGACCTCGCCGAGGAGGTCGCCGTCCTCGCCCGCCGGCGCACCGGCCGGCAGATCCTGGTCCGCGCGAGCGGCGACACCACCACCCACGGGCGGGCGGGCATGCTCCAGCGGGCCCTGTCCAACCTCGTCGAGAACGCCACCAAGTTCGACCGCGGGGGCCGGGCACCCGTCGAGATCAACGTCACCGGCCCCGCCCGGCCCGGCACGGTCCGCGTGGAGGTCCTCGACCGCGGCCCCGGCATCACCGACGCCGACCTCACCCGCGTCTTCGACCGCTTCTACCGCGCGGCGGACGCACGCTCCCTGCCGGGCTCCGGCCTCGGCCTCTCCATCGTCCGCGAGGTGGCCCTGTCCCACGGCGGGGCCCCGTTCGCCCACGGGCGGGCGGGAGGCGGCTCGGTGATCGGGTTCACGGTGGGCGGACACCGGGGGAGCGGGGCGTGAGCGGGACACGATCGTCTTGCGGCCGTGGCGTGAACGGGGATCGCCCTGTGGCTGTGGCGTGAGAGGGACGGCTCTGCGCCTGTGGCGTGAGAGGGACGGCTCTGCGCCTGTGGCGTGAGAGGGATCGCTCTACGCCTGTGGCTGAGAGGGACTGCTCTGCGCCTGTGGCGTGAGTGGGATCGCTCTACGCCTGTGGCTGAGAGGGACTGCTCTACGGCTGTGGCGTGAGTGGGATCGTCCTACGGCCGTGGCGTGAGCGCGGGCTGTCGTCCTCCGTGGTCGATGCGCTCGTACGGCGGCGGTGGCGGGGGCGGCGGCGGTGGCGGGGGCGCCCGGGTCCGACGGCGGGCGCGGACGACGTGACGGCGGGCCGGGACGACGCGGCCCGGTGGCGGCGTACGGGCGGGCCGGGGTGAGCAGGTATGCCTGGGGGCGGCGAGCGACGGCGGGCCGAGCGGTGGGCCGGGCGACGGAGGGCCGCCGGACGAGGAGGGCCGCGTCGTCCGCCGGGTGGGGCCGGGCGGCCGAGCGGTTCGCCGGGCGCCCGCGGGCCGGACGGTCCGCCGGACAGGGAGGGAGTCGACGCATGCTGAACGACCAGGAAGCCGCCGTGCTGGCGGCGATCGACGGGCCGGCCGCCGCGCGGACCCTGCTGGAGCTGATCGCGATCCCCAGCGTCACCGGCAGCGTCGCGGAGTCCGAGATCCAGCACCACCTCGCCGGACGGCTGGAGCGGCTCGGGCTCGACGTCGACCTGTGGGGCATGGACCTGCCCGCCCTGTACGCGCACCCCGGCTTCCCGGGGACGGAGGCGCCCCGGGAGGAGGCCTGGGGGCTCGTGGGGCACACGCCCGACGGGGGCGACGGGCCGACCCTGATCCTTCAGGGACACGTGGACGTCGTACCGCCCGGGGACCTCGCGGCCTGGGAGGGCGACCCGTTCGCGCCCCGGGTGAGCGGGGACGTGGTGCACGGGCGCGGCGCCTGCGACATGAAGGCCGGGCTCGCCGCCCACCTGGCCGCGCTGGCCGCGGTCCGGGCGGCCGGCGTGCGGCTGCGCGGGCGGGTCGCGGTGCACTTCGTCGTCGGTGAGGAGGACGGCGGGCTCGGCACCTTCGGCACCCTGCACCGCGGTCACACCGGCGACGCGTGCCTCATCGCCGAGCCGACGGCCGGGACGGTGATCACCGCCAACGCCGGAGCACTCACCTTCCGGATCGCCGTCCCCGGCCGGGCCGCGCACGCCAGCTCGCGCGAGGCCGGGGTCAGCGCGATCGACGCCTACCTGCCGTTGCACCGGGCGCTGGCCCGGCTCGAAGCCGAACGCAACCGGACCCCCGACCCGCTCCTCGCCGAATACCCCATCCCCTACTCCCTCTCCGTGGGCACCCTGCGCTCCGGGGACTGGGCGAGCAGCGTGCCGGACCTGCTCCTCGCGGAGGGGCGGCTGGGGGTGCGGCTGGGCGAGGACCCGGCCGAGGCGCGGGCGGCCCTGGAGCGGTGCGTGGCCGAGGCGTGCGCGGCCGACCCCTGGCTGCGCGAGCATCCGGCGACGGTGACCTGGCCGGGCGGGCAGTTCGCGAGCGGGCGGCTCCCGGCGGGGCATCCGCTGCGCGACACCGTGGCGGGGGCGTACGCCGACGCGACCGGCGCCCCGCGCCCGAGGGAGCGCGGGGCGACGTACGGCAGCGACCTGCGGCTGTACGCCGCTGCCGGGATCCCTGCCCTCCAGTTCGGCCCGGGCGACATCGCGGTCGCGCACAGCGCGCGGGAGCACGTGTCCGTACGGGAGGTGGTGGACGCGGCGCGTGCGGTGGCGCTGACGGTGCTGCGGACGGTCGGGACCAAGTGAGGGACCGGTGCGGGCCGGTGGTGTCCTGGATCACACGCCATGAGGTGAGTGCGGACCCGGGGTGATTCCCGTACCGACCCTTGACGAGCGAAGTCCGGCTGCGACGATGAGGCGTTATGACGGCAGGGTGGTGTTCCCGCACGGTTCGGGCCGCGGTGTTCGCGGCCGTCTGCGTGCTGCTCGCCGCCCTGGGCCACGTCATGATGTCCGGCGGTTCCGTCCCCGCGGGGGCGCTGGCCACGGGCGCGGCCGTGACCGGTGCGGCGGGCTGGTGCCTGGCGGGCCGGGAGCGCGGGCTGCCGCTGATCGTGACGGTCGTGGTCACCGCCCAGACGGCACTGCACTGGGCGTTCTCCCTCGCGCAGCGGGCGGGGACGGGAACGACGGGAACGACGGGAACGACGGGAACGACCGGATCGGCCGCCGACGGCATGGACTCCATGTCCACGGGCTCCATGAACATGAGCTCCATGAACATGGGCTCTGTGGACATGGGGTCCATGGGGCACGAGATGCATGCGACGGGGCACACGGGGGGCATGGGGGGCATGGGGCACGCCGGGACGGGCGGCTTCCTGGGCGGCTCGTCGTCGTTCGGCATGCTCGCCGTCCACCTGCTCGCCGCGCTGCTGTGCGGCCTGTGGTTGGCCCACGGCGAGAAGGCCGCGTTCCGCATCCTGCGTGCCGTCGCCGGATGGCTGGCCGCGCCGCTGCGGGTGCCGCTCGCCCCGCCCGCCGTCCGGGTCCGCCCCCGCCCGCGCCCGCGTCGCCCCCGGTCGGACCGGGCGCCGGGCCTTCTTCCGCTCGTCCACGCCATCACCTCTCGGGGTCCCCCTGCGGGGACGGCTGTCGTCTGAGGACAGCTGGTGTCCCGGGGCCGCGCCCATGCGCGCCCCGGGCTCGGTCGTACGCCCACCCGCCCGCCGCCGCGTTGACGCGGCGCCGCATCTCCGCGCCGTAGGCCGACCGACCTCCCCCTTTCACCGGACCGGCCGCCCGCGCCCGCGTGGGCCCGGACCGGATCTCGCATCCCGAGAAGGACACCTGGTGACCAGGAGAACTGCTGTGCCCGCCCCTCGTACCGCTGTGCCTGCCGCGCGCGGCACGACCCGCACACCGTCGTCGCTCGACGACTCGATCACGGCATGGGCGCTCGCCGCGCGAGGCGGTGACACGGACGCCGTCGAGCGGTTCGTGCGGGCCGTGCACCGTGACGTCCAGCGCTACGTCGCCCATCTGTGCGCTGATCCGCAGGCCGTCGACGACCTCGCGCAGGACACGTTCCTGCGGGCGCTCGGCAGCCTGCACCGCTTCGAGGGCCGCTCCTCGGCGCGGGCCTGGCTGCTGTCCATCGCCCGCCGCGCGGTGATCGACAGCCTCCGGTGCGCCGCCGCCCGGCCCCGCCTGTCCGACGTGTCGGACTGGCAACTGGCCGTCGAGCAGGCGCAGCCGCGGGACCTGCCCGGCTTCGACGACGGCATCGCCCTGCTGGACCTGCTGGCGGCGCTGCCGGACGAGCGACGGGAGGCGTTCGTCCTCACGCAGATGCTCGGCCTGCCCTACGCGGACGCGGCCGAACTCAGCGACTGCCCCGTCGGCACGGTCCGCTCCCGGGTCGCCCGGGCCCGGGCGACCCTGCTGGACCTGCTCGACGCCGGAGCCACCGCCCCCGTCCGGGAGGCGGGGCGGGAGGAGGCACGGCCCGCCGCTCTGGCGGCCTGAGCCCCGGTACGAGGGTGAGGAAGCGTCGGTGCCCGCGGCGCACCTTCGGCCGACGTCACGGTCAGCCGAAGGTGCGGCGGTAGGCGTGCGGGCTGACCCCCGTGGTGCGTTCGCAGCGTTCGCGGAAGGCGGTGGGGGAGCCGAAGCCGGCCTGGCCGGCGATGCGTTCCACGGAGTGGTCGGTGGTCTCCAGCAGGTGCTGGGCCTGGCGGACGCGGGCGCACCGGAGGCCACCGGCCTCCAAGGCCACCGGCGAGCGCCGCGCCGTCCGGCCCGAGCCCGGCGTCGGCCCGAGCCCGGCGTCGGCCCGAGCCCGGCGCCGGCCCGAGCCCGGCGCCGGGGCGTGACCGTGGATCCGGGTGCGGAGCGCATGAGCCTGCGGCACCACCTGCGCCGGCCACCGGCCGTCACCGCCGCCGACGCGGTCCGTCTCGTCGCGGAGGGCGCGCTCGTCGTGGACGTCCGCCGCGCGTTCGAGTGGACCGGGTGCACATCCCGGCGCAGTGCGCATGCCGCTCGAAGTGCTGGTGGAGAACGGCTTCGATGCGGTCGACATGAGCCGCGGTCTCGTCGACCGGCGTGCCGCGGGCGGACCGCTCACCACCCGGTGAGCATCCCCGCCCGCACGAGCTCTAGCGCACCCACCCGGTGTACTGCTGACCGCCACTTCGGTTCGACGTGACGGAGGAGCGGGACCGTATGCCGCCGCTCTCGACGGCCGCGTTCACCGCGCGCACCAGCCACGCGTTGACCGACAGGCCCTCGCGTGCGGCCGCGTCCTCGGCGCGCGCCTTGAGCGGGGCCGGAAGCCGCAGGTTGACCCGCGCGGTGGTGCTGTCCTCGTCGGTGGGTGCCGGAGCCGGTGCCTTCAGCGGCTCGGGGCGGTCGGCCGGCCCCTCGAAACCGGCGTCACCCGGCGGCGGTGTCACGACGAAGTCGGGGTCGAGCCCCCGCAGCCGTACGTCGACGGAGCCGGGGGCGAGTTCACGGGTGATCTCGTCCATGGCGGCGGACAGCACGTTCAGCAGGGTCAGCCGGGCCGCCGACTCCAGCGGAGCGGTCAGCCGCTCGGCCAGCTCGCGGGCGTCCTCCCCACCGGCTTCCGCGGCCACCGCGAGTTCCCGGCGGAGTGTGTCGACATACGGCGTGAGGTCCATGACGCCATGGTGGCACCCGGCCGGGCGCGTGGGGCCACCGAGGCTGTCAGGTGCGTACTGGCTCGCGCCCGGGCAGCGGATCGTTCTGCCGACGGTGTTCCGTAAGACGAGGATGCGCGAGGCGGCGGAAGTCGAACGTGCGCAGCGGGTCCAGAAGGTCTGCGAGGCCGAGTACGGCCGGGCCGAGTGCGGCCGGGCCGAGCGCACCTACGATCGGCGCAGGGAGAGCTGATGAATCACAGCACGTGGAGGACGCGTCGGACCCGGCAGCTTGCGGGTGAGGCGGTGGAGTACGACCGGGAGTACGTCGACGCGCGGCTGGCCGGCGATCTCGGGCAGGCGGTCTACGACCGTCGGATCGAGCTGGGCCTGTCCCAGGCCGAACTGGCCGTGCGGGCCGGTATGACGCGGCCTCAGGTGTCCCGGATGGAGGGCGGCGACACCGTGCCCGCCCTCCCGCTGCTGCGACGCCTGCCCAACGCCCTGGACGGCACCCCGAACCTGACCATCGACGAGGGCGACTCCCACATCACTTTCACCCCGCACCCCGCACGCCGCACGCCGCCTGAAGCCGATCCCGGCCCGGTCCGCTGAGGACGTCGTCGACCTGGGTCGGTGCGCGTCGTGGTTGTCTCAGGGCCACACCAAGCAGTACGGCTGATGCCCCGCCTCATGCAGCCGGTGGCTGAAGTCCTGCCACTCGTGCAGCAGTTGGTACACGTTGAACGCGTCCCGCGGGCCGCCCCGGTCCGGCACCGTCGACCAGATGAAGGCCGCCGCGCCGACCGCCTCCTCGCCGATGTCGCGGAGGGGGTCCACCACCGTCATGGGGAGTTTGACCACGGCGTAGTCGGGGTGCAGGACGACCAGTTCCAGCGGGGGGACCCGGTGCAGGGGGACGCCCTCGATGCCCGTCAGGACCATCGCCGCCATCGTCTCGGGCTTGATCTTGGTGAACATGCCGTTCATACCGAGCTCGTCGCCGCCGAGTTCCTCGGGGCGCATCGAGATCGGGACGCGGGCCGCGGTCGCGCCGTCCGGCGCGCCGAAGTACTTGTACGTCACCCCCACCCGACCACCATTCCTGATCCCCGCCCGCAGGCCGTCCGTCCGGCGGTCGGTCCGCCGGTCGACCGGCTCGAGCTCACCCGGTACGCCCTGTGCCTGACGTGCTTCGGTACTGTCCGCAGCTTCCTCCGCGTCGCGCCGGTGCCTTCCCCGCCGGGCACGTCGAGGACCCAGGTCATCAGTCCCCTCGCCCAGTCCGCCACCGCGATGCATATCTCCACCCGACTGCTTTTCTAGGACGCGTGGCGCCCGCCGCGCAACCCGATCATCGTGTCAGTGACCTCCCCCACGGCCGCCCGCCGAAACGTGCGGTGAAACACCTGTCCGCAGGATCTTCGCAGCCCTCCGGCACATCGTCGGTGCGGGCCGCGTCCAGTGCCCACAGTTTCGCAGATGGCGGACGGGACGGACGGGTAAGCCGGGCTGCCGGTGGCGGCCCCGCTGCCGCCGGACCGCCCTGGCCTACCCTGAGGATGTCACTGGCAACCGCAGTCCCAGAAGTCGGAGAAGGTCGGAGTAGCCGCAGGTCATGAGCGAAATGCCTTATTCATACGATGCGCCCGTCTCGCAGGCCCTGTTCGACCGTGCGGCCGCCGTCACGCCAGGTGGTGTGAACTCGCCGGTGCGCGCCTTCCGCGCCGTGGGCGGTACGCCCCGGTTCATGGTGTCCGGCAGCGGTCCGTACCTGACCGACGCCGACGGGCGGGAGTACGTCGATCTCGTCTGTTCCTGGGGACCCATGATCCTCGGGCACTCGCACCCCGAGGTCCTCGCCGCCGTGCAGGAGGCCGTCGTCCGCGGCACCTCCTTCGGTACGCCCGGTGAGGGCGAGGTCGCGCTCGCCGAGGAGATCGTCGCGCGGGTCGAGCCGGTCGACCAGGTGCGGCTCGTCTCCAGCGGGACCGAGGCCACCATGTCGGCCATCCGGCTCGCCCGCGGGTTCACCCGGCGCACCAAGGTGATCAAGTTCGCCGGCTGCTACCACGGTCACGTGGACTCCCTGCTCGCCGCGGCGGGCTCCGGCGTCGCCACCTTCGCGCTGCCCGACACCCCGGGTGTCACCGGCGCCCAGGCCGGCGACACCATCGTGCTGCCGTACAACGACCTGGAGGCCGTGCAGGAGGCCTTCCACCGGCACCCCGGCGAGATCGCCTGCGTGATCACCGAGGCCTCCCCGGGCAACATGGGCGTCGTGCCGCCGCTGCCCGGGTTCAACCAGGGGCTCAAGGACGCGTGCGCGAACAACGGCGCCCTCTACATCTCCGACGAGGTCATGACCGGCTTCCGTACGAGCCGCGCCGGCTGGTACGGCGTCGACGGGGTCAAGCCGGACCTGATGACCTTCGGGAAGGTGATGGGAGGCGGGTTCCCGGCCGCGGCCTTCGGCGGCCGTGCCGACGTCATGGCGCACCTCGCGCCCGCCGGGCCCGTCTACCAGGCCGGCACCCTCTCCGGGAACCCGATCGCGACCGCCGCCGGGCTCGCCCAGCTCCGGCTCCTCGACGACGCCGCCTACGCCACGCTCGACGCCGTCTCCGAGCAGATCAGGGGACTGGTGTCGGAGGCGCTGTCCAAGGAGGGCGTCGCGCACACCGTGCAGAGCGCCTCCAACATGTTCTCCGTCTTCTTCACGGACCGCGCGGTGCGCACCTACGAGGACGCCAAGGCGCAGGACTCCTTCCGCTTCACCGCGTTCTTCCACTCGCTGCTGGCGAACGGCGTCTACCTGCCGCCGTCGTCCTTCGAGTCGTGGTTCGTGTCCACGGCCCACGACGAGCGGGCCGTCCAGCGGATCGCCGACGCCCTCCCGGCGGCGGCCCGAGCGGCGGCGGAGGCCACGGCGGCATGAGCGTCAGCAGCAGCGACAACAGCAACGGCGACAGCAGCAACGACAGCGACATCACCGTCGTCCATCTCATGCGGCACGGTGAGGTGGCCAACCCGGACGGCATCCTCTACGGCCGCCTCGCCGGCTACCACCTCTCCGAGCTCGGCCGGCGGATGGCCGACCGGGTCGCCGAGCACCTCGCCTCCCGGGACGTCACCCACGTCTGCGCCTCCCCGCTGGAGCGGGCGCAGGAGACGGCGACCCCCATCGCCAAGGCGCACGGCCTGGACCTCGCCACCGACGAGCGGCTCATCGAGGCCGACAACGTCTTCCAGGGCAAGACCTTCGGCGTCGGCGACGGTGCCCTGCGCCGGCCCGAGAACTGGCGGCACGTCTACAACCCGTTCAAGCCGTCCTGGGGCGAGCCGTACGTCGACCAGGTGGTGCGGATGATGGGCGCGCTGAACGCCGCCAAGGACCGGGCGCGGGGGCACGAGGCGGTGCTCGTCAGCCACCAGCTGCCGATCTGGACCGTGCGGTCCTACGTCGAGCGGCGGCGGCTGTGGCACGACCCGCGCAGGCGGCAGTGCACGCTCGCCTCCCTGACGACGTTCACCTACCGGGGCGACACGATCGTCTCCGTCGGGTACAGCGAGCCCGCCCTGGACCTCGTACCGGCCCACCTGCGCGCCGGCGCCAAGCCGGTGAAGGGGAAGGGCAAGGCCTTCGGGGCGTAGGCCCTGCCGCCGAGCCGCCACCCTCGACCTCCTGCCCCCCGACCCGCCGATCCGCCGCCCCCGAGCCGCCGTCCCCCGACCCGCCGATCCGTCGCTCCGCACAGGCGTCTTCCGAACGCCTGTTACGGAATCCGCACGTATCGGCGGAACCCTCCCGTTCGTCCCGTGCTCTGACCGGGTGACCACCAGAGCACGCGACGGACGGGGATGTCATGCGCACTCTCACCCGCAGGGGAGCACTCGGACTCGGGGCGGCGGCCGCGGCCGCCGCCGGACTCGCGGGGTGCGCCGACCTCGCCCCCTCGGACGCCTCGAGCACCGGGCCGGGTTCCGGGGGAGATCGTTCCGGCTCGGCCGCGGGCGGCTCCGGGAGCACGCCCCCGGTCACCGTCCGCCCCCTCGGTGACGGCTCCACCTCGTTCACCGGCAAGCAGCCCCAGCAGCCGGCCGCGCCGGAGCCGCTGGAGCCCGGCCAGGAGCCGCCGCAGTTCGTCGTCTTCTCCTGGGACGGGGCCGGCGAGGTCGGCAACGGCCTCTTCCCGCGCTTCCTGGACCTCGCCAAGGAGCACGGCGCGTCCATGACCTTCTTCCTCTCCGGGCTCTACCTCCTGCCCGAGTCGAAGAAGCGGCTCTACGACCCGCCCAACAACACGCGCGGCGCCTCCGACATCGGCTACCTCACCGACGCGCACATCAGGGACACCCTCACCAACCTCCGCCGCGCCTGGCTGGAGGGGCACGAGATCGGCACCCACTTCAACGGGCACTTCTGCGCCGGGAGCGGCTCCGTCGGCAACTGGACCCCGCAGCAGTGGCGCAGCGAGATCGACCAGGCCAGGTCCTTCGTGAAGGAGTGGCGCACCAACACCGGGTGGACCGACCTGCCCGCGCTCCCCTTCGACTACGACAAGGAACTCGTCGGCGGCCGCACGCCCTGCCTCCTCGGCCAGGACAACCTGCTGCCCACCGCCCGCGACCTCGGCTGGCGGTACGACGCCTCCTCCTCCGGGGGCCGCCAGGTCTGGCCGGACAAGAAGCAGGGACTGTGGGACCTGCCGTTGCAGCAGATACCTTTCCCCGGACGCGGGTTCGAGGTCCTCTCCATGGACTACAACATGCTGGCCAACCAGTCGGTCAACTCCACCAACGCGCCCCGCCACAACTACCCGGGCTGGCGGGAGCAGTCCGCCCAGTCGTACATCCAGGGGTTCCGGCGGGCCTACGAGACGAACCGCGCGCCCTTCTTCGTCGGCAACCACTTCGAGCAGTGGAACGGCGGCATCTACATGGACGCCGTCGAGGAGGCCTTCACGCACATGGCGCGGGAGAAGGAGAAGGGGGCGGACGTGCGGCTGGTGTCCTTCCGGCAGTTCACGGACTGGATCGACGTGCAGCGGCCCGAGGTGCTCGACCGGCTGCGGACGCTCGACGTCGGGCAGCGGCCGGCCGGCGGCTGGAAGGCGTTCCTGGCGGACACCGCCACGGACACCGCCACGGACACGGACACCGCCACGGGCGCAGGCACGGGTGCCGACACGGGCACAGCCACGAGCACCACCACGAGCACCACCACGGGCCCGACCACCGGCGCCGCCACCGGCGCCACGGCGGAAGCCGCCTGAAATGCGCGTTTCTCCGGCGAGGGGGGGTGGGCAAGATCCCCAGAACGGGCATGCGAAACTTTTCACATGAGTGCCGCCAGCCGCGCCCCCCTGCGCTCGACCGCCAGGATCCGCTCGCGTCGCGCCGCCCTGACGACCACAGGTGGCGTCGTCGCGGCGCTGCTCGTCTCCGCCTGCACCTCCGGAGGCGTCTCCGGCGGCGGCGGTGACACCAACTTCGTCATGGGCGAGGACGGCATCTCCACCGTCGCGAAGGGCGAGCGCGACGCGGCCCCTGACCTGTCCGGCGAGACCATCGACGGCGAGCAGCTCGCGGTCTCCTCCTACAAGGGCAAGGTCGTCGTCCTGAACGTCTGGGGGTCCTGGTGCGCCCCGTGCCGCGCCGAGGCCGCCAACTTCCAGAAGGTCTCCACGGACCTGGCGGCGAAGGGCGTGCAGTTCGTCGGCATCAACGTCGCCGACCCGCAGGTCAAGAGCGCCCTCGCCTTCGAGAAGCAGTACGGCGTCACCTACCCGAGCCTGTACGACCCGAGCAGCAAGCTGATGCTCCGCTTCGAGAAGGGCACCCTCAACCCGCAGGCGATCCCCTCCACACTGGTCCTGGACCGGCAGGGGAAGATCGCGGCGCGCTCCCTGGCCGCGCTCAGCGAGGAGAAACTGCGCTCCATGATCAAGCCGGTCCTCGCGGAGAAGTGACGGAGAAGTGACGTGACCTCAGTCACCACGCTCGCCGCGGAGGGCTACAACGGCACGGTGCTCAACGGCGCCCTGCTGGTCGCCCTGCCCCTCGCGCTGCTCGGCGGCCTCGTCTCCTTCTTCTCCCCGTGCGTCCTGCCGCTGGTGCCCGGCTACCTCTCCTACGTCACCGGCGTCACCGGCACCGATCTGGGCGAGGCCCGGCGCGGCCGGATGGTCGCGGGCGCCTCGCTGTTCGTGGCCGGCTTCACCGTCGTGTTCGTCTCCGGCGGGGCCCTGTTCGGCTACTTCGGCCAGACGCTCCAGGAACAGCAGGGCGCCTTCTCCAAGGTGCTGGGCGTCCTGATGATCCTCCTGGGCGTGTTCTTCATGGGGCTGATGCCCTGGATGACCCAGCGGGAGTTCCGCTTCCACCGCCGGCCGGTGACCGGGCTGGTCGGCGCCCCCGTGCTCGGCGCGCTGTTCGGCATCGGCTGGACGCCGTGCATCGGCCCGACGCTCGCCTCCGTGCTCGCCCTGTCCTCGCAGCAGTCGAGCGCGGGCCGCGGGGCGCTGCTGACCGTCGCCTACTGTCTCGGCCTCGGCGTGCCGTTCGTGCTCGCCGCGGTCGCCTTCCGCAAGGCGCTCGGCGCCTTCGGCTGGGTCAAGCGCCACTATGTCTGGGTGATGCGGATCGGCGGCACGATGATGATCGTGACCGGTCTGCTGCTGCTGACCGGCGCGTGGGACAGCCTCGTGCAGGACATGCAGTCCTGGTCCACCGGCTTCACTGTGGGGATCTGATCCATGAGCAACACCACTACGACCGGTGCGCCGACCGGCGACACACCGGCCGCCGCCCCCGACGACCAGGACCTCGGCGCGGCCGGCTCCCAGTTGTCCACCGCACCCGAGGAGGGACCGCCCACCCTGCCCTCCCTGGGCGTCGTCGGCTGGGCCCGCTGGTTCTGGCGGCAGCTGACCTCGATGCGGGTCGCCCTGCTGCTCCTGCTGCTGCTGGCGCTCGGCGCCATCCCCGGCTCGCTGATCCCGCAGACCGGCAACGACGCCACCAAGGTGGCCGAGTTCCAGGACGACCACCCCACCCTGGCGCCGATCTACGACAAGCTCGGCCTCTTCCACGTCTACGGCTCGGTGTGGTTCTCCGCGATCTACATCCTGCTGTTCGTCTCCCTCATCGGCTGCATCGTGCCCCGCACCTGGCAGTTCACGGGCCAGCTGCGCGGCCGTCCGCCGGGCGCGCCCCGGCGGCTGACCCGGCTGCCCGCGTACACGACGTGGCGCACGGAGGCGGAGCCGGAGCAGGTGCGCGAGGCCGCGCTGGCCCTGCTGAAGAAGCGCCGCTTCCGCGCGCACCTCGCCGGTGACGCGGTCGCCGCCGAGAAGGGCTATCTGCGCGAGGTCGGCAACCTCGCCTTCCACATCGCGCTCATCGTGATGCTGACCGCCTTCGCCTGGGGCCAGCTCTTCAAGTCCGAGGGCAACAAGCTCCTCGTCGAGGGCAACGGCTTCTCCAACACCCTCATCTCCTACGACGACTTCAAGTCCGGCAACCTCTTCTCGACGGACGACCTGACCCCGTTCAGCTTCTCCCTGAACGACTTCACCGGCACCTACGAGGTCTCCGGCCCCAACAAGGGAACCGCGCGCACCTTCAAGGCCTCCCTCACCTACTCCGAGGGCGCCTACGGCAAGGACAGGAAGACCGTCGTCGAGGTCAACCACCCGCTGGAGATCGGCGACTCCAAGGTCTACCTCACCGCGCACGGCTACGCGCCCGTCATCACCGTCCGGGACGGCAAGGGCGAGGTCGTCTTCCAGGACGCCGTGCCGCTCCTGCCGCTCGACTCCAACGTCACCTCCTCCGGCGTGATCAAGGTCCTCGACGGCTACAAGAACGCCAAGGGCGTCTCCGAGCAGCTCGGCATCCAGGCCTTCTTCCTGCCGAGCTACGCCGAGGGCAACGAGACGGCCTCCACGTTCCCCGCGCTGCTGAACCCGGTGCTGAACCTGGAGCCGTACCACGGCGACCTCGGCGTCAACTCCGGCATCCCGCAGAGCGTGTACCAGCTCGACAAGACGCACATGAAGGAGTTCAAGGACTCCAAGGACCTCCAGCTGCGGGGGAACCTCACGCCCGGTGAGACCCTGACGCTGCCCGACGGCGCCGGCTCGATCACCTACGAGGGCACCAAGGAGTGGGCGAACTTCCAGGTCACGCAGCAGCCCGGCAGCGGCTGGGCGCTGGGCGGCGCGCTCGCCGCGATCTTCGGTCTGGCCGGTTCCCTGTTCATCCAGCGCCGCCGCGTGTGGGTGCGCGCGGTCAAGGGCGCCGACGGTGTGACGGTCGTCGAGATGGCCGGACTCGGCCGCAGCGAGTCCGCCAAGGTGCCCGAGGAGCTCGGTGACCTCGCCGGCCTCCTCTACGACCGGGCCCCCGGCGCGCCCGACCCCGACCCGGCCTCGGACCCCGACGCCGACGCCACACACGACGCCACCACCCCCGACCCTCACGTCGTACCTGCCGAAGGGGCTGAGAAGTGACTCTCGCCGCCGCAACCGAGTTGGCCGCCGCGACCAACGAGAACCTCGCGAGCATCAGCAACACGCTGATCTACTCCGCGATGGCCGTGTACACCCTGGCCTTCTTCGCCTACATCGCCGAATGGCTCTTCGGCAGCCGCAGCAAGGTCGGCCGCACCGCCGCCGCGCTCACCGCCGGCGCGCAGGCGAAGGCGAAGGGCCCGGCCGTCACGGTGCAGCGCAACGGCGGCACCGCCGTCCTGGAGCGGCCGCGGGTCGTCGTCCGCGCCGCGGCCGGCGCGCGGGACGTGCCCGACGGGCCGGGCGCGCACGGCGGGGACGAGCAGGGCGACCTCTACGGGCGGATCGCCATCTCCCTCACGGTGCTGGCCTTCCTGGTCGAGCTGGGAGGGGTCGTCGCCCGCGCGGCCTCGGTGCAGCGGGCGCCCTGGGGCAACATGTACGAGTTCAACATCACCTTCTCGACGGTGGCCGTCGGCGTGTACCTCGCGCTGCTCGCCCTGAAGAAGAACGTGCGCTGGCTCGGCCTGTTCCTGATCACCACGGTCCTGCTCGACCTCGGTCTCGCCGTCACCGTCCTCTACACCGCCAGTGACCAGCTGGTCCCCGCCCTGCACTCGTACTGGCTGTACATCCACGTCTCCACCGCGATCTTCTGCGGCGCGGTGTTCTACGTCGGCGCGGTCGCCACGGTCCTGTACCTGTTCAAGGACTCCTACGAGAACAAGCTGGCCGGCGGCGGCAAGCCCGGCCGGTTCGCGAACTCGGTCCTGGACCGGCTGCCCGCGTCGGCCTCGCTCGACAAGTTCGCCTACCGGGTCAACGCGGCCGTCTTCCCGCTGTGGACGTTCACGATCATCGCGGGCGCGATCTGGGCGGGCGACGCCTGGGGCCGCTACTGGGGCTGGGACCCCAAGGAGACCTGGTCCTTCATCACCTGGGTCGCCTACGCCGGCTACCTGCACGCCCGCGCCACGGCCGGCTGGAAGGGCCGCAAGGCCGCCTACCTGGCCCTGCTCGCCTTCGCCTGCTGGCTGTTCAACTACTACGGCGTCAACATCTTCGTCTCCGGCAAGCACTCCTACGCCGGCGTCTGAGAACGAAGCACGGCGTCCGAGGACCAAGCACGGCGTCCGAGGACCAAGCCGCTCACGGCAGAGGCCGGTTCCGGTGACCTGGGTCACGGGAACCGGCTTCTGCCGTGCGGGGCCGTGACCGCGTGCGTGACCCCGGGCCAGGGGTCAGGCTGGTGTCATGAGCGGTTCCATCGAGCAGGGCACCAGCCAGACCCATGGGAACACGCACATCCTGCACTTCCGGGTGCGGCTCCCGCGGCCCATGGAGGCGGTCTGGCCGGCGCTCTCCACCCCGGAGGGGCTGGGCGGCTGGTGGACCGCCGTCGACGTCCTCGAACCCCGGCTCGGCGGCACGGTCGCGCTGCGCGGCGTGGGCGGCGGGCAGGTCACCGCGTGGGACGTGGACCGGGTCGCCGAGTACACGGTGGAAGGCGGCGGCAGGATCCGGTTCCACCTGGAGCACGACGACGAGGGCGGATCGGTCCTGCGCTTCACGCGCGAGGTCCAGGGCGAGGGGGAGACCGAGCCCACCTGGCGGGCCCGGTTCGAACGCTTGATCGATCAAGTGGGGACGGCGGGTGCCTAGGACGACGGCGGCAGGCACTCCTTCGCCGGCGGCCTGCCCTCCGGCCACGCGATCCGGACGAACCGTGAGCCGCCGTCGGCGTGCAGCTCCACGATCGGCACCGCCTTGTCGTACGGGTTGCCGTGCACGTCCAGGCAGATCCAGCCGCTCGCGCCGTCGACCCGCAGCGAGCCCTTGACCTGTGGCCACTGGAGTCCGACGTCCGCCAGCGGCGGGACGGTCCCGCCCTCGGGCGTGGCCTCGCGGATGCCGTGCACGGCCAGCCGCAGCGCGTCGTAGGCGATGATCAGCTGGCCGTCGTCCAGTGCCGTGTCCCCGATCGGGCCGACCGGCGCGCGGGTGCTGCGGGCCAGCAGGTCGGTCAGCGTCCGCGCGTCCGCCGCCGAGCCGCCGGGCGTCCCGGCGGGCGCCTCCGCCCAGGCGTCCGGGTGGGCGAGGGCCGTGTAGCGCACGGAGAGCCGGTGGGTGAGGGCGGTGCGGTCGAGCTTCTCGTCGCCGGTCAGGTACGAGCCCTCGTCGCCGGTCAGCAGGGTGAACGCGCGGTCCTGGCAGCCGCGGGCGCCGAGCGCGTTGATGAACTGCCGCAGCTGGGTGTGGCGGCCGGCGAACAGGATCGTGTCCGTCCCCGGGGACGTGTCGCACACCAGGTGGGTGATCTGCCGGAACGTGTTCGCGGTCGTGCCCTCCTGGCTGCGGTCGGCGGGCGGGGTGAACGGCTGCGGCTCGTACGGCGACCCCTTGATCAGCGACGCGAACGACGTCTGGAGCGTCCGCGTGTACGGGTCGCCCGGCTTGTCGTACACCAGCAGTGCCCGCCCCGCGCTCACCTTCGCGAACGACGCCAGGGCGCGCGCCTCGTCGGTGTTGGTGGGGGATACCCGGGCCAGCCCCGGGAAGGGGTCCTCGCCGCCCGCCCCGTTGGCGAGGTCGTCGGCGGTGATGGACGCGCCGACCACCGGGATGCCCCGCCGGGTCAGCTCCGCCACCGCCTGCTTGTTCCGGTCGGTGCTCGTCCCGACCCCGGCGACCGCGCGCAGCCGGTCGGCGCCCTCCGTCATCCGCTCCAGCCGGTCCACCAGCGGCTCCCAGTGCTCGCTGGTCGCCCCGGGGTTGGCGAGCACCAGCCGGATCGCCGGGGCCTGGCCGTTGGCGGTGTGGTTGGCCTGCCACTGCGCCAGATAGGCGCCCTGCACCTCGTGCAGGATGTCGCTCAGGGTGGACGGATTGGTGGCGGTGTACGGCAGCATCAGCGCCACCGTCACGTAACTCCCCTTCTCCAGCCGGTCGTTCTCCCGGTCGATGGCCCGCACCACCTCCCGCAGCTGAGGCCGCCCGAAGTAGTACGCCGTCGACGTCACGCCCACGCACTCGTCGCTGCCCTCGGGCCGCGCCACCCCGGGCGCGCACGAGCGGTCCACCCGTGTCACCGCCCGCACCGCGACGACCGCCCCGGCCACCAGGGCCGCCGTCACCAGCAGGGCGACGTAACGGTAGAGGCGGATCTCCCAGACCTCCCGCAGCCACCGTACGAACGGGCTCCGCCCCGTTCTCGTGCCCCCACCGGTGCTCGCCATCACGCCTCCCCGTCGCCGTCGTCGGATCCGTCGTCGGCCGGTGTGCGCAGGGGGCGGCCGGCCCGCGCGTCCCGGGGCCAGGCCCGCGACGCCGCGAACAGCAGCGCACCCCCGGCGGGCCGCAGGTCGGACAGTTGCAGCAGTTCGAACTCCAGCCGCCCGCACACCCTCGGATCGGGCAGCACCAGCGGGTCGGCGACCTGCCACACGGCGTGCAGCAGCCGCCGTACCCGCAGGTGCAGCAGGGCGTCCACGCCCTCCGGCGGCCGGTGCGAGGCGTCCGTGCGGCCCAGCGCGACCGCCGCGCGCCGGTCGTGGCGCCCGGCCGGGCCCCGGTCTCCGCCTCCGTCTTCGTCGTCGTCCTCGTCGTCGTGGGCGTGGGCGTGGAAGCAGGGCGCCGACGCCAGGAAGCACAGCGTGTCCAGCCAGGCGCGGGTGTCGAGCGCGGGGAACGTGTCCCGCAGATGGGCGACCGCGTTCGCGGTCTCGCCGAGGGCGAGCTCGTGGGAGAGCCGGTAGCGGGCGCGGGCCGGATCGGCGGCCGGTGCGCCGCCGCCCGCGCCGTCTGGCCCGCCGCCCGCGCCGTCGGGCTCGCCGTCTGGCCCGCCGCCCGCGCCGTCGGGCTCGCCGTCGGGCCCGCCGCCCGCGCCGTCTGGCTCGCCGTCCGGCTCCGCGTAGTGCCGGATCAGCGTCTCGTGCACCGCGCGCCAGCCGTCGTGGCCGGCGTCGCGGTGGTACAGCCGGAGCAGCAGCAGGGTCCGCACGAACGGGTCGCCCACGAAGTGGCCCGGCGCGGACGGCAGGCCCTCCTCGGCGAGCCGCACCCGCAGCGACCGTACGCCCGAGGAACCGAAGTCGTCCGGCAGGTGGGCGGCGGCCAGCGCGACCGCGGAGTCGTGGTCGTGGGCGGCGGCCAGCACGGTCAGCTCGTCGAGCCGGTCGGCCGGGACGAGACGGCGCAGCAGCTCGCCGTAGGCCGGGCCGCCGTCGGTGCCGCCCTCCTCCGGCCGGACGTCCGCGGTGAGCAGCCGCCCCAGGGAGGCCGCCCGCCCGGGGTTCTGGCGGGCGGCGGTGGCGAGCAGGACGATGCCGAGCGGGTTCCCGCCGGTCAGCCGGTGCGTGGCGTGCGGCAGCCGGGGCGGTACCTCGATGTCGTCGCAGACCGCGCCGACCATGTGCAGGGTGTCGTCGGGGGACAGCGGCGGGAGCGCCACCAGCAGCGCCCGCGAGGACGGCGAACTCCCCGGCTCCCACCCGGCGGCCCGCGCCACCTCCGGCAGCCCGCGCCGTACGGCGTCCCCCAGCGCCGGATGCCCGTCCCCGCGCACGGTCGCCACGCACACCACCTGGTCGGCGATCCCCTCGGCCCGGTCCCGCAGCACCGCGTCCAGCAGCCCGGGACCGGGCCCGCCGCGCGCGTTGTCGAGCAGGACGACCGGTCGGCCCAGCCGCCGCAGATGCGAACCGAGCCCCGAGTAGGCCTCCGCCAGGTCGGCGAGCAGCGCCCGTACCAGCCAGCGCTCGGCGTGCCCGCGCGAGGTGTCGCCGGCCCGGAAGTTGCCCGCGAGCAGCAGCAGGCCGCGCTTGGCGTTGCCGCTCGCGTTCGGGTAGGTGCGGTACCACTGGGACGGCTTCTGCTCCTTGTGGGAGGTGAACCCCTCCGACAGCGCCTCCAGCGTGGCCTCGATCGCCGCCGCCACGAACGGGCCCTGGCCGCTCGCCGCCCCGATCACCCGCGCGGCCACCCGGGCCGCCCACCGTCCGGCCATGCCGAACCGCGAGGCCCGTTCGTTCAGCAGCAGGATCCGCACCAGCTCCCGCCGGATCCGCTCGGAGTCCGCCCGCCCGCTCCAGTCGCTGGCCCGCACCGCCACCAGGCCGGCCGTCAGCCGCGGGAAGGTGAGCTGCCCGGCCGCCTTCACCGGCTCCGTCAGCTGCTCGGCGAGCACCAGCAGCGCCTGCCACACGGGCGACCAGGACTCCGGGCTCTCCTCGTGCGGCGGCCGGGCGAACTGCTCGTCCTCGCAGTCGATCAGCGCGACCGGGGTGCGCCGACGGGCCTCACCGCCCCTGGTCCGCTCGGTGTAGGCCTCCCACACCTCGCCGAGCACCGCGCTCTTGCCCAGGCCCCGGCCGCCCGACAGGACCAGCACCGGGAGCGTGTCGGGGTGTTCGACCTTGACCGTGTGATGCTCGTAGGGGCGCAGCCCGACGAGCCGCGGCACGAGACCGGCCGGCTCGACGTCGAACAGCGCACCCCGCCCGTACAACCGTCTGTGCACCGCACCTCCCCCGTGGCCGGTCCTCAACGCCAGGGTAAAGAGGGGGAGTTGGTGTGTGCCAGAGCGTGTGATGTCCGTTGGGTCACGAAAGTGCCGTACGGGGACCCGCTCCCGGTCGCATGAGGGCCCTACGGCTCAGGCGCCGATGTCCTCGTGCCACAGGGCCGGGTTCCGCCGGACGAAGTCGCGCATCATCGCCACGCACGCGGCGTCGTCCAGCAGCACGATCTCCACGCCGTGCCCGGCGAGCCAGTCGTGGCCGCCGTGGAAGGTGGTCGCCTCGCCGACGACCACGCGGGAGATGCCGAACTGGCGGACCAGCCCGGAGCAGTACCAGCAGGGGGAGAGGGTGGTCACCATCGTCGTCCCGCGGTACGACCGCTGCCGCCCGGCCGCGCGGAACGCCGCCGTCTCCGCGTGCGCCGACGGGTCGCCGTCCTGCACACGCCGGTTGCGGCCGCGGCCCAGCAGGGCCCCGCCGGGTCCGAGGAGCGCGGCGCCGATCGGGATGCCGCCCTCGGCGAGGCCGGCGCGGGCCTCCTCGACGGCGGTGGCGAGCCAGACGCGTGCCGTCGCCTCGTCCATGGGGTTCCTCCTCCGCCCGGTGGGCCTCCGTCACCTCACTCTGCGGTGGCCGCGTCCCCGGGGGCAACGCGCCGCCCCGGCGGGAGCCCGTACGGGGCGGCGCGAGGCGGGCGGGGGCCGTACGGGACGGGGGACGGGGACGGGGGACGGGTGAGGCTCGCGGGATCCGTACGGGACGGGCGAGGCGGGTGGGAGCCGTACGGACGGGGGACGGGCGAGGCCGGCGGGAGCCCGTACGGAACGGGCGAAGCGGGCGGGGGCCGTACGGACGGGGGACCGGCCAGTCGGGCCCGCGCACAGCGCCGTCGGTGGGGTCCGGGTGGTCAAGTACCCTGTGCCGATCGCCGCCGTGGAGGCGGCAGTTGCGTCCGGGTGTGCGGGAGGAACGGTCATGGTTGCTGCTCCGGTTCTGGAGGAGCTGCGGGAGGTCTGCCAGCCGCAGGCCAAGCTGGCGAGCCGCAACGGCGAGCACTGGGCGGGCCGGCTGTACATGCGGCGGATCTCCCTGCGGTTCACCCGGCACCTCGTGCGCACCCCGGTCACACCGGACCAGCTGACCTGGACGATGGTGGTGTGCGGCGTCCTGTCCGGCGCCGCGCTCCTCGTCCCCGGCCTCACGGGCGCCGTCCTGGCCGCCCTCCTCATGCAGCTCTTCCTCCTCTTCGACTGCGTCGACGGCGAGGTCGCCCGCTGGAAGGGGCAGAACAGCGCGACCGGCATCTACGTCGACCGCCTGGGCGCCTACCTCGCGGACGCGGCGCTGATGACCGGCTTCGGCTTCCGTGCCGCCGAGTCCGGGCTCGGCGGCTGGGCGGGGTTCAACGGCTGGGTCTCCCTCGGCCTCGCGACCGCGCTCGGCGTCGTCCTGCTCAAGGCCTCCACCGACCTGGTGGACGTGGCCCGCGCCCGCCGCGGCCTCGCCGTCGCCGACGACGAGGCGACCCGGCCCCGCTCACAGGGCGTCGCCTCGGTCCGCCGCCTCGCCGCCGCCTTCAAGATCCACCGGGTGACCAACGGCATCGAGGCCTCGCTGGTCCTGCTGGCCGTCGCGGTCGCGGACGCGGTCACCGGCGGTGTCGAGCCGACCCGCTGGGCGCTGGCCGCCATCGCCGCCATCACCTGGGTGATGGTCCCGGCCCACCTGCTGTCGATCCTGTCGTCGTCGCGGCTGCGCTGACGCGCCGCCCCCCGGGGAACGGCTGAACGGCTGAGGGCGGCCTGGGCCGACGCACTGAGCAGCGGCTTTCCACCGGCGCAGGCGGAAGGAGTGCGACGCCCCCTCCCCGGGCCTGCTCACGCCGGCGCTGCCGGCGGGGGACCGGCCGATCGGGCCGTGCACGCGAGTTTCCGGTAGTGGCACACTGATGTGAGGGACTACACACGGGGGGCCGGCTGTGCGCGGGCCCGGTGAGCCACGGCGTGCGGTGGAGAGGCGGTCCGGTATGCGATCCCTGTTGGCGGTGGAAGGCCCCGAAGGGCCCGACTCCCTCGCGGACCTGAGGGACTGGCTCAGCGACGATGCGCGGTTACGGGGCCAGGTGCGCGTCGCCCCGTCCCGGCCCGGTCCCGGGGAGCTGGGCGCCTGGAGCGACACCCTTGTCGTGGCGGTCGGCGCGGGAGGCGCCCTGACGGCCCTGGCCAGGGCCGTCGCGGTCTACGTGCGCCAGCCGCGCCGCAGCACCGTACGGGTCAAGGTGGTGGCTCCCGACGGGACGCGCACCGAACTGACGGTCCAGCACGCGAAGGACCTCGATGAGGTCGAGAACCTGCTGCGCACGGCCTTGCACCCGGCGCCGGGCACCAGCGGCGGAGAGCTTCCCGGCGGAGCCGCCCCCGCTCTCGGTGAGGCGTCCGAAGCGGGGGACTGATCATGACGCGTCCCCCCGACCCGGTTCGCTCACGCGCTGTTCTGGTCGGCACGGCCGAGTACGCCGACGACGCCCTGCTCCCCGATGTCCCCGCGGTGCGCAACAACATCCGTGACCTTCAACGGCTGCTCACCGACGGACGGCCGGCAGCCTTCTCCGCCGAGTTCACCCGGACCCTTCTCGATCCGGCCACCCCGAGGGATCTCGGACTGCCGCTGCTGGAGGCCGCCCGCCAGGCCGAGGACGTGTTCCTCGTCTACTACGCGGGCCACGGCCTGATCGGCCACGAGAGGCGGGAGCTGTATCTCGGTCTGTCCAAGTCGGTCACCGACGCGCCCTCGTTCACCGCCTTTCCCTTCCAGGGGATCCGCGAGGCGTTCCTGGCCACGCCGGCACGCAACCGGGTGCTCATTCTCGACTGCTGCTTCTCCGGCCGGGCCATCACCGGCGGACTCTCCGGCACCTTCGAGCCCCTCATCGACCAGATGGAGATCGCCGGCACCTACACGCTGACGTCGGCGCCCGCCAACGAACCCGCCCGTTTCCAGGACGGCGAACGGCACACCGCCTTCACCGGCGAACTGCTGTTGACCCTGCGCGACGGCATCCCTTCGACCGCGTCGTCAGAGGTCACCCTGGGCGGTCTGTTCCGGCACCTCAAGCGGGTCCTGCCGGCCAAGGGCCTGCCCGAGCCGCAGCACTGCGGTACGGACACCGCCGAGTTCCTGGTCCTGTCCCGTCCCCCACTCCGGCGCCGGCGCGGACCGATCGCCGAAGCCGACGTGAGCGGGCCCCCCGACAGCAGGGAAGGACTACTGGCCCGTTGGGACCTCGGCCGCCGCCGCGGCGAGGAGGGCCGGACCGGAGAGGCCATCCGACTGCTGAACGAGGTCGTGCCCGATCTCACCCGGACGTTCGGGCCGGACGATCCGGCCACCTTGGTCGGGCGGATCAGCCTCGCGTACTGGACCGGTCGGCAGGGCGACCCCGACGAGGCGCTCCGGCTGTCCACCGCGGCGGTCAGTGACATGACACGGGTACTCGGTCCCGATCACCGGGCCACGCTCGTGGGTCAGAGCCAACTCGCCCACTGGGTAGGCGAATCGGGCAAACACCAGGAGGCGCTGAACCTGTCCACCTCCGTCGTCACCGACCTGACGCGGGTACTGGGCCCCGACGACCGCGAGACCCTCATCGGCCGCGCCCGGCTCGCGCGGTGGACCGGGGAGGCCACGGATCCGGCAGCCGCGGCCCGGCTGACCCGGGAACTCGTACCCGACCTCTCCCGCGTGCTGGGCGCGGAGGACCGTGAGACGTTCACCGGACGCTTGAACCTGGCGCACTGGACGGGGCGGGCCGGCGGGAGGAAGCCCGCCGTCCGGCTGCTCACCGACCTGGTGCCCGACTTGTCCTGGGCCCTGGGCCCCGACGACCGGCACACCCTGCTGGGCCGCTCGCGGCTGGCCCACTGGTCGGGCGCCGCCGGGCACCGGCGCAGGGCACTGAGCCTGTTCGTCTCCGCCGTGCCGGATCTCGAACGGGTACTGGGCCCTGACGACCGCGAGACCCTGCTGGCGCGCAGTCAACTCGCGCACTGGACGGGGGAGACCGGGGAACCGGCGGAGGCGGTGCGGATCTTCGGCCTCCTGGTGGGCGACCTCGCGTGGGTCCTCGGCCCCGAAGACAGGGCCACGCTGGTCAGCAGGGCACGGCTGGCCCACTGGACGGGGGTCGCGGGCGATGTGGGGGCCGCCGTACGCCAGTTCCACGCCGTTCTGCCGGACCTCGGCCGCGTCCTGGGACCGGAGGCTCCCGAGACCGTCGAGAACCGTGTCCTGCTGTCGTTCTGGCGCGGAAAGGCGGACCGGCGGCTGAAGAAGCAGATCTTCCACGGCGCCGGGCCCCGCAAGGACCCGCCGTGAGCCGGGGTGACATGCGGCCCGACCGGGGCACGGGAGGGCTCGGTCCCGGTCCCGGACCCGGTCCCGGTCCCGGACCCGGTCCCGGTCCCGGCCTGGCTCTGGAAGCTTCGGATCCTGCCCGGATCGGGACCTACCAGCTGCTGGGTCGGCTGGGGGCCGGCGGTATGGGCAAGGTGTATCTGGGCCGTTCCGTCACCGGGCAACTGGCCGCCGTCAAGGTGATTCACGACATGCTCGCCCAGGACGGGGATTTCCGCAGGCGGTTCGCGCGCGAGGTGACGGCGGCATCAAGGGTCAGCGGTCGGTTCAGCGCCGCCGTCCTGGGATCCAGCGACGGGAACGAGGAACGCCTGTGGATGGCGACCGAGTACGTTCCGGGGCCCTCCCTGCATCAGGCGGTCTCCGACTTCGGGCCACTGGCCCAACCGGCGCTGCGGGCTCTGTGGTTGGGGCTGCTCGGCGCGTTGGAGTCGATCCATCACGCCGGAGTCGTGCACCGCGACCTGAAACCCTCGAACGTGTTGCTCGCGTGGAACGGCCCCCGGGTCATCGACTTCGGTGTCTCCGCCCTTGCCGACTCGACCGCCCTGACGCGGACGGGGATGGTGATCGGAACCCCCGCGTACATGGCGCCCGAGGAGGCCCGGGGCGACCGGTCGGGACCGGCGAGCGACGTGTTCACCCTGGCGTGCACCATGGTGTTCGCCGCCACGGGTGCCAGCCCGTTCGGGGGCGAGAGCGGGCCGGCACAGCTCTACCGCATCGTCCATGAGGAGCCCGATCTCAGCGGGGTTCCGGACGAGCTGGTTCCGATGATCCGTCCCTGTCTGGAGAAGGACCCGAGCGGCCGGCCGTCGGTCGGCCATCTGATCGGCATGCTGCCCGCGGCGGAGACGGACGGCATCTCCCGGCTGCTGGCGCACGGCCGATGGCTGCCCGCGGCCATTCAGCGCCAGACCCGGGAGCATGCGGCCCAGGTCCTCCAGCGGGACGGGACGGGCTCGTACGTGGTGCCCACGGCGGAGCCGGGACAGCCGGGACAGGCCGAGGAGGACGCCCCCGGGCCTCCCGCCGGGGCATCGCCAGGACGGCCGCGGCCGAGGTCGGATCCGGAGGAGCGAGGGGAGCGGACCGTCAGCCTCCGCCCGGACGGGCCGGGGCGCCGGCCGATACCGGATGCCGTCACCGTCCCCCGGGGAGGCGCCGGCGCGCCGCCGGGCGGCAACATTCCGGGGCCGCCGGGCCCCTACCCCGCCGGTGACGACGGCGGCCACGAGCCCGACCCGTCGTTCGACGTGTCCTTCCGGACCCACACGGTTCCTCTGCCCGGCGAACTGCCGCCGCTGCCGAGGATTCCGCGCCGGCCCTGGCGCCGCTGGTGGCCCGGCCGCCGAGACCCGCGCTGACGCCGTCAGTCCTCCGTGGACGCCTCGCCCGCCTCGCGGTGCTCGACGCGGCGCCTCGCGGTGCTCGACGCGGCGCCTCGCGGTGCTCGACGCGGCGCCTCGCGGTGCTCGACGCGGCGCCTCGCGGCGGCGCGTGTCGGCGCGTGTCGGCGCATGTCGGCCTCCCGGTCCTTCAGGAGTCGTCGTCGTCCTTCTTCCTCTTCTCCTCTTTGAGGGACTCGAGGAACTCCGGGTTGTCGTCGGGCGCGACCCACCGCCGGTTCGTCCCGCCGCCGCGCACCCCGGACCAGCCCTCGGCGGCCGGGCTGCGCCGCTTGCCCGCGATCAGCCAGGAGATCGAGCCGACGAGGGGGAACAGCAGCACGAGGATCGCCCACAGCGGCTTCGGCATGTGGCGGATCTCGTCGTCCTTGGTGCTGATGCAGTCGATGAACGCGTACACGCTCAGCGCCAGCGGTACGAGGAACATCAGTACCCGGAGCATGGGGCCTCTCCAGCGAAGTGGTCGTCGGGGCCACGAGACGGGCCCCAGGTACTGGGCCAGGGTAGTCGCTCGGGGATACTTGACCCCATGGCTTACGACGATCTTCGTTCCCTGCTCAGGGCCCTGGAGCGGGAAGGCGACCTCAAACGCGTCAAGGCGGAGGTCGATCCGCACCTGGAGGTCGGGGAGATCGTCGACCGGGTCCAGAAGTCCGGCGGGCCCGCGCTGCTCTTCGAGAACGTGAAGGGCTCGTCGATGCCCCTCGCGATGAACGTCTTCGGCACCGACCGCCGACTGCTCAAGGCGCTCGGGCTGACGTCGTACGCGGAGATCACCGAGCGGATCGGCGGGCTGCTGAAGCCCGAGCTGCCGCACGGCTTCGTCGGGGTCCGGGAGGCCTTCGGCAAGCTCGGCGCGATGACCCACGTCCCGCCGAAGAAGGTGAAGGACGCGCCCGTGCAGGAGGTCGTGCTGCACGGCGACGACGTGGACCTGGAGCGGCTGCCCGCGCTGTTCACCTGGCCCCAGGACGGCGGCTCCTTCTTCAACCTGGGCCTGACACACACCAAGGACCCGGAGAGCGGGGTCCGCAACCTCGGCCTGTACCGGCTCCAGCGTCACGACCGGCGCACGATCGGCATGCACTGGCAGATCCACAAGGACAGCCGCAACCACTACCAGGTCGCGGCCCGGCGCGGCGAGCGCCTGCCGGTGGCGATCGCCTTCGGCTGCCCGCCCGCCGTGACGTACGCCTCCACCGCGCCCCTGCCCGGTGACATCGACGAGTACCTCTTCGCCGGGTTCCTCGCGGGCCGACGGATCGAGATGGTCGACTGCAAGACGGTGCCGCTCCAGGTGCCGGCCCAGGCGGAGGTCGTCCTGGAGGGCTGGCTGGAGCCGGGGGAGATGCTCCCCGAGGGCCCGTTCGGGGACCACACCGGTTTCTACACCCCGCAGGAGCCGTTCCCCGCGCTGACGATCGACTGCGTGACGATGCGGAAGCGGCCGCTGCTCCAGTCGATCGTCGTCGGCCGCCCGCCGACCGAGGACGGCCCGCTGGGACGCGCCACCGAGCGCTTCTTCCTCCCCCTCCTCAAGATCATCGTCCCGGACATCGTGGACTACCACCTGCCCGAGGCCGGCGGCTTCCACAACTGCGCGATCGTCTCGATCGACAAGAAGTACCCCAAGCACGCGCAGAAGGTCATGCACGCGATCTGGGGCGCCCACATGATGTCGCTGACCAAGCTGATCGTCGTCGTCGACGCCGACTGCGACGTCCACGACCTGCACGAGGTCGCCTGGCGCGCCCTCGGCAACACCGACTACGCCCGCGACCTCTCGGTCGTCGAGGGCCCCGTCGACCACCTCGACCACGCCTCCTACCAGCAGTTCTGGGGCGGCAAGGCGGGCATCGACGCGACGCGGAAGTGGCCCGAGGAGGGGTACACGCGCGACGGGGGATGGCCCGAGATGGTGCTGTCCGACCCGGAGACGGCGGCGAAGGTCGACCGCCGGTGGAAGGAGTACGGCCTGTGAGTTCGGCGTCCGCCGCGATCCCGCAGCAGCCGGGACGCACCAAGGCCTTCCTCCGCCTGGTGATGATCGAGCACTCGGTCTTCGCCCTGCCCTTCGCCTACATCGCCGCGCTGACCGCGATGTTCCAGCTCGACCGGAACATCCACTGGGGCCGGCTGCTCCTGGTCACCGTCTGCATGGTCGGCCTGCGCACCTTCGCCATGGCCGTCAACCGGATCATCGACCGCGAGATCGACGCGCGGAACCCGAGGACCGCCCACCGCGAACTCGTCACGGGCGCGATGTCGGTACGGCACGCCTGGACCGGCGCCCTGATCGCGCTGGTGGTCTTCCTGGGCGCGGCGGCCCTGCTCAACCCGCTCTGCCTGGCGCTCGCCCCCGTCGCCGTGGTCCCGATGGTCGTCTACCCCTACGGCAAGCGCTTCACGAACTTCCCGCAGGCCATCCTGGGCCTGGCCCAGGCGATGGGCCCGGTCGGCGGCTGGCTCGCGATCACCGGCGAGTGGTCCTGGGAGGCGGTGATCCTGGGCCTGGCGGTCGGCGTCTGGATCGGCGGCTTCGACCTCATCTACGCCTGCCAGGACGTCGAGACCGACCGCGAGATCGGCGTCCTGTCGGTCCCCGCCCGCTTCGGCATCCCGGCGGCGATCCGCGCCGCCCGCGTCTGCCACGCGATCACGACGGCCCTGTTCGTCTGGTACGCCGTGGCCACCGACGCCGGCGCCTTCCTCTGGCTCGGCCTGCTGATCGTCGCGGGCGCGTTCGTCTACGAGCACACCATCGTGCGCCCGCACGACCTGTCCCGCCTGAACAGGGCGTTCTTCTCGACCAACGGTTTCATCGGTATCAGCCTCTTCGTCTGTGCGCTCATCGACCTGCTGGTGCGGGGCCTGACCGTGTAGTCCGTACGGGTGGCGTCAGCCCGTGAGGCCGGCCGGTGCGCCGTCGGACGGTTATGTTGTCCGGGTTGTTCCCCGCCGTAGCAGGGATGATCCGAGGGCGATTCCGATGAACCCGTTGACGGTCAAGTAGTCCCCGCTCACGCGGGGATCCGGTCGGGCAGTCGGTGTGATCCGGCTGCCCGACCGAGTCGGCGCCCAGCCTCGCAGGGGAACCAGGGCCCCGACGGTTACCGGGGCCGCGACACCCCCGTGTACGGCCCTGGCGTCACCGTCGACTCCCCCTCGGCAAGATCACCCTTTCCACCGCCGGCCTCCCCGTCGATCCGAACGCCCCCCACCGGTCCTGAAGACCTTCCCGCCCACCGGTACGCTCAAGGTGTGAACGCAGGAGAAACGCAGCGCGTGCCTTGGATCGTGGGGGTGTCCGGGGCGTCCGGTACGCCCTATGCCGCCGCTGTCCTGCGCGCGTTGCTCGCGGCGGGCGAGAGCGTCGACCTGGTGGTCAGCCGGGCGTCGCGGCTCACGTTGCTGGACGAGACGCGGATCTCCTTCCGGGACGCGCACTGGCGCGACGACCTGCGGGAATGGCTCGCGCGGGGCGCCGACGGCAAGCCGGACGCCTTCGATGTGGACCTCGGCGGCGCGGGCGACGGGCGGGTGCGGTACTGGGGCGCGGGCGACCTGGCCGCCGGGCCGTCCTCGGGGTCTTACCCGGCGAAGGGGATGCTGATCGTCCCGGCGTCCACGGCCTGCGTCGCGGGAGTCGCCCTGGGGCTGTCCAAGGACCTGCTCCAGCGGGCGGCGAGCGTGACGCTCAAGGAGCGCCGGCCCCTGGTCGTCGCCGTCCGGGAGGCCCCGTTGGACGGACGGACCCTGCGGCACCTGGTCGCCCTGGACGACGCGGGCGCGAGCGTCGTCCCCGCCTCCCCGGCCTTCTACGCGGGCGCCGGCCACATCCAGGACCTGGTGGACTTCGTCGCCGGCCGGGTCCTCGACGTGGTGGGGGTGCCGCACCGGCTCTACCGCCGCTGGGAGGGCGAACTCGGCGGCGCCCAGCGGCCCGCCTGACCCGCCCGGCCCCCCTGACCCGCCCGACCCGGGGACGGCGGCCGGGCACCGGCACCACCACCAGCACGTACTCGGCAGCACGCACCACACACGCAGCACGTGACACAGCAGCACTCAGCACCACCCAGCACCACCCAGCACCACCCCCTCAGGAACGCGCACCTCCAGACCTCATCTTGATCGGAAGGCTTCGATTCGCATGGACGCGGTGGACAGGCAGCTCATCCAGGCCCTCAGGGAGAACGGCCGGGCCTCCTACGCCGAGCTGGGACGCCTCGTCGGCCTGTCGGGACCCAGTGTCACCGACCGCATCAACCGGCTGGAGGCGGCCGGCGTCATCACCGGCTACCGCGCCACGGTGGACGCCGCCACCCTCGGCCTCGGCGTCACCGCCCTCATCGGCATCTCCCTCTCGGACGCCGCCGACCACGAGGACGTGGCCGCCCGGCTGAAGGACTTCGGCGAGATCGAGGACTGCTGGTTCATCGCCGGCGACGACTCGTACATGCTGAAGGTCCGCGCCAACGACGTGGACGGACTGGAGAGGATCATCCGGCGGCTGTCCGGGACGAAGGGCGTCTCCCGCACCCGGACGACGATCGTGCTCTCCACGAAGTGGGAGAACCGGGTGGGTGACCTTCCCGAAGAGGTGTGACGGCGTGGGCGTACGGTGGGAGACCCCTGTCTTGAGTCTTGGAAAGGTGTGAGCATGGACGTCGGGCTCAAGCGCGAGCTGGAGGAAAAGGTCCGCTCCGGTGAGCGGCTGACCCGCGAGGACGGCATCGCCCTGTACGAGTCGGACGACCTGGCCTGGCTCGGCGGGCTCGCCCACGAGGTGCGGACCCGCAAGAACGGCGACGTGGTCCACTTCAACGTCAACCGTCACCTCAACATGACCAACGTGTGCACGGCGTCCTGCGCGTACTGCTCCTTCCAGCGCAAGCCGGGCGAGAAGGACGCGTACACGATGCGCATCGAGGAGGCCGTCAAGCTCGCCAAGGCGATGGAGGCGGAGAACCTCACCGAGCTGCACATCGTCAACGGGCTGCACCCGAACCTGCCGTGGCGCTACTACCCGCGCTCGCTGCGGGAGCTGAAGGCCGCCCTGCCGGACGTCTCCCTCAAGGCCTTCACCGCCACCGAGATCCACCACTTCGAGACCATCTCGGGGCTGTCCGCCTCCGAGATCCTCGACGAGCTGATCGACGCGGGCCTGGAGTCGCTGACCGGCGGCGGCGCCGAGATCTTCGACTGGGAGGTCCGGCAGCACATCGTGGACCACCGCACCCACTGGGAGGACTGGTCGCGGATCCACCGGCTGGCGCACGAGAAGGGCCTCAAGACGCCCTGCACCATGCTGTACGGCCACATCGAGGAGCCCCGGCACCGGGTCGACCACGTCCTGCGCCTCCGCGAGCTCCAGGACGAGACCGGCGGCTTCCAGGTCTTCATCCCGCTGCGCTACCAGCACGACTTCGTGGACATGAAGGACGGGAAGGTCCGCAACCGGCTCCAGGCGCGGACGCAGATGGCGACCGGCGCGGAGGCGCTGAAGACGTTCGCCGTCTCCCGGCTGCTCTTCGACAACGTCCCGCACGTCAAGGTCTTCTGGGTCATGCACGGCGTCCAGACCGCGCAGCTTGCCCTCCAGCACGGCGCGGACGACATGGACGGCTCGGTCGTCGAGTACAAGATCACGCACGACGCGGACAACTACGGCACCCCGAACAAGCTGACCCGCGACGACCTGCTGGACCTGATCCGCGACGCCGGCTTCCGCCCGGTGGAGCGCAACACGCGCTACGAGATCATCCGCGAGTACGACGGCCCGGACCCCCTGCGCAGGGAGTCGCCGCAGCCGATGCGGGTCTGAGATCCCGGCCGACGGGCCGACGGGAGTGTCCTGACCTCCAGGGGCGCGGGGAACTGCGCGACCGGCCACCCGCGACCCGCAGTCGGCCACCGGTCTGCCGTGTCCCCTCGTTCGCCGCTGAGGGCGAGGGGTACTCGGGGGCGGTGAGTTCCCGCACCACCTCTCCCGAGGACCGCTACACCGCGGAACCCTTCGTCCCCGACGGGGCGGACCTCACCGCCCTGCGCGAAGCCGCCGCCGGCTGCCGCGGCTGCCCGCTGCACCGGGACGCCACGCGGACCGTGTTCGGCGAAGGCGCGGCGGACGCCCGGGTGATGCTCGTCGGCGAGCAGCCCGGCGACCAGGAGGACCGGCAGGGCAGGCCCTTCGTCGGGCCGGCCGGCCAGGTGCTCGACCGGGCGCTGGCGCAGGCCGGCATCGACCCCGGCGAGGCGTACGTCACCAACGCCGTCAAGCACTTCAAGTTCACGCGGGCCGAGCCGCGCAAGCGGCGCATCCACAAGGCGCCCACCCTGCGCGAGGCGGCCGCCTGCGCGCCCTGGCTCGCGGCCGAGCTGGCCGTGGTGGAGCCCGAGCTGATCGTGGTGCTGGGGGCGACGGCGGGCAAGGCCCTGCTGGGCTCGTCGTTCAAGGTCACCGAGGCGCGCGGGACGGTCCTGGAGCGGGAGATCCACGGCCGCCCGGAGCGGCTGGTCCCCACCGTGCACCCGTCGTCGGTGCTGCGCGCGGACGACCGGGAGGCGGCCTACCAGGGCCTGGTCGCGGATCTGGACGTCGCGGCCCGCCTCCTCCGGTAAGGGCTACCATGCCCGCATGCCGCTTACCTTCACCCTCGATCCCGCCGTCACGCCCGCCCTCCGCGACGGTGTCCTCGACCTGTGGACGGAGGTGTCCAACGCGGGCGGGGCCGTCGGTTTCGTACCGCCGGTGACGCCTGAGGTGATCCGGCCCGAACTCGTCCGGCACCTCGCGCAGATGGCCGAGGGGCGCACCCGGCTGCTCGTCGGCCACGACGAGACGGGCGGGGTCGCCGCCACCGCGTTCCTCACCCTCAACACACACCGTCTGATGACCCACTGGGTGTGGCTGTACACGGTGATGGTCCACCCCCGCCACCAGGGCAAGGGCTACGGCCGGGACCTGCTCGCCGCCGCCGCGGACGCGGCCCGCACCCTCGACGGCATAGAGGCGATACGTCTCACCTGCCGGGGCGGCCTCGGCCTGGAGCGCTTCTACGGCTCCTGCGGCTACAAGGAGGTCGGCCGCGTCCCCGGCGCGATCCGGGTCGCTCCCGGTGACGACCGCGACGACATCACCATGCTGCTGCCGCTGCACTGACCCTCCCCACCCCCTGCCAAGATCCGGGGCCCGGCGTGCTTCACTGGACGACGGCCCCTTTTGGAATCGGAAGAGTGGATTGAGATGCTCCGCTACACGCTGATGCGCCTCGGTGTCTTCGCAGGCTGCCTCGTGGCCGTCTGGGGGCTCGTCTACTTCGGCCTCGTCCCGCGCGGCCTCGGCGACGCCAACGGCATGTGGATCATCCTGCTGGCCCTGGTCCTCTCCGCCCCGATCAGCTTCGTGGTGCTGCGCAAGGAGCGCGACCGCGCCTCGGAGACGGTCGTGCGCCGGGTGGACCGGATGAAGGCCGGCCTCCAGGCCAGCCAGGCGCAGGAGGACGAGGCGGTCGACGCCGCCGCCACCGACGCCGAGGTTGACGCCGACGCTGCCACCGCCAGCGACGCCACGGCGGCCGACGCCCAGGCTCAGACGACCCGCGCGTCCTAGATCCGTTCCCGTCGGGGCAGTTGCCCGCGTCGCGGGCCGAACTACGCTGACCCCATGGGTGCCGTGAAGACCAAGCGGATGCCGCGTGCGGTCCGTGAGCAGCAGATGCTGGACGCAGCCGTGGAGATCTTCGGGCGGCGGGGGTACATGGCCGCGTCGATGGACGAGATCGCCGAACTGGCAGGCGTGTCCAAGCCGTTGGTCTACCTGTACCTGAACTCCAAGGAAGACCTCTTCACCGCCTGCATCCGGCGCGAGGCCACGGCGCTGCTGGAGGCGGTGCGCGCGGGCGTCCACCCCGACCTGCCAGCCGACCGGCGGCTCTGGGACGGCCTGCTGGCCTTCTTCGCGCACACCGGGCGGCACCCGCACGCCTGGTCCGTGCTGCACCTCCAGGCCCGTACCCACGGTGAGCCCTTCGCCGGCGAGGTCGCCGCGATGCGCGCGGAGATCGTCGCGTTCGTGACGCGGTTGATCGCCGTCGCCGCCCGCGAGGCCCACCGGGACCCCGACCTCCCCGAGCACGAGGTCGCCGGTCTCGCCGAGGCCCTGGTCGGCGCCGCCGAGTCGCTCGCCGCCTGGGCCAACACCACCGAGGGTGTCACGGCGCGGCAGGCGGCGGCGACCCTGATGAACTTCGCCTGGGCGGGACTGGGCGACCTGATGGCCGGCCGCCCCTGGTCACCGCCGGAGGACCCGCCGCTCGACTGAGAGGTCCGCTCGGTGGAGAAGTTCGTTCGGTTGAGAGTCCGTACGCCTGAGGAGTCCGTACGCCTGAGGGATCCGCTCGGCCGAGAAGTCCGCTCAGCCGAGGGGATCCACCCGTCCGCTCACGTGGACCCGGTTCCCGCCGCCGCCCTCCCGCAGTTCGAAGCGGTTGCCGTCGGCCGCGAAGAACACCGTCCCGGGCAGCAGCACCGGCGCCCGGAACTCCACGTGGATCCGCGCCGCCTCCGGGGTGCCGTGGGCGGCGAGGCAGCGTGCCGCGGTCCACATGCCGTGGGCGATGGCGCGCGGGAAGCCGAAGAGGCGCGCGGTGAGCGGGTGCAGGTGGATGGGGTTCCGGTCACCGGAGACGGCACCGTAGCGGCGGCCCACATCGGCACCGAGCCGCCACTCGTCGAGAACGGGCGGCACTTCGGCCCCCGGCCCGCGCCCCCCGGACGCCGCCCCGTCCCGGTCCCTGTTCCCGTCCGCGGAGGGGGAAGCCCCTTGGGTGCGGTGCCGTGCCAGATACGTGCTGTGGGACTCCCACACCACCTCGCCCCCGTCCCGCAGGGTGGTGACGACGGTGGCCTCGGTGCCGCGGCGGTGCGGGGCCAGGGAGTCGACGTGGACGGCGAGTTCGTGGTCGCCGGTGGCCCGCAGCGGCCGGTGGCGGGTGATGCCGATCGACGTGTGGACGAGGCCGAGGAGGGGCAGCGGGAAGTCCCGGTCGCTCATCAGCCGCATCGCCAGCGGGAAGCCGAGGACGTGCGGATAGGTGACCGGCAGGCAGTCCTCGCCGGTGGGGAACCCGCAGACCCGCTCGTAGGCGGCGAGCCGGGCCAGGTCGACGCGCAGGCCGGGCAGCACCAGACGGGTGCGCGGGTGGCCGGCGTCCGGGCGGGGGCGCTTGAAGGGCGACAGGAGCGCGCCCCGGGCCAGCAGCGGCGTGAGGGCGGGCGGGCTCGTCAGGGTCCGCCCGCTCGTCGGGGTCCGCATCACGCCCCCAGCAGGCTCTGGCCGCACACCCGCACGACCTGGCCGTTGACGGCCTGGGAGGCCGGGTGGGCGAGCCAGGCCGTGGTCTCGGCGACGTCGACGGGCAGCCCGCCCTGGGCGAGGGAGTTCATCCGGCGCCCCGCCTCCCGGATGAACAGCGGCACCGCCGCCGTCATCCGCGTCTCGATGAAGCCCGGCGCGACCGCGTTCACCGTCACGCCGTGCCCGGCGAGCGCGCGCGGCGCGAGGGCCCGGACCAGCCCGGCGATGCCCGCCTTGCTCGCGCCGTAGTTCGTCTGGCCCGCGTTGCCCGCGAGCCCGGCGATGGAGGCGGTCGCCACGATCCGCCCGCCGGGCCGCAGGGCGCCCTTGGCGAGCAGGGCGTCGGTGGTCCGCAGCACGCTCGCCAGGTTGACGTCGAGGACCTGGCTCCAGCGCTCGGCCGGCATGTTGACCAGCCGGCGGTCGCGGGTGACGCCCGCGTTGTGGACGAGGACGTCCAGCCCGTCGGGGAGCGCGGCGGCGATGCGCTCGCCCGCGTCGGCGGACGTCATGTCGAGGGAGAGGGCGAACGCGCCGCCGCCGAGCCGTTCGGCGACCCGGCGGGCGTCGGACTCGGCCTGCGGCACGTCGAGGACGACGACCCGGGCGCCGTCCCGCGCCAGGGCCTGGGCGACCGCCTCGCCGATGCCGCGCGCGGCGCCGGTGACGAGGGCGGTCCGGCCGGCGAGGGGGCGCTCCCAGTCGACGGGGCCCTCGGCGCGCTGTCCGCTCGTCTCGACGACCTGGCCGCTGACGTACGCGGACTTGGGGGAGAGGAGGAAGCGCAGGGTGGACTCGGCGGCGGCCGCGTCGGTCAGCCGCAGCAGGTTGACGGTCCTGCCCCGGCCGATCTCCTTGCCCAGGGAGCGGGTGAAGCCCTCCAGGGCCTGCTGGACGGCGGCCTGGTGGTGGTCGTCGGGGTCGAGCGGCGCGCCCAGCACCACGACCCGTCCGCTCGCCGCGACCGACCGGACGACCGGGTGCAGGGCCGCGTGCACCTCGGCGAGCGTCTCGACGTCGCGTACGCCGGTGGCGTCGAGGACGACGGCCACCGGGTTTCCGGACCCGGCCGTCGGGTTTCCGGACCCGGCCACCGGGTTTCCGGACCCGGCCACCGGGTTCCCGGTCCCGGCCGTCGGGTTCCCGGTCCCGGCTGCCGGGTTCCCGGTCCCGGCTGCCGGGTTCCCGGTCCCGGCCGTCGGGTCGGAGGAACCGGCCGTCGGCTCCGTGGACCCGGCCGTCGGGCCGGAAGAGCCGGCCGACACGCCGGAGGAGTCGGCCACCGGCCCCGAGGAGCCGGCCGACAAGCCTGAGGAGTCGGCCACCGGGCCCGCGGACCCCGGCGCGAGCCCGGCCGCGGACCCCGCCGAGAGCCCGGCCGCGGACCCCGCCGCGGACCCGACCGTCAGCCCCGTCCGGGCCAGGACCGGCGCGAGGTCAAGGGCGGACGGGCCCGCCGTGAGGTGCAGCAGGGGGCCGTCGAGGGACGGGTGCTCCGGTGACCAGCGCCTGAGCGCCGCCGGCTGGGGGAGGCCCAGTCGGCGGGTGAGGAAGCGGCCGGGTGCGGTGGCGGTGAAGCTCAGGTAGCGGTCGGCCACGTTCGTCTCCTTGTGGTTCCAGGTGGTTCCAGGTGGGTCCCGGGTGCTGCGCCAAGTCCTTACTTTGGAGTAAGGTTACCGGTGGTAAGCCTAGAGTAGTGGTGAGGAGCAGGTCGAGATGACAACCGTGCAACGGCCGGAGGGGGTCCGCCGCGTCGCGATCATCGGCGGCAGCCGTGTCCCGTTCGCGCGCTCCGACGGCCCGTACGCCACCGCCTCCAACCAGGAGATGCTCACGGCGGCGGTGGACGGCCTGGCCGCCCGGTACGGGCTCGACGGGCCCGGCGCCGTGGGCGAGCTGGTGGCCGGCGCCGTCCTCAAGCACAGCCGCGACTTCAACCTCGCCCGCGAGACCGTCCTCGGCTCGCGGCTGGACGCGCGCACCCCGGCCTACGACATCCAGCAGGCCTGCGGGACGGGCCTCCAGGCCGTGATCGCCGCCGCCAACAAGATCGCCCTCGGCCAGACCGACTCGGCCGTGGCGGGCGGCGCCGACACCGCGAGCGACGCCCCGCTGGGCGTCAACGACCGCCTGCGCCGCATCCTGTTGGAGGCGCGGCGGGCCAAGTCGGCCGGTGCCCGACTGAAGGCCCTCGCCCGCGTCCGCCCCTCCCACCTGGTCCCCGACATCCCCCGCAACGCCGAGCCGCGCACCGGCCTGTCCATGGGCGAGCACGCGGCGGTCACCGCCCGCGCCTGGGGCATCGGCCGCGCGGCCCAGGACGAACTCGCGGCCGCCAGCCACCGCCGGCTGGCGGCCGCCTACGACCGCGGCCTCTTCGAGGACCTCGTCGTCCCTTTCCGCGGCCTGGCCCGCGACCAGAACCTGCGCCCCGACTCGACGGTGGAGAAACTGGCCCGCCTCAAGCCGGTGTTCGGCCTCGACGCGCCCGACCCGACGATGACGGCCGGCAACTCCACCCCGCTCACCGACGGCGCCGCCGTGGTCCTCCTCGCCTCCGAGGAGTGGGCGCAGGCGCGCGGCCTCGAACCGCTGGCCTACCTGACCGCCTACGAGACGGCGGCCGTGGACTTCGTCCGCGGTGACGTCGCCGACGGCGAGGACGGACTGCTGATGGCCCCCGCGTACGCCGTGCCGCGCATGCTGGAGCGGGCCGGACTCGGCATCGAGGACTTCGACCTGGTCGAGATCCACGAGGCGTTCGCCTCCCAGGTGCTGGCCACGCTGGCGGCCTGGGAGAAGCGGGGGCTGGCGCCGGTGGACCGGGAACGCCTGAACGTGGCCGGCTCGTCCCTCGCGACCGGCCACCCCTTCGCGGCGACCGGCGCCCGGATCGTCGCCACCCTCGCGAAGCTGCTCGCCGGACGCGAGGGCCCCGCACGCGGGCTGATCTCGGTGTGCGCGGCGGGCGGCCAGGGGGTGACGGCTGTCCTGGAACGCCCCTGACCTGCATACTTGAGGGTAAGTCAGATAACCGCCGAGGATGCACAGCCCCGACTCCGGAACACCTTCGAACCCGCACAGCCTCCACACGACAACGCCGTACGATCTCCATCCTGACCGGGCGTGATCCCTCAGTTCCGGGGAGCGACCGGTCGACGCCTCGGTGCGCGAGGCCGTACGTCATGCAGGGGCGGTTCCCGTCGCTGCGCGCCCAGGGAGCCGCCCGTGTCCACCCCGTACACCCGTTCCAGCGATTACGACGACGCTCCGCCCGCCCTGGTGGCGCCCGAGACGCGGCGGCTGGACGGCGTCGTGCGGGAGGCGGCCGTACCGGCCTTCGCGCGCCCGGTGACCCACGGGTCGCTCGCCGACCTGCCCTTCGAGAACGCGGACGCGGCCCCGCACACGGTGGTCCTCAGCCGCCGGGGACAGGACGGCGACCGGTGGACGGACGTGACGGCCGAGAGGTTCGCGGCGCAGGTGCACGCCGTCGCGAAGGGGCTGATAGCCGAGGGCCTGGTGCCGGGCGACCGGATCGCCGTCATGGCCCGGACCCGGTACGAGTGGACGCTGCTCGACTTCGCCGCCTGGGCCGCCGGCCTGGTCACCGTGCCCGTCTACCCCACCTCCTCCGTCTTCCAGACCCGCTGGATCCTCCAGGACTCCGGCGCCGTCGCCCTGATCACGGAGACCCTCGGCCAGGCCGCCGCCATCGGCCCCGAACGCGACCGGCTGCCCGACCTGCGCCACGTGTGGGTGATGGAGAAGGGCCACGTCGAGACCCTCGCCGAGATCGGCGGCCAGGTCCCCGACGCCGAGGTCGACGTCCGCCGGGGCGTCCTCGGCCCCGACACCCTCGCCACCCTCATCTACACCTCCGGCACCACCGGCCGGCCCAAGGGCTGCGCGCTCACCCACGGCAACTTCCTCGCCGAGGTCGACAACGCGATCGAACTCCTCTACCCGGTCTTCAAGTCGTCCACCGACGACCTCTCCGTCCTCCTCTTCCTGCCGATGTCGCACGTCTTCGGCCGGATGGTCGCCGTCGCCTGCGTCCGCGCCCGCGTCCGCCTCGGCCACGCCCCGAGCCTGAAACCCGCCGAACTCCTCCCGGACATGGCCGCGTTCAAGCCCACCTGCCTCCTGGCGATCCCGTACATGCTGGAGAAGGTCTTCAACACGGCCCGCGCGAAGGCGGAGGCGGGCGGCCGGCTCACCTCCTTCGACCGCGCCGTGAACACGGCCGTCCGCTACGGCGAGGCCGTCGAGGCCCAGAAGACCGGCACCGGACACGGCCCCGGCGCCACCCTCCGCGCGGCCCGCTCCTTCTACGACCCGCTGGTCTACCGCCGCATCCGCAACGCCATGGGCGGCCGCGTCCGCCACGCCATCTGCGGCGGCTCCCCGCTCGGCCGCCGCCTGGGCGCGTTCTACCTGGGCGCCGGCATCGAGATCTACGAGGGCTACGGCCTGACCGAGACCACGGGCGCCTCCACGGTCACCCCGCCGCAGAAACCCCGCCTGGGCACCGTGGGCTGGCCCCTGCCCGGCACGAAGATCCGCATCGCCTCCGACGGCGAGATCCTCATCGCCGGCGGCCACGTCCTGCGCGGCTACTGGGACCCGGCGGCCGGCGGAGTCGTCCCCGCCGCCCCCGACGGCTGGCTCGCCACCGGCGACCTCGGCGAACTCGACGACGAGGGCTACCTGACCATCACCGGCCGCAAGAAGGAGATGCTCATCACGGCGGGCGGCAAGAGCGTCGCCCCCGCCCCGCTGGAGAACTGGCTGCGCTCCCACCCCCTGATCTCCCAGGCCATGGTCCTCGGCGACGGCCGCCCCTACGTCTCCGCCCTGCTCACCCTCGACCCCGACGGCCTCACCCACTGGCGCCAGATGAACGGCAAGCACCCCGTCCCGGCGAAGCTGCTGATCGGCGACGAGGAGTTGGAGGCCGTGCTCCAGCGGGCGATCGACGAGGCGAACAAGCTGGTGTCCCGCCCCGAGTCGATCCGCCGCTTCGCCGTCCTCCCGCACGACTTCACGGAGGCCGGGGGCCACCTCACGCCGTCGATGAAGCTACGGCGTGAGGCGATCATGCGGGACTTCGCCGTGGAGGTGGAGGGGTTGTACCCGCGGTGATGCGCTCGGGCGGGAAGGCCCGGGGCACCTGGATTCTGCCCCCCTGCTGACGACGTGGCCGTCGGGGCCGCCCGCTTCCCGGCCAGTGTCGTGCCTCCACGAGCCGAGTAAAGGGCGCTCCGCGTCGGCTGCGCCGATCGGCCTGCGGCCGACCCTTGACTCGGCTCGTTCCGGCACGGGAGAGAAGCGAGCGGGCGGCCGGGAGAGGCGGGGGCCGGGGTCGGCCGCCCCTTACGTACGTCGTGGGGTGAGCCGGTGACGGGGGCGCGTCTGCAACGTGGCGGCACGCCGTCCAGGCTCAGCGGCTGCGGCCCGGCCGGTGGGGAGGTGTGGTGCAGTGGGGTTCACGTGTGAACGGCTGCTGCCGGGTCTCCTTCCGGGGAGGTGCCGCCCCCGAGGGTGGATGTGAACGCAGCCCAGGAGAGGGGGGAGAGGGTGAGGTGGGGCCCGTCGGGGCTCTTGGAGTCGCGGATGTGGATGGTGTGGGGGCAGTCGGCCACTTCGAGGCATTCGCCGCCTTCGCCATCGCTGTACGTCGACTTGCGCCAGGTGTAGGCGGCTTCCAGGCATTCGCCGCCCTCGCCGCCGCTGTGGCTGGACTTGAACCAGTTGAGTTCTTGGCTGCTCACAACTCCCCCAGCTTCTTTTCGATCAGTGCCCGGGACTCCGTGGGCGCGAGTGCCATCGCCCGCATGATCCCATAGCGGTCAACGATCGTCCGGACCTCTTCCGGGTCGGTGATCAGACGGGGGTAACCCTGTACCTCCGTGTACGCCACCTGAGGGTGTTTCTTCGGGGTCAGCAGGTTGAATCCACCGTCCATGTTGGGGTGATCCGCGATACCGGTCGGCATCACCTGGAGCTCTACGTTCCGCAATCCGCTGATGCGGAACAACTGCTGCAACTGGGCCTCGCGGACGGCCCGGCCTCCGATCGGCCGATCCAGGATGACTTCTTCCAGGACGAAACTGCACATCGGTGCGGGCCACTTGTCGAGGAGCTGCTGGCGTGACAGTCGGTCCGCGATGCGCTTCTCGATGGTCTCCTCGTCGAGGAGCGGCCGTCGACGGGAGAACACCGCCCGCGCGTAGTCCTCGGTCTGCAACAGGCCTGGCACGCCTTGATTGGCGTAGAAGTGCAGCTCTCGTGCCTCAGCCTCCAAGGCTGCGTAGCTCCGGTACCACTCCGGATGCCGAGTCCGAACCTTGCCCACCGCCTCCCGCACCTCGGGAATGGCGTCCGCGAGCATGCCCCCGGCGTCCAGCAGTTCGTCCGCCTTCTCCAGCACCTCCGGCCGGATGAGCCGTACCCCGCGCTCCATGGAGGAGATGGCGTCGGGCCCGTACCCCACCAACTGCCCGAACTCCTTCTGCGTCAGCCCCTTCCGCTCGCGCAGCCGCTTCAGCATCTTGCCGAGGGCGGTGAACAGTCCCGTCGTCCCGTCGGCCTCCGCCGGTGTCTCCGGCCGCCGCTCGCGTTCGTCCGTCACGCCACTCCGCCTTCCGTCTCGCTGGTCACGCCGACACCACGTACGCCCGCGCGACCGTAGCCGTACCGCTACGGAGAGTCGCCAGGTCGCCCCTGGCCAGCGTAGATACAACCGGCCAGGCTCGGTGAGGTGAACAGCAGAATCTCCCCCCAGATCTCCATCCCTCTCGGCGAACTGACCCTGCGGCTCAGCTCCACACCACGCGGGGCCCGCCTGGCCCGGCGGCTCACGGTGCAGCAGCTCGACGCCTGGGGCCACCCGCACGACACGGAGGTGAGCGAGAACGCCCAGCACGTGGTCGCGGAGCTGGCCGCCAACGCCGTCACGCACGGCCGGGTGCAGGGACGGGACTTCGGTCTACGGCTCCTGCTGCTCCCGGAAGGCGTGCTGCGGGTGGAGGTGAGCGACGAGCGGGCGGACCGGGGCCTGCGGATCGTGCCGGGCTCCGAGGAAGCGGAGGGCGGCAGGGGCCTCGTCCTGGTCGCCGTCCTGGCCCGGACGTGGGGCGTCACCGAGCGGGAGACCGGCAAGACGGTGTGGGCGGAGCTCCCCCTCAGCTGAACGGGTGCTCAGGCCTGCGGAGCCTCCGAGGCCTGGGGTGCTGCCTGGGCGTCGGAGGCCTGTGCCTTCCCCCTCCCGGAGGCGAAGCCGACCGGGGCGAGGAACAGCGCGAGCGTCGGGACCAGGTACACGAGCCACGCCGTGCACTGGAGGACCGTGGGGTCGGGCTGGAAGTTGAGGACGCCCTTGAGCAGGGTGCCGTACCAGCTGTCCGGCGGGATCGTGCCGCTGATGTCGAAGGCCACGCTGGTCAGGCCGGGGACGATGTCGGCCTCCTGGAGGTCGTGGACGCCGTACGCGAGCACGCCCGCCGCGACCACGACGAGCATCCCGCCGGTCCAGGTGAAGAACTTGGAGAGGTTGATCTTCAGCGCGCCCCGGTAGAACAGCCAGCCCAGCAGGACGGCGGTGGCCAGGCCCAGGGCGACGCCGATCAGCGGGCGCGGGGTGCCGTCACCGGCCGCGTGCACCGACGCCCACACGAACAGCGCGGTCTCCAGGCCCTCCCGGCCCACCGCGAGGAAGGCGGTCGCGACCAGCGCGCCGGTGCCCATCACCAGGGCCGCGTCCAGCTTGCCGTGCAGCTCGGTCCGCAGATGGCGGGCGGTGCGCCGCATCCAGAAGACCATCCACGTCACCAGGCCCACCGCGACGATCGACAGCGAGCCGCCGAGCGCCTCCTGCGCCTGGAACGTCAGCTCCTGGGAGCCGTACTCCAGGACGCAGCCGAAGCCGAGGGCGAGGGCGATCGCGATGCCGATGCCCGTCCAGATCGGCCGCAGGGCGTCCCGGCGGCCGGTCTTGACCAGGTAGGCGACCAGGATGCAGACGACGAGGCTGGCCTCCAGCCCCTCGCGCAGACCGATCAGGTAGTTGGAGAACACGGATCTACGCCTCCTCGGAGAACAGCGTCCGGCCCCACCAGTCGCTCGCGTCGCGAACGCCGGGCGGGATCGCGAAGACCGCCGAACCCACGTGCTGGATGTACTCGTTGAGCGCGTCGGACGCCGAGAGCCGGCGCTGAAGCGGGATGAAGCCCTTGCGCGGGTCGCGCTGGTAGGCCAGGAAGAACAGACCGGCGTCCAGCCGTCCGAGGCCGTCGGTGCCGTCGGTGAAGGAGTAGCCCCGGCGCAGGATGGTGATGCCGTCGTTGGAGTCGGGGTGGGCGAGCCGCACGTGCGCGTCGGGTTTCATCGCCTTCAGGAACGGGGCGTCGTGCTCCCCGGCCTTGCCGACCGGCGCGCCCTCGCCCTTGTCGCGGCCGAAGACGTCCTCCTGCTCCTGCAACGACGTACGGTCCCAGACCTCGATGTTCATCCGGATGCGCCGGGCGACCAGGTACGAGCCGCCCGCCATCCAGCCGTCGTGCGCGCCGCCGTCCCCGTCGCCGACCCACACGTACTTCTTCAGCCGGGCCGTCTCGGTCCCCGCGATGTTGCGCGTCCCGTCCTTGAACCCGAACAGGTTGCGGGGGGTCTGGGCGTCGGGGGTCGTCGACGAGGTCTTGCCGAAGCCGAGCTGGGACCAGCGGACGGCGACCTTGCCGAAGCCGATGCGGGCCAGGTTGCGGATGGCGTGCACGGCGACCTGCGGGTCGTCGGCGCACGCCTGGACGCACAGGTCGCCGCCGGTGCGGGACTTCTCCAGGTTGTCGCCGGGGAACCTGGGCAGGTCGACGAGGGCCCCGGGCCGCTTGCCGGCGAGGTCGAACCGCTCGAAGAGGGAGGGGCCGAAGCCGAGGGTCAGCGTCAGCCGGGACGGGCTGAGACCCAGCGCCTCGCCGGTGTCGTCCGGCGGCGCCTCGGCGAGTCCGCCGTAGGCGCCGTCACCGACCGCCTCGCCGGCCGTCATCCGCCGCGCGGCCGCCGTCCAGTCCTTGAGCAACCGCACGAACTCCGCGCGGTCCTCGGTCTTCACGTCGAACGCGGCGAAATGCAGCCGGTCCTGCACCGCGGTGGCGATCCCCGCCTGGTGCGTGCCGTGGAAGGCGGCCGGGCCGCCGGTGTCGGCCGGGTCGCCGTCGTCACCGGCGCGGGCCACGACCGCCGCGCCGCCGGCCGCGGCGGCACCGAGCGCGAGGCCGGCACCGCCCCAGCCGATGAGCGCGCGGCGGGTGGGCGCCGCCTCGGCCCGCACCGGCCCGGAGACGGCCGGGCCTTCGGCTCCGGGCGGCCCGTCCTCACGGTCCCGGCCGTCCTGGCGGACGCGGGGCTCCTCGCTGTCCACGCTGTCCTGGCTGCTCTGCCCGTCCTGGCTGTGCGTCATGGCCGCGGTCCGTTCCTCAGGTCGCCTCGGTCCCGCTACTTCACGACGGCGGCGGCCAGCTTGGACAGCGGCTCGGCGAGCGCGTTGACCGCGTCCGACAGCTCCTTGCGGTCGTCCGCGCCGACCTTGTCGTAGGAGGTGAAGTCGTACGAGCTCGTGCTCGGGCGGTACTGGTCGAGCAGGGCGGTCAGCGTGGCGAACTGCTTGTCCAGCTCGGTGGTCAGCGCGGTGTCGTTCTTCTTGGCGACGGGCTTGAGCAGCTCGTACGCCTTCTGCGCGCCCTCGACGTTGGCCTTGAAGTCGACCAGGTCGGTGTGCGAGTAGCGGTCCTCCTCACCGGTGACCTTTCCGGTGGCGACCTCGTCGAGGAGCTCCTTGGCGCCGTTGGCCATGGAGGTCGGGGTGATCTCGGCCTTGCCGACCCGGTTCTGCCAGTCCTCCAGGTCGGTCACCAGCTGGTCGGCGAGGGTCTTCTCGGCGGCGCCGATCTTCTTGTCCTGCCACAGGGCCTTCTCCAGCCGGTGCCAGCCGGTCCACTCCTGGCCCTCTTCCAGACCGTCGGCGCGGGTGTCGACCTTGGGGTCGATGTCGCCGAAGGACTCGGCGACCGGCTCGGTGCGCTCCCAGCCGATGCGGGAGGGCGCGTACGCCTTCTTCGCGGCGGCCAGGTCGCCGTCCTTGATCGCCTGAGCGAACGTCTCGACCTCGGGCAGCGTGGCGTCGGCCTGCTCCTGCGCGTACTTGCGGTAGGCGGCGACGGCCGTGTCCAGCTGGGGGTCGCGCTGGGCGACCGTGCCACCGGTGACGGTCAGCTTCTGCCGTACGCCGTCGCCCTTCATGCCCGGACGGCAGGCGATCTCGTACGAGCCGGCCTTGACCTCGGCGGTCAGCGTGTACTTGGTGCCGGGGCCGATGTTCTCCTTCTCCGACACGATCCGGTCGTCCGGGAAGAGGATCTCGACCTCGGTCGCCTTGGAGCCCTTGTTCTGGATCTGGAGGGTGACCTGCCCGGCCGGAACGGACTTCGTGGAGGTGGTGCACGTCGAATCGGCGGCGGTGACCTGGATGACGCCACTGCCCTCGGCGTCGGCCTTCTGGGTACAGCCCGTGACGGTGGCCAGGGCCGCCGCGGTGGCGGCGGCGGTGACGACGGAGAGGCGGACGGCTCGCATCAGGGCTCCAGGGCAGCGGGGGAGAACGGCGCGGACGCCGAACGGCGGCCCGTCCGGCATGGTGAGGCTGCCCTAACTTAACCGAGGATTACCTCGGTCATACCTACCGGAGTCGTGATTCGTCTCTCACGGAGGACCCACTGTCATGGCTTGATATCGACGGCGGAAAGTCGACCCCAAGGGCCGGTCAAGTGATGGTCAACGCGCCGGTGTCGACCGCCGACCGTCGACCGAGTGGATGTGGCCTCCGTCACGGCACTCTCGGTGGCTGCCCCCGCATGGGGCATGGATGTACGGCGGTCGACCGACCTTTGACGAAAACCTTGCACCCTAGGTTTTGGTGACCTATGTTCGCGGAGCGCCGGGACGACCCGGTGCAGCGAAGGAGCATCCATGACCCAGCGAAGCTGCCGGGACCTGCGCGTCGAGCACCTGTGCCGCCCCCTCGCGGTGGGTGCCGTCTCCCCGCGCTTCTCGTGGATCGCCGACCACGCGCAGACGGCGTACCGCCTCGTCGTGACGGATGCCTCGGGCTCCGTGACGTGGGACTCCGGTCGCGTCGACAGCTCCGAGACGTCGCTCGTCGCGTACGCCGGCACGCCGCTCGCGGCCGGCGCCGACTTCGACTGGCGGGTCGAGAGCTGGTCGCGGGACAGCGTGCTCGATGGCGGTTCGACCTTCGGCACGGCCCCCGACCTGGACGCGTGGAGCGCTCCGTGGGTCGAGCCCGTGCAGGTCTCCGCCGTCGTCGAGCGCTGGTCGCTCCTCGACTGGATCCGAGGCGGCGGCCCGACGGCGCCGGTGGAGGAGCGCCTGCGGCCCGCGAACCTGCTGCGCCAGGCGTTCGTCCTCGACGAGGCTCCCGTCCGTGCCCGCCTGCACATGACGGCACGGGGCGTGTACACGGCCTGGCTGGGCGGCGAACGCGTCGGGGACGAGGTGCTCGCGCCGGGCTTCGACAGCTACGCACACCGCATCAGCGTCCAGACGTACGACGTCACGCGGCAGCTGACCGCCGGTGAGAACGTGCTCGCGGTCGCCCTCGCCGACGGGTGGTGGGCGGGGCGCATCGGGCTCACGGGTTCGAGCGCGCAGTTCGGCGACCGCACCTCCGTGACGTGGGAGCTGCACGCGGCGTTCGCCGACGGCCGCACCCGCGTCATCCGGCCGGGCGCCACCGACGTGCGCAGCGGCACGGGTCCGTGGCGGTACACGGACCTCTTCGTCGGAGAGTGCTACGACGCCCGCGCGCTCCCCGACGGATGGCGGGAACCCGGCTTCGACGACAGGGCGTGGACGCCCGTGGTCCAACGCGGCGTGGACGCCCGTGCCCTCGTGCCGTTCCGGGGCGAGCCCGTCCGCCGCGTCCAGGAGGTCCCGGCGCGCACCGTCCGCGCCACGCCGGACGGGTGGATCGCCGACTTCGGCCAGGTGATCGCCGGCCGCGTGCGCCTGACGCTGCCGGCACTGCCGGCGGGCAGCCGCGTCGTCGTCGAGCACACGGAGACGCTGGACTCCGACGGCTCCTGGTTCGTCAACATCGCCGGCATCAACAAGGAACAGACCGACGTCTTCGTCGCCGACGGCGAGGAAGCGGAGTGGGAACCCGAGTTCACCTTCCACGGCTTCCGGTACGCGCGTGTCCGCGGCGTCGACGAGCTGCGCCCGGAGGACGTCGTCGCCGTCGTCCTGTCGAGCGACCTGGAGCAGACCGGCCGCTTCTCGACCTCCGACGCCCGACTGAACCGCCTGCACGAGAACGTCGTGTGGAGCCAGCGCGCCAACTTCCTCTCCATACCCACCGACTGCCCGCAGCGCGAGCGCGCGGGATGGACGGGCGACCTCCAGGTGTTCGCACCCGCGGCGGCGAACAACGCGCTCGTCGCACCGTTCGTCTCGCGCTGGCTCGACAACCTGCGCTCCGACCAGCGCTCCGACGGACGCGTCACCATCACGTCGCCCTACTCCCCCTTCGACGCCGAGGCCGCGGAGAAGGCCACCGGCCTCGGCGGGATCGTCGCCGCCGCCGGGTGGAGCGACGCGATCGCGATCGTGCCGTGGACGCTCTACGAGCGGTACGGCGACGTCCGGGTCCTGGAGGACAACTACGACGCCGTCCTCGCCTGGATCGGCTTCCAGACACGGACCGCGGCCGACGAACTGCCCGCCACGCTCGCCGCCGGGGACCTGTCGCCCGAGCGACGCGCCCGGCAGGCGCTTCTGTACAACACGGGCGAACACTTCGGGGACTGGCTCACGCCGAGCACGATGGAGGGGCGACCGACGCACGAGGCGATCGGCATCGCTCCGGCGCTCACCTCCGAACTGGTCGCGCCGATGTTCCAGGCGCACACCCTGACCCTGGCGTCGCGGATGGCGGAGGTCCTGAACCGGCCGGAGGCGGCCGGACTCGCCGCACGTGCCGCGCGCGTGCGGGAAGCGTTCGCCGCGGAGTACGTCTCCGCGGACGGTGGGCTCCCCGTACGACTTCAGGGCATGTACGCCCTCGCGCTGGGCCTCGGCACGATCCCCGACGACCTGCGGGAGGCGGCGGGCGACCGGCTCGCCGAGCTGGTGCGTGAACGCGGCAGCCGCCTCGACACGGGCTTCCTCTCCATGCCGTACCTCCTCGACGCGCTGTGGGACACCGGACACCGCGATCTCGCCCGCGCCGTGCAGTGGCAGAGCGAGGCGCCCTCCTGGCTGTCCCAGGTCGACCGCGGTGCGACGACGATCTGGGAGACCTGGGACGCGATCGCTCCCGACGGCACCATCCGCGCGATGTCCTTCAACCACTACGCGTTCGGCTGCGTGGACGACTGGCTCTTCCGCCGGGTCGCCGGCATCACCCCCACGGCGCCCGGGTACCGCCGAGTGCGCATCGAGCCCGACCTCGACGCGGGCGTGACCCGCGTCGACGCCGCGGTCGGCACGCCCTACGGCGAGATCGCGGTGGTCTGGCGACGCGCCCAAGGGACCGTGACCGTCCGGGTGACCGTGCCCTTCGGCGTCGAGGCCACCCTCGTCGTCGCGGGTGAGACCGTGCCGCTGGGACCGGGAACGACCGAGCGCGCCTGGGACCGTGTCGAGGAACGCGCCCGGGACCGTGCCGACGAAGGAGCGGAACACGTCTAGTCCCTTCTCGCGCGTCTAGTCCCTTCTCACGCGTCTAGTCCCTTCTCACGTCGCGTGGCCGACGGACCGCTCCTGACGGTGTGGTCCGGTCACGGCGACGAGGACTGCCACGGACGGTGCGACCTTCGGGGTCCCGGGAACGTCCCAGGGCCCTGAGGGCAGCTCGACGTACCCCTGTGGGCCCGCGACGGAGGGCACGGCATCCTCCCGACCGCGTCCCACGGCGCCGACCACCTCGCCTTCCTCACCTCGCCTTCCCCACCGCGCCTTCCCCACCCCGACGACTCGCCCGCGAGAACGCGCGCCCCCTCGTCCACCCCGCCATCGATCGAGCTCAGGTCCGCACCGACCGCGGCACCGAACCGGCTCCCCGATCCCGACACGCGCCACCCCTGTTCGAAGGAGAACACGATGTCCCGCGCTGTCCAGGTCGTGCCCAGCACGTCCGCCGAGAAGGCCGCAAGACCCCGCCCGGCCTTCCTCCTCCTGCTCGCCGCCGCCGTCGCGACCGTCTACGGCGTCCTGCTCTCGAACACCATCCTGACCCTGTCCCTCAAAGCCACGGAGATCGACGCGCAGGGCGCCACCACGGTGCTGTCCGTCGTCGTCGGCGTCGGCAGCGTGTTCTCCGTCGTCGGGTACCCCGTGGTGGGGCGTCTGAGCGACCGCAGCCTGTCGCGGCTGGGACGGCGCCGGCCGTACCTCTTCGCGGGTGCGGTGCTGATCGCACTCGGCGCCGTCGTGACGGTGGCTGCGGTCGACGTGCGCACGCTCACCGCCGGGTACATCCTCACGACGCTCGGCTCCGTCTCCGCGCTCGTCGCGTGCACCGCGCTCGTGCCCGACCAGTTCCCCCCGGCGGAGCGAGGGCTGCCGTCGGCCGTGCTCGGACTGGGCGCGCCGGTCGGCGCCGTCCTCGGTCTGTTCGTCGCGCAGCTCGTACAGCCGGACCTCGCCGCGATGATCTTCCTGCCCGCCGGCATGGCGGTGGTCGCGGTGGTCGCCCTCGCCCTGACGGCACGCGATCGGCGGCTCTCCCGCGACGAGCGCCCCGACTTCTCGCTGCGCGAGTTCCTCGGCACGTTCTGGGTGAACCCGGTGCGGCACCCGGCGTACGGCTGGGCCTGGTTCAGCCGCCTGATGATCTTCTTCGGTGTCGCCGCCGTCAACGGGTACCAGGCGTTCTACCTGATCATGGTGCACCACATCGACCCCGCCACGGTCGGTACCTCGGTCTTCGTGGCGTCGCTCCTCTCCACAGGGCTCTCGCTCACGTTCGCGCCGCTGCTCGGCAAGTTCTCGGACATGGTCGGTCGCCGCAAGCCCTTCGTCATCGCGTCGGCGACCGTGTTCGCGATCGGCCTCGGCATCACGGCGATCGCCACGACCTATCCGATGTTCCTCCTCGCCGTGGCCGTCATCGGCATCGGCCAGGGCGTCTACTTCGCCGTCGACTACGCGCTCGTCCTCGACGTGCTGCCGGACCCGGACAATCCCGCGAAGGACCTCGGCCTCATGAATCTCGCGAACTCGCTGCCGACGTCGATCGTCCCCGCCGTGGCGCCAGCCCTGCTCGCCCTCGGCGCGACCGCGTCGAACCCGCAGAACTTCACCACGCTCTTCCTGGCCGGCACCGCCGCGGCCGTGCTCGGCGCCCTGCTCATCCTGCCGATCAAGGGCGTGAAATGACCCTCTGACGGGGCGGCCGTCGGCGGGACCACCGGCCCACCCCACGGCCCGAACGGGCCCCCTGGCCGCCCCCCGCCGACAAAGCCACTCCGAGAACGGCCGCTACGGCCGCTACGGCCGCTACGCGACCCCGACCGCCCGCAGCCCGGCCGTCGCCACCGCCGCCCCCAGCACCACCGCCGGGAACGGCGCCCGCTTCCACGCCAGTACGGCGCCCACCAGCACCCCGGCCGGCCGCGCCCACCCGGCGAAGCCCCCGCCCTCGGTCAGCGCGCCCGTCGCCAGCAGCGCAACCAGCAGCACCACGGCCCCCGCCGACAGCAGCTCCCGCACCCGCGCGGGCAGTTCGACCCGCCCGTGCAGCGCGGGCCCGACCAGCCGGAAGGCGTACGTCCCCACCGCCAGCACCGCGATCACCGCGACGACCGACGCACTCATACGGCGGCCCCCTCACGGCCGTACAGGAACAGCCCGGCGAGCGCCAGCAGCACCGGCACCCCGGCCGGGACGAAGGGGGTCGCCGCGAGGGCGATCAGGGCGCCGAGGGCGGCCGGGCGCCGCAGGGGGCGGCTCGCGCGGAGGGACGGGAGGACCAGGGCCACCAGGACGGCGGGGAAGGCGGCGTCCAGGCCGTAGACGGTGATGTCGCCGAGCGCGGTGCCCACGAGCGCCCCGGCGAGGACGCCCAGGTTCCACACGGCGAACAGGCCGAGACCGGACACCCAGAAGGCGGCGCGGCGGCGCGCCGGATCCGGCTGGGCCAGGGCGAAGGCCACGGTCTCGTCCGCCACCAGGTGCGCGCCCAGCAGACGCGTCGCACGGCCGGGGCCGAGCAGGTCGGCGACGGCGAGGCTGAACGCGGCCGCCCGGGTGTTGAGGAGCAGACCGGTGGCCGCCGCGGCGAACGGGCCGCCCCCGGCCAGCAGCACCCCGACCGCGCTGAACTGCGCCGAACCCGCGTACACCACCAGCGACATCACCACCGGCACCCAGACCGGCAGCCCTCCGGCGACGGAGAGCGCGCCGAACGAGACGCCGACGACCCCGCTCGCCGCCCAGACGAGGGAACTGTCACGGACCAATGACCCGAACGACTGAGTCCGGAGGAGCGAACGCATGTTTTCTACAATGAACAGACCCACTGGTGTTCGTCAAGGCGAACGAACGTACCGACGGAGCGAACGGCATGTCCGACGTCCCCGCCCGCCTGCCCCTCGACTGGATCGCCGCCTCCCTGCGGCGCGAACGCACCCGCGCCGGGCTCTCCCTCTCCGAGCTGGCCAAACGGGCCGGCATCGCCAAGTCCACGCTGTCCCAACTGGAGGCGGCGGGCGGCAATCCGAGCATGGAGACCATCTGGGCGCTGGGCGTGGCGCTGGGGGTGCCGTTCAGCGCGCTGGTCGAGCCGCCGGTGTCCGCCGTCCAGGTGATCCGCGCCGGGGAGGGCCCGACGGTCGCCTCGGAGCAGGCGCCGTACGTGGCGACCCTGCTGTCGGCCAGCCCGCCGGGTGCCCGGCGCGACCTCTACCACCTGCGGGCCGAGCCGGGGGCCGTTCGGGCCTCGGAGCCGCACATCCCGGGCACGGTGGAGCACCTGATCGTGAGCACCGGACGGGTGAAGGCGGGGCCGGCCGGGGAGACGGTGGAGCTGGAACCCGGCGACTACATGACGTACCGGGGCGATGTGCCGCACTCGTACGAGGCGTTGGTGCCGGGCACGACGTTCGTGCTCGTGATGCAGCATGTGTGACAGGCGGGGAAATTCGCCGGGAATTCACCTGAACGTAGAAGATCCGGGCGCCGGACGGCGGAAGGGGCGGGAAAAGGCAGGAGCCCCGTTGCCTTGCGGCACGGGGCTCCTTGGGTACTGCTCTCAGACTTGCGATCTCACGGGTGTGACGATCAGACGGGGGTGACGTTCTCCGCCTGCGGGCCCTTCGGACCCTGGGTCACGTCGAAGGAGACCTGCTGGTTCTCCTCGAGGGAACGGAAACCCTGCGCGTTGATCGCGGAGTAGTGGACGAAGACGTCGGGGCCGCCGCCCTCCTGGGCGATGAAGCCAAAGCCCTTTTCGGCGTTGAACCACTTCACGGTTCCGGTAGCCATAAGCCCTCCTTGGGCCCAAAGGGTTGCCCTGCTCCAGAACCCTGCAAGCGTGAAAGCAAGTGCCGCACAACTGCATACGTCTGAAAACGACGAGAGCCCGCGGTTACATGCTCCGCAGGCTCTGTACTGCAAGGGAAACCAAACTGCAACTTGCGGCGAGCCTAGCACGCGGGCACCCGAAAGCAATAGAGGTCAAGATCACGTCACCCGGATGTTTGAAGATCCGGTGAAGGCGTTGACCCGGGGGCCGGAGATCGGAGCGTACCGGACGGGGTCTAGTCTCGCGATGTGGACAATTCTCGCACCCGGCCGCGCGTCGGCCACATCCAGTTCCTGAACTGCCTGCCCCTGTACTGGGGGCTCGCGAGAACCGGCACGCTCCTCGACTTCGAACTGACCAAGGACACCCCGGAGAAGCTCAGCGAGCGGCTGGTCGCGGGAGAACTGGACATCGGCCCCGTCACCCTCGTCGAGTTCCTGAAGAACGCCGACGACCTGGTCGCCTTCCCCGACATCGCCGTCGGCTGCGACGGCCCGGTGATGTCCTGCGTGATCGTCTCCCAGGTCCCGCTGGACCGGCTGGACGGCGCCCGGGTCGCGCTCGGCTCGACCTCGCGCACCTCCGTGCGCCTCGCGCAGCTGCTGCTCTCCGACCGCTACGGCGTCCGGCCCGACTACTACACCTGCCCGCCCGACCTCAGCCTGATGATGCAGGAGGCGGAGGCGGCCGTCCTCATCGGCGACGCGGCGCTGCGGGCCAACCTGCTGGACGGCCCCCGGTACGGGCTCCAGGTGCACGACCTCGGGGCGCTGTGGAAGGAGTGGACCGGCCTGCCGTTCGTCTTCGCCGTGTGGGCCGCCCGCCGCGACTACCTCGCACGCGAGCCGGAGATCACCCGCCAGGTCCACGAGGCCTTCCTCGCCTCCCGCAACCTCTCCCTGGACGAGGTCGGCAAGGTCGCCGAACAGGCCGCCCGCTGGGAGGCCTTCGACGAGCGGACCCTGGAGCAGTACTTCACGACGCTCGACTTCCGCTTCGGCGGCCCGCAGTTGGAGGCCGTGACCGAGTTCGCCCGGCGCGTCGGCCCCACGACCGGCTTCCCGGCGGACGTGAAGGTGGACCTGCTCCGACCCTGAGGCCCCCGCGAAGCGGCTGCCGTTCCGCCCCTGAGGCCTCCTCCGCGAGGCGCCCCCGTTCCGCCCCTGAGGCCTCCTCCGCGAGGCGCCCCCGTTCCGCCCCTGAGATCCGGCGGGCCCGGGCACTACCCTGCTGGGGAGTGAGGCGTTACGTGAGGCGTTACGGGGGAGAGGGGACGCCATGCAGCCGCTCGGAGCCGACGAACCCACCGAGGTGGGGCCCTACCGGCTGCTCGGCCGGCTCGGCTCCGGCGGGATGGGCCGCGTCTACCTGGGGCGCAGTGCCGGCGGCCGCACGGTCGCGGTGAAGATCGTGCACCCGCACCTCGCCCTCGACGAGGAGTTCCGCGCCCGCTTCCGGCGCGAGGTCGAGGCCGCCCGGCGGGTCGGGGGCGCCTGGACCGCGCCGGTGCTGGACGCCGACCCGGAGGCGGGCGTGCCCTGGGTCGCCACGGCGTACGCGGCGGGCCCCTCCCTGGCGGCGGCCGTCGCCGGTACGGACGGGGGAGCGCTGCCCGAGCACACCGTACGGGTCCTGGGGGCGGGGCTGGCGGAGGCGCTGGTGACCGTCCACGGACTCGGACTCGTGCACCGGGACGTCAAGCCGTCCAACGTCCTGCTGACCGTCGACGGCCCCCTCCTGATCGACTTCGGCATCGCGCGCGCCACGGACGGCACGGCGTCGCTGACGTCCACCGGCGTCTCCGTCGGCTCGCCCGGATACATGGCCCCCGAGCAGATCCTCGGCAAGGGCGTCACCGGAGCCGCCGACGTCTTCTCCCTCGGCGCGGTCCTGGCGTACGCGGCCACCGGCGAGCCGCCCTTCCGCGGCGACACCTCCGCCGCCCTCCTCTACAAGGTCGTCCACGAGGAGCCGGAGCTCGACGGACTCGGCGGTGTCCTGCGGGAGATGGCCGAGGCCTGCCTGGCGAAGGACCCGCGCGCCCGGCCCGCCCCCGGGGAGGTGGCCCGACGGCTGGCCCCCGAGGGCGCCGCCCGGCTGGTGGCGGCCGGATGGCTGCCGGGGGCGGTGGTGGAACAGGTGGGGCGCAGCGCCGTACGGGTGCTGAACCTGGAGGGGACCGGGGCGGGGACCGGCGCCGGAGCGGCCCCGCCGTGGGACCCGGCATCGGTCCCGACCTCGACCCCGGCCGCGGCCCCGGCCGCGGCCCCGGGTCCGGTCTCCGGGCCCGTGGAGTTCAGCAGCCCTTCGGTGGGGCAGCCGCATCGCCCCGTCAGCGTCGGCGAGTTCGGACCGCCCCCCGTGATGCCTGCCCCCGTGATGCCGCCCCCCGTGATGCCGTCTGACGTCACGTCGTCTGCCGCCACGTCGCCACCCGAGACGCTGCCCCCGGCGGACGCGATCCCCGCGCCCCGCCACGGCGGTGACCGGCCCGGCGACCGGCCCGGAAAGCTCTCCGTGAGCCTCGCGGCCACCGCCGGCCCGGGCGAGGCCGGCGGTGGTCGCCGCCTGAGCTGCACCGTCGCCCTGGCGGTCGCGGGGGCGCTGGCCGCGGTGACGGTGGGCTCGGTGTTCGTCCTCGACCTGCTGCCGGGATCGTCCGACAGCGGGCACGACTACGCCGACGGCGCCCCCACCTCGACATCCCCCACGGCCACGGAGCTTCCCGGCTCCGGCGACGGCGAGGGCGACGGCGAGGGCACCGCCACGCCCGCCGCCGCCCTCCCGACCGGCTACCTCGGCACCTGGGAGGGCCAGGCCACCGGCCTCGACGGCCAACTCCCCATGGGCACCTTCCGGGTGACCGTCCACCAGGCGGCCGTGGGCCGGGAACTGGGAGAGATGCGCCAGACCGACCTCCTGGGCGCGGTCTGCGTCGATGTCCTCACCCTGAAGCAGGTGACGGCGAAGGAGGTCGTCGCCACCGCGAAGGGCGCCACCGGCAACCACGCCGGCTGCAACCCCGACCCCCACACCGTCCACCTGACCCCGACGGGCGACGACCTGACGTACACCTCGGACAGCGATGCGGAGGGGCGGCCGGTGGCGCGGATGGCACGGGTGGACTAGCAGGACGGGAGCAGGTACGGATCCGGCCACGGGAACGAGCGCATGACTCCTCGAGCAGTGACGGATCGTCCGCCGACGAGGGTCACCGCGACTCGGCCTTCCGGCGGCACAGATGGTTCGACAGGAAGCGGTGGCTCTGCATCGCGGGACAGAGGTGCGTGGCCGGCCGGGGACGAAGAACAGCCTCATTCTTCGGGGGTACTCCCGCGAGATCGACCAGGACATGGCAATCTGGAGAGGAATGAATGCGCTGCATTGCAGCAGCTGGTGAGAGCGAAGGGTGGCATCACTGCCGTTCCTCGGCTGACGAGAAACCCTCGGTTCGTGAATAATCCGCAGGCCGTTCGGAAGGTGATGGAAATCCACAACCGGACCTATCGATGACCTGCAACCTTTTCACTGTTGATCGCCCGCCGTCGTCCTGGATCGCCGACTCTTTGGCGTCAGTATTCCACGTGACATCAAATGCGGTCTTCTTCCTCCAGGAAGCGGTGACCGAGCGGCCGACAGAAGCGGAATGCGCTGCCAGATTCGCAGCAACGGCACAGACCGTCGTCCTGCACCCGGCGGAGGAGCGCATCCCAGCGCGCACTGGCTGGTGACCCCTACCGGCCTGGTGACCCGCGCTCGTCTCCTGGCCTCGGACGACGAGTCGCCCGTGTACTCCCTCGACGCCGTCGAGGACGCGGTGCCCGAACTTCCCGAAGCGCGCGTCATGCAGCCTTCCGGAGTTCGTGCGTGAGCAGCTCGTCCCGACGCCGACCGCCAGGGACTTCCTGTCGGCTGTGCATGCTCACGGTCAGAACGAGAACAACTGCGCTGATTCGGTTCTCAGTGAGGACGTGGGAACTCCGCTGGACAGCGCCCGCGTGCACCTCGCCGAGTGGGAGAGGACGGTCCGCCGAATGCGATCGGGCTGGCAGCCGACCGGCCGCTATCCAGTCGAGCCTGTTGTTCTGCACTGGAGCGACAGCTGATTCTGATCGGCGGCCCGGTGAGGGATGACCAGAAGCAATGGAAAGGCAAGTTCGGTTCGCGGGCGGCATCCTGAACGGGCCGTGACCGCTGTGCGTCCGGGCCTTCATGACGGGCCTTCGTGACGGGCCTTCGTGACGGGGCGTCGGGTCCCGGCCGCGGCATGGGAAACATCCGTCCAGGAGATCGACGTCTCGGTACGCTCGACGCACCACTGCGACTTCGACAGGAAGGCCGGCGTCATGACCGAACTCACGTCGGTCGACGCCGCGCTGATCGTCGTCGCGGCGCTGTGGGGTGTGGTGGCGGGTGCGCTGCTGCCGCGGGCGGTCTACCGGTTCTCGGTGGAGCTGCCCCCGGAGGAGGAGCAGGACGAGCAGGAGGCCGAGGGGGCCGTGCCTGCCCCGGTCCAGGAGGGCTGGCGGAGCACCTGTCCGGGCGGACACCCGATCACGGGCTGGCTCGGCCCGGCCCGCTGCCCCGACTGCGCCGCCCCCTCCCCGCCCGCATCCCAGGCCCCCGGCGCCTCCCCGCCCGCATCCCAGGCCCCCGGCACCTCCCCGCCCGCACCCCACACCCCCGGCGCCGCCCCCTCCGCCCGCTACGGCCCCGGCGCGGCCCGTCTCGCCGTCGTCACCGCGCTCGTCTGTGGCCTCGCCGCCGTCGCCACGGGGCTCCGGCCCGAGCTGGCCGTCTGGCTGCTGCTCGCGCCCGTCGGCGTGCTGCTCGCGGTCGTCGACCTGCGGGTGCGGCGGCTGCCCGACCCGCTCACCCTCCCGCTCGCCGCGGCCGCCCTCGCCCTGCTCGGCGTGGCCGCGCTGCTGCCCGAGCACGCCGGGCACTGGACGACGGCCCTGCTCGGGTCGCTCGCGCTCGGCGCCGGTTATCTCGTCCTGCACCTGATCAACCCGGCCGGCATGGGCTTCGGCGACGTGAAGCTGGCGCTCGGCGCGGGCGCCGTGCTCGGCTGGTACGGCTGGGCCGCGGTCATGCTGGGCACGTTCGCCGGGTTCCTGCTGGGCGCGCTGTACGGGGGCGCGCTCGTCGTCGCGGGCCGGGCGGGACGCGGGACGACCATCCCGTTCGGGCCGTTCCTGATCGCGGGGGCGTTCACGGGGCTGCTGATCGGCGCGTACGCGGCCTGAAGTCCAGTGGTGCGAAGGGCTGGCGTAGGCTGGGTCGGTCCGTCCACAACCCTTGACGAAAGGGACGCTCCGGTGACCGAGAAGGCCGACCTCCAGTCCGTCCTCGACCGTGCCGCCGAGGGCGGGCGGATCACCCCAGAGGAGGCGCTCGACCTCTACCGCGACGCGCCCCTGCACGCGCTGGGCGCCGCCGCCGACGCCGTACGCCGTCGCCAGTACGCCGGGACCGAGCACATCGCGACGTACATCATCGAGCGGAACATCAACTACACCAACGTGTGCGTCACGGCGTGCAAGTTCTGCGCCTTCTACGCGGCCCCCAAGGACAAGGACAAGGGCTGGACCCGCGACCTCGACGACATCCTGCGCCGGTGCGCGGAGACGGTCGAGCTGGGCGGCACCCAGATCATGTTCCAGGGCGGACACCACCCCGACTACGGCGTGGAGTACTACGAGAAGCACTTCTCCGCCATCAAGAAGGAGTTCCCGCAGCTCGTCATCCACAGCCTGGGGGCGAGCGAGGTCGAGCACATGGCGCGGATCTCGAAGGTGTCGGTCGAGGAGGCCATCACCCGGATCCACCGGGCCGGGCTGGACTCCTTCGCCGGCGCCGGCGCCGAACTGCTGCCGGCCCGCCCGCGCAAGGCGATCGCCCCGCTGAAGGAGTCCGGCGAGCGCTGGCTGGAGATCATGGAGGCGGCCCACGACCTCGGCGTCGAGTCCACCTCCACCATGCTCATGGGCACGGGCGAGACGAACGCCGAGCGCATCGAGCACCTGCGGATGATCCGTGACGTGCAGGACCGCACGGGCGGCTTCCGGGCCTTCATCCCGTACACGTACCAGCCCGAGAACAACCACCTGAAGGGCCGTACCCAGGCGACCCTCTTCGAGTACCTGCGGATGATCTCCATCGCCCGCCTCTTCCTCGACAACGTCCGCCACATCCAGGGCTCCTGGCTGACGACGGGCAAGGAGGTCGGCCAGCTGTCCCTGCACTACGGCGCGGACGACCTCGGCTCGATCATGCTGGAGGAGAACGTCGTCTCCTCGGCCGGCGCCAAGCACCGCTCCAACCGCCTGGAGATCATCGACCTGATCAGGAAGGCGGGCCGCGTCCCGGCGCAGCGCTCCACGACGTACGAGCACCTCGTCGTCCACGACGACCCGGCGAACGACCCCGTCGACGAGCGCGTCGTCTCCCACATCTCCTCGACCGCGATCGAGGGCGGCACGGCCCACCCCGAGCTGAAGCTCCTCGCCTCCAACTAGCCGCCCGATGCTCACGATCCACGCCGACTCCAGGGGCTGGGCGTTCGCCGTCGACGGCGCCCGGATCGCCGAGGCGGGCCCGCTGGAGAAGCTCCTCGCCGACCGCCCGCGGGCCCGGGTGCGCCGGTGGCCCGGCATCCTCACCCCCGGGCTGGTCAACCCCCACGGCACCGAGCTGCTGGAGGAGACGTACCACCCCGATCCGCGGGAGGCCGACGAGCTCGGCACCGAGCCGCTGACCGGGGACGCGCTCACCGCGCTCGCCATGGACGACGCCCGCTGGGGCGCGAGCGCGCGGCGCGGGGTGCAGCGCATGCTGGCGCACGGCACGGTCGCCGCGGCCTGCGGGAGCTTCCGCAACCGGGCCGTGCGGGACGCCGTGCGCCGCTCCGGCCTCGGGGTGGTGGACCGGATCGGGCGGCCCCCCGGGGCGCCCTCGCTCGACCCGTACGCGGGCGGGCGGCAGGGGGAGTTCGCGCCCCCCAGGGAGAGCGGTTCCGCCGCCCGGTTCGCCGTCTTCGACGTGCCGGACGAGGCCGCCCTCGTCGAACGCGGCGCCGCGACCTGCGTGGCCACCGTCCTCGAAGGACGCCTCGTGTACCGCCGACGCTGAGCGGGGCGGTACACGAGACGGCCGGCGCTGAGCGGGCGGTACACGAGACGGCCGACGCTGAGCGGGCGGTACACGAGACGGCCGACGCTGAGCGGGCGGTACACGAGACGGCCGACGCTCAGCGGCGTGGTACGCCGAGACGGCCGGTCCCGGCTCGTCTGCTCGCCTACTCGCCCGCGAAGGCCTCGGCGAACGCCCCGTCCTCCTGCTCGACCCCGCTGCACGTGGTCAGCGCGTCCTCCGTGGAGGCGCCGTCCTCGCACTGCGTGTCGCGGAAGGTCACCCACATCGACACCCAGGAGATGCCGTTCTCCTCGGCGAACGTCCGCACCTCGGCGGCGTCGGCGAGCGTGAACGTCTCGTTGGCGACGTCGTTCACGCCGATCATCGAGGTGAGCGCCATGCCCTTCCAGGCCGCCTCGTCCGACGTGCCGAACATGTCCTTCAGCTGGGTGTGCGCGGCCGTGGCCGAGGTGACCGCGTACTCGCCCATGTCCCCGGTGTACGACGAGCCGTAGTTCATCGTCATCAGGTTGATGGTGGAGACCTGGACGTCGTACTTGTTCGCCGACGTCAGCAGCGCGAGGGTGTCGGAGTCCAGGCCGGACGGCATCACCGGGACGGTGAAGGAGACCTCCAGGTCCGGGCGGTCCGCCTGGAGTTGGGCGATCGCCTGCGACCGCAGGGCGACCGACGCCGAGTCGGTCAGGTCGTCGCCCTCGATGTCGAAGTCGGCCTTCGTGGAACCGGCCGCGTCGAGGGCCGCGCCGTACGCCTCCGCCAGCTCCGACACGCTGTCACAGGTCGAGGCCAGCTCGTCGCCGGAGGCCCCGCCGAAGGAGACGCGGACGGAGGCGCCCGTGTCCGTGAGCTTCGCTATGCGGGACGCCACGGTCGTGTCGTCGATCGCGTGCGTGCCGTTCCACTCCGGCGTACAGCTGCTGCTGTCCGAGATGACGAACGCCAGGTTGTAGGTCGAGGGCGAGCCCGTCGAGTCGGTGTCGTAGGACGTGGTGGCGCTCACATAAGGGGCGTAGGTGGTGCCCGAGGACGCCGTGGCGCTCTCGGACGGGGAGGCCGTCGCGGATTGTTCGGGCGTAGCGGGTGCTGCGTCCGACGAGTCGTCGGACCCCGCGGAGCATCCCGCCGTGGCCAGGGCAAACAAGCAAGTGAGCCCGGCCGCCGGCTTCAGGAGACTCCTCATTGCGCATGCACCCGCTCTCGTGATTTCTGTCTCAGGATGGAAACAAAGTGTGGTGTCGAAGTGGAAATGTCTCACATGCGGGCGGCCCGCGCGGGGGTCCTCAGGGCATGGACAGCCGGTGGACATAAGGGCCCAAAGATGGTTCATTTTCCACCTGAAAGGGGCAAATGGTCCTGCCTTCCGGTCGGTAGGCCCCATGGGGGGACGGTGGGACTCTCAGGCAAGAGACAGGTTCGGCCGTTCCTCATGGCTGCCTCACATGAAGTACAGAGTTTGGATCACATAAACGCTCCCTAATCTCTGTGGAATGCATTCCGAGCCTGGTATCGAAAGCCGTGCGGCCGCTCGCGGTCGCCGTCGCAAACGCGGCAGCGACTCCGCGGAAGGGCCCGTGTTCGTCGACAACTCCGGACGCAGGTCCAAGCTGCTGCGCCGGATCGGCCTCCTCATCAGCGTCGGCTGTCTCGCCTACGCGGGCGTCCTCGGTGCCGCGTTCATGGGCTGGGGCACCTCGCTGACCCCGTCCTCGCTGCTGCCGTTCGGCGGGAGCGGCCAGGGTGCCCAGGGCGGTCAGGGACCCGCCGGCATCCGCCCGGACGGCGGCGTGGGCAACCAGGTCGGCCTGCCCGGCACCACCCCGCCCTCGGGCACCGCCTCACCGTCCCCGTCCGCCTCGGCGACCGCCAACTGACGCCCACACCGACCGGAACGCAGCCACCCTCATGACGACGACTCCCTCCCGCCGGCGGCGCCGTGCCCCCTCCCGCATCGAGCGGGCGGCGGGCAAGGCCGCGGCGCTGCAGAAACCGCGTGTCATCCTCGCCCTGCTGCTCCTGCTGGGGCTCACCAGCGTGATGCTGCTCGACGGCTACCTGCGCTCCGAGGTCGGCAACGACCAGCGCGTCCGCGACGGCGCCAGCGCCAGCAAGGTGCCCGACGAGGTCCTCGAGGGCGGCCCGATCCTGACCTTCCGGGGCGGACAGGCCACCATGCTCTCGGTGCCGGACAAGACGATCGCGCTCACCTTCGACGACGGCCCCAACCCCACGTGGACGCCGCAGGTGCTGGAGATCCTCGAGGAGTACGACGTACCGGGCACGTTCTTCGTGGTCGGCTCGATGGTCTCGCGCTACCCGAGCATCGTGAACGACATGGTCGAGCAGGGCAACGAGATCGGCATCCACACCTTCACCCACGTCGACCTCTCCTACCAGAGCGACGCCCGCATCGAGCGCGAGATGACACAGACCCAGCTCGCGCTGGCGGGCGCGGCCGGCATCACCACCACGCTGTTCCGCGCGCCGTACTCCTCGGAGACGGACGCCATCGACAACTACAGCTGGCCCGTCTACGAGAAGCTCGGCGAGGACGGCTACACCAGCGTCTTCATCGACACCGACAGCGACGACTGGAAGCGGCCGGGCGTCTCGAAGATCATCAAGTGGGCCACGCCGGAGGACGACAAGGGCGCGTCGGTGCTGTTCCACGACGCCGGTGGCGAGCGTTCGCAGACGATCAAGGCGCTGCCGAAGTACATCGAGAAGATGAAGGCGAAGGGCTACACCTTCACCACCGTCAGCGGCGTCATGCAGGAGCAGACCGCAGGCGCTCCGGCGGCGGCGAACTCCGGGCAGCAGCAGGACACGGGGACCGCCACGACCGAGGCGGGCACCCCCACGGCGGGCGCGACCGCCGGCACGGGCGGGCAGCCCGGCACCGCGCCGAACGGTGCGGGCGAGGCCGTCAACTCCCTCCAGGCCGCGCACCGCGAGGCCACCGGCGTCACCCTGTACGAGGGCAAGGCCCTCATCGCGGCGGTCGCCTTCGCCGAATGGACGGTCCCCGCGCTCTCGTACGGACTGATGGTCGTCGGCGTGGCGGTCATGGGCCGCTTCGGGATGATGCTGATCCTGGCCCGCCGGCACTACAGAATCCGCAACAAACGCCGCTTCAGCTGGGGACCGACGGTCACCCGGCCGGTGAGCGTGATCGTCCCGGCGTACAACGAGAAGGAGTGCATCGCCAACACCCTCGAGTCGCTGGCGCGGAGCACCCATCCGATCGAGATCCTCGTCGTCGACGACGGCTCGACGGACGGCACGTCGGAGATCGCGCGCGCCGCGGCCGACAAGCTCGGCATGACGAACGTCCGGGTGATCCGGCAGGAGAACGCGGGCAAGCCGGCCGCGCTCAACAACGGTGTGCGCAGCGCCAGTTACGACATCGTCGTGATGATGGACGGCGACACCGTCTTCGAGCCGGAGGCCGTGCACCAGCTGGTGCAGCCGTTCGCCGACCCGAAGGTGGGCGCGGTCGCCGGCAACGCCAAGGTCGGCAACCGCAACACGATCATCGGCGCCTGGCAGCACATCGAGTACGTGATGGGCTTCAACCTCGACCGCCGCATGTACGACCTGCTGCGCTGCATGCCGACGATCCCCGGCGCCATCGGCGCGTTCCGCCGGGACGCCGTCCTGGAGGTCGGCGGCATGAGTGAGGACACCCTCGCCGAGGACACCGACATCACCATCGCCATGCACCGCGGGGGATGGAACGTCGTCTACCAGGAGCACGCCATCGCCTGGACGGAGGCGCCCGGCTCCCTGAAGCAGCTGTGGTCGCAGCGCTACCGCTGGTCCTACGGCACCATGCAGGCGCTGTGGAAGCACCGCAAGTCCCTCACGGACAAGGGCCCCTCGGGCCGCTTCGGCCGCGTGGGCATGCCGCTGGTCGTCCTCTTCCAGATCATCACGCCGATCTTCGCCCCGCTCATCGACGTGTTCACCATCTACTCGATGATCTTCGTCGACTTCCAGGCGGCCCTGCTGGCCTGGCTGGCGGTGCTCGCGGTCCAGCTGTTCTGCGCGGGGTACGCCTTCCGGCTCGACCGGGAGAAGTACCGCTACCTGCTGATGATGCCGCTCCAGCAGCTCGCCTACCGCCAGATGATGTACCTCGTCCTCATCCACTCCTCCATCACCGCTCTCACCGGCGGCCGTCTGCGCTGGCAGAAGCTGAAGCGGACGGGCGAGGTGGGAACCCCGGCCGGGGTGAGCTGATGAGCTGGGAGCAGCAGGGCCAGGGGGAGGGGTACGGCCAGGGCCGGGGGCAGGGGTACGGCCACGGACACGGCCAGGACCAGAGTCACGGCCAGGGCCATGGACACGGCCAGGGCCATGGACACGGCCAGGGCCACGGTCAAGGGGGCGGGCAGGAGGGCTGGCCGCAGCAGGGCTGGCCCGCCCAGCCCCACCAGCAGCCGTACCCGCAGGGGTACGAGGGCGGCTACGGGTCCGGCTACGGGCAGCAGCAGTACACGCAGCAGCAGTACGGGCAACAGCAGTACGCGGGGCAGGGGCAGCCGTACCCCCAGCAGTACGCGGGGCAGGGGCAGCCGCCGGTCCAGGCGCCGCCCCGGCCCCAGCCGGTGGACCAGACGGCACCGCTGCCCGCGGTCGCGGTGGACGAGCCGGAGCAGACGGGGGAGCCCGCCGAACCGGTGGAGGCGGGGGAGCCCGCCGAGCCGGGCCGGCCCCGTCCCGCCGGCGCCGCGGAGCCCGGCAGCCCCGCGGCCGCCGCGGAGGGGGAGAAGTCCTCGGGGGCGCCCAGGGCGGGCGTCCGCGACCGGTACTTCGACACCCTGCGCGCCCTGGCGCTGATCCGTGTCGTCACCTACCACACCTTCGGCTGGGCCTGGGCGAGCGTGGTCTTCCCGTCCATGGGGATCATGTTCGGCCTGGCCGGCACCCTGATGGCGAAGTCCCTGGAGCGCCCCGCGCTCAAGGTGATCAAGAGCCGGATGCGCCGGCTCCTGCCGCCGTTCTGGTTCTGGGGCGTCTTCGTCGTCGTCGCGATGCTGATCCACGACTGGATGCCGGGCTGGCAGATCGTCTACTGGATCGTGCCGCTGGGGGACCCGCCGGGCAACGCCTGGGGCGAGCAGGCCTGGGAGATCCTCTGGTACCTGCGGACCTACCTGTGGTTCGTCCTGCTGTCCCCGCTCCTGCTGCGGGTGTTCCGCCTCGCCCCGATCCCGGTGCTGGTGCTGTCCCTCGTGCCGATCATGGTCCTGACGTTCGTCTGGGCCGGTCCCGACAACCGCGTCGGCACCGCCCTGTGGGACCTGTCGACGTACCTCTTCTGCTGGATGCTCGGCTTCGCGCACCGCGACGGCGTCCTCCAGCGGATGAAGCCCGCCCTGGTGGTCGTCCTCTCGCTCGCCGCGATGGCCTACGGCGGCTGGTACGCCCTCGCCCACCAGGCCGAGTTCGGCACCTACGACCTGGACGAGAACCCCCTCGCACAGGCCTTCTGGTCGGCCGGTTTCGTGATGCTGCTGATGTGGGCCAAGGCGTACTTCGGCATCGACTTCGCCTGGCTCACCCGCTACCGGCGCACCAACCGGATCGTCACGGTCTTCAACGCGCGCGCCGTGACGATCTACCTCTGGCACGAGATCGCCCTGGTGCTGGCGGTCCCGCTGATCGACACGTTCTGGAACGTGCCCGCGTTCGAGAAGTACCTGCCGCTGGAGAGCATGTGGTTCATGTTCGGCGTCGGCTGGGTGCTGATCGTGCTGTTCGTGCTGCTGTGCGGGTGGGTCGAGGACGTCGCGGGGAAGAAGCGGCCGCGGCTCCTGCCGTGAGCCGCTCCCGGCCGGGCTGCAAGAATGGCGGGGTGACCCGCGCTTCCCTGAACAAGCAGCCGCACGAAGTCGCCTCGATGTTCGACGACGTGGCGGAACGGTACGACCTGACGAACGACGTCCTCTCGCTCGGTCAGGACAGGAGATGGCGCAAGGAGGTCGCCCGCGCGGTCGACGCCCGTCCCGCGCAGAAGGTCCTGGACCTGGCGGCCGGGACGGCCACCTCCTCCCTGCCGTTCGCCCGGACCGGCGCCTACGTCGTCCCCTGCGACTTCTCCCTCGGCATGCTCCAGGTAGGCAAGAAGAAGCACGCCTGGCTGCCGTTCACGGCGGGCGACGCGACGCGGCTGCCGTTCAAGGACGACACCTTCGACGCCGTCACGATCTCCTTCGGGCTGCGCAACGTGCAGGACTTCGACTCCGCCCTGCGTGAGATGCACCGGGTGACCCGGCCGGGCGGACGGGTCGTGATCTGCGAGTTCTCGCACCCGACCTGGGCGCCCTTCCGCACCGTCTACACCGAGTACCTGATGCGCGCCCTGCCCCCGGTGGCGCGCGCGGTCTCCTCGAACCCCGACGCGTACGTCTACCTCGCCGAGTCCATCCGTGCCTGGCCCGACCAGCCCGCCCTGGCCGAGCACCTGCGGAAGGCCGGCTGGTCGAAGGTCGCCTGGCGCAACCTGACCGGCGGTGTGGTGACCCTGCACCGGGGCTTCAAGGAGAGCTGACCCCGGGCCGCCGCGGCACCCACGCGACGCCTACCCGATGACCGGCTCGAAGGCGTCTCCCGGCCGGTCCAGCTCGCGCTCCAGCCCGCCCCCGCCCGGTCTCGGCAGACGGGGTTCGCGGACGCCCGCACCCCCGCCGCCCTCGCCGTCGGCGAAGTCGAACCACACGGTGACGACCGCCCCGCGCGGTACCCCGGCACCGGGCGGCGGGTACTGCCGTACGACGTAGTCCACGACGGTGCGGTGGAAGTCGGGCCGGTCGGGCGCGGCCAGCAGCACTCCCTGTGCCGTGGCCGTCTCGCGCGCGTCCATGGCCATCAGGCCGACGAGTTTCGGCACGCGCACTTCGGGTGTTTTGGGCTGTATGAGCACAGATGTCACCCCCAGTGGTACCGGAAGAGTAGCCGCACGGCGGCGCCATCCGGAAGTGTTCGGTGCCTATCCGTAGTAATTTCCGCGCCTATTGGCTACACAGGGTAATCGCCGGTGAGGTCGAGGCGGTAGCAGTGCCCCTCCCGCCCGGCCCCCGGTGTCGTGAAGACCTCCGCCAGCCGCATACCGAGCCGCCGGGTGACCGCGATCGAACGGGCGTTGCGCGCGTCGACCATGGCCACCACACCCGGCACCCCGGCCGCCCGCACCCGCTCCAGCGTCATCCGCGCGGCGGCGGTCACATACCCCTGGCCCCAGTGGTCCCGGCCGAGCCGCCAGCCGATCTCGATCTCCCCCGTTGGCCCCCACTCCCGCTCCCAGGGCTGGGCGCCGGTGAAGCCGACGACCTGACCCGACGCGTCGAGCACGGTCCACAGGCAGAAACCGCGCTCGGCGTCGTGCCGGCGCTGGCGGGCGGTGAGCTCCTCGTAGACGGACAGTCCCGCGGGCCTGCCGCCGTGGAACTCCATGACGTCCGGGTGGGCGAAGGACCGGTGCCAGGCCACCGCGTCCTCGTCCGTGGGGACACGCAGCCGTACGACGGGGAGAACTCGGTTCACGGAGGCAGCCCTTCAGCCGGGTGATCGGTACCGCTGAATAGACTGCCCATGTCCCGTGCCGGCCGGCACACAGATGTCGAACTTGGGGAGATCCCGCCGTGACCGTCGAGACCGAGCCCCTCTCCGGAAACGCCGCCGACGTGATCGTCGTCGGGGCGGGCCCGGCCGGATCCACGACCGCGTACCACCTCGCCAAGGCCGGACTCGACGTACTCCTGCTGGAGAAGACCGAGTTCCCCCGCGAGAAGGTGTGCGGCGACGGTCTCACCCCGCGCGCGGTCAAACAGCTCGTGGCCATGGGCATCGACATCTCCGAGGAGGCCGGCTGGCTGCGCAACAAGGGCCTGCGCATCATCGGCGGCGGGGTCCGCCTCCAGCTGGACTGGCCGGATCTCGCCTCCTTCCCCGACTACGGACTCGTCCGCAAGCGCGACGACTTCGACGAACAGCTGGCGCGCCAGGCGCAGAAGGCGGGCGCGCGGCTGTACGAGCGCTGCAACGTCGGCGCCCCGATCGTCGACGACCGCACCGGCCGGATCACCGGCGTGCGCGCCAAGCTGGGCGAGGAGAAGCGCGACGTCACCTTCCACGCCCCGCTGGTCGTCGCCGCCGACGGCAACTCCACCCGGCTGTCCCTGGCCATGGGCCTGCACCGCCGTGAGGACCGTCCGATGGGCGTCGCGGTCCGCACCTACTTCACCTCCCCGCGCCACGACGACGACTACCTGGAGTCCTGGCTGGAGCTGTGGGACCGGCGGGGACCGGGCGAGGACCGGCTCCTGCCGGGCTACGGCTGGATCTTCGGCATGGGCGACGGCACCTCCAACGTCGGCCTGGGCGTCCTCAACACCTCCGCCTCCTTCAAGGAGCTGGACTGGCGCGAGGTCCTCAAGGCCTGGTGCGCCTCCATGCCGGAGGACTGGGGCTACACCCCGGAGAACATGACCTGCCCCATCCGCGGCGCCGCCCTGCCCATGGCCTTCAACCGCAAGCCCCACTACACCAAGGGCCTGCTCCTCGTCGGCGACGCCGGCGGCCTGGTGAACCCCTTCAACGGCGAGGGCATCGCCTACGCCATGGAGTCCGGTCAGATCGCCGCCGACGTCATCGTCCAGGCGCACGCCCGCGCCACCCCCGGCCAGCGCGAACTGGCCCTCCAGCGCTACCCGCAGATCCTCAAGGACACCTACGGCGGCTACTACACGCTGGGCCGCGCCTTCGTGAAGCTCATCGGCAACCCGAAGGTCATGAAGATCGCGACCCAGCGCGGCCTGACCCACCCCCTGCTGATGAAGTTCACCCTGAAGATGCTGGCGAACCTGACCGACCCGACGGGCGGCGACGCGATGGACCGCATCATCAACGGCCTGAGCAAGGTGGCGCCCAAGGCGTGACCGGCTCGACCGGCTCGACCGGCGGGGGCGAGACCCCTGCCGGTCCCGTGGGAAGCCCGAAGGGCCGCTGCCCCCGAGCGGCAGCGGCCCTTCGTCCCGTGTGCCGGGCGCGGTGGCGTGTCAGAGCACGCGCACCGCACCGGACGCCGGGTAGCCGGAGAGGTCCTGGATGACGACGCCCTTGGACGGGTTGGCCGCGTCCAGGTACTGGCCGTCGCCGATGTACACGCCCACGTGGTACGCGGAACCCTTGCCGCCCCAGTAGAGGATGTCACCGACCTGGAGGTCGGACAGGGAGACATCGGTGCCGGCCATCGACTGGTCCTGCGAGACACGCGGCAGGTCGACGCCGACCTGCCGGAACGCGGCCTGCACGAGCGAGGAGCAGTCCCACGCGTTGGGCCCGGTGGCACCCATGACGTAGGCGTCGCCCACCTGCGCCTTGAGGAAGGAGATGACCGTCGCCACGCTGCCGCTGGCCGGGGCGGAGACGGTCGTGGAGGCGGTGGTCAGGGTGGTCCGCTCCGAGGAGCGGGAGACGGCGGCCTCGGCGGCGGCCTTGCGGGCCTCCTCGGCGGCCTTCTTCTTCGCCTCGGCCTTCTTGGCGGCGGCGAGGTCCTTCTTGGCCTCCGCGGCCGCCGCGGCGGCGGCCGCGTCGCGCTCGGCCTCCAGCTGGTAGTTCGCCGCGGCCTGCTGCGTGGCCTCGGCGGACTGCGCGACCTGGGCGGCCAGGTCTCCCGTCAGCACGGGCAGTTCGAGCGTCTGCGTCACCGGCTCGGCGGCGTTGGCCGATCCTGACGCCGTGGCGACGGCCAGCGTGCCGAGAACACCACTGGCGACTCCGGCCCGCATCGCGATCGTGGACGCGCTGCGGCGGGGCTTCCGGTGGCTGCGTATGTGAGCGGTGTGGGACATGAGTACAACCGGTACCAGGGGCTCCTTCATACCTACAAGAAACGTGTGCTGCGCCACAATTGCTCAACCGCACCCCTGAATACCTGGTGGGGCGCTCCTTATTGACGCCTTAACGGGCAATGCGGACGCGGGCGCCCAAGCCTGTGATCATGGGCTTTCGCTGTTACGCCCGAATTGCCCCGCGCCTACCACTGGTTGCGACCGTTGGCCAAGCCCGGCTTTCGGGCGCCCCCTGTCGGTGTGGCGGAGGTCACGGAACGGTCGCCGATGCGCCGGCGTTCCGGGCGGGCGGGCCGCCGGGCTCCGCTCGTGAACGCGTGCACACGTCCACGCCCGGCCCTTCGACTCCTCCCAGTGTGTGTGCGTGCCCCCTATCAGGGACCCGCGTCCAACGCCAATTTGCATGCAAGGGAAGTTTCTTGATATTGAGACGCACCCCGCCGCCTGCGGTGACGAGCGCAAATGTCACCTCTTGTGATCACTCCGACGCTTCTTGTACGAAGATCACTGCTGATATGACTTCATGATCCATCGTCAGGTGGTGGAGATCACAAAGCTTGTGGAATACCCCGTGTCGCAGATCACAGAGCGGCAGGCATAAGATGCGGAGCAGTTGGGCTTGTGACCTGCTTCACATGTTCGCGATCTTCGCCGGGACGGGCGGGACTCGTGAGCCGGGTGGGGCGCGAGTGAGCCCACGCCATCGCCAGCAGTCAGTGCCGACTGAGAGGAGCGAGGAGCGGTGAACGCGTATGCGCCCATCCTCGTACTGGGAGCCCTCGGGGCAGGCTTTGCGATCTTCTCCGTGGTCATGGCCACGTTGATCGGGCCGAAGCGGTACAACCGCGCGAAGCTCGAGGCCTACGAGTGCGGAATCGAGCCGACCCCCACGCCGGCCGGCGGCGGGCGCTTCCCCATCAAGTACTACCTGACGGCGATGCTCTTCATCGTCTTCGACATCGAGATCGTCTTCCTCTACCCCTGGGCCGTCACCTTCGACGCCCTGGGGCTTTTCGGGCTCGTGGAGATGCTGCTCTTCGTGCTCACCGTCTTCGTCGCCTACGCGTACGTGTGGCGGCGCGGCGGCCTGGAATGGGACTGAGGGGCCTTTAGTCATGGGACTCGAAGAAAAGCTGCCGAGCGGCTTCCTGCTGACCACCGTCGAGCAGGCCGCGGGCTGGGTGCGCAAGGCGTCCGTCTTCCCCGCCACGTTCGGCCTCGCCTGCTGCGCCATCGAGATGATGACCACCGGCGCCGGCCGCTACGACCTGGCGCGCTTCGGCATGGAGGTCTTCCGCGGTTCGCCCCGCCAGGCGGACCTGATGATCGTCGCGGGCCGGGTCAGCCAGAAGATGGCGCCGGTGCTCCGGCAGGTCTACGACCAGATGCCGAACCCCAAGTGGGTGATCTCCATGGGCGTGTGCGCGTCCTCGGGCGGCATGTTCAACAACTACGCGATCGTCCAGGGCGTCGATCACATCGTCCCCGTCGACATCTACCTCCCCGGCTGCCCGCCGCGCCCGGAGATGCTGATGGACGCGATCCTCAAGCTCCACCACAAGATCCAGAACTCCAAGCTGGGCGTGAACGCCGAGGAGGCGGCCCGCGAGGCGGAGGAGGCGGCGCTCAAGGCCCTGCCCACGATCGAGATGAAGGGGCTGCTGCGGTGAGCGACGCGAACGGCACCCACGGCGGGAAAGCGACGAACGGACCCGGCGGGTCGTCCGGCACCCCGGGCGCGCCGGGCGGGTCGGGTACGCCGGGCGGGTCCGGCACCCCGAGTGGGCCGGCGACGGCGAACGGGCCGGAGACGGCGAACGGCTCGGGCAAGGCCGGTGGGTCGGAGACGGCGAACGGGTCGGGCGCGGCCGGCGGGCCGGAGACGGCGAACGGGTCGGGCAAGGCCGACGGACCCGGGCCCGGGAAGGCCAACGGGTCGGAGACGGTGAACGGGCCGGGCAAGGTGGACGGGGCGAACGGGGCGAATCCCGAGAAGGACCTCTCCGCCTCCAACCTCCCCGGCCAGCGCGGCGAGGGCGGCGAGGAGGTCCGCGTCCAGCGCGGCATGTTCGGCGCGAACAACGGCGGCGACACCTCCGGCTACGGCGGCCTGGTCCGCTCGGTCCGCCTCCCGGGACCGGCGAGCCGGCCCTACGGCGGCTGGTTCGACGAGGTCGCCGACGAACTGGAGGGCGCGCTGGAGGAGCAGGGCCTCCTCCCCGAGAACGCCATCGAGAAGACGGTCGTCGACCGCGGCGAACTGACCTTCCACATCGAACGCGAACACCTGCCGCGCGTCGCCCGCACCCTGCGCGACGACCCGGCCCTGCGCTTCGAGCTCTGCACCGGCGTCAGCGGCGTCCACTACCCGAACGACAAGGGCCGCGAGCTGCACGCCGTCTACCACCTGCGCTCGATCACCCACAACCGGCTGATCCGCCTCGAAGTCAGTGCCCCGGACACCGACCGGCACATCCCGTCCCTCGTCCCGGTCTACCCGACCAACGACTGGCACGAGCGCGAGACGTACGACTTCTTCGGCATCGTCTTCGACGGTCACCCGGCCCTGACGCGGATCATGATGCCGGACGACTGGCAGGGACATCCGCAGCGCAAGGACTACCCCCTCGGCGGCATCCCCGTCGAGTACAAGGGCGCCCAGATCCCGGCTCCGGACCAGCGGAGGTCGTACTCGTGAGCACTTCGCACGCCTCCCCTCGGGAGACCACCGAGGGCACCGTCTACACCGTCACCGGTGGCGACTGGGACGAGGTCGTCCAGTCCGCGTCCCGCGCCGACGACGAACGGATCGTCGTCAACATGGGTCCTCAGCACCCCTCCACCCACGGGGTGCTCCGCCTCATCCTGGAGATCGAGGGCGAGACCGTCACCGAGGCCCGCTGCGGCATCGGCTACCTCCACACCGGCATCGAGAAGAACCTCGAGTTCCGGACGTGGACGCAGGGCACCACGTTCGTGACGCGCATGGACTACCTGACGTCCTTCTTCAACGAGACCGCCTACTGCCTCGGCGTCGAGAAGCTCCTCGGCATCGAGGACCAGATCACCGAGCGAGCGAAGATCATCCGGGTGCTCCTGATGGAGCTGAACCGGATCTCCTCCCACCTGGTGTGCATCGCCACCGGTGGTATGGAACTCGGCGCCACCACGATCATGATCTACGGATTCCGTGATCGTGAACTGATTCTCGACATCTACGAGCTCATCACGGGCCTGCGGATGAACCACGCGTACATCCGCCCCGGCGGACTCGCCCAGGACCTGCCGCCCGGCGCGGTGGACCAGATCCGCGAGTTCGTGAAGAAGATGAGGAAGAACCTCCCGGAGTACGACAAGCTCGCCACCGGCAACCCCATCTTCAAGGCCCGCATGCAGGACATCGGCCACCTCGACCTGGCCGGCTGCATGGCCCTCGGCGCCACCGGCCCGATCCTGCGCTCCACCGGCCTGCCGCACGACCTGCGCAAGGCGCAGCCCTACTGCGACTACGAGACGTACGACTTCGACGTCCCGACCACGGACTCCTGCGACGCCTACGGCCGCTTCCTGATCCGCCTCGAGGAGATGCGCCAGTCCCTCGGGATCATCGAACAGTGCCTGGACCGGCTTCAGCCCGGCCCGGTCATGGTCGGCGACAAGAAGATCGCCTGGCCGGCCCAGCTCGCCCTGGGCCCGGACGGCCTCGGCAACTCCCTCGACCACATCAAGAAGATCATGGGCACCTCCATGGAGGCCCTGATCCACCACTTCAAGCTGGTCACCGAGGGCTTCCGCGTCCCGCCGGGACAGGCGTACGCGGCCGTCGAGTCGCCCAAGGGCGAGCTCGGGGTGCACGTCGTGTCCGACGGCGGCACCCGCCCCTACCGGGTCCACTTCCGCGACCCGTCCTTCACCAACCTTCAGGCCATGGCGGCGATGTGCGAGGGCGGCCAGGTCGCCGACGTCATCGTCGCCGTCGCGTCCATCGACCCCGTGATGGGAGGCGTCGACCGGTGACCACCTCTTCTTCGGAGCGGGCCGTCAGCCTGGGCATGCCCGAGCTGCCCGCGCCCGCCTACCCGGACGACGTCCGGGCCCGGCTCGAGCGGGACGCGCGCGACATCGTCGCCCGCTACCCCGACTCCCGCTCCGCGCTCCTGCCGTTGCTGCACCTCGTGCAGTCGGAGGAGGGACACGTCACGCGCACCGGGATGCAGTTCTGCGCGGACGTGCTCGGACTGACCACCGCCGAGGTCACCGCGGTCGCCACCTTCTACACCATGTACCGGCGCCGGCCGAGCGGTGACTACCAGGTCGGGGTCTGCACCAACACCCTCTGCGCGGTGATGGGCGGTGACGCGATCTTCGAGGAGCTCCAGGAGTACCTGGGCGTCGGCAACGGCGAGACCACCGACGACGGCAAGGTCACCCTGGAGCACATCGAGTGCAACGCGGCCTGCGACTTCGCGCCGGTCGTGATGGTCAACTGGGAGTTCTTCGACAACCAGACCGTGGAGAGCGCGAAACGCCTGGTCGACGACCTGCGGGAGGGACGGACCGTCTCGCCCACGCGCGGGGCGCCGCTGTGCACCTTCAAGGAGACCGCCCGGATCCTGGCGGGCTTCCCCGACGAGCGGGACGGCGCCGTGGAGGCGAGCGGCAGCGCGGGACCCGCGTCGCTGGCGGGCCTCCGCCTGGCCAGGGGAGAGACCGCACCCGCGCGTGTGGTCCACCCCCGCGACGGTGGACCGCACGACGAACCGCGCGACGGGGCCGTGCACGAGCCCTCGCCGACCGCCCACCTCAGTTCGCACGACGCGCCGCAGAACACATCGGCCTCCGACCCCGCCCACCCGGCAGGGCCCACCGCCGAGGAGGGGGAGTGATGACCTTGGCACCCGAGCTGAAAGGCAGCAGCCCCGAGAAGCTGCTCGCACCCGTGCTGTCGGCCTTCTGGGACGAGGACCGGTCCTGGACTCTGGACGTCTACCGGAGGCACGAAGGGTACGAGGGGCTCCGCAAGGCGCTCGCCATGTCCCCGGACGACGTGATCGCGTACGTCAAGGACTCCGGTCTGCGCGGGCGCGGCGGCGCGGGATTCCCGACCGGAATGAAATGGCAGTTCATTCCGCAGGGTGATGGAAAACCGCACTATCTAGTTGTCAACGCCGACGAATCGGAGCCGGGCACCTGCAAGGACATCCCGCTCCTGTTCGCGAACCCGCACAGCCTCATCGAGGGCATCGTCATCGCGTGTCACGCCATCAGGTCGTCTCATGCCTTCATCTATCTGCGGGGTGAAGTCGTCCCAGTTCTGCGGCGGTTGCACGAGGCCGTGCGTGAGGCCTACGCGGCGGGCTACCTCGGCGAGAACATCCTGGGCAGCGGACTCGACCTCGAACTCACCGTGCACGCGGGCGCGGGCGCGTACATCTGTGGTGAGGAGACCGCGCTGCTCGACTCGCTCGAAGGCCGCCGTGGTCAACCGCGGCTCCGTCCTCCTTTCCCTGCCGTCGCGGGCCTCTACGCGTGCCCGACTGTGGTGAATAACGTCGAATCGATCGCGTCAGTTCCCGCGATCCTGAACAACGGCAAGGAATGGTTCAGGTCGATGGGCAGCGAGAAGTCCCCGGGCTTCACGCTCTACTCGCTCAGCGGCCATGTCGCCGGCCCCGGCCAGTACGAGGCCCCGCTCGGCATCACCCTCCGTCAGCTCCTGGAGATGAGCGGCGGCATGCGACCGGGCCACCGCCTCAAGTTCTGGACGCCGGGCGGCTCCTCCACCCCGATGTTCACCGACGAGCACCTCGACGTCCCCCTCGACTACGAAGGAGTGGGCGCCGCGGGTTCCATGCTCGGCACGAAAGCCCTCCAGTGCTTCGACGAGACGACCTGCGTCGTCCGCGCCGTCACCCGCTGGACCGAGTTCTACGCCCACGAGTCCTGCGGCAAGTGCACGCCCTGCCGCGAGGGCACGTACTGGCTGGTGCAGCTGCTGCGGGACATCGAGGCCGGCAAGGGCGTCATGTCCGACCTCGACAAGCTGAACGACATCGCCGACAACATCAACGGCAAGTCCTTCTGCGCCCTCGGCGACGGCGCCGCCTCGCCGATCTTCTCCTCGCTCAAGTACTTCCGCGAGGAGTACGAGCAGCACATCACGGGCCGCGGCTGCCCGTTCGACCCGGCCAGGTCGACGGCCTGGGCCGACCGCACGGAGGTGAACGCATGACCGTGACCACCAGCGCTCCCGCGGGCGGAGGAGAGGCGGCGGTCCCGCCGGAGGACCTCGTCACGCTGACCATCGACGGCGCGGAGATCAGCGTGCCCAAGGGCACCCTGGTCATCCGGGCCGCCGAGCAGCTCGGCATCGAGATCCCGCGCTTCTGCGACCACCCCCTCCTCGACCCGGCCGGCGCCTGCCGCCAGTGCATCGTCGAGGTCGAGGGCCAGCGCAAGCCCATGGCGTCCTGCACGATCACCTGCACGGACGGCATGGTGGTGAAGACCCACCTCACCTCGCCGGTCGCCGAGAAGGCCCAGCACGGCGTGATGGAGCTGCTCCTCATCAACCACCCGCTGGACTGCCCGGTCTGCGACAAGGGCGGCGAGTGCCCCCTGCAGAACCAGGCCATGTCGCACGGCAACGCAGAGTCCCGCTTCGAGGGCCGGAAACGGACCTACGAGAAGCCCGTCCCCATCTCCACGCAGGTCCTGCTCGACCGCGAGCGGTGCGTGCTGTGCGCCCGCTGCACCCGCTTCTCCAACCAGGTCGCGGGCGACCCGATGATCGAGCTGATCGAGCGGGGCGCGCTCCAGCAGGTCGGCACCGGTGAGGGCGACCCGTTCGAGTCCTACTTCTCCGGCAACACCATTCAGATCTGCCCGGTCGGCGCGCTGACCTCGGCGGCGTACCGCTTCCGCTCCCGCCCCTTCGACCTCGTCTCCTCGCCGTCGGTCTGCGAGCACTGCGCCGGCGGCTGCGCCACCCGCACCGACCACCGGCGCGGCAAGGTCATGCGGCGGCTCGCCGCCGACGACCCCGAGGTCAACGAGGAGTGGATCTGCGACAAGGGGCGGTTCGCGTTCCGGTACGCGCAAGCGCGGGACCGGCTCGAGACGCCGCTCGTGCGGGACGCCGAGGGCGCCCTGGTACCGGCGTCCTGGCCGGAGGCGTTGCAGATCGCGGCCCAGGGACTGCTCGCCTCGCGCGGCCGGACCGGTGTCCTGACCGGCGGCCGGCTCACCATCGAGGACGCCTACGCGTACAGCAAGTTCGCGCGCGTGGCGCTCGACACCAACGACATCGACTTCCGCGCGCGCGTGCACAGCGGCGAGGAGGCCGACTTCCTGGCGGCGAGCGTGGCCGGACACGGCCGCGACCTCGACGGTACGGGCGTCACGTACGCCTCCCTGGAGAAGGCGCCCGCCGTCCTGCTGGTCGGGTTCGAGTCCGAGGAGGAGGCACCGGGCGTCTTCCTGCGGCTGCGCAAGGCCTGGCGCAAGCGCGGACAGCAGGTGTTCTCGCTGGCCACGCACGCCACCCGAGGCCTGGAGAAGGCGGGCGGCACGCTGCTGCCGGCCGCCCCGGGCACCGAGACCGAGTGGCTGGACGCGCTGGCCGGCGGCGTCGGCCTGGAGGACGCCGGCAGCCGGGCCGCCGAGGCGCTGCGCGCCGAGGGCGCGGTCATCGTCGTGGGCGAGCGGCTGGCCGCCGTGGCCGGCGGGCTCACCGCCGCCGTACGGGCCGCGAACGCGACCGGCGCCGGGCTGGTGTGGATTCCGCGCCGGGCCGGGGAACGGGGCGCGATCGAGGCCGGCGCCCTGCCGTCACTGCTGCCGGGCGGACGCCCGGCCATCGACCCGCGCGCGCGGGACGAGGTCGCGGCCGCCTGGGGCCTTGCCGTGCTCCCGCCCCGCTACGGCCGTGACACCGGGCAGATGATCGAGGCCGCGGTGGCGGGTGAGTTGCAGGCGCTGCTCGTCGCGGGCGTGGAGGTCGCCGACCTGCCCGACCCGGCACGCGCGCGTGAGGCGCTCGACGAGGTCGGCTTCGTGGTCTCGCTGGAGCTGCGGCCCGGCGAGGTCACCGAGCGCGCCGACGTCGTCCTGCCCGTGGCCGCGGTCGCCGAGAAGACGGGCGCCTTCCTCAACTGGGAGGGCCGCGTGCGTTTCTTCGAGGCCGCGCTCAAGCCCGACCAGATGACCCGCCGCCCGGCGCAGTCCGACGCACGGGTGCTGCAGATGCTGGCCGACGCCATGGACGTCCACCTGGGCCTGCCGGACCTGCGGACCGCCCGCGCGGAGCTGGACCGGCTCGGTGCCTGGGACGGGCCGCGGGCCGTCGAACCGGCGGAGAGCGCCGGCGTCCTGCCGCGGCCCGCCGCCGGTGAGGCCGTGCTCGCCGGGCACCGGCTGCTGCTCGACCAGGGGCTCCTCCAGCAGGGCGACGAGGCGCTCGCCGGAACCCGGCACGCCGCCCACGCGCGCGTGTCGGCCGCCACGGCCGCCGAAGCCGGCGTCGACGACGGCGGCGTACTCGCCGTGACCGGTACCGCCGGCACGGTCGAACTGCCCCTGCGGATCACCGAGATGCCCGACCGCGTGGTGTGGCTCCCGCTGAACTCCGTGGGCGGGGGCGTCGCCTCCGACACCGGGGCCCGGCCCGGGTCCCTCGTCCGCATCGGCCCGGCGACGACCGCCGCCGCAGCCCCCCAGGAGGTGGAGGCATGAGCCCGTACCTCGCCGCGGAAGACCTCTCGATGTTCGGCCGCGACCCGTGGTGGCTGGTCGTGGTCAAAGCGGTCTTCTGCTTCGCCTTCCTGATGGTGACCGTGCTGTTCTCCATCGTCTGGGAGCGCAAGGTCGTGGCCTGGATGCAGCTGCGCATCGGCCCCAACCGGCACGGGCCCTGGGGCATGCTCCAGTCGCTCGCCGACGGCATCAAGCTGATGCTGAAGGAAGACGTCATCGTCAAACGCGCCGACAAGGTGGTGTACGTCCTCGCGCCGATCGTCGCGGCCATTCCGGCCTTCATGGCGATCGCGGTGATCCCCTTCGGCCCGGCCGGCAACGAGATCTCGATCTTCGGCCAGCGCACCACGATGCAGCTCACGGACCTGCCGATCGCGATGCTCTACATCCTCGCGGTCGCCTCGGTCGGCATCTACGGCATCGTCCTCGCCGGCTGGAGCTCCGGATCCACCTACCCGCTCCTGGGCGGGCTGCGCTCCTGCGCGCAGATGATCTCCTACGAGATCGCGATGGGCGCCGCCTTCGCCTCGGTGTTCCTCTACTCCGGCTCCATGTCGACGTCGACGATCGTCGAGCAGCAGCAGGACCGCTGGTACATCCTCCTGCTGCCGGTCTCCTTCATCCTCTACATCGTCACGATGGTCGGCGAGACCAACCGCGCCCCCTTCGACATGCCGGAGTCCGAGGGCGACCTGGTCGGCGGCTTCAACACCGAGTACTCGTCGATCAAGTTCGCGATGTTCATGCTCGCCGAGTACGTGAACATGGTGACGGTCTCGGCCGTGTCGGTGACGCTCTTCCTCGGCGGCTGGCGGGCCCCCTGGCCGGTCAGCACCTTCTGGGAGGGCGCGAACCACGGCTGGTGGCCGATGCTCTGGTTCACCGTCAAGGTCCAGCTGCTGCTGTTCTTCTTCATCTGGCTGCGCGGCACGCTCCCCCGCGTCCGTTACGACCAGCTGATGAAGCTCGGCTGGAAGGTCCTCATCCCGGTCTCGGTGACGTGGCTGATGCTCGTCGCGACCGTGCGGACGCTGCGCAACGAGAACTACGACTTCGCCGACATCGCCCTCTACGTCGGCGGCGCCGTCCTGGTCCTGCTGCTGCTCTCCTTCGTCGCCGACATGTTCCGCGACCGCGGCAGGCAGCCCGAGGCCCCCGCCGAGCCGGCCGGCTTCGACCCGATGGCGGGCGGGTTCCCCGTTCCGCCGCTGCCCGGACAGGAGCTGCCGCCGGTGCCGAGGCGCCGCCCGCGCCGCGAGCGGGAGCTGATTGTCAGTGGTGGGTCCGATACTCACAGTGACGGAACTCTGGAGGGAAAGGAGGCGTCCGATGGCTGAGGAGCCCCAGGAGACCAAGCCCGGTTTCCAGAACCCGGTGGCCGGCTTCGGCGTGACCTTCAAGGCCATGTTCAAGAAGCGGCTGACCGAGCAGTACCCGGAGCAGCAGAAGACCACGGCTCCGCGGTTCCACGGACGGCACCAGCTCAACCGCCATCCGGACGGCCTGGAGAAGTGCGTCGGCTGCGAGCTGTGCGCGTGGGCCTGTCCCGCCGACGCCATCTACGTCGAGGGCGCGGACAACACCGAGGAGGAACGCTACTCGCCGGGCGAGCGGTACGGCCGCGTCTACCAGATCAACTACGCCCGCTGCATCCTGTGCGGCCTGTGCATCGAGGCCTGCCCCACGCGCGCGCTGACGATGACCAACGAGTTCGAGCTCGCCGACTCCAGCCGCGCCAACCTGATCTACACCAAGGAGCAGCTGCTGGCCGGCCTCGAGGACGGCATGGTCGACACACCGCACGCCATCTACCCCGGGACGGACGAGCAGGACTACTACCGGGGCCTGGTGACGGAGGCCGCGCCCGGCACCGAGCGGCAGGTCGCCGTCTCCAAGGGCGAGGCGCCGCAGGAGGCCGCCTCGACCTTCGGTGAGGGCGAGCCCGCCGCGGGGGAGGTGATCGGCCGATGAGCGCGCAGCTCGCCGCCCACTCCACCGTGCAGCTCGCCGCCTACTCCACTTCCACCGGGGAGGCGTTCCAGTTCTGGGTGCTGGGCACCGTCGCGGTGATCGGCGCCCTGTGCACCGTCTTCATGAAGAGGGCCGTGCACAGCGCGCTCTGCCTCGCCGCAACCATGATCGTCCTGGCGGTGTTCTACCTCGCCAACGGCGCCTACTTCCTGGGCATCGTGCAGATCGTCGTCTACACCGGCGCGATCATGATGCTGTTCCTGTTCGTGGTGATGCTCGTCGGCGTCACCGCGGCGGACTCCCTGAAGGAGACCATCAAGGGCCAGCGCTGGCTGGCCCTGCTGTGCGGGCTCGGCTTCGGCGTCCTGCTGGTCGCGGGCATCGCCAACGCCTCCCTGACGGAGTTCGACGGCCTCGCGGCGGCCAACGCCGGTGGCAACGTGGAGGGACTGGCGGCCCTCATCTTCACCAAGTACGTCTTCGCCTTCGAGATCACCGGCGCCCTGCTCATCACGGCCGCCGTGGGCGCCATGGTGCTCACCCACCGCGAGCGGACCGAGCGGGCCAGGACCCAGCGCGAACTGGCCGAACAGCGGGTGCGCGAGGGCAAGCACGTGCCGCCGCTGCCGGCACCGGGCGTGTACGCGCGGCACAACGCCGTCGACATCGCGGGCCTGCTGCCCGACGGCACCCCGTCGGAGCTCACGGTCAGCAGGACGCTCCGCGAGCGCGGCCAGATCCGTGACGTGTCCGCCGAGGCGCTGAGCGACCTCAAGGCGCTGGAGCGGCGCGCGGAGGAACGCCTGGAGCGGTCCGCGATCGAGCCGCCGCACGGGCGGAACTCCCGTCGCACCGAGGAGGCGTCCCAGTGAACCCGGTCAACTACCTGTATCTCGCGGCCCTGTTGTTCACGATCGGCGCGACCGGCGTGCTGATCAGGCGCAACGCGATCGTCGTGTTCATGTGCATCGAGCTGATGCTCAACGCCTGCAACCTCACGCTCGTCGCCTTCTCCCGGATGCACGGCAATCTCGACGGCCAGATCATCGCCTTCTTCACGATGGTCGTCGCCGCCGCGGAGGTCGTGGTCGGACTCGCGATCATCGTGTCGCTGTTCCGTTCCCGCCACTCGGCCTCGGTCGACGACGCCAGCCTGATGAAGCTGTAAGGGGTCGGAAGAATCGTGGAGAACCTGATCGCGCTGCTGATCGCGGCGCCCCTGCTCGGAGCGGCCGTCCTCCTGGTCGGCGGCCGCCGGCTCGATGCCGTCGGCCACTGGATCGGCACCCTGCTCGCGGCCGTCTCCTTCGTGATCGGCCTCGTCCTCTTCGCCGGTCTGCTCGGCAGGGACGCCGACGACCGGACGCTGACGCAGTACCTGTTCAGCTGGATCCCGGTCGAGGGCTTCCAGGCGGACGTCGCCTTCCGCCTCGACCAGTTGTCGATGACGTTCGTGCTGCTGATCACGGGCGTCGGCTCGCTGATCCACCTGTACTCGGTCGGGTACATGGAGCACGACGAGCGGCGCCGCCGCTTCTTCGGCTACCTCAACCTGTTCCTCGCGGCGATGCTGCTGCTCGTCCTCGCCGACAACTACCTGCTGCTGTACGTCGGCTGGGAGGGCGTCGGGCTCGCCTCCTACCTGCTCATCGGCTTCTGGCAGCACAAGCCCAGCGCCGCCACCGCCGCGAAGAAGGCCTTCCTGGTCAACCGCGTCGGCGACATGGGCCTGTCGATCGCCATCATGCTGATGTTCACCACCTTCGGCACCTTCGCCTTCGGCCCGCTGCTCGGCACGCACGAGGAGGCGGGGCTCGCCGGTGACGCGTCCGAGGGCCGGCTCACCGCCATCGCCCTGATGCTGCTGCTCGCGGCCTGCGGCAAGTCCGCCCAGGTGCCGCTGCAGTCCTGGCTCGGGGACGCGATGGAGGGCCCGACCCCGGTCTCGGCCCTCATCCACGCGGCGACGATGGTGACCGCGGGCGTCTACCTGATCGTCCGTTCCGCGGCGATCTTCAATCTGGCGCCCGACGCGCAGCTCGTCGTCACCGTCGTCGGCGCGGTCACGCTGCTGTTCGGTGCGATCGTCGGTTGCGCGAAGGACGACATCAAGAAGGCGCTGGCCGGCTCGACCATGTCCCAGATCGGCTACATGGTGCTGGCCGCGGGCCTCGGCCCCATCGGCTACGCCTTCGCGATCATGCACCTGGTCACGCACGGCTTCTTCAAGGCAGGCCTGTTCCTCGGCGCCGGCTCGGTCATGCACGGCATGAACGACGAGGTCGACATGCGCAGGTACGGCGGCCTGAGGAAGTACATGCCGGTCACCTTCGTCACCTTCGGCCTCGGCTACCTCGCCATCATCGGCTTCCCGGGCCTGTCCGGCTTCTTCTCCAAGGACAAGATCATCGAGGCGGCGTTCGCCAAGGGCGGCACCGAGGGCTGGATCCTCGGCGGCTGCGCGCTGCTGGGCGCGGCCGTCACCGCGTACTACATGACGCGCGTGATGCTGATGACGTTCTTCGGTGAGGAGCGCTGGAGGAACCGGCCCACGCGCTCGCCCGAGGCGCCGAGCGCGGAGCCCGCGGCCGCGCACCACGGCGAGACCGCTTCCGGCCACGCCGCCGCCGCGACGGCCGAACCGCACCCGCACGAGTCGCCCAAGATCATGACCGTCCCGATGGTCGTGCTGGCCGTCGGATCGGTCTTCGCCGGAGCCTTCTTCGGCATCGGCGAGCGCTTCGTGCACTGGCTCGAGCCCGTCACCGGGTTCGAACACGGCCACCCGCCGGTCAGCGCCCTCACGATCACCCTGTCCACGGTGGCGGTGATGGTGATCGGGGTGGCCGTCGCCTACGGGCAGTACGGGCGCCGCCCGGTCCCCGCGGTCGCCCCGCGCGGGTCGCTCCTCACCCGGGCCGCCCGGCGCGACCTGCTCCAGGACGACTTCAACCACGTCGTCCTGGTCCGCGGCGGCGAGCACCTCACACGGTCCCTGGTGTACGTCGACCACACCCTGGTGGACGGCGTCGTCAACGGCACGGCGGCCTCGGTCGGCGGCCTCTCCGGACGCATGCGCAAGCTGCAGAACGGCTTCGCGCGGTCGTACGCGGTCTCGATGTTCGGCGGTGCGGCGGTCCTCATCGCCGCGACCCTGCTGATGAGGGCGGTCTGATACCGATGTCCTTTCCTCTGCTGACAGCGACGGCGGCGCTCCCCGCGATCGGGGCGGTCGCCACGGCCGCCGTGCCGGCCGCGCGGCGCAACGCCGCCAAAGCGCTGGCGCTGCTGTTCTCGCTCGCCACCCTGGTCCTGGCGATCGTCGTCCTGGTCCGCTTCGACCCGGACGGCGACCGTTACCAGCTCACCGAGTCCCACTCCTGGATCGCGGACTTCGGCGTCCGCTACGAACTGGGCGTGGACGGCATCGCGGTGGCGCTCATCGCGCTCACGGCACTGCTGATCCCGTTCATCGTCCTGGCGGGCTGGCACGACGCCGACCCGCTGGAGACGGGCAGCAAGCGGTGGCGCCCGACCCAGGGCTTTTTCGCGCTGATCCTCGCCGTCGAGGCGATGGTGATCCTCTCCTTCGAGGCCACCGACGTCTTCCTCTTCTACATCTTCTTCGAAGCCATGCTGATCCCGATGTACTTCCTCATCGGCGGCTTCGGGGACCGGGCCCACGAGCACGGCGAGCAGGCGGCCGCCACCCAGCGGTCGTACGCGGCCGTGAAGTTCCTGCTCTACAACCTGGCCGGCGGGCTGATCATGCTGGCCGCGGTGATCGGGCTGTACGTGGTCGCCGGGAGCTTCTCGCTCACGGAGATCGCCGAGGCCCGGGCCAACGGTTCGCTCGACATGGCGACGACCACCGAACGCTGGCTGTTCCTCGGCTTCTTCTTCGCCTTCGCGGTGAAGGCGCCCCTGTGGCCGCTGCACACCTGGCTGCCCAACGCCATGGGGGAGTCCACCGCCCCGGTCGCCGTCCTCATCACGGCGGTCGTCGACAAGGTGGGCACCTTCGCGATGCTCCGCTTCTGCCTCCAGCTCTTCCCGGAGGCCAGCAAGTGGGCGACGCCCGCCATCCTCGTCCTCGCCCTGATCAGCATCATCTACGGGGCACTGCTCGCCGTCGGACAGCGGGACATCAAGCGGCTGGTGGCGTACGCGTCGATCTCGCACTTCGGCTTCATCATTCTGGGCATCTTCGCGATGACCAGCCAGGGCCAGTCGGGCGCGACGCTCTACATGGTCAACCACGGCATCTCGACGGCCGCGCTGATGCTGGTCGCCGGCTTCCTGATCTCGCGGCGCGGCTCCCGGCTCATCGCCGACTACGGCGGGGTGCAGAAGGTCGCCCCGGTGCTCGCCGGAACCTTCCTGATCGGCGGCCTGGCGACGCTGTCGCTGCCCGGCCTCGCGCCGTTCGTGAGCGAGTTCCTCGTCCTGGTCGGCACGTTCGCGCGCTATCCGGTGATCGGCATCATCGCCACCTTCGGCATCGTCCTCGCCGCGCTGTACACCCTCGTCCTCTACCAGCGGACGATGACGGGCCCGGTGAAACCCGAGGTCTCGGCGATGCCGGACCTCCGTGCGCGGGAGCTGCTGGTGGTCGCCCCGCTGATCGTGCTGCTGATCTTCCTGGGCGTCTACCCGAAGCCCGTCACGGACATCGTCGACCCGGCGGTGCAGCAGACGCTGTCCGACGTACAGAAGAAGGACCCCCAGCCCGAGGTGGAGGCGGCCAAGTGAGCGCAGCAGCCGTCCACAGCCTGTGGACAACAGCGGCCGACCCGATCACGAAGATCGACGCGCCGAAGATCGAATACGCGCAATTGTCGCCCACCCTGATCGTCGTCGGCGCGGCGGTCGTCGGGGTGCTGGTCGAGGCGCTCGTACCGCGCAAGTCCCGCTACGTCGCCCAGCTCTTCGTGTCCGTCGTCGCCCTGGCCGCCGCGTTCGCCGCGGTGGTGGCGCTGGCGGCCGACGGGTACGGCACCACCAAGGCGCGCATCGCCGCGATGGGCGCGATCGCCGTCGACGGACCCGCCCTGTTCCTCCAGGGCACGATCCTGCTGGCCGCCCTGGTCGGCCTCTTCACCTTCGCCGAACGGCGGCTCGACCCGGTGGCGCACGGCAACCGCGTCGACTCCTTCGCCGCGCAGGCCGCCTCCGTGCCGGGCAGCGACAGCGAGAAGGCCGCGGTCAGGGCCGGTTTCACGACCACCGAGGTCTTCCCGCTGCTGCTGTTCGCGGTCGCCGGCATGCTGGTGTTCCCGTCGGCCAACGACCTGCTGACCCTCTTCATCGCCCTGGAAGTCTTCTCCCTGCCGCTGTACCTGCTGTGCGCCCTGGCCCGCCGCAAGCGGCTCATGTCGCAGGAGGCCGCGGTCAAGTACTTCCTGCTCGGTGCCTTCGCCTCCGCGTTCACCCTGTTCGGCATCGCCCTGCTCTACGGCTACGCCGGCTCGGTGTCGTACGCGACCATCGCGCAGGTCGTCGACGGCACGGTCACCGGAGTGACCCCGGCGCTCGCCGACACCATGGGCAACGACGCGCTGCTGCTCGTCGGCGCCGCGATGATCGTCATGGGTCTGCTGTTCAAGGTCGGCGCGGTCCCGTTCCACATGTGGACGCCGGACGTCTACCAGGGCGCGCCGACCCCGGTCACCGGCTTCATGGCCGCCGCGACCAAGGTGGCCGCCTTCGGCGCGCTGCTGCGGATCCTGTACGTCGTGCTGCCCGGCCTGCGCTGGGACTGGCGGCCGGTCATGTGGGGTGTCGCGATCGTCACCATGCTGGGCGGCGCGATCGTCGCGATCACGCAGACCGACATCAAGCGGCTGCTGGCGTACTCGTCCATCGCGCACGCGGGATTCATCCTCGCGGGTGTCATCGCGACCACGCCGGACGGCGTCTCGTCCGTCCTCTTCTACCTCGGCGCGTACTCCTTCGTGACGATCGGGGCGTTCGCGGTGGTGACGCTGGTGCGGGACGCCGGCGGCGAGGCGACCCACCTGTCGAAGTGGGCGGGGCTCGGCCGTCGCTCGCCGCTGGTGGCGGCCGTGTTCGCGGTGTTCCTGCTCGCCTTCGCCGGCATTCCGCTGACCTCCGGGTTCGCCGGGAAGTTCGCCGTGTTCAAGGCGGCGGCGGAGGGCGGCGCGGCACCGCTCGTCGTGGTCGGTGTGATCTCGTCGGCGATCGCGGCGTTCTTCTACATCCGCGTCATCGTGCTGATGTTCTTCAGCGAGCCGAGGCCCGAGGGCCCGACCGTCGCCGTGCCGTCGCCGCTGACGACGACGGCGATCGCGGTGGGCGTGGCGGTCACCCTGGTGCTGGGCGTGGCGCCGCAGTACTTCCTGGACCTGGCGGGACAGGCGGGGGTGTTCGTGCGCTGAGCGCCGAGCATCCCGCAGGCCGGCCCGGCACCCGTTCCCGCGGTGCCGGGCCGTCGCCGTGCCGGCAGGCGGACGGCGGGGGACCGCCCCGCCCCGCGCCGCTCGATTCCGGCGAGCGACCTGTGGATAACTCCGAAGCTGTCAGTCCGGGCCCCTATCGTGGAGGCAGTGGTCGAAGGACGACGTACGGGGGCCATGCGATGGGCGGGACGGGCGGAATCAAGGAGATGACAGCGATCACCGGGACAATGGGGACGACAGACAGCGAGGCGCTGGCCACGCTGCACCGCGTCTTCGGCTACGACGCCTTCCGCGGCGAGCAGGAAGCGGTCATCGAGCACGTGGTGGCCGGCGGTGACGCCGTCGTCCTCATGCCGACCGGTGGCGGCAAGTCGCTCTGCTACCAGATTCCGGCCCTGGTCAGACCGGGTACGGGGATCGTCGTCTCGCCGCTGATCGCGCTGATGCAGGACCAGGTGGACGCCCTGCGGGCGCTCGGTGTGCGCGCCGGCTTCATGAACTCCACGCAGGGCTTCGACGAGCGGCGCGTGGTCGAGGCCGAGTTCCTGGCCGGTGAGCTGGACCTGCTGTACCTGGCCCCGGAGCGGCTGCGCCTGGACTCCACGCTGGACCTGCTCTCCCGTGGCAAGATCGCCGTCTTCGCCATCGACGAGGCGCACTGTGTCTCCCAGTGGGGCCACGACTTCCGCCCCGACTACCTGACCCTCTCCCTGCTCGGCGAGCGCTGGCCGGACGTCCCGCGGATCGCGCTCACGGCGACGGCCACGCACGCCACGCACCAGGAGATCACCCAGCGGCTGAACATGCCGGCGGCGCGGCACTTCGTGGCCAGCTTCGACCGGCCCAACATCCAGTACCGGATCGTGCCGAAGTCCGACCCGAAGAAGCAGCTGCTGAGCTTTCTGCGGGAGGAGCACGCGGGCGACGCGGGCATCGTGTACTGCCTCTCCCGCAACTCGGTGGAGAAGACCGCCGAGTTCCTCTCCCGCAACGGCATCGAGGCGGTGCCGTACCACGCCGGCCTGGACGCGGGCACGCGCGCGGCGCACCAGTCCCGGTTCCTGCGGGAGGAAGGCCTGGTCGTGGTGGCGACCATCGCCTTCGGCATGGGCATCGACAAGCCCGACGTGCGGTTCGTCGCCCACCTCGACCTGCCCAAGTCCATCGAGGGCTACTACCAGGAGACCGGCCGCGCGGGCCGCGACCGGCTGCCGTCGACGGCCTGGATGGCATACGGCCTCAACGACGTCATACAACAGCGCAAGCTGATCCAGTCCGGAGAGGGCGACGAGGCGTTCCGGCGGCGGGCGGCGGCCCACCTGGACTCGATGCTGGCGCTGTGCGAGACGGCCCGGTGCCGCCGAGGGCAGCTCCTCGCCTACTTCGGCCAGGAGCCGGACCCGGCGGGCTGCGGCAACTGTGACACCTGCCTCACCCCGCCGGAGACCTGGGACGGCACGGTCGCGGCGCAGAAGGTGCTGTCGACCGTCGTACGGCTTCAGCGCGAGCGGGGGCAGAAGTTCGGCGCGGTGCAGATCGTCGACATCCTGCTGGGCAAGCGCACCGCCAAGGTGATCCAGTTCGACCACGACCAGCTGTCGGTGTTCGGCATCGGCGAGGAGCTGACCGAGGGCGAGTGGCGCGGTGTGGTGCGGCAGCTGCTGGCGCAGGGACTGCTCGCCGTCGAGGGGGAGTACGGCACGCTGGTGCTGACGGAGGCCAGCGGGGCGGTGCTGCGGCGCGAGCGGGAGGTGCCGCTGCGCAAGGAGCCGAAGAAACCGACGACCGCGAAGACGGGCTCGTCCTCGTCCGGCCGCGGGGACCGCAAGGCCAGAACGACAGCCGCGGAGCTGCCCGAGGCACTGCTCCCCGCCTTCGAGGCCCTGCGCGCCTGGCGCGCGGAACAGGCCCGCGAGCAGGGCGTCCCGGCGTACGTCATCTTCCACGACGCTACGCTCCGGGAGATCGCCACGGTGTGGCCGGCGTCGGTGCGCGAGCTCGCCGGGGTCAGCGGAGTCGGCGAGAAGAAGCTGGCGACGTACGGGGAAGGCGTGGTCGCGGTGCTGGCGTCGCTGGGCGGAACCTCCGGCCCGGCCCCGGGCGCCTCCCCGGAAGCGGAGGGCCCGGACGGCCCGGTGGACTGGCCCGAGATGGAGGCGGAACCGGAGCCCGAGGACTGGATGTAGACGGCCGGACACCGGGACACGCCCGGGACGCGGCGGCTGCGAGCGGCAGCTTTCGGCCTACGCAGCCCTCGGCGTACGCAGCTTTCGGCGTACGCAGCTCTCGGCCTCCGTAGCCCTCGACGTACGCGGCTCTCGGCCTCCGTAGCTCTGGTGGTCCGCAGCCGGCCACGGCCTCTCAGCGGCCTCGGGCCGCGTACGCCCTGACGTCGGCGTCGGAGTCGGTCGTGGCCGTGGCGAGGGCCGCCCGGGCTCCCTCGGAGGCGCGGTGCCGGGTCAGGGCGAGGACGGCGGCCTTGCGGACGTCCGCGTTGGGGTCGGCCAGTGCCTTGGCGAGTGCCGGGACCGCGGTGTCTGCGGAGGCGGCCGCCAGGGCCGTGGCGGCCCCGGCGCGTACCTGCCACGCCGGGTCCGCCAGGGCCGTCACGGCGCGGGCGGCGAGCGGTGCGGGGCAGCCGACGGTGCCCAGGGCCCCGTAGGCGGCCGCGCGGACCAGGGCGTCGGCGTCGGTGGTGAGGGTGCTCAGCGCCGTGTGGACAGGGGCCACGTCGAAGGCGGTGCCCGTGTCCGTGCCGGGGCCGGTCGCGGAGGCGGCGTCCAGGTGTGCCGCGGTCACCGTGGCCAGCGCCTTGGCCACGGTGACGCGCACCTCGCGGGACGGGTCGGTGGAGGCCGTGCGGGCCAGTTCGGCGGCGGCTCCCACGGAGACCAGGGCGCGGACGGCCTCGATGCGGACGGCGATGTCCGTGTCCGTGAGGGCGGCCGTGAACAGGCCGGCGTCGCCCAGGCGCAGGGCGCGCAGGACGTCGAGCGCGGCGGCGCGGACGACGGGGTCGGGCTCGGCCAGCGCCGCGGCGAGGCCGTCGCGCAGGGCGGGCTCGGGCGGCAGGGTCTCGACCAGCTCGCGCAGTGAGGCCGCCGCGGCGGCACGCACCTCGGCGGCGGTGTCGCGCAGCGCCTCGGCGAGCGCGGGGCCACTGCCCGGCGGCACGGTCTCCGTGAGGACGGTGACCGCCTCGCGCCGCACGGCGGGGGCCGGGTCGCTCAGGTAGGGCCGCAGGGCGTCGAGGCCGGGCTGCTCGTCGGCGAGGGCGACCAGGGCCAGCAGACGGGACGAGGACTGCTCGGCGGAGGGCTCGGACTCCGCAGGGGGGAGAGGGACGGAGCCGACGGGGGCGGGCGCGTGGTCCGGTCCGGTTCCCGGAGCGGGGGACGCCACCGGAGCCACGTCGCGTGAGCCGGCCGTGGCCACGTTCTCGGGGCGGACCTCGCCGAGACGCCGGGACGGACCGCCGACCGGGGTGAACTCGTCGACCGGAACCAGATAGGGAGCCACGGGGCGGGCCGTGAACTCCATCGCACCGGAGGGGGACTTGTGCAGGTCGAGGTGGTGGAACCAGGACACGTCGTCACGGCGGGGGTGGTCGAGGCGGTCGTGGTAGAGGCCCCAGCGGGACTCCGTGCGGGCCAGGGAGGCCCGTGCGGCCATCTCCGCGCAGTCACGGATGAAGGTGACCTCGGCGCAACGCATCAGCTCGTGCGGGGTGGCGGCCCCCATCGCGGCGATGTCGTCCCGCATCCGCTCGAACGCCTCCAGGGCGAGGGAGAGCCGGGCACCGGACTTCGGCGGCGCCACGTAGTCGTTGACGAAGCGGCGCAGCTTGTACTCGACCTGGGTCTGCGGCGGGCCGTCCGGGTTGCGCAGCGGCCGGTAGACCAGTTCGTGCGCCTCGCGCAGCTGGTCCTGCGGCAATTCGCCCTCGTAAGGCTGGTACTGGGAGGCGTCCGCGCCCGCGAGGTCCCCGTACACGAACGCGCCGATCATGTAGTTGTGCGGCACGCACGCGAGGTCGCCGGCGGCGTACAGGCGCGGGACGGTGGTGCGGGCGTGGTCGTCGACGCGGACGCCGGAGGCCGAGTGGCCGCCGCACAGACCGATCTCGGAGATGTGCATCTCGACGTCATGGGTGCGGTAGTCGTGGCCGCGGCCGGAGTGGAAGGTGCCGCGGGTGGGGCGCTCGGTCGAGTGCAGGATCGACTCCAGCGCCGAGACCGATTCCTCGGGAAGATGGCTCAGTTTCAGGTAGACCGGGCCGCGGTCGGAGGCGACCTCCGCCGCGAACTCCGCCATCATCTGGCCCGACCAGTAGTCGGAGTCGACGAAGCGTTCGCCGTGCCGGTTGACCTGGTAGCCGCCGAAGGGATTGGCGACGTAGGCGCAGGCCGGGCCGTTGTAGTCCTTGATCAGCGGGTTGATCTGGAAGCACTCGATGCCGGTCAGCTCGGCGCCCGCGTGGTAGGCCATGGCGTAGCCGTCGCCCGCGTTGGTCGGGTTCTCGTACGTGCCGTAGAGGTAGCCGGAGGCGGGCAGGCCGAGCCGGCCGCAGGCGCCGGTGGCCAGGATCACCGCGCCCGCGCGGACGGTGACGAACCGCCCGGTGCGGGTGTGGAAGCCCGCCGCCCCCACGGCCCGCCGGTCGGGGCCCTCGCCCGCCGTCAGCACCCGCACCGGCATCACACGGTTCTCGATGCGGATCCGCTCCCGCATCTCGCGCCGCCGCAACTGCCGGTACAGCACCTTCTTCACGTCCTTGCCCTCCGGCATCGGCAGGACGTAGGAGCCGGAGCGGTGGACCTGGCGGACCGCGTAATCGCCTTGTTCGTCCTTCTCGAACTTCACACCGTACGACTCCAGCCGCTGCACCATGGCGAAGCCGCGGGTCGCGGTCTGGCGGACGGTGGACTGGTCGACGATGCCGTCGTTGGCGCGGGTGATCTCGGCGACGTAGTCGTCGGGCTCGGCGCGGCCGGGGACGACGGCGTTGTTGACGCCGTCCATGCCCATCGCGAGGGCGCCGGAGTGGCGGACGTGCGCCTTCTCCAGCAGCAGCACGTCCGCGCCGCGCTCGGCGGCCGTAAGGGCCGCCATCGTGCCGGCGGTGCCCCCGCCGATGACCAGGACGTCGCAGGTCAGCTCTTCGGCGTCGGTGAGCGCGGGGATCTGCACAGGGGTGTTGACGGGGGCCACCAGGGTGCCTTTCACGTGCCGAGGGAGGTGAGGACGTCGCGGCGCAGGGCCATGCGGGCCGGGTCGTCGTGGGCGGCGCGGTCGCGCGGGCGAGGGACGTTCCGGACGGCGAGGAGGCCGTTCGCGCCGAGCAGGGCGACGCGGTCGCCGAGGAAGAGGGCCTCGTCGACGTCGTGGGTGACGAAGACGACGGTCGCGCCCGTGCCGTGCAGCACGTCCACCAGCAGGTCCTGCATGCCGGCCCGGGTCTGGGCGTCGAGCGCGCCGAACGGTTCGTCCATGAGGACCGCGCGCGGCCCGGCGGCCAGGGCGCGGGCCAGCTGGGCGCGCTGGCGCTGTCCTCCGGAGACGCGATGGGGCAACTGCCGGGCCACGTCGGCGAGTCCGACGCGGTCGAGCCAGGAGTCGGCCTGCCTGCGGCGTTCCGCGCGCGGCCGGCCCCGCACGGCGAGGGCCAGCTCGACGTTGGCGCGCAGGGTGCGCCAGGGCAGGAGCGCGTCCTCCTGGAAGACCAGCGCGCGGTCCGCCGCCGGTCCGGTGATCCGGTGGCCGTCCTGCTCCACCGTGCCGGCGAGGGCGGGCAGCAGACCGGCCAGGGTGCGCAGCAGGGTCGACTTGCCGCAGCCCGAGGGGCCGACGACGGTGAGGATCTCCCCCGGGACCACGTCGAGATCGACGCCGGTCAGGGCGGGGGCGTCCGGGCGGCCGAGTGCGGCGGCGCGCAGGGTGAGCCGGGTACCGCGGACCGGTGTGGGTGCGGCCGCGTCCGGGCCGGCCGGACGGGGACAGGTGTTCTCCGCGCCGGTGGCGGTCGCGCCGGACGTGCGGCGCCGGGACGTCTCAGACGAGGTGCTCATCGTGTGCCTCCTCGGCCTCGGATGCGGGTCCCCCGCCGACGGGGGAGGCAGCGGACGGCACCGGCGCCGCGGCCCGTGCTGCACGCGGCCGGGCCACGGGAACGTACGAGGTCCGGGGCAGCCAGTGGGTGAGGCGGCGGCCCAGGAGTTCCACGGCCGTGGATGTCGCCCAGCCGAGGATGCCGATGGTGACCATGCCGACGAAGACGCCGGGGTAGTCGACGACCGTGTAGTCCTGCCAGGTGCGGTAGCCGACGCCGTACTGGCCGGAGATCATCTCCGCGGAGATCACGCAGATCCACGACACGCCGATGCCGACCGACAGGCCGCCGAAGATGCCGGGCAGCGCGCCCGGCAGGACGACCGAGCGGAGGACCCGCCACCGGCCGCCGCCCAGGGTGAGGACCGCTTCCTCCCAGACGGGGGAGAGGGCGCGGACCGCGTGCCGGGTGGAGACCAGCACGGGGAAGAAGGCGGCGGCGAAGGTGATGAAGACGATGCCCTGTTCGTTGGAGGGGAAGAGGAGGATCGCCACGGGGACCAGGGCGATCGCCGGGATGGGGCGGATCACCTCCAGGAGCGGGCCGAGCAGGTCCTCGGCGAGCCGCGAGCGCGCCACGAGCACCCCCACGGCCACTCCCAGGACGGCGGCCAGGAGGAATCCCGCGAGGATGCGGGTGACGCTGTCGGTGAGGTCCGTCCAGTAGTCGCCGCCGGTGAGCCGGTCGGCGAAGGCGCGGGTGACGTCGGTGACGGTGGGGAACTGCGAGAAGCGCAGCCAGAGGTCGATCTTCAGGCTGGTCACCAGCTGCCACAGGCCGAGGGCGGCGGCGAGGGAGAGCAGCCGCAGGGCATAGCGGCCGGAGCGCGGCGCGGGCCGGGTCACGCGGCACGCTCCAGGGCTTCGGCGTACGAGACGACGCGGGCGCCGCCGTGGGCGTCGGTGTAGGCCTGCGCGGTCGCCGGGGCGACGAAGGGGAGCAGTGCGGAGCCGTCCGCCACCCAGACCGCCTTGTCGGCGAACCAGAGGGTGCCGGTGTCGGCGTCGGGGACGTAGGCGGCGCGGATGCCGTCGGGGTGCGCGGCCACGTAGGCCAGCAGGTCGGCGGGTGAGGTGAAGGCCCGGGTCTCGGTGGCGCCCTTCGGCCAGACCTCGCTCCGGGCCGGTGGGGGCGTGGCGGCGAGCTGTTCGGCGTACGAGGAGCCGAGGGCCTTCTTCACGTACTGGTCGTCGACGAAGGCGTCCACGTCGATGTCCCCGGTCAGCTTCGCCGCCTTCAGGATCGACACGTCCTTCTTCAGGGCGGCGACCAGCTGCGGCTTGAGGGACGGGTCGAAGGTGGCGATGCCGTGGGCGCCGTTGTAGAGGTAGACGACCTCGGCGGGCAGGTCGGTGGCCTTCGCGACCTTCTCGGCCGCGGCGACGGGGTGTGCGGAGAGGTACGCGGTGGCCTCGGCCTGCGCCTTCAGGAACGCCTCCAGCACGGCCGGCCGTTCCTTCGCGAAGTCCTCGCGGGCGGTGACGCCGTGGAAGGTGGGCAGGTCGAGCTGGGCGCCGTCGTACAGGGCCTTCGCCTTGCCCTGGTGGACGAGCAGGCCGGGCCAGGCGACGAACTGGGAGAGGGCGTCCGCGCTGCCCGCCGAGAGTGCGGAGGCACCCACCGCGGGCTGCTGGTTGAGCTTCTCGATGCCCTTGTCCGGGTCGATGCCGGCGCGTTGCAGGGCCCGGACGAGGGTGCCGTCGGCGGCCGAGCCCACGCTCGTGGAGACCTTCTTGCCCTTGAGGTCGGTGAGGGAGGTCAGCTGGGAGTCGGGGGCGGTGACGATGGTGTTGAGGCCGCCGCGCAGGTTGTAGCCGGTGACCGAGACCAGATGGGTGGGGCGGCCGAGCTGCTTTCCGCGCGCCGCGTTGATGAGCAGGGGGAAGTCGCCCATCGAGCCGATGTCGATCTTGCCCGCGGTCATCTGGGCGGTGATGGGGGCGCCGGTGGCGAAGTCCTGCCACTGCACCTTGTAGGTGGTGCCGTCGCCGAGGGAGTTCAGCTGCTTCTCGAAGTAGCCGAGGGAGCGCAGGAGGGTTCCCGCGGTGACGGTGTTGATCGTCTTGGACTGGTAGCCGACGGTGACGGTGACCGTGGAGCCGTCACCGGCCTCGGCGTCGCCGCCGCAGGCGGTGAGGGGCAGCAGGAGGGTGGCGGCGAGGGCGGCCGCGATGCGTTTCATGGGGGGCGGACCTTTCACCGGAGCAGGTAGGGCATGTTGACCGTGACGGCTCCGGTGGGACAGCGGGCCGCGCACGGGCCGCAGTACCAGCACTCGTCGACGTGCATGTACGCCTTGCCGTTGCTCTCGTCGATGGCGAGGGAGTCCAGCGGGCACATGTCCACGCAGAGGGTGCAGCCGTCGATGCACTTCGACTCGTCGATGGTCACGGGCACGTCGGCCCGCTGGGGCACCAAGGGCATGGCTGTCTCCAGGGAAATCGCGTGGGAAATTCCGCGAGGCGGTGAACCGGTCGGCCCCTGCCGAACGATGAAGGGGTGGGACGCGAGGAAGCGAAGGGGGCGAGGGCCGGTGCGGTGGGTGTCAGCGGGAGCGGTGCAGCAGACCACTCATGGAGATGCGGTCGCCGCGGAAGCGGATGAACTCCAGGTCCACGGGGCGGCCGTCGGCGAGGTGGGTGAGGCGTTCCAGCATCAGGACGGCCGCCCCGCGCGGGGCTTCCAGTACGGCGGCGGAGTGGGCGTCGGCGCTCACCGCCTCCAGGGTGATCTCCGCGTGTCCGAGGCGTTGGCCGGTGGCGGCTTCCAGGAGGCGGAAGACGTCGGTGTTCTCCAGGTCGGCGCCGAGCAGGTCGGCCCCGATGTCGAGCGGGATGTAGGTCAGGTCGAGAGACAGGGGGAGACCGCCCAGGCGGCGCAGACGTTCGATGTAGAGGACATCGGCGCCGGGCGGGACGTGGAGGCGGTCGGCCACCGGAGCCGGCGCGGGCACGGGGGCCATGGTGCGGACCTCGTTGGTGACCTGGCCGTGTTCGTGCAGCGTCTCCGCGAGGCCCATCAGCCGGTCGAGTCCGTGCGGGTACTTCTGGGCCACGACCACCGTGCCGACACCGGGCAGGCGTTCCACGAGCCCCTCCGCCCGCAGGAGGTCGAGCGCCTGGCGGACGGTGTTGCGGGAAGCGCGGTAGTCGGTGGCGAGGGCGGACTCGTGGGGCAGCGTGCCGGCCGGGAAGCCGCCCGTGAGGAGCTGGCGGCGGAGGAGGTCGGCGAGCTGGCGGGCCTGGTCCGCGCGCAGCCGGCGACGTGCGCGGTGGGCGGCGACGGTGGTCGCGCCCTGGCCGGCGTGGTCTCGGACGCGCTCGGTGGATGGCATGTTCTGGACCATACCGAGGGGGGTGAGGAAGTGGTGTTGCTGAAGTATTGCGCCACCTGACGATGAGGCAGCGACCCTTCTGACCTGCTGTTTTCCGGTGTGCGCGGGAAAGATCTGCCACCCGGTCCGGCGCCGGGCGAGGGCTGCCGACGGGGTGTTCAGGCCAGTGCCGTCAACCCCGGGGCGAAGGTGATCAGGAGGGGCAGCAGCGGGACCAGCGCGGCGACCGTCGTCGTCAGCGCGCGGTGCCGGCGGAGCAGCCGTGGGGGTGGCTGGAGGAGGCGGTCCACGCGTTCCCCCAGGAGCCGGCGGCTCGACGCGCAGGACAGGACGCCCCGGTGCTGGTTCAGCTCGATCAGGGCCAGGGCCGTCGTCAGATGGCCGCAGCGGCGGGACGCGGTGTCGTCGGCGGCGAGTTCGACCAGCCGGTGGGTCTGGTCGCAGAAGTGGGCGAACAGCGGAATGCGCGGGAAGCCGGTCGCCAGGGCCGTCGACAGGTGCAGCAGCCAGTCGTGGTGGGCCCGGGCGTGACCGCGTTCATGGGTGAGGACCGCGTCGAGTTGAGGGGAGGTGAGGCGGTGCAGGGCACCGGTGGTCACGATCAGTTGGGGAGGGTTGCCGGGCATCCACCAGGCGTCCGGGTACTCGTCCTCCAGGACGAGCAGCGGGCCCCGGGCCGCGGGCAGGCCCGCGGGGAGGTCGGGGGCGCGCTCCCGCAGGTGGGCGCGGGCCGTGGTGCGCCGTCGGCGGGCTTCGGCCGCTTCACGGGCGAGCATCGCGGTGGTCCAGGCCGCCCCGCAGGCCAGCAGCAGGGTGAGGGCGGTCGCCCACACCGGGGCGGTGGACAGGTCGTACGCCTCGGTCACCGCCGGCGGGGCGGGGGCGAAGACCTGGGCGCGGACGGTCTGGAAGACGGCGGCGGCACCCAGCACCAGGGCGGTCAGACAGCACAGCAGGACCGTGGCGACCAGGCACTGCCACACCCACAGGGCCACCACCGGCTCCCGCTCGGTCCACGCGGCGCGGGTCAGCGCACGCGGGGCCGGCACGGCGGCCGCCAGCGCGACGGCGCTCAGCAGGAGCAGGCAGAGGGTCATGCCACGGGCTCCGGATCCTGGTCGGAGGGGACAGGGAGGGGAGAAGGCGGACCGGACGGGCGCGCTCCGGGTGCGCCCGCCCCGAGGGCGTGCGTACGGCGGGCCCGGTACGGGGACCGTGCCCGCCGCCAGTATGACGGCGACCGGTGCCGGAGTCAGCCCGCGAGAACCCGCCCGCTCACCTCGCCCAGCCCCACGCGCAGACCGTCCGGTCCCGGAGCCCAGGCCGACAGGGTCACCACGTCACCGTCCTCCAGGTACGTGCGCTTGCCGTCGGGCAGTTCCAAGGGGTCACGGCCGTTCCAGGTCAGCTCCAGCAGGGAGCCGCGCTGGTGTGCGGCCGGTCCGCTCACCGTGCCCGAACCGTACAGGTCACCGGTGCGCACGGAGGCGCCGTTGACCGTCAGATGGGCGAGTTGCTGGGCGGCCGTCCAGTACATGGTGGAGAAAGGGGGTTCGGAGACGATGTGACCGTTGACGGCGACGGAGATGCGCAGGTCGTAACCGGCGGGTTCGGTGGACGTGTCGTCCAGGTAGGGGAGCAGGGCATGGGTGCGCTCCGGGGGCGGGACGCGGGCCGCCTCCAGCGCCTCCAGCGGGGTGATCCACGCGGAGACCGACGTGGCGAAGGACTTGGCCAGGAACGGGCCGAGCGGTACGTACTCCCAGGCCTGGATGTCGCGGGCCGACCAGTCGTTGAGGAGGCACAGTCCGAAGACGTGCTCGCGGAAATCGGCCAGCGGGACCGGCCGGCCGTGCCGCGACGGCACGCCCACCACGAAGCCGACCTCGGCCTCGATGTCGAGCCGTGCGGACGGGCCGAAGACGGGGGCGGCGTCGGCGGGTGCCTTGCGCTGGCCCGACGGGCGGACGACGTCCGTGCCGGAGACCACGACCGTGCCGGCCCGGCCGTGGTAAGCGACGGGCAGGTGCTTCCAGTTGGGCAGGAGCGGGTCCGCGGCGTCCGGGCGGAAGATGGCGCCCGCGTTCCGGGCGTGGTGTTCGGAGGAGTAGAAGTCGGCGTAGTCGGCGACGTCGAACGGCAGGTGCAGGGTCACCGACGCCAGGGGGTGCAGGAGCGGGGCGAGGCGGTCGTGGCGGGAGGGGTCCGTGATCCACTCCGTCAGCGAGTTCCGCACCTCGGACCAGGTGCCGCGCCCGGCCGCCAGCAGGGGGTTGAGGGTCGGGCGGGCGAGGAGGGCGGCGTGCGGTGAGCCGCAGGCCCGGGCCGCCGCGCCCGCGTCCAGGATGTGGTCGCCGAGCCGGACGCCGATGGTCCGCTGCTCGGAGCCGGGGCGGGAGAAGACACCGTAGGGGAGGTTGTGCGGGCCGAAGGGGTCGCCCTCGGGAAGGCCGAAGGGGGGCAAGGGGGGCATCGGGTGCTGCCTCGCTTTCGTGCTCGCCGTGGATGCGCCGCGTGTGCGCCGCGCATGCGCCTTTGCGCACATGTGTTCGTCGTGGCCGGGGGGGGCGTTGTGTGTGGGTGTCCGCGGGTGCTCGACCCGACGGTCCGCGGGGGTGGTGCGAGGGGGTGGTGCGTGGGGGTGCCCGGCCGTCGCACACGTTACGGCTGACCTCGCGGGAGGGACACCGCGGCGAGCCGCGGAACGGATGACGAAAGTGACACGGGAGGTGACGGGATGAGGTGGCCGACTCGCAGCGCTCCGCTGTCACGCGGGCACGGGAAGTTGTCCACAGGCGGGACCGCAATCTTGACGGAGCGGTGCGAAAAGGGAGACTCTGGGCGGGTGCTGGAAGGCCTCGGGGAGGGGGCTTTCCCCTGGCACACCTGGGGGGCGGATGGCCATTGGGGAGGCCGGCCTCGGGTCGGCGCGGCGTGGTGCACGGCCGAAGCGGCTGGAAGCCACCATGCGCGGCAGACTCGGCCGGGAATGCGTGTACGTGCCGTCGTGCCGGTTCGGGCTGTTCGTGGCCTTGCGCCACTGGTGCCCGCCCGGTGGACGGGTGCTGATGTCGCCGGTCAACGACGACGTGATCTTCTTCGTGGTGCTCGCCGCCGGTCTGCGGCCGGTGCAGGCACCGTTGAACCCGCTGGACGCGTCGATCGACATCGATGCGGTGCCCGACGACGTGTGGGACTCGCTGTCCGCTGTGCTCACCACGAACCTCTACGGCAATCCGGACGACGCGCCGCGGCTGCGGGAGAAGTGCGACGCGAAGGGGATCCCCCTGTTCGAGGACGGCGCGCACGCCATCGGCAGCGAGGTGGGCGGCCGACCGGTCGGGACCTGGGGGGACGCCTCCGTCTTCAGCCTGTCCAAGCACGTCGGGGCCAAGGCCGGGGGCTTCCTGACGTGTGCCGACCCCGGTCTGCGCGAGGCCTTGGAGAAGGCCGGCGAGGACCTGCTGCTGCCCGGGCGGCTCGGCGCCGAACTCGCCTTCACCCTCCGCCCGTACGCGGAGGCGGCCGTGCGGGGGCTGCGGCTGCGGAGTGCCACGTGGGCCGCCATGCGGCTGCTCGGACTGACGGAGCGCGAGGAGATCAGGATGCCGTTGCGCGCGGACGAGCTGGCGCGGGCGGTCGACACGGCACCGGACCTCACCGCGCACGACTCCTGGGTCCGCGTCGACATGCACGACTACCGGCTGCGCTCCGGGCCGCTGCGCCTCGGCCGCATCGAAAGGAAGCTGGACCGTCTGGACGAGGTGCTGGACGCCTGCCGGGCGGGCACACGACTGCTGCGGTCGACGCCCTGGGCGAGACCGGGGCCGCCGCCGGACGCCCGGCCGGACCCCGGGGCCCCGGCCGACGCGCCGACCAGCCATCACACCGGCACCGGCACCAGCACCAGCGCTGGCGCCGGCATCGGAACGGGCACCGGCACCCGGACCGGTGCGGCGACCGGCTCCCGGAGCGGTGCGGCGACCGGCACCCGGAGCGGTGCCGCGACCGGTTCCCGGGCCGGCTCTCGGCCCGGCTCTCCGGCCGGTGGTGCGCAGGGCGTCCAACCACTCTTCCGGGTCCCTCTGTTCGTCGCCGACCGGGATGCCGCGATCGCGGCACTCGCCCGGCGGGGCATCGTCGTCGGGTATCTCTATGACCCGCCCCTGGACGACTACGCGGGGGCGGCGTTCACCGACCCCTCGCCCGATCCCGCCGGGGCCCGCTGGTTCGCGCGGCACGCGCTGCCCGTGGATCCGCTGCGGGCGCGCCGGGTCGTCGACGTGCTCCAGGAGTCCGGCGTCCGGCCGGCCGAGGCACCGGGAGGGCTGGAGCCGACGCGTGGCTGACACACGGGCCGGAACACAGGCCGGAACACACACCGAGGCGGAGGCCGGGAACCGGATCGGCCCGGCGGTCGATGGACGGAGCGGCCCGGCGGCCGGCGGAGGGACGGGGGGCCAGGCGCACGAGCCCGTCGCCCCGTCCGCCGGCCGGCCAGGCCCCGCCGGGGGCGCGGCCGGTCCCACGCCGGAGACGAGCGACCACGGCAGCGACCACGGCTCCGACTCCCTGTTCCGGAACGCCTACTTCCTCATGCTCAGCACCGGCGTCTCCGCCGTGCTCGGCCTGGGGTTCTGGCTGGTGGCCGCCCGCTACTACTCCGAGGAGGCCGTCGGGCAGGGCTCCGCCGCGATCGCCGCCATGCGACTGCTGGCCAGCATCACGGCGACGACGATGATCGGCGCCGTCGTCCGTTTCGTCCCGCGCGCGGGACGGGCGACGGGCTCCCTGGTGTGGCGGGCGTACGCGGCGAGTTCGGTGGTCGTGGCGATCGCCGCGGCGGTCTTCCTGCTCACCCTCGACCTGTGGGGGGCGTCGTACGCGCCGCTCGGTACTCCGCTCGCGGGGGCGGCGTTCGTCGTCGCCTGCGTGGCGTGGGCACTGCTCACCCTCCAGGACGGCGTGCTGACCGGACTGCGCAGATCGGGATGGGTGCCGGTCGGCAACGCGGTGTTCTCCCTCGGCAAGCTCGTCCTGCTGGTCGTATTCGCCGGCGCGCTGCCGGTGCTCGGCATCTTCGTGTCCTGGGCCGTCGCCATCGCGTTCTCGACGCTGCCGCTCGGCTGGCTGATCTTCCGCAGGCTCATCCCGCGCCAGGCCGCCGCCGACCGCGACCTGGAGCCGCCCCGGCTGAGGGAGATGGGCCGATTCCTGGCGGGCGACTCACTGGGCGCGCTGTTCAGCCTGGCGATGATCAACCTGCTGCCGGTGATGGTCGCGGTCCGCTTCAGCGCCGCCGAGAACGGCTACTTCTACGTGGCGTACACCGTCGGCGGGACGATGGAGTTCATGGCCATCAACATGGCCTCCTCCCTCACCGCGCACGCCTCGCACGACCCGCGCCACCTCGCCGACGGCGTGCGCGGGGCACTGCGCCGCATGACGTTGCTGCTCGTGCCGGTGGTGCTCGTCCTGGTGGTGTTCGCGCCGCAGATCCTGCTGCCGTTCCACCCGGACTACGCCGAGCACGGCACCACCGTGCTGCGGTTGCTGGCCGCCGGGGCGCTGCCGCGGGTCGTCGTGGAGCTGTACATCGGAGTGCTGCGCGTGCAGGGCCGCACCGGTGTGCTGGCCGCGCTCCAGGGCGCCATGTGCACGTTGGTGCTGGGCAGCGCGGCCGTGCTGTTCACCCCGGCCGGCATCGCCGGCGCGGGCTGGGCGGTGCTGCTGAGCATGTCGCTGATCGCCGTCGTCTCGGTGATCGGCCTGCGTGCCGCGCTGCGCACGCCCGTCCCCGTCGCCGCCGGTTCGTCCGTGCTCCTCGCCGACCGGGCCGCTCCCGCCCTCGCCCCGGTCGACGGGCCCGTCGGGGACGGCGCCCGGCCCGCCCGGCTGAACGCCACCGCCGGATACGGCACGAACTGGGCGCGCCGGGCGGCGTACGACCGCGGAGTCTCCGACGCGGACACCGTCGCGCTGTTCATAGGACGTCCCGGCTACGAGCGGGAAGCGCTGGAAGCGGACACGCTCGCCGTGATCGTCCGGTCCCGCCAGGGAGCCGCCGAGCCCGCCGGAAGCACCGGGAGTACCGGAAGCACCGGAAGCACCGGGGCGGCGCGCACGCCGGAGCCCGGCTACGAGGGCGACGGCATCTGGTCCGAGCGTGGCCAGCGGTGGCTGCGTGCCGGGCTATGGAGCCTGCTCGCCGCCACCGCCGTCGTCTTCTGGACGGCCCTGCGGCACCTGCCGTGGCTCGGCGGCTGGATCGACGGCGGTCTGGCCGCGCCGATGAGCGGGGCCGGGATGCTCGGCAGGCTGCCCGCCGCGGCGATCGTCGCCGGGCTCCTGATGTTCGTGCTGTTCGTCGCCGCCGTGACCCTGAGCGTGCGGCGCGACACCTGGCTTCCCGGGACCACCCTGGGTGTGATCGCGCTCGCCCTGTACTCCGTTCCCATCGCCCTCGGCCGGGAACCCAGGGCAGTGGGTGGGACGTTCTACCGGGAAACGGCCGCCTTCTTCGCCGAGACACTGGCCCTGCCCGGGCCCGAACCGCTGCTGCGCTGGGTGCCGCCCGTGTGCCAGTTGCTGTGCCTGATCCTCCTGTGGCTGCTGCTCGACCGGGTGGGCGACCGCTTCGGTGACCGGCTGCGCGGGTGGCTGCCGTGGGCGGCGCGCTGGGGGATCGTCTATCTCACCGCCGTGGGGGGCTGGGCGGGGAGAGAAGCGCTCGCACCCGTCGCACCGCCGCTGCTCCTTCTGCTGTTCCTGCTCGTCCTGCTCCTGTCCGTCCGCTGGGCCGAGCCACCGGCGGATGAACCGACCGGGGCGTCGGCCGATACACCGGCCGAAGCCGCGTACGAGAACACCCACCCGCACCAGCCGCCGTCCGACAGCACCCGTCCGACCCGACCGCCCGTGCACACCCGTCCCACCGACCGGAACCGAGACCCGTCCAGCGACTGACCAAGCTCAGAGCCGAACGCCAGGGGGGAACCGTCGTGCGTCCGCCAACCACTCCACGGGGCAGATCCGAACCGGAGCCCGTACCGGGCCCGGGAACCGGCGGGGCCGCCGCGTCCCAGCCGGAGCCCGCCTCGGCAACCGGGACCGCAACCGCAACAGCGACAGCGACCGCGACAGCGACCGCGACCGTTCCGGACGTCGTCGCTCCGGTACGTGGGGAGCCCGGTGAGCCCGGTGAGCCCGTGAGTGATCTCTCCGACCTCCCTCCCGCCCGCCCCTGGTGGAACACCGCGTTCCATCCGGGTGTCGCCCTGCTCGTCGCCCTCGCGCTGTGGGTCTGGGCGGTGACCCACACCGACGTCTCCGACCTCGACGACTTCGGCTTGGTCACCGCGGTGCACCCCACGTTCTGGGCGGGTCTGGTCGTACTCACCGCCGGCTTCTGGCTCACCGTGCGCGGCCCGCGCCGCCACCCCGCCTGGGCACCGGCGTACGTGCTCGGTCTGCTGGTGATGGAGCGCGCCACCCAGGCCGTGCTCTATCCGACGCCGCTGTACGCGTGGGCGTGGAAGCACGACGCGATCATCGACCACCTGCTGACGGCCGGCCGGCTGCAGAGCGAGGACGTCCTCGGCGACCTGGCCGTCTACGACCAGTGGCCCGGCTTCTTCGCCGCACAGGCCACGCTGGTCAAGCTGCTCGGCGTGGACTCCGCCGCGCAGTTCATGGCCTGGTGGCCGCTGGTCTCCAGCCTGATGCTGCTGCTTCCGCTGCTGCTGCTCTACCGCACGTTCACCGAGGACCGGCGCCTGATCTGGACCGCGGTCTGGCTCTTCTACGTCGCGAACTGGGTGGGCCAGGACTACTTCTCCCCGCAGTCCGTGGCCTTCGCCCTGCACCTCGGTGTGCTCGCCGTCGTCCTGCGCCGCTACGGCCGTCCCGGCCGGCCGGCGGCGCAGCAGCGTCAGGCGGTGTGGACGGTGCTGCTGACCGTGCTGGTCGTCGCCGTCGTCATCTCGCACCAGCTCACGCCGGGCATGCTGATCGTCTCGCTGGCCGCCCTGTTCCTCGTCCGCCACTACCGGGACAAGGTTCCGCTGATCACCACCGTGGTGATCTTCCTTGCCTGGTGTCTGACGGCCGCGCTGCCCTTCCTCTCGGCGACGATGCCCGAGATGATCCGCTCGATCGGCGACATCGGGGGCAACGTCTCCACCGGTTACGGTGCCACCCCGACCGGCACGGGCGCGGTGACGACCTCCTGGGCGGCCCGGCTGCTGTCGGCGTCGGTGCTGCTGCTCGCCGTCGTGGGCGTGCTGCGCCAGCCGGTGCTGCGCCACCGCGCGATGCCGCTGCTGCTGCTCGCCGCCGCACCGCTGCCGATGCTCGGCGCGAGCAGCTACGGCAGCGAGATGATCTTCCGGGTGCTGATGTTCATGCTGCCCGGCGCCGCCTTCTTCGCCGCGGCGGCGCTGCTGCCGCAGGTGCGCACCCTGACGGCGATGGAGAACAGCCGACAGGCCACCCCAGGCCCCGACCCAAGCCCCGACCCACGCCCCGACTCCGGCCCTGGCCCTGGCCCGATCCAGGGCCTGATCCAGAGATTGATCCAGGACCGGGACCGGGACCGGGGCCGGGGCGAGCGGCGCGAGCCCCGCCGCTACGTCTGGCTGCCGCTGCTCGCCCTCCTCGCCGGCACCCTCGCCTTCGTACCGAGCTACTCCGGCAAGGACCGCATCAGCTACTTCCCGCCCGCCGAAGTGGACCTGGTCCGGCAGGTGTTCGAGCAGGCGCCGGACGGCTCCCTGGTCGTCGCGGCCGACCGCAACTATCCGCTCGCCTTCGACCAGTACTGGAGAGTGGACCACTACTGGTTCCTCGACGACTCCCGCGAGCACGTCGACCGGATCGTGCGCGACCCGGCCGCCACCCTGGCCCGCGACATGTCCGCCGTGGAACCGTCCGGCCGCGCCTATCTCCTCTTCACCCGCGGCCAGTTCGCGGACGCCGAGATGAACGGGTTCCTCACCGAGGGGCAACTGGACCGCATCGAGGGGTCGATCGCCGCGTCACCCCTGTTCGAGCGGGTGGCCGCCAACGACGCCGGGACGGCGTACGCGCTGAAGGAGGCGGGCCGGTGACCCCGCAGGAACTCGTCGTCCGGATGCTGCCCCCGTTCGGCGGCTGGCTCGCCCTGTCCGCCCTCGCGCTGCCCGGCGGCTCCCCGCTCAGGGGCGCCGCGATGATCGCCTTCCTGGCGGCGGGCCCGGGCGCCGCCCTGCTCAGAATCTGCGGGCCCGCGCTGGCCACGGCCCCCGCCGCCGGGCCGGTCGAGCTCCGGGACCCCACCTTCGAACACCACTCCGACCTGCTGGAACGGCTGATGCTGACCGTCTTCGTGAGCGTGGCCGTCGTGCTGCTCGCCGCGACGGTCTTCATCGCCACACATGCCTTCAGCGCGCAGCGCGTCCTGCTCACGCTCACGCTGCTGACCACGGTCGCCGCGTTCTGCCCGCGGCTGCGCGCCTCCCCGCCGAGGACCGGGAAAGGTTCTGCTCTGTGAGGTCGCCCCACCCTTCAGGAGATGGCCGTCCGTCCGGCGACGGCCGCCGTCCACACCGCCACCGCCACCGGCGTCCGCGCCGCTTCCCCGTCCCCCGCAGGTCCGCCGGGCCCCACGCGTCCGCCGCCCGGCGGACGCGTGGTCCCACCTCCTCGGGCGGCCCCGCTCCCCGCCCCCGCTACCTCCTCCTGCTCGCGGTCGCCACGGCCCTGTCCGCCGTTCTGACCGCCTGCCTGGTCCTGCGAGACGGCTCCGGTCCGTGGGACGCCGGCTCCGACCGGGACCAGGCTTCGGGTTCCCGGCCCTCGGCCGTCGGCGGGGAGTGCGCCCCGACGGCGCTGCTGGAACCGCCCTGCGGCGCCTGGTTCGGCGCGTTCGTGCCGCACGACAAGAGCAATCTCTCCGAGAAGGTCCGCGACTACGAGGAACGCGTCGGCCGCACCCTCGACATCGTGTACACGTACCACGACATGTCCCGCGTCGAAGGCGACCGGCTGGAGGGCCAGTTGCTCACGGCGGAGGAGCAGCGGGTCGCCGCGGACGGCCACCTGCTGCTGCTGTCCTGGGAGAGCAAGTGGTGGGGCGGCACCGACGCCCAGCAGCCCACCTGGAAGCAGATAGCCGACGGCGACCTCGACGCGTCCGTCATAGACGTCCAGGCCAGGCGCGTCAAGGAGTTCGGCAAGAAGGTGTTCCTCTCCTTCGACCTGGAGATGGACACCCGCACCCCGGCCAACGGCACCCCCGAGGACTACGTCCGGGCCTACCGGCACATCCACGACCGGTTCCGGACCCTGGGCGTGACCAACGTGGTGTGGACCTGGATCACCACCGGCTACCTGGAACACGCCGACGTGATCAAACGGATGTACCCCGGCGACGACTACGTCGACTGGGTCGCCTACAACCAGTACAACTACTTCCGCTGTCACCAGGCGGGCTGGCTGACCTTCGCCCAGACCCAGCAGGCCACGCACGACTGGATCCGCGAGAACATCTCCGACGACAAGCCGCTGATGCTGTCCGAGTTCGGCACCGCGAACGACCCGTCCCACCCGGGCCGCCAGGCGGAGTGGTACGCGCAGGTGCCGTCGGTCCTCAAGGGGCTGACGGGGGTCAAGGCGGCGCTCCAGTGGAACTACCGCGACCCCGGCCCGCACTGCGATCTGGCGCTGGCCGACGACCAGGCGTGGAACAGCCTGCGCAAGGCGGTCTCCGACCCCTATCTCAACCAGCCCTTGGGGTAGGGAGGCGCGGGACCGGAGACCGCCTGCCGAACGGACCGGGACTCAGCCCGCGAACACGGGCCCACGCACCAGGGCGCGGGCCCGCCGGTACCACCGCCACGCGACCGTCTTCGCGCCGTCCCGGTAGGGCGCGACCCGCGCCCCCTCGCCCGCCAGCCAGGTCTCCACGTCGGCCAGGGTGTGGCCGCGGCGCACGATGAGCCGGGCGATGCGGTACCGCTCGTCCCGGTCGGAGCTGAGCGCGTGCCGTACGGCGGTGGCGGTCTCGTAGCCGGCGGCGGCCGCGGTACGGCGTACCCGCCCGCTGTTGTAGCCGTGCGGGTAGGCGAGATGGCGGACGCCGTGCCCGAGCGCGTCCTCCAGGACGGCCCGTGAGTCGCGCAGTTCACGCACGAGGTCCCGGGGCGGCAGGGTGTCGAGCTGGGCGTGCGTGACGGTGTGGCTGCCGACCTCCATGCCGCACCGCTCCAGCTCCGCCGCCTGCTCCAGTCGCATCATCGGGGCGGGCGGCAGGAGACTGCGGCCGCCCGGAGCGATGGCGCCGGTGGTCAGATAGGCGGTGGCGGACAGGCCCCGCCCGGCCAGCGTCTCGGCGGTCGGCCCCGGCAGGTCGGCGAAGCCGTCGTCGAAGGTCAGCAGCACCGGCCGGGCGGGCAGCGGCGCCCGCCCGGCGAGATGGTCGGCGAGCGCGCTGACCGTGACGGGTGTACGGCCGCTGTCCACGACGGCGTCGAGATGCGCCGCGAACTGCCGCGGGGTGACGGTGAACTCGGCGATCCAGTCGGGCGGGTCCTCCATCACGGCGTGGTAGAGGAACACGGGGATGCTCCCGCCGGAGACCGGGAAGCCGGCACCGCTCCCCGAACCATTCGCCCTGCCCCCAGGGCTGTTCGCCCCGGCTCCCGTGCCGTTCGTTCCGGCCCCCGAACCCCCCAGCCAGGCCCCCGGCCTACTCGCCCCGGCCCCGTTACGGCCTATGCCACTTCTGCCGTCCTCGGTCCCCGTCATCGTGACTCCCGGGAGGCGCGAGCCGCCCGCAGAGCCCGCCGGGCCCGCAGGTAGCCGACGGGCCCGTACAGCATCCCCCGGCGCTGCAACCGGGACAGCCGGCCCGGCCAGGGATGGCTGCGGTCGTCATGGTCGCCGGGGGTACGGGTGCCGTCGGTGTCCGCCTCACGGGTCGCGGTCAGGGCGCGGGCGTGGGCGAGGCCGCGGGGCAGCCGGGCCAGGAACGAGGGGAGGAGAGCGGGGCGGTTGACGAGGACGGCGGTGAGATAGGCGGTGAGGCCGGCGCCGTAGCCGTAGGCCTGCGTCTCCAGGTCCCGCCAGGTCTCCCGGTGGTGGTGCCAGACCAGGGCCTGCGGGGCGTAGTGCAGACGGTGGCCCTGGGCGAGGACGCGGACGAACCCGTAGAGGTCGTCGCCCCCGCGCGCGGGCGTGCCGGCACCGGTGGCCGGGTCGAAGCCGCCGACCGCACACAGTACGGAGCGGCGGAACGCCATGTTGGCGCCGGAGCCGAACCGGCCCGCCGTGAACGGGAACAGCGGCTCGTCGGCGGGCGGGTCGGCCGGGTCGTACGTACGGGCCGTGAAGCCCTTGGCGAAGCCGCCGTGGCTCTCCAGCAGCACCTGGGCGGGGGTGCGCAGCCGGGCCGGCAGGATCAGGCCGGTGACGCAGCCGAGTCCGGGGTCGGCGGTGAAGGGCGCGGTGAGTCCGGTCAGCCAGCGCGGGTCGGCGACCACGTCGTCGTCGGTGAAGGCGATCACCTCGCCGCGCGCGGCCTCGACGCCCCGGTTGTGCGCGACGGCGAGACCGGGCACCGGCTCGGTGACGTACCGCACGCGCTCGGCGTACTTGCGTTCGATCAAGTCCCGGGTCGTGCCGGTCACGGGTGCGTTGTCCACGACGACGATCTCGAAGTCGGGGTGGTCCTGGGCGAGCATCGAGTCGAGCGCGTGGGCGAGCTGCCCGGCACGTTCGCGGGTGGCGATCACGACACTGGTGTACGGCACGGAAGGCGCCGCGCCCGCGCTCCCGGACCGCTCGGTCTCCCCGGCGCCGTTGCCGTTCCCCACCCGCTCCGGGGCGATCCGCTCCCGTGCCAGGCCGGCGAGGACCGTCTTCGGGTCGGCGCCCTCCGGGACCCGTCCCAGGAGGGTGCCGACCGGCCGGCCATCCCTCCTGACCAGCAGGAACACTTCACCGTGGGTGACGGGAGGGCTGCCGGGCCCCGGCCTGAGGGTGGCCCCGGGACCCTCCAGGTCCAGCTCGGCGACCTGCACCGGCCCGATGGCGAGGAACCTCCGGATCTCCTGCTCCACGTGTGCGCGGGACATGAACCCCCCTGCTCTCATGAGCCTTCCCCTGCCATGAAGTCCCCTGCCCTCACGGGCACCTCTTGCGATGGCCCCGCGCTGGACCGGCGTCCGACCCGCTCCGAACCGGCGTCCGTCCCGTGCTGAACCGGCGTCCGACCCGTGCGGAACCGGCGTCCACCCCTCGCCGAACGGGCGTCCGCCCCGCCCGTCACGATCGCCGCAACTGCCGCAGCCGCCCCGCGCCCTTCAGCGCCCGTGCCGCCGTCGCCGCCAGCCTCGGCCGGGCCCGTACGAAGTGGTGCGCGCGGCGGGAGGGCTCACGGCTGAGCCAGTGGAGCGCGGCGCCCACCCCCGGACGCGTCCACGCCCCCTCGTACACGGGCAGTTCGCCCGTCTTCAGCGAGTCCTTGTACTCGGCCGCGCCCCGCCCCAGATCGAGCAGGCCGACGCCCTCCGCGGCCGACGCCTCGGCCATCCGCAGATGCAGCACCAGCCCCGGCGAGAACTTCGCGAACTCCGGGTCGTAGGCCGGGAACCAGCAGGCCAGGACGGACGCCGAACGCAGTCCGAAGTGCGCGGCGACGGGCCGCTCACCGGCGTAGAGCACGGACAGCGTGCCGGAGCACTCCGGGGCGCGCGTCTCGGCGAGGGCGTCCACGAGCCGGGTGATCCACTCCTGCGCGAACCGGTCCCGGCGGCCGGTCCTGCGGTACTGAGCCGACTTCCACGCCATGAGCGTGCGCAGCGCGGCCGGGTCGCGCTCGTCGAACACGAACCGCAGCGGCCCGGCCTGGCGGCCCAGCCTGCGTTCCTTCGCGAGCGTCGTCTTCAGGAACTTCGGCGACTGCGCGCGCAGCACGGACTCGTAGGTCTCGTACCCCTTCTCCACGTCGATGACGTAGGAGGCGTACTCGGCGGCCACCTGCGGCAGGAACAGCCCCTGTTCCGCCTCCAGGTTGTCGAAGGCGAAGCTCGACAGGGAACACGCCCGCATCAGTTCGTCCGCGTTCAGCCCGAGGCCCGGGCTCAGGACGGCTCCCTGGGCGTCCGACACGCCGTACGCGAGGGCCTGGCCCCGGCCGAGCCGGCCCCGCTCGTGGGGCAGGAAACCGACCGGCTCGCGCCCCTCGTACACCACCGCCACCCGCGCGCGCGGCCGCACCCGGCCCACGGCGTCGGTGAACTCCGGTTCCATGAACGGATTGCGCGGGACCGCGGACGCGGCGCGCAGCGCGCGCCACCGCTCCCGATCCCCCTCGCCGAGCTCCTCCGGCCCGAGCACACGAACACGTCCACTGCTCAACCTGACCCCCCGATCAAGTCCCCCCTGGACACTTGGACGGTACCGCTCCAGGTAGTTCGGGCGGTAGGTAGCGGAGCATGTTGTTGCCAATCGGTGCAGAGGCCTTTAACCGCCCTGTACCCGGCGTTGCGTGTGAAAGCCGTTTCCGGCCGTCCCTCCCCGTCTTCCCGCGGATCGCCCACAAGGGAAGGTGAGTTGGGGACGGCGGGGATCCGTATTCTCTGATCATGGCCGCACCCTTCGCAGATGCCGCGCGCTGCGCCGCGTACTCCCTCATCGCCACCGACCTGGACGGAACGCTGCTCCGCGGCGACGACACCTTCTCCGACCGGTCCCTCGACGCGCTCGCGCGGGTGGCGGCCGCCGGCGCCCGCCACCTGGTGGTGACGGGCCGCCCGGCACCCCGGGTCCGGCCGCTGCTGGCGAACCTGCACAGCCGGGGACTCGCGGTGTGCGGCCAGGGTGCACAGGTGTACGACGCCGGCGCGGACCGCCTGCTGTGGTCGGTCACCCTGGACCGGGAGCTGGCGGAGACCGCGCTGGGGAAGATCGAGGCCGAGGTCGGCGAGGTGTACGCGGCCGTCGACCAGGACGGCGTCGACGGGCTGACGCTCATCGAGCCGGGCTACCGGATGCCCCACCCGACCCTGCCGGCCCTGCGCGTCGGGTCGCGCGACGACCTGTGGTGCGAGCCCATCAGCAAGGTGCTGCTGCGCCACCCCACCCTGTCCGACGACGAGTTGGCGGCGACGGCCCGCTCGGTGGTCGGTTCGCTCGCGACCGTCACCATGTCCGGGCCGGGCACGGTGGAACTCCAGCCGTGCGGCATCACCAAGGCGACGGGGCTGGCGCTGGCCGCCGAACACCTCGGGCTGAGGCCCGAGGACACGCTGGCCTTCGGTGACATGCCCAACGACATCCCGATGTTCGACTGGGCGGCGCGCGGTGTCGCGATGGCCAACGCCCACCCCGAGCTGAAGGCGGTGGCCGACGAGGTGACGACGTCGAACGAGGACGACGGCGTGGCCGTCGTCCTCGAACGACTCTTCCCCTAGGGCGAGTCCCGTGGGTGTGTCCCGCGGGACACACCCCGCAGGAGCGTGTCCCGCGCCCGGCGTAGGTCAGTACGCGCCGAACACGTTGTCGATGGAGCCGTAGCGCGCGGCCGCGTAGTTGCAGGCCGCGGTGATGTTGGCGACCGGGTCGTACGGGTCGTACGAGGTGCCGGGCACGTGGTACGCGGCGAAGGTCGGGTCGATGACCTGGAGCAGCCCCTTGGACGGGGTGCCCTTGGCCGCGTTGGAGTCCCAGAGGTTGATGGCCTTCGGGTTGCCCGACGACTCGCGGAGGATGTTGCGGTGGATGCCGTTGTACGTGCCCGGGATGCCCCGCTCGGCCATGATCGCGAGCGACTCGCGGATCCAGCCGTCGAGGTTGTCGGGGTACCCGGCGACCGTGGTGGCCGACGTGGTGGTGACCGACGTCGTGGGGGCGGCGGAGGCGCTGGTGGCGGCCATGAACGGAAGGGAGAGCACGGCGGCGCCGGTGCAGACGGCGGCGACGGTGCGGGCGAGGCGGGTGCGGCGGGGCTGAGCGGCAGCAGACATGGCGGAATTCCTCTCCGGCGCCTGCGGGGTGAGCTGTCGGGTTCGGGCGGGGAGGTGCCCGGCCGGCCGCCGTACGGGTACGGCGGCGCGACTTCACCCCTAGCCGGGGCCGTTACGTGCGTGACGTACGGCCCGGCGTTCTACCTGGGTCCCCCGCTCCTGCCGTGCGTGAGTGTTCGTCGATGGGTGGTGAAGGGCGGCGGCAGGATTCGGCGTCCGCCCGACTTGTGGCGGGAACGTATGCGAGAGCACATGTCCGGAACAAGTGGCGGAGTCACACCACACCCCTATTGACCATGATCCGAGCGGTATGGGGTGCTTGATCCTTTGCTGTCGTGAAACGTCAACTGGCTTGGCGCAAAGCGGAGTCACAGGTTTCGGCGTGGGGAGTGAGGTGGGGGTGGGGAGTGAGCCAACTCACCCGTCAGTACAATAGGGGCCAAACGGACAATGAGCCCTAAGTCCTTTGTAAAAGGGCGTGTTGTGCCGGTGAGTCGGCGGCGGGGGTCAGTGGACGGGGCGTGTCGTGCGGTGCAGCCAGGGCGACGCGGCCAGTACGGCCAGGCCGGCGGCGACCGCCATCGCGCCGCTGACGCCGAAGAGGACGGGCCGGGACACGTCGTCGTGGAGCCGCGCCACCTGCGCCTGGATGCCGCCCGCGAGCGCCGCGGAGAGGAACCACAGCGCCGTGGTCCACCCGGCGAACGCGGCCGGGGCGAGCCTGGTGGTGGCCGACAGTCCCGAAGCCTTCACGAGGACGCCGCCGAGGCCGAGCAGCAGGCACGAGCCGACGATCCACCCACCGGACATGGGGTGCGCGTCGCTGCCGCCGTGCCCGCTCGTCGGCACCACCAGCAGCAGGGACGCCGAGCCGCCGAGGACGACCCCGAGTGCGGTCGTGGGCCCGGTGCCCGGCCCGCGGCGGCCCGGCCGCGCCCACAGGAACGCCACCACGGGAGCGAGGGCGGCCTCGGCGGCGCAGAGCGCCGGCAGGTACCAGCTCACCGGGAAGTCGAAGCCGGGGATCGTGGCCCCGGCGCCCGCCGGGGCCGGCAGCAGTGTCGTGGAACATGCCTGGAGGAGCGCGAGGTCGAACGCGGTCGAGGCGAGGAACAGCACGACGCACGGACGCAACCGGCCGCGCTCCCGCGCGGTCACCGCCGGGCTGGTGAACAGCACCGCGAAGCAGGCGACCGGGGCGAGCACCGCGAGCAAGGTGAGCAGGTTCACGACAACGTCAAGGGTGAGCCACCCCGACGCGGCCAGGTAGACCGCGAACGCGGTGACGACCACGGCCCCGGTGACGGCCCGGTGGACCGCCCGGCGTACCGGGGCCGAGCGCGCGAGGGACCGGGGGGAGAGGGCGACCCTGACGGCCGTCGGCGTCGATCGCGGGGTGCGCGTGCGCCTTCGTCCGGTCGGGTGAAGGCTCCCGGTCGGGCGAGGGCGGCCGGTCAGGCTCCCGGTCGGGGGAGGGCTCCCGGTCGGGTGAGGGGGGTCGGTCGGGGGAGGGCTCCCGGTCGGGTGAGGGTGGCCGGTCGGGGGAGGGCTCCCGGTCGGGTGAAGGCTCCCGGTCGGGCGAGGGCGGCCGGTCAGGTGAAGGCGGCCGGTCAGGTGGCGGCGGCCGGTCGCGTACTGCGCCAGGCCGCACGTCATGCCGACCGCGGCCGCCGCGAACCCCCAGTGCCGGCCGTGGTGGTCGCCGAGTCCGCCGATGATCACCGGTCCCGCGAGGGCGCCGAGGCCGAGCGCCGAGCAGTAGAGGGCGAAGTCCGCGTCGCGGCGGTGATCGCCGGCGCGGCGGAGCGTGCCGACCAGGGTGGCGGCGTTCGGCCTGACGAGCCCGGTGCCGGCGACGACCAGGCCGAGGCCCACCCAGGTCGTGCCGGTGGTGGGCACGGCCAGGGCGTAGAGCCCGCAGGCGGTCAGGGCGCCACCCCACAGCACCGAGCGGTACGGGCCCAGGGCGCGGTCGGCGAGCCGGCCGCCGGCGACGGAGGCCAGGTGGACGAGGGCGCCGAGAGCCGCCGCGAGGGGGACGGCGGTCCCGGCCGGCATGCCCAGACCGCCGTGGGCCACCGCGTCGGTGAAGTGGAGGACCAGGACGGCCTGCACCCCGAGGAACGAGAAGCGTTCCCAGGCCGTCAGGCCGCAGAGGGCGAGCAGGCCCCCGGGGCGGCCGGGGAAGCGGCGGCCCGGGACGGCGTCGTCGCGCGGAGGGGGCCGGTCGGCGGATTCGACGTCTACCTCTGCGCTGGACATGAATCACTACTTCCCGGTCAGTCGATAAATGTCCGTTCGTATCGGCTGATCAGAAACATACCGGTCGTGATCGAAAGCCGCTCGGGCTCATCCGGGCTCCTCCCGTCGTCTCCCGGTCGAGCGACGTGGGGGGCCGGGGGACGTGGGGGCTTATCAGTGATCGAAACGTGACCGGATACGCTGACGCGAGTGATGGCAGAGACCTATCGACAAACCGTGTAACCGCGAGTAGACACCAGCAGACAGGAGACCCCTCGTGACCGTCGTCGGGCCGTTCGGGCTGAGCGTGCGGGACCAGGCTCTGGAAGCCGATGTCCAGGCCGGATTGACGGCTGTCGAGGAAGGCTTGCTCGAGGCCACCAAGAGCGAGGTTCCCTTCATCACGGAAGCCGCCCAGCACCTGGTGCGGGCGGGCGGAAAGCGGTTCCGGCCCCTGCTCGTGATGCTCGCGGCGCAGTTCGGCGACCCGTACGCGCCCGGGATCGTGCCGTCGGCCGTGGTGGTGGAGCTCACCCACCTGGCCACGCTGTACCACGACGACGTGATGGACGAGGCGACCGTACGGCGCGGGGTGCCGAGCGCGAACACGCGCTGGGGGAACTCGCTCGCCGTCCTCACCGGGGACTTCCTCTTCGCCCGGGCCTCGCACATCCTCGCCGACCTCGGGCCCGAGGCGGTCCGGGTGCAGGCGGAGGCGTTCGAGCGGCTGGTCACCGGGCAGATCCTGGAGACGGCGGGGCCGACGGACGGGCGGGACCCGGTCGAGCACTACCTCGACGTGCTCGGCGGCAAGACCGGCTCGCTGGTGGCCGTCTCGTGCCGGTTCGGCGCGATGATGTCGGGCGCCGACGAGACGGTCGTGGACGTGCTGACGCAGTACGGCGAGCGGCTGGGAGTCGCCTTCCAGCTCGCGGACGACGTCCTGGACATCGCGTCGGACTCCCACGAGTCGGGCAAGACGCCGGGCACGGACCTGCGGGAAGGAATCCCGACGCTGCCCGTGCTGCGGCTGCGGGAGCGGGCGGAGCGCCTGGCGCTGCCCGAGGACGTGGCACTCTGCGAGCTGTTGGACTCCGACCTGAGCGACGACGCACGGCACGCGGAGGCACTGGCCGCCCTGCGCGCCCACCCCGCGCTGGAGCAGGCCCGCGCGGACACCGTGCGGTACGCGAAGGACGCGCGGGCCGTGCTGGCGCCGCTGCGGGAGTGCGGGGCCAAGAAGGCGCTGATGGAGCTGTGCGACGCGGTGGTGCACCGGGCCGGGTGAGGTGCCCCGCCCCCTACGGGTGACCGCCCGTCACCCGCTCCCGTGTCATACCGCAGGCGTAGGCGGAGTTGAGTCCTCGGGTTGACGTATGTCGTGGGCCGATTTGGTCAGATGGAGACCACGGAGAACCCCAATCCTCACCGATTCGGGTGAGAATGGCGGCTTGAGGTGGGGTCGTTCGCGACATGACCAGCCGCCGCCGACGACGGAGGTAAGGCACACATGGCACCGTACGCATCCGACGACAGCACGCGCGCCGGGGAGACCGACGACGACCCGCGCGTCGGACGGCGCAAGGCCGTGCGGTACGTCGTTCCGGTCACCGTGGCGGGTGTCGCGGCGGCGACGATCGGGCTCGTCCCGGCGTTGGCCGACTCGGGCGACCCCGACCTGCCGAAGATCAGCGCGCAGCAGCTCATAGAGAAGATCGCCGCGTCCGACGTGCAGCAGCTCTCCGGCACGGTGAAGATCAGCACCGATCTGGGCCTGCCCGACCTGGGCGGCCTGGAGAGCGGGCTGCTCTCCGGGGCCACCGGGGAGAGCGGCGGCTCGTCCGCCGACCCCTCGGCCAAGCTCACCGAACTCGCCTCCGGCACGCACACCCTGCGCGTCGCCGCCGACGGCCCGGACCGGCAGAAGCTCTCCCTCCTGGAGAACGCCGCCGAGTACAGCGTCATCCACAACGGCACGGACGTGTGGGCGTACGACAGCGCCTCCGACGAGGTCTACCACTCCACCGTCGAGAAGAACGCGAAGGACGACGGCACGCCCGTGCCCGCCACCCCCAAGGAGCTCACCGAGGAAGCCCTGAAGGCGGTGGACGACACCACCTCGGTCACCGTCGACGGGACCGCCCAGGTCGCCGGCCGCGACGCCTACAAGCTGGTCGTCAAGCCGAAGCAGTCCGGCTCGACCGTCGGCGCGATCAGCGTGGCCGTGGACGCGGAGACCGGGCTGCCGCTGAAGTTCACGCTCACCCCGAGCGGGGGCGGCGCGGCCGTCGTGGACGCCGGCTTCACCCAGGTCAGCTTCGCCCGGCCGGTCGCCTCCACCTTCGAGTTCACCCCGCCCGAGGGCGCCAAGGTGACCGAGGGGGAGGCCGCCGACCCGGCCGAGGCGCCCGAGGACTCCGGCGCCCCCTCCGAGGAGGAGCTGGGCGAGGACCTGGCCGGCCTCGATGTCCTCGGCGACGGCTGGACGTCCGTGGCCGCCTTCGACACCGGCGGCACGGGTGCCGCCTCCGCCGGGGACCTGCCCGACGCGGGCGCTCTCGGCGGCTTCCTGGGCTCCTTCGGCGACAAGGTCACCGGCAAGTTCGGCTCCGGGACCGTCTTCTCCACCCGTCTGATCAACGCCCTGGTCACGGACGACGGCAAGGTCTACGTCGGTGCCGTCACCAAGGACGCCCTGGTGAAGGCGGCCGATTCGGCACGGTGAGCGGCCGACCCGGGCGGTGAGCGGCCGACTCGGGGCGGTGACCGGCCCGACGACCACCAGTGGACAGCGGATCGGGGGAGCCGATGGACGGCGACGCGGCGGCGGCGCCCGGGACGGTGCCGGGAGCGGTGCCAGGAGTGGCGCCCGGGACGGTGCCGGGAGCGGCGCCCGGGACGGTGCCAGGAGTGGCGCCCGGAACGCTGCGGGGAAGGGCGCCGGGTGTGGCGCCAGGTGCGGTGCCGGGAATGGCGCCGGATGAGGACTTGGGTGCGGGCGACCCCGTCATCCGCACCCGCGCCCTCACCAAGCGCTACCGCGGCGGGCAGCTCGCCGTCGACGGCCTCGACCTGGCCGTCCCGGCGGGCAGCGTCTTCGGCTTCCTCGGCCCGAACGGCTCCGGCAAGACCACCACCATCCGCATGCTGATGGGCCTCGTCGAACCGACCTCCGGCACGGCCCGGGTCCTCGGGCGGCCCATGCCACGGGCCGCCCGCACCGTCCTCCCGCACGTCGGCGCCCTCATCGAGGGCCCGGCCCTCTACGGCTTCCTCTCCGGCCGCGACAACCTCCTGCGCTACGACGCCGCCGACCCGACCGCCGATCCGCGCACCCGGCGCCCGCGCGTGGCGGCGGCGCTGGACCGGGTGGGGCTGACGGCCGCCGCCGGCAAGAAGGCGAAGGCGTACTCGCTCGGCATGAAACAGCGGCTGGGCCTCGCCGCGGCGCTGCTCCAGCCCCGCCGCCTGCTCGTCCTCGACGAGCCGACCAACGGCCTCGACCCGCAGGGCATGCGCGAGATCCGTGTCCTCGTCCGCGAGCTGGCCGCCGACGGCACCACCGTCTTCCTCTCCTCCCACCTCCTCGACGAGATCGAGCAGGTCTGCACGCACGCGGCCGTGATGGCGCGCGGACGCCTTCTCGTCCAGGGCCCGGTGGCCGACCTGGCGGCCCGGGCGCGCGGCCGGCTCGTCGTGACCACCCCGGATCCGGCGGACGCGGCCCGCGTGCTGAAGGAACAGGGGGTGGGCGACGTCGTCGTCACCGAGGACCGGGTGACGGGCGAGCCCGGCGGCCTGGAACTCGCGGATCTGAACGCCGCGTTGGTGACGGCGGGCGTCCGGGTGCGCGGCTTCGGTGTGGAGCGGGCCTCACTGGAGGAGGCGTTCGTGGCACTCACGGGGGAGGGTTTCGATGTCGCGGGCTGAATCGGCCGCGGCGGTGCAGGCTGCAACGGCTGCCGCGGTGCGGGCCGAAGGCGTCCGAGGGGCAGGCCCGTTGTGGACCCTCGGCCTCTTCCGCAGCGAGCTGACCGTCACCCTCCGCCGCTGGCGCACCCTCGCCCTGCTGGCCGTACTGGCGGCCGTGCCGGTCCTGGTCGGGATCGCCGTGAAGATCGAGACCGGGGACGGGGCGACGGCCGGGCAGCGGGGCGGCGGCGGTGAGGCGCCGGCCTTCATGGCGCAGATCACCAACAACGGCCTGTTCCTGGTGTTCACCGCGTTGGCCGCCACGCTCCCGTTCTTCCTGCCGATGGCCGTGGGGGTCGTCGCCGGCGACGCGCTCGCCGGTGAGGCGAACGCCGGCACCCTGCGCTACCTCCTGGTCGCCCCCGCCGGCCGCACCCGCCTCCTGCTCGCCAAGTACGCGACGGCGACGGCCTTCTGCCTGCTGGCCACCTTCGTCGTCACGGTGTCGGCGCTCGCGGTCGGCGCGCTGCTGTTCCCGCTCGGTGACCTCACGACGATCTCCGGCACCCGCATCTCCTTCGCCGACGGCCTGACGCGGGCCCTGCTGATCGCGCTGGTCGTCGCCGTCTCCCTCCTCGGCGTGGCCGCGCTCGGCCTGTTCGTCTCCACGCTCACCGACAGCGGCATCGCGGCGATGGCGACGACCGTGGGGCTGGTGATCACCGTCCAGATCCTCGACCAGATCCCCCAACTGCACGCGATCCAGCCGTACCTGTTCTCCCACTACTGGCTGTCCTTCGCCGACCTGATGCGCGACCCCGTCTACTGGGAGGAACTGCGCAGGAACCTCGGACTGCAAGGCCTGTACGTGGCCGTCTTCGGCTCGGCGGCGTGGGCGCGGTTCACGACGAGGGACATCACCGCGTAGTCGGGACCGTCCCGGGCTCGGTTTCCGTCCCGGCCCCGGTTTCCGTCTCGGGCTCGGTTCCCGTCCCGGTCTCCGTACCGTTCCCGGTCTCGTAGGGGAAGCGCGCCAGCGGCGCCTCCCGGACGAAGAACGTCTTGGCGCGTGCGAGCGCCTCCGTGTCGTTCAGGACGTCACCGGGCTTGCTGCCGTTGCCGAGCAGCACTCCGCCGAACCGCATCCCCATGTACGCGGCCGAGTTGTGCAGCGCGCCGACCAGCGGGTCGGCGACCACCTGCTCCTCGTGGGCCAGCGCGGTGACGCCCCACAGGGTGCGGCCGGCGAGCGTCGCCTTGAAGTCCAGGCCGGGGGTGCGCAGCCAGCCAGACCAGTGGTCCAGGTAGCGCTTGGTGTGTCCGGAGAGTGTGTACCAGTACAGCGGCGAGGCGATCACGAGGTCCGTCGCCGCGAGCGTGGCGTCGAGCAGCAGGCCCGCGTTGCCCTCGGTGGGGCGGACGTGGTCCTCGTCGTGACGCAGGTCCTCGAAGTCGGGCAGCGGGTGCTCGGCGAGGGCGAGCCACCGCTGTTCGACGTCGGCGGGCAGCTGTTCGGCGGCCCGGCGGGCCAGCAGTTCGGTGTTGCCGGCGCTGCGGGCACTGCCCAGCAGGAACAGGAAACGGCGGGTGCTCACGGTCTTCCCCCAGGTGATAGGCGTGCAGCAATAAGACGCCTGTGCATTATATGCGCATGCAATTACCTTCGCCAAGGCTGATCGGACGATGCCGCTTCGCCGAGGCCGCCGCCGGGCACCAGGACCCCGCTCGCCGCCTCCGCGCGCGCCGCCAGGGAGAGCAGCAGTGCCTCCCGTCCGTGCGGCGCCACGGCCTGGAGTCCCGCCGGGCAGCCGTCCGGTCCGATCCCCGCCGGGAGGCTGAGCGCCGGATGCCCGCTGAGGTTGAACGCCCAGGTGAGCGCCGTCGAGTAGCGCGCTCCCGGGCCCTCGTGGCCGTGCGGCGGATGGGGGGTCGTGGGGGTCAGCAGCAGGTCGGCCCGGGCGAAGAACGCGGCCAGCCGGGAGTCGTTGACCCTCCGCACGGCCTCCGCGACACCGCCGTCACCTCCGCGCCCAGCACCGCCACCCGTGCCTGCGCCTGCGCCCGCGCCTGTCGCACGGAGCGCCAGCCACGCCGGGCCGGGGTCCTCCAGCCGCGGCGGCGGCACCTCGGCGCGCAGCAGCCGTACGGCACCGGCGTCCGCGAGGCGAACGGCGGCGGCGCGGGCCAGAGCCACGAGTTCCGGGTCGGGAGCGGCGAAGCCGAGATCGGGGGAGAAGACGGCGGTGGGCGGATCGGCGACGGGCGGACGGACGTCGGCCGGCTCGGCGGCGGACAGATCGGTGACGGGCGCATCGGTGACGGGCGCATGGGTGACGGGCGGATCAGGGACAGACGGATCGGGGACAGGCGGATCGGGGACAGACGGATCGGGGACAGGCGGATCGGGGACAGGCGGATCGGACCGGGATGCGTCGAGCGCACCGGACGCTCCCGCCGCGCCCGCCGCCCCGGCCATCACCCGCCAGTAGGCCTCCGCGTCCGCCGCGTACCGCGCGAGCACGCCGGGCGCCGCCAGCCCCGTACGGTCGGCCGACGGGAGGCTGCCCCCGGTGACCTTCAGGCCGAGGATCCCGCACCACGCCGCCGGTATCCGCACCGATCCCGCCCCGTCACTGCCGGTCGCCAGCGGCACCAGGCCGGCCGCGACCGCCGCCGCGGAGCCGGCCGAGGAGCCACCCGGCGTGCGGTCGGCACGCCAGGGGTTGACGGTACGGCCGTGCGCTCCGAGCCCCCAGGTCTGCCATGCGGTCCCCGGCCCGGGCACGGCCGTCGCGCCCACCGGCACGCATCCGGCGTCGGTCAACGGCCCCGCCGTCCGCAGCCCGTACCGGCCCTTGACGCCGATCGGCACCCCGGCCAGCGGCAGCCGCTCACCCGCGGCGACCCGCACGTCGACCTCGGCCGCCGCCGCCATCGCCGCCTCCTCCCACACCTCGACGAAGGCGCACACCGCACGGTCGGCCCGCCGGATCCGCTCCAACGCCCCGGCGACGGCGTCGACGGCCCGCAGCCGCCCCGCCCGCACGGCGTCGGCGATCCCGACGGCGGGAGGCAGCGGAGGGAACGGCGAAGGGGCCGGCGACGGGAACGGCGGCGGGGCGGGCGGGGTCAACGGGTCCGCCGTATGGTCGTGCCGGTGAGGCGGCACAGCGGCTCGCTCTCGCGGGGCGGTTCCCCGGACAGGTCGCCGAGGCGCCAGGACGGAACCCAGGGCACGCGGTACACGTCGATGGCCGACTCGATCGGCCGGATCCGCTGGACGAGCGGCCGGGGCAGGCGGCCCGGGGCGTCCGCGACCAGGACGACCGCCTCCAGGTCCAGTCCGGTCGGCGACTCCGCGCGCCGGAAGACCTCCAGGGCCCGCAGGGCGGACTCGATGCCGGTCGCGTGCGTCCGGGCGACCAGCAGGACGGACGAGGGCGCGTCGGGGCCCGGCCAGTCGCGTCCGCAGTCGTGACCGCCGTAGACGGCGGCGAGCGTGGAGGTTCCGGCCCCGCCGTGGGCGGCGAGCCACGCGAAGCGCCGGGGAGTGGCGGTCGGGGCGGCCACGGACTCGTACGGCCCCGGCACCGGCCCCGGCGCGGCCACCGGTCCACGGATCCAGATCTCCGGTCCGCGCTGCCCGTCCGTCGTCCGCATGTCCGTGCTCCTTCGTACTGACTGTGCGGGCCGCTCCTTGGAACGAGCCTGTGACGTCGTGGTGACGCCAGGAAAGGGAGCGGGCGGAGAAACTCAACAGTACGTGTACGTGTGCGTGCACGGATCATGAGCACCAGGTACGTGCACGGGATACGTGTCCGAGTGAGGAAAACCGATGTCGCGACTCAGCCGCGAGAAGAAGCGGGAACAGCAGCACGCCGGGCGGCAGGCCGCCGTGGTGGCGCCACTCGACGTGCACGTGTCCGGGGGCGGGCCGGCGACGATCGGCGGTGTCCCGGTCGTCCCCGCCGACGGCCAGGAGATCCAGCACGCCGTCCTGGGCCACCTGCACCGCATCGCTCTGGCCACCGGCCATCCGGTCGCCGCCACGGTGCACGACGAGCGCATCGGCTACGTCGTTCCCCTGCGCGTCGAACCGGACGGATCCAGCCATTTCGCGGGCGAGCCGCTGCGGGTGGCGCCGCCGCAGGAGCCGCCCGCGCCGTCCCGCCACGACAAGCCCACGCACGCCCTGCGATCCGTGCCCGAACCGGTGAACGAGACGGCCCCCACCTTCCCGCTGCGCACCGTCCCGGAGCCCCGACCCCGACCCCGACCCCAGATCCCCCCACAGTCACACTCACAGCCGCGGCCGCAGCCGCTCCCCCAGGCGCACCCGCAGGGCGACGTCCCGGCCCCCGGCACGGTCGTCGCCCCGACGGGCGTCTTCGGTCCGCCGCCCGCGATGGACACCCCTCCGCCCGCGGACACGGGTGGCAGCACTCCCGACGCCGGACCGGAGCCCGACGGCAGCCCTGTCTTCGGCCGCACCCTCGGCTCCCGCCCCGACTCGGACCCCGACCCCAAGCCGACTCCCGCCCGCGGCTTCGACGCCGTCGCGGAGGCCGTGCTCGGCGACGACCCCCGCTCGCTCCCGGGTGACGGCGGCGCGCCCGCACTCCTCGCGGAGCCGATGGCGCAGATCAACGCGGCTGTGCGGGCGGGCAGGACGCAGGTGGCGGCGGCGCTCGCGGAACAGACCGTCGCACAGGCCTCGGAAACGCTGGGACCGGAGCACCCCGAAGTGCTCCGGCTGCGGGAACTCGGCGCGTACATCGCCTACCTGTCGGCCGACCCGCTCCGGTCCTTCCACGTCTCCCTCGACCTGGCCCGGATCCACCACCGCACGCGCGACACGGAGGCCGCGTACGGCAACGTCCTGAGCGCGGCGACGGCCTGGCGCGCCGTACGTGACCCCTTGCAGGGGCTCAACCTGGGAACCGAGCTCCTGGCACTGTGGACGGAGTTGACCACCGGGGAAGGGCCGGCCGCCGAGGACGTGGAGCAGTTGGAATCGGCACGTGCCCGCATGACGCGGCTGGCCGAGCGGGCCCGGAACTCCGGCTCCCTCCCGCACGGCTGATTCGGTGGCCGGGGGCCGGGACCCTGGGGTGCACGACCGAGCTCAGTGCACGCAGAACTCGTTCCCCTCGGGGTCCGCCATCACCACCCACTCCCCGGACGGATCCCTCACCTCCCGCAGCACACTCGCCCCGAGCGCGGTCAGCCGTTCGACCTCGGCCGCGCGCCGCCCGTCGCCGGGATGCAGATCGAGATGGAGCCGGTTCTTGCCCGTCTTGGCCTCCGGCACCCGCTGGAACAGCAGCCGCCGCCCGAGCCCCGTCCCACGATCCGGATCGAACGGGTCCTCGGGATGCCGTACGGCGATCAGGTCCCGGAAGGCGGGCCGGCCGTGGTGCTCCACCGTCGCCGCGCCCGTCAGCGCGCCGAGTGCCAGCAGCCGTTCGATGAACGCGCTGTTGTCCTCCACCTCGTAGCGCAGCGCGGCGGCCCAGAAAACGGCCTGGGCGTGCGGGTCGGCGCTGTCGACGACGAGCTTCCAGTGCACGGGCGTGGGGGTGGGTGCGGGCGTCGGTGTCTCCGTCATGGGACCAGTTATAGGGCTCCGGCCGCGCGGACCGGACGCCTCCGCGCGCCCTCGCGCGTCGTGGCCCGCACGGGTGTCGACCGCCGTCTGCCTACGGCTTGGCGACCGGAGCGGTGGCCGGAGCTGGAGCGGTAGCCCCAACCGAAGCCGAAGCCGAAGCCGAAGCCGAAGCCGAAGCCGAAGCCGAAGCCGAAGCTGGAGCCGGAACCGAAGCCTGCCCCGGCTCCGGTGTGTCCGGCCCGGCGAGGGAGCCGGGCGTGCCGGCGGCGAGCGCGCGGGCCGCCCGCCGGGCCGTGCGCAGCGCGTCCGCGGTGAGCAGGGTCAGCGCCAACCAGACCAGGGCGAACCCGGCCCAGCGCTCGGGCGGCATGGCCTCGTGGAAGTAGAGGACGCCGAGCAGGAACTGGAAGACCGGCGCCAGGTACTGCAAGAGCCCCAGCGTGGACAGCGGCACACGGATCGCCGCCGCGCCGAAGCAGACGAGCGGGATCGCGGTCACGATGCCGGTGGAGGCGAGCAGGAGGGCGTGCCCGGCACCCTCGCCGGTGAAGGTGGAGCTCCCGTCGGCGGAGAGCCACAGCAGGTAGCCGAGAGCGGGCACGAACTGGATCGCCGCCTCGGCGGCCAGCGACTCCACCCCACCGAGGTTGACCTTCTTCTTCACCAGCCCGTACGTGGCGAAGGAGAACGCGAGACACAGGGAGATCCACGGCGGGCGGCCGTAGCCGATGGTGAGCACCAGCACCGCGGCGAAGCCGACGCCGACCGCCGCCCACTGCACGGGCCGCAGCCGCTCCTTGAGGAGCAGCACGCCCATGGCGATGGTGACCAGCGGGTTGATGAAGTAGCCGAGGGAGGCCTCGACCACGTGCCCGCTGTTGACCGCCCATATGTAGACGCCCCAGTTGACCGTGATGACGGCCGCGGCGATCGCGATCAGACCCAGCCGGCGCGGCTGCCGCAGCAGCTCACCGGCCCACGCCCAGCGCCGCACGACCACCAGCGCCGCCGCGACGAAGACGAGGGACCACACCATGCGGTGGGCGAGGATCTCCAACGCGCCGGCGGGCTTGAGCAGCGGCCAGAAGAGCGGCACGAGCCCCCACATCCCGTAGGCGGCGAAGCCGTTCACCAGGCCGGTACGGCCCTCACCCTTCGACGTCCCGGCCACGGGTCCTCCTTCTCACGACAGGCATGCGTGAACGAAGGTAACGCCGGGCACCCCCGCATGTCATGCCCGTATCGCTATACGGTCATGACATGCGCGGGTGGGGACAGCGCCGGAGCGTGCCCGCACCCCCTCCCGGGCTGAGGAGGCAAGGGGATGGGTCAATGGGTCAGCCGGTCCTCCGGTCCTTCGGTGGACCGATCAGCCCTTGTCCTCCAGCGCGGCCGCGATCGCCACGGAGAGCGGGGTGGTCGGGCGGCCCGCCAGGCGGGACAGGTCGCCGGTCGGGACGACCAGCTCGCCCTTCTCGATCGACGCGTCCACCCCGGCGAGGATCGCCGCGAGCGGCTCGGGCAGCCCGGCGCCGGCCAGGATGCCGGTGAGGGCCTCGGTCGACACGGCGTTGTAAGCGATCTCCCGGCCGGTCCGCCGGCTCAGCTCCGCCGCGTACTCCGCGAAGCTCCACGCCTCGTCGCCACCAAGCTCGTACGTCTTGTTCTCGTGGCCCTCGCCGGTCAGTACGGCCACCGCGGCCGCCGCGTAGTCCGCGCGGGACGCGGACGAGACCCGGCCCTCGCCCGCGGCCGCGACGACCGCGCCGTGCTCCAGCACCGGGGCGAGCTGCTCGGTGTAGTTCTCGTGGTACCAGCCGTTGCGCAGCAGCGTGTACGGCAGCTCGGAGGCGAGCAGTGCGTCCTCGGTGGCCCGGTGGTCGTCGGCCAGTGCGGCGGTGAGGCTGCCCGGGGCGCTGGTGTAGGCGAGCAGAGCGGCACCGGCCGCCTTGGCGGCGTCGATGACGACCTGGTGCTGCCGCGGACGGCCCTTGTCGAACTCGTTGCCCGAGATCAGCAGCACCTTGTCCCCGGCGGCGAACAGGCCGTCGAAGGTCTCGGGGACGTTGTAGTCGGCGACCGCGAGCCGTACTCCGCGGGCCGCGAGATCGGCGGCCTTCGCCTCGTCGCGGACGACGGCGGTGATCTGCTCCGCCGGAACCTTCTCCAGCAGCTGCTCCACGACGTGGCGGCCCAGGTGTCCGGTGGCTCCGGTGACGACGATGCTCATGACGAGAACTCCTTGCGGGATGCGCGACAGGGGAAGCGGTATGACGGCAACCCTAGGAGGAGCGCTAACTATTGGAAAGTACCCACTTTGAAGTAAGGTACTGGCATGACGGTAATCAAGCAGGTGGGGACGGACGACGCGGGCATGTGCCCGTCCCGGCTCGTCCTGGAACATGTCACCAGCCGCTGGGGCGTCCTCGTCCTGATGGAGCTGCTCGACCGCCCGCACCGCTTCAGCGAGCTGCGCCGGGTGATCAGCCGGTTCGGCCGGACCGTCAGCGAGAAGATGCTGACCCAGACCCTCCAGACCCTGGAGCGCGACGGCCTGGTCCACCGGGACGCCAAGCCCGTGATCCCGCCGCGCGTCGACTACTCGCTCACCGAGCTGGGCCGCGAGGCCGCCGCACAGGTGACGGCCCTGGCGCACTGGACGGCGGAGCGGCTGCCCGACGTCCAGGAAGCACGCCGGGCATACGACGAGGCCCGCGACATCACGTCCCGGGCCTCGTGAACCGCCGCCGGTGCGGGCCGTCTCAGCCGACGACCGTCCAGGTGTCCCCACCGGCCAGCAGCGCCGCCAGATCGCCCTTGCCCTGCCGCTCGACCGCGGTGTCCAGCTGTTCGGCCATCTGCGTGTCGTAGACCGGCCGTTCGACGGCGCGGAAGACACCGATGGGCGTGTTGCGCAGGGTGTCCGGATCGGCGAGGCGGGAGAGGGCGAACGCGGTCGTCGGGGACGCGGAGCGCGCGTCGTGGACCAGCACCTCCGCCTCGTTCTCCTCGGTCACGCTGACGATCCGCAGATCACCGGTGGCCCGGTCCCGTACGACCCCCTTCGCGCCGTCGGCGCCGAACCGGACCGGCTGCCCGTGCTCCAGCCGGATCACCGCCTCCTCGGCCGACTGCTTGTCCTTCAGCACCTCGAACGCGCCGTCGTTGAAGATGTTGCAGTTCTGGTAGATCTCGACGAGAGCCGTGCCGGGATGGGCGGAGGCCTGGCGCAGCACCTCCGTCAGGTGCTTGCGGTCGGAGTCGACGGTCCGCGCCACGAACGACGCCTCCGCGCCGAGGGCCAGGGAGACCGGGTTGAAGGGTGCGTCGAGCGAACCCATCGGCGTCGACTTGGTGATCTTCCCGACTTCGGAGGTGGGGGAGTACTGGCCCTTGGTCAGCCCGTAGATCCGGTTGTTGAACAGCAGGATCTTCAGGTTGACGTTGCGGCGCAGGGCGTGGATCAGGTGGTTGCCGCCGATGGAGAGGGCGTCGCCGTCCCCGGTGACGACCCACACGCTCAGGTCCTGCCGGGAGGTGGCCAGACCGGTGGCGATGGCCGGCGCCCGGCCGTGGATGGAGTGCATCCCGTACGTGTTCATGTAGTACGGGAAGCGGGAGGAGCAGCCGATGCCGGAGACGAAGACGATGTTCTCCCTGGCCAGGCCCAGTTCCGGCATGAAGCCCTGGACGGCGGCGAGGATCGCGTAGTCACCGCAGCCGGGGCACCAGCGCACTTCCTGGTCGGACTTGAAGTCCTTCATGGACTGCCGGGCCTCGGCCTTCGGTACGAGCGAGAGCGCCTCGATCGTGCCCGTGCCTGCCCCGGACGAGCCGGTCGTCTCAGCCATCGATGGCCTCCTTCAGCGCGGTGGCGAGCTGCTCCGCCTTGAACGGCATGCCGTTGACCTGGTTGTACGAGTGCGCGTCGACCAGATACCTCGCCCGGATCAGGGTGGCGAGCTGGCCCAGGTTCATTTCGGGGACCACGACCCTGTCGTACGCCTCCAGCACCGCCCCCAGATTCCTCGGGAAGGGGTTGAGGTGCCGCAGATGGGCCTGCGCGATGCCCTCCCCGGCCGCCCGCAGCCGCCGTACGGCCGCCGTGATCGGCCCGTACGTGGAGCCCCAGCCCAGCACCAGCGTGCGCGCCCCCTGCGGGTCGTCGACCTCGAGGTCGGGGACGTCGATGCCGTCGATCTTCGCCTGGCGGGTGCGGACCATGAGGTCGTGGTTGGCGGGGTCGTAGGAGATGTTGCCGGTGCCGTCCTGTTTCTCGATGCCGCCGATGCGGTGCTCCAGGCCGGGAGTGCCCGGGACCGCCCACGGCCGGGCGAGGGTCTGCGGATCCCGCTTGTACGGCCAGAAGACCTCGCTGCCGTCCTCCAGGGTGTGGTTGGGGCCCTGGGCGAACTGCACGGTCAGGTCCGGAAGCTCGTCCGGCTCCGGGATGCGCCAGGGCTCGGAACCGTTGGCGAGGTAGCCGTCGGAGAGCAGGAACACCGGGGTGCGGTAGGTGAGCGCGATCCGGGCGGCCTCCAGGGCGGCGTCGAAGCAGTCGGCCGGGGTCCGCGGGGCGATCACCGGGACGGGTGCCTCGCCGTTGCGGCCGTACATCGCCTGGAGCAGGTCCGCCTGCTCCGTCTTGGTCGGCAGGCCGGTGGACGGGCCGCCCCGCTGGATGTCCACCACCAGCAGCGGCAACTCCAGCGACACCGCGAGCCCGATCGTCTCGGACTTCAGTGCCACACCGGGCCCGCTCGTCGTGGTCACGGCCAGCGATCCGCCGAACGCCGCCCCCAGGGCCGCCCCGATGCCCGCGATCTCGTCCTCGGCCTGGAACGTGCGGACGCCGAAGTTCTTGTGCCGGCTCAGCTCGTGCAGGATGTCGGAGGCCGGGGTGATCGGGTACGAACCGAGGAAGAGCGGCAGGTCCGCCTGGCGGGAGGCGGCGACCAGGCCGTAGGCCAGGGCCAGGTTCCCGGAGATGTTGCGGTAGGTACCGACCGGGAAGGCCTTCGCCGCCGGGGCCACCTCGTAGGAGACGGCGAAGTCCTCCGTGGTCTCGCCGAAGTTCCAGCCGGCGCGGAACGCGGCGATGTTGGCTGCCGCGATGTCCGGCTTCTTCGCGAACTTCGACCTCAGGAACTTCTCCGTGCCCTCCGTGGGCCGGTGGTACATCCATGACAAGAGGCCGAGCGCGAACATGTTCTTGCTGCGCTCGGCCTCTTTCCGGGTGAGGTCGAAATCCTTCAGGGCCTCGACGGTCAGTGTCGTCAGCGGCACCGGATGGAGCTGGTAGCCGTCGAGTGAGCCGTCCTCCAGCGGTGAGCTGTCATAGCCCACTTTCTGCATCGCCCGTTTGGTGAACTCGTCCGTGTTGACGATGATCTCCGCGCCGCGCGGCACGTCGGCGATGTTGGCCTTCAGAGCGGCCGGGTTCATCGCGACCAGCACGTTCGGCGCGTCTCCCGGGGTGAGGATGTCGTGGTCGGCGAAGTGCAGCTGGAACGAGGAGACGCCGGGAAGGGTGCCCGCGGGCGCGCGGATCTCGGCGGGGAAGTTCGGCAGGGTGGAGAGATCGTTGCCGAACGACGCCGTCTCCGAGGTGAAGCGGTCGCCGGTGAGCTGCATACCGTCGCCCGAGTCTCCCGCGAACCTGATGATCACCCGGTCGAGACGACGCACGCTCTTCGTCCCGCCCGGACCGCGCTGCTCTCCCACGACGGATCCGTCGGCCTGTTCCGCTGTGCTGCTGACCTGACTGGTCACTGAACTGGACCTCCCTCGAGGTGGCTGTCCGGGAGCGGCCTTCCCCAGGCCTCCCCGGATCAACCCTACGTCGGTAAGGGTCGCCTTCCCTCGGCCATTCGTATGACGGTCACTGCCCTGAGACGGCCCGGCGCCCTGACATGTCATGATTTCGTGCCCCACCCGCGCTGTGCCGGAAGACGCTCCGGCCCACGCGCCGGTTCTGCCGCGACGACCGTCCGGTTCGCGGCACGGTCATGAAGCCCGCCGGCGCCCGATCGGAGCCCCGGCGCCGGCCCTGACGGGGGCACAGTGCCATCCCGTCACGAATTCAGGTAGGTGAGGACCGCGAGAACGCGTCGGTGATCCCCGTCACTGGGCGACAGCCCCAGTTTGAGGAAGATGTTGCTCACGTGCTTCTCCACCGCTCCGTCGCTCACCACCAGCTGTCTGGCGATCGCCGAGTTCGTCCGCCCCTCGGCCATCAGTCCCAGCACCTCACGCTCCCGCGGGGTCAGTCCCGCCAGCACGTCCTGCTTGCGACTGCGCCCGAGCAACTGGGCGACCACCTCCGGGTCCAGTGCCGTACCGCCCTCGGCGACCCGCACCACCGCGTCCACGAACTCCCGCACCTCGGCCACCCGGTCCTTGAGCAGATAGCCCACGCCGCGGCTGGAACCGGCCAGCAGTTCGGTGGCGTACCTCTCCTCCACGTACTGCGACAGCACCAGCACCCCGAGCCCCGGATGCGACCTGCGCAGCTGCACGGCGGCCCGCACCCCCTCGTCGGTGTGGGTCGGCGGCATCCGCACGTCGGCGACCACGACGTCGGGCAGCTCGCCCGCCGCGTCCATCTCGGTGATGGTCTTCACCAGCGCCCCGGCGTCCCCGACCCCCGCCACGACGTCATGCCCCCGGTCGGTCAGCAGCCGCGTCAGCCCCTCCCGCAACAGCACCGAGTCCTCCGCGATGACCACCCGCACCCTGTTGTCCACGATCTCCGGCCCCCCAGCGCTTCCGCGTCCGTCGTCGGCCCTCAGTATCGCGCGATCCGCTCCTCGCCACCGAGCCTGTGGACAGATCCCCCGGAGCCTGTGGACAGACCCCACACGCCTGTGGACGGACGTGCGGACGGATGTGCGGACGTGCAGACGTGCGGGCGGAGGGAGGTCGTCTCAGCGACGTCCGGTCCTCGGCCCGCCCGCCGGCTCGGCCGACCGCCAGGGAAGCTCCGCCGTCACCCGGGTCGGCCCGCCGGCCGGGGAGTCCACCAGCAGGATCCCGTCCACCGCGTCCAGCCGCCCGGCCAGGCCCGCCAGACCCGAGCCGGCGGTGGCGTCCGCGCCGCCCTCACCGTCGTCGACGACCTGTACCAGCATCCGGTCCTCCACCCGCCACACGTCGACGGAGGCCGACCGCGCCCGGCTGTGCTTGCTGACGTTCTGGAGCAGCTCGGAGACGGTGAAGTAGGCGATGCCCTCGATGGCCGCCGCCGGACGCTCCTCGAGGTCGACCTCCACCGTCACCGGCACCGTGCACCGGGAGGCCACCGCCGACAGCGCCGCGTCCAGGCCGCGGTCGGTCAGGACGGCCGGGTGGATGCCCCGCGCCAGGTCCCGCAGCTCCCGCAGCGCCGTCTTCACCTCACCGTGCGCCTCGTCCACCATCCGCGCCGCCGACCGCGGATCCTCCCGCAGCTTCTCCTTCGCCAGCCCCAGGTCCATCGCCAGCGCCACCAGCCGCGCCTGCGCCCCGTCGTGCAGGTCCCGCTCGATGCGCCGCAGGTCGGCCGCCGCCGTGTCGACCACCACCCCCCGGTCGGACTCCAGCTCCACCACCCGCGACGCCAGCCGCGACGGCCCGAGCAGCCCGTGCACCAGCACCCGGTCCACCGTCGTCAACGCCCGCACGATCCATGGCGCAGCCAGCGTGAACAACAGCCCGACCAGCGCGGTCACCGTGATCTCGAACGGGTTGTCGAGGTAGATCCGGTGCTGCTCGTCCCCGTACAGCTGGAGCCCGCCCTGCCCGCCGTACATCGGGAACACCCAGAACCACAGCGGATAGGTCAGCATCGCCCAGCCGTACGTCCAGAAGGTGACCGCTACGGAGAAGGAGAACACCGCCCACGGCAGGTGCAGCACCGCGTACAGCACGTGCCGCCAGGACGCGCCGCTCCGGAGCACCGCGCCCATCCAGGCCAGGGCGCCGCTCCCGCGCTGCCGCAGCGGCTCGGGCGGCGCCACCTCCAGACCCAGCAGGGCCCGCGCCCGCGCCCGCTCCACCGAACCGAGGCCCCGGCAGCCGGCCAGCCCCGCCGCCAGTACCGGAATCCCGAGGAACGTCACCAGCAGACCCGCCCCCAGCGACAGCATCGTCACCACGAACGTGAACAGCACGATGCTGATCGGCAGGCTCAGCAGCAGATAGGCGAACTCGCGCCAGGCCCGCGCCTCGACCGGCGCCCGCAGCGCGAGCGGCAGCCGGTGCCGCCGCGCGCCGCCGGGTCCGTACCCGTCCGGGTACCGCGTGGAGTCCCCGTACTCGCTGTACTGCGTGGCCATCGGCGTGGTCCGTTCTACTCGTCGCGTCCGCGGGTGCCGTCCCCCGTCTCCACCCTCCTCGGACACCGGCCCGCGGACCATGGAGGCCATCGGCGTCCTGGACGGGGGGTTATCCCTACCTCGCGGATCCGCCCGGGTCGGTCCGGTCCCGCCACGGCAGCTCGGCGGTCACCGTCGTCGGGCCGCCGGGCGGCGAGTCCACGACGAACATGCCGTCCACGGCGCCCAGCCGCTCCGCCAGCCCCCGTATCCCGGTGCCGCCGTCGAGCCGTGCGCCGCCCCGGCCGTCGTCCACGACCTGGATCAGCAGCCGGTTCTCCACTCGCCACACGTCGACGGAGGCCGACCGCGCCCCGCTGTGCTTGCTGACGTTCTGCAACAGCTCGGAGACCGTGAAGTAGGCGATGCCCTCGATGGCCTGCGCCGGTCTTGTCGGCAGGTCGGCCGTCACCGTGACCGGCACCGTGCAGCGGGAGGCGACCGACGACAGCGCCGCGTCCAGGCCGCGGTCGGTCAGGACGGCCGGGTGGATGCCCCGGGCGAGATCCCGCAGCTCCTGGAGCGCCAGCTTCACCTCGCCGTGCGCCTCCTCGACCATCGCCGCGGCCGCGTCCGGGTCCTCCAGCAGCTTCTCCTTCGCCAGTCCCAGCCCCATCGCCAGGTTGACGAGCCTGGCCTGCGCCCCGTCGTGCAGGTCCCGCTCGATGCGCCGCAGGTCGGCGGCGGCCGTGTCCACCACGACCCCCCGGTCGGACTCCAGTTCGGCGATCCGCCGCTCCAGTTCGTCGGACGGGGACAGCAGCGCCCGCACCATCGCCCGGTCCGCGTTGGCCAGCCCGCGCGCCAGGAACGGCAGCACCGGCCACAGCACGAACAGCGAGACGAGAACGGTCGTGAAGGTGAGGATCCCCCACGGCAGCCGGACGAAGTCGTACAGCACCGTCCGCCAGGCCACCGGGTCCTTCAGCGCCAGCCACATCCCCTGGAGGAAGTTGCCCGCCCGGCGCAACGGCAGCGGACTCGGCTCGTCGATCCGCACCCCGAGCAGCCGCCGCGCCCGCCCCCGCTCGAACCGGCCGATCAGCCGCGCCCCCAGCAGCCCCAGCGCCAGCAGCGGCAGCCCGGTCACCGTCAGCGTCAACGCGGCGCCCGTGAACAGCACCGTCATCACGTACGTGAAGCCGAAGAGCGACATCGGCAGGTTCGCCAGGAGGTGCACGATCTCCTTCCACGTGTGCGCGTCGTAGGCGAGACGGGCCGGCGGCGGACGGTCGTCGCCCCGCGCCGCAGCCCGCCCGGCGACGATCACGGCGGTCGGACGCCCCGCTCCACCGGCTCCACCGGCTCCGGGTACACCAGGGGCGCCAGCGGCACTGGCGGTTCCGGTTGCTCCGGGGGTTCCCGTGGTTCCCGTGGTTCCGGGAGAGGCCGGGTGTGCGGTGGCCGTGGCCATGGCCGCGGCCGGGTGTCCGGTGGCTGCGGCCGTGGGCGGGTGCCCGGTGCCGGGCGCGGGCTGGGATACGGTCATGTGGGCTAGCGTGCCGCGTGCCGCGCGGCCGCGCCATGGAGTCCGCCGCCCCCTTCGCCTGGGGAAAACCCCACCCCCGTTGCCCCAGACGTGACGGCCTGCTTACCGTGCCTTTATCAGGCCCTAGACTCCCGTGCGTACAGATCGTCGGACAGGCCGAGGCCGGGGAGTGAGGGACGGACGGTGCCGCAGACGTCGCACGAAACGGTGAAGGGTCCGACGGTCGTCGTCGCGTCGGACTACTTCCACTCCTACGCGGTCGTCGGACTTCTCGTCGCCGTGGGCGTGCTGTTCGTCGCGGTCGCGTTCGGCGCGGGCCGCCTGCTGCGCCCGGTGGTCCCCACCCCCGAGAAGCTCCTGACCTACGAGTGCGGCGTCGACCCCGTCGGCGAGGGCTGGGCCCACACCCAGGTCCGCTACTACGTCTACGCCTTCCTCTACGTGATCTTCGCGGTCGACTCGATCTTCCTCTTCCCCTGGGCGACGGTGTTCGCGGCCCCCGGCTACGGCGCCACCACCCTCGTGGAGATGTTCCTCTTCCTCGGCTTCCTGGCCGTGGGCCTGCTCTACGCATACAAGAAGGGCGTCCTGGCATGGACGTGACCCCCTCGGAACCCGTATCGCTCCCGGAGCCGAAGCGGCTGGGCACTCTCGCCCGCCTCGCCCCCGAGCCGATGAAGGTCGTCCTGAACTGGGGCCGCCGCTACTCCCTCTGGGTCTTCAACTTCGGCCTCGCCTGCTGCGCGATCGAGTTCATCGCCGCGTCGATGGCCCGCCACGACTTCATCCGCCTGGGCGTCATCCCCTTCGCGCCCGGCCCCCGCCAGGCCGACCTCATGGTCGTCTCGGGCACGGTCACCGACAAGATGGCCCCCGCCGTCAAGCGCCTCTACGAGCAGATGCCCGAGCCGAAGTACGTCATCTCCTTCGGCGCGTGCAGCAACTGCGGAGGCCCCTACTGGGACTCGTACTCCGTGACCAAGGGCGTCGACCAGATCATCCCGGTGGACGTCTACGTCCCCGGCTGCCCGCCCCGCCCCGAGGCGCTGCTCCAGGGCATCCTCAAGCTCCAGGAGAAGATCGCGCGCGAGTCCCTCGGCGAACGGTACGCCGCCGGCCCGGCCCGCCCGTCGGCCGCGGCGCTGCAGAGCGGGCTGGTGCGGCCACCGGCCGACGCGTCGGGCCCGACGGCTCCGGGGGAGGCGGACCGATGACCGCGGCCGGCTGGCTGCCCACCCCCATCGAGGACCTTTTCGGCCCGGACGCCACGGCCGAGGAGGCCTACGACGTCCTGACCGTGGACGTCCCAGCGGGCACCTGGACCACGGCCCTGGAGACCGCCCGTGACCGCCTCGACTGCACCTACTTCGACTGGCTGAGCGCGGTCGACGAACCGGGCACCGGCTTCCGCGTCGCCGCGCACGTCGTCGCCCTGTCCCCGGTCCGCCGGCTGCTGGTGCGCACGACGGTCCCGCACGACTCCCCGGTCCTGGCCTCCGCCGTCGGCGTCTACGCGGGCGCCGCCTGGCACGAGCGCGAGACGCACGAGATGTTCGGGGTCGTCTTCCAGGACCACCCCGCCCTGGACCACCTCCTCCTGCCGGACGGCTTCGAGGGCCACCCCCTGCGCAAGGACTTCGTCCTCGCCGCCCGCGTCGCCAAGGCCTGGCCCGGCGCCAAGGAACCCGGCGAGTCCGAACACGGCGGTCCCAAGCGCCGCCAGATGCTGCCCCCGGGCGTCCCCGACCCGAACGAGTGGGGCCCCCTCAAGGGCCAGCTCCCGCCCGCACCGGCCCGCCCGGCACGGGGCGCGGCGGGCCGCGCGGCCGGCGAACGACCGGCGCGCGCGGCGGCCGGCGACCGGCCGGCACGGGCCGCGGGCGACCGGCCCGCACGGGCCGCCGGGGAGCGCCCGGCACGCCGTACCCGGTCCGCGTCCGAAGGGTCGGTCAGCCAGGCGGCGGCCGCCCCCTCGACCACACCGTCGGCCACGACCGCCCCGGCTTCGGCAGATGCCCCGGCCCCCGCGGACACTCCGGCTTCCGCGAACCCTCCGGCTTCCGCGGACACTCCGATGCCCGGGAACGCCCCGGCTTCCGCGGACACCTCAGCCTCCGCGACGGGCGCGACGGGCGCGACGGGCGCGACGGGCGCGACGGGCGCGACGGGCGCGACGGGCGCGACGGGCGGGACGGGCGGGACGGGCCGGACGGCGCCGACAGCTCCGACGGACCGCTCTGCCCCGCCTGCCCCGTCCGCCCCCCGGAGCACGAGCGGACCGCGCCGGTCCCGCAGCGCGAGCGGGGGTTCGGCCAGCCAGCGGACGCCCGCTCCCGCCGAGGCCACCCCGGACCGGTCGCCGTCGCCGTCCCCCCGCAGCTCCGACGCCCCGTGGCACCACGCCCGCCCGGCTTTCGACGAACCGGACCCGCGGGGTACCGCGGTACAGCGACGGGCCCCGGACGAGCAACCGTCCGGCGAGCACGCCACCCCAGCCGCCGAGTCCCGAGACGCCGAGTCCCGAGACGCCGAGTCCCGCGGCACCGAGTCCCGAGACGACGGGGCTCCCACCAGCGAGCCCCCCGCCGACGAGGCCCAACCCCCCGCCGACGAGACCCCCGAGAACCGCCCAGGAGGCCCGCAGTGAACGACGCTCTCGACGTCGCCCTGCGACTCCTCGTCGTCTTCGTCGTCTTCCTCACCTTCCCCCTGATCGTCGGCCAGACCGAGCACAAGGTGATGGCCCACATGCAGGGCCGTCTCGGCCCCATGTACGCCGGCGGCTTCCACGGCTGGGCCCAGCTCGTCGCGGACGGCGTGAAGTTCGCGCAGAAGGAGGACGTCGTCCCGGCCGGCGCGGACCGACGCATCTTCCAGCTCGCCCCCGCCGTCGCTCTCCTCCCGTACCTCCTCGTTCTCCTCGCCATCCCGATCGGCCCGGGCGAGGGCGCGGTCGGCGAGGTGGTCGACGCGGGTGTCTTCTTCGTCCTCGCCGTGATGGGCGTGGGCGTCCTCGGTTCGCTCATGGCCGGCTGGGCCAGCGCCAACAAGTTCTCCCTCCTCGGCGGTCTGCGCACCGCCGCCCAGCTCCTCGCCTACGAACTCCCGATGCTCCTCACCGCCGCCTCGGTGGCGATGGCGGCCGGGACGGTGTCGATCCCCGGGATCGTCGACGCCTTCGAGTGGTGGTGGCTGCCCTGGCAGATCGTCGGCGCGATCGTCTTCTTCGTCGCGGGCCTCGCCGAGCTCCAGCGCCCGCCGTTCGACATGCCCGTCGCCGACTCGGAGATCATCTTCGGGGCGTACACCGAGTACACCGGTCTCCGCTTCGCCCTCTTCCTCCTCGCCGAGTACGCCGGGATCGTCGTCCTGTGCGGCCTGACCACCGTCCTCTTCCTGGGCGGCTGGCACGGCCCCTGGGGCGCCGACGGCCTCGGCTGGGTCTGGACCCTGCTGAAGACGGCGCTGCTGGCCTTCGTCGTCATCTGGCTCCGGGTCACCTACCCCCGGCTGCGCGAGGACCAGCTCCAGAAGCTGTCCTGGACCCTCCTCGTCCCCCTCTCCCTCGCCCAGATCGCCCTCACCGGCATCGTCAAGGTGGTGATCCAGTGACCATGGCCGAGCCGTCCCCGCCCACCCGGTCCCGCATCCCCGGCAGCGGCCTCGCCAAGGGCCTGGCCGTCACCCTCCGCACGATGACGAGGAAGACCGTCACCGAGCAGTACCCGGAAACCCAGCCCGACCTCCCGCCCCGCACCCGCGGGGTGATCGGTCTGTTCGAGGAGAACTGCACGGTCTGCATGCTCTGCGCCCGTGAGTGCCCCGACTGGTGCATCTACATCGACTCCCACAAGGAGACGGTGCCGGCCGCCACCCCCGGCGGCCGTGAACGCAGCCGGAACGTCCTCGACCGCTTCGCCATCGACTTCTCCCTGTGCATGTACTGCGGTATCTGCATCGAGGTCTGTCCTTTCGACGCCCTGTTCTGGTCCCCGGAGTTCGAGTACGCCGAGACCGACATCCGCGAGCTCACCCACGAACGCGACAAGCTCCGCGAGTGGATGTGGACCGTCCCGGCACCGCCCGCCCTCGACCCCGGCGCGGAGGAACCGAAGGAGATCGCCGCCGCCCGCAAGACGGCCGAGAAGCTGGCCGCGACCCAGGCCCAGGAACAGGCCGAGCCGCAGCAGAGAGAGGGGGACGCGTGAGCCTCGCAGCCGAAGCCCACGGCTTCCTCTCCCCGACCGGTGTCGAGATCGCCTTCCTCCTCGTCGGCCTGGCCACCTTCGGCGCCGCCCTCGTCACCGTCACCACCCGGCAACTCGTGCACGCCGCCCTGTGGCTGGTGGTCAGCCTCGGCGGCCTCGCCGTCGAGTACCTGCTGCTCACCGCCGAGTTCATCGCCTGGGTGCAGGTCCTCATCTACGTCGGTTCCGTCGTCGTCCTCCTTCTGTTCGGTCTGATGCTCACCCGGGCCCCCATCGGCCGCTCACCGGACGCCGACTCCGGCAACCGCTGGGCCGCCCTCACCGTGGCCGTCGCCGCCGCGGCCGCCCTGGTGTGGGTCGTCGTCGACGCCTTCCGCACCACCTGGATCGACCTCGACGGCCCGGCCGCCGGCTCGACGGAGGTCACCGGCGCGAGCCTCTTCCAGCACTGGGTCCTCCCCTTCGAGGCCCTCTCCGTCCTCCTCCTCGCCGCACTGGTCGGCGCGATCGTCCTGTCCCGCAAGGCGAAGGCGGAGTCGGCCCCGCCCCCTGTGAACGCACGGGATGTCACCAGAAGTTCCCGGACCGTCACAGAGAGTTCCGAGCAGGAAGGCGCCCGCTGATGCACCTCGCCTACCCCGCCGTCCTCTCCGCCCTCCTCTTCTGCGCCGGCCTGTACGGCGTCCTGGCTCGGCGGAACGCGATCCTGGTCCTGATGTCGGTCGAGCTGATGCTCAACGCCGTCAACCTCAACCTGGTCGCCTTCGACGTGTGGCTCAGCCGCACCGCCGAAGAGACCCTGCACTCCGGCCAGGCCCTGACCCTGTTCACCATCGCCATCGCCGCCGCCGAGATCGGCATCGGTCTGGCGATCGTCCTCGCCGTCCACCGCAACCGCGGCACCGCGGACATCGACAAGCTCCGCGACACCGCCGAGGGCCCCCACACCGACGACCCCGACGGCCACGGCACCGACAGCGGCGCCCGGACGGCCGAACCGACCGAGCGGACCGAGAAGGCTGAGGCCACCGCGTGACCACGACCACCCTCGCCGCCCTCGTCCCCCTCCTCCCGTTCCTCGGCGCGGCTGCCGGTCTGCTCCTGGGCCGCACGGCCCCCGGCTTCGTCCGCCCACTCGCCGTCCTGCCGACCCTCACCTCTCTCGTCCTGGCCGCCCTGGTCGCCGTACGGCAGGGCGGTGGCGCGGCCGTCGACGCGGCCACCGAACTCACGCCCACCGGCTCGGTGCCGATCGAGCTCTCCCTGCACATCGACGGCTTCGCCGCCCTCGTCGCCGTCCTGGTCGGCCTCGTCGCCTCCTGCGTGCAGATCTACTCGACCGGCTACCTCCGCGAGGACCCCCGCTACCCCTCGTACGCCGCGCTCGTCTCCCTGTTCACCTCCGCGATGTTCCTGGTCGTCTACTCCGGCGACCTGATCGTGCTGCTGGTCGGCTGGGAGGTCATGGGCATCTGCTCCTACTTCCTGGTCGGCCACTACTGGGAGACCCCCGAGGCCCGCGCCGCCTCCATCAAGGCCTTCCTGGTCACCAAGCTCGGCGACGTCCCCTTCCTCATCGGCCTGTTCGCCCTCGCCACCCAGGCCGGCTCCTTCGAGATCACGAAGGTGCTCGGCGCCGTCGCGCACGGCGGACTCGACCACCCCACCCTGATCGCCCTGCTGCTCCTGGCGGGCGTGGCGGGCAAGTCGGCGCAGTTCCCCCTCCACACCTGGCTCCCGGACGCGATGGCGGGCCCGACACCCGTCTCGGCGCTGATCCACGCCGCGACGATGGTCGCCGCCGGCGTCTACTTCGTCGCCCGTCTCCTCCCGGTGTTCGAGGCCTCCCAGGCCGCGATGGCCGTCCTCGCCGTCATGGCCGCCGTCACCATGGCCGGCTCGGGTCTCGCCGCGCTCGCCCAGGACGACATCAAGCGCGTCCTCGCCTACTCGACGATCGGTCAGCTCGGCTACATGACCGGCGCCCTCGCCGTCGGCGACCGCGGTGCCGCCGTCTTCCACCTCCTGTCGCACGGAGCCTTCAAGGCGCTGCTGTTCCTCGCGGCCGGCGTGATCATCCACGCCGCCGGCACCAACTCGCTGGCCGCCATGTCCCGCATGAGCCACCTGCGCGACCGCGTCCCCGACGCCTTCTGGACCATGACCGTGGCGCTCCTCGCGCTCGCCGCGATCCCGCCGTTCTCCGGCTTCTTCTCCAAGGAGTCCGTCCTCGGCGCCGCCGAGCACGTCACCACCGGACACACCGAGCACGCCCCCGCCGTCGCCGGCTGGGTCGTCCTCGTCTCCGGCCTGTTCACCGCCCTCCTCACCGCCGCCTACGCGACCCGCCTGTGGCTGCTGGCCTTCCGCGGCCGGGGCCCCGAGGCCCCCGACCACGGCCGGCAGCCCCTGCCGATGACCGTCGTGCTGTGGGTGCTCGCCGTCCCCTCCCTGGCGCTCGGCGGGCTCGCCTACCGCACGCTCCCCGACTGGTTCGACGGCGGCGCCCTCGCCCCGACCCTCACCACCTCCGTCCTCGGCACCGGCCTCGCCCTGGCCGGCGCCCTCGTCCTCTACGGCGCCTGGCGGCACACCACCGCCACCGCCCGCGTCCCCCTGGGCGCGGTCGCCGCCCACCCCGAGGCCGACGCCGGACAGGTCGAGGCAGAGGCCATCGCCACCCACGCGCCCGCCTACGGAGACATCGCCTCCGCCCCCGACCCCGCCGACCCCGGACGGCTCCTGCTCGGCCCGCTCCACCGCCACGCGGCCGCCGGCTTCCACCTGGACGCCGTCTACCGGGCCCTGTTCGTCCGCCCGGTGCAGGCCGGAGCGAGCCTCGTCCGGTTCCTCGACCGCGAGGTCGTCGACACCTACGTACGCGGCGCGGGCACCCTGCCCCGCTGGCTCGGCACCGCCGTACGGCGCGCCCAGACCGGCAACGTCCAGACCTATGTGAGCGCGCTGCTCGCCGGCACCGTCGTCCTGGCGGTCGCCGCCCTCCTCGTCGCCACGGGAGCGTGAGCAGGCGTGATCGATATCAACGAGTCCGTGATGCAGTTCCTTCTGGCGTTCATCGTCGTCGGCCCGCTCCTCGGGGCCGCCACCGCTCTCCTCCCGGCCCCGCCCGGCCTGAAGGGGACGTCACCCGAGCAGGCCGTGCTGCGGCACGGCGTGACCGTGACCGGCGCGATCCTCGCCGCCGCGATCGTCCTCGCGCTCGGCTTCGACCACGACCAGCCGTCGAAGATGCAGGCCACGACCGACATCAGCTGGATCCCCGCACTCGACGTGCGCATCCACCTCGGCATCGACGGCATCTCCCTCCCCCTTCTGGTCCTGACCGCGCTCCTGACCTTCCTCTGCGCGCTCTACTCCTACTTCAACCCGCCCGCGGGCCCCAGCCCGAAGGCCTTCGTCGCGCTCCTGCTCGTCCTCGAGTGCGGCACCCTCGCCACCTTCGCCGTCCTCGACCTGCTGCTGTTCTTCCTCGCCTTCGAGACGGTCCTGATCCCGATGTACTTCCTCATCGCCCGCTGGGGCGGCGAGGGCCGGACCCAGGCGGCCTGGAAGTTCATCCTGTACACCCTGCTCGGATCCGTGGTCATGCTCCTCGGCCTGCTCCTGATCGGACTCGAGGCGGGCACGTTCGACATGGTGGCACTCGCCACTGACAACGGCCGGTCGCTGACCGCATCCGCGCAGGTCATCGCCGTGCTGGCGATCGGGATCGGGCTCGCGGTCAAGACCCCGATGTGGCCGCTGCACAGCTGGCTGCCCGACGCCCACACCGCCGCCCCGACGGTCGGCTCGGTCCTGCTGGCCGGTGTCCTGCTGAAGATGGGCACGTACGGGTTCGTGCGCATCCTCCTCCCGGTGGCGCCCGACGGCTTCCACACCTTCGCGCCCTACCTCGCCGCCTTCGGCGTCGTCGGCATCATCTACGGATCCCTGGCCTGCCTGGCCCTCGCCAAGCAGGGGGCGAAGGGCGACCTCAAGCGCCTCATCGCCTACTCCTCCGTCGGCCACATGGGCTTCGTCCTGCTCGGCATCGCCTCCACGACCCCGACCGGCGTGAACGGCGCCCTGTTCGCCAACATCGCCCACGGCCTCATCACCGGCCTCCTCTTCTTCCTGGTCGGCGGCCTGAAGGACCGCACCGGCACGACCGACCTCGACACCCTCGCCGAGGCCACCGGCGCCGTCCTCTACGGCAGGGCACCCCGCCTCGGCGGCCTCCTCGCCTTCGCCGCGGTCGCCTCGCTCGGCCTCCCCGGCCTGGCCGGATTCTGGGGCGAGATGCTGGCCCTGTTCGGCGCCTTCGACCCCGCCGACGACCTCAGCCGCCCCGCCTTCCTCACCTTCACCGCCATCGCGGCGTTCGGCACGCTGCTGACGGCCGCCTACCTGCTCGTCGTGGTCCGCCGCGTCTGCATGGGCGCCCTCCCGCAGGACGCCCCGCGGCTCACCGACGTCCGCAGTTACGAGTTCGCGGCCTGGACACCGCTCGTCGTCCTGACCGTCGTCGCCGGCCTCTGGCCCAAGGCCCTGCTCGGCCTGACCGACCCGGCCGTGCAGCAGCTCCTCGCAGGAGGCACCCGATGAGCTCCCTGGCCCAGCCCTTGGCCGCGTCGGTGGTCCAGTCCGTCGACTGGCTCGCGATCGCCCCGCCCACCCTCGCGGCGCTCGTCGGCCTCGTCGTCCTCGTCGCCGACCTGTTCGTGTCCGACCGCAGGAAGCCGCTCCTCGGCTGGCTGTCCGTCGCCGGGCTCGCCGCGTCCACGGCCCTCCTGCTGCCCCTCCTGGACGGCGACCGCTCCACCTTCTGCCTCACCGGAGCCCCGCGCGCGTGCAGCTACACGGCCGACCGCTTCACCCTGGTCATCCAGTTCCTGGTCCTCGCGGGAGCACTCCTGGCCGCCCTCCTGTCCGTCACGGCCCTGAAGGACGCCCGCAAGCGGCTCCCCGAAGGGGAGTTCTGGTTCCTGCTGCTGTCCTCCGCCGCCGGCGCCGCCCTCCTGCCCGCCTCCCGCGACCTCGCCACCCTCGTCGTCGCCCTGGAGGTCGCCTCCCTGCCCGCCTTCGCCCTCGTCGGCATCCGGCACGGCGACCGCAGGTCCTCCGAGGCGGCCCTGAAGTTCTTCCTGTCCTCCGTCACCGCCACCGCCGTCAGCCTCCTGGGCATCAGCTTCGTCTACGCCACGACCGGCACCCTCCACCTCACCCTGGTCGCCGACCGCATCCAGGCCGTGGACGGCCAACTGCACACCCTCGCCCAGACCGGCGTCGTCCTCACCCTCGTCGGCTTCGCCTTCAAGACGGCCGCCGTCCCCTTCCACTTCTGGGTCCCCGACACCTACATCGGCGCCCCCCTCCCCGTCGCCGCCTACCTGTCGGTCGTCGGCAAGGCCGTCGGCTTCTCCGGCCTCATCCTGGTCACGGTCGTCGCCTTCCCCTCGTACGCCGACGTGTGGGGCCCCGCCCTCGCCGCGCTGGCCGCCCTCACCATGACCGTCGGCAACGCCGGCGCCCTGCGCCAGCGCGCCACGCGCGCGTACAGCGCCGTCCGCCTGCTCGCCTGGTCATCCGTCGGCCAGGCCGGCTACCTCCTCGTCCCGATCGCCGCCGCCGCGTACTCCGACGACCGCGACCACGCGATCGGCTCCACCGTCGCCTACGCCCTCATGTACGCCGCCGTGAACCTCGGCGCCTTCGCGGTGGCGGCCCTCGTCGGCCGTACGAACCCCACGAACCGCCTCACCGACTACCGGGGCCTCTACGCGAAGAACCCCCTGGCCGCCCTCCTCATGGCCTTCTTCCTGCTCTGCCTGGCCGGACTGCCGCCGGGCATCATCGGCCTCTTCGCCAAGGTCACCGTCTTCTCCGCCGCCGTCGACGCGGGACTGGGCTGGCTCGCCGTCGTCATGGCCGTCAACGTGGTGATCGCCCTGTACTACTACCTCCAGTGGACGGCACTGCTGTTCCGCGCCCCCGAGGGCGAACCCGTCCGGCACCGCGTCCCCGCCCCCCTCACCGCCGCGCTCACCCTCACCGCGGTCCTCGCCGTCGCCCTCTCCGGAGCTCCCCAGCTGATCCTGCGCTTCGCCGACACCGCCCTGTTCTGAGCCGTCGCCCCCCACCGCGGTCCCTCACCCGGACGGCCCACGCATGCCCACGGGCGGACAAGGGAACCAGTGGACCTCGCCTGGCGTTGACCAAAACGGGAGGTTCCACTGGACGTGACACCACGACACCCGTGGCTCCGCAGACCAAAGGGCAAGATCAGCAAGCAAAGGGTTCCCCTGCCGCACGACTTGGAGGGCGTACCGTGCACCGCCGGCACAACGGGCTCAGGACCGCAGTTCTCCTCGGGGGACTGTCCGCACTCATCATCGTCATCGGCAGCTTCTTCGGCCGCACCGGGCTCGTCGTCGCGGTCCTGGTCGCGCTCGGCACCAACGCCTACGCGTACTGGAACAGCGACAAGCTGGCCCTGCGCGCGATGCGCGCCCGCCCGGTGAGCGAGTTCGAGGCCCCGGCCCTCTACCGCATGGTCCGCGAGCTCTCCACCCAGGCCCGCCAGCCCATGCCCCGCCTGTACATCTCCCCGACCGAGGCCCCCAACGCCTTCGCCACCGGCCGCAACCCGCGCAACGCCGCGGTGTGCTGCACCGAAGGCATCCTCCGCCTCCTCGACGAGCGTGAGCTGCGCGGTGTCATCGGCCACGAGCTGAGCCACGTCTACAACCGGGACATCCTCATCTCCTCGGTCGCCGGCGCCCTCGCCTCCGTGATCATGTTCCTGGTCAACTTCGCCTGGCTGATCCCGATCGGCCGCTCCAACGACGACGACGGCCCCGGCATCCTCGGCATGCTCCTGATCATGATCCTGGGCCCGCTCGCCGCCTCCGTCATCCAACTCGCCATCAGCCGCTCCCGCGAGTACGAGGCCGACTCCTCCGGCGCCCAGCTCACCGGTGACCCCCTGGCCCTCGCCAGCGCCCTGCGCAAGCTCGAGACCGGCACCAAACAGCTCCCGCTGCCCCCTGAGCCCCGCATCGAGACCGCGAGCCACATGATGATCGCGAACCCGTTCCGACCGGGCCAGGGACTGTCCAAGGTGTTCTCGACGCACCCGCCGATGGCCGAGCGCATCGCCCGTCTCGAGAAAATGGCAGGTCGCCACCAGTGAAGACCATCCTGAACGTCATTTGGCTCGTCCTCAGCGGCTTCTGGCTGTTCCTCGGATACATGCTGGCGGGCCTGCTGCTCTGCGTCACGATCATCGGCATTCCGTTCGGCCTCGCGGCCTTCCGGATCGGCGTCTACGCCCTGTGGCCCTTCGGCTACACGACGGTCGAACGCCGGGACGCGGGCGCCCCGTCCTGCGTCGGCAACGTCCTCTGGCTGGTTCTCGCCGGCTGGTGGCTGGCCCTGGCGCACATCACCACCGGCATCGCCCTCTGCCTCACGATCATCGGCATCCCGTTCGGCATCGCCAACTTCAAGCTGATCCCGGTCTCACTGCTTCCGCTGGGCCGCGAAATCGTGCCCTCGGACCGGCCGTTCACCTCACGCTGACGAACCCACCCCACCCGCACGGGTGGCTCGCTCGTCCACAACCGGCCGGTCGTCCACAGCCCCGGCCCGGTCGTCAGTGGTGGCCCGCATCATGAACGCATGACCGAGGACGAGCAGTTGCCGGGCCACGGGCCCCACAGGGGGCCGTCAGGCTCGTCAGGGGGCTCGTCAGGGCGGCGCCACCACCCGCGCCTCCCCGGAGCCGGGCGATCCGGACTGTGTCATGGGCCGCACCACCCATGACGAGGGGAACCGGAGCGCGCCGTCCCGGCGTCGTCCCCCACAACACCGCACGAACACGCACATGACGCACGAACGCACAGCCGGACCGGAGCAACATCACAGTGCCGGGACAGTGCGGGCACAGCACGAGAGGGCAGGTTCAGGGCATGAGCATCATCAGCTGGATCATTCTGGGGCTGCTGGCCGGAGTCATCGCCAAGGTTCTGCTGCCGGGCCGCGACCCGGGCGGCTTCATCGGCACGACCCTCATCGGCATCGCGGGCGCGTTCATCGGCGGCTGGATATCGGCCCGCTGGCTCGACCACCCCATCACCAAGGACTTCTACGACGGCGCCACCTGGGCGGCGGCGATCGGCGGTTCCCTCGTGCTCCTGATCGCCTACCGCATCCTGTTCGGCAACTCGCGCGACTGAGCCCGTCCCCAGGCGTGACCGGCCGGCGAGAAGGGCGGGCGCCGGCCGGGAGCCCGCCCCTCCTCGTCCCCGGTGGCGCGGGGCCACCGGCACCGGATGCCTACCGGTAGTTCACGAACTGCAGTGCGAAGTCGAAGTCCTTGCCCTTGAGCAGGGCGATGACGGCCTGCAGGTCGTCGCGGCTCTTGGAGCTGACGCGCAGCTCATCGCCCTGGACCTGCGCCTTGACGCCCTTGGGGCCCTCATCGCGGATGATCTTGGCGACCTTCTTGGCGTTCTCCTGGGAGATGCCTTCCTCGATCGACGCGAAGATCTTGTACTCCTTGCCGGAGAGCTGCGGCTCGCCCGCGTCCAGCGCCTTCAGCGAGATCCCGCGCTTGATCAGCTTCGACTGGAAGACGTCGAGGACAGCCTTCACCCGGTCCTCGGAGTTCGCCTCCAGCAGGATCTTGTCGCCGGACCACGCGATCGAGGCACCGACGCCCTTGAAGTCGTAGCGCTGCGAGATCTCCTTGGCGGCCTGGTTGAGGGCGTTGTCGACCTCCTGCCGCTCGACCTTCGAGACGATGTCGAAACTGGAGTCGGCCATGTCCTGTGGCTCCTTGTATCGGGGTGGCTGTCGGGTGCGTGTCGGCGTTCGTGAGCTGCCGCCGAGCCCGGCGTCAGACGCGGGCCGCATCCGGACAAGCCTAGCCACCCGGCCCTCTCCCGGCGCCGCGGAATCCAGGTGGCGGAGCACCCCCCTCCATCAGGTATCGTTTACGTCGTTGCCAGGGAGCACCGCCGAAAAGCGGTTCGAACGGCAGCAAACCCGGCGGTGTGCCCGAGCGGCCAAAGGGAGCAGACTGTAAATCTGCCGGCTCAGCCTTCCCAGGTTCGAATCCTGGCGCCGCCACGCTGAGGGAAACCCCCTCTGATCAGGTTACTTACCTGGTCAGAGGGGGTTTCTTGTTGGCCCACTCTGTTCGATCCGTTGTGGACGGGGCGTGGACGTGTCTCACCTCGTACCGCCCGTATTCCAGCGTTGATCAGTGCGTGTCCCCAGGCGTCCCCCGGCGGTGAGCATGATCACTCCGGCTCGTTTCACTCCCGAAGGGCCGCGTCGATTCGGCTGTTCGCGTGCTCCCGCGTCCGGTCGAGCACCTTGGCGTACACCTTGTGCAGTACCGCGACGCTGTATCCGGCACGCCGGGCGCACTCCATCGCGTCCACCCAGGAACTGAGCCAGAACGAGACGCCGGCGTGCCGGAGGTCGTAGGGGCGGCGGGCCAGGAGCGAAGCCGTTTCCGCCTCGCTGAGCACGTCTTTCCGGGCCTTCGCCCACACCTCCCCATAGCCGGTCTCTTGCAGCAGGCCGTCAACTCCGTCCGGCCCGCACGACTCCTTGCCGCAAGGTGAGCATCCCCCACCCTGTCTCTGGGAGGTGGCACTGACTTACGCGCAGTCCGGCGGCCTCAGCGGGACGCATGGCCGCGTAGTACAGGCACCCGAAGAACGCTTCCAGGTGCCGCCCACGCGGGCCCTGCTCGCGCACACCTGCCGGCAGTGCGCGGACTTGGCGGGGGTTGGCGACGCTCTCGGGGGCCACCGCTTCCACCGACTTGGGGGCGGTCCACTTCACGGCCGTGATCGGGTTGACCAGGATGGTGAAGTACTGCTCTTCCACGGCGCGCCCGAGAACGTCACTTAGGCATGCACGCTGCGCTTCGCAGTGCGCGGTGCTGCTTCCTTCCCGTCCAGTCGCAGGGATAGCGCGTCCAGGGCCAGACGCACAGTTGCGGGATCCTCCAGCGCGGAGACCGGCATGGAGTGCTTGGAGATCCAGTTGAGGGCGCGGGCCACGTCGTCCGGCGGGGTCTCGTTCCAGCGATTCCGGTTGTACGCCCACCCGTACAGCGCGCGCCGCATGAGCGCGGTGTCCGGCATCCCCGTCTTAGTCTTCACCAGCGAGGGGGTGATGGTTGCCAGCGCATCGGCGTAGTTCTTCCGCGACTTTGCCGGGGCCAGGGCCCACTTGCGGTCGATGTACGCGCGGCTGTGCTCGTACCAGGGAATGGAGCCTTGCTTGGCGCGCAGTTCGGAGACGGGCAGGCCCGTTTCCTCATCGAACTGGTCGCCGCGCCGAACGGCGGACATGAGTTCCGAGCGGCGTCCTTCGGCCTGGACCTTGAGCGTGTAGCTCTTGGAGTGCTTGCGCTCCCCGACCAGCCAGCGCAGGCGGTAGGGCTTCGGTCGGTTGACCAGGTCCCGCCGCGCGGTGAGCACCTTGTTGCGGGCCCGGCGGATGCGCCGGTTGTCCAGCTCGGTGGGGGTGCGGTCCAGCATGGTGATCTGTGCGTCCAACAGGTCGACCTCCGCCAGGATCAGCGGGGACTCCTGCTCGATCGCGTCCAGCTCAGCGGCCGTCGGCTCGATCCAGTCGGCGAACGCGGTAACAGCGTCCTGAACACTGACGATGTGTTCCATGGGTCGTGGTCTCCCTGGTAGGTGAAACGGCCCGAACAGCACCCCCGGAGTTGCCTCTCCGGGGGTGCGCGCCGTTGAAGTCGGATGTCCGGCTCCCCTCAGCGCCGCTCGTACGAGACGAGCAGCGGAGGCAACCGGCTGCCGCACGGATGCGGCGGGGGTCAGATGCGCGGGCCTGAGCCGCGCCGGACACCTTTTGCGGGAGGTGAGGGCCCGTACTACGCGATATGGATCTGTGCCTCAGTCCCGCTCCTCCGAGGAATCGCATCTCGGTCTCTTCGCGCGGCGTGGAAGCCCTTGGGCAGATCCGTTCTTTTGAGTCGGCACGTGTCCCTGACGGGAGATGACCGACTGGTCTCCACTCGCCTCAGTCGGTGCGTTCACGGCCGTCGTATCTGCGATGGATCCGTTTAGACTTCACACAGACACACGCGTGGGCCCTTCGGTTTGCGCTACTGTTCAAGTCGACGTGATTCGTGACGAGGTGTGGGGGTCGAGGATGGCCGAGGCTACTTCGAGCAGTGACCTGATTCCAATTGAGAGCCAGACAAAGACCATCCAAACCTGTTTCCAGCAGTGCCTGTATGAGGTTCCCAATTTTCAGCGGCCTTACAGCTGGTCTCAGGATCAACTCGGCGATTTTTGGGATGACGTGATCTTGGCGAAGGGTGATTTCTTCTTTGGATCCACGGTAACGTGGATCAGTAAGAAGAGGGATCTCTTTAGCGACACGTACTCAATCATCGATGGTCAGCAGCGGCTGACCACGAGCGCGATTCTCCTATCTGTTGTTCGCGACGCATTCAACGATGTGGCTGCCAAGTATATTGACGTCGATGATTTCGATGCGCATACGGCCACCAGTCAGGCGCTTACTACGCAGAAGTACCTGATGGTCAAAGATGATGACGGCAAGAGCCATCCGGTTTTGTATCGACCTGAGAAGATGTTTTATGAAGTGATCCAGAATCCGAATGCCATTCCATCCGGGGCAAAATGGAATGGGAGTGCTGAACGGATCGGAGAGGCTCGGTCATTCTTTGAGGCGAAGATTCTCGCTGCCATCAAGGGGTTGACGCCGGCTGGGCAGGTCGAGCGGCTCAAGTCAATTCGTTCAAACGCGTTGAAGGCACGCATAATCCAGGTTGAGTTGGCGTCTGAGGAAGACGGATTCCTGGTCTTCGAGACGTTGAATACGCGCGGGGCCGACTTGCGGCTGTCTGACCTCGTCAAGAACCTTCTGATCCGCGGCGGGGCCACTGACGCCGACGATCGCCAAGCGATTGCAGACCGCTGGGACCGACTCGTCGATCGCGTTCAAATAGGTCGCGTGAGCGCGGATGTCGTCGACAGATTCATTTGGCAGTCCTGGAACTCGCGACGTGAGGCGGTGAAGGAGCCTGAACTGTTCAAGGCGATTAGCCGCATCGTGGCCATCGGCCCGGCCGCACACCTTTCTTACCTGGAGGAACTGGAACGAGATTCGGAAACCTACGAGTGGCTAGAGGCTGAGCATGTACAGGTTCAACCGAAGGTTCGTGGTGTACGCAATGCTTTTGCAATACCGGAATTTGTTGACAGTGTTCGCGCACTTGCGATCTTCAATGTCTCTGTAGCGAACTCGACAGTCCTCGCCGTGGCGCGCAAGTTCCAAGAAACACGATTGATCAAGCAGGCGCAGGTTATCGAGGTGTTGAGACTCGTCGAGTCTTTCCATTTCCAATATACTGCATTGACGAATAGCGGTTCGACTGGTGGCACTCGAGGTCGATATAATCGCTTCGCTGTTCGCTTGGAGAGTGCTGCGTCTGTCAGTGACGTAGCATTGGCCATCGAGGACTTGAAAGATAAACTTCGTAAGAGTCTGCCCGATCGTGCGAGGGCGCTCCAGGCGTTCTGCTCTCTGTTCTATGCGCCCTCGCTTCAGCTGAATCAGGCGCACAAACTTCGATCTCGTAAGATTTTCATCGCTTACGTGCTGATGTCGTTCGCGAAACTGGAGGGTCTGCTGCCTGCGGGGCAGAACCTTACGACGTGGTCGATTGAGCACATCAAGCCTCAGTCAAAGGCCTCAACGAACTATCGCGATCCGATCTACGCGATAGGCAATCTGACGCTACTCACTGCTCACCTCAACAGTTCCCTTGGAGACGCTCCGTTGTCGTCCAAGGTTGAGGCGCTCAAGAAGGGAGGAGCGTATTTCGACTCGGAGCTTGCCGCGTGGGAAACGAGTGCCCCCGATTCTCCGTCTGATGCCCAGATAGAGGCGAGGTCGCAACTCCTGGCGGCCGAAGCGTTGGATCGAGTTTGGAAGCTATAGACGCAGGAGGCCCTCCAAGTCGGCATTATGGAGGTTAATCTCGGGATGTCGTGCCGCTGATCAACCGAGTCTGATGGTCGGCCAGGGCGCGGCGGGCGGGATCTGGGTCTGTGTTCCCCCAGGTGTCCCCACCAGTATCGGCTCCACCGGAACCTGCAGGTGGCGAGTGGTGGATCGGGCCCGCTGTAAATCTGCCGGCTCAGCCTTCCCAGGTTCGAATCCTGGCGCCGCCACGCTGAGGGAAACCCCCTCCGACCTGCACTTGCAGCAGGTCGGAGGGGTTTTCGCGTTTCCCGCACGCCGATCTATGTGCGCGGTGCCGTGTCGGTCCGGCTGCCGGCCCGTTCAATGGTGTCCACCCCTGCGCTCGGAGTCGTCCAGGGCGGCTCCCCGTACCTGACGTACCCTCAACTGTTCGATGGTGCCGTTCTTTGTCGTGCTCCGGCCCGCCGCGCTCCTCGACGAGCCGGCGATCCGGGCGATCGGCGGCGCTGCGGTGCTTGCTGTCCATCCGAGTGAATCCCGGGAGCGCGGATCTCGCCGGACAGGGCGTCCGCCGCGGTCCGCCGCCGGGCCGTGTCGCCCGCAGTCCCCTCCGCCGGTTCACCCTTCCCGGGCGGTCTCATCCCTCCCCGGAGGGCGTGTCGGGGGACTTCGCGGCGCGTTTCACGTCCTCCTCGACGTCCGTGCGCTGTTTGCCCTCGTTCCTGGCGTACTCGGTCACCGCGGCTTGGGCGTCACGGGCGAGGTCGCGCCAGGCGCGCCAGGCGGTTTCGTAGGTGTCGGTCTGGATCTCCGACCAGGGGGCGGCGGTGGGGGCGCCGTACGCGTCCCGCAGGTGCAGGACCCGCGTGTGGGCCTCGTCGGCCGCGCGCTGCTTCTCCACGAGTTCCTCGAAAGTGTGTGCCACATGTACGGATGCTAGGGAGAAGGGCGCACTTCCGCGCGGCGAGAGCGGCCGACGCGGCGGGTGGGGCAAGGGGGGCAAGTGGGGCGTCCGAGGCCGGCGGGCCGCGCAGGGCTGCGGTGAAACGGGAAGCGGGAAGCAGGCGCGGCCCTGGGGCGCGGATCGCGGCGGCCGCGGGGCGGAAGGGACGCGGGGGGTGCGCTCGGGCACACTGGCCCCATGTCCAGCCGCCGCAGAACCTGCCCCGAGTGCCGTCGCGAGATCGCCGTCGTCGCCGGGCGGTTCGCCCGGCACGATCCGCCCGGGGCGCGGGAGAGCGGGCGGCTCACCTCCTGCCCCGGCTCCCGCCGGACGGCGCAATTGGGTGCGGCGCAGCCGTCGTTGGACGGATACGTCGTGGCCGAGATACCCGGCCAGCTGCCGCTGTTCTGACCGCCTGACCGCCTGACCGCCTGACCGCCTGACCGCCTGACCGCCTGACCGGCGGAGCGGCGGAGCGGCGGGGCGTCCTACCTCAGCCGCGCCGCGCCGGGCTGCCGTCGCCGGACGGCGGGTCTCAGTTGCCCGCCACCGACTTCACCGCCACCGACACCGGCGTCGACCCGCCGATCAGCTCCAGGGTCAGGCCGGCCGTCGCCGGGGTGTCCAGCAGCTCCGCCAGGACGGCGGCCACGTCGTCGCGGGGGATCGCGCCGCGGCCCGTGTGCGCCTCCAGCCGGACGAGACCCGAACCCCGGTCGTCCGTCAGCGAACCCGGACGCACGATCGTCCAGTCGAGGCCGTCCAGGCCCCGGACGTACGCGTCCGCCTCGCCCTTGGCGCGCAGGTAGACGTCGAAGACCTCGGAGCCCTGGTGGCCGGCGTCCGCGCCGTACGACGACACCACCAGGAAGCGCCGTACGCCCGCCCGGACCGCCGCGTCCGCGAACAGGACCGCCGCGCCCTTGTCCACGGTCTCCTTGCGGGCCGTCCCGCTGCCCGGACCGGCTCCCGCCGCGAACACCGCCGCGTCCGCACCCCGCAGCCGCTCCGCGACCTCCTCGACCGACGCCGACTCCAGGTCCAGCACGACCGGTTCGGCGCCGACGGCCCGCAGGTCGTCGGCCTGCTCGGCCTTGCGGATGATGCCCGCGACGGCGTTCCCGCGCGCGGCGAGCAGGCGCTCGAGCCGCAGCGCGATCTGACCATGACCTCCAGCGATGACAATGCGCATGCCTCCGACCGTACGCCCGAACGGCCCCGTCCGCCGCCCAGGTCGAACGCGTGAACGGGCGCATCGATCCGCCGGGTTCAGGACACCTCGCCCCGCCCCTGCCGCGGCAGCCCCAGCTCCACGGCCGCCGCCGAGTCGCAGTACTCGCGGACCGCGCTCGTGCGCGACACCACCCGGCCCTGGTGGATCACGATCCGGCTGTACGCCAGCGACAGCGCGGCGGGCAGCCGGTCGCCCCGGACCGCGAGGAGGTCGGCGGGGAATCCCGCCTCGAGCCGGACCTCGGGGAGGCCCAGGGCCGCCCGGGCGGCCGCGCTGACGGTGTCGTAGGCGTCCTCGGGGCGCAGGCCGTGGCGGGAGGCGAGGAGGTAGGCGGCTTCCAGCGGGTCGCCGCGGCCGACCGGGTTGGACACGTCCCGCAGGGCGCCGCTGCCGGCCGCGACGCGGACGCCGGCGGCGCGCAGCAGCCGTACGGGCGCCGTGCCGCGGCGTTCCACGGAGCCGCAGCCGCCCTGGGGGAGACAGACCACCGTCACCCCGGCGGCGGCCAGTTGGTCGGCGGTGCGGGTGGCGGCCTCGGCGGGGAGGTGGGCCAGGGCGCTGCAAGGGCCGAGGGTGACGCCGGGGCGCAGCCCGCCGGCCATCGCGGCGAGGCGGGCCAGGCGGGCCGGGTCGGCCGCGTCGGTGTGCAGGTCGACGGGGCAGCCGTGCTCGGAGGCGACGGCCAGGACGGCCTCCACGTACCCGGTCGGATCGGGGTCGAGGTCCGGGCAGCCGCCGACCACGGAGGCGCCCATCTTCACCGCGTCCCGCAGCACCGCGAGCCCGTCCGCGCCGGCCAGCCCGGTCAGCACCCGGGGCATCGCCACCGTCGTCAGCTCCACCAGTCCGCGCAGGCCGCGCCGGGCCCGGAGTACGGCGGCCAGTGCGCCGAGCCCCTGGACGTCGCCCACCCGTACGTGGGCGCGGAGCGCGGTCGCGCCGTGGCCGAGTTGCAGCAGCGCGGCCTCCGTGGCGCGGCGCTGGACGTCCAGGGGGGCGTACGGGACGGGGCCGTCGGAGTCCGCGGACAGGGCGGTGTCGGCGTGGGCGTGGGGCTCGGCGGGGGCGGGCAGCAGGAGGTAGCCGCCGAGGTCCAGACGGGTTCCGGCGCCGCGGGACGGGCCGGGGGCCAGGCTGCCGGCCGTACCGACCGCCTCGATGCGTCCGCGGCTCAGCCGTACGTCCACGGTCCGGCCGTCCGTGAGGCGCGCGCCGCACAGCAGGAGGACGGCCGGGTCGGGCCGCCCGTCCGCGGGACCGTCCGACGCGCCGGGCGAGGACGTCGAGGGGGGTGACGGCGGGGCGGGCGGCGCGGGCGGGGGCGGGCACGGCGAGTGGGGCGGCTGCGGCTGGCTGTCGGGCATCGCGCTCCAGTGGCTCGGCGGTGTGGGGGAGGGGGAGAGCAAAGAGATCGGGGGTGCGGGGGAGGGGGCCGGTGGGCTTGTGGGGGGCGGGCCGGGCGGGGCTCGGCGGCGGGGAAGATCACGCAGAGTGAGTCGAGCCTAGGGCGGCCGTCCGGCGCTGTCGGGGAGGAGCGCAATAGTCGTACCGGTGTGGTTCTGGCGGGCCGGACGGGCGCAGGGGACCCGCGGGACCTGCGGGAAAGGGGCCGAGGGAGGTCCGGGGGACGGCCGGGGGAGGTCCGGGCGGAGGTGCGCGGGCGGGTCCCGCCGGGGTCCCCGGACGGGCCCGGCAAACGGATTTGGGCGAACGGCGGCGGACCGTGTAATGTCTTCATCGCTCGCCCCAATAGCTCAGTCGGCAGAGCGTCTCCATGGTAAGGAGAAGGTCTACGGTTCGATTCCGTATTGGGGCTCTGGTGTGAGAGGTTCCCGCCGCAAGGCGGGGCCCGATCGCATCGCAGCGGTGTAGCTCAGTCGGTAGAGCAAGCGGCTCATAATCGCTGTGTCACCGGTTCAAGTCCGGTCACCGCTACTGTCAGTAGCCGATTGCGGGGTCGGTCCTTCGATCGGCTACTCTTTCTTGCGTTAAATGTCCCATCCGTTCGTCAAGGAGCACTCACGTGGCTGCCACCGACGTCCGCCCGAAGATCACGCTGGCCTGCGTGGAGTGCAAGGAGCGGAACTACATCACCAAGAAGAACCGGCGTAACAACCCGGACCGTCTTGAGATGAAGAAGCACTGCCCGCGTTGCAACGCGCACACCGCGCACCGCGAAACGCGATAAAACAGGCTCGTACACGAGGCCGTCCCCGAGTGATCGGGGGCGGCCTCGCGTCGTTGAGCGACCCGTACCGGCCAGTAGAGCAACACCGGTCAGCAGAGGCGACACCGGTCAGCAGAGCAACCAGGAGGTGCCGAGCCCATGGCGCTCGACCAGTCCTTCGTGGGGCGGACCTACCCGCCCACCGACCCCTACGAGGTCGGCCGGGAGAAGATCCGTGAGTTCGCGGAGGCCGTGGGGGACACCAACCCGGTGTACACCGACCCGGAGGCCGCGAAGGCACTCGGGCACTCCGATGTGATCGCCCCGCCGACCTTCGTGTTCTCCATCACGTTCAAGGCCGCGGGACAGGTCGTCCAGGACCCGCAGCTCGGCCTCGACTACAGCCGGGTGGTGCACGGCGACCAGAAGTTCGCCTACCGGCGTCCGGTCCGCGCCGGTGACCGGCTCACGGTGACCTCGACCATCGAAGGCATCAAGTCGATGGCGGGCAACGACATCCTCGACATCCGCGGTGAGGTCCACGACGAGGCCGGCGAGCACGTCGTCACCGCCTGGACCAAGCTGGTGGCGCGCGCCGCCGAGGAGAGCTGACATGACGGCGAAGATCGCTTACGACGACGTCGAGGTCGGCACCGAGCTGCCGGCCCGGTCCTTTCCCGTGACCCGCGCCGCCCTCGTGCAGTACGCGGGTGCCTCCGGGGACTTCAACCCGATCCACTGGAACGAGCGGTTCGCCAAGGAGGTCGGCCTGCCGGACGTCATCGCCCACGGCATGTTCACCATGGCCGAGGCGATCCGTGTCGTCACCGACTGGACCGGCGACCCGGGCGCGGTCGTCGACTACGGCGTGCGCTTCACCAAGCCCGTCGTCGTGCCGGACGACGACCGGGGCGCCGTCATCGAGGTCGCCGGCAAGGTCGCGGCCAAGCTCGACGACCGCACCGTACGGGTCGACCTGACGGTGACCAGCGGCGGGCAGAAGGTGCTCGGGATGTCGCGGGCGGTCGTGCGGCTGGCCTGAGGCGGGCGAGCCACGGGCCCGGGGGCCCAGCAGTGGGTAAGGGGCGTTCTTCATTGCGGGGCGCCCCTTACGCGTGTCCGGAGCGCCTTTCCGCGCGGTGAGTGCGCGGAGAAGGCGCGGGCGGGGCTGTCGGTGCCGTCTCGTAGGCTTGGGCGCGTGCTGGAACTCCACGACGCCCCGCTCGCCCCGCTGACCACCTTCCGGCTGGGCGGCCCCGCCACCCGGCTGGTGACCGCGACGACCGACGCCGAGGTGGTCGCCGCCGTGCGCCGGGCGGACGCCGACGGCACTCCGCTGCTCGTCATCGGCGGCGGCTCCAACCTCGTCATCGGCGACAAGGGCTTCGCGGGCACCGCCCTGCACATCGCCACCAGCGGATACGAACTCACCGGTACGACGCTGGAACTGGCGGCCGGCGAGGTGTGGACCGACGCCGTCGCCCGCACCGTGGAGGCCGGCCTCGCCGGCATCGAGTGCCTGGCCGGCATCCCCGGCTCGGCCGGTGCCACCCCCCTCCAGAACGTGGGCGCGTACGGCCAGGAGGTCTCCTCCACGATCACCGAGGTCATCGCCTACGACCGCCACGCCGGCGAGACGGTCGCGCTGAGCAACGAGGAGTGCGCCTTCTCCTACCGGCACAGCCGCTTCAAGGCCGAACCCGACCGGTACGTCGTGCTGCGCGTCCGCTTCGCGCTGGAGGACGCCGGCGGACTGTCGGCGCCCCTCAAGTACGCCGAGACCGCCCGCGTGCTGGGCGTCGAGGCCGGCGACCGGGTGCCGCTGGCCGAGGCCCGGGAGACCGTGCTCAAGCTGCGCGCCGGTAAAGGCATGGTGCTCGACCCCGAGGACCACGACACCTGGTCGGCCGGGTCCTTCTTCACCAACCCGATCCTCACCGACGCCGACTTCGCCGTCTTCCACGCGCGCGTGCGGGAGCGGCTCGGGGACGGCGCGCAGCCGCCCGCCTACCCGGCGGGAGAAGGACACACCAAGACCTCCGCGGCCTGGCTCATCGACAAGGCCGGATTCACCAAGGGCTACGGCGACGGACCCGCCCGTATCTCCACCAAGCACACGCTCGCCCTCACCAACCGGGGCCGGGCCACCACCGAGGACTTGCTGACGCTGGCACGTGAGGTCGTGGCCGGAGTGCGGGAGGCGTTCGGGATCACGCTGGTCAACGAGCCGGTGATGGTGGGGGTCGGGCTGTAACGGCAGGGCCCCGTCGCTGGGAGGGGGGCGGCCGCGGGCCGAGGGCCTCCCCCGGTCCGTAGCCCTGGCCGGCGCGGGCGCCCCCTTCACGATGATGCCGGTGGCACCTCCCTCCCCACCTCCCCCGAACCCGGTTGATTGCCGGTCGTCACGGCTGAAATACGGCCGAACACCCTCCGCACCCGTCCCAGCCGCGCCACTATGTGGGCGAACGGCATCCGGGGGAGGGGCGCGTGACGGAGAGCGGCACACGGGAGACGGCGGCCGGGGGCGGGGACGGATGGCGATCCGGGGCCCTGCTCGGCCGGACCGAGAAACTCTGCCAGGCGTGGATCGCCGCCGGCGAGGGCGCCGAACCGCCCGCGGCGGGGGAGACGGAGCAGGTGCTGCTCCAGCTGGAGCGGGCGGAGGCGGAAGCGGCGGCGGAAGAGGTCGAAGCGGCCCGGCGGGATCACCGGGCCGCCCGCGGCGCGCTGCTCGCCGTCCGGTACCTCGCCGACCAGGGGGCCGGCGGCCGCGACGAGGCCGCCGCGCTGCTCCGCGAGGCCCGGGAAGCGGTCCCCGTCACGGAGCGGCAGGTCCGGCGGCGGGAGGCCCAGACCCATCTGCTGGTCAAGCTGCTGGTGCCGCGCTTCCCGGACCTGGCCATGCGCGGACGCGAGGACTTCCTGCACCTGGTGTCGGTCGGCGCCGCCTTCATGGCACCCGGCGGATCCGGGCTGCGCGACGACCTGGCCGAGGTCGGCACGCTGCTGGCCGAACTCACCGAGACGGCCGACCCCGCGCAGCAGCCCGCCCTGCACCAGTGGTCGCGGATGTTGCAGAAGATGCAGTCGGCCGATGACCCGGCCTCCCTGCTGGAACTGGGGGCCCTCGCCAACGCGACGGGGACGATGCCGCCGCAGGTGGCAACCTTCCTCAACGTCGCCATGGAACTCATCGACGGTCTGCCGGGCTCCGCGCCGTCGCCCGGCACCACCGCGGAGGCCGCGTCAGGCACGGGCACCACCCCGTCCGGCACGGGCACCACCGCGTCCGGCACGGGCACCACCGCGTCCGGCACGGGCACCACCGCGTCAGGCACGGGCACCACCGCGTCCGGCACGGACACCACCGCGTCCGGCACGGACGTCACCGAAGAGGCGCGGCGGACCATGGAGCAGCTGCTGCCGGTGCTGGAGGTGATGGGACCGGGCATCCTGAGCGAGGACGAGGCCGAGCAGGCGGTACGTGACCTCCCCCTCGACTCCTGGCAGGACCGCGCCACCGCCGGACTCGCCCGACTCGGCCTCTCCCTGCGCACGGCGGACGCGGAGGGCATCACCGAGGCGACGGAACTGCTCTTCCAGGCGTCACGCGACCAGGACGCGCCCGGCGAAGTGCTGGACATCCTGCGCGCCGGAGCACTGGCGGGCATCTCCATGAGCGGCGGGAACCTGGCGGACATCGAGGCCGCGCAACGGCTGCTCTCCGACAACTTCGACGTCGGGGACGTCGTCCGGCACATGCCCACCGGGCCGCACGGCCGGGAGCTGGTGAACTCCGGGCGCGCCCTGCTGCTGCACCAGCGCATCGGTCAGACGGCCGACGACGACCTCGACACCCTCGACGAGATCGGCGACATCCTGCTGGAGATGCGCCAGGAACTGACCGAGGACGACGCGTCCGCCAATACCGTCCTGTTCATCCTCGGGTTCCTCCAACTGCGCCGGGCCCTGGCCATCGGACGGGCCGGCGGCACGGTGGGACCGCCGCTGCGCCGGGCGGTGGCGTATCTGCGCGAGTCGCAGGAACACCCCGCGCTGCCCGTGGTCCTGCGCGGGGTGATGCCGGCGGTGCGGGTCATGACCCGGGCCCTGGAGCAGTTCGTCACCCCGTCCGCCGGCAGCCTGCTGGCCGAGGTCGACCGGATCCGGGAATCGCTGGGCAGCCCCGCCGTCGTCGCCGACCAGGACATCCGCACCCGGACGGGGATCGCCCTCGTCCTCGGCATCGAGTACGAGCGCCGGGGCGAGCCGGCCGCCCTCGACCAGGCGATCGAGGAACTGGAGGCGGCCCGCGCGGCCATCGGCGACCACACCTCCTGCGGCACCGCACAGGAGGTCTACCGGCTGCTCGCCGATTTCCTCCGGCGCCGCGGCGCGGACGGTGACACCGCACGCGCCCTCGAAGCGATCGAACGGCTGCTGGAGAAGGTCGCCGAGGACGTCCTCCTCCAGATCGGCGCCGAACACGGTCTCTCGGCGGCCCGCGCGGCCGCCGACCGCGGGGTCGCGGCCGCCGTCTGGGCCGCGGAGAGCGGTGACGCGGCCACGGCCCTGCGGGTCGTGGAAGCCGGCCGGGCCCTCGTGCTCCGGGCGGTCGCCGCGTCCGCGAGCGTGCCGGAGCAGTTGGAGGAGTGCGGCCGGGACGACCTCGCCGCGCAGTGGAGGAAGGCCGTCCGCGAGGGAGCCGAGGGAGCCGAGGGAGCCGAGGGAGCCGAGGGAGCGACGGGCGCCGCGGCGGCCGCGGACGCGCCGGGAGCCGTCGGCGGGGGGACGGAGGCCGGAGCGCTCGTCCCGAGCACCCTGCGGCGGCGCGCGCTGGAGGCGCTGCGGGACCGGGCCGCGCCCGTCGCGGTGCCGGCCTGGCAGGAGCTCGCGGACACCGCCGGGCGAGTCGGGGTGGACGCCGTGGTGCATCTGGTGGCCGGGGGCGGTGACGGGCCCGGATGGGCGTTGGTGGTGCGGCCCGGGTCGGCGCCGCTCACCGTGGAACTGCCCGGGCTGGCCGGGGCGGAGCGCGCGCCGCTGGAGGCGTACCTGGACGCGGCGCGTGACCGGTCCGCCTACGCCGCGTTCACCTCCGCGGCCACGGACCGGACCCCGAGCCGAGCGGTGGAGGTGTGGAAGGGCGCACTGGAGGAGGTGTGCGCCTGGGCCGGACCCGCCGTGCTGGAGCCGGTCCTCGGGGTCGCCCGGCCCGGCCGGCCCGCCACCCCCGACGACCCGGTGCGGCTGGTGCTCCTGCCCGCCGGGAACCTCGGGTCCGTGCCCTGGCACGCGGCCCGGCTCGGCGGCACCGTGGGGGACCGGCCGGCGTACGCCGTCGACCACGCCGTCATCAGCTACGCGGCCTCGGGCGCCGAGTTCGTACGGTCGGCGGCCCGCGAGCGGCTCCCGGTGGCCGACGCCCCCGTGCTCGTCGCGGATCCGCGGGGCACCCTCGCGTACGCCCTGTTCGAGATCCAGGGGCTGCGCGACCGCTATCCGGCGGCCCGCTGCTACGGCGACCTCATGGACCTCGACGCGCCCGTGGACGGCACGCCCGGGGAACTGCTCCCGCTGCTGCCCGGGGGCACCGGTGAACGGCCCGCGACCCTGGTGCAGTTCAGTGCCCACGGGATCGCCGGGGGCCGGCCCACCGTGTCGGGGCTGCTGCTGCACCCCCGGCCCGCGTACGGCTCCGGCGTGCGCGAGGGCGGCGAGGACGACACCGGTGTGCTCACCGTGCGGCAACTGCTGGGGGCGCCCACCGGCCCGCCCGGCGCGGCCGGGCCGCTGATCGTGCTCAGCGCCTGCGAGACCGACCTCAGCACCCGCGACCACGACGAGACGCTCACCCTCACGACGGCGTTCGTCGCCCGGGGCGCCGCCGACGTCATCGGCTCCAAGTGGGCCGTGGCGGACCGCGGCGCGGCCGTCCTGATGAACGTTCTGCACCACTTCCTGGCCGAGGGCACGGACCCCGCCCGAGCACTGCGGCGGACCCAGCTGTGGGCCCTCGACGCCCGGCGCCCCGCCGTCCCCGGCCTGTCCAGGCCGCTGGCCGCGCGGGTCGCCGGGAAGCCCGCGCTGCCACTGGAGGTCTGGGCGCCCTTCATCCACCAAGGCAGTACCGCACCCGTCCGGCACGAAGGGAACACCGTTGGACACCCATGAGCTGCTGGCCCTGCTCGCGCGCAACCGTGCCGAGATCAGACGGTGGCTGGACGACGAGCAGTTCGAAGCCTTCCTGGCCAGGCTGGAGGGACTCCGGGCGGCCGGCGCGGACCCCGCCCGGGCCGCCCGGGCCGTGACCGCCGTCCTCCAGTCCCTGTGGCCCGTGCCCGACGACGCGGGCGAACTGGGCACGATGCTGAGCCGGCAGGAGCGGTCGGCCGTCGCGCTGTCCGCGGCGCCCGCCCCGGACGCCGTCCTCGCCGCCCTGGAAGCCCTCTACGCGGCGCCGGCCGCCGACGCTCCCGACAGCGGCGGCCCCCCGGACGACCTCGATACCGGTCTCGGTGCCGGTCTCGGTGCCGGTGCCGGTGCCGGTGCCGGTGCCGGTGCGGATGCCGATCCCGTCGCCGCCGTCCTCGCCGCCGCCCGGCGGCGGCTGCTCGCCGCGCCCTCGCGTGCGGCCGCACCCGACGGGACCGCCGTCGCCGGGACGAGTCCGGCCGACGTGATCGTGCTGGCCGACCCGGAGGACCCGCGGGCCGGGCGGCGCAGCCCCGACTTCCAGTTCGACCCGGAGACCGGGCGCCCGCTCGACATCGTCGTCCGCATCAACCGCATCCTCCTCGCCGACCGGGACCCCTGGGGGGCCGCCGACTGGTGGCTGGGCGGCAACTCCTGGCTGGGCGGTGCCCCCGCCGAGTTGCTCGGCCGGGTGCCCGACGACCGACTGGCGGCCGCCGCCCTGGCACTGGTGGAGGGCGACCGATGACCAAGCAGCCTCCTCCGGCGGACGGTGTGCGGCCCCGGTTCACCGTGTTCCCGGCCGGCACTCGGCTGTGGCGCTGCTGCCGCTCCGAGTATCCGGCGACCGACTTCAACAAGACCGAGCAGCACGTCCTGTTCGGCGGCAGCCGATTCGACGGCACCACCGAGGACCCTTACCCCTATCTCTACGCCGCCCGCCGGCCCACCACCGCGCTCGCCGAGGTGCTGCTGCGGTCCATGGACTTCGACCACGACACCGGCCACCGCCTCGTGAAGTGGGCGCAGGCCGGCCAGTACACGCTCGCGGAGGTCGTCACGGGGACCGACCTCACCCTCGTCTCCCTGCGCACCGAGGAGGACCTGGCCGCCGTGTGCCAGACGACCTGGCTGCTGGATTCCGACGACTACCCCCAGACCCGCTACTGGGCACAGGAGGTCCGCCGGCAGGCGGAGGACGCGCAGGGACTGCTGTGGCTGTCCCGGCGGCACCGGCCGCGCGAGGCGCTGGTCCTCTTCGGGGACCGGTGCGGTCCGGAGCCGTTGCAGGCCGAGGTCCTGGCCTGCCACGACCTCGCGACCGACGAGGGGGTGCGGGTGGCGAACCGGCTGCTCGCCCCGCTGCGGGCGGTGATCGTGCCGGAGCGGGGGCTGCCGTAGCCGAGGGAACGGTGCGGTCCGGGGCCTGTGAGGTCGGGGGCCTGTGAGGTCGGGGCCCGGCGTGCGGTCCCGGCCCCCATGGGCCCCCCACGGCCCCGGCCCCCCACGGTCTCGGCTCGGGGCGGTCTCGCCCCCCACGGTCTCGGCTCGGGGCGGTCTCGGCCTCGCGCGGTCTCGGCTAGGGGCGGTCCCGGCCCCTCACAGTCTCGGCCTGGGGGGTCTCGGCCCGGGGCAGTCCCGGACCCGCGCGGTCCCGGCCCGGGGCCGGCCGGGGCTATCCGGCCGGGTCCGGGAGCAGCACTGTGAACGCCACCTTCTCGCCGAGGCCGATCACGTCACCGTCCTCCAGCCGGACCCGGCCGCCGCGCGGGATCCGCTCGTGGTTGACGTACGTGCCGTTCGCCGTGCCGCGGGGGTTCTCCGTCAGCCAGAGCGTGCCGTCCGGGGCGAGCTGGACGACGGCGTGACAGCGGGAGACCTCCCGCTCGCACTGGAGGGCACCGAAGACCTCGGGCCGGGCCCAGACGGGGTGCCGGCCCAGCCGGAGCGGGGCGCCCTCGCCGTGCCGCAGGTCGAGCCGCGGCCGGCTGCCGATCAGCCGGAGATGCCGGGTGGGCTCCAGGCACTCCGGGCAGGACGACGTCCCCGGGGGCAGCGGATGCCCGCACTGCCAGCAGGGCCGGACCCGCCGGGCGGCATCGACCGGCGGCGCCGCCGGGGCGTACGGCGATGTCGGAGCGTACGGCGGTGCCGCCGGGCCGTACGCCCGGCCCGTCGCCGCCCCGCCGCCCCGTGGTGCCTCCGGTGCCTCCGGTGTCTCCGTTCTGGGCGCGGGGATGTCCGTCGACACCGGTGGGGGCGGAACGTACGCCTCCTGGTCGTCGTCGATGAGGGGGTCGTCGTCGTCCGTGAGCGCCCGGTCCACGTGGTGGTGCGCCCGCGCCGCCGCTGCCGCGCCCCCCGTACCTCCCGGGTCCGTCGCAGCCGTGCTCCCGGTGCCTCCCGGGTCCGTCGCAGCAGAGCTCCCGGTGCCTCCCGGGTCCGCCGCAGTCGCGCCCCCCGTACCTCCCGGGCCCGTCGCAGCCGCGGCACCCGCGCCTCCCGGGCCCCCCGCCGGCGGCTCCGGGTCCGGTGCCGTGCCGTCCTGCGGTGTCTGCGGTGTCGGCGTCCGGGGCTGGGGGACGTCCGTCCATGCCGGTGGCGGTGTGGCGTACTCCTCCTGGTCGTCGTCGCGGAGGAGGGCGTCGTCGTCCGCGAGTCCCCGGTCCACGTACCGGGGACCGGGGCCCCCGGGCTCCTCCGTCGTCACAGGCTCTTGTCCAACATCCCTGAGATCCCGGAGATCCCCGACGCGTCCGGCATCCCCGACGCGTCCGGCATCCCCGCCGGGCCGGCCCCCGTCGTCGCCGTCGGCGTGTCCACCTCCAGGTCCAGGTCCACCCCGCCGTCCTCCGACACCACGACCCGCGAGACGGTGACCACGCTGCCCGGCGTCAGGTCCGTGCCCTGGTCGAAGACCCCCCGCGCCAGCGGATTGATCAGGTGGGTCTCCAGCTTCATGCCGATACCCCGGCCGCCGTTGTGGCGGTCCCGCACGCACTCGTCGGCGAGGGTCCGTTCGGCCTCCGGCAGCACCCGCAGCCGCAGCCCGCTCTGCCGCTCCATGTGCCGGGCGATGTTGCGCAGTTGCAGCTGGAGGATACGGCGGGCGGTGGGCTCGTCGATGTACTGGAAGACGACGATGTTGCCCCCGAACCGGTTCAGCAACTCAGGCCGTTTCAGGGTGCGTTCGAAGTGGTGGCGGACGTTGCTCAGGATCCGCCGCTCGAACTCGGCGCACTCCTCGGGCGACTCCGGGAGCCGGTCGCCGGCGGCGGAGACCAGCGGCCGGCCGTCCTCGCCCGACGGGCCGTGCACGCCCAGGTTGGACGTGAAGATCAGCACGCACTCGCTGAAGTACGTCGTCACGCCCTGGCCGTCCGTCAGCCGCCCGTCCTCCAGCACCTGGAGGAACTTGTCGAGGACGCCCTTGTCGGCCTTGTCGATCTCGTCGAAGAGCACCACCCGGAACGGGTCCTCGCGCACCGCGCGGGTCAGCTCGCCGCCCGCCTCGTACCCGACGTATCCCGGCGGGGCGCCGACCAGGCGGTCCGCCGAGTGGGGCGCCGAGAACTCGCTCATGTCGAAGCGCAGGCACGCCTCCTCCGAGCCGAACAGGGTGTGGGCCACCGCCTTGGCCAGCTCGGTCTTGCCGGTGCCGGTCGGCCCGGCGAAGAACAGCACACCGCGCGGCCGGTGTCCGGAGCCCGAGGCCTGGGCGCCGGACAGGCCGAGCGCGGCGCGTTTGAGCACGTCCAGCGTCTGGGTGACCGCCTTCTCCTGCCCCAGCACCCGCTCCCGGATGTCGTTCTCGCCGTGCCGGATGCTCTCCGCCACCGCGCCGCCCGTCCACGGGGTGCGGCTCACGCCCAGCTTGTAGGTGCGCACGGCCCGTTCCATCTCGGCGAACGGGATCTTGCGGTCGCGGGCGAGCCGCATGCTCTCCCGCATCGCGCGCAGCGTCAGCCCGCTCGCCGACCGGGCGAACCGCTCGACGTCGTCCTCGGACGCCTTCTCCAGATCGGCCCCCGGCATCAGCGGACCCACGTCCAGCGTGTTCGAGGTCGCGGACCGGCCCGCCTGGGCGGCGAGCAGGGCGGCCATCCGGCGCCGCTGGCCGAGGTCCGGCATCGGCACGCCGATGCTGCGCACCCGCACGCCGCTCGTCACCAGCCAGGCGGGCAGGTCCCGTTCGCCGTCGGCGAGCCAGACGACCGGGTTGAACAGGCAGCGGCCGGACTTGTCGCGGGTGATCGGCACCGCCTCCTCGGCGATCTTCAGGCAGCGCAGGAAGAACGTCCGCTCGGCGTCGCTGAGCTGGTTGACCTGGGTCGGGATGCGGGAGGCGTAGTCGACGAGCAGGGCCGCCGGGAGCGGCTTCTGGTAGTCGTCGTAGCGCGGATCGCCCGGGCGGGGGCCGGGCCGCTCGCCGGCCCAGCCGCGCGCGAAGGAGGCGAAGACCGCCTCCACCCGGCCGTCGTCGTCGGTGGGCTCCTTGCGGCCGCCCACCCCGCGGCTGGACTGCTGGAGCAGCGTGTTCATGTCGAGGCCGTCGACGCAGCGCGCGACGGTGAAGCCCGCGACGGCGTCGTAGCGCAGCAGGCTCGCGTAGCCGGCCCGGCGCAGCTGTTCCCACAGCAGGTCCTCCAGGCCGACGGCGTGGTAGCGGCGGCTTCCGTCGAGGAGGTCCGCGCCGACCACGTAGTCGTCGCGGACGTTGCCGTGCAGCACGTACTGGGCGTGGACGCTGAGGGTGCCGGCCAGTTCGGCCGCGAAGGGCGGGGGCACGGTCCGCCGCACGCTCGGCGAATCCAGGGGTGAGCTGGTCACAAGGGGCCTCCGAGGGGACGTCGGTGGGTGGGGCGCCGGTCGGGGCCGTCAGCTGTCGCCGCCGTCGTGGCGGCGGTGGCGGGGGCGGACGGAGGGACGGCGGGAGGGCCGCGCGGCGCCGTGGCCGGTGCGGTCGGCGTCGGCCCGGTGCGCCTGACCGGGGGCGGCGGTGACCGCCAGGCCGGGCGCCGGGTCGCCGGTCAGGACGGGACCCGGAGCCCAGGCGAAGCCGGCGCGGACGCCTTCCGCCTGGGTGAGTTCGCCCAGCTGCTTCACGTACGCCTCGCTCTCGGCGCACCGCTCGGCGTCCAGGGCGGCCCAGTCGTCGGCCTCGCCGGGCGGCACCGGGCGGCGCATGGTGAGGACCCGGGCCTGGCCGTTGCCGGCCAGGCGGAAGCGCAGCCAGTAGTGGCCGCCCCAGGCGGCCGGCGCGAAGTCCCAGTGCTCGGCGTCGGCGCGGGCGTGCACCGAGCCGTCCGCCCACCGCTCGGTCGCCCGCCGCAGCGCGGCGGCCACGTACGCCCGGTGCAGGGCGGCGGAGCGGGCCGACAGGGCCTGTTGCACGGTCAGTTCGTCCGCCGCGGAGGCCGGTTCGCCCTCGCGCAGCACCCGCTCCAGTACGGCGACGGCGGCGGAGGCGTCCGGCAGCGGGTCGATGCCGTCGGGCGCGGGGGAGCGGAGCACGTCGAGCCGGAGTGCCGCGTCCCGGCGGTTCGTCTCGGCGCGTTCGGCACGCTCGGACTCGTGGCCGGCGAGCAGCGCCGCCTCGTCGAGGTACCGGCGCACCGCCGAGGGCCGCCGGGTCACGGCGCGCCGTGCCTCCAGCAGACAGTCGTCGATCACGTCCCGGCTCTCGGAGGAGAGGGACAGCGGCAACCGGGCCAGCAGCCGGGCGCCCTCGCGCAGGACGTCGTCCTCGGTGAGCGCGGCGGAGGGCGGAGCCGGCTCGGCGGACCGCTGCTCCTCGGACTGCTTCTCGGGCGGCGGTCCCCCGTCGACGTACCGCCGTAGCGCGTCGAGCCGGCGGCGGCGCAGCCCGTCGTACCAGGCGGCGCTCGCCGGGTCGTCGCGGTACTGGAAGGGCAGGCGTCCCGTGGCCTGGGCCGCGCGGTGGGCCTCGGCCCGGCGCAGCGCCTGCTCGGTGGCCGCCAGCCGCTGCCACAGGCGGTCCAGGGGCACGCCGACGGGCTGCACCGGCGCGGGCACCGGAGGACCGTCCGGCCCGGACGGCTGGAGGTTCAGGACGGCGATGCGGGCGTTGACGCAGGCCGCGGTCTCCGCCGCGCGCCGCCAGCACTCGCTGCCCGTCTCCAGCAGCTGCTGTCTGCGGGAGAGGGCGCGCTGCTCGGCGGCGACCTTGTTGTTGAACTCCGCGAGCGCCACCGAGCCGCGCAGCGCCAGCCGGGTCGCGAGCAGCGCGCCGCTGAGGTCGGCGAGTCCGACGAGCGCCGGCACGATCATGTCCTGGAGCTGGTCGGTGACGGCGTCCGCCGCGTGGCCCAGGGCGTCGGAGGCCTGGTCCAGGACGTGCCCGGTCGCGTCGTACGCGTGGTCGCCGGCCGCGTCCGCGGCACTGTTCAGGTCGTACAGTCCGGTGGGGTCGTACAGTCCGGTGGGGTCGTACAGTCCGGTGGGGTCGGACAGTCCGGTGGGGTCGTACAGGGTCGCCGCCTGGTCGAGACCGGACGCCGAGACGTCCGGGACCACGGCGAAGAGATCTGTGCCCGCCCAGGCGCCGCTCACGCCGTTCCTCCTCTGTCTTCGTCTCTGTCGTCGTCTCTGTCTTCGTCGGGTTCCGTGGGTCCCGGGGCCGCCAGGGGACGCGCGCGGACCTCCGCGAGGTGCCGCCGCCAGGCCCGCACCCGCCACCCGGCCGACACCAGCAGCCCGAGGACGGTGGCCAGGGGCCAGATCCACGCCGCGACACGGAACGTGCCCCACGCGGCGCCGAACACGGCCGCCAGCACCAGGAGCACGGGCACCGCCCGGACCATCCGGCGCCACCCCCGGCCCCGGACCCGGCGCGTCAACGGTTCGGACCGGCGGCTGATCTGTCCCATGAGCGAGAAGTCGGGGTGGTAGCGGTAGCCGATGTACCAGGCGGTCCAGCACTCGACGGCGAGCAGCGCGGCCAGGCACGGGACGCTCAGCAGCCAGGCGGTGACCACCGTGGCCTGCGGGGCGTCGTAGAGGTCGGCCAGGGCGACCACGAAGGTGTGCGGGAAGAACAGCAGGAGGGCCCCGCCGGCGGCCCGGCCCAGCACGACGGGGAGCTCCAGCCGGCGCATCACCATCAGCCAGTGCTGCGCGTGGCGGTCGGTCGCCTGCATCAGCCGTGCCTCCTGGTCGGCGCGCCACCGCTGCCGGGCCTGCTCCAGCGCCAGGTGGTGCAGGCGCAGCGCGAGCAGCAGGGTCACCGGGTCGGTGCTCCCGGTCAGCCGGGTGAACCAGGGCACCGGGGCGGGCAGCGCGGCCCGCGCCCGCCGTACCTGCCGGCGCAGGTGCTGGAGGAACGGGGCCGGGCGGGCGGCCAGTTGCAGCAGTTCCGCGGTCAGCCGGGGCCGTACGGCGACGGCGGCGCGTACCCGGTCGCGGTCGTCGGCCAGCTCGGGGATGTGGTCGATCCGCCCGGCGGCCTCCCGCCACTGCTGGTCGTGGTCCTGCCAGCGCCGGTCGACGTACGCCAGTTCCTCGCCGCCCCGGCGGCGCCCGAGCAGCGGCAGCAGGCGGTGCTCGTGCAGGTCGGCCACGACGGAGAGGCACTGGCCGTCGCCGGCCGCCGCGTTGGCGGCGACATCGGGCAGGTCGGCCATGTCGAGCGGGAGACCGCGGTAGGAGGGCTCCTGCCGGGGCGCCAGCCAGGTGATGAGGTCGATCAGCGTGCCCGGGGCGGGGCGGCGCTGCAACCCCTCCAGCAACCGGTCCAGGGCCTCGGCGCGCGGAGCGTCCCCGTCGGGCCGGAACGTCTCCAGCCAGGCGCGCAGCCGGGCCCGTTCCCGGCCCCGGTTCAGCCGGGCGGCCATGGCGTCCCAGTGCGCGTCGAACTCCGCCCCCAGCGGCTCGGTCGCGGTGAACGTCCGGCCTTCGTGCGAGAAGGCGGGCGCGTCCGGGGCGGGCTGCGGACCGGGTGCCGTACGGGGGCCGGGAACGGGGGGGACGACCAGCGGGTCCGGGCGGTCCTCGGCGAGCCAGTCCCCGACCTGCCGTCCGCCCCAGCGGTTCTCCAGGCGCCGGGTGAGCAGGCCCTCGCACAGCAGGCGGATGCGCGCGTCCCCGATCCGCTCCAGCGCGAAGTCGCCGTCCATGACCGCCTGGCCCACGGTGCTCGGCTCCAGGTGCGGGATGGGGTGCCGGCCCAGCGCGGCCTCGGCCACGACCATGCCGAGCGCCCACCAGTCGTCCTCGGGCCGTACCGCGGCGCGGTGCAGGACGGCCTGCGGCGACGCGTAGCGCAGGGTGCCCGACCAGCCGCCGGGCGCGGTGACCGGGAACGGTCCGGTCACGGCGATCCCGAAGTCGACCAGTACCAGGCTCCCGGCGGGGTGGTCGTAGTCGCCGAGCACCAGGTTGGACGGCTTGACGTCGCGGTGCACCACCTCCGCCGCGTGCAGCGCGGTCAGCGCCTCGTGCAGCCGCGCCACCATCGTCCGTATCCCGTCCGCGGGCATCCGGTGGCCGTCCCGGCCGCGCAGGTAGGCGGCGAGGTCGGTGCTGCCGTGCGAGGGCAGCACGTGGTACGGCGCCCCGTCGGCCGTGCCCTCCTCCACCACGTACGACAGCCCCGGGTGCAGGCCGGGCCGGAGCAGCGAGGTCACCTTCGGGTCGGGGGCGGCGGCGGGGTGGAACCACTTCAGGACCCGTACGGGCTGCCCGGGGGAGCGGCGGTCCTGGACGCGGAACACCGACGCGCGCAGTTCGGCGGAGCGGGCCGCCTCCGCCTTGCGGTCCTCGGTCCGCTCCCCGTGCCGGGGCAGCGGTTCCAGCAGGTGGAAGCGGTCCGCGAGCGAGGGCGGCAGCCGGTCGGGGTCGGGGCGCGGATCGGGCTGGAAGGCGGCGCGGGCCGAGGGCTCGGGGTCGACGAGGGTCGGCGCGGCGAGCCCGTCGTCCGGATCCGCGGCCTGGAATCCGTGCGGGTCGACGCCGGTGGTCGGGTCGACGGGAAAGGTCATGGCATTCACCTGCGGGTGAAAGGGACGAGGTGGTCCACGAGCGGACGAGGGGCAATGCGGGGACGGAGTCGGGGACGTCCCATTCGGCGTCGGTCCGGCGGGAATTCCGGGCCCCGGTGGATTGCGGGTGGGACGACGGGAGAGGACGACCGCGCCGGAAGGACGGCGGGCCTTTCTCCCGGCGCACCGGGGAACGGGGAATTCCGAATCCTTCGGCGGCCGAAGGATTCGATCCGGGCAGTACTGCGAGAAGGCCCGGCGGCCGTGCCGCCGGCACGGATATCTTGGCCTTCATGACGGTCGAGAAGCCTGACGGTCTGCCCGAGCGCGCCGACCTCGTACAGGAGTTGCGGCTGCTGCGCCGCGGAGGGCTCCCGGCGCTCCAGTCGCTGGTGCCCGAGGGGCTGCGGGCCGCCACCCTGTACGCGGGGTACGCCCACGGCGAGGACGACCTGGCCGACGGCGCGGAGCGGCTGCTCCGCGCGGCCGCGCGGCGCCTGGGCGCGGACGATCTGATCGGCCGGGCCGCGCAGTGCACGTACGGTCTGCTGCCCGGCCGCCGAGGTGATCCGGCCGCCGAGCGGCGCCGGGCCGCCGCCCTGGTGTACGGGGTGACGCCCGAGCGGTTCCGGCACAGTCAGGAGCTCCAGGTCGTGGAGCAGCTGGCCGGGGCGGTGCTGGCGGAGGCACGCGAGCCGTCCGGCCCCACGGCCCGGCCGGACGGCGCCGGGGCCCAGGCCGCCGACGCTCCCGCCCTCGTCCCCCGGCTCGGGCTGCCCGGACGGGCCGGGAGCCGGCGCGTCACCGTGCACATAGCGCCCATCGAACTGCTGCGGAACATCGACATACTGGTCTCGTCGGAGAACGTGCACCTGGAGATGTCGAAGTCCTTCCGGCCCACCGTCTCCGGGGCGCTGCGCCGCTCCGCGGCCGTGGGCTGCGCGGCGGACGGTCCGGTGACCGACGTCCTCGCGGAGGAACTCGCCGCCTGGGCACGGGCCCGGCCCGGGGTGCTGCCCCTGCGGGCGGGGACCGTGGTGTCGACCGGCCCCGGCGCGCTGGCGGCGCGCGGGGTGCGCCGCGTCTACCACGCGGCCCTGGCCGTCCCCGAGGGGCTGGGCTACCGCGTCGATCCGCAGAGCATCGCCACCGCGGTCGCCGCCTGCTTCGCCCGCGCCCGCCAGGAACGCGCCGACGGCCACGCCGGTCTGCGCTCCCTGTGCTTCCCGCTGCTCGGCGCGGGCCGTGGCGGCCTCGACCGCAGGACGAGCGCGGCCTGGCTGCGCTGGGCCGTCGAGGACGCCCTCACCGCGGACCCCGACTGGCAGGTCCACGTGGTCACCCGCCACCCGGAGGCGGCGCGGCTGTTCGAGGCGGAGCCGCCGGAGGAGGGCTGAGGACGGGAGCGCACGGGCCTCCCGGTTCACCGGCTCCCTCATGGACGCCAGCTCGGGTCGGTCAGCCGCAGGCCCGTCGCCCTCAGGGAGCGTTCCAGACGGCGGAGTTCACCGCGCGCCGGAACGCCGTACACGCGCGCGTGCGTGCCGTCGGCGCGGACCGTCACCCGCGGCCCCCTCGGACAGGTGCGGGTGAGGTGCGGGGCGTACCGGCGCGCGCCCAGGGGGGTGCGGGGGACGAGCCGCTGGTTGGCCGAGCCCCGCCAGACCAGGTCCGTCGGCTCGGCGACCCGGAAGCGGCCGGTGACCACCGCGTCGGCGCCGTCCAGCGCCGCCCACACCCGCGGCGGCACCTCGTCCGGTTCGTGTCCGGTGTACACCAGCAGGTCGGCGTCCGGCCAGCCGCGGGCCAGCCGCAGCCGGCCCGCCCCCAGGAGCAGGGCGGCCAGGGCGTCCGGCTGGTGCAGCGGCTCCCCGCCGCTGACCGTGAGCCCCTCGGCTCCGTCCGCGAGCGCCACATCCCACAGCTCCAGCAGGTCGGCCACGGTGGCCGCGCGTCCGCCGTCGGCGGCCCAGGTGTGCCGTGACATGCAGCCCGGACAGGCGAGCGCGCAGCCCTGGAACCAGAGGACCAGCCGGCGGCCGGGCCCGAGGGTCTCCACGGGGAAGTACGCGTCGGCGACCTGCACGCGCCGCGCGCCACCGCCACCGCCACCGGCCACGGTCCCGGTCACGCCACCGGCGACGGTCCCGGTCCCGGTCCCGGTCACGCTTCCGGTGCCGGTCTTGGTCTCGGCCCCGGTCCCAGGCACGGCCCCGGTCACGTTCCCGGTCTCGGCCCCGGTCCCGGGCACGGCCCCGGTCACGTTCCCGGTCTCGGCCCCGGTCCCGGGCACGGCCCCGGTCACGTTCCCGCTGTCACATCCGGCGTCCCGCGTCCCATGAGTCCCCCCGGCCCCGTACTCCCCGGCGTTGCCCCCCATGTATCCCCCGATTATTCGAAGATCTATTCGCTTTCGCCGTGCGCGCCGGCCCCCTACCGGCGCGCACGGCCCACCCGGCGTGCGTGAAGAAGGGAAGCGTATTGGCTTCACTCCGGTTCCGGCCGGGGGTTTCCCGAAGTTTTTCAGGGGCGCCCGCCCCCTTCCGGTCGTTCGCCGGTCGATCTTCGGCTGTTTTCCGGACGGGCGCGGTATCCGGGAGAAATCCCTCCTGCCGGAAGCGTTTATCCCCTAGGCTGCGCCGCAAATCCCCGATTACGCCGAGGCCTCAAGCTTTGGCCATTAATTTCGGGGAGGGGGACCCGAGGGGAGGGCATATGAGTGGGGTGAGGTCCGTCCCGACGGACTACGGCCGCAGCCGCGTCACCGCGCGCACCCGATGGCGGGCCGGCCGCCGCGGCCGGCGCGACGCGGCGGCCCGGATCGGCATCGAGCACTACACCCAGCAGGTGCGGCTGGGGCTCGTGCTGGCGCTCGAAGAGCTGAGCGCACGCTTCCACACCGAGCACGCGGCCCTCGTCGACCGCATCTGCGCGGAGGCCGGGCGGATCGTGACGGAGTACGACCAACAGCACGAACCCGTGCCCGCGGCCCTGGCCCGCTTCGGCGGCTGGGTGTCCCGCTGGCGCACGGAGGTGACGGCCTGCCAGCAGCGCGGCCGGGCCCTCGCCGCCTGCGCCGACCAGGAACTGGCCCACTACGAGGCCGCCTACGCCCGCAAGGAGGACCGCCTGCGCGTGCCCTTCGAGGAACGCGCGGAGGCGACACCGCCCGGCGCGCGGCCGAGCGACCTGGTACTGGACGCGACCTGGACGGGGGAACCCGACTGGCGGCTCGACACACCGCCGGTCCCCAGGGCACTGCAGCTTCTGGAACGGCAACGGAGACAGGACCACGGACCGGCGGGCAGCATCGCCGGCCGGGCGGAGTGGGGGACGAGATGACCAGGGCGACACGCGCCCGACGGGTACGCACGGCCGGGGCCGTGGGCGCGGCGGCACTGCTGCTGGCGGCCTGTGGCCCGGACGGGCCGTTCGACGAGGAGGAGCGGCTCTCCGCCGACTGTGCCGTCGTGCTCGACGGCTCCGGCTCCGGCAGCGACAAGGAGGGCTTCCGGGCACAGGAGAAGCTCGACGACACCCTGCTCCCCTTCCTGGCCGCCAAGAAGTGCAAGTACCTGTCCTTCGCGCCGATCACCTCGGCGTCCGTCGCCTCCTCGTGCCAGGTGAAGCGGGTGGACATCGACCCGGACGAGTACACCCGGTCCGACCGCGGCACCAAGCTGTGGAAGACGACCCGGGCCATCGCCAAGAAGGGCGCCGACGACATGCTGAAGTGCGCCCGCGAACGCCAGCCCGGCTCCGACGTCCTCGGCGGGCTGGAGCGGGCCGCCGACGTCCCCCGCACGAAGGCCGACAGCACCTTCCACGTCCTGGTGATCAGCGACTTCGAACAGGCCGACCCCGACTTCAAGCTGTCCCGCTACGAACTCGCCACCGACGCCGAGCGCGACACCGCGGTCAACGCCCTGGTGAGCGGACGCGGCCTGCCGGACCTGCCGCACACCACCGTCTACCGGGTCGGCTTCGCGATGCGCGGTGGCAAGACCACCCCCGAGCGCGTCGAGCAGATGGAGCAGTTCTGGCAGCAGGTGCTGGAGGAGGAGGTGAAGGTCGATGTCGACGACGGATACGGGGCCTGAGGAGCCCCGCCGGGCACCGTACGCCCGGTGGCTGCGGCGTGGCGGCGAGGGCCGGGCGCCGGGCATGGGCCGCGGGAGCGCGGCCCCGACGCGCGGCGACGTGCCGCCGACCGACACCCGTGAGGGCAAGCGCCTGCTCAAGTCCGCCGAGGACGCCGGCCGCGACGCCGCGGGCAGAGGCACCCTCAACCCGTACGTCCTCGCCTCCCCCCACCGGCTGCCCTACCTCGGCCGGCTGATCGGCCTGCGCGGTCACGCCCGGGAACGGGTCAGAGCCCTGCACCACGGCCACGAGGAGGAGCAGCTGCGCGCCTCGGCCGACCTCTACGCGCGGACGGCGCGGTGCGAGGCCGAGGCGGGCCGGGCGCGGGCACGGCACCAGGAGGAGGCGACCCGGCAGGAGGCGGCGGTCGGCCGGCTGGACCAGGTGGCGACCCGGCTCGCCGCCCGCGAGGACCGCCGTGACCGGACGCTGCCCTGGCTGGCGGCCCGGATAGGCACCCGCCGTCCGGCCCGCACCGGCCCGGACGGCGGATACGACGACCCGTACGCCCCGGAGGGCCACGGCACCGTCCAGACCGACTGGGACGACGACTCCGTACAGGTCACCGCGTCGGCCCCGCTCGCGGCGGGGCCGCGCCCGGCCTGGGAGGGACTGACCGAGACGGCGGCCATGGCCGCCTGGCCCCGGCGGGCCCTGACCGTCCTGCTGGCCCTCGTGGAACTCCCCGTGTACCTGGGCCTGTTCCTGTCGCTGGAGCAGGGCACGCAGGACGGCAGATGGCGCGCCCTGCTGCTGTCGATCGCGATCGGCGCGGCCATGATCGTGGCCCCCTACCAGGCGGGCCGCCGCTGGCGCCGCCGGGCGGGCACCGGCTCGCTGTGGATCGTGATCCCCGCCGCGGCCCTGATCCTTGCCGTCTGGGCCTCGGCGGCCTGGTACCTGGGCGACATGCGGGCGCGGAGCATCGTCCTGGACTCGTCGTCGACGTTCCTGACGGACCTGGCGCAGCAGTACGGTGCCGAGCCGACCGAGGCGACCGAGCCGACGAGCCTCCTCGACGACCTGGGCCTGGACCAGCAGACCGTCAGCTACACCTTCATCGCGCTGCTCCTGCTGTCCGGCGGCATCGCCTTCCTGCTCGCCATGACCGAGGAGCACCCCTTCGTCGCCGCCTACCGGCACCACGGCGGACGGCTGGAGAAGGCGGCGACCGCGCTGGCCCGCGCGGAGGCGGCCGTGGCGGCGGCCCGCCGGCAGCAGGAGACGCTGGCGCAGCGGCACCGGGAGCGCGAACAGGCGCTGCTCCACGAACTCGCCGCCGTGGACGCGGTGTACGAGGCCGCCGCCCACGCCTACCTGGACGGGGTCCAGTCGGCCTCCCGTGACCCCGCCGTCACGGAGGGCGCGATGCGGCTGTCGGCCCGCTACCCGCTGCTGCCGGAAGTGGGCCCGCCGCCGGGCACGGGCTGAACCGCCGTCCCCCGGCCCCCGGGGGCTCTCAGGAGGCCAGCCAGGCGTCCACCCCCTCCAGGAGCTTGCGCCGGACCTCCTCCGGCGCCGCCGAACCCCGCACCGACTGGCGGGCCAGCTCCGCCAGCTCCGCGTCCGTGAAGGCGTGGTGCCGGCGGGCCAGCTCGTACTGGGCCGCCAGCCGGGAGCCGAACAGGAGCGGGTCGTCGGCGCCCAGGGCCATCGGGACGCCCGCCTCGAACAGCGTGCGCAGCGGTACGTCCCCGGGCTTGTCGTAGACGCCCAGGGCGACGTTCGAGGCGGGGCACACCTCGCAGGTCACGCCCCGGTCGGCCAGGCGCTTCAGCAGCCGCGGGTCCTCCGCCGCGCGCACCCCGTGCCCGATCCGCGAGGCGTGCAGATCGTCCAGGCAGTCGCGGACCGAGGCGGGGCCGGTGAGCTCGCCCCCGTGCGGGGCGGAGAGCAGGCCGCCCTCGCGGGCGATGGCGAAGGCCCGGTCGAAGTCCCTGGCCATGCCCCGGCGTTCGTCGTTGGAGAGCCCGAAGCCGACCACGCCCCGGTCCGCGTACCGCACCGCCAGCCGGGCCAGCGTCCGCGCGTCCAGCGGGTGCTTCATCCGGTTGGCGGCGACCAGCACCCGCATGCCCAGCCCGGTCTCCCGCGACGCCGTCTCCACCGCGTCCAGGATGATCTCCAGCGCCGGGATCAGCCCGCCCAGCCGGGGGGCGTACGAGGTGGGGTCGACCTGGATCTCCAGCCAGCCCGAGCCGTCCCGCACGTCCTCCTCGGCGGCCTCCCGCACCAGGCGCTGTATGTCCTCGGGCTGCCGCAGGCACGAACGGGCCGCGTCGTACAGGCGCTGGAAGCGGAACCAGCCCCGCTCGTCCGTCGCCCGCAGTATCGGCGGCTCCCCGCCGTGCAGCGCGTCGGTCAGCGCCTCGGGCAGGCGCACCCCGTACTTGTCGGCCAGCTCCAGCAGGGTGGCGGGCCGCATCGATCCGGTGAAGTGCAGGTGCAGATGGGCCTTCGGCAGCTCAGAGACATCACGTACACGCTCCATCCCAGGATCCTGCCGTACGGCGCCCGGGTCCCGGAAGCGGATTCCCCCTACGGGGGCTTGCCCGCACGAAGAAACGGGCCGCCTCCCGGAGGGAGACGGCCCGTACGCGGCGAGGGGGGACGTCAGTCCCTGGCCTCGGCCAGCAGCTTCTGGATCCGGCTCACGCCCTCGACGAGGTCCTCGTCGCCCAGCGCGTACGACAGACGCAGGTAGCCCGGCGTGCCGAAGGCCTCGCCCGGGACGACCGCGACCTCGGCCTCCTCCAGGATCAGCGCCGCCAGCTCGACGGTGTCCTGCGGGCGCTTGCCGCGGATCTCCTTGCCGAGCAGGCCCTTCACCGACGGGTACGCGTAGAACGCGCCCTCGGGCTCGGGGCACAGGACGCCGTCGATCTCGTTGAGCATCCGCACGATCGTCCTGCGGCGCCGGTCGAAGGCCTCGCGCATCTGCGCCACCGCCTCCAGACCACCGGAGACGGCCGCGAGAGCGGCCACCTGCGCGACGTTGGAGACGTTCGACGTGGCGTGCGACTGGAGGTTCGTCGCCGCCTTCACCACGTCCTTCGGGCCGATGATCCAGCCGACCCGCCAGCCCGTCATCGCGTACGTCTTCGCCACGCCGTTGACCACGATGCACTTGTCGCGCAGCTCGGGCAGGAGCGCCGGGAGCGAGGTGAACTCGGCGTCACCGTAGACGAGGTGCTCGTAGATCTCGTCCGTCAGCACCCACAGGCCGTGCTCCACGGCCCAGCGGCCGATCGCGGCGGCCTCCTCGGCGCCGTAGACCGCGCCGGTCGGGTTGGAGGGGGAGACGAAGAGCACGACCTTCGTCTTCTCGGTGCGCGCGGCCTCCAGCTGCTCCACGGAGACCCGGTAACCGGTCGTCTCGTCGGCCACCACCTCGACCGGCACGCCGCCCGCGAGGCGGATCGACTCGGGGTACGTCGTCCAGTAGGGCGCGGGCACGATGACCTCGTCGCCCGGGTCGAGGATCGCGGCGAAGGCCTCGTAGATGGCCTGCTTGCCGCCGTTGGTGACGAGGATCTGCGCCGGGTCGACCTCGTAGCCCGAGTCGCGCAGCGTCTTCGCGGCGATCGCGGCCTTCAGCTCGGGCAGGCCGCCGGCCGGCGTGTAGCGGTGGTACTTCGGGTTCTTGCAGGCCTCGATCGCGGCCTGGACGATGTAGTCCGGGGTCGGGAAGTCGGGCTCACCGGCGCCGAAGCCGATCACCGGACGCCCGGCGGCCTTCAGGGCCTTGGCCTTGGCGTCCACGGCGAGGGTGGCGGACTCGGAGATCGCGCCGACTCGGGCGGAGACCCGGCGCTCGGTGGGAGGGGTTGCAGCGCTCATGGACCCCATGTTTTCAGACACGAAACCGGCCCGGCACACGGGTTTCACGGACTGAACATCCGCGGGCAGACCACTGGACACCCGTGCGGATCCGGGCGCCGTCCGGGCGGTGGCCTGCGTGATCTTCCGGCGGATTCCCGACGATCTCCCACCCGGGGCACCCCACAGGGCACTTTCCGTTCGACGGAGCGCGCGGGACCACGTACACTCCTACGTCGTTGGCCCTCTACAGCCGTGCCACGAGCGGTGCACACCGAGCACCCGGGCGGATGCGGTACGTTGGGGGACACCACAAAGGGTCGTAGCTCAATTGGTAGAGCACTGGTCTCCAAAACCAGCGGTTGGGGGTTCAAGTCCCTCCGGCCCTGCTACACACACCTTCGCCAGGGATGTGTGCGCATGTACGTACAGCAATGCACCGCCGTGCGGCTCAAACCGGGCGCGGCACGGCCACGACCCGGAATCAGGTGAGGACGAATGGCGGATGCCGTGGGCTCCATCGATACGCCTGATGCCCAGGACGAGGTGCCTGAGGCCCAGAAGAAGGCCCGCAAGGGCGGCAAGCGCGCCAAGAAGGGCCCGCTGAAGCGGCTCGCCCTCTTCTACCGCCAGATCGTCGCGGAACTCCGCAAGGTGGTCTGGCCCTCGCGGAGCCAGCTGACGACGTACACGACCGTGGTGATCGTCTTCGTGGTCATCATGATCGGCCTGGTGACCGTGATTGACTATGGACTCAGCCACGCCGCCAAGTACGTCTTCGGCTGAGCCGAGAGCGAAGGGCGCCGGGTGATCGGCGCCCCTTTCGCGTGTTCCACCCCTATGTATCCAGGAAGAAGCAGCCACCGTGTCTGACCAGAACCTGAACGACGCCATCGAGCCCGACGAGGTCGACGACGAGCTCGACATCGTCGAGGGCGCGGACGAGGACCTGGACGAGTTCGAGGCTGCCGACGCCGAGGCGGGCGAGCCCGCCGAGGAAGCCGCGCTCCACGTCGAGGAAGAGGACGAGGACGAGGAGGAGGCCGACGAGGCCGCCGCCGAGGACGAGACCGAGGCCGAGGAAGAGCCGGCCGAGCCGGTCGACCCCGTCGCCGCCCTGCGCGAGGAGCTGCGCACCCTGCCCGGCGAGTGGTACGTCATCCACACCTACGCCGGCTACGAGAACCGGGTGAAGACCAACCTGGAGCAGCGCGCCGTCTCGCTGAACGTCGAGGACTACATCTTCCAGGCCGAGGTGCCGCAGGAGGAGGTCGTCCAGATCAAGAACGGCGACCGCAAGACGATCAAGCAGAACAAGCTCCCGGGATACGTCCTCGTCCGCATGGACCTGACGAACGAGTCCTGGGGCGTCGTCCGCAACACCCCCGGCGTCACCGGCTTCGTGGGCAACGCCTACGACCCGTACCCGCTGACCCTGGACGAGATCGTCAAGATGCTCGCCCCGGAGGCCGAGGAGAAGGCCGCCCGCGAGGCCGCCGAGGCCGAGGGCAAGCCGGCTCCGCAGCGCAAGGTCGAGGTCCAGGTCCTGGACTTCGAGGTCGGCGACTCGGTCACCGTCACCGACGGTCCGTTCGCCACGCTCCAGGCCACGATCAACGAGATCAACGCCGACTCGAAGAAGGTCAAGGGCCTCGTCGAGATCTTCGGCCGCGAGACCCCGGTCGAGCTTTCGTTCGACCAGATTCAGAAGAACTGAGTCGGTCGTTCGTCGCCCGCGGGCCGGTGGGGCTGTTCGCGCAGTTCCCCGCGCCCCTGAGCAGGTCAGGTCAGGTCGGTCCCGAGCGGGCCTCCTGACCTGGTCGTTTTTTGGCCGCGCATCCATACCCGTTATCGTTGTGCGGTATGCCTGTGTCCGGGGGTGTCCCCGAGCGCGGGCAGGACCCGAACCGAAAGGACCCGGAGAGTAATGCCTCCCAAGAAGAAGAAGGTCACGGGGCTTATCAAGCTCCAGATCAACGCCGGTGCGGCGAACCCGGCCCCGCCGGTCGGCCCCGCGCTCGGTCAGCACGGCGTCAACATCATGGAGTTCTGCAAGGCCTACAACGCCGCGACCGAGTCGCAGCGTGGCTGGGTGATCCCGGTGGAGATCACGGTCTACGAGGACCGCTCCTTCACCTTCGTCACCAAGACCCCGCCGGCCGCGAAGATGATCCTCAAGGCCGCTGGTGTCGAGAAGGGCTCCGGCGAGCCGCACAAGACCAAGGTCGCCAAGATCACCGAGGCGCAGGTCCGCGAGATCGCCCAGACCAAGCTCCCCGACCTCAACGCCAACGACCTGGACGCCGCCGCGAAGATCATCGCCGGTACCGCGCGTTCCATGGGCGTCACGGTCGAGGGCTGACCCCCAGCCCCGTAGCACCTTCGTAGAAAACGCGGCTCCGGCCGCACGTGGCAGGGCCCGCTCGGCCCGGACCACGACTCCTCTTCAGCACACAGGAGCAGTAGTGAGCAAGCGCAGCAAGTCTCTCCGCGCTGCAGACGCCAAGGTCGACCGGGACAAGCTCTACGCCCCGCTCGAGGCCGTCCGTCTCGCCAAGGAGACCTCCACGACCAAGTTCGACGGCACCGTCGAGGTCGCCTTCCGTCTGGGTGTCGACCCGCGCAAGGCCGACCAGATGGTCCGTGGCACCGTGAACCTGCCGCACGGCACCGGCAAGACCGCCCGGGTCCTGGTCTTCGCGACCGGTGACCGTGCTGCGGCCGCGGAGGCCGCGGGCGCCGACATCGTCGGCTCCGACGAACTGATCGACGAGGTCGCCAAGGGCCGCCTGGACTTCGACGCCGTCGTCGCCACCCCGGACCTCATGGGCAAGGTCGGCCGCCTCGGCCGCGTGCTCGGTCCCCGTGGCCTGATGCCGAACCCGAAGACCGGCACCGTCACCCCGGACACGGCCAAGGCCGTGACCGAGATCAAGGGTGGCAAGATCGAGTTCCGCGTCGACAAGCACTCGAACCTGCACTTCATCATCGGCAAGGTGTCGTTCGACGACAGCAAGCTGGTGGAGAACTACGGCGCGGCGCTGGAGGAGATCCTCCGTCTGAAGCCGTCCGCCGCCAAGGGTCGCTACATCAAGAAGGCCGCGATCAGCACCACGATCGGCCCCGGCATCCCGGTCGACCCGAACCGCACCCGCAACCTCCTCACCGAGGAGGACCCGGCCGCGGTCTGAGCCGAGCGCTCACCGAAGTCGGTCACGGGCCCCGCACCTGTCCAGGTGCGGGGCCCGTTCCCGTTCCCCTGCCGGGGTGGCGCGCCCTGGGTTAGCGTGCGGACACGGCGGACGCACAGGGGGGACCGATGAAGTGGACGGCGGGCCGCGGGGGGCTCTCACTGGCGGTGGTGGCCGCACTGGCCGCCGTGACGGCCTGCACCTCCTCCCCACAGCCCCAGGAGGACGCGGACCGGACGGCGGCACCCGCCTCCCGCCCGGCCCTGCTCGCCGCCGAGCGGGCCACCGAACGCGCCGGGTCGGCCGCGGTGCGCTCCTCGGCCGTCATGGGCACCACGCTCTCCCTCGACGCCACCGGCGCCCTCGGCTGGGGCGACGGGCTCACCGGCACCCTCACCATCACGTACACGGGCGGCACGACGGCCGAGACGATGCGTGAGCTCGGCATCACCACCATGGAGGCCCGCTACCTCTCCGACGCCTACTACGCGCGGACCGGCGAGGCCTTCGCCGCCCGGACCGGCGGCAAGCACTGGATCCGGTACGCCTACGCCGACCTCCAGGGACTCGGCGCCGGCGCGAACTTCGCCGACCAGATGCGCAACATCACCCCGGACCGGTCGGTGCGGCTGCTGCTGGACTCCGACGACGTGCACACGGTCGGCGAGGAGACCGTGGACGGGCGGCCCGCCACCCACTACTCGGGCACCGTCGAGATCGCGGACGTGTCCGACAGCGCCCTCAAGGAGCAACTGGAGCAGGCCGGCGTCACCGGCGAGACCGTCGACATCTGGGTCGACGACCGGGACCTGCTGGTCAAGAAGGTCGAGAAGGGCCGCACGACGGCCGGCGAGTACCGCCAGACCGCGCACTACAGCGACTACGGCACCGAGGTCGCCGTCGAGCCCCCTGCGGCGGCCGACACCGCCGACTTCACCGTGCTCCTGGAGGAGCAGGGCGGCGGGTCCACCCCCTGAGGGGCGCCCCGGCGGGGAGCCCCGTACGGGCGGATTTGCTTGACAGCGCCCCGTTCCCGTACGCTCCTGACGAAGCCAAAGACCGCTGGTCGTTGCCGTGCTCTCGGAAGAGGACGCGGTGGCCGAAGGATCCGCTGACATGCGGGCGACCCGCGCAGGTGACTGTGGAAGTGCTCCCGGACGGACTCCGCGCCATGGATTTCGTTTGGTCGAGCTACGCCCCGTGCGCCTGCGCCGGGGCGTTTCGTCTGTCCCGGCCCCTTCCGAGCGGTCGTCATCACCCGGAAGGAGGCCGACGCTCATGGCAAGGCCCGACAAGGCTGCCGCGGTAGCCGAGCTCGCGGAGCAGTTCCGCAGCTCGAACGCCGCCGTGCTGACCGAGTACCGGGGTCTCACCGTGGCGCAGCTCAAGACGCTGCGCCGTTCGCTCGGTGAGAACGCCCAGTACGCCGTGGTGAAGAACACGCTGACCAAGATTGCGGCCAACGAGGCCGGGATCTCGACGCTCGACGACCTGTTCAACGGTCCGACGGCGGTCGCCTTCGTCACCGGTGACCCGGTGGAGTCGGCGAAGGGTCTTCGTGACTTCGCCAAGGACAACCCGAACCTCGTCATCAAGGGCGGTGTCCTTGACGGCAAGGCGCTGTCCGCCGACGAGATCAAGAAGCTCGCGGACCTCGAGTCCCGCGAGGTTCTGCTCGCCAAGCTGGCGGGCGCCTTCAAGGGCAAGCAGACTCAGGCTGCTCAGGTCTTCCAGGCGCTCCCGTCGAAGCTCGTCCGCACCGTGGACGCGCTCCGTGCCAAGCAGGCCGAGCAGGGCGGTGCCGAGTAACTCGGCTCGCGAAATGACCGCGGCCTGAGGCAGCCCGCCCCAGGAAGTGGTCGTAGCGGGCCGCACGTCTACGCAGTCGCCGTAAGGCGCACGCCCGCCAGACATGTACATCCGGCACCAGCCGAATTGATTTGGAAGGAAGCCACCATGGCTCTCACCCAGGACGAACTGCTCGCCGAGTTCGAGGGCATGACCCTCATCCAGCTCTCCGAGTTCGTGAAGGCGTTCGAGGAGAAGTTCGACGTCACCGCCGCCGCCGCGGTCGCCGTCGCCGGTCCGGCCGGTCCGGCCGCCGCCGCCGAGGCCGAGGAGGAGAAGGACGAGTTCGACGTCATCCTCACCGGTGCGGGCGACAAGAAGATCCAGGTCATCAAGGTCGTGCGTGAGCTGACCTCCCTGGGTCTGAAGGAGGCCAAGGACCTCGTGGACGGCGCTCCGAAGCCCGTTCTCGAGAAGGTCGCCAAGGACGCCGCCGAGAAGGCCGCCGAGTCCCTCAAGGGCGCCGGCGCCTCCGTCGAGGTCAAGTAACACCCCGCGGCCGGTGACGGCCGCAGCGACGGCGACAACGGCCCCCGAGGGGCTGTAACGCCCACGCACCGAAGAGCGATCATCCATCCGGGTGGTCGCTCTTCGGCGTTCCCGGAAGCGCGGCCACGGTTGCCTTGCACCCGCGCGCACGGGGGGTATGGTGATCTTCGTCGTGTCTCCGGGAACCCCCGTTCGGGCAAGGGGGCCTTGACGAACCGCACGCAGCGCGCAATTCTCAGGACGCGTCGTCACAAGGATCCGAATCCGAGGCATGGATCGACGACGAAGAGGGCAGTATCAACGTGCGTTGAGGGCAACCGGACCGAGGGCGTTGAGAGCAACGAGGGTCTTGCGAAACCCGCACTGGACATCAGTGTGCCAAGTGGCTACACTGACCCTTTGCGCTGCCTGTTAGCTGTCCCCTGCCCGTCACCAGGGGCATGCCCTCACCCCAGCATCGATGATGGAACATCCCTGACCTGGGATCTCTGTCTCCTTGGGAGGGAGAGGGGCCGGTACGCGCGTAGTGAGTCCGAGCCCTCGGAAGGACCCCCTCTTGGCCGCCTCGCGCAACGCCTCGACCGCGAATACGAACAACGCTGCCAGCACCGCCCCGCTGCGCATCTCCTTTGCAAAGATCAAGGAGCCCCTCGAGGTTCCGAACCTCCTCGCGCTGCAAACCGAGAGCTTCGACTGGCTGCTCGGCAACACCGCGTGGCAGGCTCGCGTCGAGGAGGCTCTGGAGAACGGTCAGGACGTCCCCACCAAGTCCGGCCTCGAGGAGATCTTCGAGGAGATCTCCCCGATCGAGGACTTCTCCGGGTCGATGTCGCTGACCTTCCGCGACCACCGTTTCGAGCCGCCGAAGAACAGCATCGACGAGTGCAAGGACCGTGACTTCACGTACGCGGCCCCGCTCTTCGTGACGGCCGAGTTCACCAACAACGAGACCGGCGAGATCAAGTCCCAGACGGTCTTCATGGGCGACTTCCCGCTCATGACCAACAAGGGCACCTTCGTCATCAACGGCACCGAGCGTGTCGTCGTGTCGCAGCTGGTTCGTTCGCCGGGTGTCTACTTCGACTCCTCCATCGACAAGACGTCCGACAAGGACATCTTCTCCGCCAAGATCATCCCGTCCCGGGGTGCCTGGCTGGAGATGGAGATCGACAAGCGTGACATGGTCGGCGTCCGTATCGACCGCAAGCGCAAGCAGTCGGTGACCGTCCTGCTCAAGGCGCTCGGCTGGACCACCGAGCAGATCCTCGAGGAGTTCGGCGAGTACGAGTCCATGCGCGCCACCCTGGAGAAGGACCACACCCAGGGCCAGGACGACGCGCTGCTCGACATCTACCGCAAGCTGCGTCCGGGCGAGCCCCCCACGCGTGAGGCCGCGCAGACGCTGCTCGAGAACCTCTACTTCAACCCCAAGCGCTACGACCTGGCCAAGGTCGGCCGCTACAAGGTCAACAAGAAGCTGGGTGCGGACGCCCCGCTCGACGCGGGCATCCTGACCGTCGAGGACATCATCTCGACGATCAAGTACCTGGTGAAGCTGCACGCCGGGGAGACCGAGACGGTCGGCGACAGCGGCGACGCGATCGTCGTCGAGACCGACGACATCGACCACTTCGGCAACCGTCGTCTGCGCAGCGTCGGCGAGCTCATCCAGAACCAGGTCCGTACGGGTCTGGCGCGTATGGAGCGCGTCGTGCGCGAGCGCATGACGACCCAGGACGTCGAGGCGATCACGCCGCAGACGCTGATCAACATCCGGCCGGTCGTCGCCTCCATCAAGGAGTTCTTCGGCACCAGCCAGCTGTCGCAGTTCATGGACCAGAACAACCCGCTGTCGGGTCTCACCCACAAGCGCCGCCTGTCGGCCCTCGGCCCGGGTGGTCTCTCCCGTGAGCGGGCCGGCTTCGAGGTCCGCGACGTGCACCCCTCGCACTACGGCCGTATGTGTCCGATCGAGACGCCCGAAGGCCCGAACATCGGTCTGATCGGCTCGCTCGCCTCCTACGGCCGGGTCAACGCGTTCGGTTTCGTCGAGACCCCGTACCGCAAGGTCGTCGAAGGCCAGGTCACCGACGAGGTGGACTACCTGACCGCCGACGAGGAGGACCGCTTCGTCATCGCGCAGGCCAACGCCGGCCTGAACGAGGACATGCGGTTCGCCGAGAACCGCGTCCTGGTCCGCCGCCGTGGCGGCGAGGTCGACTACGTCGCCGGTGACGACGTGGACTACATGGACGTCTCGCCGCGCCAGATGGTGTCGGTCGCGACCGCCATGATCCCGTTCCTCGAGCACGACGACGCCAACCGTGCCCTCATGGGCGCGAACATGATGCGACAGGCCGTCCCGCTCATCAAGAGCGAGTCGCCGCTCGTCGGCACCGGCATGGAGTACCGCTCCGCCGTCGACGCCGGCGACGTGGTCAAGGCCGAGAAGGCGGGTGTGGTCCAGGAGGTCTCCGCGGACTACATCACCACCGCCAACGACGACGGCACGTACATCACGTACCGCCTGGCCAAGTTCGCCCGCTCCAACCAGGGCACCTCGGTCAACCAGAAGGTCATCGTCAACGAGGGCGACCGGATCATCGAGGGCCAGGTCCTGGCCGACGGTCCGGCCACCGAGAACGGCGAGATGGCGCTGGGCAAGAACCTGCTCGTGGCGTTCATGCCGTGGGAGGGTCACAACTACGAGGACGCGATCATCCTGTCGCAGCGCCTCGTGCAGGACGACGTCCTCTCCTCGATCCACATCGAGGAGCACGAGGTCGACGCCCGTGACACCAAGCTCGGCCCCGAGGAGATCACCCGGGACATCCCGAACGTCTCCGAGGAGGTCCTCGCCGACCTCGACGAGCGCGGCATCATCCGCATCGGTGCCGAGGTCGTCGCCGGCGACATCCTGGTCGGCAAGGTCACGCCCAAGGGCGAGACCGAGCTGACCCCGGAGGAGCGCCTGCTGCGCGCCATCTTCGGTGAGAAGGCCCGTGAGGTCCGTGACACCTCGCTGAAGGTGCCGCACGGCGAGATCGGCAAGGTCATCGGCGTCCGCGTCTTCGACCGCGAGGAGGGCGACGAGCTGCCGCCGGGCGTGAACCAGCTGGTCCGCGTCTACGTCGCGCAGAAGCGCAAGATCACCGACGGTGACAAGCTCGCCGGCCGCCACGGCAACAAGGGTGTCATCTCCAAGATCCTGCCCATCGAGGACATGCCGTTCCTCGAGGACGGGACCCCGGTCGACATCATCCTCAACCCGCTCGGCGTCCCGTCCCGAATGAACCCGGGACAGGTCCTGGAGATCCACCTCGGCTGGCTCGCCAGCCGCGGCTGGGACGTCTCCGGTCTCGCCGACGACTGGGCGCAGCGCCTCCAGGTCATCGGCGCCGACCAGGTCGCCCCGGGCACCAACGTCGCCACCCCGGTGTTCGACGGCGCCCGTGAGGACGAGCTCGCGGGTCTGCTCCAGCACACCATCCCGAACCGCGACGGCGAGCGCATGGTGCAGCCGACCGGTAAGGCGAGGCTGTTCGACGGCCGCTCCGGCGAGCCGTTCCCGGACCCGATCTCCATCGGGTACATGTACATCCTCAAGCTGCACCACCTGGTCGACGACAAGCTGCACGCCCGCTCGACCGGTCCGTACTCGATGATCACCCAGCAGCCGCTGGGTGGTAAGGCTCAGTTCGGTGGCCAGCGCTTCGGCGAGATGGAGGTGTGGGCCCTCGAGGCCTACGGCGCCGCGTACGCCCTCCAGGAGCTGCTGACCATCAAGTCCGACGACGTCACCGGCCGCGTGAAGGTCTACGAGGCCATCGTCAAGGGCGAGAACATCCCCGAGCCCGGCATCCCCGAGTCCTTCAAGGTGCTCATCAAGGAGATGCAGTCCCTTTGCCTGAACGTGGAGGTGCTGTCCAGCGACGGTATGTCCATCGAGATGCGTGACACCGACGAGGACGTCTTCCGCGCTGCGGAGGAGCTCGGCATCGACCTGTCCCGGCGCGAGCCGAGCAGCGTCGAAGAGGTCTGACGGGAGTTCGGTGGGGCCTCCGCGGAGGCCCCACCGATCCCGCGACCCCCGTTTCAGACCACAGACTTACAACCCTGAGAGGGATTGACGCATAGTGCTCGACGTCAACTTCTTCGACGAGCTCCGGATCGGCCTGGCCACCGCTGACGACATCCGTCAGTGGAGCCACGGTGAGGTCAAGAAGCCCGAGACCATCAACTACCGCACCCTCAAGCCGGAAAAGGACGGACTCTTCTGCGAGAAGATCTTCGGTCCGACCCGGGACTGGGAGTGCTACTGCGGCAAGTACAAGCGCGTCCGCTTCAAGGGCATCATCTGTGAGCGCTGCGGCGTCGAGGTGACCCGCGCCAAGGTGCGCCGTGAGCGGATGGGTCACATCGAGCTGGCCGCTCCCGTCACGCACATCTGGTACTTCAAGGGCGTTCCGTCGCGGCTGGGCTACCTGCTCGACCTCGCCCCGAAGGACCTGGAGAAGGTCATCTACTTCGCGGCGTACATGATCACGTACGTCGACGAGGAGCGCCGTACGCGTGACCTGCCCTCCCTGGAGGCGCATGTCTCCGTCGAGCGGCAGCAGATCGAGAACCGCCGGGACGCCGACCTGGAGGCCCGCGCCAAGAAGCTCGAGACCGACCTGGCCGAGCTCGAGGCCGAGGGCGCCAAGGCCGATGTGCGCCGCAAGGTGCGCGAAGGCGCCGAGCGCGAGATGAAGCAGCTGCGCGACCGCGCCCAGCGCGAGATCGACCGTCTCGACGAGGTGTGGACCCGCTTCAAGAACCTCAAGGTCCAGGACCTGGAGGGCGACGAGCTGCTCTACCGCGAGCTGCGCGACCGCTTCGGCACGTACTTCGACGGCTCGATGGGTGCCGCGGCGCTCCAGAAGCGCCTGGAGTCCTTCGACCTCGACGAGGAGGCCGAGCGCCTCCGCGAGATCATCCGCACCGGCAAGGGCCAGAAGAAGACCCGTGCGCTCAAGCGCCTCAAGGTCGTCTCCGCGTTCCTCCAGACCAGCAACAGCCCCAAGGGCATGGTGCTCGACTGCGTGCCGGTCATCCCGCCGGACCTGCGTCCGATGGTGCAGCTGGACGGTGGCCGCTTCGCGACCTCCGACCTGAACGACCTGTACCGCCGTGTCATCAACCGGAACAACCGCCTGAAGCGGCTTCTCGACCTCGGCGCGCCCGAGATCATCGTGAACAACGAGAAGCGCATGCTCCAGGAGGCCGTCGACGCGCTGTTCGACAACGGCCGTCGTGGCCGTCCGGTCACCGGCCCCGGCAACCGCCCGCTGAAGTCCCTCAGCGACATGCTGAAGGGCAAGCAGGGTCGTTTCCGTCAGAACCTGCTCGGCAAGCGAGTCGACTACTCGGCGCGTTCCGTGATCGTCGTCGGCCCGCAGCTGAAGCTGCACCAGTGCGGTCTGCCCAAGGCGATGGCGCTGGAGCTCTTCAAGCCGTTCGTGATGAAGCGCCTGGTCGACCTGAACCACGCGCAGAACATCAAGAGCGCCAAGCGCATGGTCGAGCGCGGCCGCACGGTCGTGTACGACGTGCTGGAAGAGGTCATCGCGGAGCACCCGGTTCTGCTGAACCGCGCTCCCACCCTGCACCGCCTCGGCATCCAGGCCTTCGAGCCGCAGCTGGTCGAGGGCAAGGCCATCCAGATCCACCCGCTCGTCTGCACCGCGTTCAACGCGGACTTCGACGGTGACCAGATGGCCGTGCACCTGCCGCTGTCCGCGGAGGCGCAGGCCGAGGCCCGCATCCTGATGCTGTCCTCGAACAACATCCTCAAGCCCGCCGACGGCCGGCCGGTGACGATGCCGACCCAGGACATGGTCCTCGGTCTGTTCTTCCTCACCACCGACGGCGAGATGCGGGACGTCAAGGGCGAGGACCGCTCCTTCTCCTCCGTCGCCGAGGCGATCATGGCCTTCGACGCGGGCGAGCTCTCGCTCCAGTCGAAGATCGACATCCGCTTCCCGGTCGGCACCATCCCGCCGCGCGGCTGGACCCCGCCGGCGCCGGAGGAAGGCGACGAGCAGGTCGGCGAGGGCGAGTGGCAGCAGGGTGACAGCTTCCGGCTGAAGACCACGCTGGGCCGTGCGCTCTTCAACGAGCTGCTCCCCGAGGACTACCCGTTCGTCGACTACGAGGTCGGCAAGAAGCAGCTCTCCGAGATCGTCAACGACCTCGCCGAGCGCTACCCCAAGGTCATCGTGGCGGCGACGCTCGACAACCTGAAGGCGTCCGGCTTCTTCTGGGCCACCCGCTCCGGTGTGACCGTCGCCATCTCCGACGTCGTCGTCCCCGAGGCGAAGAAGGAGATCGTCCGCGGCTACGAGGCGCAGGACGAGAAGGTCCAGAAGCAGTACGAGCGCGGTCTGATCACCAAGGACGAGCGCACGCAGGAGCTCATCGCGATCTGGACCAAGGCGACCAACGAGGTCGCCGAGGCGATGAACGACAACTTCCCGAAGACCAACCCGATCTTCATGATGGTGAACTCGGGTGCACGAGGCAACATGATGCAGATGCGTCAGATCGCCGGTATGCGTGGTCTGGTGTCGAACGCGAAGAACGAGACGATCCCGCGTCCGATCAAGGCGTCGTTCCGTGAGGGTCTGTCCGTGCTGGAGTACTTCATCTCCACGCACGGTGCCCGTAAGGGTCTGGCGGACACCGCGCTGCGGACCGCCGACTCGGGTTACCTCACCCGTCGTCTGGTCGACGTCTCCCAGGACGTCATCATCCGCGAGGAGGACTGCGGCACCGAGCGCGGCCTCAAGCTGGCGATCGCCGAGCGCGGCGACGACGGTGTGCTGCGCAAGACGGGCAACGTCGAGACGTCCGTGTACGCGCGCTGCCTCGCCGAGGACATCGTGGTCGACGGCAAGGTGCTGGCCCCGGCCGGCACCGACCTCGGCGACGTGCTCATCGACGAGCTGGTCAAGCACGGCGTGGAGACGGTCAAGACCCGCTCGGTCCTGACCTGCGAGTCCGCCGTCGGCACCTGCGCCATGTGCTACGGCCGCTCGCTGGCCACCGGCAAGCTGGTCGACATCGGTGAGGCGGTCGGCATCATCGCCGCCCAGTCCATCGGTGAGCCCGGTACCCAGCTGACGATGCGTACCTTCCACACCGGTGGTGTGGCCGGTGACGACATCACCCAGGGTCTGCCGCGTGTCGTCGAGCTCTTCGAGGCCCGTACCCCGAAGGGTGTCGCCCCGATCTCCGAGGCCTCCGGCCGCGTGCGGATCGAGGAGACCGAGAAGACCAAGAAGATCGTCATCACGCCGGACGACGGCAGCGACGAGACGGCGTACCCGATCTCGAAGCGTGCCCGTCTGAAGGTCGAGGAGGGCGAGCACGTCGAGGTGGGCCAGCAGCTCACCGTGGGTACCCAGAACCCGCACGACGTGCTGCGCATCCTGGGCCAGCGTGCCGTCCAGGTCCACCTGGTCGGCGAGGTCCAGCGGGTGTACAACTCGCAGGGTGTGTCGATCCACGACAAGCACATCGAGATCATCATCCGGCAGATGCTGCGCCGTGTGACGATCATCGAGTCCGGCGACGCCGAGCTGCTGCCCGGCGAGCTGGTCGAGCGCTCGAAGTTCGAGACCGAGAACCGTCGTGTGGTGCAGGAGGGCGGTCACCCGGCCTCCGGTCGTCCGCAGCTCATGGGTATCACCAAGGCCTCGCTGGCCACGGAGTCCTGGCTGTCGGCGGCGTCCTTCCAGGAGACGACCAGGGTCCTCACGGACGCGGCGATCAACGCCAAGTCCGACTCCCTGATCGGCCTCAAGGAGAACGTCATCATCGGTAAGCTCATCCCGGCCGGTACGGGTCTGTCCCGCTACCGCAACATCCGGGTCGAGCCGACCGAGGAGGCGAAGGCCGCGATGTACTCGGCCGTCGGCTACGACGACATCGACTACTCGCCGTTCGGCACGGGCTCCGGCCAGGCCGTTCCGCTGGAGGACTACGACTACGGTCCGTACAACCAGTAAGCGGGAATGAGTCGAAGGGCGGTCCCCCCGTACGTCATGTACGGGGGGACCGCCCTTCGGTGTGCGTGCGGGTACTAGCGGCCGGTGAGCTCCCACGCGGCGATGGCCGCCGTCGCCATGGCGGCCAGGGCGCCGATGCTGGCGACCGGCCAGCGGGAGCGTTCCAGGGCGTCGAGGCGCTGCTCGTGGTCGGCCAGCTGCTTGTCGGTCTGGTCGCTGCGCTGGACCAGCAGCGCGAGCTGGCCGTCGGCCCGGGCGAAGCCGGCCTCCACGGTGCCGCGCAGCCGCTCCAGCTCCACGGCGACCGCGGCCGGGTCGGAGAGGGGTTCGTTCACACGTCGCTCTTTTCGCTGTGCGGGGTCTCCGTACGCAGCCACGACGGCAGCAGGGCCTGTACGGCCGGCAGGGCCATGACGCGGGTCACGGCACCGGCCACGGCCAGGGCTCCGGCGACCCAGGGCAGGGTCTCGGGGACGCCCACGGTGTCGACGACCGTCGGCAGCAGGACGCACAGGCCGACGGCGGTTTGCAGGACGGTGCGCAGGGCCCGCTTCGTGGCCACTGACATGGGGGGTACCTCGCTCTGGTGCGGTGATCAGGAGCTGTACGGGACCTTCAGCGCGGCCCAGGACGTCGCGCCGGGCCAGCCGTCGGCGTCGGACCCGCTGTAGCCGAGCTTGCGCTGCCACTTGGCGTAGGACGCGCGGTCGGCCTCGGTCCACTGGGGGCCGGGGCCTTCGGCGTACGCCGAGCAGCCGACCGCGACCAGGCGCTTGCCCATCGCGGTGACGATCGCCGACTTCGGCTTCTTCTTGAACCAGTCGGCGCCCGGGAAGGGCTGGTACGTCGGCTTGGCGGAGCCGGAGCCGGAGCCGGAGGTCGAGCCGGTGGCGGGGGTGGTGGTGGCCTTGGCCAGACGGGCCGCGATGCGGGAGCGCAGGTCGGACATGGCGAAGCCACGCGGGTCGATCTTGGCGCTGGTCCATTCCTTGTGGCCGATGACCGAGCGGGCGCTCCACCCGTGCGCCCGGCACAGGGCGGCCGAGGCCCGCACGATCGCCTCCAGCTGCGCCTCCGGCCACGGGTCCTTGCCGTCGCCGAGGTTGACGCACTCGAAGCCGTAGAAGTGGGTGTTGCCGTCCGTGGTGCGCTGGTTCGGGGCGGGCAGCGTCGCCTTCTCCGCGGCGACCGCGGCGAGGACGTCGGGATCGCCGGCGCCGGCGTGGTTGGCGCGGCCGTTGCCGACGAGGTGGACGGTGCCGTCCTTGGCGATCACGCCGTGGCAGAGCGGGCCGGGCAGGTCGGCGTGGCCGTTGAAGCACAGGCTCACGGTGGAGCTGGTGCCGGTGGTGACGGTGTGGTGGACGACCACACCGTTGACCGGGCCCCAACTGCCCTTGTGATTGCGGTTGTTGGTGCGCCAGCCGTCGTGTTCGACGACGGTGACGCCCTCGGCCCGCAGCGCGGACACGAGGGCGGTGGCGGAGAGGGGGTTGGCCATGGGCGGTGCCTCCCGGAGGGGTGCGGGCATGAGAAGACCCCGGCCGGTGGGGGCGGCTCGGGGTCGGGGGGGTGCGGTGAGCGGGGGCGGCGGGTGTCAGACGGTGGTGTCGGTGGCGTTGTCGGTACCTGTATCGGTACCTGTGTCGGTGTCCGTGCCTGTGTCCGTGGTCGGGTCCGTGCCCGTGGTCGGGTCGGTCTCGCCGCCGGTGTCCGAGCCGCCGTCACCGTCCCCGCTGCCGTTCCCGCTGCCGTCGTCCGGCGTCCATGCCGCGCACAGCGCCACGTACGCCGCCGTGTGGGCCTGGAAGTCGGCCAGTGCCGCGGCGACCGCCCGCTGGACGGCCGTCTGGTCGGGGACGACGGGGTCCGTGCCGACGGGCATGACGGTGACGCGGCCGAAGCCGCGCAGGACGGCGCCCTCCTCTCCGGTCTCGCTGAACTGTGCGGAGACGTTGACGGGGGAGTAGGTGCCGGTGATCGAGTCGGGCGCGATGATGTCGCTGAGGCTGGTGTCGGTGACGTTGACGTAGACCGTGTGGCCCGCCTCGACGAGGGTGGCGCGGCCGGCGAAGTCGATCGCGAGGCCCCAGGGCTGGCTGGTGTCGATGTCCATGGGTGCGGTCCCTTCCTCGGGTGTCAGCTCTGGCGGCCGTACATGAGCACGGGGTTGGCGTAGACGGTTCCGGCCGTGGCGAGTGCCTGGATCTCGACCTTGAGCAGGGTGCCCCAGACCGAGGGGAAGTCGTCGCTGATCAGGCCCATGTAGTCGAAGTTGGAGCCGGCGGTGACGGCGGTGCCCCACGGGTTGCCGTTGACGAGGACCTGCACGGAGCCGGCGCCGCCGGAGCTGGCCTTCGTGTGGACCAGGAGCCGCATCTTCGGCTGCCAGACGACGTTGTACGACATCGCGATGGTCGTGTAGGCGGTCGCCGTGGTCTGCGGCCAGCGGGTGACCGTGCTGTCCTGCGGGGGCAGCATGGGCAGCCAGGGCCGGGCGAGGCCGCCGTTGTTGACGTCGTCGGCGAAGACCTCCCGGCCGCCGTTGTCGAAGATCCGCAGGGGCTGGAGCGAGGTGCTCAAGCCGTCACCGTTGTAGAGGCTCGCCACGAGGGATCCGGTCTGGCGCCGGATCGCCATGCCGTACTCGTCGCCGCCCCACGCCCCGACCCTGAAGACGGCGGGGCCGTTGCCCGGCGGCCGTACGACCAGGGAGCCGCCGTCGGTGATCTCGACCGCGTCACCGGCGATCCTGTTGAGCGCCGGCCGGTTGTTGACGGCCGTCGAGAGCTGTTGGATCCGGCGTTCCATCTGGGTCAGCCGGTCGATGATGTCTTCGGGGAGCTGGGGCATCAGACGGCCTCCTCCAGGTAGAGCTCGGCGGTGTCGGGGCGGCCCCGCTGGGCCGGGCTGACCTTGACGCCGATGATCCGGTAGCGGGCGTCGAGGCCTTCGGTCCACCACTCGTCGGTGATCCGGATCCGGACCGTGCGGCCCAGCAGCGCCGGCGGCACCAGGTCGTCCAGCCGGACGGTGATCTCGGGGATCACCACCGCGCCGGTGCCCGCGGCCAGTTCGGCTCCGGCCAGGGCGTTCAGGGTGGCCTGGTCGGTGATGTCGTTGTGGTCGGAGGACAGGTCGATGCGCGGGTATCCGGCCTTCTCGATCAGGTCCGTGGCGACCGCCACCTCGGAGGTCAGCGGCCGGGATTCCGCGGCCTGGTTGGTGTTGACGGAGGCGCCGCGGGTGCGGGCGGTGGTGCCGCCGCGGGTGGCGTCGCGGGGGAAGGAGTACGACAGGATCGTGCCCGGCCGGTCCATCACCAGGTCGCTGCTGCCGATCTCGATCCGGGGGCTGCCCAGACGCAGCCGGCGCACCCGCGCCCCGGTGGCCGGGTCGCGGTAGACGGCGATGTGGTGTTCGAAGCCGTTCTCCAGGGCGGCGAGCGCGTCGATCGCCTCCAGGTAGACGGTCTCGTCGCCGTCCCGGTAGGTGGCCGTCCGCTTCACCGTGGAGTGCTCGGTGCCGTAGGTGACGCCGATCCCGCCACCGGGCAGAGAGGTCTGGAGGTCGGTCCACAGGCCCCGGACGATGTCCAGCTGGTACTGGTCGGTGAAATCCAGCGTGGTGGCGGGGGCGGTCGTCCGGATGCGGCGGCGCCCCGCGTACGACTCGAAGGTGGCCGCCTGGATGCCGAGGGTGAGGACGCCCCGGTCGTCGCTCTGGAGGGTGGACGTCCAGATGATGCCGCCCCACCACAGGTCGTCGCCGCGCTGGAGGTACACCGAGGTGCGGCCCTCCTCGATGCGGCGGACCCGGGCGGCCATCTCCGCGTCGGGCACGGGGATCGTGCCCGACAGTGAGCCGGCCTTGCCGATGTAGTCGTCGACGGTGACGTCGCGCAGCGGCAGGATGTCGATGGTGCGGTCGGTGAGCAGGTCGCAGAAGATCGCCCGGTAGGGCGTGTTGATCGTCGTCATGAGGCGGCCTCGTAGGTGGCGGTGCCGAGGATGTAGTTCCCGCTCGCCCAGGTCCACGGCGAGAGAGAGTCCACGGCACCGGTGTTGGCCAGCGCTGTGGTGCTGGGCCGCGCCGTAGAGATCACCAGTTCGAATGTGGTCGTGGTGCCGAGCTGCACGCGCGAGACGACCCGGCTGGCGTTGTCCACGCCGAGCTCCGCGAAACCGATGACCGACTGGACCGCCGCGGCCGGCACCGGCAGCGAGAACCGCCAGTTGTCGGACGTGGCGGGGCTCGTGCCGAAATTGGTGGTGCTGCCGAAGGTGATCGCGTAGTTGAGGTGCACGGTCCTGCCGGACTTCACGTACCGGCAGTTCACGGTGGCGTTGCCGAAGGCCGGCTTGGCGAGCCCGCTGCTGGTCGTCCACTCCGGCGTCCAGCTCTGCCAGGTCGGCAGGACCGGGTAGTCGGCCCAGGCGGTGCCGTTCCAGCGCTGGAGCTGGCCGTTGAGGTCCCGGTACTGGCCGGGGTAGGCGCCGTTGGTGGTGTCGGTGGTGACGGGCAGGATGCCGCCGGCCGAGACCGTGGCCGTGCGGCGCCCGGTGAGTGCCGTGGTCCAGGGGATGCCGCCGGTGCCCGCGCTGGTGCCCGCGGGGACCAGCACCTCGTACAGCGGGAGGGAGAGGCCGGGCGCGGTGGGGACCGTCGGCAGGGCGGCGGCCGTGCCCTCGACGATCTCGACGGCGGCCTCGTAGCGGCCTTCGCCGTCGTGGTCGTGGTCGTAGATCCGCAGGACGACCAGGTCGATCCGGCCGTACTGCGGGTTGCCGTCGCTGAAGGTGAGGGGCAGGTACTCGGTCAGGGCGACCGGGTAGGCGCCCCGGGCGTCGGTGCTCTGCACGACGGCCCGGCCGGGGCTGACCGTCGCGCTCATGGCGCCGGTGGTGCCGGTCAGCGTGAAGCCGGAGATGCGGTACTGGCCGTCGGAGGAGCCCGGCAGGATGCCGGAGCGGGTGGCGACGGGGGAGGTCGGGGTGAGGGCACCGAGCGAGACGAGCCGGGTGTCCTCTCGGGACTGGCCGTCGGGGGACAGCCATCCGGAGCGTACGGGCATGTCGACTCCTTTCCGGGAGGACGGTTCAGTTGACCGGGTCGACGCGCAGGAAGATGTTGTCGAACCAGCAGGTCACCGCGGCGTCGCTGGAGCGGTGCAGGGCGGTCATCGTGTAGACCGTGCCGGGTGTGAGCCCGTACAGCCGCCACATGGTCGCGACCGAGCCGGCGACCGGGCCGCCGTAGGAGGCCGCGTACTCGTCGTTCGCCGTGAAGACCACCGTGCTGCCCTGGGTGATCTGCGGGGCCATGTACGCGGTGGCGGTGCTGCTGCTCGCCGTCGACATGCGGGAGCCGAAGTGCAGCAGCACCGCGCCGGTGCTCGGGGCGGTGAAGTTCAGCGTCAGCGCGGTGACCGTCGTCTCGACCAGGGCGGCCGTGTACGTCGTGGACGTGGTGGACCCGGCGTCGAGGGACGAGGTGAACCACGGTGTCGTCACGGCCGGCGCCCACACCGAGCCGTTCCACCGTTGCAGCGTGCCGGTGGACGAGTCCCGGTACTGGCCGGTGTAGGCGCCGGTGCTGACCGCGCCGGCCGGGGCGATGCCGCCGACGGCCTTCGGGTACGGCACCCAGGCCGAGCCGTTCCACCGCTGGAGGACGTCGGCGACCTCCCGGTAGGCGCCGGGGTAGCCGCCGGCCGCCGTGTCGTCGGAGCGGGTCGGCAGGATGCCGCCGACGGCGACGGTGGTGGGGCGCAGGTCGGTGCGGGCGGTGTCCCAGGCGATGCCGCCGGTGCCGGCGCTCAGGCCCGCCGCCACGGCGACGGTGAACAGCGGCAGTGAGGCGTCCGGGGCGTCGGGCGCCACGGGCAGGGCCTTCGCCTCGCCCTGGACGATCTCCACGACGGCCTCGTAGCGGCCCAGGCCGTCGTGGTCGTGGTCGTACACCCGCAGGACGACCAGGTCGATCCGGCCGTACTGCGCGTTGCCGTCGGCGAAGGTGAGCGTGACCGGTTCGGTGACGGCGACCGGGTAGGCGCCGCGGGCGATCGTCGACTGGATCACCGCCCGTCCCACGCTCATGGTGGCGGACATGCTGCCCGCCGTGCCGGCCAGCCACAGGCCGGTGAGCCGGTACTGGCCGCCCTCGGAGCCGGGCAGCACACCGGAGCGTCCCTTGGCGTCGGTGACCGGGGTGACGGCGCCGACCTGGGTGACCCGGGTGTCCCCCCGGGTCTGGCCGTCGGGGGACAGCCAGGCGGAACGTGCGTTCATGTCGATCCCTTCGGGTACGGCCGGGTCAGGAGGCGGATTCGTAGGTGCCGTGGATCGACAGCACGTCGCCGCTCGCCCAGGTGAAGGGGAAGGCCTTGTCCCAGATGTCGATGGCGGTCGCCCGGCTGTCGCGGAGACGGACGAGGCCGACGCCGCTCGTGATGCCGAGCGAACCGTTGCCCGGGTAGGACAGGCTCGCGGAGGTGTCGTACCCGATCGCGTGCATCGACCGGAGGTCCAGCTTCCAGGCCGTGGAGACCGGCACGACCGGCAGGGAGAAGGTCCAGTTGCCGTTGGCGTCCTGGGCCGACAGGTTGGTCGTCGAACCGATCTTTAGGTAGATCCGGACGTGTACGGCCGTGCCCGTCTTCAGGTACGAGCCGGCCAGGGTGCCGTTGCCGATGGCGGGCGCGGTGCCGGTGTCGGCACCCCACTTGGGCGTGTAGTCGGTCCAGGCCGGCACCGGCTGGTACGACACCCACGTCGAGCCGTTCCAGCGCTGGAGCTGTCCGCCGGAGCTGTCGCGGTACTGGCCGGTGTAGCTGGCCGCGGTGACCGTGCCGGCCGGGGCGATCCCGCCCAGCGCGCTCGGGTACGACACCCAGGCCGAGCCGTCCCAGCGCTGGAGCGCGCCGCCGGAGTCCCGGTACTGGCCGGGGTAGGCGCCGTTGCCGGTGTCGCCGACGACCGGCAGGATGCCGCCGACCGCGACGGTGGGCGTGCGCAGGTCCACGGCGTCGTTGTTCCAGTTGATGCCGCCGGCGCCGGCGCTGATCCCGGCCCGGACCCGGACCTGGTAGATCGGCAGCACGATGTCCGGCAGCGCGGGCACCACCGGCTCGGCGGCCGGGGCACCCTGGATGATCTCCACGGCGGCCTTGGTCTCGCCGAGGTCGTCGTACAGGTCGTCGTAGATCCGCAGGACGACCATGTCGTAGCGGTCCTGGGCCTGGCCGTCGGCGAAGGTGAGGGCGAGCGGCTCGGCGAGGGTGACCGGGTAGGCGCCCTGGTTGCCGTCGGCCTGGATGACGGCGCGGCCCTCGTGGACGGTCGCGTTCATGGTGCCCGCGCTGCCCTCCAGCCAGAAGCCCGCGAGGCGGTAGAGGCCGTCGTAGGAGCCGGGCAGGATGCCGGAGCGGACCTCCAGCGGGTTGGCCGGGGTGGTCGCGCCGATCAGGGTCAGGCGGGTGTCCTCGCGGGTCTGGCCGGTCTCGGCCACCCATGAGCTGCGCAGGTTCATCTGCTGGTCTCCTGTGATCTCCGGAAGCGATGGGGAAGGTGAGGGGCCGTCAGGGGTCGCCAGGGGCCGTCAGGTCCTGAGCCATTCGGCCGTGAGGCTGGTGGCGTAGCCGGAGCCGCCGAGGGTGGTGATGGTGGAGCCCGACTGCTGGAGCCCGTAGAGGGCGAGCTTGTCGCCGGCCGCCAGCTTGACCAGGCCGCTGCCGCCGATGCTGGTCGCGCCCGGACCCGCGCCGGTCAGCCAGGTGACCCGCGGGACGCCGGCGCCGTTGACGTAGACGCGCGCGCCGCGGTTGCCGGTGGTGGCCTCCGTGTACCAGGTGATGTTGGCCGACACCCGCCACCAGCCGGACCTGGGCACCGTGTAGGTGTTCGATCCCGACCAGGCGACGGCGTCGTCCACGTCGGTGCTCTGCATGCTCATCTGCGTCCACACGCCGGTGGGCACGGACTGCGCCGTGGTCTGCGAGACGCTGAGCAGCACGGTCGTGCGGCCCTCCGCGTACTGCCAGGCCGAGCCGTTCCAGCGCTGGAGCAGTCCGGCGGCGTCCTCGCGGTACTGGCCGACATGGCTGCCGGTGGTGAGCGCGCCGGACGGTGCGATGCCGCCGAGGGCCCGGGGGTAGGCGACCCAGGCCGTGCCGTCCCAGCGCTCCAGGACGCCCGAGTTGTCCCGGTACTGGCCGGCGTACGCGCCGTTGAAGCCGCTCGCCGGGACGATCCCGCCGAGCGCCACCGTCGGGTAGCGCAGGTTGGTGACGGCACTGGTCCAGTTCACGCCGCCGGAACCGGCCGACGTCCCGACCGGCACCTTGATCAGGTAGAGCGGCAGGGCGCTGCCGTCGGGGGTGTTCGGCGCCACGGGGGTGGCCGAGGGGACGCCCGTGACCAGGCGGACGACGGCCTCCGTGGCGCCGCTGAAGTCGTGGACGTCGTCGCGGACGACGAGTTCGACGAGGTCGATCCGGTCGTACTGGGCGTCGCCGTCGGTCACCGTCAGGGTCTCCGGCTCGGTCACGGCCACCGGGTAGGCGCCCTGGCCGATCCGGGCGCCCTGCACGAAGGCGCGGCCGGGGCCGACGGTGAAGGACATCGCCCCGGTGGTGCCGGTGAGGGCGAAGCCGCCGGGGACGATGCCGCCCCGGGACTTGAGCGGGATGTTCTCCGCCACCGTGCCGTTCGGGGTGAGCAGACCGGACAGCGTGACCCGGGTGTCCTCCCGGGTCTGGCCGGTCTCGGTGAGCCAGGCACTCCGTACGGTCATGTGATCACCACTCCGCAGCGCGCCAGCGCACCGTCATCCGGGCACCGGTGTCGTAGGTGTCGGGGCGGAACGCCAGCTGGGCGCGGCCCGGCTCGAAGGCGAACAGTTCCTCGGGGCTGCTGTCGGCGGCGGCCGTGTTGCGGCGGGAGGCGGTGCCGTTGAGGGTGACCGTCCCGGCCGCGGTGTCGACGGTGAGCTCGTCGCCGGCGGCGAGCGTGATCTGGTAGCGCAGCCGGCGGGACGAGGAGCGGTCCGTCACGGTCGGATTGCCGCACGGCCCGGTGAAGGTGATCACCGGGTGGGTGGGCGCGGAGCCGGAGTTCTCGGCGTTGACGTCACCGGTGGAGGCCGCCTGGCCCCAGTACAGCGGCCAGGTCAGCGGCCAGGTCAGACCGCTCTCCGGCTGCGGGGCGCCGGTGACGGCGGTCTGCTCGGTGACCGAGTAGCGGCGCGGGTCGGTGGCGTACCACTGCACGGACGCCCGGGAGACGCCCTGCGTGGTGTACGTCCGGTCGGCGGCCAGCACCCGCTGGCTGACCCGGGCCCGCACGGCCAGGGTCTCGCCGTGCAGCCGCACGGCCAGCCAGCGCTCGGCGTCGCCCAGCAGGAGGGCCTGGCGCAGGGCGCGGGTGGCGGTGAGCGAGGAGTCGCTGCCGCTGCCCGCCGGCACGGTCCACACCGTGGCACCGACCTTGCGGGGTTTGGCGTAGCGGGCGCCCGGCCAGGCGCCGTGCGCGGTCGGGTGGTCGGCGTCCGAGGAGTCGTACTCGGGCAGGTCCTCCCAGCCGGTCAGGCCGCCGCGGTCGATCTCGTACGGCGTGCCGGGGCCCAGCAGCAGTCCGGCCCACTGCATCTGCCCGTCGCGGGTGATGAGTGAGCCGGGGGCCACGTCGTCTGTGGATGCGGTTGTGGTCGTCTCGGCCATCGGGCCGTCACCTCACTGTCAGGGGCAGGCGTGGGCGGATGCGAGGAAGAGCAGGTCTTCGGCGGTGGAGCGGGCGCCGGCGCCCCGGGTCTCGTGGAACTCCTTGACGCGGTGGGGGGCCTGGGCCGCGGACACGCGCCGCCCGCGCGCGAGGGCGCGCCGGCGTTCCAGGTCGGTCAGCGGCAGCACCCGGCCCGCCCGCGAGGAGGCGCCCGGGAGGGCGACGCCGCCCTCGGCGAGCATCGGGATCCTGTCGATGTCGACGCCGAACTTCTTGCCGAGCAGGCTGAAGCTGAGGCCGTTGAGCTTGTCGATGACCCAGTTGGCGAAGGCGATGAGGCCCTGGACCGGCCCCTTGACCACACCGGCGAACGTCTGGGCGCCCGTGGTGACGAACTGCCCCAGCGCGTTCAGCGTGCGGGAGGTCGCCTCCTTGACCCGGGTGAACATCCGGGGGACGTCCTGGGTGATCCACGTCAGGGCCGGCTTGATCCGGTCCTTGAACCCCCGCCAGACCGACGACACCTTGCCGCTGAGCGCCCGGGTGTCACCAGTGGTCAGCGCCTTCAGCACGGCGAACCCGGTGCCGACGAGGGCGCCGATGACGGTGAGCGCGGTGGTGATCACGCTCAGGTAGGCGGTGACGTACAGGTTCACCGCGCTCGCGACGGCCTTGAGCAGCGGGGTCATGGCGGTCAGGTAGCCCTCGACGTACTTGAGCACGAGCGTGGCGAGCTGCTCCATCAGCCGCTGTCCGGTCTCCGAGTTCAGCGCCAGGTCGATCAGCCATCCGGCGACCGGGAGGAGCAGGCCGGTGACGAAGCCGATGGGGTTGGCGCGGGTGAGGGCGTTGATGATCAGCATGACGCCGGCGCCTATGGTCATGGCGGTGCCGAAGGTGCCCATGAGGTCGCCGACCAGGCTGGCGACGTCGATGAGGCCGGCGACGAGAGCGAACACGCCGCCGAGGGCCGACTTGAGGCGCCCGACGGTCCGGCCCGCACCCTTGGCGCGGGTACCGGCCGACTTGATCCCGGAGGCGGCGGTGGCGGCGCTCTGGCCGGTGCGGGTGACGGTACGGGCGGCGGCGTCGGCGTTCGCCCTGAAGCTCCGCACCGTGGTCGCGCTCTGCGTCGCGGCCGAACGGACGCGGTCGATTCCAGCGGTTGCGTCCTTGATCCGGCCGGTCACCGAACGCAGTGCGGTGCCGCTCTGGTTCACCCGTGACCGGAAGGGAAGCAGGACGGGCGCGACCCCGGCGAACGGGTTGGCCGGCACGTGGCCGGCCGGTATCGCGGCGGCACTCATCCGCGCGCCTTCGCCAGGAACATCAGGGCGTCCGCGGTCCGCTGGGGGCTGGTGTCCTCGGCCGCGTAGTAGTGCTCGATGGTCAGCGCGCCGCCGCTCGACCCGCCGGCTCCGGCGAAGGCCGGGCCCTGGGCGGCGGCCCGCTTCAGCAGCCGGTCCAGCTTGCTCAGCGGCAGGACGGCCTCCGCCTCACCGGCCTCGGCGAGGATCGCCGGGACACCGCCGGAGCGGGGCAGGACGACACCACCGGTGGCCAGCATGGGGATCCTCGGCAGGCTGACGCCGAAGGTCTTGCCGCCGACGCCGGGGACCCAGCCGGGGATCGACACCTTGATGCCGTTGAGGGCGCCGATCGCGCGGTTGATGATGCCGATGACGCCGTTGATCGGGCCCTTCACCGCGCTCTTGATGCCGTCGAAGGCGCGGCCCGCGATGCCCTTCAGGCCGCCCCAGATGCTGGACAGCTTGTCCTTGACGGCGCGGAAGGCGTTCGGGACGGCGGACTTGACCCAGTTGACGACGGGCGAGATGACGGCCTTGATGCCCTTCCAGACGCTGGAGACGACCGTCTTGATCGCGTTCAGCGCGGTGGTGATGACCTTCTTCCAGATGGCGACGTAGGTCTTGATGACGGTGGCGACGGCCTTGACGACCGCCGAGATCGCCGTCTTGATGCCGGTCCAGACCGACTTGATCAGCTTGGCGGCGCTCTTCATGATCGGCCCGATGGCCTTCATCACGGTGCTGATCACGGACTTGATGACGCCGAAGGCGGTCTGGAGGACCTTCTGCATGGTCTTCGACTTGGTCGCCATCTCGACGACCTTCTCGATGAGCGGCATGAGCAGATCCATGAGCATGCCGAAGAAGTTGCCCTTCATCGACTTGTTCATCTTGTCCTGGCCCTTGGCCGCCTTGCTCGCCCCGGACTCGTACTTACCGAGGTTCTTACCGGCGGTGGAGCCGGTCTTGCCGGCCTTGGAAATGGACTTCTCGGCCTGGTCGGAGGCGGTTTTGAGATCTTTCAGCTGCTTGACCGTCTCCTGTGAGGCGGAGCGGAGCTTGCCGATCTCGCCCTTGCCGCTCTGCGCCGCACGACTGAGACTCTGGGTCGCCGTCGCGACCCCGGTGGCCTGGGACTTGAACTGCTGGAGTGAGTTGGCGGCCCGGCTCGCCGCTGAGGACAACGACATGTATGACTCCTTAGAAAGCCGCGGTCAGTTCCAGGAGAGCGCTGCGTAGAACCCTCACGTCGCTGGCGACACCGCGGACTATGGGCCTCGCCACGTCGATTCCCGCATCGGTCCGCATCCTGGGGTTCGAGGTCATCCGTGTGCGCTCCTGGTCCGCGGCCTGGCGGGCGGCCTCGATCCGCTGCTTGAGCTTCTGGACCGTCTGCTCGGTTTCCTTCAGGTTGTCGATGTACTGGTAGTTGTCGTCGATGAGCTTGTCGCGCTTTTCCTTCTTCTCGCGGTCTGTCTTCTGGGTCTGCGACTCGATTTTTTTCTGGAGGTCGTCGATCTTCTTCTTCCAGGGGAATTCCCGGGTTGCGCCGAGGATCGTGATGCCCTTTTCGTCGACCTTGAAGATCGAGAGCCCGACGGTCAGGAGAGTGAGGCTGGCGGCGAGACCGGTGAGACCGTTCGTGTGTGCGGCGATGGAGTTGCTCATCCAGGAGAGGGACGTGGAGATGCCGCTGTGGGTCGTCCGGAGTCCCTTGTAGGACTGCTGGAGCTTGGTGATGTCCGTGGCTTGCTTGCCGAGCTTTGTGTTTATCCCGGCGATATCGGTGGTGTGCGTCCCGAGGGTGGTCTTTATCCCGGAGATGCTGGTTTCGGTATCGGTCTTGAGGGTTGTGAGAGCCTCGTCGACTTCTTTGAGATCTCGTCCCATGATTACCCTCCTGTGGTAGCTTTCCCACATGCCTTCTGATGATGTGCGCGTCGTGCTTGCCGTCCCGACCAGTTGGAATTGGTATTTCGAGCCGAACAGGAAATGTTCGATCGCCTGGTACGCGGAAAGAGCCCTGCAAATCGCGGATGAATTTCATCCGGGGCAAGGCGTGGATGTTTTCCTCTACGGTGAATCGAAGCGACCGGAGGAGTCGAGGGAGGCGGATCGGTCGGACGCCGGCACCGAGGTGATTCGTACCCGGCTGGAGCGGGGCTCGCTGTCCGAGTGGATCGGTGACTGGGCGGTCAGGCCGAACATGGAACGAGGGATCTTCGAGGATGCAGGGCCCGCCAGCAAGGTGGAGGAACGACTCGGTGTCGGGGACTCCCCCTGGTACGGGCTGCCGTTGCCGGCGGTGCGTGCGGTCGGTGAGTGGAATGCCGGGCGTGAGGGCACGACACTCGTGCTCTTCTGGCTGGACAGGATGACCCAGGCCGAGGAGATGGCGCGGTTCATCGGCCGATACGACGCCTCACGCACGTTCTGGCAGTTCTTCGGGGATCCCGATGACGTCCACTACTCGTTCTGGACGAGGCAGGGGATGCATCAGGGCAAGGTGGTGCCCCAGCTCCGGTTCCACTTCGGCCTGCGATGGAGCCGGCGAGCCGTCCTCCGAGGGTTCTCGCGCTGGACGAAGAACGTCTGACCGCACGGGCCGGGCCTCGTGCGGGACCCGGCGGGCGGAGCGACGTGGGTCTGGACGACGCGGGCGGCGGGCTCCGGGCTGCGGACGGTGCGGGCTACGAGCGGCGCCCGCCGCGGGCCCGCCGCGCCTCCGTCAGTGCGTCCGACCAGCCGGCCGCGTAGGCGCGGGACTCCCGGGCGAGCAGTTCCTCGTAGACCCGGTCCACCAGGGCCTCGCGGTCGGGGGCCGTGGTGTGCAGGAGGTGGGCGAGGCGGGTGTAGGTGTCGATCGGCTGCTTCGGGGAGTTGCTCGTGCCAGTCGCCATGTCGGCCTGCTTTCCGGTCTGTCCGCTGGGCTGTGGTACAGGTGGCGCCTCTGGGGCGTTCGAAACGCGCGTTCGAACTAGTGTACGAGTAATCCTGTGGTGCCGTTCCGTGTTTGTCGAGGACTCTCCGTCGCATCGCAGGCCGGACCTGCGGTGATGCGGGGTGCGGTGGAGGTTGTGTCAGGTAGGTGGAGTAGGATCCGGCCGGTTCTTACGTCGGTGAATGGGGAGTGAACGAGCGGGCCCGGCAGTTGATCTGAGGGGCCGTCGGACGACGGTGGACGGCGACGGGGCGGGGCCGTCCTCGCGCGGGGGCGCGCTGGGGCAAGGACGAGAGCAGGGCATCACGGGGTGGACGGCGACGCGAGCAACGCGCGACATGATCATGTGATCGATTGGCTCGAACAGGCCTCGGACCTGCCGCACCTCATCGCCCGCGTGTCCGAACTCGTGCTCCGTCTCGGCCACGACCCGAGCGACCTCGTCGTCCTGCCCCGCGCCGAACTCGACCGACGGGAGATGGCCGCCTACAGCGCGGGCTGGGCCGACGTGGTCGCCGAGCAACTCCCCGCGATCCGGCGCGCGTACGAGGAGCGGATCACCGCCGCCTACCTCCAGGGGCAGGAGGACGCCCGCACCGGCCGCCGGCCGCGCCGGGCCCGCCGGCCCGACGGCGCACCGGGCGGCGAGGTGATCCCGCTGCCGTACGTCCAGCTGCTGCGGCCCCCCAGCGAGGTGACGCGAGTAGAGGCGCGCGGCGAGCGGGAGCGGTCGGTGGCCGACGGGACGCCGGTGCCCGTTCCGCCGGCCCGGACGCCGGCGGAGGACCCTCCGGACGACCGGGGCGGCGACGCCTCGGGTGACTTCCTGCTCTCCGCCCGCGAGGTGCGCGAGAAGCGGCCGACCCCCTCGGAACGGCGCCCGGTGGTCCGCCGCAACGGCCGCCCCAGCGTGCCCCCGCTGGACCGGCCCGCTGAGAACGGGCCGGGGGGCGGACGGGACAGGGGACGGCGGCCGGAACCCGGTGACCGGTCGTCGGTGGAACCGGCCGACCCCACGGGTGTCGGGGGCGACGAACGGCGTCGGCTGTCGGACCGGGCCCGCGCTCTCGCCGACGACCTGGAGGGCCGGGCCGGCGGACGTCGGCGGGACGAGCAGCCGGGGGCGCCGGGTCCGCGCTGAGCCACCGGATGCGGTGGGCCGACGCGCGGCCCGGCCGTTCCGGACCCGCCCTGCCGTGCGCGGACCCTGGCCAACTGTGCGCCGGGGCGGGGCGGTCCGGCTCGCGTGCGGCCCGGAGTCAGCCGAAGAACCGGGTCAGTTGGGCGGCGGACGGCGCCCCGCCCCGCCCGTCGTCCCCGTCGGGGGCCCGGTCTCCCCGCGGGGCGTCCGGGCCGGACGACGTACCGGCGGACACGTCCGCGTCCCCGTCGTCCGTCCCGTCGCCCGGCCGCGGCACCGGCACCGGAGGCTCCGGCTGGTCCCCGTCCTCGGCGGTGTTGACGCAGGCGAACATCCAGTTGGCCGCCGCCAGATGGTCCACGGCAGCGGCCAGCAGATGGTCCGTCACCGACCACTCGGCGGCCTCCCCGTACAGGTCCCGGTTGACGGCACTGTCACGTGGCAGGTGCTTGATGAGCACCGCGAGCCGCCGCGCGGAGAGGCGGTCGCGGTGCCAGTCGAGCAGGTCGATGCCGTAATAGCGGAGCAGGTCCGCTTCGAGGGCCTCGGCGTGTTCGTCGACGAACCCGACGAGGCTCAGCCTTCCCCCAGGCCGAGCCCGGTCTCCTTGCCGTATGCCTCCAGGATGGCGGCGATGTCCTGCATGGTGATCTCGTGCTGGGCGAAGCGGGCGAACTGCTCCTCGCCCATCAGCAGGCCGAGCAGCCCGTCGACGTCGTTGTCGTCGAGCTCGCGCAGGGCGCGGGCGGTGGCGCGGGTCAGCTCGGTGGGCAGCGTGAAGGTGTCGCCGTCGAGCTCGAACGACCAGGTGCGGCCGAGGGCTTCGAGGCGCTGGGCGCGGGCGGCGTTGACGTCGAAACGGGCCATGGTGATGCGTGCTCCTTGGAGTCCGGGAAGCCTGCTGGGAAGCCTGGGGAAAAGAGGGGGTGGGGCCCGGGGCGGGGGGGGGGCGGGGGGGGCCCCCCCCCCCCCCGGGGGTCAGGACGCGGCGTACGAGGCGTCCTTCATCACGAAGCTGGCGAGCGACGAGCCGTCGGTGGCCGCCATCGCCGTGAAGGTGATGCCGAGCTGGGCCGGCGACTTGCGGGCCAGCTTGATGTCGTCCGCCGCCGTGACCTGGCCGCGCGGGATGCCGAAGCGGTAGGTCACACCGGCGTTGTCGCCGGCCCGGACGTCCGTGAACTCCAGGCCGAGGGCGCGCACGTCGGCGTACGGGCGGTCGGCGATGTCGTACTTGTAGACGCCCGTGGAACCGGTGACGGCCTCGACGGCGCCGCCGCCCATGAAGAACGGCAGCGTGTCCTCGTTGAACTGGAGCAGCGAGAACTTCAGGGTCAGGTCGCGGTCCGAGTACACGAAGTGCACCGGGCTGACGGCCTGCCACACGTCGACCGGCTCCAGCTTGTCCTTCTTGCTGAAGGTGACGCCCTCGCCGTTGGTGAAGCCGAGGTCCTTCCAGCCGGTCGCCCAGTCGGTGGACGGGTCGGTGGAGAAGGTCGTCGGGATCTCGGTGTCGGCGGTGGCGACGTAGAGCCGGCCGACTCCGGCGATGCGGATCTCGGAGGAGTTGGTGCCTGCCATGGTGGGTCTCCTTGTAGAGGGATGGTGCCTGGGGGTGGGGTGCCGTCCCGGAGGTCTCCGGGTACGGCGAAGGCCCCGCCGGGTCGGCGGGGCCTTCGGTCCGTGGGGCGGGTCCGCTCGGGCGAGCCGGGCCCGGACGCGTCAGTAGACGTCCAGGTACACCTTGTGCACGCTCACGTAGCGGTTGGCCGCGGAGTAGAGGTAGTCGGGCAGCCAGCGCGGGCCGTCCTCCTCGACCACCTCGGTGATGAGGTTGGTGCCGTAGCGGTTGCCGGCGGCGGCCATCAGCGCGCGGCGGGCCGCGTTGGCCAGGACGTGCGCGGCCTGCTTGGTCGGGCCGTACACCTCCATCTCGATCAGCGGCTGGTCGACGTGGAGTTCGCCGACCCAGGCGCCGCCGCGCCGGTTGACGAGCACGGCGGCGGCCGTGCCGTCGAAGCTCTCGGGCGGTTCCACGGCGACCAGCGCCGTGGACAGGGCCGAGTCGGCCTCCAGGATGTCGACGACCAGGGCCTCGACGTCCGGGAAGGCGCTCGGTGGGGTGGGTGTGGTCATGTGCCGGGTCACCTCGCCGGGAAGAAGGGGAAGGCCGCCGGGCGGGCGCCGCGAGAGGGGCGGGGGAGGACGCGGCGCCTCGGCCCGGCGTACGGCGACGAGTGCGGCCCGCGTCGCGGGCACAGCTCCGCCGCTGCACCAACTGTGACAGACGAGCGTGCGCGCACGCAACTAAATCGGCGTGGCAGTTGCGAAGGGAGGTGCGGGAGGGGCGGAAGTGCGGGTGCCGGAGAGGCGGAAGCGCAGGTGGGGAAGGTGGGGACCGGGGAGTGGGGAGTGGCGGTCGGGGAGGTGGGGCGTGCGGGTGGGGAGGTGGGGAGGTGGGGCGTGCGGGGTGGGGAGGTGGGGAGGTGGGGAGGTGGGGCGTGTGTCGGAGAGCTGGGAGGAAGTCACGCCCGCGTGTTCGGTCGAGGCCGTCGAACGGGCCCCCGTCGGCCCACGGGTGCTCGTCGATCGGACCGTCCGCCGGGTCGGGTCAGTCGGCGGCGGGGGACGTGCCCGTTGCCGCCGTCTCCATCAGCACCCGCCCGTCATGCGCACCGGCCGCGGTCGCGGCAGCGGCCACGGCTCCGGTCGCCGTCCCCGCCTCCGCCTCGGTCTCGCTCGGGAGGAACTGCTCCACGACTCTGACGAACATCTCCCGCCGGTCGGCGGGGACGCCCAGCAGGTCGGCGACCTCCTCCAGGGTCGGCCGCCGCCCGAACTCGGCGCTCGGGGTGGGAGACGCCAAGTAGTCGTGGGGGTCGGCCAGTTCCTCGGCGGTCAGCCGGCCGGAACGGATGAGCATGTCGCGGACCGGCACGCCCAGCACGCGGGCGAGCCGGCGGGTGGTCTCGAGGTCCGGCATGCTCTGGCGCTGCAACAGGCGGGTGACGGCGGCGCGGTGGACGCCCGCCTCGTCCGCGATCCGGGACTTCCCGCCGCCGCGCGGGCTGTCGATGTCGTAGCCGCGGTCGCGCATCAGGTCTTCGACCCAAGCCGCGAACGCGTCCAGATCCTGGCTGGTCATCTGTGTGCTCGCTTCCTTCGGAGGCGACAAAGTTTAGCTTGCTTGCGCGCGCGGAATTACGTGCTCTCGTGCAAGCACTTAGGAAAAGTGGTGCGATTTGCGGAGGTCTGGTGGGGGCGGGTGCGTGGTCGGGCGTGGAGGGGGCGGCTCGGAAGCGGTAGGTGATCCAAAGTTATTGCGAGCGCGCACGCAATCTGTACTCTGGAGGGCGTTGTCCGCAGCACGGCTCGTTCTTCGACCCCGTCAGGGAGGCTCCATGTCCGTTCCCGACTCGTGTCCACCGGCTCGCCCACGTCCGTCCCAGCCCCGTACCCCCGGAACGCGCGTCTCCGACAGCGTGGCCTGGCAGTCCGCGGCGGCCTGCGTCGGACTGCCCCCGCGCGTGGTCTTCTCCAAGAAGGCCAAGGAGGCCGCCCCCGCGCTGCGCGCCTGCGCCGGCTGCACGGTGCGCCGCGCCTGTGAGGAGGCGGTGGCACCGGCGGAGAACGGGTTCGACGGCGTCTGCGGAGGCCGCCTGTGGCGCTCCGGCCGCCCGGTCGCCGTACCGCCCCAGCTCGCGCCTTCGTCCCAGCTCGCGCCTTCGTCCCGGCTCGCGCCGTCGTCCCGGCTCGCGGCTTCGGCCCCTGCCGCCGCGTCCGCACTCAGGGGAGGCCTCCTTGGCTGACAACCGCCCGGCCGCCGGTGGAACGCCCCCGAGGCACCCCGCCGACGCCGACCACGCCAAGGACCACCCGCACGATCCACGCCTCGCGGACTCCCGCCCCGGACTCCCGGATCACTCCTCCGGCCCGGTGGCCCCCCGTTCCGGACTCCCGGATCATTCTTCCGGCCCGGTGGCCTCCCGTTCCGGCCTCCCGGACCCCCGTTCCGGCCTCCCGGCCCCCCGATCCCGCCGCCCGGAACGGCACCCCGCCGACGCCCGCCTCCGCCCGGACCCGCGCTCGGCCGACGCCCGCGGCACTTCCCCGGGCCCGGCCGACGCCCGCGGCACTTCCCCGGGCCCGGCCGACGCCCGCGGCACTTCCCCGGGCCCCACCGACGCCCGCGGTCCCCATCCCCGCCCCGCCGATCCCCACCCCGCGCATCCCCACCCCGCCCATCCCCACCCCACCCCCACCCAGACCGCCACCCCCACCCAGACCGCCCTCTGGATCACCCAGCTCCTCCAGCAACTCCCCGAACTCGCCGCCGAGCTCGTCCCCGGCCGCACCGCCCCCACCCACCGCCCGGCGCCGACGCCCCCCGCCGACCTCGCCGACCGTCTCCGCGCGGAGCGCGAGGAGGCGCTGCTCCTCCAGCAGCAGCACGGACTCGTCGCCCCCGGCCACAGCGCGGCACCCCTCCGGCTGCACATCTCGGACGCCCTCCGCGACATCTCCGACGGCGTGGTGGAACTGGAGGAAGCCGTACGGGACCGCCTCGGCCTGCCCCGCGCGCGCCGCGCACCCGTGCCGGAGCGGCTACGACGGATCGCCGCCCTCCTCGACGGCATCGGCGCCGACCCCGTCCTGGCCGCGCACGTGCGCGACGAGACCCGGCGGATGGCGCGCCGCTGCGCCCGTGCGCTGGGGGACACCGAGACCGTCGTCCGGGTGTCCGGGCGGTGCCCCTGGTGCGACTCGGTGTCGCTGCGGGCCTTCCCCGACCGCGGCGCCGTCCTGTGCGTCAACCCGGCCTGCCGCTGCCCGGAGCCGGACTGCGGCTGTCACGACGATCCCGCCTACCGGCACACCTGGGACGAGAACGAGTGGGAGGCGGCGGCCCGGTGAGCGGCACGCGGAACGAGAATTCTGCACGGTCCGAACAGCCCACCCTCATCCCCGGCCCCCTGGCCGCCCAGGAGGTCGGCGTCGCCCCCGCCACCATCCGCAAGTGGGTGCAGCTGGGCCACCTGAGACCGGCCGGCAAGGCGGGCCGGGCGCAGCTCTTCCGGCTGGAGGACGTCTTCGCCGCCGAACGCGCGGCCCGGGGCACGGCGAGACGCGTGCGGTGAGACGCGTGCGGTGAGAACGCCCGAGTGCCCGCACGCCCGTTCGTGCCGGGGCGGAATCGGTGGTTCGCGCGGGGGAACCATCGCGAGGCCCGGAGCGTAGGGGAATGATGGAGGCATTCAAGCCGTCCGGGGGAGGTGCCCGTGTCGTACCCGTCGCCATGGCAGCCGTGGCAGCAGGCGCAGAGCAGTCCGGTCATGCTCGCGTCCCACGCGGATCGCGAGCGCGCCGTCGACGTGCTCAGAGCGGGATTCGCCGAGGGGCGCCTCCAGCAGGCCGAGTTCGACCGGCGGGTGGCGCGGGCCTACGAGGCACGCACGGTCGGCGAGCTGTCCCAGCTGGTCGCCGACCTTCCGCAGGGTCCGGTGGCGATACAGCCCGCCGCCCCGCCGGTCCAGGCGTACCCGCCGTACCCGGCGGTGCCGCGGACGTTCCTGCCCGCACCGCCCCCGCCCACCAACGGCAAGGCGGTCGGCGCCATGGTCTGCGGTGTCCTCACCACGATGACCATGGGCGTCACCGGCATCCCCGCGGTGATCCTCGGGCACTCCGCCCGCGCCGAGATCCGCCGGACCGGCGAGGGCGGTGACGGCTTCGCCCTGGCCGGCCTCGTCCTGGGCTGGCTGTCGGTCGCGGGCTGGGCGGTGTTCCTGGTGATCCTGTTCCTGGCGGCGGTCACCTCCCCCTGACCGCCGCACACACCCCACGGCCCCGCCGACCCCGTAACCCCGTGGTCCGGCGCCGGACGGCAGGCCGCCCGCCCTACGGAATCCCCAACTCGAACATCACGTAGTGCGCGTACCACCCCGACGCCACCGCCGCCGTCGAGAAGAACACGGCCAGGCTCGGCCACTTCAGCCGGCCCATCGCCGCCGCCGGGGCCAGCAGCAGCGGGAAGCAGGGCAGCAGGTAGCGCGGGGTGTTGCCGAACATCTGCTGGGTGCCCAGCACGGTGACGATGCTCGCCAGCGTGTACGCGACCAGCACCAGCGGCGGCTTCCTGCGCAGCATCAGCGCGACCAGGAAGGGCAGCGCCAGCACCAGCTGTACGGCGATCAGGTCGGGGACGGAGAAGGCGAACAGGTAGTCGTGCCGGCCGACGGCCGTGTCGCCCAGCACGTCGAGCGTGTAGGCGCCGAAGTCGAAGTAGTGCGCCCACCCCTCGCGCTGGAGCGTGAAGTACGCGGTCAGGTCGCCCATGCTCAGGCCGACCCAGGCGACGTAGGTGAGCAGACCGAGCGGCGCGGCGACCATGGCGTACACCGGCCCCACCACCCCGTGCTCGCGTCTGCCCTCCCGCCGGGCCAGCGTCACCAGCGCGGCGAGCCCGACCGCGCCGATGAGCGCGGCGGAGGTGGGCCGGTTCAGGCCGGCGACGAAGGCGAGCAGCCCGGCCGCCACCCAGCGGTGGCGCATCACGCAGTAGCAGCACCAGGCCGCTATCGCCACGAACAGGGACTCCGAGTACACCGCCCACTCGACGCCCGCGCCGGGCACCACGGCCCACAGCCCGGCGGCGATCGTCCCCGCGCGGGCGCCCGCGAGCAGCGAGACGACGGCGTAGATCCCGGCGGCCGCGACGAACGAGGCGAGGACGGAGACCAGGATCCCGGACCCGAACAGGCCGAGCCCCGTCACCTCCGACACCCCCCGTATCAGGCCCGGGTAGAGCGGGAAGAACGCGACGGAGTTCTGCTTGACGGTGAACAGGCCGCCGGGGTCGAGCGGCTCCAGCGGGCGCGGGTCGTAGCCCTTCTCGGCGACCTGGAGGTACCACCAGCCGTCCCAGGTGGAGAGGACGTCCCACCAGTGGGCGCCGCCGCCGAACCGCGGCTCCTTCTTCCGGTAGTCCCCGGCGGCCTCCAGCAGGACCGCGAAGACGGTCAGCCCGACGAGCTTGGTGACGCCGTAAAGGATCAGCGGGGCGAGGTACGGTCGTACACCGGCCGGCAGGGTGGGGCGGCGCACGCTCCGGGGCCGCGTCTTCCGCTCGTCGGGCACGGCGGACTCCGCCGCCGCGCCGCTGGAAGCCGTGCTCATGAGTGTGGACCCCCCTCGGCCCCGATCACCGGACCCCCGAGGAGGGGCGTTGTCCGGATGATCGTGAAGTGTCAGTCATAAGATCGCAACAGACTCGCACATGCGCGCCACAGGTTGGGGGAGGGGCGGTGGCCGAAGCAGTGGATTCCCGGGACACGACGGCCGGACCGACCGTCTTGTCGGTCGTCATACCCGTGTACAACGAGGAAGAGGTCCTTCCCGCACTGGTCAGCCGGTTGCGTCCGGTCCTCGCCGGCCTCGGTGTCGACTACGAGGTGGTCGCCGTCGACGACGGCAGCACCGACCGGACCGCCGAACTGCTCGCGGCCTTCCGGCTCGGCTGGCCGCAACTGCGCGTGATCGGCCTGCGCCGCAACTCCGGCCACCAGGCCGCCCTCACCGCCGGCCTGGACCGTGCGCTCGGCGCGTACGTGGTCAGCCTCGATGCCGACCTCCAGGACCCGCCCGAGAAGATCCCCGACATGCTCGCCCTGGCCCGCGGCGAGGGCCTCGACATCGTCTACGGCATCCGGACCGACCGCACCAGCGACACCGGGTTCAAGCGGTGGACGGCCGGCCTGTACTACCGCCTCGTCCGCCGCCTCGCCGGGCCCTCGGTCCCCGCCCAGGCGGGCGACTTCCGGCTGCTCAGCCGGGGCGCCGTCGACGCGCTGAAGTCCCTGCCGGACCAGCAGCGCGTCTACCGCCTGCTGGTGCCGTGGCTCGGCTTCCCCAGCGGCCGCGTCACCTACGAACGCGCCCCGCGCCCGGCGGGCCGCAGCAAGTACCCCCTGGGCCGGATGGTCCGGCTCGCGCTCGACAGCGTCACCGGCTTCTCGGCGGCCCCCCTGCGCATCGCCACCTGGCTGGGCGGCTTCGCCTTCCTGGTCTGCCTGGGGCTGATGGTCTACACCCTCGGCGCCCACGCCTTCGACCACACCGTCCCCGGCTGGACCTCCCTCTTCACCGGGGTCCTGTTCATCGGCGCCGTCCAGCTGATCTGCGTGGGGCTGCTCGGCGAGTACGTCGGCCGCATCTACACCGCCGTACAGAACCGCCCGACGTACTTCGTGGGCCACGACACGGCGATGCCCTCCGCCACGGAGACGCTGCCGACGCCGACGCCGACGCCGACGCCGATGCTGCCAGCGGCGCAGGCGGCGCAGGCGGCGCAGGCGGCACAGGCGGCACAGGTCGCATCGGTGGCATCGGTGGCACGGGCGCCATCGGTGCCCTCTCCGCCATCGGCGGCACGGGCGGCCGAGGCGGCATCGGGGGCGCATGAAAGCACACTCGGCGGCTGAGAATCCCTCCCGACACGCGTCCGACCCACCACAAGATTTGGCCCGGCGGGCCGGCGGACCTTCCGCCCGCCGGTCCGCGGTGCGCGGGGGCGGTCACCGGCGCCTCCGCGAACCCGCAGCTCACGCGGCCCGCCGGTCACGGTCCACCGGGGGCGCCGCTTTTGTTTTGACCGGAGAGATTGCGCTGGGTACGCTCAGACCTTGTGCCTGGGGTGTGCCCTGGCCCTCGTGCGTGCCTTCGACCGCACCGGGGCCGAGAGCGGCCACCGTGATCCGCGCCTCTTTCTGCCTCGCGGCGGAAGTCCGCGGGATCCGACACACCCGACCGCGTGGGTCGGCGAAGTTCCAGGTTAGCTGTACAAATCGGCACACAGAAACCGGAGAAGTAGTGCCTACGATCCAGCAGCTGGTCCGTAAGGGCCGGCAGGACAAGGTCGAGAAGAACAAGACGCCCGCACTCGAGGGCTCCCCTCAGCGCCGCGGCGTCTGCACGCGTGTGTTCACGACCACCCCGAAGAAGCCGAACTCGGCCCTGCGTAAGGTCGCGCGTGTGCGTCTGACCAGCGGGATCGAGGTCACCGCTTACATTCCGGGTGAGGGACACAACCTGCAGGAGCACTCCATCGTGCTCGTGCGTGGTGGCCGTGTGAAGGACCTGCCGGGTGTTCGCTACAAGATCATCCGCGGTTCGCTTGACACCCAGGGTGTGAAGAACCGCAAGCAGGCCCGCAGCCGCTACGGCGCCAAGAAGGAGAAGTAAGAATGCCTCGTAAGGGCCCCGCCCCGAAGCGCCCGGTCATCATCGACCCGGTCTACGGTTCTCCTCTTGTCACGTCGCTCATCAACAAGGTGCTGCTGAACGGCAAGCGCTCCACCGCCGAGCGCATCGTCTACGGCGCCATGGAGGGCCTGCGCGAGAAGACCGGCAACGACCCGGTCATCACGCTGAAGCGCGCTCTCGAGAACATCAAGCCGACCATCGAGGTCAAGTCCCGCCGTGTCGGTGGCGCGACCTACCAGGTCCCGGTCGAGGTCAAGCCCGGCCGCGCGAGCACCCTGGCGCTGCGCTGGCTCGTCGGCTACTCCCGCGCCCGTCGCGAGAAGACCATGACCGAGCGCCTGCTCAACGAGCTTCTCGACGCGTCCAACGGCCTCGGTGCCGCTGTGAAGAAGCGCGAGGACACGCACAAGATGGCCGAGTCCAACAAGGCCTTCGCGCACTACCGCTGGTAGTCGCTACCCACATCGAGACCGAGAGAAGACTGAAGCCTTATGGCTACCACTTCACTTGACCTGGCCAAGGTCCGCAACATCGGGATCATGGCCCACATCGACGCGGGCAAGACGACCACCACCGAGCGGATCCTGTTCTACACCGGTGTGTCTTACAAGATCGGTGAGGTCCACGACGGCGCTGCCACCATGGACTGGATGGAGCAGGAGCAGGAGCGTGGCATCACGATCACCTCTGCTGCCACCACCTGTCACTGGCCGCTGGCCGACGTCGATCACACGATCAACATCATCGACACCCCGGGGCACGTCGACTTCACCGTCGAGGTGGAGCGTTCCCTGCGTGTGCTCGACGGTGCCGTGACCGTGTTCGACGGCGTGGCCGGCGTCGAGCCCCAGTCCGAGACGGTGTGGCGTCAGGCGGACCGCTACGGCGTCCCGCGCATCTGCTTCGTGAACAAGCTCGACCGCACCGGCGCCGAGTTCCACCGCTGCGTCGACATGATCAGCGACCGCCTGGGCGCGCAGCCGCTCGTCATGCAGCTGCCGATCGGTGCCGAGGCCGACTTCAAGGGCGTCGTCGACCTCGTCACGATGAAGGCGTTCGTCTGGTCCGCCGAGGCGACCAAGGGCGAGATGTACGACATCGTCGACATCCCGGACACCCACACCGAGGCTGCCGAGGAGTACCGCGGCAAGCTGATCGAGGCCGTGGCCGAGAACGACGAAGAGATCATGGAGCTGTACCTGGAGGGCGAGGAGCCCTCCGTGGAGCAGCTGTACGCCGCGATCCGTCGTATCACCATCGCGTCCGGCAAGTCCACGGACACCACGGTCACCCCGGTGTTCTGCGGCACCGCGTTCAAGAACAAGGGCGTCCAGCCCCTGCTCGACGCGGTCGTGCGCTACCTCCCCTCCCCGCTCGACGTCGAGGCCATCGAGGGCCACGACGTCAAGGACCCGGAGACGGTCGTCAAGCGCAAGCCGTCCGACGACGAGCCGCTGTCGGCGCTGGCGTTCAAGATCATGAGCGACCCGCACCTCGGCAAGCTCACCTTCGTCCGCGTGTACTCCGGCCGCCTGGAGTCCGGCACCGCCGTGCTGAACTCCGTGAAGGGCAAGAAGGAGCGCATCGGCAAGATCTACCGCATGCACGCGAACAAGCGTGAGGAGATCGACGCGGTGGGCGCCGGCGACATCGTCGCCGTCATGGGTCTGAAGCAGACCACGACCGGTGAGACGCTGTGCGACGACAAGCAGCCGGTGATCCTGGAGTCCATGGACTTCCCGGCGCCGGTCATCCAGGTCGCCATCGAGCCCAAGTCCAAGGGCGACCAGGAGAAGCTGGGCATCGCGATCCAGCGCCTGGCCGAGGAGGACCCGTCCTTCCAGGTCCACTCGGACGAGGAGACCGGCCAGACCATCATCGGTGGTATGGGCGAGCTGCACCTCGAGGTGCTGGTCGACCGTATGCGCCGTGAGTTCAAGGTCGAGGCCAACGTCGGCAAGCCGCAGGTCGCCTACCGCGAGACCATCCGCAAGGCGGTCGACCGGGTCGACTACACGCACAAGAAGCAGACTGGTGGTACCGGCCAGTTCGCCAAGGTGCAGATCGCGATCGAGCCGATCGAGGGCGGCGACGCCTCGTACGAGTTCGTGAACAAGGTGACCGGTGGCCGCATCCCGAAGGAGTACATCCCTTCGGTGGACGCCGGTGCGCAGGAGGCCATGCAGTTCGGCATCCTCGCCGGTTACGAGATGACCGGCGTGCGCGTCACCCTGCTCGACGGCGCCTACCACGAGGTCGACTCCTCCGAGCTCGCGTTCAAGATCGCCGGTTCGCAGGCCTTCAAGGAGGCCGCGCGCAAGGCCAGCCCCGTGCTGCTCGAGCCGATGATGGCCGTCGAGGTCACCACGCCCGAGGACTACATGGGTGAGGTCATCGGCGACATCAACTCCCGCCGTGGCCAGATCCAGGCCATGGAGGAGCGGGCGGGTGCCCGTGTCGTGAAGGGCCTCGTGCCCCTGTCGGAGATGTTCGGCTACGTCGGCGACCTCCGTAGCAAGACCTCGGGTCGCGCAAGCTACTCGATGCAGTTCGACTCCTACGCCGAGGTTCCGCGGAACGTCGCCGAGGAGATCATCGCGAAGGCCAAGGGCGAGTAACGCACTCCGTGCGCACGCCGTAGGCTTGACACCGGAGCCTCCCGGGCCATTCCTCCGCATTCGTGGCGGGATGGCCCGAGGCCCGGGACCCAACAGCAAAGATCACCTGGCGCCGATGAACCAAGGCGTACAGAACCACTCCACAGGAGGACCCCAGTGGCGAAGGCGAAGTTCGAGCGGACTAAGCCGCACGTCAACATCGGCACCATCGGTCACATCGACCACGGTAAGACGACCCTCACGGCCGCCATTACCAAGGTGCTGCACGACAAGTACCCGGACCTGAACGAGGCCTCGGCCTTCGACCAGATCGACAAGGCTCCTGAGGAGCGTCAGCGCGGTATCACCATCTCCATCGCGCACGTCGAGTACCAGACGGAGGCGCGTCACTACGCCCACGTCGACTGCCCGGGTCACGCGGACTACATCAAGAACATGATCACCGGTGCCGCGCAGATGGACGGCGCGATCCTCGTGGTCGCCGCCACCGACGGCCCGATGCCGCAGACCAAGGAGCACGTGCTCCTGGCCCGCCAGGTCGGCGTTCCGTACATCGTCGTCGCCCTGAACAAGGCCGACATGGTGGACGACGAGGAGATCCTGGAGCTCGTCGAGCTCGAGGTCCGTGAGCTCCTCTCCGAGTACGAGTTCCCGGGCGACGACGTCCCGGTCGTCAAGGTCTCGGCGCTCAAGGCGCTCGAGGGCGACGCCGAGTGGGGCAAGTCCGTCCTGGACCTGATGGACGCCGTCGACTCCGCCATCCCGGAGCCGGAGCGCGACGTCGACAAGCCGTTCCTCATGCCGATCGAGGACGTCTTCACGATCACCGGTCGCGGTACGGTCGTCACCGGCCGTATCGAGCGTGGTGTCCTGAAGGTCAACGAGACCGTCGACATCATCGGCATCAAGACCGAGAAGACCACCACCACGGTCACCGGTATCGAGATGTTCCGCAAGCTGCTCGACGAGGGCCAGGCCGGTGAGAACGTCGGTCTGCTGCTCCGCGGCATCAAGCGCGAGGACGTCGAGCGCGGCCAGGTCATCATCAAGCCGGGCTCGGTCACCCCGCACACCGAGTTCGAGGCGCAGGCCTACATCCTGTCCAAGGACGAGGGTGGCCGCCACACGCCGTTCTTCAACAACTACCGTCCGCAGTTCTACTTCCGTACGACGGACGTGACGGGCGTTGTGACCCTCCCCGAGGGCACCGAGATGGTGATGCCGGGTGACAACACCGAGATGAAGGTGGAGCTCATCCAGCCCATCGCCATGGAAGAGGGCCTGAAGTTCGCCATCCGTGAGGGTGGTCGCACGGTGGGCGCCGGCCAGGTCACCAAGATCAACAAGTAAGTCTGTCGATCTGATCTGGTAGCTCCAGCAGCGAGCTCCTGAGAGGGCCCGTACGACTCCGGTCGTACGGGCCCTTTCGCGTGCCCGCGCAGGACCCCGGTCGACCGGCGCCCGCCGGGCGAAGGCGACCCCTCACTGCTCCTCTCACGCCCCCTGCTCGGCCGCCGTCGGCTGCGGGCCGATCGCCATGCACACGAGGACCACGGCGCGCACGACGAGGCCGCCGAGCAAGGCGCTGAGGAAGCCGTCGACATGGACACCGCTGCCGAGCTCGGAGCTGATCCATGAGGCGAGCAGCCAGACCAGCGTGTCCTGGAGGAAGCCGATCACGGCGAGGATCTCCACCATCGCGAGGGAGGCGCCGGGGCCCCTGACGGCGTTGGGGTAGCTGTAGATCAGCTGGTTCACGACGAGGAACACGGCGCCGGGCAGGAGCAGTTCCCAAGGCGGGTCGTCGAGGACGGGCGTGAGGCCGGGGAGCGCGGCGGTGGCGACGCCGACGCCGAGGAAGGTGCCGAGAACGCGTCTTCGCTTGTACATGGCCACGATCATCAGCCCGCGCCTCCGTCAAGTGAAGCCCCGAGAAACGGACTTGGACGCTCCGGCGAGCGTTGCGGCAACTTCGCCGGGCGCCCGAGGGGAATGTCCCTCTGCGTTCCCTGTGAGGTGGTTGTGACCGCCGTAGTCTCCCCGGGATGACTGGCCTGACCCTCCCCCCTCTCGCCGTACGGCCGGAGCGCCGCCCCGCCCCCGCCCCGCGCCGGGAGCGGGCGCCCCGCCTCCACGTCCTCGACGGCATACGCCTGCTCGCCGCGCTGATGGTCGCGCTCCACCACTACGCCGGCACCTGGCGCGCCGACCGGCCGGGCAATCCGATCTGGGGCCGCCCGGTCTCCGAGATCATGCCGACGGTGTTCCACGTCGCCTCCTACGGCTGGATCGGCGTGGAGGTCTTCTTCGTCGTCAGCGGCTTCGTCATCTGCATGTCCTGCTGGGGCCGCACGCCGAGGCAGTTCTTCGTCTCCCGTGTGATCCGCCTCTACCCCGCCTACTGGTTCGCGGTGCTGTTCACGACGGGCGTGCTGGCGGCGTGGCCGGGCGTGTGGGAGCGCCTGCGCTGGCGTGACGTCCTGCTCAACCTGACGATGCTCCAGTCGGGCTCGGGCGTGCGGAACGTGGACGGCGTGTACTGGACCCTCTGGTCCGAGCTCCGCTTCTACCTGCTCTTCCTGGCCGTGGTCGCCACCGGGCTGACGTACCGCAAGGTCGTGCTGTTCTGCTGTGTGTGGGGTGCGGCGGCGATGCTCGCGCCGGTGGCGGACCTGCCGTTGCTGGAACTGGCCGCCGACCCCGACGGCGCCTGGTACTTCATCGCCGGCCTGGCCCTCTACCTGATGCACCGCTTCGGCCCGGACCTGCTGCTGTGGGGCGTCCTCGGCATGTCGTGGCTGATGGCCCAGCGGGAACTGGGCCTGCGGATCGACGAGGTCGAGCGGGTGTCCGGGTGGCGGGGCGCGGTGCTGATCTACACCGTGTTCCTGGGGGTCATGGTGGCGATCGCCCTCGGCCGGACGGACCGGATCCGCGGGCGGTGGCTGGTGACGGCGGGCAGCCTGACGTATCCCCTGTACCTGACGCACTACGCGGCCGGTACGACGGTGATCAACCGGCTGCGGGACGAGCTGGACGCACGGCTGCTGGTGGCGCTGGTGCTGGCCGGCTTCCTGGTGCTGAGCCTGCTGGTGCACCGGTGCGTGGAGCGCCCGCTGGCGCGGGTGGTGAAGCGGGGGCTGGAGACGTCGTTCGCGCGGGTGCGGGGCGCGGAGTAGGGCCTGCGTGCGGCGGCGGTTGTTAGCCTGCTTCCTTCGCGAGTCGGGCGCCGAGCGGGTGGGGGGAAGGCAGTCATGGCACGACCGGCCGCGCGGCGGCGCCTGTGGGACCGGGTCACCGGCACCACGTATCCCGACCGCGGTGTCGTACCGCTGCCCGCCCCGGAGGTCAGGGCCGCACTGCTCGCGCTCGACGGGCCGGACGTGCCGTTCCGCGTCCGCAACGCCCTCCCCGCCGAGAAGGCGGACCTGGTGGCGGAGTGGCGGGTCCCCGAACTGGACCTGACCCTCAGGACCCGGATGCGCTTCGTCCCCGGTAAGTGTGAGGTCCTCACCCTTGACGAGCGCTGGGACAGGTCGCCCGAGCACGGCGGCAGGCGGTACGGCCGCGGACCGTCGACCGCGGTGTCCCGCCGGTGGACGTACGAGCGGGATCCCGACGGCCGCCGCCGCAGGGTCGAGACGTTCCGCTTCGACTCGCGGGACATGAGGAGGCCCTTGCTGGGGGCGGTGCTCGGCGCGGGGTGGACCTGGCGGGGGGTGCTGGTCAGGTGGTGACCGGGTGGGGCAGGGCCGTGGGACGGGGACCGGTTCGTGCCGTCCGCGGTCCGGAGGGCCGAGCGTGAGCGGGGCCGGGCCGGCGGGCCGGCCCTTCGCGGTCCCGGAGGAGCAGGTGGCGCGCCCGGTGTTCGCGGCGCTCGGCGGGATCGTGGAGATCGGGGCGGTGGTGGCGACCGGCACGTGGAGCGTGGCCGCCGCGTCGGTCGGGGAGCTGGTCGACGGACGCGGTGGCGAGGTGCGGCGGCTGCTGGACCTCGTGCGGGACATCGGCGGGTTCAGCCCGGCGGCGATGGGCCTCGCCGACGCGCTGGGGTATCTGCGGGAACACCCGGTGACGGTGGAGTGGCTGCTGCTCTGGTCCCGGGGGATCGAGGGCGTACCGGACCCGGTCGAGGAGCTGGAGCGGCCGGACACGGTACGGCGGATGTGCCGCGCCGGAGCCGATCTCCAGCTCGCCGATCTGGTGCAGGCACTGGTCACCGCCGCCCTCGTCAAGGCGGGGGGCGCGGCGGACGTACGGCAGGACGCGGAGCGCGTCGCCGAGGCGCTGGCGATCGCCGTGCGGCTCGTGGGACAGAGCACGCCGGCTGCCGCCTTCCGCACCTGGCGGGTGATGTTCCTGCCGGACATCGTCCGGCCCGGCTCGAACGCGCCCGAGGCCGGGAAGTCAGGCTTCCGGGCCTTCGCCCGCGCGCTCGACGACCTGCTGGAACCGGATCAGGCTGCCGGACCGCCGGTGTCGCTCGGGGCGGAAACCGGTTCCGTCACTCCTGTCCGAAGATCGCCTCGGTCGTCGGAGCGGTGATGGCCCGGGACAGCCACGTGCGGAGGGTTTCGGTGTCGTGGCATGAGGTGATGCGGCGGCGGGCGTCGTCGGGGATGCGGAGACCGCGCTGTTCGAGGATGAGCAGGAGGGCGTCCGCTCGGCCTTCGTCTCGGATTTCTTCGGAGAGGTAGGACTTGTAGAAGGAGAGGTCCACGGCCACCAGATGCTCCAAGGGGGTTCGGCCGGGCGGTCGCCCGGCCCATGCGTGGTGAGTCGACGATGGGGCCGGGCGGCCGGTGGCCTGCGGGCGGACCAAGCGGTGATGGGGCCTACTCGTTGCCGAAGACGTCGTCGACGGTCGGGGCAGTGAGGGCTCGGGACAGCCACGTGTGGAGGGTGTCCGTGTCGTGGCATGAGGTGATGCGGCGGCGGGCGTCGTCGGGGATGCGGAGACCGCGCTGTTCGAGGATGAGCAGGAGGGCGTCCGCTCGGCCCTCTGCCTGGCCTTCTGTCCGGCCTTCTGCCCGGCCTTCTGCCCGGCCTTCGTCTCGGATTTCTTCGGAGAGGTAGGACTTGTAGAAGGAGAGGTCCACGGCCACCAGATTCCTCCAGAGGTGCTTGGCCGGGCGGTTGCCCAGCCCCTGTGCGGTGAGTTCGACGATGGGGTCCGCGATGTCTTCGGGCATGTCCCTCAGCGCTGTGGACAGGGCTTTCAGTATGGCACCGATGTCCGGGTCACCGGCGTGTGTGATGGCCGAGAGCGTGGCGAGGGCGAGGTCGGCGCGGGCCTCGTCCGGATCGGTGATCACCGGCATGTTGTGGGGACCGGCGACCACGGGGCGCAGGGTGAGGGTGGGCAGCTGAGCCGGGCCGCTGCTGAACGGCTGCTCGGCCCAGAGTGCTGTGGCCCGGTCCTGGCACACGACCATGAGGGCGGTGGGCAGCCGGTACTTGGTCCAGAGGTAGGAGGTGTAGTACGCCCAGCTCGCGGGCTTGACGGGGTCTTTCTTCCCCTGGGCCTCGATGGCGAGGAGGAAGGCGTCCCGCTCCGCGGACTCCAGCCGCAGCAGCGTGTCCACGCGGCGCTCGACGGGGCTGGTCTCGGTGAGATCGGTGGGCATGACCGTCACCTTGAGGGGAGCTGGGACGGGGAACCCCAGGACCTGCGAGACCCGGCTGAAGAGCCCGGGATCGTGCCGGAAGATGTGGTGCATCGCCTCGTGGGACGAGCTGACCATAGGATTCCTCGCTGTTTCGGACGGTGAAGGCTTCCGCTCGGCGGGCGCGGCAAAGGACAGGCACCGCGTTCGGGCGGGAGGAGCGGCCGCTGGAGAGGGCTCGCCTTCGGGGAAGCGCGGGGCGAGCATAGGGCGGTGAACCGGGCCAAGATCCAGCCGAATTAAGGATGATCACTCTTCCGGGTGATGGGGTCCGCCGGGGAGGAAGGCGGGGCCGGATCGGTGATCGTTCCTTCAGCGCAGGGTCGGGACCTCGCCGCCCTCGGCCCTCGTCAGGGTGACTCCGGTCAGGCCGCGCAGGCGGCGTTCCGCGACGGCCGCGAGGTGGTCGGCGGGTGGTGGGGTGGGGCCCAGGCCGATGGCGTAGCGGGCCGGGGCCGTGGTGAAGGGGCGGGGCCAGGCGTGGCACGCGGGGGCCGTCTCCGCGAGGTCGGTGACCAGGGCCCGCATCCTGCCCCGTACCCGGCCCTCGTCCGCGTCCGGTCCCACGGTCAGGACCGCCCAGGCCGCGTGGCGGCGGTGGAGCGGGGGAGGGGCGAGCAGCTCGGACCAGAGCTCGGGCCGGGGACGGCCCGGGGCTCGGCCCGTGGACGTGTCCAGCACCTCCCAGGCGCGGAACAGCTCCTCGGTGACGAGGTCCCGCATGCCCGGCGTGACCTGGTCCGTGCAGGGGCGCACCGGCGCTGACGGTGTCGTGATGGTGACGGGGAGCGCCGTCCGGGCCGTGCCGCCCACGGGGGTGTGCCAGTCCCAGGCCGCCCACGTCGCGAAGAAGTGCCGCAGCAGCTCGTCCGGGGGCAGGTCGCCGGACTCGCTCGCCGTGCGGGCGGCCAGCACCGACCAGGCCAGGCCCGGCACGCCCCCGAACGGTGCCGAGTCCAGGCCTCGCGCCTTCGCCCACGCCTTGACCTGCCTGGCCAGTCGGGCGAAGGCCGGTCCGTGGGCACCCGCCGCGGCGAGCACCGCGTCGGCGTCGCTCACCGCGCTCAGCGCGACCGCCGCCGACTCGCCCAGCTCGGCCCGGCGGTCCACCGCCTCGGCCGGGTCCATCGGGCCCGTGGCGACGACGACGAGGTCCACGTCAGGGCCGTCCGGCCCGTCCAGCCGCAACCGCAGGCCGGGGACACGGGCCCCGACCACCTCCCGCACGTCCCTCGCATCGGGGAGTGCCTTCATCAACTCCGCCTGTACGGAGGCGAGTTCGACGGCGCCGGGCAGCGCGGCCACCAGGTCCAGGTCCGCACCGGGCAGCGCGCAGCCCATGCGCCGGGAGCCGACGACGTGGACGACACCGCCGGGGAGCGCCTCCGCGATCCGGTCCGCGATCCGGTCGGCCGTCCGGTCGGTGATGCGGTCGGTGATGCGGTCGGCGATCCGGTCGGTGGTCCGGTCGGCCGCGAAGGTGCCGACGGCTCCCGGCCCGTACCCCGGCTCCTCCTCCCTCCAGCTCACCTCCCCCGTCCCCAGCCGCACCGTCCCCCGCACCCGCATCGGCTCGTCCCCGCGCCGGGACAGCAGCGCCAGCTCTCCGACCCTGACCGGCATCGGGGTGAGCCGGGCCGCGCAGGCGGCCGCCAGGGTGTTCGGGTCGGTGGTGCGGCCCAGGCTCAGGTGGGGGGTGAAGCCCGCGTGGCGGCCACGGCAGCGGGGGAAGTGGCGCCGGAGGGTGCGGTGCAGCTCCGTCCACGGCTCCTCGCCTGCGGCCGCCGGGTCGAGCCAGACCGTGGCGTCGTCCCGGTGGCCGAACCAGTGCACGCCCTCCAGCCGGGCGTCGAAGGAGCGGACCGGGGCGGCCGTGACCGCCGTCGCGAGAACGGAGGCCGCCTGCGCGAAGGCGTGCTCCGGGACGAAGCCGAAGAGCAGGTTCACATGCGGGGGCCAGCGGTGGATCTGCGGGTCGTGGTCCCGGCGGATGTCCTGGAGCGGCGGCCACAGCTCCTCGGGCGGGATCCACGCCAGTGCCGTACGGGGCGTCGGCCGGGCGTCGAGACGGTCGAGGGCCCCGGCCGCCGGGGACTCCGGTGCCCGCGTCGTCACCTCGGCCCGCACCCCGTAGTGGTCCGAGAGGTACAGCCCCTCCGCCGTCGGCGCGTCCCCGCACAGTTCCGCCCGCCGCACCCGCAGGCCCTCGCCCCGCAGCAGCACCCGGTCCAGCCGTGACGCCCGGCCGGTCAGGGACGAGACCGCGGCCAGCGGGTTGGTGCCCGGGTCGAAGGTCGGGGTCGCGTCGTCGGCGCCGTGCGCCTCGCTCCACGCGTCCCGCATGCCCAGCGTCAGCTGCGGTGTGTGACCGCCGTCGTTGAAGTCGCCCAGCAGGAGCAGATCGGCGTCCGGGGCGGCCAGTCCCTCGGCGAGGGCGGTCAGTTCGGCGGTGCGCCGGCCGGCGCCGTCGTCGGAGTGGTCGCTGCTCAGATGCGTCGCCGCGACGACGAGGGGACGCGGGCCCGCCTCCACGACCAGGGCCGTCACCGCCTTGTGCGGGCCCAGCGCGTGGAACGCGGCCTCGCGGACGGGCAGCCGGCTCAGGAGCAGCAGACCGTACGCGTCCACGTCCCGCCCCCGCGGGTCCGTCGCCAGCGTCCACCCCGCCCGCACCCACGGCTCGCGCAGCAGCGGGGCGAGCAGCTCCGCCTCGACCTCCTGCAACGCGATCACGTCCACGTCGGCGTCGCGCAGCGCCCGCAGCAGCAGCGGCCTGCGCCGGGCGCTGTCGATGCGCTCGGCGTCGTACCGGTCCCAGAGGGTGTTCCAGGTCAGCACCCGCACATCGCCGGAGCCGGGTGCGGCGGTCCCGCGCGGGCGGGGTACGGGCGTCCAGTCCCCGCCGTCCCACGCGTGGGGCGAGCGGGCCGTGAAGAACGGGGCGCGCAACAGCCGGGCCTCGCGCACCCGGCCGGCCTCGGTCGCGTCGATCCGGTCCACCCCCGTGGCCCGGTCCCACACCAGCTCGCCGTCCGCCTCGAAGAACAGCACCCGGTGCCACGGGATCTCACCGCCCGGGACGAACGCGGGCAGCGGCACGCGCTCGGGGGCGGCTCCGCGCTGGAGCACACCCAGCACGAAGCGGGCCGGGTCGAAACGCGCGTCCCAGCGCACCCGGTGATAGATCTCCTCGCTCGTCCGCACCGTTCCTCGCCCTCTCCCCGTACGTCTTCCTCAAGCCTCCACCGGAGACCTCCGCCCTGAGACCTCTTCTTGCGGTCTCTTCCTCAGACCTCGTCCTCCACGGACCCGCTCGCCCCGACGTACCAGGTGCGGTGCGCGTCTCCCGGATACGGCGGGCCGAAGCGGCGCAGCTGGGCGGCGAGCACGTCCGGCGGCACCGGGTGCGCGCGGCGGGCGTTGCGCCGTACCAGCTCGTCCTCGTCGACCAGGACCACGGCGTGGGTGGTCAGGGCGTCGCGGCGGTGGGCGACCGCGTGCACGAGCGAGCGCTGCTGCCGGTTCAGGGAGGTGGCGTCCCACACGACGGTCCCGCCGGCGGCCAGCGCACCGTCCAGCCGGGCCAGCCCCTCGCGCAGCACGTCCGCGTTGGCCCGCTGGTCGGCGCGCGCCCCGCGTGCCTCGCGCAGGTCGTCCAGACAGACGTACGCGTCCACGCCCGGCAGCCGCCGGGCGAAGGTGCTCTTGCCGCTGCCGGCCGGGCCGGACAGGTGGACCAGCTTCGGGAAGGCGCCGGACCGCAGGCGCCAGGTCGCGGCGACGGCCTCGGCGGGACCGCCGATCCGCCCGTCGGCGTACGCCTCCCGGGCCTCGGCCCGGCACCGGACGGCGACGTCGGCGGGCAGGTCCCGGAACGCCTCCCGCAGCGCGTCCTCGTCCAGGGCGACGACGTCCTCGGCGTGCAGCGCCGACCACTCCGTCTGCTCGCGCGCCTCGTCCGTGTCCGCGGTGGCCCGGGCGACGGCGTGCAGCAGACCGAGGTCGGCGGCGTACGACAGCCGCACCAGGCCGGACCGCCGGTCCTCGTCCGGGTACGGCCGGTGCAGCGCCGGGTGCAGCCCCACGAGGTCGGCGACCCGGCGCGCGAGCGGCATGCCCACCACCCCGGCGAGCCGCGCCGCGATCCGTGCCCGCCGGCCACCGTGCAGCAGGGCGGCCAGGACGCCGGCGAGCCGGTCGTCCCCCGACCGCTGGGCCGGGTCGAAGCGGGCGACGGCGTCCGGATCCCCCTCGCCGGGCAGCCCGACGGCCTCCGCCAGCGCCGCCGGGTCGACGGCCGCGCCCGAGCGCACGGCCCACAGCGCGGACCGCGGGCCGAGCCCGTTGGCGACGACGGCCGTGTGCATCCAGTGGGTGTCCGTCCGCACGTGCCCGGCCCGCACCCACTTGGCCACCCGCGCCCCGAACTCCCGCGCGTCGAACCCGTCCACGACCCGGACGACGTACCCCTCCTGCCGTTCGAGGTCCAGCCGCAGGGCGCGCAGGGCCCGCTCGTCGAACACGCCCCGCCACAGCACCCGCGGCACGGGCACCCCGAGCCCGTCCAGGAAGGCCACCGTCCGGTCCCAGCCCAGGCAGCGGCCGCGGTCGTCCCACACCGAGAAGCCGTAGAAGTAGCCGTCCAGGGCGTCGTACGCGATCGAGTGGCGGGCGTACAGGTTCTCGCCGCACACCCGCCAGCCCTCCGGGACGGCGGGGCCGACGCGGGCCTGGAGCGCCTTGACCCAGGTGCGCGAGGGATGGTGGGCGGAGTCGAGGGAGCGGGCGTGCAGGCCGTCGGCGTACAGGGTGGTGTTCTCGCCGTCGAGCTTCTCGGTGACGACGACCTCGCGGCCGCGCAGGCCGGACAGGTCGGTGACCCGCAGATCGTCGGCACTCGCCCCGGGTGACCAGGGCAGATGCCGGGTCCGCGGATAGTGCGTACGCATGGTGAAACGCTCCCCGTGCCGGCCGACGTACCTGGTCAGGGTAGGAGCGCGGGGCGGGAGCGGGCGAGTGGATTACATGCGCCCTCGTCCCGGCCCTCGTCCCCGGATTCCCCCCGCGATGTGGAGCACGGGCGGCCCGCGACTCGCCCTCGCCTCGGACGCGTGGGCGGACCGCGGGGCGTACGCGGCGCGAGGTTGAACGCCGTTCAGGACACCCTGCGGTCAGCGCGGCGGGAGCGCACCCTCATCGCCTGTGTTCCCGGGTCTGGAGGACCGCCAGGGCGTAGGCGACCCGGACGTCCAGGTGGCGGGCTTCGAAGTGGTAGAGCCCGCTGACGCCCCGGTAGTCCAGGACCGTGCCGGCGCCCTGCGCGCGCCAACAGGTGCGGACCGGTCTCTTGAACGTGTAGTCGTCCGTGGTTCCGTCGAAGAAGGCGTACACGAGCGCGCAGAGCGCGAAGAGGAACCAGAAGGGTGCCGTCACCGCGTAGGTGAGCCAGGCGTACCAGGTGCCCTCCTTGCCCGTGACCGGTCGTGGTGTGTCGAGGAGCCGCGCGGACCAGCGGACGCGGCGGGGCCAGGGCAGGAGCCTGCCCGCACGGCGGCTGATCCTGGCCAGGGGTGTGCCGTCGACGGCGTGGACGTCGTAACCGTCCGGAGCGACCGGGTGGACGGAGCACCACGGCCTGCCGCCCGGTCCGTCGTGGATCCAGAAGGGTGACGGCGCCTCGCGGTTCCCCCCTTGCGCGGATCGCGGTGTGAACACCCTGGCCAGCGGGGCGTCCTCCGGGCGGCGGGCGGTCGACAGCCGGATCGTCGATGTCATCTCGGCGTCGGGCGGCAGGCCCGGTGACCCCGGGTCGGATACCGGAACCGGGTTGTTCGGAGAGATCAGGAACGCGTACGAGTTGTGGTCCACGGTGTCATCCGAACGGGTTGGCGTCGGCCAGGCCGCCGATGACGTCGTCTGCGACCTCGCGGGCGCGGTCGATCTTCTCGTGGACGACCTCCGATCCGTACTGGACCTCTTCGGTCGCGATCCGCACACCCTCCTTGTAGAGGTTCTTCGCGCCGCGCGTCGCCTCGTAACCGCGTGCCGTCCAGGACCGGGGGTCGATGTAGCGGCCGACGGTCTCGCCGGTGTCGTCGATGATCGGCCTGACGGAGTCCGTGAGTGCGGGGATGTGTCTCAGCGGGGTGTTCTCGATCAGCTGGGGCATCGCCTTCTGGAAGGCGATGTCCGTTATCCCGGCACCGGGCCGGTACAGGTTGTAGTCACCGAACTCCTTGACCACGGCGACCTTGAAGCGGTCCGCCAGGGTGTCCGCGGTGATGTGGATCGCATGGGCCTTGCTGCCGAGGGCGCTGACGTTGCGCATCACCCATTCCTCGGCGTCGTCGCCCAGTTTCGCGGTTCCCCCGACGTGCTCGATGATGTCGTCCGCGCGCTTCCAGGCGTCGGAGGCCTTCGCTCCGAAGTCCAGGACGTTCATCGGGATCTTGACGCCCTTGAACATTCCCTTGCCGACCTTACCCAGCCGCAGGAGGTCGCCGAACGGGACGAAACCGACGAGGTCCAGGCCGATGTCCATCCAGTTGCCCTTCTTCGCTCCGGCCGCCCAGCCCACACCGTGGAAGAGGAGGGCACCCCCGTTGAGCACCATGCCGATGCCCTCGAAAACGACGGCGCCGATGATCGTCTCGGAGAAGACGATCGCGAGGACGTCGCAGGCGGCACTGGCGTAGCCGAGCCAGTCACCGATCTCGTAGATCGTGTCCGCATGCTTCTCGATCCAGTCCCAGAGGTCGCCCGCGAGGTCCTTGACGCGGTCGCCCAGGCCCTTGATGGCGTCGGCCAGCATGTCGAGGAGGGACTCGACCGGTGCGGCTTCGGCCGCCCTGCGGATCAACCCCGCGGCGACGCGTGCCGCCGCCTGGTGGTCGTGCAGCAGCTCGCGCGCCTTCTCGACGATCGCGTCCAGATCGTCGCTCGCCTCGTTCACCCGTGTCGTCGCGCGGTCCAGGCGCCGTTGTGCGTTCTGCAGTTCCTCGTCCGTGCCGAACGTCTGGCCCGCCAGCTCCAGGTCCGGGTTGTTCCGTGCTTCTTCCAGCGCCTTCCTGGCCGCCGCGGCTTCTTGTTCGTACTGGCGCGCCAGCACCTGGAAATCCGTCATCCGGGACTCCCAGGTGCGCAGTGCATGCGCGGCGTCGATCAGTGAGTCGTGCCCGGTGGCCAGGTACTTCGGCAGTACGCCGGTCTTCTCCGCGAAGGCGGAGGCCGCTTCGCCCACCCACGCGCCGTCGGCCTTCCCCAGCCGGTTCAGGGTCTCGTGCGCGTCGTGGAGCTGCTTGCCCACTCCACTGAGCGCGGTGACCAGTTGGTGCACCGACGACGGCACACCCGGTGCGGGATCGAAGCCGAGTGCGTCGTACGTCTGTGCCGTCTGCGGATTCATGGGGACGATCTCCTCGACGCGATCAGTAGGAGCCGAAGGGTGAGGGGGGAGGGGGAGGCGGGGCCGTCTCCGGCGGGGCCGCGGGCGCCCTTGCCTCGCCGAAGGCGACGGTGTCGGCGATGTCCGCGAGGACGGCCTGGTAGTGGTAGATGTCCTCGACATCGGCTGTGCTCAAGCAGAGCAGCAGCAACCGGTCCTCGGTGGGGAACGGGACCCAGACCTCGATCCGTACGAAGAAGCGTTCCTGTCTGTCCTCCGCCTCCGGCAGGGCCCACACGGCACGGGACCCGGCGACGTGGACGACCGCGGGGCCGGCGGGAAGGGAGACGAGCTGGACCTCGCCGCCGTCGCCCGCCTTGTCCAGCGCCTCCGCGATGCCCGCGGCGGTGAAACCCGGGTCGGGGTTGTCCAGACGGCGCACGCTCACGGTGAGCGTGGCGCGGCTGATGCGCTCGGGAAGTTCGGAACCGTCCGCGCTGCCGCCGATGGGGAAGACGCCGAGCGCGTTGTAGACGGTGCCGCCCTCGACGAGAGTCTGGGCGTTCGCCGTGTACATGGCCGTGGTGAGCTTGCGCAGGGGCTCCAGGTCCTCACGCTCGCCCCAGTAGTCGCCCGCGAACTGCCGCATCCGCGTGGCGGAGACGTCCTCGTCGTCACCCACGGGCAGGGGGACGGCGTGGAACTCCTGCTGCACCTGGAACCGGAACGCCGGTGGTGCGGTGCCGGAGTCCGCCGCCGTCGACGCGGCCCTGGCGGTGGGATCGGGGATCACTGGCCGGCAGCCTCCGTGGAGCTGTCGGCCACCTTCACGGACTGCACGAGTCCGGTGACCTCGTCCTCCAACTGCTGGTAGAGCCGGCCCGACAGCGCGACCTTCTCCGTGATGCCGCCCGTGGCGTCGGCGATCAACTCGATGCCGTAGCCCCACTTCTCCTGGAAGTCGTCGCAGGCTTCCTCGAGCTCGGCGGAGCCCGCGCCCTTCGGGCCGATGTCCCTCAGCTTCCTCATCGCGGACCGCATGCCGTCCGCGCATTCGGCGAGGTCGACGACGAGCCGCGCGAGCGCGTCGAACTCGACCTTGTAGTGACCGGTCATCCCTGGTGAGCCCCCACGCATCTCATCGTCCGACGATCATCGCAGGGAACGCGCGCGCCGGAAGGGGGACCGATCCGTCGGCGCGAGTGTGCGCAGAAGCTCTCCGAGTCCTTCACGCGGGCCCCGGAATCCCGGACGAGCCCCGAACGGTTTGACCTACATCACCTTCGGGGTATTCTCTCCGGCTCGATTGGCGGAGCCCCTGCCCCATATGGCAGACTGTCCGAGTTGCTCGGTCGAGTGTTGATGCTGCGCGCCTCCCGCCGGGAGGACCGGAAGCGAGTCCCACAGTACTCGTCGCCCTAACTGCCACACGGCAGCGCTGGGGCGGACGTACGGGAATCTTCCGGGAAGTGTGAGTGCGGCACCGGCCAGGCACCCGGTGGGCCTTCCGCCCCCGGTCTGCGGTTCCGGTAGGGCCGTGTGCATTCCCCGCAGGGATGTTCGAACGAGGGACATCCGTGTCAGCGGGAGCGCGACACGCCCGACCGCGTGGGTCGGAGGATCGGGTAGGGGAACACCAGGTTCCAGAGCGTTAGAAGAGACAGGACCACTGAGTAGCCATGGCGGGACAGAAGATCCGCATCCGGCTCAAGGCCTACGACCACGAGGTCATCGACTCCTCGGCGAAGAAGATCGTCGAGACGGTGACCCGCACTGGTGCGTCGGTCGCGGGCCCGGTGCCGCTGCCCACTGAGAAGAACGTGTACTGCGTCATCAAGTCGCCGCACAAGTACAAGGACTCGCGCGAGCACTTCGAGATGCGCACGCACAAGCGCCTGATCGACATCCTCGACCCGACCCCCAAGACCGTTGACTCTCTGATGCGACTCGACCTCCCGGCCGGTGTCGACATCGAGATCAAGCTCTGAGGCCGGTGATCTGAGAGATGGCAAAGCAGATCAAGGGCATCCTGGGCGAGAAGCTCGGCATGACGCAGGTGTGGGACGAGAACAACCGTGTTGTTCCGGTCACCGTCGTCAAGGCCGGCCCGAACGTCGTGACCCAGGTCCGTACGAACGACAGTGACGGCTACGAGTCGGTCCAGATCGCCTTCGGCGAGATCGACCCGCGCAAGGTGAACAAGCCCCTCAAGGGCCACTTCGCCAAGGCCGACGTCACCCCCCGTCGCCACCTCGTCGAGATCCGCACCGCGGACGCCTCCGAGTACACGCTCGGCCAGGAGATCACCGCTGAGGTGTTCGAGGCCGGCGTGAAGGTCGACGTGACCGGCAAGAGCAAGGGCAAGGGCTTCGCCGGTGTCATGAAGCGTCACAACTTCAAGGGCCTCGGCGCCGGTCACGGCACCCAGCGCAAGCACCGCTCGCCCGGTTCCATCGGTGGCTGCGCCACCCCGGGCCGCGTGTTCAAGGGCCTCCGCATGGCGGGTCGCATGGGCAACGAGCGGGTCACCACCCAGAACCTGACCGTCCACGCCGTTGACGCGGAGAAGGGTCTGCTGCTCATCAAGGGCGCGGTTCCTGGTCCGAACGGCGGCCTCGTCCTGGTCCGCACCGCGGCCAAGGGGGCCTGAGGTAACCGATGAGCACTGTTGACATCCTTTCGCCTGCCGGCGAGAAGACCGGTAGCGTCGAACTCCCCGCGGAGATCTTCGGCGTGGAGAAGGTCAGCATCCCGCTGATCCACCAGGTCGTCGTCGCGCAGAACGCGGCTGCCCGCCAGGGCACGCACAAGACCAAGACCCGCGGTGAAGTCCGTGGTGGCGGCAAGAAGCCGTACCGCCAGAAGGGCACCGGCCGCGCCCGTCAGGGCTCGACCCGCGCGCCGCAGTTCGCCGGTGGTGGCGTCGTGCACGGTCCCGTGCCGCGCGACTACTCGCAGCGGACCCCGAAGAAGATGAAGGCCGCGGCCCTGCGCCACGCCCTCACCGACCGGGCCCGCCACAACCGCATCCACGTCGTCACCGGCGTGATCGAGGGCGAGACCCCCTCCACGAAGGCCGCTCGCACGCTGTTCGGCAAGATCTCGGAGCGCAAGAACCTGCTCCTGGTCGTCGACCGCGCCGACGAGGCCGCGTGGCTGTCCGCCCGCAACCTGCCCCAGGTCCACATCCTGGAGCCGGGCCAGCTGAACACGTACGACGTGATCGTCTCGGACGACGTGGTCTTCACCCAGGCCGCTCTCGAGTCCTTCGTCGCCGGCCCGAAGGCCAACGACACCGAAGGGAGCGAGGCCTGATGGCTACGCGTCACCCGAGCATCGCCTCCAAGGCGGCCAAGGCCGCCAAGGCCGCGCGCGTCGCCAAGGCGCGCCGCCACGAGGCCGAGGGCAAGAACACCGTCGTCACCGCGCCCAGCAAGGCGTACACGGACCCCCGTGACGTACTGCTGAAGCCGGTCGTGTCGGAGAAGAGCTACGCGCTCCTCGACGAGAACAAGTACACGTTCATCGTCGACCCGAACGCCAACAAGACCCAGATCAAGCAGGCCGTCCAGGCGGTCTTCTCGGTCAAGGTCACCGGGGTCAACACGATCAACCGCCAGGGCAAGCGCAAGCGCACCAAGACCGGTTTCGGTCAGCGTGCCGCCACCAAGCGCGCGATCGTGACCCTTGCCGAGGGCGACCGTATCGACATCTTCGGCGGTCCGACCGCCTGAGGGCGGTCCGGATCGTCCGATATCGGACGAGGACTGAGAAATGGGAATCCGCAAGTACAAGCCGACTACGCCGGGCCGTCGTGGCTCCAGCGTCGCCGACTTCGTCGAGGTCACGCGGTCCACGCCGGAGAAGTCGCTGGTCCGTCCCCTGCACAGCAAGGGCGGCCGTAACAATTCCGGTCGTGTGACCGTTCGCCACCAGGGTGGCGGACACAAGCGCGCCTACCGCGTGATCGACTTCCGTCGTCACGACAAGGACGGCGTGCCGGCGAAGGTCGCGCACATCGAGTACGACCCCAACCGCACCGCGCGCATCGCGCTGCTGCACTACGCCGACGGCGAGAAGCGCTACATCCTCGCCCCGCGCAACCTGCAGCAGGGTGACCGCGTCGAGAACGGTCCCGGGGCCGACATCAAGCCGGGCAACAACCTGGCCCTCCGCAACATCCCGGTCGGTACCACGATCCACGCGATCGAGCTCCGTCCCGGTGGCGGTGCCAAGTTCGCCCGCTCCGCCGGTGCCTCCGTGCAGCTGCTCGCGAAGGAGGGCTCGATGGCCCACCTCCGCATGCCGTCCGGTGAGATCCGCCTGGTCGACCAGCGCTGCCGCGCCACGGTCGGCGAGGTCGGCAACGCCGAGCAGAGCAACATCAACTGGGGCAAGGCCGGCCGCAAGCGCTGGCTGGGCGTCCGCCCGACCGTTCGCGGTGTGGCGATGAACCCGGTCGACCACCCGCACGGTGGTGGTGAGGGCAAGACCTCCGGTGGTCGCCACCCGGTCTCCCCGTGGGGTCAGAAGGAGGGTCGTACTCGTTCGCCGAAGAAGGCTTCGAACAAGTACATCGTCCGCCGCCGCAAGACGAACAAGAAGCGCTAGGAGCGGGTTTAGATGCCGCGCAGTCTCAAGAAGGGGCCCTTCGTCGACGACCACCTGATCAAGAAGGTGGACGCCCAGAACGAAGCCGGTTCCAAGAACGTCATCAAGACCTGGTCCCGTCGCTCGATGATCATTCCCAGCATGCTGGGTCACACGATCGCGGTGCACAACGGCAAGACCCACATTCCGGTGTTTGTCACCGAGTCGATGGTCGGCCACAAGCTCGGCGAGTTCTCGCCGACGCGCACCTTCCGGGGTCACGTCAAGGACGACCGGAAGTCGAAGCGCCGCTAACAGCGGGGTGGAATGACCATGACAGACACTGGAAGGACAACCATGGAAGCCAGGGCCCAGGCGCGGTACATCCGCGTCACGCCCATGAAGGCCCGCCGCGTGGTGGACCTTATCCGTGGCATGGACGCCACGGAGGCTCAGGCGGTCCTGCGTTTCGCCCCGCAGGCCGCGAGCGTGCCGGTCGGCAAGGTGCTGGACAGCGCCATCGCCAACGCCGCGCACAACTACGACCACACTGACGCCGACAGCCTCTACATCTCCGAGGCGTACGTCGACGAGGGTCCGACCCTGAAGCGGTTCCGGCCGCGCGCCCAGGGCCGTGCCTACCGGATCCGCAAGCGGACCAGCCACATCACCGTGGTCGTCAGCAGCAAGGAAGGAACCCGGTAATGGGCCAGAAGGTTAACCCGCATGGGTTCCGGCTCGGTGTCACGACCGACTTCAAGTCGCGTTGGTACGCCGACAAGCTGTACAAGGACTACGTCAAGGAAGACGTCGCCATCCGTCGGATGATGACGTCCGGCATGGAGCGCGCCGGCATCTCGAAGGTGGAGATCGAGCGCACCCGTGACCGCGTGCGGGTGGACATCCACACCGCCCGTCCGGGCATCGTCATCGGCCGCCGCGGCGCCGAGGCCGACCGCATCCGCGGCGACCTCGAGAAGCTCACGGGCAAGCAGGTCCAGCTGAACATCCTCGAGGTCAAGAACCCCGAGGTCGACGCCCAGCTGGTGGCCCAGGCCGTCGCCGAGCAGCTCTCCTCCCGCGTCTCCTTCCGCCGCGCCATGCGTAAGAGCATGCAGTCGGCGATGAAGGCCGGCGCCAAGGGCATCAAGATCCAGTGCGGTGGCCGCCTCGGCGGCGCCGAGATGTCCCGCTCGGAGTTCTACCGCGAGGGCCGCGTGCCCCTGCACACGCTCCGCGCGAACGTGGACTACGGCTTCTTCGAGGCCAAGACGACCTTCGGCCGCATCGGTGTGAAGGTCTGGATCTACAAGGGCGACGTCAAGAACATCGCCGAGGTCCGCGCCGAGAACGCTGCCGCCCGTGCGGGTAACCGCCCGGCCCGCGGTGGCGCCGACCGCCCGGCCCGTGGTGGCCGTGGTGGCGAGCGGCGCGGTCGTAAGCCGCAGCAGCAGGCTCCCGCCGCCGAGGCCCCCCAGGCCGAGGCTGCCGCCGCCGCTCCGGCTGAGAGCACCGGAACGGAGGCCTGACCGACATGCTGATCCCCCGTAGGGTCAAGCACCGCAAGCAGCACCACCCGAAGCGCCGTGGTCAGGCCAAGGGCGGTACGACGGTCGCGTTCGGCGAGTACGGCATTCAGGCCCTCACGCCGGCGTACGTGACCAACCGCCAGATCGAGGCGGCCCGTATCGCGATGACCCGCCACATCAAGCGTGGTGGCAAGGTCTGGATCAACATCTACCCGGACCGCCCGCTGACGAAGAAGCCTGCCGAGACCCGCATGGGTTCCGGTAAGGGTTCTCCGGAGTGGTGGATCGCGAACGTGCACCCGGGCCGGGTCATGTTCGAGCTGTCCTACCCCAACGAGAAGATCGCCCGTGAGGCCCTGACTCGCGCAGCCCACAAGCTGCCGATGAAGTGCCGGATCGTCAAGCGCGAGGCAGGTGAAGCGTGATGTCGGCCGGTACCAAGGCGTCCGAGCTGCGCGAGCTGGGCAACGAGGAGCTGCTGAACAAGCTCCGCGAGGCCAAGGAAGAGCTGTTCAACCTCCGCTTCCAGGCGGCGACGGGTCAGCTCGAGAACCACGGTCGGCTGAAGGCCGTCCGTAAGGACATCGCGCGGATCTACACCCTGATGCGTGAGCGCGAGCTGGGCATCGAGACGGTGGAGAGCGCCTGATGAGTGAGAGCAACGTGACTGAGCAGACTGCAGAGGCCCGCGGCTTCCGCAAGACCCGTGAGGGTCTCGTCGTCAGCGACAAGATGGACAAGACCGTCGTCGTCGCCGTCGAGGACCGCGTCAAGCACGCGCTGTACGGCAAGGTCATCCGCCGTACGAACAAGCTCAAGGCGCACGACGAGCAGAACGCCGCGGGTGTCGGCGACCGTGTCCTCCTCGCGGAGACCCGGCCGCTGTCCGCGACGAAGCGCTGGCGCGTCGTCGAGATCCTCGAGAAGGCCAAGTAAGCAATTCTCCTGCGGGGCATCCCTCGCAGGACAGTTCCGCCAGGCTCCGGGAGCCGCTCCGCTGAGCGGCTCCCGGGGAACCGGCAGACAAACAGGAGATAGACGTGATCCAGCAGGAGTCGCGACTGCGTGTCGCCGACAACACTGGTGCGAAGGAAATCCTTTGCATCCGTGTGCTCGGTGGCTCCGGTCGCCGCTACGCGGGCATCGGTGACGTCATCGTCGCCACCGTCAAGGACGCGATCCCCGGTGGCAACGTGAAGAAGGGTGACGTCGTCAAGGCGGTCATCGTTCGCACCGTCAAGGAGCGCCGCCGTCCGGACGGCTCGTACATCCGCTTCGACGAGAACGCCGCCGTCATTCTGAAGAACGACGGCGACCCTCGCGGCACCCGCATCTTCGGCCCGGTCGGCCGTGAGCTGCGCGAGAAGAAGTTCATGAAGATCATCTCGCTCGCGCCGGAGGTGCTGTAAGCATGAAGATCAAGAAGGGCGACCTGGTCCAGGTCATCACCGGTAAGGACAAGGGCAAGCAGGGCAAGGTCATCGCGGCCTTCCCCCGCGAGGACCGTGTCCTGGTCGAGGGTGTCAACCGGGTCAAGAAGCACACCAAGGCCGGCCCCACCGCCAAGGGTTCCCAGGCCGGTGGCATCGTGACGACCGAGGCCCCCATCCACGTGAGCAACGTTCAGCTCGTCGTGGAGAAGGACGGCAACAAGGTCGTCACTCGTGTCGGTTACCGCTTCGACGACGAAGGCAACAAGATCCGCGTTGCCAAGCGGACGGGTGAGGACATCTGATGGCTACCACCACGACCCCGCGTCTGAAGCAGAAGTACCGCGAGGAGATCGCGGGCAAGCTGCGTGACGAGTTCAAGTACGAGAACGTCATGCAGATCCCCGGCCTCGTCAAGATCGTGGTCAACATGGGTGTGGGCGACGCCGCCCGCGACTCCAAGCTGATCGAGGGCGCCATCCGCGACCTCACCACGATCACCGGTCAGAAGCCGGCCGTCACCAAGGCCCGCAAGTCCATCGCGCAGTTCAAGCTGCGTGAGGGCCAGCCGATCGGTGCCCACGTCACGCTCCGTGGCGACCGCATGTGGGAGTTCCTGGACCGCACCCTGTCGCTCGCGCTGCCGCGCATCCGCGACTTCCGCGGCCTGTCCCCCAAGCAGTTCGACGGCCGTGGCAACTACACCTTCGGTCTCACGGAGCAGGTCATGTTCCACGAGATCGACCAGGACAAGATCGACCGCGTCCGGGGTATGGACATCACCGTGGTCACCACGGCGACCAACGACGCAGAGGGCCGCGCGCTCCTTCGTCACCTCGGCTTCCCCTTCAAGGAGGCGTGAGCGAGATGGCGAAGAAGGCTCTGATCGCGAAGGCTGCTCGCAAGCCCAAGTTCGGCGTGCGTGGCTACACGCGCTGCCAGCGCTGCGGCCGTCCCCACTCCGTGTACCGCAAGTTCGGCCTCTGCCGCGTGTGCCTTCGTGAGATGGCTCACCGTGGCGAGCTGCCGGGCGTGACCAAGAGCTCCTGGTAATCCCCGTATTTAGGGATTCACCGGGCTCTCGGTAAGCATCTGGGTCGGCAGGGGCCCACCTCCGCATGCCTTAGGCTTGTGGGGTTGGGCGTCTGCCGCCCGTACGACTTACTACGCCGTAGGTCCACCGCGCCGCACCCGTCCCGTCTCGGATCGGGGAGAGGGATGGCGCACCAGGAAACCCCGGCGAGAGAGGCCACAGGCCAATTCATGACCATGACTGATCCGATCGCAGACATGCTTACGCGTCTGCGGAACGCGAACTCGGCGTACCACGACTCCGTGACGATGCCGGCGTCGAAGATCAAGTCTCACATCGCGGAGATCCTCCAGCAGGAGGGCTTCATCACGGGCTGGAAGGTCGAGGACGCCGAGGTCGGCAAGAACCTCGTCCTCGAGCTGAAGTTCGGCCCGAACCGTGAGCGCTCCATCGCGGGCATCAAGCGGATTTCGAAGCCCGGCCTCCGGGTGTACGCGAAGTCCACCAACCTGCCGAAGGTGCTCGGCGGCCTGGGCGTGGCGATCATCTCCACGTCGCACGGGCTCCTCACCGACAAGCAGGCCGGCAAGAAGGGCGTGGGTGGGGAAGTCCTCGCCTACGTCTGGTAGCGGAAGGGAACGGAGGAAACAGCTATGTCGCGCATTGGCAAGCTCCCCATCACGGTTCCCGCCGGCGTGGACGTCACCATCGACGGCCAGACGGTCTCGGTCAAGGGTCCCAAGGGCTCGCTGACCCACACCGTCGTCGCGCCGATCGAGATCGCCAAGGGTGAGGACGGCGTTCTGAACGTCACCCGCCCCAACGACGAGCGTCAGAGCAAGGCCCTGCACGGCCTGTCCCGCACGCTGGTGGCGAACATGATCACCGGCGTGACCCAGGGTTACGTGAAGAAGCTCGAGATCAGCGGTGTCGGTTACCGCGTGACGGCCAAGGGTTCGAACCTGGAGTTCGCTCTCGGTTACAGCCACCCGATCACCGTCGAGGCCCCCGAGGGCATCACCTTCAAGGTGGAGACCCCGACCCGCTTCCAGGTCGAGGGCATCGACAAGCAGAAGGTCGGCGAGGTTGCGGCCAACATCCGCAAGCTGCGCAAGCCCGACCCGTACAAGGCCAAGGGCGTCAAGTACGAGGGCGAAGTCATCCGCCGCAAGGTCGGAAAGGCGGGTAAGTAACCCATGGCATACGGGCAGAAGATCCTGAAGGGCGACGCCTACAAGCGCGCCGCGATCAAGCGCCGTCACATCCGGATCCGCAAGCGGATCAACGGTACGGCGGAGCGTCCCCGTCTCGTCGTGACCCGCTCGAACCGCCACATCGTGGCGCAGGTGATCGACGACCTGAAGGGCCACACCGTGGCGTCGGCGTCCACCCTGGACGTGTCGATCCGCGGTGGCGAGGGCGACAAGTCCGCGCAGGCCAAGCAGGTCGGCGCCCTGGTCGCCGAGCGTGCCAAGGCCGCCGGTGTCGAGGCCGTCGTGTTCGACCGTGGTGGTAACCAGTACGCCGGGCGCATCGCCGCCCTGGCGGACGCCGCCCGCGAGGCCGGACTCAAGTTCTGAGTCCTGGTTCCGTAGCTAGCGGAGACAGAGAGAGGTAATTCCAATGGCTGGACCCCAGCGCCGCGGTGGCGGTGCCGGTGGCGGCGAGCGGCGGGACCGGAAGGGCCGTGACGGCGGCGCAGCTGCCGCCGAGAAGACCGCGTACGTTGAGCGCGTCGTCGCGATCAACCGCGTCGCCAAGGTTGTGAAGGGTGGTCGTCGCTTCAGCTTCACCGCGCTGGTCGTGGTGGGCGACGGTGACGGCACCGTGGGTGTCGGTTACGGCAAGGCCAAGGAGGTGCCGGCCGCCATCGCCAAGGGCGTTGAGGAGGCCAAGAAGCACTTCTTCAAGGTCCCCCGCATCCAGGGCACCATCCCGCACCCCATCCAGGGTGAGAAGGCTGCCGGCGTCGTGCTGCTCAAGCCCGCGTCCCCCGGTACCGGCGTTATCGCCGGTGGCCCGGTGCGCGCCGTGCTCGAGTGCGCCGGTATCCACGACGTGCTGTCGAAGTCGCTCGGCTCCGACAACGCGATCAACATCGTGCACGCGACCGTGGAGGCCCTGAAGGGTCTGCAGCGTCCCGAGGAGATCGCGGCCCGCCGCGGTCTGCCGCTCGAGGACGTCGCCCCCGCGGCTCTGCTTCGTGCGCGTGCCGGGGTGGGTGCGTAATCATGGCGCAGCTCAAGATCACGCAGAAGAAGTCCTACATCGGCAGCAAGCAGAACCACCGCGACACCCTGCGTTCCCTGGGCCTCAAGCGCCTGGGTGACGTGGTCGTCAAGGAGGACCGCCCCGAGTTCCGCGGCATGGTGCACACCGTCCGCCACCTCGTGACGGTCGAGGAGGTCGACTGATCATGGCGGAGAACAACCCGCTCAAGATCCACAACCTCCGTCCCGCCCCGGGCGCCAAGACCGCCAAGACCCGTGTCGGTCGTGGTGAGGCGTCGAAGGGTAAGACGGCCGGTCGTGGTACCAAGGGCACGAAGGCCCGCTACCAGGTTCCGGAGCGCTTCGAGGGTGGGCAGATGCCCCTCCACATGCGCCTCCCGAAGCTGAAGGGCTTCAAGAACCCGTTCAAGACCGAGTTCCAGGTCGTGAACCTCGACAAGCTGGCGGCGCTGTACCCGGAGGGTGGCGAGGTCACCGTCGAGGGTCTCGTCGCCAAGGGTGCCGTTCGCAAGAACAGCCTCGTCAAGGTTCTCGGCCAGGGCGAGATCTCCGTGGCGCTCCAGGTGACGGTCGACGCCGTCTCCGGCTCCGCCAAGGAGAAGATCACCGCCGCCGGCGGTACCGTCACCGAGCTCGTCTGAGTGCATCAGGCGTCTCGATGACTTGAGCGATCCCGACCGGGGATACCCCACATATGGGGTATCCCCGGTTGGTCGTTCCTAGGGTGGCCGTGTCGCCGGTAAGGTGACCTGCACTGCCCACTTTCACAAGATGCTTCCCATGGGGCACCTTGAGCGGCAGTGGACCGTTACACCTGTCGTTGTTCTTATTCCTCAAGACCGTCACCCTTGACGCAGATGCGCGGGGGTCGCAGGAGGCACCGTGCTCACCGCGTTCGCCCGGGCGTTCAGGACGCCCGACCTGCGCAAGAAGCTGCTCTTCACGCTCGGCATCATCGTGGTCTACCGGGTCGGCACCCACATCCCGATCCCGGGTGTCGACTACAAGAGTGTCCAGACCTGTGTGGACGAGGCCTCCGGCAACCAGGGCCTCTTCGGTCTGGTCAACATGTTCAGCGGCGGCGCGCTGCTGCAGATCACGGTCTTCGCGCTGGGCATCATGCCGTACATCACGGCGAGCATCATCCTTCAGCTGCTGACCGTGGTCATTCCGCGCCTCGAGGCCCTGAAGAAGGAGGGCCAGGCCGGCACGGCGAAGATCACGCAGTACACCCGTTACCTGACGGTGGCGCTCGCCATCCTCCAGGGCACCGGCCTGGTGGCCACCGCCCGCAGCGGCGCGCTCTTCTCCGGCTGCACCGTCGCGTCGAGCATCGTCCCGGACCGCGCGATCTTCACCACCATCACCATGGTCATCTGCATGACCGCCGGTACGGCCGTCGTGATGTGGCTCGGTGAGCTCATCACCGACCGCGGCATCGGCAACGGCATGTCGATCCTGATGTTCATCTCGATCGCCGCCACCTTCCCCTCCGCGCTGTGGGCCATCAAGAAGCAGGGCACCCTGGCGGACGGCTGGATCGAGTTCGGCACGGTCATCCTGGTCGGCCTGGTCATGGTCGCCCTGGTCGTCTTCGTCGAGCAGGCCCAGCGCCGCATCCCGGTGCAGTACGCCAAGCGGATGATCGGCCGCCGCTCGTACGGTGGGACCTCGACGTACATCCCTCTCAAGGTGAACCAGGCGGGTGTGATCCCGGTCATCTTCGCCTCGTCGCTGCTGTACATCCCGGCGCTGATCGCCCAGTTCTCCAGCGGGGACTCCGGGTGGAAGACGTGGATCGAGGCGCACCTGGTCAGGGGCGACCACCCGATCTACATCAGCTTGTACTTCTTGCTCATCGTTTTCTTCGCGTTCTTCTACGTGGCGATCTCCTTCAACCCCGAGGAAGTCGCCGACAACATGAAGAAGTATGGTGGCTTCATCCCGGGCATCCGGGCTGGCCGACCGACCGCTGAGTACCTGTCCTACGTGCTCAACCGGATCACCTGGCCGGGTTCGCTGTATCTGGGTCTGATCGCTCTCGTACCGACGATGGCGTTGGTTGGCTTCGGGGCAAGCCAGAACTTCCCGTTCGGTGGCACCAGCATCCTGATCATCGTGGGTGTGGGTCTCGAGACGGTGAAGCAGATCGAGAGCCAGCTCCAGCAGCGCAATTACGAAGGGTTCCTCCGCTGATGCGAATCGTCCTCGTCGGGCCGCCGGGCGCCGGAAAGGGAACGCAGGCCACTCGCCTGGCCGAGAAGCTGCGTGTCCCGCACATCTCCACGGGTGACCTGTTCCGCGCCAACATCAGCCAGCAGACGGAGCTCGGGAAACTCGCGAAGTCCTACATGGACAAGGGCGAACTGGTACCTGACGAGGTCACCATCGCCATGGCCAAGGACCGCATGCACCAGGAGGACGCCGTGAACGGCTTCCTGCTGGACGGCTTCCCCCGCAACGTCTCGCAGGCCGAGGCGCTGGACGAGCTCCTCCAGGGCGAGGGCATCAAGCTGGACGCGGTACTGGACCTGGAGGCCCCCGAGGAGGAGGTCGTCAAGCGGATCGCCGGCCGGCGCATCTGCCGCAACGACTCCGCGCACGTCTTCCACGTCACGTACAGCCCGCCGAAGCAGGAGGGTGTCTGCGACGTCTGCGGCGGCGAGCTGTACCAGCGCGACGACGACTCCGAGGACACGGTCCGCACGCGGCTGGAGGTCTACCACACGCAGACCGAGCCGATCATCGACTACTACAAGGCCCAGGGCCTGGTGGTGACCATCGAGGCCATGGGCCCGGTGGACAAGGTCACGCAGCGCGCCCTGGCGGCGCTGAAGCGCGAGGGCGACGACCAGTAGTCGTGCACGTCCGCGCAGCCGCGGTTCCCTTCGGGGGGCCGCGGCTGCTGTGTGGGGGTGGTGCGTCCCCCCGTATCGTTGAAGCGTTCGTTTCCGTCGTGTCGCCGGTCCAAGAAAGGCCGTAGTCCCCATGGTGCAGATCAAGAGCCCCGAGCAGATCGCCAAGATGCGTGCGGCGGGGCTGGTCGTCGCCGCCATCCACGCCGCGACCCGGGAAGCGGCCGTGCCGGGGGCGACGACGAAGGACCTGGACGCGGTCGCCCGCAAGGTGCTCGCCGAGCACGGGGCGAAGTCGAACTTCCTCGGCTACGGCGGTTTCCCCGCGACGATCTGCACCTCCGTGAACGAGGTCGTCGTCCACGGCATCCCCTCCGACGAGGTCGTCCTCAAGGACGGGGACATCATCTCCATCGACTGCGGCGCGATCGTCGACGGCTGGCACGGCGACGCGGCCTACACGGCCTTCGTGGGCTCCGGTCACTCCCCGGAGCTGATCGAGCTCTCCCGGGTCACCGAGGAGTCCATGTGGGCGGGCATCGCGGCGATGAAGCAGGGCAACCGGCTCGTCGACGTCTCCCGCGCCATCGAGACGTACATCCGCCGCCAGCCGAAGCCCGGCGGCGGCCGCTACGGCATCGTCGAGGACTACGGCGGCCACGGCATCGGCACCGAGATGCACATGGACCCGCACCTGCTGAACTACGTCGACCGCCGCAGGGGCAAGGGGCCGAAGCTCGTTCCCGGGTTCTGCCTCGCGATCGAGCCGATGGTGTCGCTCGGCACCCCGAAGACCCAGGTGCTCTCCGACGACTGGACGGTCGTCAGTACGGACGGCACGTGGTCGTCGCACTGGGAGCACTCCGTCGCCCTGACGGAGGAGGGTCCGCTGGTGCTGACGGCTCCCGACGGGGGGCGCGCGAAGCTGGCGGAGCACGGGGTCGAGGCCGCGCCGGATCCGTTGGCTTGAGGTCCCCGGCGGGGGGCCGGCCTCGGTCGGTGTCGCCCCCGCCGCCCCTTCCCTTCCCGTCGCCGGGGGCTGTGCCCCCGGACCCCGCTTTCGGCCTGGACGGCCTCGTCCTCAAAGGCCGGACGGGCTATTGGCGCCGCCCCGAATTCGTCGCATAAGGATCTCCCGCATGGGGCAGGCTTTCCCGATTCGTCTTTCCGGGTGCGCTGACGTAGACTGACTCGTCGGCTCTGGTGCACCCGCATGTCTGCATGCGCCCGCAAGGGACAGCGCAAGAGTCGATCAAGGTAGTCGATTCGAAGGGCGAAGCGTGGCCAAGAAGCAAGGTGCCATCGAGATCGAGGGCACTGTCGTCGAGTCTCTTCCGAACGCCATGTTCAAGGTCGAGCTCCAGAACGGCCACCAGGTCCTGGCACACATCAGCGGCAAGATGCGTATGCACTACATCCGCATCCTCCCTGACGACCGGGTCGTGGTGGAGCTGTCTCCGTACGACCTGACCCGTGGCCGGATCGTCTACCGGTACAAGTAGATCTTGCCCATGCCCCGCGCGTGAGCGCGGGGTGGCCGGCAACTGACCCGGAGAACCTCACATCCCATGAAGGTCAAGCCGAGCGTCAAGAAGATCTGCGACAAGTGCAGGGTGATCCGCCGTCACGGCCGGGTCATGATCATTTGCGACAACCCGCGCCACAAGCAGCGCCAGGGCTGATCGCAACCGATCTCACCCCTCTGCATCACGCAGAATCTTCGCGCGACGCGAGCTGAATATGTTCATACGCAGGGCCCAGGCGGGGGTTTTTCTTGCCTGACACCCCCGGCTCGGAGGCCGGGGACCCAGTTCGTACCTCGTACGGCGGCTGGGAGCCGGTTCTGCGGAAGACCTCCGACAATCACCAGGAGCCATTGAATGGCACGCGTTTCCGGTGTTGACATCCCGCGCGACAAGCGCGTGGAGGTCGCCCTCACCTACGTGTTCGGCATCGGCCGGACCCTCTCGCAGGAGACGCTGGCTGCGACCGGCGTCGACCCGAACACCCGAGTTCGCGACCTCTCCGAGGAGCAGCTCGTCGCGATCCGCGAGTACGTGGACGCCAACATCCGGACCGAGGGTGACCTCCGTCGCGAGATCCAGGCCGACATCCGCCGCAAGGTCGAGATCGGCTGCTACCAGGGTCTGCGTCACCGTCGCGGTCTGCCTGTCCGCGGTCAGCGCACCAGCACGAACGCCCGCACCCGCAAGGGCCCGCGTCGCGCCATCGCCGGCAAGAAGAAGCCGGGCAAGAAGTAGTCCGCAGCGGACTCGCCGTCCAGCGGTCTTCGCTGTAGGACCGACCACCTCCCGTAGGAGTAATAGATGCCCCCCAAGGGTCGTCAGGGCGCTGCCAAGAAGGTGCGCCGCAAGGAAAAGAAGAACGTCGCGCACGGCCAGGCGCACATCAAGAGCACGTTCAACAACACGATCGTGTCCATCACGGACCCGGCCGGCAACGTGATCTCCTGGGCCTCCGCCGGCCACGTCGGCTTCAAGGGCTCCCGCAAGTCCACGCCGTTCGCCGCGCAGATGGCCGCCGAGTCGGCTGCCCGCCGCGCCCAGGAGCACGGCATGCGCAAGGTCGACGTGTTCGTCAAGGGCCCGGGCGCCGGTCGTGAGACCGCCATCCGCTCCCTGCAGGCCACGGGCCTCGAGGTCGGCTCCATCCAGGACGTCACCCCGACCCCGCACAACGGTTGCCGTCCGCCGAAGCGCCGCCGCGTCTGAGGCACGGGCTCATGGCGGCTCGGCGTCCGGCTGGGGGTGTGGGGGTCGTCCCCCACATGTCGCAGTACGGTTGCCGTCCGCCGAAGCGCCGCCGCGTCTGAGGCACGGGCTCATGGCGGCTCGGCGTCCGGCTGGGGGTGTGGGGGTCGTCCCCCACATGTCGCAGTACGGCTGCCGCCCGCCGAAGCGCCGCCGCGTCTGAGGCACCCCCGCTTCGAGGATCCGGGCGGTACGGCACCCTGAAAGGGCCGTGCCGCCCGTACCCTTGCAGTACCCGCACCCCACAGGGTGCGGTCTCCGTCGGGCGTCAAATAGCGGGCGTCCACGAATGAAGGATCTGATCCACACATGCTGATCGCTCAGCGTCCCTCGTTGACCGAAGAGGTCGTCGACGAGTTCCGCTCCCGGTTCGTGATCGAGCCGCTGGAGCCGGGCTTCGGCTACACCCTCGGCAACTCCCTGCGCCGGACCCTCCTCTCCTCGATCCCGGGTGCGGCGGTCACGTCCATCCGCATCGACGGTGTCCTGCACGAGTTCACCACCGTGCCGGGCGTCAAGGAGGACGTCACCGACCTGATCCTCAACATCAAGCAGCTGGTCGTCTCCTCGGAGCACGACGAGCCGGTCGTGATGTACCTGCGCAAGCAGGGCCCGGGTCTGGTCACCGCCGCCGACATCGCGCCCCCGGCCGGTGTCGAGGTGCACAACCCCGACCTCGTCCTCGCCACGCTCAACGGCAAGGGCAAGCTCGAGATGGAGCTGACCGTCGAGCGCGGTCGCGGCTACGTCTCCGCCGTGCAGAACAAGCAGGTCGGTCAGGAGATCGGGCGCATCCCGGTCGACTCGATCTACTCGCCGGTTCTCAAGGTCACGTACAAGGTCGAGGCCACCCGTGTCGAGCAGCGTACCGACTTCGACAAGCTGATCGTCGACGTCGAGACCAAGCAGGCGATGCGTCCGCGTGACGCCATGGCCTCCGCCGGTAAGACGCTGGTCGAGCTGTTCGGGCTCGCCCGCGAGCTCAACATCGACGCCGAGGGCATCGACATGGGCCCGTCCCCCACGGACGCCGCCCTCGCCGCCGACCTGGCGCTGCCGATCGAGGAGCTGGAGCTCACCGTTCGGTCGTACAACTGCCTCAAGCGCGAGGGCATCCACTCCGTGGGTGAGCTCGTGGCCCGCTCCGAGGCCGACCTGCTCGACATCCGCAACTTCGGTGCGAAGTCGATCGACGAGGTCAAGGCGAAGCTGGCCGGCATGGGCCTGGCCCTGAAGGACAGCCCGCCCGGATTCGACCCGACCGCCGCGGCCGACGCCTTCGGCGCGGACGACGACGCGGACGCGGGCTTCGTCGAGACCGAGCAGTACTGATCGCCTCCGGCGGGGCGGCCGCCTTCGGGTGGAGGCCCCGCTGGGTTCGATCGCGGCTGCCGGCCGGCTGTGGCTGGTCGCGCAGTTCCCCGCGCCCCTGGGGCGGCGGACCCTCCGGCGCTGGAGAAGTGCCGGATCTCCGACAGGCGACCGCCTGCTCGGATACTGACCTCGGTACCTGATACGGCCGGGGCAGACACACAGGAGAAGAACCATGCCGAAGCCCACCAAGGGTGCCCGTCTGGGCGGCAGTGCCGCGCACGAGAAGCTGCTCCTCGCGAACCTCGCGAAGGCGCTGTTCGAGCACGGCCGTATCACCACCACCGAGGCGAAGGCGCGCAAGCTGCGCCCCTACGCCGAGCGTCTGGTCACCAAGGCGAAGAAGGGCGACCTTCACAACCGCCGTCAGGTGCTCCAGGTGATCACGGACAAGAGCATCGTGCACACGCTCTTCACCGAGATCGGCCCGCGCTACGAGAACCGTCCGGGTGGCTACACCCGCATCACCAAGATCGGTAACCGCCGTGGCGACAACGCGCCCATGGCCGTCATCGAGCTGGTCGAGGCGCTGACGGTGGCGCAGCAGGCGACCGGTGAGGCCGAGGCCGCCACCAAGCGCGCCGTCAAGGAGGCCGACGAGGCCAAGGCTGCCGAGGAGACCAAGGCCGAGGACGCGGCTCCGGCCGCCGACGAGGCCGCCGAGGCTCCGGCCGAGGAGTCCAAGGACGCCTGAGGCACTGCCTTGTGCTGAGCGGGTCCGCCCTTCGGGGGCGGGCCCGCTCTCGCGTTGCTGAGAGGATCTAGGGGTGAGTGACGAAGTACAGCCCGGGTGCGTACGGGTGCGGCTGGACCTTTCCTACGACGGCACCGAGTTCTCCGGCTGGGCCAAGCAGGCCGGAGGACGGCGGACCGTGCAGGGGGAGATCGAGGACGCCCTGCGGACCGTCACCCGGTCCCGGGAGACGTACGAGCTGACCGTGGCCGGGCGGACCGACGCCGGGGTGCACGCCCGTGGGCAGGTCGCCCATGTGGATCTGCCCCGCGAGGTGTGGGGGGAGCACCACGAGAAGCTGCTGAAGCGGCTCGCCGGGCGGCTGCCGAAGGACGTGCGGGTGTGGGCGCTGCGCGAGGCGCCGAGCGGGTTCAACGCCCGGTTCTCGGCGGTCTGGCGGCGCTACGCGTACCGGGTCACGGACAACCCCGGGGGTGTGGACCCGCTGCTGCGCAACCACGTCCTGTGGCACGACTGGCCGCTGGACGTCGACGCCATGAACGAGGCCGCGCGGCGGCTGCTCGGCGAGCACGACTTCGCCGCCTACTGCAAGAAGCGGGAGGGTGCGACCACGATCCGCACCCTCCAGGAGCTGAGCCTGGAGAAGGGGGCCGACGGGATCGTCACGGCCACCGTCCGGGCCGACGCCTTCTGCCACAACATGGTGCGCTCGCTCATCGGGGCGCTGCTGTTCGTGGGGGACGGGCACCGGGGACCGGAGTGGCCGGGCAAGGTCCTCGCCGCCGGCGTCCGGGACTCGGCCGTGCACGTCGTACGGCCGCACGGGCTGACGCTGGAGGAGGTCGGCTACCCGGCCGACGAGCTGCTCGCCGCCCGCAGCAAGGAGGCGCGGAACAGGCGGACGCTGCCCGGTCCGGCCGCCGGCTGCTGCTGACGACGGGAGCCGGCCGGCCCGGGGGTCATTCGTTCGCCGCGGCCGTCGCCTGGGTCTCGCCGCGGCGGTGGATCTGCTGGAACGTGAACTCGGCGAGGTCGTCACCGGTGGTGAAGACCGCTGTGTCCTTCGTCGTCACGTCCGTGCCGTCGGTGAAGCCGGCGATGGTGAAGTAGGCGTAGCGGCCGTAGGAGTTGGTCGTCGAGCGGCAGACGGCGCCGTTGCAGAACGACTTCACGTCGCCGCCGGTGAGGGCCTTGACGAAGCTCTTGTTGTCGGCCTGCTCCTTGGCCGCGAGGGCCTGGGCCTCGGTGTCGAACACGGCCACGCCGACCGTCACCGCGACGCCGTCCTTGACGTAGGTGACGCGCAGCAGACGGGTGCAGTCGTTGGCGGTGAGGACCTTGGGCAGGGTGCCCTGGACACCGGTGGTGCAGTCGGTGGTGTCCGCCTTGGTCGCCTTCTGGTAGACGTTCGAGCCCATCGTCAGCTGCCGGCCCGGGAAGAGCAGGTCGGGGCCGAGGGGCGCGGTGTCCTTGGCCTTGCTGGAGATGAAGTCCTTCGGGTCCAGCGGTGGGGGCGCGCTGGTCGGGGCGAAGGACACGGTGGAGGACGCGCTCGGCAGATCGGCGGTCGCGGGCAGGGAGGACGTGGGCCGGTTCGCCTCGTCCTCCCCGTTGGCCGACACCACGGCCATGGCCACGGCGGTGCCGATCGCGAGTGTCGCGAGCGCGCCCCCGCCTATGAAGAGCAGCCGTCGGCGCTTGTTGCGGGACTCGGACGCCTCGGCGAGCGCGGCCCAGTCAGGGCTCGCGTCGGCGGCGCCGCTGCTCCACGGCTGCTGGGAGTTCGGTTTCCACGGATCCCACTGGGACTGAGGTCCCCCCTGCCCATAGCTCATGCGCCGCATCTTAGACGCGGCCGGAGGGGTGCTGTTCCGCCTCAACGGAGGCCGGAGCGCCTAGCGTTCCGGGAATGAGTACGGGCAAACACGACATCTCCGGGTGGTTGGTGCGGCGTTCTCCCTGGCCGCTGTGGTGGGGGCTCGCGGCGGTCCTGGGCGCGACGGTCGCGCATGTGGCGCGGACCACCCCCGACGGCGGCATGGACAACGCGATCGTCGTCCGGGCGGCACGGGCCTGGCTGGCGGGCCGGTCCCCGTACGACGATCCGCACTTCCTCTATCTGCCGGGCGCGGTGCTCGCCGCCGTCCCGCAGGCGCTGCTGCCGCAGGCCGTGCTGCGGGTGCTGGTGCCGCCGGCGGTGGCCGTGTGCCTGACGGCCGGCTGGGCGTGTGCGCTGCGGCTGCACCGGGTGCCGTGGGACAGCCGGCTCGCGGTCCTGGGCCTGACCGGGCTGGCGGCCGGGTTCGCGCCGTTCGGGCACCTGGTCCGGCTGGGCAACTGGACGGTGACGGCGGTCCTGGCGCTGCCGGTGGCGTTGCTGCTGGTGAGCCGGGGGAGGTGGACGGCGGCGGGCGCGGTGCTCGGCGCGGCCCTGGCGCTGAAGCCGCTGCTGGCCCCGCTGGCGCTGCTGTTCGTCTTCGCCCGCCGCTGGCGGGCCCTGGCCGTCCTGGCCGGGGTGCCGGCGCTGGTGTCCGCCGCGTCCGCCCTGCTCCTGCCCGACCCGGCGGGCTTCGTCACCCGCACCCTGCCCTTCCTGCTGCGCGGCCAGGACGCCTTCGTACGGCTCTACGAGGCCTCACCGGCCGCGGTGCTGCCCCGGCTGGGGGTGCCGCAGTCCGTCGCCCGGACGCTGGCGCTGGCGGCCTGCGCCGCCGGAGTGGTCTGCGCCCACCGCCGCTGGCGCCGCGCGGACCCCGGCCCGCTGCGGCTCGCCGAGACGGCCGCCGGGCTGATGCTCTCGGCGTTCCTGGTCTCCCGGCCGTCGTACGACCACTACCTGCTGGTCGTGGTGCCGCTGCTGCTGGCCGGACTGCCCCACCCGGGCTCGGTGGCCCGCGGCCCCTGGTTCTGGCTGGCCCTGGTCCCCCAGATCCCCGGCCTGACCTGGCCGTATCTGGAGTCGGTACGGCGGCGGGCGTTCAAGGACGCGGTGACGTTGTGCACCTTGGTGTTCGCGGTGAGCCGTCAGGCCGTCCGGCGATCGAGGACGAGGCCGTCCAGGCCGATGGCGGGGGTCCGGGGGCGACGGCCCCCGGTGACGGTGGCACCTACACTGGGTGCGGAGGACAGCAGGGCCCGGCGCCGGCCGACGTCGTTTTGACCCGGCCACCGCGCCGCAGGTATCCTGCATCTTCGTTGTGTATTGGCTTGCTCATTCTCACGGGACGGGCCCTTACACCGGTCCACCGGGCCGATGACCAGCGACCCCCACGCGGTATGCGTCACCGCAGTGGGGTCAGGGCTGTCGTGATCGCTTCGGTGACCTTGTCAGGACCACTCACTCGAAGCGAAGGCTACGAACCGTGCGTACGTACAGCCCCAAGCCCGGCGATGTGACGCGCCAGTGGCACGTCATCGACGCTCAGGACGTTGTCCTGGGCCGTCTCGCCACCACCGCCGCCACCCTGCTGCGCGGCAAGCACAAGCCGATCTACGCGCCGCACGTCGACGCTGGTGACTTCGTCATCATCATCAACGCCGACAAGGTGCACCTGTCCGGCAACAAGCGGACCCAGAAGATGGCCTACCGCCACTCCGGCTACCCGGGTGGTCTGCGCTCCGTCCGCTACGACGAGCTGCTGGACAAGAACCCGGAGAAGGCCATCGAGAAGGCCGTCAAGGGCATGCTCCCCAAGAACTCGCTGGGCCGTCAGATGCTCTCGAAGCTGAAGGTCTACAAGGGTGACCAGCACCCGCACGGCGCGCAGCAGCCGCAGCCGTTCGAGATCACCCAGGTCGCGCAGTAAGTCCGGCCACACCACCCCAAGCTGAAGAGAATCTGAGGTATCACCGTGGCTGAGACCACTGCCGAGCAGCCGCTCGAAGAGCTTGACATCGACAGCTACACCACCGAGTCCGAGGTCCCCGTCGAGGGCGAGTACACCTCGGAGTCGCTGGCCTCCCGCTTCGGCGAGCCGCAGCCGGCCGCCGGCCTGGGCCGCCGCAAGAACGCCATCGCCCGCGTCCGGATCGTCCCGGGCACCGGCAAGTGGAAGATCAACGGTCGCACCCTCGAGGACTACTTCCCGAACAAGGTGCACCAGCAGGAAGTCAACGAGCCGTTCAAGGTCCTGGAGCTCGAGGGCCGTTACGACGTCGTCGCCCGCATCGCCGGTGGCGGTGTCTCCGGTCAGGCCGGTGCGCTCCGTCTCGGTGTCGCCCGCGCGCTGAACGAGGCGGACGTCGACAACAACCGCGGCCCGCTGAAGAAGGCCGGCTTCCTCAAGCGCGACGACCGTGCGGTCGAGCGCAAGAAGGCCGGTCTCAAGAAGGCCCGCAAGGCTCCGCAGTACAGCAAGCGTTAAGCTTCGCTGCCTGCTCGTACGTATCACGGGCCGGTTCGGCCCGCTCCTACGTACCCCGAACGCCCCGGCGGCACGCCACAGTGCCGTCGGGGCGTTCGTTTTCTCGCAGCTGTGGGCGTATAACGGCACAAGGTGCTCAAAGGCTTGTGTGATCGGATGTTCAGGGCATGCAATGCCTGGGTGCGGGGGCCGCGCCGATCAGCCGGACACCCGCACGGCTACCGAAACTGACGCTTCCTCAGGAGGACAAGTGGGACGACTCTTCGGCACGGACGGCGTGCGCGGTGTGGCCAACGCGGATCTCACGGCCGAGATGGCGCTCGGTCTGTCCGTCGCCGCGGCGCATGTGCTGGCCGAGGCGGGCACCTTCGAGGGCCACCGCCCGGTGGCGGTGGTCGGACGGGACCCGCGTGCGTCCGGGGAGTTCCTGGAGGCGGCCGTGGTGGCCGGCCTGGCCAGTGCCGGTGTGGACGTGCTGCGGGTCGGGGTGCTGCCCACCCCGGCCGTCGCGTACCTGACGGGCGCGCTCGGCGCCGACCTCGGCGTGATGCTCTCCGCGAGCCACAACGCCATGCCCGACAACGGCATCAAGTTCTTCGCCCGCGGTGGCCACAAACTCGCCGACGAACTCGAGGGCCGGATCGAGTCCGTCTACGAGGAGCACCGGCGCGGTGAGCCGTGGGAGCGGCCGACGGGCTCGGGTGTCGGCCGCGTCCGGGAGTACGACGAGGGGTTCGACCGGTACGTCGCCCACCTCATCGCCGTTCTGCCGAACCGGCTCGACGGGCTGAAGGTCGTCCTCGACGAGGCGCACGGCGCCGCCGCCCGGGTCTCGCCCGAGGCGTTCACCCGGGCCGGGGCGGAGATCGTCACCATCGGCGCGTCGCCGGACGGGCTCAACATCAACGACGGGTGCGGCTCCACGCACCTGGACAAGCTCAAGGCCGCCGTCGTCGAACACGGCGCCCACCTCGGCATCGCCCACGACGGGGACGCCGACCGGTGCCTCGCCGTGGACCACACCGGCGAGGAGGTGGACGGGGACCAGATCCTCTCCGTGCTCGCGCTCGCCATGCGGGAGCGCGGGACGCTGCGCGAGGACACCGTCGTCGCGACCGTGATGTCCAACCTCGGCTTCAAGCTGGCCATGGAGCGCGAGGGCATCCGGCTCGTCCAGGCCGCCGTCGGCGACCGGTACGTGCTGGAGGAGATGAAGCAGCACGGGTACGCGCTCGGCGGCGAGCAGTCCGGGCACGTGATCATCCTCGACCACGCGACGACCGGCGACGGCACGCTGACCGGGCTCATGCTCGCGGCGCGGGTCGCCGAGAGCGGCAGGACGCTGCGGGACCTGGCGTCCGTGATGGAGCGGCTGCCGCAGGTGCTGGTCAACGTTCCCGACGTGGACAAGTCCCGGGTGTCCTCCTCCTCCGAGCTCGCCACCGCGGTCGGGGAGGCCGAGCGGGAGCTGGGCTCCACCGGGCGGGTGCTGCTCCGGCCGTCCGGGACCGAGCCGCTGGTGCGGGTGATGGTCGAGGCGGCCGACATCGACCAGGCACGGTCCGTGGCCGGGCGGCTGGCCGACGCGGTGAAGTCGGCGCTGGGCTGAGCGGCACGGGCGGGGAATCTGCGCGATGAGGGCTGCGCGATGAGGGCTGCGGGCCGCGTCGTGGCCGGTCGCGCAGTTCCCCGCGCCCCTAGGTCCGCTGTCGTGACCAGAACCACTTCTGGGCCAGCAACGTCGAGGTGCCCGCCAGGATGATGCCCAGCAGGTTCAACAGGAGCTGTTCCGAGGAGCGCAGGGTCTGGGTGGCGTCGCCGTAGACCAGGGCCACCGCCGCGTTCGCGGCGGCCGGGACCGTGGTCACCGAGATGGCGACACCCACCAGGGCGCCGGACTTCGCGGACGTGAGCGAGAGGGTGCCGGCGGCGCCGGCCAGGACCGCGACCACGAAGGAGAACCAGTCCGGGGCGTAGATGAAGCCCGTGTTCGGACGGTCGGCCTCCAACTGCTCCCGGGTGAACAGGCCGACCGCGTCCATGAAGAGGCTGAAGCCCGCCGTCACGGCCATCGCCACCGCGAAGCCCACCAGCAGGGCGGTCAGTGAGCGCAGTGCCAGGCGCGGGGCACGCTGCACCGTCGCGGTGCAGATGCCGGCCAGCGGGCCGAACTCCGGTCCCACCGCCATCGCGCCCACGATCAGGACCGCGTTGTCGAGCACCACGCCGCAGGCCGCGATCATCGTGGCGAGCGTGATGAAGGCGAGGTAGGTGACGGAGAGCGTCGACTCCTCGTGGGTCGCGTCGCTCAGGTGCTCCCACAGGACCGCGTCCACGCCCTCGCCCGGGGCTTCCTCCTCGGCCTCGTCGGCCCGCCGGGACAGAGACAGGTCGATGTTCTCCACGGCGATTGAGCCGCTCGCCTCGAGGCCCGACTCCTGGAGTTGCGTGAGGAGTCGGTCGCCCGCCTCGCGCGCCACGTCACACAGGACGACGTCGCCCGGCGGGGTGCGGGCGGCGCCGGGCAGCACCACCAGATGGGTGGTGCCCACGGTGCTCTCGATCAGGCGGACCACGTCCTCGGTCCGTTCGGCCGGTGTGATCAGGCGCAGATGCAGCATGCCGCCCTTTATCCCACAGCCACCGGCCTCTACAGCCGGCCACCGGACGCTGAAGCCGGCCACCGGCTCCTACAGCTTGCGGAGACCGAGCCGCTGCACCTTGTGGTCCGGGCCCTTGCGGACGACGAGGGTGGCGCGGCCGCGGGTGGGGGCGATGTTCTCCACCAGGTTCGGCTTGTTGATGGTGCGCCACATCGTGCGGGCGTAGTCGAGGGCCTCCTCCTCGGAGACCTGCGTGTACTTGCGGAAGTAGGAGGACGGGTTCTGGAAGGCCGTCTCGCGCAGCTTGCGGAAGCGGCTCAGGTACCAGTGCTCGATGTCCTCGGTGCGGGCGTCGACGTACACGCTGAAGTCGAAGTAGTCGGCGAGGCCGACGCGGGTGCGGCCGTCCTGGCCCGGGAGGGCGGGCTGGAGGACGTTCAGGCCCTCCACGATCAGGATGTCCGGGCGGCGGACGGTGAGCTTCTGGTCCGGGACGATGTCGTAGATCAGGTGTGAGTAGACGGGGGCCGTGACCTCGTCCTTGCCGGCCTTGATGTCGGCCACGAAGCGGGTCAGGGCGCGGCGGTCGTAGGACTCGGGGAAACCTTTCCTCGACATCAGGCCGCGGGCCTCCAGCTCCTTGGTGGGCAGCAGGAAGCCGTCGGTGGTGACCAGCTCCACGCGAGGGTGCTCCGGCCAGCGGGAGAGGAGGGCCTGGAGGAGGCGGGCGACCGTCGACTTGCCCACCGCGACCGAGCCGGCGACCCCTATGACGAACGGCGTGCCCGCCTGGGAGCCCTGTTCCCCCAGGAAGGTGTTGAGGGCGCCGCGCAGACCGTCGGTGGCGCCGACGTAGAGGTTGAGGAGACGGGACAGCGGGAGGTAGATGTCCCGCACCTCCTCCAGGTCGATGACGTCGCCGAGGCCGCGCAGTCGCTCGACCTCGTCGGCGGTCAGCGGCAGCGGCGTCTTGTCGCGCAGCGCGCTCCACTCGCAGCGGGTGAGGTCGACGTAGGGAGTCGCCTCCGGCCTGTGCCGGTGGGCGCTCCGGGGCATCGGGGAGACCGGAGAGATCACAGTCCATTGTTAACGGAGTCTGAACGGGATGGCGGGTGGGGTCCGTCACGCCGCCGGGCGGCCACGGGACGCCCAGGGCCGATCGAAGCGGTTCGGGGGGTCGTACGGGCGCGGGAATTTCCGGAATCGGGCACGCGAAGGGCTTTTCCGGACGGGGATCGGCCGTAGGCTGCCGCGCATGTGCGGAATCGTGGGATACGTGGGGTCGCAGTCGGCGCTCGATGTCGTGACCGCCGGGCTGAAACGGCTGGAGTACCGGGGGTACGACTCGGCGGGCGTCGCCGTGCCGGCCGACGGGGGGCTCGCCGCCGCCAAGCGGGCGGGCAAGCTCGTCAACCTGGAGAAGGAGCTCAAGGAGCGGCCGCTGCCGGCCGGGTCGACGGGGATCGGGCACACCCGGTGGGCGACGCACGGCGCGCCGACCGACGCCAACGCCCACCCCCATCTCGACAACGCCGGGCGCGTCGCCGTCGTGCACAACGGGATCATCGAGAACTTCGCGGTGCTGCGGGCCGAACTGGCCGAGCGCGGCCACGAGCTGGTCTCCGAGACCGACACCGAGGTCGTGGCCCATCTGCTCGCCGAGGAGTTCTCCGCCACGGCCGACCTCGCGGAGGCCATGCGGCTGGTGTGCCGGCGGCTCGAAGGGGCGTTCACGCTGGTCGCGGTGCACGCCGACGAGCCGGACGTGGTCGTGGGGGCGCGGCGGAACTCGCCGCTCGTGGTGGGCGTCGGCGAGGGCGAGGCCTTCCTCGCCTCGGACGTCGCCGCGTTCATCGACCACACCCGGTCGGCGATCGAGCTGGGCCAGGACCAGGTCGTGGAGCTGCGCCGGGACGGGGTGACGGTGACCGGCTTCGACGGCCGGCCGGCCGACGTGCGCTCGTACCACATCGACTGGGACGCGTCGGCCGCGGAGAAGGGCGGCTACGACTACTTCATGCTCAAGGAGATCGCCGAGCAGCCCAAGGCGGTCGCCGACACGCTGCTGGGGCGCATCGACGCCTCCGGCGCGCTGACCCTCGACGAGCTGCGCATCTCCGCGGCCGAGCTGCGCCAGGCGGACAAGGTCGTCATCGTCGCGTGCGGTACGGCCTTCCACGCGGGGATGATCGCCAAGTACGCCATCGAGCACTGGACGCGGATCCCGTGCGAGGTGGAGCTGGCCAGCGAGTTCCGCTACCGGGATCCCATCCTGGGCCCCCGGTCGCTGGTCATCGCCATCTCGCAGTCCGGCGAGACCATGGACACGCTGATGGCGCTGCGGCACGCCCGCGAGCAGGGCTCCAAGGTGCTGGCGATCTGCAACACCAACGGGTCGACCATCCCGCGCGAGTCGGACGCGGTGCTGTACACGCACGCCGGGCCGGAGGTGGCGGTCGCCTCGACGAAGGCCTTCCTGACGCAGCTGGTGGCCTGCTACCTCGTGGCGCTGTACCTGGGCCAGGTGCGGGGCACCAAGTGGGCGGACGAGATCCGGGACGTCGTCCGCGACCTCGCGCGGATCCCCGGTGACGTCGAGCGGGTGCTGGAGACCATGGAGCCGGTGCGGGAGCTGGCGCGGTCGCTCGCCGCGAAGAACACCGTGCTCTTCCTCGGGCGGCACGTGGGGTATCCGGTGGCGCTGGAGGGCGCGCTCAAGCTGAAGGAACTGGCGTACATGCACGCCGAGGGCTTCGCGGCGGGCGAGCTGAAGCACGGGCCGATCGCGCTGATCGAGGAGGACCTGCCGGTCGTCGTGGTCGTGCCGTCGCCGCGGGGGCGGTCCGTGCTGCACGACAAGATCGTGTCCAACATCCAGGAGATCCGGGCCCGGGGCGCGCGCACCATCGTGATCGCGGAGGAGGGGGACGAGGCGGTCGTCCCCTACGCCGACCATCTCGTACGGGTCCCGGTGACGCCGACGCTGCTGCAACCGCTGGTGGCGACGGTTCCGTTGCAGGTGTTCGCGTGCGAGCTGGCGACGGCTCGGGGGAACGAGGTGGACCAGCCGCGGAACCTGGCCAAGTCGGTCACCGTGGAGTAGGGGGTGCCTCGGGAGGGGCGGGGCTGGGGGCGGGCTCTGGGGCGGGGCGGGGTCGGGGGCTGGTGGCGGGTGCGGGTGGGGTGTGGCTGGTCGCGCAGTTCCCCGCGCCCCCTGAGCGCCCGAGGAAGCGGGGGTGCGGGTGCTGGTCGGGTGTGGCTGGTCGCGCGCTTCCCCGCGCCCCTGAGCGCCTGCGGCGATCCCGGGGCGGCCTCGGATACCGCGGGCGCCCCGGGCGCGGTCATTTTCTGTGGCTGCGGGCCTTGCGCAGTTTCCATGTGATCAGCAGGAGCAGTGTCTCCTGGATCCACATGACGGTGACCGCGTCCCACTCCGGTGCTGGGGCGGCGGCCTCGTCCGAGGTGATCAGCGCGACCAGCAGACCCCACACGGCGGCGAGCAGGCCGACGGTCCACAGGGCCAGGGTCCAGCCCCAGGTGGGACGGCGGGAGGCGGACGAGCCCGGGGCGGGCGTCCGTTCTCGGGGCCGGGGGATGTTCTCCGGTTCGCGGGCCGGCATGCGGACCACCGACTCCGCCGGTACGGCCGCGTCGATCGCCGCGACCCGTTCCGGGGTGACCGACCGGTAGAGGGTCGGCTCGACGTTGACCGAGAAGCCGTCGTGGCCGGTGAGGGCGCGGGCGCCGTCGGGGCGCGCGGTCATCGCGGCACAGGCGTCGTAGCGGACGGTGACCGGGCCCTTGGGAGTCGTCAGGGTCACGCCCTCGGTGCCGATCACCATGGTGATCCGCTCGTCCTCCAGCGACTGGTGCCGGGTGCCGGTGACGGCGCTCGTGGAGTACTGCGGGGCCAGGGTGGCGCCCGCCCAGTCCACCCCGCGGCCGGGCACCTGGAGCAGGGCGGTGCTCCATGCCTCCTGGGCGACCGCGTGCAGGTCGGCGATGGTCACCGCGTTCAGTTCGGCCCGGTGCTGGTCCGGGGAGAGGACGCGGTGCCCCAGCAGCAGGCTCAGGGCGTACGACGGGAGCGAGGCGGCCCCGAGGTCGGGCGTGTCGTACATCTTGAGCAGCTTGCCGCGCACGGAGTCCAGTTCGGACTGTTCGATGCGGCCCGCCCGCAGCCGGGCGAGGGTGTCGACGAAGCCGCCTGTCACCGCGTCCTGCTTCTGCGGGAGGGAGTCGGCGTACGCGGTGAGAGTGGCGAAGTCGGCGTCGCGCGGGGAGTAGTCGGCCTCCGCCGAGTAGGAGTAGCCGCCCTCCTGGCGCAGGTCCTGGAAGAGGGCCCGGCCGAGGACGTCCGCGAAGACGGAGGCCGCCGTGGAGCGGCGCAGCACCGAGGTGAGGACGACGTGGCCGTCGTCGCCGTGGATGTAGGCGGGGGTGACGGGCAGCGCGCAGGTCGCCTCCGGCGCCGGGAAGCGGCGGCCCTCGGGCAGGGAGAGGTCGAGCCCCTCGGGCACCTGTCCGCTGGTGATCCACAGCACCGCGTTGTCCCGGGTGAAGCGGGTCCGCGCCCAGTCGCGCACCTGGTCGGGGGTGAGGCTCCAGGTGCCGAGCTCGTTGTAGCTGGACAGGCCGTAGCCCCGGGCGCCGTACCGCCACAGCGGGAGCTGGGAGTGGGGGCCGCCGTTGCGTCCGGCGGCCTCGGTGCGCAGGATCTCCTTCTCGGTCTCCAGCCGCTCCATCGGCAGGTCCCGCAGCCCCGCGCACACGCTGTTGAGGTGGGAGACGACCTCCTCCTCGCCGCCGGTGACGTGGAAGAGGGTGTAGACGTTCGCCGTCGCGCCGTTGTGGTGCAGGTCGGACAGGCCCAAGCGGTGCAGGGCGAGGTGTTCGACGAGGTGGGTGATGCCGGCGGTGGCCAGGGTCTCGTCGGCGCGGCCCACCCGGAAGAACAGTCCGGCGGTGATCTCGTTGCCGGAGGAGGGGGCGTGGAGAGTGGGGATGCCCTGGACGACGGTGTGGGAGAGCAGTCCGTCGAGGGCCGCGAGGTCGTCGTGGTCGTGCAGTTCGGTGGTCATGTGCCCGTGCCCCCTCAGGCGTTCGTCGCGGACTTGCGGAACTTCAGGAACGAGGCCCTCGGGTCGTTCGTGTACTGCCACGGGAACTCCGACGCGCGATCGCCGAGGAAGGCGAAGTGCGGGGCCGCGTCCGCGAAGTGACCGCCGATGGAGAAGGCGAACGCGAACGCACTGTGCGCCCCGATCGCGTTCCCGTCGGGACGGTACGACGGGTGCAGGACGGAGACTTGGGCGGCGAAGCGCAGGTCGTCGCGGACCGGCACACCCCGCATGTACGCCCCGCCCTCGGTGCCCTCCAGATCCAGCCAGTGCTCGACGTGGGCGAGCGCGACCAGGGCACCGGCGTTCGTCCCGTCGGGGGCGGCGGCCGCGCACTCCCGGGCGAAGCCGTGCGCCGCGTCCCAGGAGCCACCCCACTTGGGGCAGATCTGCTGGAGCAGCTGCGTCTGCGCGGCGTAGTGGTGCGGGTGGTGGGCGGACAGCCGGTCGTAGCGGCGGCGCGCCTCGGCCTGGCCCAGTTCCAGGCCGCGCGCGGTCATCAGCCGGACCGTCCAGGCGGGGGCGTACGCCGGCTGTTCGGCGCACACCTCGATCAGCAGCTGTTCGGCCCGGCGCAGCCAGGCATGGAACCGCTCGAACTGGCTCCGCGAGACGTGCTGTGCGCGGGCGCTGCCGCGGATGTCCCAGCCGAGGGAGACATATCGGTGGGCGAGCAGCGTGCGGGGCAGCGGGTCGCCGGGGGACTCGGCGACGGCCCGCTCCAGGAGTTTCCTGACGCCGGTGATGTCCGCCAGGACCGAGGCGGCGGAGGAGACCTCGTCGACGGAGCGGAATCGCCTGAAGCAGGCCTGGACGGCGGGCCAGTCGCCGGCCCGCGCGGCGTCGCGCAGGGGGACCAGCTCGGGAGCGTTGTCGTACGGATCGAAGGTCGGCCCCGGTAAGCCCGTGGATCTGCCGCTGGTGCTGCTCATTCCCCGCCCCCTGGCGTCGCCCTCCGCGGCGCGCGGGCTGGCCCCGGGTGCGCGGCGGTTGCTTGTGTCATTGCTGTGATGATCGTGCCGAGATCGCCGCAGGCTAGCAGCCACCACCGACAGCCGTGTGGGCGGCGGGGGCGGGCGGGCCCGGCCGTAGGGTGCTCGGCATGAGCATCATCGGGGTCGGCATCGACGTGGCGGAGATCGAGCGGTTCGCGGCGTCCCTGGAGCGGACGCCCGCGCTGGCGCAACGGCTGTTCATCGAGAGCGAGTTGCTGCTGCCGAGCGGGGAGCGCAGGGGGGTCGCCTCGCTGGCGGCGCGGTTCGCGGCGAAGGAGGCGGTGGCCAAGGCGCTGGGGGCACCGGCGGGACTGCTGTGGACCGACGCGGAGGTGTACGTGGAGGACAGCGGGCAGCCACGGCTGCGTGTGCGGGGGAGCGTCGCGGCGCGCGCCGCGGAGCTGGGAGTACGGTCCTGGCATGTGTCGCTCAGCCATGACGCGGGGATCGCCTCGGCGGTGGTGGTGGCGGAGGGGTAGGCGTGTGCTCTGTGGCAGGTGCGTGGGGAGTGGCAGGTGTGCGGCGAGTGGTAGGGCGGTAGAGGTAGGGCCATGCGTACTGCCTACTGCGTGGACACGGTCAGGACCGTCGAACGGGAGCTGATGGCCCGTCTGCCGGAGGGCGCGCTGATGCAGCGGGCCGCCGCCGGACTCGCCGCCGCCTGTGCGGAGTTGCTGGGGCGGGTGTACGGCAGCCGGGTCGTGCTGCTCGTCGGCAGCGGGGACAACGGCGGCGACGCCCTGTACGCGGGTGCCCGGCTGGCCCGGCGCGGCGCCGGGGTGAGCGCCGTGCTGCTCGCGCCGGAGCGGACCCACCCCGGGGGACTGGCGGCCCTGCTGCGGGCGGGCGGCCGGACGGTCCCGGCGAGCGCCGCCGCGGGCCTGCTGCGCCGTGCCGACCTGGTGGTCGACGGGATCGTCGGGATCGGCGGGCGGGGCGGCCTGCGGGAGGACGCGGCTCCGCTCGCCGCGCTGGCCGCCGGGTCGGGGGCCGTCGTCGTCGCCGTCGACCTGCCGAGCGGGGTGGAGGCGGACACCGGGGAGGTGCGGGGCGCCGCCGTCCGGGCCGACCTCACCGTCACCTTCGGCACGCACAAGCCGGGTCTGCTGATCGATCCGGCGCGGGAGTACGCCGGGTCGGTGCGGCTCGTCGACATCGGACTGGAACTGCCCGCCGAGCCCGAGCTGGAGGCTTTGCAGCACGCGGACGTGGCGGCGCTGCTGCCGGTGCCGGGTGCCGAGAGCGACAAGTACCGGCGGGGTGTGGTCGGTGTCGCCGCCGGATCGGCCCGCTACCCGGGGGCCGCCGTGCTGGCCGTGGCCGGCGCGCTGCGCGGCGGGGCGGGTGCCGTGCGGTACGTCGGGCCGGCCGCGGAGGCCGTCATCGCCCGCTTCCCGGAGACGCTCGTCTCCGACCAGGGGCCCGCGCACGCCGGGCGGGTGCAGGCGTGGGTCGTCGGGCCGGGCGTCGGCGACGACGCGGCGACGGTGGCCGAGGTGCTGGCCGCCGACGTGCCGGTGCTGATCGACGCGGACGCGCTGCGGCTGGCGGAGCCGGAGGCGGTCCGGGGCCGTAGGGCGCCGACGCTGATGACCCCGCACGCGGGGGAGGCGGCCGCGCTGCTCGGCGTGGCGCGGGAGGACGTCGAGGCGGGGCGGCTGGCCGCCGTGCGGGAACTGGCGGGGCGCTACCGGGCGACGGTGCTGCTGAAGGGGTCGACGACGCTGGTCGCGGACCCCGGGCGAGGACCCGTACGGGTGAACCCGACCGGGACGTCGTGGCTGGCCACGGCCGGCAGCGGTGACGTGCTGTCGGGGCTGGCGGGGTCGCTGCTGGCGGCGGGGCTGTCGGCGGCGGACGCGGGGAGCGTGGGCGCGTATCTGCACGGGCTGGCGGGGCGGTTCGCGGCCCGCGGGGCACCGGTGGGCGCACACGACGTGGCCGAGGCCGTGGCGCGGGCCTGGCGGGACGTGACGCGGGGGTGAGGGGCCGGGCCGGAGGGCGTCGGTGACGGGGGGGCGGGGGCGGGGGGTCTCGGGTGTGCTCGGTCGGGGCGCGCTGGAGAGGGCTGCGGGGATCGGCCTGGAGGGACGTGACGTGGGAGTGAGGGGCCGGGCTGGTGGGTCGAGGGCGCGCCGGGGAGGGCCGCGGGGCGTGCCGGAGTGGGGGGCGTGGGGCCGTGTTCGGCGGCGAGCGGAGGGTGCGTACCGGGGGCGTACCGGGGGCGGGGCGGGTTCTGAGACGGGCGGTGGGGGCTCTCAGGGGCGTGCGTGCGGGGGAGGCGGGCCGGCGGGGTGGGCGCCCCCGCGCCAGGGTGCGTACGGGTGGGCCGTGGGCGGTGGGCGCCCCTGGAGGGGCGTCGTAGCGCCAGGGGGCGTGCGTGGGGGCCGTGGGCCCGGCTCTTAGGGGCTTTCCGGGCGCTCTGAGACACTGGGCGCGATGAGTGAGACTGCACAGCCGACCCCCGCCCCGCCGCGCGCCCGCGCCGAGATCGACCTGGCCGCGCTGCGGGCCAACGTGCGGACCCTGCGCGCCAAGGCGCCGGGGGCGGCGTTCATGGCCGTGGTGAAGGCCGACGGGTACGGCCACGGCGCGGTGCCGTGCGCCCGGGCCGCCGTGGAGGCCGGGGCCACCTGGATCGGCACCGCCACTCCCGAGGAGGCGCTCGCGCTGCGCGCGGAGGCCGGACTGCCGGCCGGCGTGCGGATCATGTGCTGGCTGTGGACGCCGGGCGGGCCCTGGCGGGAGGCGATCGAGGCCGGCCTCGACGTGTCCGTGAGCGGCCTGTGGGCGCTGCGCGAGGCCGTCGAGGCGGCCCGGCTCGCCGGGCGGACGGCCCGGGTGCAGCTCAAGGCCGACACGGGGCTGGGCCGCAACGGATGCCAGCCCGCCGACTGGCCCGACCTGGTCGCCGAGGCGCTGCGCGCGGAGGGCGACGGACTCGTCCGGGTCACCGGGCTGTGGTCCCACTTCGCCTGCGCCGACGAACCCGGCCACCCTTCCAACGCGGCCCAGCTCTCGCGCTTCCGCGAGATGGTGGCGTACGCCGAGGGGCAGGGCGTACGGCCCGAGGTGCGGCACATCGCCAACTCCCCGGCCACGCTCACCCTTCCCGCGGCCCACTTCGACCTCGTCCGCCCGGGCGTCGCCATGTACGGCCTCTCGCCCAGCCCCGAGGTCGGCTCGGCCGCCGATCTCGGCCTGCGGCCGGTGATGACCCTCGCGGCCTCCCTGGCCCTGGTGAAGCACGTCCCCGGCGGGCACGGCGTCAGCTACGGCCACCACTACACGACCCCGGGCGAGACCACCCTCGGTCTGGTTCCCCTCGGATACGCCGACGGCGTCCCCCGGCACGCGTCCGGCACCGGCCCGGTGCTCGTCGCCGGCAAGTGGCGTACGGCCGCGGGGCGGATCGCGATGGACCAGTTCGTCGTCGACCTCGGCGGCGACGACCCCGGGCCGGGCGCCGAGGCGGTGCTGTTCGGACCCGGTGACCGCGGCGAGCCCACCGCGGAGGACTGGGCGCAGGCCGCGGGGACCATCGGGTACGAGATCGTCACGCGCATCGGAACGAGGGTTCCCCGCGTCTACGTGAACGGGGACCGGGACGGGTAGTCCCCCCGGCGGGGGGACCTTCGGGGGCGACGTCCGCGGCTGGTTCACTCATGTCCCGCGCATGCGTGCCGTACGCATGCCGTGCGCATGCCGTGCGCATGCGTGCGCTTTGTGGGCAACAGCAGTCACAACAGCAGCAACAGCAGTAGCAACAGCAGTAGTGCGGCAACAGCAGCAACACCTGGCGTCGGCCGAGGAGGAGCGGTACGTGAGCGAGAGCAGTGCGGAGGCGGTGGCGAGCGCCGTCTCGGCGGCCGTCGCCGCCTCCGCCCCGGGGGCGGCCGGGAACTGGCGCCGGGCGACCGGCGTCGCCGGCGCCGCGATAGGCGTGATCGCCGCGGGCGCCGCGGCCGGCGTCGCGCTGGAGCGGATGACCGTGGGCCGGGGCATGCGCGCGAAGGCACGGCTCGCCCTCGACGCGGCGGGACCGTACGGCGCCCTGCGCGGCACCCCCGGCAAGGCCTTCGCCGACGACGGCACCGAGTTGTACTACGAGGTCGACGACGTCGAGCCGCAGGGCGGACCGGCGAACCGGCGGCGCCGGCTCTTCGGCCGCAAGGCCCCCCTCCCCGTCACCGTCGTCTTCAGCCACGGCTACTGCCTCACCCAGGACTCCTGGCACTTCCAGCGCGCCGCGCTGCGGGGCGTCGTCCGGACCGTGCACTGGGACCAGCGCAGCCACGGGCGCTCCGCGCGCGGGGCGGCCCAGCTCCACGACGGGGTGCCGGTCACCATCGACCAGCTGGGACGCGATCTGAAGGCCGTCGTCGACGCGGCCGCGCCGGAGGGGCCGATCGTGCTCGTCGGGCACTCCATGGGCGGCATGACGGTGATGGCGCTGGCCGCGCAGTACCCCGAGCTGATCCGTGAGCGGGTCGTCGCCACCGCCTTCGTCGGTACGTCCTCCGGGCGGCTCGGCGAGGTCAACTTCGGACTGCCGGTCGCGGGGGTCAACGCCGTACGGCGGGTCCTGCCCGGGGTGCTGAAGCTGCTGGGGCAGCGGGCCGAGCTGGTGGAGAAGGGGCGGCGGGCCACCGCGGACCTGTTCGCCGGGGTCGTCAAGCGGTACTCGTTCGCGTCCCGGGACGTCGACCCGGCCGTCGCCCGGTTCGCCGAGCGGATGATCGAGGGCACGCCGATCGACGTGGTCGCCGAGTTCTACCCCGCCTTCACCGACCACGACAAGACCGAGGCGCTCGCCCGCTTCACGGACATGCCGGTGCTGGTGCTGGCCGGCATCGGCGACCTCGTCACACCCAGCGAGCACAGCGAGGCCATCGCCGACCTGCTGCCGGACGCCGAGCTGGTGCTCGTCCCGGACGCCGGGCACCTGGTGATGCTGGAACACCCGGAAGCGGTCACCGACCGCCTCGCCGACCTGCTCACCCGCGCGGGCGCCGTGCCCGCAGGGGCTACCGTGGGTGGCTATGGAAGCACCAGCAGCACCGCACAACCCGGCTGAGACCGAGCTGATCGTCAACTCTCCCGAGCAGATGCGCGAGTTGGGCCGCCGCCTGGCCAAGCTGCTGCGCGCCGGCGACCTCGTGATGCTCAGCGGGGAGCTCGGCGCGGGCAAGACGACCCTGACACGCGGTCTCGGCGAAGGGCTCGGCGTGCGCGGGGCGGTCACCTCCCCGACGTTCGTGATCGCCCGCGTCCACCCGTCCCTCGGGGACGGCCCGCCGCTCGTCCACGTCGACGCGTACCGCCTGGGCGGCGGGCTCGACGAGATGGAGGACCTCGACCTCGACGTGTCCCTGCCCGAGTCGGTGGTGGTCGTGGAGTGGGGCGAGGGCAAGGTCGAGGAACTGACCGACGAGCGGCTCCAGGTACGGATCCACCGGGCCGTCGGCGACACGACGGACGAGGTGCGGCAGGTGACGGTCACCGGGCTGGGGGAGCGGTGGGCCTCGGCGGACCTGAGCGTGCTGGCGGCCTGAGCGCGGCCCGGACGGACGTTCCGGGCGGCTGAGGACCGGTCTCCACGGCGGTCTCCACGGCGGTCGCGGATCGCCGTTCGACAGGGCAGGGGTGAGTCCGTCCCCGACGGGCTCACCCCTGCCCTGTCCTTCTGGCGTTCGTATGAAGATTCCGACAAGACGTCGGCATGATGTTGCGTCCGGCGTCCCGCCCGTGGTCACATGGTATCCAGTCCCTAGTTAGGTGTACCTAACCAGGCCCGCCCCGGCCCCCAGGAGGCGTCCATGCCGGCCATCGAGCCCCAGAGGTCCGACGTCCCGTCGCGCCCCTCCGCCCTCGCCGGGGTCTCCATGCGGGATCTGCTGGCGTCCTGCGCGGCCGCCGAGGCGGTGTCCCGCCCGCCGCGCGCACCCGAGTCCGAGCCCGGGCCCGTCACCGGGCCCGTGCGGTCCGCCGTCGCCGAGGCGCGAGTGCGGCACCACCGGGAAGCGGCGTAACGCGTCACCCGGCGGCTTTTTGGCGCCAGCTCCCAGCCACCGGCGCCGTGCCCTCGCCCTCCGCCGACGGGATCGGATCGGCCGTCTCCCGTCACCCCCGTCACCGGATCACGACGACCTGCTCCCCGATCGTCGCGAACGCCCACATCGCCTCGCCGTCCGCGCGCGCCTCGCGGATCCCGCCCGTGCGCATCGCCGGGTCGGGCGCCCGCAGCGAGCCGTCCACGGCCGCGCTGAAGCCGACGACCACCCCGTCCACGGTGCTGAACCGCACCACGTGCTCGACCGGCGTGCCGTCCGTGCCGGTGATGCCCTTCGAGCGGGAGGTGACCGCGTAGGTCCCCGGCAGTGGGTCCACCGTGCCCGGGGTGACCCGGAACGTCCGCTGGACCGCGCCGTCCTCGCCGACCAGCCACACCCGGTCGTCGTCCACCGAGTACACGACCCGCTCACCCGCACCGGAGCCGGACGGGAGCGCGGTGGGGTTGTTCTTGTCCCGGGGGGCCTTCGGCGCCGCGGCGGCCGGGTCCGGAGAGGACCGGTCGAGGGCGTCGGGCACGTTCGCCGACGCCTGGAGGGCGAGGAACCCGACCGTGCAGACGGCCGCCGCGGTGAGCCCGGCCACGACCGTCGCGCTGCTTCCTGCCACCGGCGACCACCTCTTTTATCGTACTTCGTCCCCCGCGGCGACGTTAGCAGCCGGGACGTCCCGCACCGGGACCACTGGACGTCCGACACGGGCCCGAGGAGCCGTAGGCTGTTTGCGTGCTCTTGCTCGCTCTGGATACAGCCACCCCCGCCGTGACCGTCGCCCTGCACGACGGCACGGCCGTCATCGCCTCGTCGAGCCAGGTGGACGCGCGCCGGCACGGCGAGCTGCTGCTGCCGGCCGTCGACCGTCTGCTCGCCGACGCGGGACGCGCGCTCGACGCCGTCACCGGGATCGTCGTCGGCATCGGCCCCGGCCCGTACACCGGGCTGCGCGTCGGTCTGATGACCGCCGACACCTTCGGCCTCGCGCTCGGCGTCCCCGTGCACGGTCTGTGCACCCTCGACGGCCTCGCCTACGCCGCCGACCTGGACGGCCCCTTCGTCGTGGCCACCGACGCCCGCCGCAAGGAGGTCTACTGGGCGCGCTACGCCGACTCCCGCACCCGGGTCACGGAGCCGGCCGTCGACCGCCCGGCCGACATCGCCGACCGGGTGGCCGGGCTGCCCGCCGTCGGCGCGGGCGCGCTGCTCTACCCCGACACCTTCCCCCAGGCGCACGAGCCGGAGCACGTCTCCGCCGCGGCCCTCGCCGCGCTGGCCGCCGAGCGGCTCGCCGCCGGTGCGGAACTTCCGGCGCCGCGCCCGCTGTACCTGCGCCGCCCGGACGCGCAGGTCCCCAAGAACTACAAGGTGGTCACCCCCAAGTGACCGAGTCCGACGTTCCCGAGCCCGACGCCCCCCGGTCCGGCCCGGCCGGTGAACCGGGCGGCAACGAGCCCGGCGCCCCGCAGTCCGGCGCCCCGCAGCCCGGCGCCGTCCAGCCTGGCGCCGTCCAGCCTGGCGCCGCCGAGCCCGGCGCCGCCGAGCCCGGCACCCTCCGGCCCGGTACCGCCGAGTCCGGCACCCCCCGGCCCGGCGCCCCCGCCCTGCGCGAGATGCGCTGGTGGGACATCGACGCCGTACTGGAACTGGAGAAGGACCTCTTCCCCGAGGACGCCTGGTCGCGCGGCATGTTCTGGTCCGAGCTGGCGCACTCCCGGGGCCCCGAGGCGACCCGCCGCTACGTCGTGGCCGAGGCCGAGGGCCGGATCGTCGGCTACGCGGGCCTGGCCTGCTCCGGCGCCGCCTCCGACGGCGGTTCCGACGGCGGTTCCGGCGGTGACGACGGCGGGGGCGGCGCGGGCGCCGACGTGCAGACGATCGCCGTCGCCCGTGACCGCCAGGGCACCGGCCTCGGCGCCCGGCTCCTCACCGAACTGCTGCGCGCCGCGACCGCCTTCGAGGTCGCCGAGGTCCTGCTGGAGTGCAGGGTCGACAACGTCCGCGCCCAGCGGCTCTACGAGCGCTTCGGCTTCGAACCCATCGGCTTCCGGCGCGGCTACTACCAGCCCGGGAACGTGGACGCCCTGGTCATGCGCCTGGTCACAGCATCCGACAGCGGCTCGGCCGACGAACCGACATCAGTACAAGGAACCGAGATCAATGGCTGACGAACCCCTCGTCCTCGGCATCGAGACGTCCTGCGACGAGACCGGCGTCGGCGTCGTCCGCGGCACCACCCTGCTGGCGGACGCCATCGCGTCCAGCGTCGACGAGCACGCCCGCTTCGGCGGGGTCGTGCCGGAGGTGGCCAGCAGGGCCCACCTGGAGGCGATGGTCCCGACCATCGACCGGGCGCTGAAGGAGGCGGGCGTCTCGGCGAAGGACCTGGACGGCGTCGCGGTGACGGCGGGGCCGGGGCTGGCGGGCGCCCTGCTGGTCGGCGTGTCGGCGGCGAAGGCGTACGCCTACGCGCTCGGCAAGCCGCTGTACGGCGTCAACCACCTCGCCTCCCACATCTGCGTGGACCAGCTGGAGCACGGCCCGCTGCCGGAGCCGACGATGGCACTGCTGGTCTCCGGCGGCCACTCCTCCCTGCTGCTCTCCTCGGACATCACCTCCGACGTCCGCCCGATGGGCGCGACCATCGACGACGCGGCGGGCGAGGCCTTCGACAAGATCGCCCGCGTGCTGAACCTGGGCTTCCCGGGCGGCCCGGTCATCGACCGGTACGCGCGCGAGGGCGACCCGGCGGCGATCGCGTTCCCGCGCGGCCTGACCGGCCCGCGCGACCCGGTCTACGACTTCTCCTTCTCCGGCCTGAAGACGGCGGTCGCCCGCTGGATCGAGGCCCGGCGGGCGGCGGGGGAGGAGGTCCCGGTGCGTGACGTGGCGGCGTCCTTCCAGGAGGCGGTCGTCGACGTCCTGACCCGCAAGGCCGTACGGGCCTGCCGCGACGAGGGCGTCGACCACCTGATGATCGGCGGCGGTGTGGCCGCCAACTCCCGGCTGCGCGCCCTGGCCCAGGAGCGCTGTGAGGCGGCCGGCATCCGGCTGCGCGTGCCGCGCCCCAAGCTGTGCACGGACAACGGCGCGATGGTCGCCGCCCTCGGCGCGGAGATGGTCGCCCGTGGCCGGGCCGCGTCCGCCTGGGACCTGTCGGCGGACTCGTCCCTCCCGGTGACCGACCCGCACGTGCCCGGCCGGAACCACGACCACAGCGCAGGCCACGGCCATGGCGCCGGCCACGGACATGGCGCCGGCCACGGTCACGACCACGTCCACGAGGTCGGCGAGACCAACCTCTACTCGTGAGGATCACGTCATGACGGTCGCGTTGATGTGGGAGGCCCGGGCGGCACAGGGCCGCGGGGCGGAGCTGCTGGCGTGGGTGCGCGGGCAGCGGCTCTCGCCCGCACCCCTGCGCCGCGAGGTCCTCCGCGCCCCGCAGGACCGGGTGCTGGTCATCACGTGGTGGGACGCGGAGTACGACGCCGACGTGCCCGAACTGCCCGAGCCGGACGGGGAGCTGGTGAGCCGGTCGGTGCACCGCTGGCGGTTCGAGGCGGTGGAGGAGTAGGACCTCCGGCCCGGAGCGCCCCTCCATCCCCGAGGCACCCCCCGAGGCCCCCCGAGGCGCCCCCGAAGGCACCCCTTGGAGCGGCCCCCGAGGGGCCCCCGGAGGGCGCGCCCCCGAGGCCCCCGGAGCGCCCCCGAGGCACCCCCCGGAGCGCCCCCGAGGCACCCCCCGGAGCGCCCCCGAGGCACCCCCCGGAGCGCCTCAGGCGCGCTCCGGGGGCGCCTCCGCCGCCTCCGCCTCCACCTGAGTCTCCGCCTCCGTCCCCACTACCGACTCCGCTCCCGCATCCACCTCCACCCCCACCTCGCACCGCAGCCTCCGCCCCGCTCCCGCCTCCCGTACCGGCCCGGTCAGGGTCAGACGGGCCGTGTGGCGCACGTCCGCGCTGGACGCCCCCAGCCGCAGTTCCAGCGCCCCGGGTTCGACCACCCGCCGGCCCGCGCGGTCGGTGAACGCCGACAGGTCGGTGTGGAAGCGGAAGGTCACGCGGGCCGACCCGCCGGGTTCCAGCGCGACCCGCTGGTAGCCGACGAGCCGTACGTCGGGCCGGGTCACGCTCGCCACCGGGTCGTGCAGATAGAGCTGGACGACCTCGGCGCCCGGCCGGTCGCCGGTGTTGCGGACGGTCACGGACAGGTCGTACAAGCCGTCGGTGCCGATCTCCGCGTCCGGGGTCTCGGCGTCCTCCCACGCGAACGTCGTGTACGACCTCCCGTACCCGAACGGGTACAGCGGCGTCGGGTCCAGGCTGCTGACCTCGTCGGCCAGGCCCAGGGGCGGCTGGAGGTACGTCCACGGCTGGCCGCCCACCACGCGGGGCACGCTCACGGGCAGCCGGCCCGAGGGGTTGACGCGGCCCGACAGCACCCCCGCGACCGCCGGGCCCCCCTCCTCGCCGGGGAAGAAGGCCTGGACGACGGCGCCCAGCCGGCCGTGCCAGCGGCCGAGGGCGTAGGGGCGGCCGGTGAGGAGGACCAGGACCACCGGGACGCCCGTCGCCACGAGGGCGTCCAGCAGCTCACCCTGGACGCCCGGCAGGCGCAGGTCGGCCACGTCGCAGCCCTCGCCCGAGGTGCCCCGGCCGAACAGGCCCGCCCGGTCGCCCAGGACGGCCACGCACACGTCCGCCTCGGAGGCCCTCGCCACCGCCTCCTCGAAGCCCGACCGGTCCGGGTCGGAGACCGGGCAGCCCTCCGCGAACGTCACCTTGGCGTCGGGCAGCTCGGTGCGCAGCGACTCCAGCAGAGTCGGGATGTCGATGCCGAGCTCCACCTCGGGGTGGTGGGTGAGGACGTGGGAGGGGAAGGAGTAGCAGCCGAGCATCGCGAGCGCGTCCGCCGCCCGGGGGCCGACGACGGCGACCCGGCTGTCCGGGGACAGCGGCAGCAGGCCGTCCGGGTTGTCCAGAAGCACCACCGACTCCTCCGCCAGCCGGCGGGCCACCGCCCGGTTGGCGGGGGAGTCGAGCCGGGCCGGCACCGGCTCGGCCGGCTCCGGCCGCCAGTCCGCGTCCAGCAGGCCCAGCTCGCACTTCTGGAGCAGGACGCGGCGGGCGGCCCGGTCGACCAGGTCCTGCGGGACCTGCCCGTCCCGTACGGCCGCCACGAGGGCCTCGCCGTAGTACTTCACCGTCGGCAGCTCCACGTCGACGCCGGCCTCCAGGGCCAGCCGGGCCGCCTCCGCGGGGGTGCCCGCCACGCGGTGCAGGGTCTGGAGGAAGCCGATGCCGAAGTAGTCGGCGACCACCGTGCCGGTGAAGCCCCACTCCTCGCGCAGGAGAGCGGTCAGCAGCTCCGGGTCGGCGGAGGCCGGGACGCCGTCGCGTTCCGTGTAGGCGGCCATCACCGAGCGGGCCCCGCCCTCGCGCAGCGCCATCTCGAACGGCGGCAGCGTCACGTCCGCGAACTCGCGGGTGCCCGCCCGGACGGGCGCCAGGTTGCGGGCGCCCGCCGAGGAGGCGTACCCGGCGAAGTGCTTGAGCGTGGCGACGACACCGGCCGACTCCAGGCCGCGCACATAGGCCGCGCCGACCGTGCCCACCAGGTACGGGTCCTCGCCGATCGTCTCCTCGACCCGCCCCCAGCGCGGATCCCGTACGACGTCCAGGACGGGCGCGAGGCCCTGGTGGACGCCGACGGCGCGCAGGTCGCGGCCGATCTGCCGGGCCATCTCCTCCACCAGCGGCGGGTCGAAGGCGGCGCCCCAGGCGAGCGGGACCGGGTAGGCGGTGGCCCGCCAGGCGGTGAAGCCGGCCAGGCACTCCTCGTGCGCGACGGCGGGGATGCCGAAGCGGCCCGCCTCGGTGATCCTGCGCTGGGCCAGGGCCAGGGCGCGGGCACCGACCGCCGGGTCCACGGGGGCCGTGCCGAAGGAGCGGGTGAGCTGGCCGAGCCCGTGGGTGATCAGTTCGGCCCAGTCGTAGTCGGCGGTCATGTCGTGCTGGTGCGGGGCGACTCCGTCGCCGTCCGTCGCGGCGCCGACCCACACGCCGTACAGCTGGGCGGTCTTCTCCTCGAGGGTCATCCGGGAGAGGAGGTCGTCGACACGGGCGGCGGCGGGCAGGGCGGGGTCACGCCAGGGGGCGGTGGTCATGAAACTCCTGTCAGAGGTCGGTGAGCCACCGGTCGGGGACCGATCGTGCGAATGTTTCGATATACACTTCGAATGTTCCGGGAACCTAAGGCCCGGCGAGGGGTTCGTCAAGAGGTCGTGCGGGGATACGATCGCCGCCATGACACCCTCGGAGCCCGCGCAGACGCGGACGGAAGACCGGCCGACACGGCGTTCGGCGGGGCAGACCGCGACCCTCGCGGAGATCGCCCGAGAGGCCGGCGTCTCGGCACCGACTGTTTCGAAGGTCCTCAACGGCCGTGCCGATGTCGCGCCCGCGACCCGCGCCCGCGTGGAGGAGCTGCTGCGCGCCCACGGCTACCGGCGCCGGCGCGCCGAGGCGACCCGCTCGCCGTTGATCGACCTGGTCTTCCACGAGCTGGAGAGCGCCTGGGCGATGGAGGTCATCCGGGGCGTCGAGAACGTCGCGCGGGACGCCGGGCTGAGCGTCGTGCTGAGCGAGAGCGCGGGACGGCTCACGCCGGGGCGGACCTGGGCCGACCAGGTCGCCGCCCGCCGCCCGCACGGCGTGGTGCTCGTGCTGTCCGGGCTCGACGAGTCCCAGCGCGCGCTGCTGACCAGCCGTTCCATCCCGTTCGTGGTGATGGACCCGGCGGGCGACCCGGGGGCGGACGTGCCCTCGATCGGCGCCACCAACTGGCAGGGCGGGCTCGCCGCCACCCGGCACCTGGTCGAGCTGGGACACCGGCGGATCGGGGCGATCAGCGGACCCGCGCAGATGATGTGCAGCCGGGCCCGCGTCGACGGCTACCGCGCGGCCCTGGAGACGGCCGGGCTGCCGGTCGACCCGGGGCTGATCATGACCGGTGACTTCCACCACGAGACCGGCTACCGGCTCGGGCGTGAGCTGCTCGCCCGCCCCGACCGGCCCACCGCCGTCTTCGCCGGCAACGACCTCCAGGCCCTCGGCTGCTACGAGGCCGCCCGTGAGCTGGGCCTGCGCATCCCCGAGGACGTCAGCGTGGTCGGCTTCGACGACCTGCCGGTGGCCCGCTGGGTGGGCCCGCCCCTGACGACCGTGCGGCAGCCGCTGACCGAGATGGCCGAGGCGGCCGCCCGGCTGGTGCTGGAGCTGGGGCGCGCGGAGGAGGCGCCGGCGGCGACCCGGGTGGAGCTGGCGACCAGTCTGGTGGTGCGGACGAGCACGGCGGCGCCGCCGGTGGCCTGAAGGTGACGTATTGACGGGTGGGGAGGACGCCTCCACACTCCTCCGAAGTCAATCGGTTGCACGACCGAAACTTTCGGAGGCCTGTCATGAGATCCTCCGCACCATCCTTACGGCGCCGTCTGGCGGCCCTGTGCGCCGGCGCCGCGGCCGTCGGCGCCCTGCTCACCGCCGGTTCCACGACCGCCCACGCGGCCGACGAACCGCTGCGCGACCTCGCCGCCGCCCAGGGCAAGGTCATGGGCACGGCCGTCACCGGCTCCAAGCTCACCGGCACCTACGGTGACATCGCGGGAGGGGAGTTCAACTGGCTCACCCCCGGAAACGCCATGAAGTGGGGCTCGGTCGAGCCGACCCAGGGGACCTTCAACTGGGCCGAGGCCGACCAGATCGTGGACTTCGCCGAGGCCCACGACCAGGAGGTGCGCGGCCACACCCTCGTCTGGCACAGCCAGAACCCGAGCTGGCTGACCAACGGCAGCTGGACCTCCGCCCAGCTCGCCACCCTGCTCCAGGACCACATCACCACCGAGGTCGACCGCTACGAGGGCCGCGTCGCCGCCTGGGACGTCGTCAACGAGCCCTTCAACGAGGACGGCACCTACCGCTCCACCCTCTGGTACCAGGGCCTCGGCGCCGACTACATCGCCGACGCCCTGACCTGGGCGCGGGCCGCCGACCCGGCCGCGAAGCTCTACATCAACGACTACAACGTCGAGGGCGTGAACGCGAAGTCCACCGCCCTGTACGACCTGGTCAAGTCGCTGAAGGAGCAGGGCGTCCCGATCGACGGCGTCGGCCTCCAGGCCCATCTGATCCTCGGCCAGGTGCCGTCCACCCTCCAGCAGAACATCCAGCGCTTCGCCGACCTCGGCGTCGACGTGGCGATCACCGAGCTGGACATCCGGATGACGTTGCCGTCCGACAGCGCCAAGCTCACCCAGCAGGCCGCCGACTACAAGGCGGTCATGAACGCCTGCCTGGCGGTGACCCGGTGCACCGGCGTCACGGTGTGGGGCTTCACCGACTCCGACTCCTGGATCCCGAGCACCTTCCCGGGGCAGGGCGCGGCGACGCCGTACGACGAGAACTTCGCGCCGAAACCGGCGTACTACGCGATCGTCGAGGCGCTCGGGGGCACCGTGACGCCGCCGACGGGCGCGTGCACGGCGGTGTACAGCGTGACCAGCCAGTGGAACACCGGCTTCACGGGGCAGGTGCGGATCGCCTGCTCGGGGGCGGCGCTGTCGTCGTGGACGGTGAACTGGACGTACGGGGCCGGGCAGCAGATCACGCAGGCCTGGAACGCGAACTGCACCCAGTCGGGGGCGGCGGTCACCTGTTCCAACGCCTCGTACAACGCGACGGTTCCCGACGGCGGTTCGGTGACGTTCGGCTTCAACGCGTCGTGGAGCGGGAGCAATCCGGTGCCGACGGTGACGCTGGGGTGAGGGGGCGCCGGGGACTCGGGCCGCCCGGGCTCCGGGAAGTCTGAGAGACTCCGAATCAATCCCTCACAGTCCGCTCATAATCCAAACTTATGTTCCTCCCGTGACGGGACACGACGCGAACGCACACGCGAACGCACACGCGCACGGACAGCGGGGCCGGCGGTCCAGAACGCTCAGGGCCGTCGGCCTCACCCTCGCCGTCACCCTCGTCCTGGGCGCCGCCGCGGCGGGCTGGGTGTACTGGCACCTCAACGACAACATCACGGGCGTCGACCTCGACAACGCGCTCGGCGACGACCGTCCGGCGCGCGCGGTGACCACCCCGTCCCCGTCCGGTACGGCCTCCGCCGCCCCGCTGCCCACCGGGGCCCTCAACATCCTGGTCCTCGGCTCCGACTCGCGCAGCGGAGCCGAGAACCGGGAGCTCGGCGGCGGCGACAGCACGGGCGCGCGCTCCGACACGGCGATGGTCGTCCACCTCGACGCCGGCCGCACCGGCGCCACCGTCGTCAGCATCCCGCGCGACACCCTCGTCACCCGCCCGTCCTGCCCGCTGCCGTCCGGCGGTTCGACGGCGGAGGCGTACGGCGTGATGTTCAACACCGCCTACGCGGTGGGCGGCCCGGTCTGCGCGGTCAAGACCGTGGAGTCGATGACGAACGTCCGCATGGACCACTTCGTCGAGGTCGACTTCTCGGGGTTCGCGAAGCTCGTGGACGCGCTCGGCGGCGTGACCGTGACCACCGAGGAGGACATCGACGACGAGGACAGCCACCTGCGCCTCGCGGCCGGGACCCACCGTCTCGACGGCACGCAGGCCCTCGCCCTGGCCCGCACCCGGCACGGCATCGGCGACGGCAGCGACCTCGGCCGCATAGGCCTCCAGCAGACCCTGGTGAAGGCCCTGCTGGAGCAGATCTCCGCCACCGACCTGCTCACCAGCCCCACCCGGCTCTACTCCGTCGCCGACGCGGCCACCGGCGGACTCACCACCGACACCGGCCTGGACTCCCTCGCCGAGCTGACGGAACTCGCCCAGAGCCTGAAGGGCCTGTCGTCGGCCCACGTCACGACCGTCACCCTGCCCGTGGTGACCGCACCGACGGACCCCAACCGCGTGGTCCCCCAGGAACCAGCGGCGACCGACCTGTGGACATCACTCACCCAGGGGTGACACCGGCAGACACTGTCACGCCGGTCAGGCGACCGGCGTAAAGGGGCGCGGGGAACTGCGCGACCAGCCACCCACCCGCCGCGGCCCGCAACGCACAGCCCCCCTGCCCGCAATCAGGGGGCTCCCACTGGCCGCCCGGTCAGCTGCCCTGCGTAAAGGGGCGCGGGGAACTGCGCGACCAGCCACCCCGCCGCCGCGGCCCGAAGCGCACGGGACCACGCACCCCGTGCCCGGATCCGGCGTCCCCGGCCCGGGCGGGGGCACGTCACCGCCTTCGGTGACCGACCGGCCGGCGCGGTCAGGAGCCGGAACCGCCCCCGGCGGTACCGGCGCCCCCGACCGGCCCCCCGATCAGCATCGTCGGCGCCCCCGCGACCCGCGTCAGGAACACCGTCGCCGCGTTCGGCCCCTGCGGCTTCACCTTCTTCCGCAGTTCCTCCGGCTCCACCGCCGACCCGCGCTTCTTCACCGTCAGGATCCCCACCTCCCGCTCCCGCAGCAGCGCCTTCAGCTTCTTGACGTTGAAGGGCAGCCGGTCGGTGATCTCGTAGGCGGTGGCGTACGGCGTGGGCCGCGCCTCGTCGGCGGTGACGTAGGCGATGGTCTCGTCGATCAGGCCGCCGTCCACCTCCCGGGCCACCTCGGCCACCAGGTGCGCCCGGATGACGGCGCCGTCGGGCTCGTAGAGGAAGCGGCCGACGGGGCGGACGCCGGGGTCGGGCAGCCCGGTGCCGAGGAGCGTGCGCGGGCCGGGCAGCAGGGTGGCGCGGACGGCGCCCGGTGTGGTCCCGAACCACAGCACCGCCTCCTTCACGTCCCCGCCGTCCGAGATCCACTCGGCCTCCGCCCCGTCGGGCACCGCCTCGTGCGGGATGCCGGGGGCGACCTTCAGCGCGGCGTGCGGGGCCCGCAGGGCGGCCGAGACGGCCCAGGACAGGGGCGGTGAGTACGCCTCGGGGTCGAAGACGCGCCCGCGCCCCCCGCGTCGGGCCGGGTCCACGAACACGGCGTCGTACCCGGCCGTGTCGACGTCCGTGACGTCGGCCTCCCGCACCTCGATCAGATCGCTCAGCCCCAGGGCCGCGGCGTTCTCCCGGGCGACCGCCGCGGTCAGCGGGTCGCGGTCCACGGCGAGGACCCGGATGCCGGCGCGGGCGAGCGCGACGGCGTCGCCGCCGATCCCGCAGCACAGGTCGGCGACGGAGGTGACGCCCAGTTCGCGCAGGCGCCCCGCGCGGTGGGCGGCGACCGAGGCGCGGGTGGACTGCTCGACCCCGTTCGGCGTGAAGAACATCCGCTCGGCGTCCCGCGCCCCGAACTTCGCCACCGCCCGCTGCCGCAGCCGCGCCTGCCCGAGGGCGGCCGAGACGAGTGCGGCGGGGTGGTCGCGGCGCAGCCGGGTGGCGACGGCGAGTTCGTCCGCGGGGGCGGTGTCGCGTACGGCGTCGAGGAGGGCGCGGCCCTCGGGGGTGAGGAGCGGGGCGAGGTCGTTCACCGGCTCATTGTGGGCCAGTCGGTGGACGGTGCGCGTCCGCCCGCGGTGCCGGGCGGGGTGTCGGGCGGGGTTCGCGGGCCGCGACTGCGAGGATCCGGCGCCATGGGATCAGTCGTACAAAACGATAAAAAGGCGGTGCGGCGCATGAGGATCCGGGGCGGCATCGCCGTCCTCGCCCTGACCGCCATCGCCTCGGGCTGCGCTCAGGGCGGCTCGGGCACCGCCGGTAGCCGTCCCGCCGCCGGCCAGGAGGCCGGTCAGGCACCGCCGGAGCGCGCCCTGCACTCCTACGCCGACAAGCTGCGCGCCGACCACGCGGCCCGGACCGCCGCGGCGGAGCGCTGGGGCCTGCGCGAGGTCCCCCTGGCCGCGCCCGCGCCCCCCGCCCGCAAGCCGCACATCACCACCCGCGACGGCTTCGAGGTCAGGGACCACGAGGACCTCGGGCTGCCGCCGGTCTTCACCCGCGTCCCCACCAGGGACAAGGTCGTCTTCCTCACCCTCGACGACGGCGCCGAGAAGGACCCGGCGTTCCTGCGCATGATGGCCGAGCTCCGGATCCCGTACACCGCCTTCCTCAGCGACTACCTGGTCAAGGACGACTACGCCTACTTCGAAAGGATGAAGGCCGCGGGGGTCGGCCTGAACAACCACACCCTCCACCACCGCTACCTGCCGAGCCTGTCGTACCAGCGCCAGAAGCAGGAGATCTGCGGCATGCAGGACGTGATCGAGGAGCACTACGGCGAGCGCCCGGCCCTCTTCCGGCCGCCGTTCGGGAACTACAACCGGGCCACCCTGCGCGCCGCGAAGACCTGCGGCGTGCGGTACGTACCACTCTGGAGCGAGGAGGTCTTCGTCGACCGCTGGGAGTACCGCGAGTGGGACCACGACCTCCACCCCGGCGACATCGTCCTGAGCCACTTCCGCGGCCGGGACGACTGGAAGGGCACCATGCCCGACATGATCCGCCGGTTCCTGAACAAGGTCACGGAGAAGGGATACGCGGTGGCACGCCTGGAGGACTACCTGTGAGAGCGCGGGGGCCGCTGGCCGTACTGCTGATCCTGGCGACCCTGACCGGCTGCGCCCAGTCCGTCGACCCGATCGAACGGCTGGGCAAGAAGGCGGCGGAACGGGTCCACCCGCACGGTCCGGACGCCGGCCCGCCCCACCGCCGCTGGGGCCTGACGGCCCCCCTGGCCCCCGCGCCCACCCGCCCGTCCCGCCCCTCCGGGCCCCTGTCCGGCAGCCCCGGCGGTACGGCCCTCCCGCCGGTCGTCGACCACGTCCCGACCCGCGACAGGGTCGTCTTCCTCACCTACGACGACGGCGCCGAACGCGACCCCCGCTTCGTCGACATGGTCCGCGACCTGCGCCTCCCGGTCACCATGTTCCTCACGGACAGCGTGGTCGGCCCCGGCTACGGGCACTTCGCCCGCCTCCGCGCCGTCGGCGCGACCCTTCAGAACCACACCCTCGACCACGCCGCCCTGCGCGGCCTGCCGTACACCGGCCAGCGCGCCGAGATCTGCGGCCAGCAGGAGAAGCTCCACGCCCGCTTCGGCGTCCGCCCCCGCCTCTTCCGCCCGCCCTACGGCAGGTACGACACCACGACCCTGCGCGCCGCCGCGGACTGCGGCATCACGGCGGTCGTCCTCTGGCGCGCCGCCATGGGCCCCGCCGACCTCACCTACACCCGCGGCACCCACAGCCTCCGTCCCGGCGACATCATCGCCGTGGACCCGGACGAGTCCCTGGGCCCGACGCTGCGCGAACGCACGACCCGCCTGCTGCGCCGGATCCAGGAACAGGGTCTGACGGTGGCGCGGCTGGAGGACTACGTGTGACGCCGGGGGAGTTCAGCGGGCCCACACCTGCACGGCGAGCACCAGCAACACCGCTCCCGTCACCGCCTGCGCCGCCCCGGTGACGGGATACCCCTTCCGGTACAGCACGACGGCGCTGCCGAGCGCGGCCACCCCGGCCACGCCGAGGTAGACCAGCAGCGCCGTCGGACGCCCGCTCATCACCAGGATCACGGCGATCAGATACCCGCAGGCGACCTCCACCGGCACGAGGAGCCCCGCCAGGCAGCAGCCGGCGGAGACTGCGGAGACGGAGGAACGGGAACTCATGGCGGAACGCTACGAGATGCGGCCCGCCCGGCGATCGGCAATCGGGAACGAGGCCGTTCAGGCCGGCAGCGGGGCCCGGCACCGACCGGCAGCGGCGGTCCGGCACCGGAAGGCAGTGCGGTCCGGCCCCCGAAGGCAGCGGCGGTCCGGCACCGGAAGGCAGCGGCGCTCGGCACCCGAAGGCCTCGGGGTCCCGCCCCCGAAGGCCGCGGCGGTCCGGTACCGGAAGGCAGCGGCGCTCGGCACCCGAAGGCAGCGGCGCTCGGCACCCGAAGGCAGCGGCGCTCGGCACCGGCCGCCGGGGGCGCTCACGCCGGCGAAAGTCGCGCCGCGCCCCGCCGGATTGGCACTCCGCTTGACCGAGTGCTAATCGCGGTCATAGTCTCAGCTCTGGCACTCCCCCCAGGAGAGTGCCAACACAGCGACGGGCAGGTCCGGCACCCGCGACGACGGATCGACCTGGTCGCCACCTCAGACAGTTAACCCCGTGAGATCTCCGAAGGGGGAGGTCGGATCGTGACGACCGCCAGCTCCAAGGTTGCCATCAAGCCGCTCGAGGACCGCATCGTGGTCCAGCCGCTCGACGCCGAGCAGACCACGGCCTCTGGCCTGGTCATCCCGGACACCGCGAAGGAGAAGCCCCAGGAGGGCGCCGTCCTCGCCGTGGGCCCGGGCCGCTTCGAGAACGGCGAGCGCCTGCCGCTCGACGTCCAGGTCGGCGACGTCGTCCTGTACAGCAAGTACGGCGGCACCGAGGTGAAGTACAACGGCGAGGAGTACCTCGTCCTCTCGGCTCGCGACGTCCTCGCGATCATCGAGAAGTAGTTCACCCGAGCACATTTGTTGCTTGAAGCTGCGCCCCTGGCCCCCGCGACCACATAAGAAGCCGGGCGCCCGGGGCGCAGTTTCTTTCTCACCCACAGATTTCCGAGAGGGCTCCCGCTGTCATGGCGAAGATCCTGAAGTTCGACGAGGACGCCCGTCGCGCCCTCGAGCGCGGCGTCAACAAGCTGGCCGACACGGTCAAGGTGACGATCGGCCCCAAGGGCCGCAACGTCGTCATCGACAAGAAGTTCGGTGCCCCCACCATCACCAACGACGGTGTCACGATCGCCCGCGAGGTCGAGATCGAGGACCCGTACGAGAACCTCGGCGCGCAGCTGGTGAAGGAGGTGGCGACCAAGACCAACGACATCGCGGGTGACGGTACGACCACCGCCACCGTGCTCGCCCAGGCGCTGGTGCGCGAGGGCCTGAAGAACGTCGCCGCCGGCGCCTCCCCCGCGCTGCTGAAGAAGGGCATCGACGCCGCGGTCAAGGCCGTCTCCGACGACCTGCTCGCCTCGGCCCGCCCGATCGACGAGAAGTCCGACATCGCCGCCGTGGCCGCGCTGTCCGCCCAGGACCAGCAGGTCGGCGAGCTCATCGCCGAGGCCATGGACAAGGTCGGCAAGGACGGTGTCATCACCGTCGAGGAGTCCAACACCTTCGGTCTGGAGCTGGACTTCACCGAGGGCATGGCCTTCGACAAGGGCTACCTGTCGCCGTACTTCGTGACGGACCAGGAGCGCATGGAGGCCGTCCTGGAGGACCCGTACATCCTCATCAACCAGGGCAAGATCTCCTCCATCGCCGACCTGCTGCCGCTGCTGGAGAAGGTCATCCAGACCAACTCCTCCCGCCCGCTGCTGATCATCGCCGAGGACGTCGAGGGCGAGGCCCTGTCGACCCTGGTCGTGAACAAGATCCGCGGCACCTTCAACGCGGTCGCGGTCAAGGCCCCGGGCTTCGGTGACCGCCGCAAGGCGATGCTCCAGGACCTGGCCGTCCTCACCGGCGCCACCGTCATCTCCGAGGAGGTCGGCCTCAAGCTCGACCAGGTCGGCGTCGACGTGCTCGGCTCCGCCCGCCGCGTCACCGTCACCAAGGACGACACCACGGTCGTCGACGGTGCCGGCAACGCCGAGGACGTCACGGGCCGCGTCGCCCAGATCAAGGCCGAGATCGAGAACACGGACTCCGACTGGGACCGCGAGAAGCTCCAGGAGCGCCTCGCGAAGCTGGCCGGCGGCGTGTGCGTGATCAAGGTCGGCGCCGCCACCGAGGTGGAGCTGAAGGAGAAGAAGCACCGTCTGGAGGACGCCATCTCCGCGACCCGCGCCGCGGTCGAGGAGGGCATCGTCTCCGGTGGCGGCTCCGCGCTGGTCCACGCCGTCAAGGTCCTCGAGGGCAACCTCGACAAGACCGGCGACGAGGCCACCGGCGTCTCCGTCGTCCGCCGCGCCGCCGTCGAGCCGCTGCGCTGGATCGCCGAGAACGCCGGCCTCGAGGGCTACGTCATCGTCTCCAAGGTCGCCGAGCTCGAGAAGGGCAACGGCTACAACGCCGCCACCGGCGAGTACGGCGACCTGGTCAAGGCCGGCGTCATCGACCCGGTCAAGGTCACCCGCTCCGCCCTGGAGAACGCCGCCTCCATCGCCTCCCTCCTCCTCACGACCGAGACCCTGGTCGTCGAGAAGAAGGAAGAGGAAGAGCCGGCCGCCGCGGGCCACGGCCACGGCCACTCCCACTGACACACGTCAGCACTGACACACGTCAGCACTGACACACGTCAGCACCGAGGCCCGGCGTCCCTCTCGGGGACGCCGGGCCTTCGCGTCGCCGCCACGCCCTTCAGCTCGGGAAGCAACCGGCCGAACACCTGTTCAGCCGTCCATGCGACGCGGCCGAGGGCTCCGTCCCCGGTCAGCCGGGGTACGGAGCCCCGGTGGAACCTCGCGGGCTACCGCCCGAGTACCCCCAACTGCTCCAGCAGACCCGCCCGGTCGTACTGCCACCACGCCTCGCAGATCATCCCGCCCCGGAAGCGGTGCCAGGTCATACCGGTCATGGCGACCTCCTGCCGGGTGGCCGGGATGCCCAGGAAGTCGCCCTTGTGGCGGCCGGTGAACGTCCAGCGCGTGCACACCGTGTCGTCCTCGGCCGTCTGGGCGTCGACCCGCATCGAGAAGTCGAAGGCCCGCCGCCAGCCGAGGACCTCCTCGCGCGCCGCCCGCAGCCCGGTGTCCCGCGGATTGGCGGGGTCGTGATCGACGTAGTCGTCCGTGAGCCGTTCCAGCAGGCGGTCGACGGGGGTCCGGCCGAGGTCCTCGAAGTACTCCCGCGCGACCTTCCGGTTGAGCTGCTCGTCCCGCACCACCTCGAGATCGGTGAAGGTGGGCATCTCGTCGCACAGGGCCACCATGTCCTGGAAGATCCGGTCGGTCTCCGGGAGGTTCGAGTTCCGCATCGCCTCCTCGTACGACGGGAACTCCACGATCTCGATGAGGTGCGACGCGTCCGAGCGGTCCTTGGCGACCAGCGCGTGCGTCGCGGTCCGCTTCCCCTTGGTCTGTTCGACCCATGTGTCCAGCAGCCGGTTCATCTCGTCGAACCGGCTCGTCTTGCAGTCGATGAGCTGTACGAACGTCATGACGCCGCCTCCGGCCCCCCTGGGTCCGGTTGTGTCACGCCCATTTTCCCACCGGAGCGCCGACGCCACCCGGCCGCCCGCCACCGGCGGCCGGCCCCGCTCCCTACTGGGGGCCGTACTTGCGCCCGGTCCGCGAGCTGACCCCGCCGAGCAGGCCCCTCGGGACCACCTTCACCAAGCCCATCAGCGCCTTGTACCGCGGGTCCGGGATCGACACCGACTTGCCGCGCGCCAGGTCGTGCAGCGCCGCCGTCACCAGCTTGTCCGCGTCCAGCCACATCCAGTTCGGGATGTTGTCCGTCCCCATCCCGGCACGCTCGTGGAACTCGGTCCGTACGAAGCCCGGGCACAGCGCCATGAGCCGCACCCCGCTGCCCGCCAGGTCCTTGGCGGCACCCTGCGTGAACTGCACGACCCACGCCTTGGACGCGCCGTACGTGCCGCGGGGGAGGAAGGCGGCCACCGAGGCGACGTTGACGACGCCCCCGCGCCCGCGCTCCCGCATCGCCGTGGTCGCCGCCGAGGTCAGCCGCAGCACCGCCTCGCAGTGCACCTTGAGCATCCTCAGCTCGTCGGCCATCGGTACGTCGAGATAGCGGCCCTTGTTGCCGAAGCCCGCGTTGTTGACGAGCAGGTCGACGGGGTTCCTGCGGTCGCCGAGCCGGTCGGCCACCACCTCGATGCCCTTGTCCTCGGCCAGGTCGGCGGTGAGCACCTCCGCCTCGATGCCGTGCCGGTCGTGCAACTCGGTCGCCTGCTCGCGCAGCCGCCCGGTGTCCCGGGCGACGAGCACGAGGTCGTGCCCGTCCGCCGCCAGCCGCCGCGCGAACGCGGCGCCGATGCCCGCGGTCGAACCTGTGATCAGAGCCGTTGTCATGGCAGAAGGGTAGTGACCCGGACCGGCACACTCCGCTCTCTGCACGGCGCCTCCCGAAGGTGAAGGCCGCGTGCGCACGCCCCCTCCCGGCGCCCCGTGCGCGCACCCCGCCGACGACCCCGTGCGCGCGCCCGGGTGACACCCGTGCCCCTCCCCGACGACGCCCGTGCCCCCTCCCCGGTGAATCCCGTGCGTCCGCCGGGTGACGCCCGTGCGCAGACCGGGTGGCGCCCGCACGTACGTCCGGTGGCGGCCGCCCGTACGTCCGGTGGCGGGCCGCCCGTAGACCGGGCGGCGGCGGTCCGTACGCCCGGCGGCGGCGGCCCATAGGCCGGGCGGCGGCGGCCCATAGGCCGGGCGGCGGCGGCCCATAGGCCGGGCGGCGGCGGCCCATAGGCCGGGCGGCGGCGGCCCGTAGGCCGGGCGGCGCCCGCACCGTACCCCGGCGTGGCGACGGCACGTAGGCCGAGGGACGACAGCACCTGGACCACCCGGTGCCGACAGCACCTGGACCACCCGGTGCCGACGCACGTGGTCCAGCTGCCGACGGCACATGGGCCAGGTGACGCCCGCGCGTACGTCCGGCGGCGACGGCTCAGGCGCCGTGTTCGGCGACGTACTTCCGGGCCGCCGCCAGGGTCTCGGAGTGCAGCGCCTCGCCCGCGGCCAGCAGGCGTGGCAGCAGCTCCCGGTGCGTGGTGACGGCCTGGAACTGCATGCGGGCCGTCACCTCGTGCTCCGGCAGGTGGACGATCTCGACGGGGTCCCCCGCGCGGATCTCGCCCGGCGTGATCACCCGCAGGTACGCGCCCGTCGCGGCCTTCTGCGTGAACCGCCTCACCCAGCGCTGCTCACCCACGTGACCCTGGAAGGTGCGGCAGGGAACGCGTCCGGCCGTCACCTCCAGCACCACATCGGCGCCGACGCGCCAGCGCTCGCCGATCCGCGCGCCGGAGACGTCCAGGCCGGTGAGGGTGAGGTTCTCGCCGAACACGCCGTTGGACAGCGTGCGCCCCAGCTCGCGCTCCCAGTCGTCGAGGTCCTCGCGGGCGAAGGCGTACACCGCCTGGTCGTCGCCGCCGTGGTGCCGCAGGTCGCACACCGCGTCCCCGGCGAGGCCACTGCCCGCCGTGCCGCTCGGCCCGGGCGCCGACACCCGCACCGGCCCGTCCGTCGGCCGCTTGTCGATGCCGGTGACGCCTTCCGGATGATGCGTGAACGGCGAGTTTTTCGGGCGGCCGAGATTCACAGACAGAAGCCTCATGGCCGCACGGTAAGCGAGCCACGGTCAAAGTGTCGACGCGTTACCCGCCGCGAGACCCAAGGCACCCTTATGTGCGCGGGTATCCTCGAAGGGTGATCGAGGCCCGTCACCTCCGTGTGCTGCGCGCCGTGGCCGCCACCGGCTCCTTCTCCGCGGCGGGACGCGAGCTGGGCTGCACCCAGCCCGCCGTCAGCCAGCAGATGAAGGCCCTGGAGGCGTCCGTCGGCACGCCCCTGCTGGTGCGCAGCGGCCGTGAGATGCGTCTCACCCAGGCAGGTCAGGCTCTCGTACGGCACGCCGCCGGCATCCTCGCGGGGCTGACCGCCGCCGAGGAGGAGGTCGCCGCCATCGCCGGACTGCGGGCCGGCCGGGTACGTCTCGTCTCCTTCCCCAGCGGCAGCTCCACCCTCGTCCCGACCGCGCTGGCCGCCCTGCGTGCCGCGCACCCCGGCACCCGCGTCTCGCTGGAGGAGGCCGAGCCGCCCGAGTCCGTCGACAAGCTGCGCGCCGGCGACTGCGACATCGCCCTCGCCTTCCGCTACGAGGACGCGCCGGGCGCCGAGGAGTGGGCGGACCTGGTCGTCCGCCCACTGCTGACGGACCGGCTCGTCGCCCTCCTCCCGGAACGCCACCCGCTCGCGGACGCCCGCTCCCTCGACATCGGCGAACTCGCCGGGGAGCCGTGGATCGCCGGCTGCCCGCGCTGCCGGGGCCAGCTGGTGGAGGTCTGCGAGGGGGCCGGCTTCACTCCCCGTATCGACTTCGCCACGGACGACTACCCGGCGGTGGCCGGTCTGGTGGGCGCGGGCCTCGGCGTCGCCGTCCTGCCACAGCTCGCGATCGAGTCCGTACGGCCCCGTGGGGCGCGCGCGGTGACGCTGGAACCGGCGGTGCGGCGGGAGATCGTCGCCCTCACGCTCCCCGATCTGGCGCAGGTGCCGGCGGTGGCGGCGACGCTGGAGCAGTTGGGCCGGGCGGCCGCGAGGGGCCAGGAGCGGTAGCGGTCTCGGAGCGGCAGCGGTCCCAAGGGCGGTGGCGCTCACAGGGGGCGGCGGCTCACAGGAGGGTGGCGGCTCACAGGGGGCGGCAGCGGTCAGAGAGACGGGAGACGGTCCCCACGGCCCCCCTGGCGCGGAGGTGACCTCAGGCGCGGGAGCGGTCGGGAGCGGTCTCGGGTGCCGCCGACGGCGGTGGGACAAACGGGTGCGGGACAACGGATGCAGGCACGCGTGGACCCAGCCCCCCGACGCGTGCAGAAACGTTCCTTCAGTTGTTCTGGGCGGTGTCGGCACCCGTCGACGCCGACACCAGGCGGTGGCGCGCCCGGCCCATGAGCTCCTCGCGTTCGTCCTCGGTCAGCCCGCCCCACACGCCGTACGGCTCTCTCACCGCCAGGGCGTGTGCCGCGCACTGGGCGCGGACCGGGCACCTCATGCAGACCTCCTTGGCCGAGTTCTCGCGAGCGCTCCGCGCCGCCCCGCGTTCGCCCTCCGGATGGAAGAAGAGCGAACTGTCCACCCCGCGGCAGGCAGCCAGGAGCTGCCAGTCCCACAGGTCCGCGTTCGGTCCGGGAAGGCGGGAGAAATCTGCCATTGTGTGACCCCTTGTAGCCGTTTCGAGCGGATACGGTGCCCACGACCGTACAACTACGATCTAAGGAGATGAAAATATGACTCATTGCGAATCTAGCCTCAGACACCAGTAAATGGGAAGAAATAGGGCTAAACGGGGCATCGGTTGTGATGAAACCTTGAGGGTCCGCGCGGCTGCCTCCGCCGTGTCCGCCCCCTCACGTAGAGTGCCGAAGAGTGCACGCAGCCCCGTAACTCTTTCGAGTGACCGTCGTTGAGAGTGCGGAGGCGGTTGAAAACCCAAACGCTCGGGCAGGCGTCCGAGACGGTCGACCGCACAGGTGACGATTCGTACCAGCCTGGAGGCACAAGGTGACGCGCATCAGCTGCGGAGGGCGGCCATGACTTCCGTCCTCGTCTGCGACGACTCCCCGCTTGCCCGAGAGGCGCTCCGCCGCGCGGTCGCGACCGTGCCCGGCGTCGAGCGCGTGACGACGGCGGCCAACGGCGAGGAAGTCCTCCGCCGCTGGGGCGCCGACCGCTCGGACCTGATTCTGATGGACGTGCGCATGCCCGGACTGGGAGGCGTGGAGACCGTACGGCGGCTGCTGTCCGCCGACCCCGGCGCGCGCATCATCATGCTGACCGTCGCCGAAGACCTCGACGGCGTCGCGCTCGCGGTCGCCGCCGGCGCCCGCGGCTACCTGCACAAGGACGCCTCGCGCGCCGAACTGCGCGCGACCGTCACCCAGGCCCTCGCCGACCCGACCTGGCGGCTCGCCCCGCGCCGGCTGCGCTCCGCCGAGATGGGTGCCGCGCCCACGCTCACGGCGCGCGAGATCCAGGTGCTGGAGGGCATGAGCCACGGCCGCTCCAACGCCGAGATCGGCCGTGAGCTGTTCCTCTCCGAGGACACCGTCAAGACCCACGCCCGTCGGCTGTTCAAGAAGCTCGGTGCCTCCGACCGCGCGCACGCCGTGGCGCTCGGCTTCCGCTGGGGACTGGTCCGCTGACCCGGCCGGCCCCCTCCGGAGCCGGTCGGCGCCGCCGCCGACGACGACGGGCGCGGGGCAACGCCGATGCCCCCGCGCGAATCCGTTCGACGTGAACCCGTTCGAGTGGAGGGGGCGTGCAGAGACGGACGAGTCCGGGCCGACTGGGGCGGCCGTAGTGACCGGGGCGGCCGTAGTGACCGGGGCGGCCGTAGTGACCGGGGCGGCCGTAGTGACCGGGACGGCCGTGGTGACCGGGACGCTTTCAGTGGCCAGGGCTGCCGGAGCGACCTCGGCGGCCAGGGTGACTGAAGCGCCGACGCGACGGGCGCGCTCCACCTCCCCGGCACGACCCGCCGCACCGCCCCGGGCGCTGCCCCCATGGCCATGCGCCGCCGACACGGGCGGACGGCCCCCGGACGCGGACCGCCGACCGCGTGCCCACGCCGTCGACACCGCCCGTGGCGCCTCCGTCCGCCACGCTCCCGCAGGCAGCACGTCCGCAGATCGCACGTCCGCAGGTCGCACGTCCGCAGGTCGCACGTCCGTCCGTCGCACTTCCGTACGTGGCGCCTCCGGCCGCGGCGCGCGGGACACCCCCGCCCGTCGGACGGTGGCCGATCCTGCGCGCGGACCGGCGGCGGAGGACCGGGCGCGCGGACCAGCGGCGGAGGACCGGGCGCGCGGACCAGCGGTGGAGGACCGGGCGCGCGGACCAGCGGTGGAGGACCGGGCGCGCGGACCGGCGGGAGAGCCGGTACGCGGAGCGGCGGACAAGCCGGTGGACGGGCGTCGCACAGCGCTTCGCCGGGTGCCCGCTGCTCGTTTCGCCGCGGATGCCGCATCCTTGAGGTGTGGAGTTCCTCGGGGACGAGTCGGTCGAGCGGAAGGGGAGGGCGCAAGGGATGAGTTCCGGCGCACCTGCTCATAACGCTTCGGTGCACAACGACGGACGTGGTGCCGCGGACCGTACGGCCGCAGGGCACCATGGACCGATGCGCGATGACGAGGCGGTCCGTGCCCAAGGGGCGATCGGCGCTCTCGTGCATCGCGCCGTCGACGGAGACGGGCAGGCCACCCACGACCTGCTCGCCCACGTCCACCCCTTGGCGCTGCGCTACTGCCGCACCCGGCTGTCCCGTCTGCCCGGTGACGCGCGCCACTTCGTGGAGGACCTCGCCCAGGAGGTCTGCGTGGCCGTCCTGCTGGCCCTGCCGCGCTACAAGGACACCGGCCGTCCCTTCGAGGCCTTCGTCTTCGCCATCGCCGCCCACAAGGTCGCCGACCTCCAGCGCGCGGCGATGCGCCACCCGGGCTCGACGGCGGTCCCGTCCGACGAGATGCCCGAGCGGCCGGACGACTCCCTGGGGCCGGAGGAGCGGGCCCTGCTCAGCAGCGACGCCGAATGGGCCAAGAAACTGCTGGCCAACCTGCCGGAGAACCAGCGGGAGCTGCTCCTGCTGCGCATCGCGGTGGGCCTCACCGCCGAGGAGACCGGCCAGATGTTGGGAATGTCACCCGGGGCCGTCCGGGTGGCCCAGCACCGCGCGCTCAGCAGACTGCGGGCGCTCGCGGAGCAGTAGTCCCCCGGCCGAGGGCACAGCGGAACTCCCCTGGCCAGGGGCGCCTCGGAACACCAGGCGCCACGACGGCGTCGTACGAACATACGAAGCTCGGGGCCGTCGTAGGCCGTGGAATCGTGGAATGCGGGAGGTGCGCTTCCCGTTAGCATGGACATCCGCACCGAGCAAGGCCATTTGGGGAAGGTGTCATGACTGCCAACGTCGACGGAGTGCCCGACAAATTCGCGACACTCGGGCTGACCTACGACGACGTGCTGCTGCTGCCGGGCCCGTCGGACATGGCTCCCGACGAGATCGACACCGCCTCGTACGTCTCCAAGAACGTGCGGGTCAACATCCCGCTCCTGTCCGCCGCCATGGACAAGGTCACCGAGTCGCGCATGGCGATCGCGATGGCCCGCCAGGGTGGCGTCGGTGTTCTGCACCGCAACCTCTCCATCGAGGACCAGGCCAACCAGGTCGACCTCGTCAAGCGCTCCGAGTCCGGCATGGTGGCCAACCCGATCACCATCCACCCGGACGCCACGCTCGCCGAGGCCGACGCGCTGTGCGCCAAGTTCCGCATCAGCGGCGTCCCCGTCACCGACGGCGCCGGCAAGCTCCTCGGCATCGTCACCAACCGCGACATGGCCTTCGAGAACGACCGCACGCGCCGGGTGCGCGAGGTCATGACGCCGATGCCGCTGGTCACCGGCAAGGTCGGCATCTCCGGCACGGACGCCATGGAGCTGCTGCGCAAGCACAAGATCGAGAAGCTTCCGCTGGTCGACGACGAGGGCGTCCTCAAGGGCCTGATCACGGTCAAGGACTTCGTCAAGGCCGAGAAGTACCCGCGCGCCGCCAAGGACGCCGAGGGCCGCCTCCTGGTCGGTGCCGCGGTCGGCGTGGCCGGTGACGCCTTCGAACGCGCCCAGGCGCTGATCGAGGCGGGCGTCGACTTCATCGTCGTCGACACCGCGCACGGCCACTCCCGCCTGGTCGGCGACATGATCGCCAAGATCAAGTCGAACTCCTCCGGCGTCGACGTCATCGGCGGCAACATCGCCACCCGTGACGGCGCCAAGGCCCTCGTCGACGCGGGCGCCGACGGCATCAAGGTCGGCGTCGGCCCCGGCTCCATCTGTACGACCCGGGTGGTCGCCGGCATCGGCGTCCCCCAGGTCACCGCCATCTACGAGGCCTCGCTCGCCGCCAAGGAGGCCGGTATCCCGGTCATCGGCGACGGCGGCCTGCAGTACTCCGGTGACATCGCCAAGGCCCTCGTCGCGGGCGCCGACACCGTGATGCTGGGCTCGCTCCTCGCGGGCTGCGAGGAGTCCCCCGGCGAGCTGCTCTTCATCAACGGCAAGCAGTTCAAGTCGTACCGCGGCATGGGCTCCCTCGGCGCCATGCAGACCCGCGGCGACCGCCGGTCGTTCTCCAAGGACCGCTACTTCCAGGAGGGCGTCGCCTCCGACGAGCAGCTGATCCCCGAGGGCATCGAGGGCCAGGTGCCCTACCGCGGCCCGCTGTCCTCCGTCGTCCACCAGCTGGTCGGCGGCCTGCGCCAGTCGATGTTCTACGTCGGCGGCCGGACCGTGCCGGATCTCCAGGCGAACGGCCGGTTCGTCCGCATCACGTCGGCGGGCCTGAAGGAGAGCCACCCGCACGACATCCAGATGACCGTCGAGGCGCCGAACTACAGCGCCAAGCGGTGACCGAAGTGGCCCCCACGCGCGCGTGAGGACCCGTACAGGGGCGGCTCCGGAACTCCGGGGCCGCCCTCGTCGTGCCCGTCGGCGATACTGGACAACGCTGAAACGCATCAGGGAAAGGCCACAGACGTGACTGAGATCGAGATCGGGCGCGGCAAGCGCGGCCGCCGGGCGTACGCCTTCGACGACATCGCCGTCGTCCCCAGCCGCCGTACGCGGGACCCGAAGGAGGTCTCGATCGCCTGGCAGATCGACGCCTACCGCTTCGAGCTGCCGTTCCTGGCCGCTCCCATGGACTCGGTCGTCTCCCCGGCCACCGCGATCCGCATCGGTGAGCTCGGCGGCCTCGGCGTACTGAACCTCGAAGGCCTGTGGACGCGGTACGAGGACCCGCGGCCGCTGCTGGACGAGATCGTCGGACTGGACGCGGAGACCGCGACCCGCCGGCTCCAGGAGATCTACGCCGCTCCCATCCAGGAGGAGCTGATCGGCCGGCGCATCAAGGAGGTGCGCGACTCGGGCGTGGTCACCGCGGCCGCGCTGTCCCCGCAGCGCACGGCGCAGTTCTCCAAGGCGGTCGTGGACGCCGGCGTGGACATCTTCGTCATCCGCGGCACGACCGTGTCGGCGGAGCACGTGTCGGGGGCGCACGAGCCGCTGAACCTGAAGCAGTTCATCTACGAGCTCGACGTCCCGGTGATCGTCGGCGGCTGCGCCACCTACACGGCGGCCCTGCACCTCATGCGCACCGGCGCGGCCGGTGTCCTCGTCGGTTTCGGCGGCGGCGCCGCGCACACCACGCGCAACGTCCTCGGCATCCAGGTGCCCATGGCCACCGCCGTGGCGGACGTGGCGGCCGCCCGCCGCGACTACATGGACGAGTCCGGCGGCCGGTACGTGCACGTGATCGCGGACGGCGGCGTCGGCTGGTCCGGCGACCTGCCCAAGGCGATCGCCTGCGGCGCGGACGCGGTGATGATGGGCTCCCCGCTCGCCCGCGCGACCGACGCGCCGGGCCGCGGCCACCACTGGGGCATGGAGGCCGTCAACGAGGAACTGCCGCGCGGCAAGAAGGTCGACCTCGGCACGGTCGGCACCGTCGAGGAGGTCCTCACCGGCCCCTCCCACACCCCCGACGGCTCCATGAACCTCTTCGGCGCCCTGCGCCGCGCGATGGCCACCACCGGCTACAGCGAGCTCAAGGAGTTCCAGCGGGTCGAGGTCACGGTGGCGGACTCGCAGCACCGGAGGTAAGCCGAAGTCCCGGAACACGACGAGGGGCCGGCCGCTCACCAAGTGAGCGGCCGGCCCCTCGTCGTATGTCGTGTGTCTCCTGCCGTGTGTCCGGCGTGCGGGGGGCGCGTGGCGTGGTGCGGGGGCGCGCGGTTGCCTTCGGCGGTGGAATCGGCTGGTCAGGGGGTTCGCGGACGGTAGCGTCCTGATCGGCGCCCCAGTTGTGTGGGGTGCCCCCTTCCAAGGACATGGTCCGGACCTCGCCCTCGGGGCCCGGCCCGATTCCGTACGTGTCGTCCACCGGGCCACTGGGCGGCGTCGTGGAAGGGGGCGCCCATGGGACGCCACCGCAAGCCCACCCGCTGGGACCGACTCCGTCTGTGGACGGTGAAGTGCCGGAGGAGGTGGATTTTGCGGATCTTCGGATGGTGAGCGGCCGCCCCCACACCAACTAGGGGCGGACACTCCGTGATCCATCCAGGAGCCTGCCGCAGTGGCCGCTGCGGTGGGCTCCACCTGTTTTCGGATGGTGAGCGGCCGCCCCCACACACACCAGGGGCGGACACTCCGTGATCCATCCAGGAGCCTGCCGCAGTGCCCTCTGCGGTGGGCTCCACCCGCTTCGTACGGTACCGGCGTGCCCCGGCCCACGCCACCAACCCCGGAGTCAGCCGACGTCCCGTGCGCCCCGCTTCACAACCGGTGCGCCGCCCCCGTGGGCGTCGCCCCCCGCGTGTCCAGCAGCAGCTGGGCCTTCACCGACAGGCCCTGGAGGTCGTAGGTGCGGTGCTGCTGGAGCAGGATCGTCAGGTCGGCGTCGGCGGCGGCCTCGTAGAGGGATTCGGCGCGGGGGACCGGGCGGTCCAGGACGCTCCAGGACGGTACGTGGGGGTCGTGGTAGCTGACCGCGGCGCCGAGCTTCGTGAGGCGGAGCGCGATCTCGCGCGCGGGGGTGCCCTGGAGGTCGGCGAGGTCGGGCTTGTAGGTGACGCCGAGGAGGAGGATCCGGGCGCCGCGGGCGGACTTGCCGTGCTCGTTGAGGAGGGCGGCGGCGCGCTGGACGACGTAGCGGGGCATGCGGTTGTTGACCTGCTGGGCGAGTTCGACCATGCGCAGGGTGCCGCCGTCGGGGTGGCCGGTGCGGTCGAGGGGGACGGAGTGGCCGCCGACGCCCGGGCCGGGGCGGAAGGCCTGGAAGCCGAAGGGCTTGGTCTCGGCGCAGCGGATGACGTCCCACAGGTCGACGCCGAGGTCGTGACAGAGGACGGCCATCTCGTTGACGAGGGCCATGTTGACATGGCGGAAGTTGGTCTCCAGCAGGTGCACGGTCTCGGCCTCCCGCAGGCCGCGCGCGCGGACCACCTTCTCCGTGAGGCGGCCGTAGAAGGCGGCGGCCGACTCCGTGCAGGCGGGGGTGAGGCCGCCGATGACCTTCGGTGTGGTGGCGGGGGTGAAGTCGCGGCTGCCGGGGTCGACCCGGCTGGGGGAGTACGCCAGGTGGAAGTCACGTCCGGCGCGCAGACCGGACGTCTCCTCCAGGAGCGGGCGCAGGAATTCCTCGGTGGTCCCGGGGTACACGGCCGACTCCAGGATCACGGTGGTGTGCGGACGCAGGTGCCCGGCGAGGGTGCGGGCGGCCGCCTCCACCTGGCTCAGGTCGAGTCCGCCGTCCGCGTCGCGGGGGGTGGGCGCGCAGATGACGGCGGTGCGCACCCGGCCCAGCTCGGCGGGGTTGGTGGCGGGCCGGAAACCCCCCGAGAGCATCCGGCGCAGCTCGGCGGGGCTGAGTGAGCCCGCCTCGGGGCCCGTGCGGTAGCCGAGCGTGGGAATGCCGGCGGCCACGGCGGCCTGGGCCAGGGGCAGGCCGAGCGGTCCGAGTCCGATGACGGCGAGATCTGCGGGCATGGCGTGGGCGTCCTTCCCAATAACCGAAGCGGGACAGGCGCGCAAGCCCTGTGGACAGGACAGGCGAGCTCAATGTCACACTAGGAGTAAATATGACCGTTATGCTGGATTGATCGGCTGTGTTGATCCATCGAGTTGTCCCGCGCGTCCGCACGGGTTCCCCGAGAGTTGTCCACAGGCTGGGGGCGAGTGGTGGCTGGAGTGGCGCAACACGGTCAGAATTTGGGCAGGGGGGTACGGACCGGGCCCTGCCCTGAGCGGTGCGGCCGACGTGACCGACAGTGGGAGGCAGCGGTGAGGACAGCGGCACTGGGGCCGGTACAGCGGGCCGAGTCACTGGCGGCCATGGCCGAGCGCGAACTGGACGTCCTGGTCGTCGGAGGCGGCGTGGTCGGTGCGGGCACCGCGCTGGACGCCGTCACGCGCGGCCTGTCGACGGGCCTCGTCGAAGCCCGCGACTGGGCGTCGGGTACGTCGAGCCGGTCCAGCAAACTGATACACGGCGGCCTGCGCTACCTGGAGATGCTCGATTTCGCCCTCGTCCGCGAGGCGCTGAAGGAGCGCGGCCTGCTGCTGGAGCGGCTGGCCCCGCACCTGGTCAAGCCGGTTCCCTTCCTGTACCCGCTCCAGCACAAGGGCTGGGAGCGGCTGTACGCCGGGTCGGGTGTCGCGCTCTACGACGCGATGTCCCTGGCCCGAGGGCACGGCCGGGGCCTGCCCGCGCACCGTCACCTGACCCGACGTCACGCCCTGCGCGTCGCCCCGGCCCTGAAGAGGGACGCGCTGGTGGGCGCGTTGCAGTACTACGACGCCCAGATGGACGACGCCCGTTTCGTCGCCGTGCTGGTGCGCACGGCGGCGGCGTACGGCGCGAAGGCGGCCAACCGCGCGCGTGTGACGGGATTCCTGCGCGAGGGCGAACGGGTCGTGGGCGCCCGGGTGCGGGACGTCGAAGGCGGCGGGGAGTACGAGATCCGCGCCCGGCAGGTCGTCAACGCCACGGGCGTGTGGACCGACGACACCCAGGCGATGGTCGGGGAGCGGGGGCAGTTCCACGTCCGCGCCTCCAAGGGCATCCACCTCGTCGTGCCCAAGGACCGCATCCACTCCTCGACCGGGCTGATCCTGCGCACCGAGAAGTCCGTGCTGTTCGTCATCCCCTGGGGACGGCACTGGATCGTCGGCACCACCGACACCGACTGGGACCTCGACAAGGCCCACCCGGCCGCCTCCAGCGCGGACATCGACTACCTGCTGGAGCACGTGAACTCCGTCCTCGCGGTGCCGCTGACCCGTGACGACGTCGAGGGTGTCTACGCCGGTCTGCGACCGCTGCTCGCGGGCGAGTCGGACGCCACCAGCAAGCTGTCCCGCGAGCACACCGTCGCCCACCCGGTGCCGGGGCTCGTCGTCGTGGCCGGCGGCAAGTACACGACGTACCGGGTGATGGCCAAGGACGCCGTCGACGAGGCCGTGCACGGGCTCGACCTGCGCGTCGCCGAATGCGTCACCGAGGACGTGCCGCTGCTGGGCGCGGAGGGCTACCGGGCGCTGTGGAACGCGCGGGCGCGCATCGCCGAGCGGACCGGCCTGCACGTGGTGCGGGTCGAGCACCTGCTGAACCGGTACGGCACGCTGGCGGAGGAACTCCTCGACCTCATCGCCGGGGACCCCTCCCTGGGCGATCCGCTCCAGGCCGCCGACGACTACCTGCGTGCCGAGATCGTCTACGCGGCCTCGCACGAAGGGGCGCGGCACCTGGACGACGTGCTGACCCGGCGCACCCGGATCTCCATCGAGACCTTCGACCGGGGCACGCTCAGCGCCCGTGAGACGGCCGAACTGATGGCGCCGGTCCTCGGCTGGGACAAGGACCAGATCGAGCGCGAGGTCCAGCACTACGAGAAGCGGGTGGAGGCCGAACGCGAGTCCCAGCGGCAGCCCGACGACCTGACGGCGGACGCGGCGCGGCTGGGGGCGCCGGACATCGTGCCGTTGTAGGCCTCGGTCCGGTCAGGGGACGCCCGTTCTGGCCGGGCCTGGTCAGGCGGACTGGACCTGGTCAGACCGGCCGGGCCTGGTCAGACCGGCCGGGCCGGGTCAGGCCTGATCACGTCTGAACAGGCCTCCCCGGCTGGATCCCCCGGCTGGATCCCCCGGCTGGATCCCCCGGCCGGATCCCCCGGGCGGAACCCCCTGGCCGGGCCCCCGGGTGCGGAGTCGTCCGGCCGTTTCACTCGAACGGGTGTCGTGGATCGGGATCCTTGTTCGGAACCGGCTCGTTCTACGGGGTGCGAGGGCAGAACTCGGCCGCGAGAAGGGCCGGTTCGAGGTCGGGGTCCGCCAGCGCCGTCGTGTTCACGCGGAAGGTGAGGACATGCCGGCCGTCGACGGTGGCCGCGGTGCGCACGTAGCTGCCGGATATACGGCCGTTGTGCCCCCACACGGTCACGCCGCACGGAAGCGTCGCGGGGAACAGGCCCATGCCGTACGAGCCGTGTGCGGTGCGGGTGTCGAGCATCTCGCGCAGCCAGCGCGGGGTGAGCAGGTCGCCGCCCAGCAGGGCCGCGTAGAAGCGGTCCAGGTCGGTGAGGGTCGTCACCAGCTCGCCCGCGGCTCCGGCCGTCCGCGGGTCGAGTTCGGTGACGTCGGTCCCGTCCGTGTCGTAGGCGCGGCCGTGCGGGGAGGGCAGTGAGGTGCGGGAACCGGGGAAGGAGGTGCCGTCGAGATCCAGCGGGCCGATGATGCGCCGCTCGGCCTCCGCGGCGTACGAACGGCCGGTGACCTGTTCGACGACCAGGCCGAGCAGGACGTAGTTGGTGTTGGAGTAGGCGAAGCGGCCGCGGTCGGCCGGAGGGTGGGTGAGGGCGATACGGACGGCTTGGACAGCGGTGACGGGGACGGCGGCCTCGGTGTCCCGGACGTAGTCGTACAGGCCGCTGGTGTGGGTGAGCAGGGAACGCAGGGTCAGCGCGCGCCCGTCGTTGCCGGCTCCCCGCACCAGGCCGGGCAGGTACCGCTCCACCGGGTCGGACAGCGACAGCCGGTCCTCGGACGCCAGTTGGAGGACGACGGTGGCGATGAACGTCTTGGTGATGCTGCCGGCCCGGAAGTGGTCGGAGCGGGCGATGCCGGGGCCGGCCTCGGCGTAGCGGGTGCCGGCGCCCTCGAGGGCCAGCAGGGCCGCGGCCGGAACCCTGCCCCGGGTCAGCAGCTGAGGGAGGAGGGGATCCGTGGGCGGAGGAGCGGAGGCGAGGGAACCGGCCGTGGTCAGGGCGAAGAGCACCAGGGCCAGGGGCAGGGCCGGCAGACGCCGCAGCGGAGGTGTCACGGGGGCCTCGTCCTCCTTCGGCGCGCTTCACAGCCCTTGCTCGCGCCCATCATCCAGGGCTCCCGGGCGGACACCTCACCGGGTCCCCGGCATTCGGAGCGGGCGCGTCCGGCCTCCCGTCCGGCCGGGCCGGGCCCGCACCGGCCGGTGTCCGGGGCGGACCGCCGGCAGGCGTGTTCGGGGGCCTGGCCGGAGTGTGTCGCACCTTCTGGCCGGAATGTGCCGGTCTCTCGGCGCGGTGAGGGGCCCCCTGGGCGTCGGGCACTTGTCGGGTGAGGGACAATGGAGGCTCTGTCAGGGCGGGTTGCATGAGGGGACGCATGTCGGAGGCGGAGCGGGCGGGGACATCCCGTCAGGACAAGAGCGCACGTCTCCTCGCCGGGCGGTACCGGCTGGGAGACGTACTCGGCCGCGGCGGCATGGGTACGGTGTGGCGCGCGGAGGACGAGACCCTCGGACGCACGGTCGCCGTCAAGGAGCTGCGGTTCCCGTCGAACATCGACGAGGAGGAGAAGCGCCGGCTGATCACGCGGACGCTGCGCGAGGCCAAGGCCATCGCGCGGATCCGCAACAACAGCGCGGTGACGGTCTTCGACGTGGTCGACGAGGACGACCGGCCGTGGATCGTGATGGAGCTCGTCGAGGGCAAGTCGCTCGCCGAGGTCATCCGCGAGGACGGCGTGCTCGAACCGAAGCGGGCGGCGGAGGTCGGGCTCGCGATCCTCGACGTGCTGCGGTCGGCCCACCGCGAGGGGATCCTGCACCGTGACGTGAAGCCGTCGAACGTGCTGATCGCCGAGGACGGCCGGGTCGTGCTCACGGACTTCGGCATCGCCCAGGTCGAGGGCGACCCGTCCATCACCTCCACCGGCATGCTCGTCGGCGCGCCCTCCTACATCTCCCCGGAGCGGGCCCGCGGTCACAAGCCGGGCCCGGCGGCCGACCTGTGGTCGCTCGGTGGTCTGCTGTACGCGGCCGTCGAGGGCACGCCCCCGTACGACAAGGGTTCCGCGATCGCGACGCTCACCGCGGTGATGACCGAGTCGCTGGAGGAGCCGAAGAACGCGGGTCCGCTGAAGGACGTCATCTACGGCCTGCTCACCAAGGATCCCGAGCGGCGGCTCGACGACGCCGGCGCGCGCCGGATGCTCAACGCGGTGATCCGCGCGTCCGAGCCCGGGGAGGCCGAGCCGGCGGACGCGACGAAGCTCGTCCCGCTGCCGGTCCCGCCGGACGGTGGTACCGGAGCCGGGGAAGCGGCCGACAAGCTGCGCGGGGCTCTGCGGTCCGTGCGCAGGGCCGCCGTCGCGGCGGGCGCCGCCACTTCGGCCGCCGCCCGCACCAAGCCGGCGAACGGCACGGCCGCTTCGCGACCCGTGGGTACGGGGGAGGCGGTGAAGGGCGGTGTCGGCGCCGGTGCCCCCGCGGCCGCCTCGTCCGCGGCCCCGGCGACGGCGAGGAGCACCACGGCGGCGTCCGCGTCCGTCCCGGTGTCCGGCGCCGCGGCCGGGGTGAACGGCAGCCGGGCGGCGAGTGCTCAGGGCGCTCGCGGCGCCGACGCCGGGCCGGGCGGCCGGAGTTCGGGCTGGCCGGTGATGACCCCGCCGGATCTGCCGCCGCGGCCGGTGCCCAGGGCGCCGCTCACCGACGTGGTGCCCAAGCGGACGCTGGTGATCATCGCCGTCGTGGTGGTGCTCGCGGTGCTCGGCACGGTGCTGGCGCTCACGCTCGGCGGGGACGACGACAAGGCCGACGGCGCGCAGGGCGGCGGTACGACGACCGTCGCCAGTGAGAGCGCGAGCGCGGACACCAAGGACGACGAGTCCGGCGGGACCCGTACCGACGGGAGCGCGTCGGAGTCCGCGCCGTCCGGCTCCGGCTCCGCGTCCGGCAGCGGCACCACGCCGGGTGCCGCCGCCTCCACCGCCGTCGGCTCCGGGTCCGACGTCTCGGCCACCGAGAGCAGCACGGCGGCGACGACGTACTCGGGGAAGCAGGGGTACTCCATCGGGCTGCCCACCGGCTGGAAGTACCGGACCTCGGACTCCGCCGGGGACCGGTTCAACGGGCCCGACGGCCAGAAGCTCCTCGTCGCCTGGACGACCACGCCCAAGGACGACCCCGTCGCGGACTGGGAGAACCAGGAGAAGTCCATGACGCGCTCCCAGTACAAGAAGATCCGAATAGAGAAGGTGAGCTACCGCGGCTGGAACACGGCCGACTGGGAGTTCACCTCGGTGGACAGCGGGACCACCTACCGCACCATCGACCGCGGATTCGTCGTGAACGACAGCCAGGGGTATGCCCTGATGTACACGGCGAAGGCCGCCGCGTGGGACGGCGACCTGCGGGAGAGCACGTGGAAGACGCTGACGGAGACGTTCGAGCCGAAGAAGTAGGTACGGCGGTCCTCCGGGCGGGCCGTACGGGCGGGGTCCCCGGACCCGCGGGTTCGGGCCGTGAGATCTCGCATCCTCTCTCTGCCGGTCGGCTCCGGCACGTATCGTGAATGCTTGCGAACCGTACGCATCCAGCTGTCCGGCCGGAAATGACCGGCACTGCGCGTAACGGACCGCTGAGCGTACGGAATCGACCGACCGGGTGGCCGGGGGAGGCAACGTGGACGACTATGCGGGGCGAGTGCTCGCCGACCGCTACCGCCTGCCGCTGCCCCCCTCCGACGAGTACGAACTCACCGAGACCCGGGCCTTCGACAGCTACAGCGGGCAGGAAGTCCTGGTCCGGCAGGTGCCGTTGCCGGAGGTCGTCGAGGCGGAGGTGCTCGACGCGGAGGGGCTGCCCGAGGGCTTCACGGCGCGCGAGCGCGGCCCCCGGCGTCCCACGGGCCGCATGGGCGCCGGCACCCGGCGGCCCGCCGATCCGGTCGTACGGCGGGCGGTGGAGGCGGCGCAGGCCGCGGCGAGCATTCCCGATCACCCCCGGCTGGACCAGGTCTTCGACGTGTTCGCCGAGGGCGGTTCGCTCTGGGTCGTCAGCGAGCTGGTACCCGCCCGGCCGCTGGCGGCACTGCTCGCCGAGCAGCCGCTCACCCCGTACCGGGCGGCGGAGGTCGCCTCCGACGTGCTCACGGCGCTGCGGGTGCTGCACGCGCACGGCTGGGTGCACCGGAACATCACCGCGCGCACGGTCCTCGTCTGCGACGACGGCCGGGTCATGCTGACCGGGCTGGCCGTCGGGGCGGCGGAAGAGGCGTTGTGCGGGTACGACCCGGTGCCGGCCGAGGAGGACGAGGAACCGCACGGGCCGCAGGGCCCTCCTGCCCTGCGGAGCCCGGGGCCGGGCGAACCGGCGGCGGGCCAGGCCGCCCTCGGGTTCGGCGGCGGCACGTTCGGCGGTGTCCCCGGTCCCGGGGGCGGTGGTCCGGCCGGCCGGCCGGGGCCCGGGGGGATCGAGGCCGCAGGCGGCTCCGAGGCGGATCCGGAGGCGGCGCGACGGGCGGCGATCGAGGCGCGGGCGGCCGGAGGACTGCCGACGGCGGCCGCCGAGCCGGCGAACGGGGCCTCCGGCGCGGTGGCCCGCAGAACCGTGGAGACCGGCGGGGACATCCGTGCCGCGCGCGCCGGGGCGATCGCCGCGTACCGGGCGGGAGCACGGGCGGCGGCCCGTGTGCAGGAGGCCCAGAACGGCCGTGCGGCACTGCCGGGTGCCCGTACCCCGGCCGGCGGTGACACCGCCGCCGGTGGCGCGCCCGGCGTCGGGGGCGCGGCGACACCGCCGTACGCCCTGGGCACCGGACGGGAACACGGGCCGGGGGACATGCGGGGCACGCCCCCGGGGCAGATCGCCGACCCCTACGGCGTGCGGGGGGCACCGGCGCCGAGGAGCGGGCCGGCGGGCCCGGCGGGACACGTCTCCGTGCCGCCGCAAGGCCTCCAGCCGGGCGTGGCGCCGCCCGCTCAGGGCGCGGCGGGCGACTTCCTGCCCGCGCAGAGCACACCGGCCGGCGCTCCCGTGCCCGGACAGGGCGTTGGGGCCGCGGGTGACGCCCGGGCGGGTGCCCGATGGGACGAGGCGGCGGCCGGGGCCGGGGCGCGGCGCGGACCCGCCACCGCGCTGGCCGCCGAGCGGGCGCGGCAGGCCCGCATGGCCGTCGTCGGGCCCGTCACCGAACGGTGGGCGCCGGAGCAGGCCGGCCCCGTGCACGAGAACTGGCAGCTGGCCGCGCCCATCGGGCCCGCCACCGACCTGTGGGCGCTCGGCGCGCTGCTCTTCCGGGCCGTCCAGGGCCACGCGCCGTATCCGGAGGAGTCGACGGCGGAGCTCGTGCAGATGGTCTGCGCCGAGCCGCCGGCCTTCGCCGAGGAGTGCGGGCCGCTGCGGCCGGTCGTGGAGTCGCTGCTGCGTCAGGACCCCACCGACCGCCTCGACTTCGAGGAACTGCGCGGCTGGCTGCGCTCCCTGGTGCGGTCGGCACCGGAGCCGGAGGCGGGCACGCATGTCGTCGCCGCGCCACCGACCGATCCGCGCCGGCTGCCGATCGTGCGCCGCAAGGGCGAGCTGGTGCGCAGACGGCGCGCCGGGCTGCCCGCGACCAGCGGACGGCACAAGCGGGCCCGGCAGGAGACGAGGCGTTCGCCGCGCAGCCTGGGCCGCACCCTGCTCGTGCTGGTCCTGCTCGCGCTGGCCGCGGCGGTCGCGTACGCCGTGCTGTTCATGCCCAAGGCCGGCGAGGAAGGCACGGGCGACACCCCGGGCGCCGGGCGGACCGGGGCCGCCGGCCAGAGCGGGCAGGCGCCCACGGCCAGCAGCGAGCCCCGGCCCGACGACCAGGGCTCGACGGCACCCGACGGCAGCGCCTCCGCGTCCTCGGCCTCCTCCGGATCGTCCGGCTCCACCGAGACGCAGTCCGGGGCCGACGTCCCCGACGGCTTCACCGTGCGCAAGGACGCCGAGGGCTTCAGCATCGCCGTCGCCGACGGATGGGACCGCACCCCGAAGAACGGCAGCGGGCAAGTGGTCTACTCGCACGGCGACTTCGAGCTGATCGTCGTACCCGGCCGGGACTCCGCGTCCACGTACGGCAACGACCCCATGGCCTACCAGCGGGAGAAGGAGAGCGAGCTGCAGCCCTACCGCGACTCCACCTGGGCCACGGCCTCCGGGCTGCGGACCATCCAGGTGGGCGGACGGACCATGGCCGAGGGCCAGTTCACCTGGACGGCCGCCGACGGCCGGGAGCTGTTCGTGCGCAATCTCGCCGTCCTCCTCGACGGCCGCTACCACGTCGTCCAGTTGCGTGGCCCGGAGGCCGAACGGGACGAGGTGACACGGCTGTTCGAGCAGGCGTCGGCCACGTACACGTACACGGGCTGAGCTGCTCGTTCGTCGGTCGCTCCGGCCGGTTGTGCGGGATCTCCGGCCGGTCGCACGGGGCCTTCAGCCGGATGTACGGGCTTCCGGCCGGATGCACCGGACCTCCGGCCGGATGCACCGGACCTCCGGCAGGCGGCTCGGGGCGCCCGGCCGACGCCGCGGGGGGCACGTCCGGTTCCCGGTCCGGCCCGGAAGCGACAACCGTCACAGTGCGGTCTCCGTGGGCGCGTGCCGGTTCCCCGGACGGTGGCCGATCCCTAGGGTTGATCTGTCAAGACCATTGCGGGGCAACGTGAATCAGATGCAGGGCCTGCTCGTCGCGGGCCGCTACCGGCTCGCCGACACGATCGGCAGCGGCGGCATGGGGCGCGTGTGGCGCGCGCACGACGAACTGCTGCACCGGGCCGTCGCCGTCAAGGAACTGACCGCCGCCCACTACGTCTCCGAGAGCGACCGGGAACGCCTCCTCGCCCGCACCCGGGCGGAGGCCCGCGCGGCCGCGCGGATCAACCACTCCGCCGTGGTCACCGTGCACGACGTGCTCGAACACGACGGCCGTCCCTGGATCGTGATGGAGCTCGTCGAGGGTCGTTCGCTCGCCGACGCGATCAAGGAGGACGGGCGCGTCGAGCCGACCGAGGCCGCCCGGATCGGCCTGTGGGTGCTGCGCGCCCTGCGCGCCGCGCACGCGGCCGGCGTCCTGCACCGCGACGTCAAGCCCGGCAACGTCCTCCTGGCCCACGACGGCCGCGTCCTGCTCACCGACTTCGGCATCGCCCAGATCGAGGGCGACACCACCATCACCCGCACCGGCGAGGTCGTCGGCTCCGTCGACTACCTCGCCCCCGAGCGCGTCCGCGGCCAGGACCCCGGCCCGTTCTGCGACCTGTGGGCGCTCGGCGCGACGCTGTACACCGCGGTGGAGGGCCGTTCGGCGTTCCGCCGCACCTCGCCGCTGAGCACCATGCAGGCGGTCGTCGAGGAGGAGGCCCCCGAGCCGCGGTACGCCGGCCCGCTCGAACCGGTGATCACCGCCCTGCTCCGCAAGGACCCGGCGACCCGCCCCACCACGGCCGACGCCGAGCACCTGCTCGCGGAGGCGGCGGAGGGCCGACGTCCGGCCGCCGCACAGGCGTACGTACCGACGCAGTACGCCGGGCCGGGCCGGGCGGGGGAGGACCGGGCGAGGGAGGGCACGTCCCCGCCCCCGTACTCCGTGACCGGACCCACGACCTTCGACCCCACCACCCCCACCGCCCCCACCATCCCCACGGCCCCCACCACCGTCACGCCCACCACCTTCGGCCCTCCCGCCCCCACCCCTGCACCGGCGCGGCCCCCGGCCCCGCCCCGGCCGCCGTCCCGGCACCGTCGGCTGCGCCTGCTGGCGCTCGTGGTCGTCGTCGCCGCGCTCGTCGGGGGCGGTACGGCGGTGGCGTTGCTGAAGTGGGACTCGGACCGGCGGCCGAGCGCCGGATCGGCCTCCTCGCCGAGCGCCACGGCACCCGAGACGCCCACGGCCGCCACGACTCCCACCTCCCCCACCGCGACCGGCACCGGCGAGGCGGCGGAGCAGAGCACCGTCCCCGGCACCTGGCAACAGGTCACCGACCCGTTCGGCTTCGGTCTCTCCCTCCCCGAGGGCTGGGAACGGCAGGTCTACCAGGACGACGGCGACCTGAGGCAGGTCGACTACACGCCCGACGCCGGCGAGCACTTCGTCCGCATCGCCATCGACACCTCCCCGGACTTCGACGACCCCTACGCCCACCAGACGGACCTCGAACAGCAGCTCCAGCGGCTCGTCGACTACGAGCGGGTCACCCTGGAGCGGAACGTCTACCGCGACCGCGAGGGCGCCGAGTGGGAGTACACCTGGACCGCGCTGGCCAAGGACACCGACTTCCCCGGGCCGCGGCGCGCGATCGAGGAGGCGTACATCGCCCGCGACGGCACCGAGTACGTGATCTACATGTCGTCGCCCGCCGAGGACTGGGCGACGACCGTCGAGCAGTTCCGGGCCGTGCTGCAGAGCTGGCGGGAGCCGCAGAGCACCTCGTGACGCGGCCGCCGGACACCCGTTCGGCCTGGCCGACTTGGCCGATCGGCGCCCCGGAAGCGGGCGGTCCGGTGCGGCATGATGGGGCGCATGGGGACCGAGGGGGAGGGTGGCGGCCGGGTCGTCGCGGACCGCTACCGGCTCGAGGCGCGGCTCGGACGCGGTGGCATGGGCGTCGTGTGGCGGGCCACCGACCTGCTGCTGGGGCGGCAGGTGGCCGTCAAGGAACTGGTTCCCGACGACACCCTCACCGCCGAGGAGGCGCGCGGCCGCCGCGACCGGACGCTGCGGGAGGCCCGTGCGGTCGCCCAGTTGAGCCACCCGCACATCGTCGTCGTGCACGACGTCGTGGAGGAGGACGAACGCCCCTACATCGTCATGGAGCTGATCGAGGGGGGCTCGCTGGCCGACCGGATCGCCGGGCACGGTCCCGTCGAGGCCCGCGAGGCGGCCCGGATCGGCGCCGACCTGCTGGGCGCCCTGCGGGCCGCGCACGCGGCCGGCGTCCTGCACCGGGACATCAAGCCCGCGAACGTCCTCGTCGACTCCGCCACCGGGCGCGCCGTCCTCACCGACTTCGGCATCGCCCAGGTCGCGGGCGCGACCACGCTCACCGAGACCGGCGCGTTCGTCGGCTCGCCCGAGTACACCGCGCCGGAGCGCATGTCCGGGGAGCGGACCGGCCCCGCCTCCGACCTGTGGTCGCTGGGTGCGCTGCTGTGCACCGCGCTGAGCGGCGCATCCCCCTTCCGCCGCGACTCGCTGGGCGGCATCCTGCACGCCGTCGTCTCCGCGGAGATCCGTACGCCCCCGCAGGCCGTGCCGCTGCTGCCCGTCGTCCAGGGGCTCCTGGAGCGGGATCCGCGACGGCGGCTGGACGCGGCGGAGGCGGAGCGGATGCTGCGCGCCTTCCTGGAGACCGGGCACACGCCTGCGGTGGCGCCGGAGGGCTTTACGACCGGCCGTACCGATCCGGTGACGGCCGGCCCGGCGCCCCGCACCGGCCGGTTCCGGATCCGGTCCGCCCCGCCGGCGGACGTGCCGGGACAGGCCGGGCGGGAGCGGCCCACGCGGGGTGTGCTGGTGGCGGCGCTGCTGGTCGCCGCCATGGCGGGCGCGGGCGTGTCCGCGGCGGCGCTGCTGGTGGACCGCGGCGGTGACGGGGGAGGTCCGCTGACGCGGCCCGGACCCACGGCGAGCGGCACCGCGTCCGGCTCGGCCTCCGGCTCGGCCTCCGGCGCGATCTCCGGCACGGCGTCCGGCACCGCTCCCGAACGCCCGAGCGCGCCCTCGGGGTACCGCGTCGTCGACGACCCGGCCGGGTTCGCGCTCGCCGTGCCGGACGGGTTCACCCGTGTCCTGGAGGACGAGCGGATCTTCTACATGTCGCCCGGCCGGACCTTCCGCCTCGGCGTCAAGATCAGCACCGCCGCGCCGGACGGTCCCCTGGGGGTGCTGCGGCGGGCGGCCGCGCAAGGGCCGGAGACCTACCCCGGCTACCGCGACGGCAGGGTCACCGAGACCACCCGCGGGGGAGGCCCCGCCGCCCTCTGGGAGTTCACCTGGAACGGCTTCACCGCGGCGGAGGGCCCCCGGCACACCTACGACCTGTGCTGGGAGGACGGCGCGTGGCTGTACGACGTGTGGGTGTCGGCGCCGCTCGGGAAGGCGCGGGAGGCGCGTGAGTACTTCGACGTGGCCGTCGACACGTTCGTACCGGGATGAAGTCGACACACTCGTGACAAGCCTCGTAACGGGACTCGTAACGGGATGAAGAGGAGATAAGGCGTGGCCCGGGTCACGGGTCTGTGACCGGTGGCGGCCGCCGGTGGAATCCGGTCCGACCGGCACGATATGGATGGACGTATGAGTCACGACGGGGGAACCGGCCAGGGGGCCGACGACACGACGAGTTTTGTTCTGCAACCGCCGCAAGCGCCGCAACCGCGACAGTCGCCCGCACCCCAGCCGCAGCACCAGCCGCTGTCGTCGTCGCCGCCCGGGTCCCCGTCGCCGCCCCACGCGCCGTCCCAGCAGTCGGCGCAGTCGGCGCAGTCGCCCCAGCCGCCCCGACCGTTCGAGTCGGCCGCCGTGTCTCCGCAGGCGGCGCCCGAGTCTCCGCAGGCGGTGCCCGAGTCTCCGCAGGCGGCGCCCGTTTCCGCGCAGGCGGCGTCCGGGCCGTCGGAGTCGGGCGCCGAGCGGCTCATAGCGGGGCGCTACCGGCTCGTCGCCAAGCTCGGGCACGGCGGCATGGGCACGGTGTGGCGGGCGAAGGACGAGACGGTGGACCGCGAGGTCGCCGTCAAGGAACCCCGGGTGCCGGACCACCTTCCCGAGCGTGAACGCGCCAACGCCTTCGAGCGGATGCGGCGCGAGGCGCGGGCCGCGGCCCGGCTGGACCACCCGGCGGTGGTGAACGTCCACGACGTCGCCGTCGTCGACGGCAAGCCGTGGATCGTCATGGAACTGGTCCACGGGCGCTCCCTCGGCAGCGCCCTGGGCGAGGGCACGCTCAGCGTGCGTGAGGCGGCCCGGATCGGTCTGGAGGTCCTCGGCGCGCTGGAGGCCGCGCACGCGGCCGGCATCCTGCACCGGGACGTGAAACCCGACAACGTGCTGCTCGGCCGGTACGACCGGGTCGTCCTCACCGACTTCGGCATCGCCCAGATCGAGGGCGAGACGAACCTGACCGACACCGGTGGTTTCGTCGGCTCCCCCGAGTACATCGCCCCCGAGCGGGTGCTCGGCCAGCGCCCCGGACCGGCGTCCGACCTGTGGTCCCTCGGCGTCGTGCTGTACGCGGCGACGGAGGGCGTCTCGCCGTTCCGCCGCAGCAACACCCCGGCCACCCTCCAGTCCGTGCTCAACGCCGTGCCCGCGCCGCCCGCCGCCGCGCGGGGCCCGCTCGCCGAGGCCATCAACGGCCTGCTGGAGAAGGACCCGGCGCGCCGCCCCGGCCCCGCCCGGGTGCGCGCCCTGCTGGAGGCCGCCGCGAACCCTCCCGCGCCCCAGCCCGCACCGGCCACCGAGGCCGTGCACCACGCCGACGTGCCCGCACGGCGGCGCCGGTGGGGGCGCACGACGTGGATCGGGCTCGGTGCCGCGGTCGTCGCGGCGGCGGTGACGGCGTATCTGGTGCTCGCCGACCCGTTCGCGGGACCGCTGCCGGACGGCTGGAAGAAGCGCCATGAGAAGGACGTCACCGCGACGCTCGCGGTGCCCGCCGGCTATGTGCGCAGCGTGCCCGAGGAGGACGACAGGGAGGAGGACCACTGGGTCAGCTACACCGACCCCAGTGGCGCGATCTCGGTGGTCCTGCTGGTGATCCGCAAGGCGGAGGACACCGGCGGCGAGATCAAGGCCTCCGCGAACGCCGAGATGTACGCCGACGACGGGGACTTCAGGGAGTCCGGCAGCTACGAGCTCGACATGCCGAAGGGGCCGCGGACCAGACCGGACAACGACGCGAAGTACCAGGGCAGGGACGCCGCGGAGAACACGGTCGTCTACACCACCGACGACAGCCAGGACCCCAGCCCGCGCGAGCTGCGGATCCTGTACTACAGGTCCTCCGCCGGCGACATGTACAAGCTCATGATCGGCTACCCGGGCAAGGGCGACTTCACCGAGCGCGGCCGCGAGGTCGCCCGCACGGCGATCGCGAACCTCGCCCTCGACAAGCTCTAGGTGCGCCGTCCGGGGACGGGACGGGACGATGAGGGAACGGTTCGCCCCGGGACGCCGGGACGCCGGCCGGGACGCCGGGACGCTGGGACCCCGGGACCCCGGGACGGACCGACGGCCGTGCCGTTCGGTGGCGGCGCGGTCCGTTCGTGGTAGGCATGGGACATGAGGGATGCCGGGGAACCCTGGGGCGACAACGACCGTACGGTCGGCGGCCGTTACCGGTTGCTCGAACGCATCGGGTCGGGCGGCACGGGCACCGTCTGGCGGGCCCGCGACGAGGTCGCGGAGCGCGAAGTCGCCGTCAGACGGCCCCGGTTGCCCGGCGACCCCGCTGTCTCCGCTGCCCCCACTGTCCCCGGCGTCTTCGCCGACCCCGCTGACCTTACTGACCCCGGCGTGTCCGATGCCGCCGTAGTGTCCGGCGTCTCCGGCGTCTCCGGTGCCACCGGTGTCTCCGGCGTCTCCGGCGTCTCCGGTGTCTCCGGTGGCGCCGAGGACGAGTCCCGTCGCCGGGCCGCCCACCGCCTCCAGCACGAGGCCCGGGCCGCCGCCCGCGTCGACCATCCCTGCGCGGTCCGCATCCATGACGTGGTCGTGGAGCAGGACGAGGGGGCCGGTCCGGACGGCGTCCCCTGGATCGTCATGGAGCTGGTCCGCGGCGAGTCCCTGCACGAGGTGCTGCGGCGCGGGCCCCTGACACCGGCCGAGGCCGCCCGCATCGGCCTAGGCGTCCTCGGCGCGCTGCGCGCCGCCCACGCGGTCGGCATCGTCCACCGGGACGTCAGACCCGCCAACGTGCTGCTCGGCCCGCACGGCCGCGTCGTCCTCACCGACTTCGGCATCGCGCCCGCCCCGGACGAGGAGTCCCTCACCGGCACCGGAGCGCCGGCCGATTCCCTGGAGTTCCTCGCCCCCGAACGCACGTCCGGCCGCGGCGCCGGCCCCGCCTCCGACCTGTGGTCCCTCGGCGTCCTGCTCTACGCCGCCGTCGAGGGCCGGTCCCCGTTCCGCCGTACGACCCCGGAGGCGACGCTCGGCGCGATCCTCGGCGCGGACCTGCCCGGACCCGACCGCGCCGGCCCCCTGGGCCCGCTCCTCTCACGGCTCCTGCTCCGGGACCCCGACCGGCGCCCGGGCGCGGCGGAGGTCGCCGAGGCGCTGGAGGCGGTGACGGAGGGCCGGCCGACCCACCCGCCCACGGCGGCGGACGGGCCGACGGAGGAAACGGATCACGCCCCCGGCCCTGATCAAGTCCCCCGCCCCCACCCCTGACCGAGTCGTCGGGCCGGCGCGCGACCGTCCGCCGGCCGGAACGCCGTAGCACGCGCGGCACCGCCGGATGTCACCGGACAACGCCCTGATCAGGAGGTTTGTTGCCAGTGACCACTGGCGCCGTGTGAGCGGTCGGTGAATGCCGTTACCGACGGGTACCAAAAGGCTTCCCCACGTCATACCCTGCGCGTCATGACGGACTCGCAGGCCCCGGAAAAGACCGGTACCACGACGGCTGCCGGCACCAACCCCCTCGCCCCCGCCCCCGTCGGCGTGCGCACCGCCGCCGACGTGGTCACCCCTCAGCTCGTCGCCCAGCTGACCAAGGGCGTCGTGGGCTCCGGGCGCACGGCCAACCACTCCCCGTTCACCGGCGAGAAGCTCGCCGACCTGCCGGAGTCCACCCCCGAGGACGTGGAGAAGGCGTTCGTGGCGGCCCGGGCCGCCCAGCGGGTGTGGGCGCAGGTGCCGGTGCGTGAGCGTGCGGCGGTCCTGCTCCGCTTCCACGACCTGGTGCTGGAGCGCCAGGGCGAGGTCCTCGACCTGATCCAGCTGGAGACCGGCAAGGCCCGCCTCCACGCGCACGAGGAGGTGCAGGCGGTCGCGGTCGCCGCCCGCCACTACGGCCGCCGGGCCGCGGCCTATCTGCGGCCCAGACGGCACGCGGGCGCCATGCCGACCCTCACCCGGGTCACCGAGCTGCGCCACCCGCGCGGTGTCGTCGGTCAGATCGCCCCCTGGAACTACCCGCTGGAACTCTCCGTCGGCGACGCGCTCCCCGCGTTCGTCGCGGGCAACGCGGTCGTGATGAAGCCCGACACGGAGACCTGCCTCACCGCCCTGTGGGCCCGTGACCTGCTCGTCGAGGCCGGACTGCCCGCCGAGGTCTTCCAGGTCGTCCTCGGTGACGGCCCGGTCGTCGGCCCGGAGGTCGTCCGGCACGCCGACTACGTCTCCTTCACCGGCTCCACCCGCACCGGCCGCGAGGTCGCCCAGGGCGCCGCCGCCCGCCTGGTCGGCGTCTCCCTCGAACTCGGCGGCAAGAACGCCATGCTGGTCCTGGAGGACGCCGACATCGACAAGGCCGCGGCCGGCGCCGTCCGCGCCTGCTTCTCCTCCGCCGGCCAGCTCTGCATCTCCATCGAGCGGCTGTACGTCCACGAGTCCGTGGCGGACGCCTTCCTGGAGCGCTTCGCCGCCCGCACCCGGGCCATGCGGCTCGGCAACTCCCTCGCCTACGGCGCCGACATGGGCTCCCTCGTCGGCGAACGCCAGCTGGAGACGGTGCGACGGCACGTGGAGGAGGCCGTCGCGAAGGGCGCGAAGGTGGTGACCGGCGGTGTAGCCCGCCCCGACATCGGCCCGTACTTCTACGAGCCGACGATCCTCGACGGCGTGACCGAGCCGATGTCCGTCTGCACGGAGGAGACCTTCGGCCCGGTCGTCTCCCTCTACCGCTTCACGACCGACGACGAGGCGGTCGACCTCACCAACGCCACCCCGTACGGCCTGAACGCGGCGGTGTGGACGAGGGACGGACGCCGTGGCCGCGCGGTCGCCGCCCGCCTGCGCACCGGCACGGTGAACGTCAACGAGGGCTACGCCTCCGCCTACGGCAGCGTCCAGTCCCCCATGGGCGGCATGAAGGACTCCGGCCTGGGCCGCCGCCACGGCTCCGAGGGCATCCTCAAGTACACCGAGGCCCAGACGGTGGCCCAGCAGCGGCTGCTCCCGATGGCGCCCTCGCTGGGCATGGACGACGAGACGTACGCGCGGTTCATGAGCACGAGCCTGCGGCTGATGAAGGCGTTCCGCTTCCGCTAGCCGGCACCCGTGTCCACCCGGCACACGGCACCCGAACCCGCACCCGTACCCCCATCGCACCCGAACCGCACCGCACCCGCACCCGTTCTCGACGAGGAGAGCACGTGTCACAGGACAACTTTGCCCAGACCCGGGACGAGGACGGGTACGACTACGACGTCCTCGTGGTGGGCTCCGGCTTCGGCGGTTCCGTCACGGCCCTGCGCCTGACGGAGAAGGGCTACCGGGTCGGCGTCCTCGAAGCCGGCCGCCGCTTCACCCGCGCCACCCTCCCCAGGAACTCCTGGGACCTGAAGAACTACCTCTGGGCCCCCAGGCTCGGCCTGTACGGCATCCAGCGCATCCATCTGCTGGGCAACGTCATGGTCCTGGCCGGCGCGGGCGTCGGCGGCGGCTCCCTCAACTACGCCAACACCCTCTACGTACCGCCGAAGGCGTTCTTCGAGGACCCGCAGTGGCGGGACATCACCGACTGGCAGGAGGAGCTGCGGCCGTACTACGACCAGGCGCGCCGCATGCTCGGGGTCCGGCTCAACCCGACGACGACCCCGTCCGACGTGCACCTGAAGGCGGCGGCGGAACGGATGGGTGTCGGTGACACCTTCCACATGGCGCCGGTCGGCGTTTTCTTCGGCGACGGACAGGACGCCGACGGGTCGGCGCGGGGCCGGCCGGGGGAGGAGGTGCCGGACCCCTACTTCGGCGGCGCGGGACCCTCCCGCCGGGCCTGCGCCGAATGCGGCGAGTGCATGACCGGCTGCCGCCACGGCGCGAAGAACACCCTCAACGAGAACTACCTCTACCTCGCCGAGAAGGCCGGCGCGGTCGTCCACCCGCTGACGACGGCGGTGTCGGTCACGGACGACTCGCGGGGCGGCTTCGCCGTGGCCACCCTGCCCACCGACCGGCGGGCCAAGGGCGAGGGACGCACCTTCACGGCACGCCGCGTCGTGCTCGCCGCGGGCACCTACGGCACCCAGACGCTGCTGCACCGGATGAAGGCGAACGGCCAACTGCCGCACCTCTCGGACCGGCTGGGCGAACTGACCCGCACCAACTCCGAGGCGCTGGTCGGCGCCCAGACCGACGACCGCCGCTACCGCAAGGCGACCGGTCGACCGAAGGTCGACTTCACGCGCGGCGTCGCCATCACCTCGTCCGTCCACCCGGACGCCCACACCCACATCGAGCCGGTCCGCTACGGCAAGGGCTCCAACTCCATGGGCAGTCTGTCGATCCTCCAGGTGCCGTACGCGGAGGGCTCGTCGAGGGTGGCCGCCTGGCTGGCGAACGTCGCCCGCCACCCCTTGCTCGTCCTGCGGTCCCTGTCCAACCGCCGCTGGTCGGAGCGGACCATCATCGGCCTGGTCATGCAGTCGCTGGACAACTCCCTGACGACGTACCTGAAACCGACGGGACCGGGCAAGGGCCTGCTCACCGCCCGCCAGGGCCACGGCAGCCCCAACCCCAAGCAGATCAGGGCCGCCTCCGAGGCCGCGTCGGCGATCGCCGACGACATCAACGGTTTCCCCGGCTCCAACGTCGGTGAGCTGATGGGCACCCCGCTCACCGCCCACTTCCTGGGCGGCTGCCCGATCGGCTCCTCCCGCGAGACCGGCGTCATCGACCCCTACCACCGCCTGTACGGCCACCCCGGCATCTCGGTCGTGGACGGCGCCGCCGTCTCGGCGAACCTGGGCGTGAACCCGTCCCTGACGATCACCGCCCAGGCCGAGCGCGCGATGTCGTACTGGCCGAACAAGGGCGAGGCGGACCCGCGCCCGGCGCAGGGCACGGCCTACGAGCGGCTGAAGGCGGTGGAACCGAAGGCGCCGACGGTCCCGGCGCAGGCCTTCGCCGCACTGCGACTGCCGTTCCTGGGGATGCCGACGGTGCCGCCGAAGGAGTGAACCGGTCAGGCAGGCGAAAGGGACCTGCGCCCCCCTCCGAGCGCAGGTCCCTTTCGCTGGTTCAGCCGGTCTTCGGGTGTTAGGCGTGCGCTCCGGTCTTGCGGCGACGGGCCACGAACACCGCACCCGCGCCGGCGACGACGGCGGCGCCGCCGACCAGGCCGATCATCGGGAGCGCGGAGTCGGATCCGGTCGAGGCGAGGCTGCCGCTGATCGGCTTGGCGCTGCCCTGGGGCTTGATGTCGTCGCTGGGCTTGTCGCCGTTCGGCTCGGCGTCGTCGACGTCACCCGTGTCGCTGCCCGCGGCGAGGATCTGGACGTCGTAGTAGTCACCGGTGAGGTGGCAGTCGCCCTCGTCGCCCACGTAGACGGCCTCGCTCAGCGCGACCGAGGAGCCGGCCGGGGCCGACGCCTTGACCTTCACCCGGAGGTCGAGGGTGGCGGACTCGTCCTTCGCCAGCTCGTCGAGCAGGGCCACGAAGGAACCGGTGACGTTGACGGTCTTGCCGTCCTCGTCCTCGTAGGACTCCTGGTAGGCGTCGGTCCACTTGCCGTCCTCCTTGACCTGGAGCACGGCGAGGCCCTCGGACAGCCAGACGTCCTCGTTGTCCTCGTCGTCGTACTCGAGGTACGAGGCCAGGTAGACGTTCTTGAGGTCGGCGCCGGTGTTGTTCTCCACCTCGTAGGTGAAGTCGTGCCAGCCGGAACCGGCGACGATCTTGCTGGGCAGACCGCTGATCGTGGCCGAGAGGTTCTCGTCCAGGTCGATGGACTCGCAGTCCGTGAACGGGTCGAACGAGTCGTCGTCCTCGCCGACCGACGCGCTGGAGGAGGACGACGACGAGGAGGACGACGAGGAGGACGAGGAGGAGGACTGCGACGAGGAGTCGGACGGAGAGCTGGTGGAGCTCTGGGACTCCGAGTCCGACGCCGACGGGGACGTGGTGTCGGACTCGGAGGCGGACGCCTCCGTGGTCTCCGACTCGGACGGGGAGGCGGTTGTGTCCTGCGACTCCGACGAGCTCGCGGACGGCGCCCCGGTCTCCTCCGCGAACGCGCTGGGCGCGGACAGCAGTGCGAGCGGAACGATCGCGGCCGTCGCGGCGGCGGTGACCAGAGTGCGGCGAAGCTTCATGAAGACCTCGGGAGATCGGATCGGGGAGGCCTTCCGCGGATGTGGGGGCGGGAGTGGCCCATATTTCGACAGGTGTGACCGGCGAAGCCTGTGAAGAGTTGCCCTCGATTCACAGGATCTTTATGTGGCTCGCGTCACATCGGGTCCGATGTCCGTCCGGGTCCGGTGTCCGTCCGGACCCGCTGTCCGCTGGGTTCTGCTGTCCGCTGGGTTCCGCTGTCCGTTCGGATCCGCTGTCCGTCGGGGCCTGGTGTTCGTGTTCCTCGGCATGACGAAGGGCCCCGCGGGACGGAACCGCGGGGCCCTTCCTTATCGTCAGCACCGGCGTCAGGGCAGCGCCGGTGCCTGGGAGCGGCGCCGGGGGGTCGCGCCGCTGGTCCGTCGAGCGCCCTGGTCCGCGCCGGGTCGCCGCTGGAGCGCGCGGGGGGCGCGCGACCGGACTGGACCTCTGACGGTGAGTCGGGACAGAGCGGACAGCGCGGTTCATTCGTTGCAGTGGGGTGCAATGCGGCTGTCCGCGACGGGACTTGGGCCTTTTACGCATCGTGCTGGATGAACGCGGCGCCCGCAACCGTTTGACCCAGCCCTTGTGCATTTTTGCAATTCCCGCCGGTCGACCCCGGGCGTCCCCGGGGCCGACCGTTCTCTTGGGTGACCGGGCTGCTGTCCCCTGCCGTCCGGTCACGACCCTGGAGCGAGGTCCCACGACGCACACACGATCCGTACGTCTCATCGCTCCAGTGAGCCACGCGTGGTTCTTCCGGGCCCGCACCTGGCTGGAACGGACACCGGGACCAACGAACCCGTCCGGGACCCGGTCACGCGCCGTACGGGTGAGACGGAGTCCGAACTCAGATGCGACCGCGGCACAGTTCCAGCAGCGTCATCGCGAGGGCCGTGCCCGGCTTGCCGAGCGCGTCGCTGTAGTGGCCGAGGACCTCCATCTCGCGGGAGAGGTTCACCCGGCGGCCGCCGGAGGTGATCCGGGCCTCCTGGATGACGGCCGAGACGGCCACCCGTTCCTGGATCAGACCGATGATCCGGTCGTCGAGCGCGTCGATGCGTTCGCGGGCTCCGGTGATCACGTCGGCGGCCTCGGAGGTGCGGGCGCCGGTCACGTCGAGGGCGGTCATGGGGGCTCCTGTGAGGTGAGGGTGCCCCGGAACGGCAGGACCCGGAGAACGACAGGCGCCCCGGGCCTTGTCGGCCCGGGGCGCCTGGGAAGTCGCTTGGCGGTCAGCTCAAGCAGCACGACCATGGCAGCCGGCGGGCCGGGTGCCATAGGTAAAGAGGAAGGTCGAGTGCGCGAGCATGCGGCCAGTATGCCACGGACTCCGCGCGCCCCGGGCTCCCCGGCAGTCGTTCCGGTGCCGGCCCCCGGGCGTCCCCCACCTCCGTCTTCTCCTCAGTCTCCTCCGCCCCGTCCGTTTCATCGGTCCCTTCCACCCCGCCTGGCTCGTCCGCCCCGTCTTCGGGAGGCGGGGGCGCGTGGGCTCCGGGCCGCGGCGGGGGGCCGGGGACGGCGGCTCCGGCGGGCGGGACGTCAACCGTGCCCCTCTCGGTAGAATCGGCCGTACACAGTGACCCTGCCCCACCGCCGGAAGGCACCCCGTGTCATCAGCGACTCCCGCTGCCGCCGCCCCCGACACCGTCCTGGTCGTCGACTTCGGCGCGCAGTACGCCCAGCTCATCGCCCGTCGAGTCCGCGAGGCCCGGGTCTACAGCGAGATCGTGCCGAGCACCATGCCGGTCGCGGAGATGCTCGCCAAGAACCCGGCGGCGATCATCCTCTCGGGCGGCCCCTCGTCCGTGTACGAGGAGGGCGCCCCCCGCCTCGACCGCGCGATCTTCGAGGCCGGCGTTCCCGTCTTCGGCATGTGCTACGGCTTCCAGCTGATGGCGCAGACCCTCGGCGGCACCGTCGACAACACCGGCGCCCGTGAGTACGGCCGCACCGGTCTGCACGTCTCCCGTTCCTCCTCCACCCTCTTCGAGGGCACCCCGGCCGAGCAGGCCGTGTGGATGTCGCACGGCGACGCCTGCTCCGCCGCCCCCGAGGGCTTCTCCGTCACCGCGTCCACGGACGTCGTCCCGGTCGCCGCCTTCGAGAACGACGAGAAGAAGCTCTACGGCGTCCAGTACCACCCGGAGGTCATGCACTCCACGTACGGTCAGCAGGTCCTGGAGCACTTCCTGTACCGCGGCGCGGGCCTGGAGCCGAACTGGACCACGGGCAACGTCATCGAGGAGCAGGTCGCCGCCATCCGCGAACTGGTCGGTGACCGGCGCGCCATCTGCGGCCTGTCCGGCGGAGTTGACTCCGCGGTGGCCGCCGCGCTCGTCCAGAAGGCCATCGGTTCCCAGCTGACCTGCGTGTACGTCGACCACGGCCTGATGCGCCAGGGCGAGACCGAGCAGGTCGAGAAGGACTTCGTGGCGGCGACCGGCGTGCAGCTGAAGGTCGTGGACGCGGAGGAGCGGTTCCTCACGGCGCTCGCCGGGGTCTCCGACCCCGAGGAGAAGCGCAAGATCATCGGCCGGGAGTTCATCCGGGTCTTCGAGCAGGCGCAGGCGGAGATCATCGCGGACGAGGGGCCCGCGGTCGAGTTCCTCGTGCAGGGCACCCTCTACCCGGACGTCGTCGAGTCCGGCGGCGGCACCGGCACCGCGAACATCAAGTCCCACCACAACGTCGGCGGTCTGCCGGAGGACCTCGAGTTCCAGCTCATCGAGCCCCTCCGCAAGCTGTTCAAGGACGAGGTCCGCATGGTCGGCCAGGAGCTCGGCCTGCCGGACGAGATCGTCCACCGCCAGCCGTTCCCGGGCCCGGGCCTGGGCATCCGGATCGTCGGAGAGGTCACCAAGGAGCGCCTGGACCTGCTGCGAGAGGCCGACGCCATCGCCCGCGAGGAGCTGACGGCGGCCGGCCTGGACCGGGACATCTGGCAGTGCCCCGTGGTCCTGCTCGCCGACGTCCGCAGCGTCGGCGTCCAGGGCGACGGCCGTACCTACGGCCACCCGATCGTCCTGCGTCCGGTCTCCTCCGAGGACGCCATGACGGCCGACTGGTCGCGCCTTCCGTACGACGTCCTCGCGAAGATCTCGACGCGGATCACCAACGAGGTGCGGGACGTCAACCGGGTCGTGCTCGACGTGACCTCGAAGCCGCCGGGCACGATCGAGTGGGAGTAGGTCCCCACCCGGGGGACCTCGCAGGTCAGGTCCGTCTGAGAGTCCGCACCGGCTCTCCGGGCTTCCACACCTGGGCGACCAGGTACGTGTCGTCCTCGACGTAGGTCCTGACGACCTCCGTCAGCTCGGTGCGAAAGAGGTGGAACGGCTCCGGCGGTTCCACCTCTTTCACGTATCCGGCCCTGCTCTCCCCGTCCCCGACCTCGACGGCCCGTCCGCCGATCCGGACGTCGCCACCGCCCATGCCCGTGCCCTCCCCCGGGTTGGCCTGGAGGCAGAAACGGGGGTCGCGACGCAGATCGAGCGCCTTGAACGAGCCCGGCATCATGCCGAGCCACAGCTCACCGTCCAGGAAACGCACCTCCAGTCCGCTGGTCCGGGGGGAGCCGTCCCGGCGCAGGGTCGCGAGAACGTGGTGGGTGAAGGCACCGAAGCGGTCCTCGACGATGCGCGCGAGGCCGGGTTCGGCCGCCACGAAGGCCGCCCAGCGCACCGCCACCGCGGGGCGATTGGAGGCGGGGCGGACGGCGCCGGCGCTTCTGCCATGAGTGCTCATACGGCGAGTGTGGCGCCGATACCCGACAGCCACCGTCCGGTATTCATGCCGGTCGCCGGTCGCCGTTCCCGTCCTGGCATGCAGCCGGCGGCGGTCAGGTGGTGGGCGAACTTCGCTCAGCCGAGGTGGCCGTCGGCGAGGGTCACGTCGTGCTCCATGTGTGACGGGAATCATCATTTTTGCATAATGCCTCTGCCCTTTTTCACCCGCCGGCGGTACCTTCCGCCCCGTGAACCAACCCAGTGCTGGAGGACCGATGCACGGGCCGACGCCGCCCGCCCCGCTGCCCACCGACCGGCTGCGGTTCGCCATGCCGCCCCTGCACGAGTCGGCCGAGGACGAGCGCCGGCACCGCAAGGAACGACTGGCGGGCGCCGTGCGGATCTTCGGCCGGTTCGGCTTCGAGGACGGTGTCTCCGGGCACATCACGGCGCGCGACCCCGAGTACAGCGACTGCTTCTGGGTCAATCCGTTCGGAATGCCGTTCAAGCACGTCACCGTCAGCGACCTCGTGCTGGTCAACCGGGACGGGCAGGTCGTCGAGGGCCGCTCCCACGTCAACCAGGCCGCCTTCACCGTGCACTCCCAGGTCCACGCGGCGCGGCCCGACGTCGTCGCCGTCGCCCACTGCCACTCGGTGCACGGCCGCGCCCTCGCTGCCCTCGGCGAACTGCTGGACCCGATCACTCAGGAGAGCTGCGCCTTCTACGAGGACCACGGCCTGTACGACAGGTATTCCGGCGTGACCGTCGATGCCGGGGAAGGCCGACGCATCGCGGCCGCCCTCGGCACCCACAAGGCACTCGTGCTGCGCAACCACGGCCTGCTGACCGTCGGCGACTCGGTGGACGCGGCGGCCTGGTGGTTCCTGTCGATGGAGCGCTCCTGCCAGGTCCAGCTCACCGCCCGCGCCGCCGGCCGCCCGGTACTGATCGACCACCGGGCGGCGGTCGCGACCCGTGAGCAGCTCGGCGGCGACCTGGTGGCGTGGATCAACTACCAGCCGCTGTGGCAGGACGTCAGCCGCAGCGAACCGGACCTGCTGAGCTGAGCCGGAAAGCCGCGCGTTCCCGCAGCCAGGTCAACACGGCGGACCCCGCATCACCCGCGCTGACCACACCTGCCGATGACGGAGGGTGTGCCGTAGGGCACAATTCGCTGTCATCACAGGGGAGTTGTTCGCGGGGCGGCGGCCCGGTCCTCCAAGGGCCGCCGACCGTGAAAGCCGCGGGGAAGGCGGGCGTCGGACGTGGCGGTGCAGGAAGCGAGACAGGGACCGGAAACGGGCACGCACGAGGGCGGCTGCACCTGCGGGGACTGCCCGCACGGGGCCCGCGAGGGGCACCGGCGGGCGGTCGCCGCGTTCCTGCTGAAACGCGACGAGTTCGCTGCCGGGCAGGGACTGCCGGCCGCCGTCGCCCATTCGGTGTCGGCGTCCCGCCAGTGGGTCTCGGAGGAACTGACCCAGTCCGCCGAACTGGTCGCCGAACGCGGTCGCGCCGAGGGCGAGGCCTGGCTGGCGCGCCTGTGGGTCCGCACGGCGGGCACGGTATGGGCCCTGGTGGTGCTCCTGCTGCTCGTGCAGTCCCTCACCGCGATCGGCGCGGGCTGGAGCACGGCCCGCACCGCCGGGCTGCTCGCCGCGTTCGTCGCCGCCGGCGCGCTGACCACCTCCTCCTGGTTCCACCGGTCCCGCGGCGGCGTACTGGCTCCCGTCATCGGTGAGGACAACCGGCTCTCCACCTCCCGCGCGGTCGCCGCCGCCTGGGTCCTGTTCGTCGCGTACGCCGTCCTGGTCCTGGTGGGCCGGCTGGCCGCCGCCTCCGGCCCCGCCGAACGCGACGCGCTGATCTCCGGGCTCGACCTCGCCCGCGGCGCCGGTGCGGTGACCGTCCTCGCCGTGGTCTGCGCGATCGCCGTGCTGGTGCGCAGGGTCGTCGGGCTCCGTGTCCTGGCCCAGCGGCTGCAGAAGGTCCGCGCCCACCGGCCCCGGGCCGCCGACCTGCTGACCGACGACGCGGGCCGCGGCACCTTCGCCGACATCCAGTACGTCGTGATCAGCGCCGTCGCCCTGGCCTTCGCCGCCGTACGCCTCGCCCGCCGCCCCGACCAACTGCCCGACCTGCCCTGGGGGCTGGCCGTGGTGGTGCTGGTCTCGGCCGCGACCTACCTCGCCGGCAAGTACGCGGAGGGCGGCCGCCCGGTCATCCTCTCCGTCGTCCGCTCCCGCGAGGCCGGAGACCTGGACGCCCCGATCCGCACCGGCGACGACGTCGAGATCCGCGGCGCCGGTTTCGTCCCGCCCGGCGCACAGGCCGCCGACCGCCTCTCCCGCATGGTCGTCCGCATCGGCACGGTCCACGTCCACGTGCCCCTCGTTCCCGTCACGGGCGGCTTCAGCAACCCCACCGACGCGGTCCTCACCGTCCCCGTACCGGCGGAGGTGGAACCCGGCCGGGTGGAGGTGCAGGTGGTGACGGCAGCGGGCGTCGAGACCAACCGCTACGCGATCGACGTGACGGAGTAGAGGACGGAGAAGGAGCAGCGGGATGAGCAGGGGGAGACGGAGCAGACCCGACAGGTGGACAGCGTGCGGCACGCCGGGGGACTTTCCCGGGCGGGTCCGGTCGACCATTGAGCACACCTCCCATTTCGTACGTATGGTCTGTTGAGGGGTTCCACCACGTCGGGCGAGAGGCGACCACGGGCGATGACTCACAGCTTGAGAACGGACACCCACTCCTCCTACCTCAACAGCGACGGCGACCGGCGGGACACCGCCGCCCGGTACGCCCTCCTTCCACTCCGCGTCTTCCTCGGTGTCACCTTCATCTACGCCGGCCTCGACAAACTCACCGACGGCGCCTTCCTCAAGGACAGCGGCGCCGGCTCGATCGGCGACACCATGCGCGCCGTCCGTGATTCCTCGGCCATCCCCGCCCTCGTCGACCTCGCCCTGAGGAGCCCCACCGGCTTCGGTTACGCCATGGCCTTCGGTGAACTCGCCGTCGGTATCGGCACGCTCCTGGGCCTCCTGGCCCGCCTCGCGGCACTCGGCGGCGCCCTGATCTCCCTCAGCCTGTGGCTGACGGTGAGTTGGGCCTCGGACCCCTACTACTACGGCAACGACCTCGCCTACCTCATGGCCTGGCTTCCCCTGGTCCTCGCCGGCGCACCCTTCCTCTCCCTCGACGCGGCATGGCGGAAGAGCAGGCGACAGGGGGCGGGCGGCTTCTAGGCAGGTCCGCCGACTGGGGTCCGGGAGCGGGGCACGCTGGGCGTCGCGTCGGCGTGCCGTGCGCCGTGCGACGGCTCGTCCTGGTGGCAAGCGGCCTCGGCGGGGTGACGCCCCGGCGTGGCGCCCCGCTGGACCGGTGCCCCCGGCCGGTCAGGCCGCCCTACCCCCGCCCGCCCCGGCGGGAGCCCCCCGACGCGGGCCCCGCCGTCTGCGTATGGCCCGGGTCAGCACTCCTGTCGCTCCCGCCAGGCAGAGGCCGCCCACCACCATCGGGATCACGGCGAACCACGGTGTCTCCCAGAGACCGCCCGCGTCGCCCGCGTAGGTGACGCCCGCAAGGGTGAAGGCTGCCCCGGCCACCAGCCGGCCCGGACGGAACTCATGACGCAGCACGGGTCACCTCCGCCTGTCCCGCCCCGACCTGCAGATCGAGGTCGATCGTCCCAGCGCCCTTGCCGCCCGACACCGGCGACAGGGTCACCTCCTTGTGCTTGCCCGGCTGCACGTCCACGTCCTCCTGGCCTTCGCCCGGCAACTGAATGTCGCCCAGGCCCACATCGATGGTCACGTTCACCGTCACGTCCGCCGGCACGATCACCCGCAGCCGCCCGAACCCCACCTCGGCGTCGGTGCTCACGGTCTGCCCCTCGGCCGGCGCCAGCCGGGAGAGATCCAGCGTTGCGTCGCCGGTGCCGAGGTCATAGCCTTCGCGGACGTCCGCGACGGTTGCGGGCCGCCAGGTCGTGTCCACCCAACTCGTGCCGATGTCCTTGGGCAGGAGGGCTGACCCGGTCAGCAGGCCCGCCGTGAGGACCGCCAGGAACACCGATCCCGCGCCCGTGCGCCCCAGGAACGAGCTGACCGCGATGCCCAGGCCCAGGACGGCGAGCGCGGTGGCCAGTCCGGCCTGGAGGCTGGTGCCCAGCGGGTGCTCGTCCCAGGCCGCGCGGGTGGCGAGCCCGCCCGCGAGGACCGCGAGCAGGAACAGCCAGCCGCCGATCCAGCGGGGACCGCGAGGCCGTGGGGACCGGCCGGGCGGGGTCCGTATGCCGGCGCGCGCGCTCGTGTGGCCCGTGAGACGTACGTCGACGATCGAGCTGAGGTCCGGTCTACGGGCGTCCCGGGGCCCCCACAGATAGCCCGTGCCACCGTAGTGGGTGCCGTCCTTGACGATGGGGTCGCGCCACCAGGAGGGGTAGGCGGACGGGACCGGCGGTGCCTGGGCCTCCGGCGGGGCGTCGGCGACGGCCTGGGCGGCGAGCGGGTCGGCGTCGGGGGCGTCCCGGTGTCTCGACCAGTATCCGGCGCCGGCCAGGAGCAGGGAGAGGACGACGGCGAAGGTGAGCACCTCGCCGTTGTTCAGCATCGTCAGGAACACCCCGCAGCCGACCAGCGCGAACAGCAGGGCCACGAGGGCCTGTCCGTCGACGCGGCCGGTGAGCAGCTTGCGCACCTCGTTCTCGTCGCCGGTGTAGGGGACGAAGAGCCAGGCGAAGCCGTAGAAGATGAGGCCGATGCCGCCGGTCGCGGAGAGCACGGCGAGAGTGATCCGGAAGATCACCGGATCCATGTCGCACTGCCGCCCGAGGCCCGCGCAGACGCCGGCGAGCACCTTGTGCTCACGATCGCGGCGGAACCGGTGCGGGGAGTCGGCGGTGGTGTCGGTGCTTTCGCCGGGGCCCGTGTCGGCCGTCGCTGTCTCCTCGTTCACATCTGCCCTTCCGGCCTCGCCCGCCCCTTCGGGCGCACCCTGTTCTCCGCGTGCGCCCGCCCGCTCGTGCACGCCCGCCCGCTCGTGCGCGCGCGGTTCCTCACCTGCGGCGCCGGGGGCGCCGGTGGACGGGGTGGCCGCGTCGGGTGCGGTGCCCCCGTCGGGCACGGCGTCCGCGGCGTGCTGGTGATCTGCCATGGGTCCATGGTGGCGGGCGAGGCGGCTCGACGGCAGTCGGTATGACCCTGGCCGGACCCTGATATCGGCCCTGATCCGGCGCCCGGGAGGCGTTCGACCCGCGAACGCGTCGGAGATCAGGGGCGTCTCGGGGGCGAACCCTGATGTCCGGGACCGGCGGGCCGTGTGACCATCAGTGGCATGCCGGAAGCCGCAGCAGCGCCACTCGTCGAACCGCGGCCGCCGCGCAAGCTCTACCGCAGCAGTGACGGACGCTGGCTGGGTGGCGTGGCGCGGGGGCTCGCCGGACATCTCGGGCTGCCCGTCATCTGGGTACGGCTCGTCTTCGCCGGCCTGTTCCTGGCCAACGGCCTCGGCGCCCTGCTCTACGCGGCCTTCTGGTTCTTCGTGCCGCTCGGTGTCGGCGGAGTCGGAGACCAGAAGCCCCCGTCCCTCGTCGCCACCGAGACCGCGCCCGACGGCCGGCGCCGACTCGTCGCCCGTAAACCGGACCGGGGCCAGATCGTCGCCCTGCTCCTCATGGTCGTCGTCGCCATGGTCTTCGTGGGCAGCGTCGACCTCGGTAGCGGCGCCAAGGCGTACCTGCTGCCCGCGGTTCTCGTCGGTGCGGGTGTCGCCCTCGTATGGCGCCAGGCGGACAACGCCCGCAGGGCCCGCTGGGTCGAGGTCGGCCGCAGACGCCGTACGCTCACACTGCTGCGCGCGGGCGCCGGAGTGCTGCTGGTCACCGCCGGTGTCTCCGGCACGTTCGTGCTCCAGGGTTCCGCCGCCCACCTGGACTCGGTCCTGCAGGCCGCCCTCGCCGTCCTCGTCGGCATCACGCTGCTCGCCGGACCGTATCTCGTCCGCATGACGCAGGACCTGTCCGAGGAACGCCTGATGCGCATCCGTGCCCAGGAGCGGGCGGAGGTCGCCGCCCACGTCCACGACTCGGTGCTGCACACGCTCACCCTGATCCAGCGCAACGCGGAGAACGCGGGCGAGGTACGCCGCCTCGCCCGTGCTCAGGAGCGCGACCTGCGCACCTGGCTGTACAAGCCGGAGGGCACCGGCAAGGACGAGGCCGACGAACCGGTCACCCTCGCCGACGCGGTGCGGCGCAACGCCGCGGAGGTCGAGGACAAGCACGGCGTCCCCATCGAGGTCGTGGTCGTCGGCGACTGCCCGCTCGACGAGCGGACCACCGCGCAGATGCAGGCCGCGCGCGAGGCCATGGTGAACGCCGCCAAGTACGGTGGCGAGGGCGGCGCCGTGCAGGTCTACGCCGAAGTCGAGGGAAGGACGGTCTTCGTGTCGGTCCGGGACCGCGGTCCCGGTTTCGACCTCGACTCGATACCCGCCGACCGCATGGGTGTCAGAGAATCGATCATCGGCCGTATGGAGCGCAACGGCGGCACGGCGCGTCTGCGCGCAGTGCCGGGCGGTGGCACGGAGGTCGAGCTGGAGATGGAGAGGGCGGAGAAGACGTCATGAGTGACCCGACCGAGGCGAACGGAACGGCCGGAGCGGCCGAGGCGGCCGAGCCGGCGACGGCAGCCGGTGACGGTACGGGCGGGCGCCAAGTGCGGGTGGTGCTCGTCGACGACCACCGCATGTTCCGTACCGGCGTCCAGGCCGAGATCGGGCGCACCGAGGAGACCGGTGTCGAGGTCGTGGGCGAGGCCGCGGACGTCGACCAGGCGGTCACGGTCATCAACGCGACCCGGCCGGAGGTCGTCCTGCTCGATGTGCACCTGCCGGGCGGGGGCGGTGTCGAGGTGCTGCGGCGCTGTGCCGCGCTGATGGCCGACTCCGAACGGCCCGTGCGTTTCCTCGCCCTGTCGGTGTCGGACGCGGCGGAGGACGTGATCGGGGTGATCCGCGGCGGTGCCCGGGGCTACGTCACCAAGACGATCACCGGCACCGACCTGGTCGACTCCGTCTTCCGGGTGCAGGAGGGCGACGCGGTCTTCTCACCCCGCCTCGCCGGGTTCGTCCTCGACGCCTTCGCCTCGACCGACGCTCCGCCGGTCGACGAGGACCTCGACCGTCTCACCCAGCGCGAGCGCGAGGTGCTGCGGCTCATCGCCCGCGGTTACGCCTACAAGGAGATCGCCAAGCAGCTCTTCATCTCCGTGAAGACGGTCGAGTCCCATGTCTCGGCGGTGCTGCGGAAGCTCCAGCTGTCCAACCGGCACGAGCTGACGCGGTGGGCGACGGCACGGCGACTGGTGTGACGCGGGGGGGCATCCGGTCAGGACCGGGTGCGGGCGCGCTGAACACCGCCGGGCGGCCGGCGGAGTTCGGCGGCGGAACTCCGGCGGGTCACCGTCGTCCCGTACTCCGACGGGTCACCGGTGTCGTACTCCGACGGGTCATTGGTGTCGTACTCCGAAGGGTCACCGCTGTCCCGTCGGTGTCGGTCCCAGCACCCGCAGGGCCCACCGGTAGTGCTGTACCGCCTTCACCACGCCGATCAGGCCGGTCAGCCACAGGATGGTGCCGGTGCCCATGCCGAGGGCGATGTCGGCGTAGGCCGACGGGCCCGGTCGGGCACCGACGGCGGAGACGAAGGACGCCCACAGGCCGATCGCGGCGACCGTCAGGGAGGACAGCAGCCAGAAGAGACTGAGGCCGGGGGAGCGCAGGCGGGCGTCGGACAGGGGATGGCTGTCCAGCGCGAGCCACGCCTCGAGGAGTTGCCGTGTCCGGTGGTCACGGCGGATGGCGAGGACGACGGCGGCGACGGACGGGGTGAGGGCGGCGGCGCCGATGAGCGCGAAGACCGGGCCGAGGAGGGAACCGGTCGGGTCCTTCTCCTCGAACTGCTGCACCGGCAGGACCAGCAGCGACCATCCGATGATCGCCGCGAGTGCCAGCAGCCACAGCAGCAGCACGCGGTGCACGCCGAGGCTGCACCGGTGCAGCACGTCCAGGGCCCGCTCCCGGTCGGCCAGCAGCGCCGACCGGTCCGGCCAGGCGCCGAGGTGGGACGGGGGAGGAGGTGGGGGCAGCGAGGCGGGGGACATCGGGGGTTCTTTCGGCCGAGGGGAGCGGAGCGCGGCGACGGCGGCGGGGAACCGATCGTCATGGCGCGCGCTGAACCTACCGCGTCAACGGGCCCGGGAAATGGTCCGGTTGGCCCGACAGTGTGCCCCATACGCCGTCACACCACGCGGGTGGCCCCCGCGTACGGCATCTCGTCGAGGGGTGCCACGCGGACCGGGGCGGACGGGTTCGGTGCGTGGATCATCCGGCCGCCGCCTACATAGATGCCCACGTGGGTGATGCCGGAGTAGAAGAACACCAGGTCTCCGGGGAGGAGTTCGGAGCGGGAGACGCGGCGCCCGGCGTCGATCTGGGCGTAGGTCGTGCGGGGCAGGGAGACGCCCGCGGAGCGGTACGCGGCCAGGACGAGCCCCGAGCAGTCGAAGGCGTTCGGGCCGGTCGCGCCCCACACGTACGGACTGCCGAGCTTGGCGTAGGCGTAGGAGACGGCGGCCGCCGCACGGGAGGTGGGGGCGGCGGTGGTCGCGGAGCCGGGGGACTGGAGGGTGTCGCGGGTGCCGGCCGAGCTCCGTGAGGTGCGGGTGCCGGCTACGCCGTCCGTGTCCGTCAGCATCCGGGCGCGTTCCGCCGCCGTCAGCCGGGACAGCAGACGGCGGGCCGCGTCCAGCTTGCCGGTGATCGTCTCCTTGTGCCGTCTCAGTTCCGTCCGGCGTGTCTTGAGGGAGGTGAGTTCCACGCGGGCGGCACCGCGCAACTGTTCGATCTCCCGCAGTTGCTTGTGGACGCCGTTGACGGCCGCGGACTGGCGGTCGCCGGCGCGTTCGACGAAGGCGGCGCCGTCGAGGTACCGGTCGGGGTCGTCGGAGAGTGCCAACTGCACCGCCGGGTCCAGCCCGCCGCTGCGGTACTGCGCCGCCGCCACCGTGCCCAGCGCCTCCCGCGCCGTGTTGAGCCGTGCTTCCTTCCGGGCGGCCTCGTCCTGGAGAGCCGTCAGCCGTCCCTCGGCCGCCGTCGCCTCCTCCTGCGCGCCGTTGTACTTCTCGGTGGCGGCCTCCGCCTCCTGGTACAGCTTGTCCACCTTGGCCTTCACCTCCGCCGGTGTGGGGTCCGGCTCGGCGTGCCCGGTTCCGTCGAAGGCCGTCGCGCCCGCCGCTCCGGCGAGGGCGAGCGTGGCCGCCGTGCGGAGGGTATGGCCGCCGAGTGAGCGTGGACGGGGCTTGCGGTGCGCTGCCACGTGGGACTGCACGTCCTTTCGTACGACCGCCTCGTCGGTACGGCCGTCAGGCGGGCCGGGGCGTGGGGCCCGTGCCCGCCGGGGGAGCGGACGGACGTACGGCCGCGGGGTGCGGCTGACGCGCCCGGCGGCGGCCCGCACGGGGGAGCGGGACCGCCGCCGGACTCTCGGCGGTGGTGCCCGGCTGCCGTCCCTGGCCGGGGCGGCGGTGGGGAGCCGGTCACCTGGGGCAGGACGCTAGGCCCGTCGGTGTCGGTCAGGTAACGCGATGTGCGGAAGTGACCCGAGCGGACAGCCTGGAGACCGGACGTGCCCGGTGACCCGGTCCGAAGGAATCGACTTCGTGCGGCGCGCTGACCGATGCGGCGAAATCGGATCACATCCGGGCGACGGGCTGCTATGGGACGCATATATGCAAGTGTCGCGACCGGGATGGGCGGGGGTGGTGTCGAGCGCTGTCCGGGCGGCTGGTTAGCATCCGGCTCCATGGACCTACTCATCCATCTTTTCGTCGGCCTCCACATCATCGGCATCGCCGCGCTGCTCGGCGGCTTCCTCACGCAGATGAAGGCGATGGGCCGGGGCACGGCCCGTTTCGTCCCCGCGATGCTGCACGGCGCGGCGACGATGCTGGTCACGGGCGTGGTGCTGGTCGGGCTCAACCAGGCCGACGACCAGCAGGTCAACAACATCAAGATCGGCGTGAAGCTGGCCCTGCTGATCGTGATCCTCGGTCTCGTCTATGTGAAGCGCGACGACGAGAAGGTGGAGAAGCCCCTGTTCGGACTGGTCGGCCTGCTGACCGTCGCCAACATCTTCATCGCCGTCCTGTGGACCTGACGGAGGCACGGCCGGTCATGAGCGCCCCCGTGGCGACGGCCAGCCAGGCCGCCACCGCGATCCACAGCAGCACCTGACCGGGACCCTCCAGCGACGGGGCGTCGACCGCGTCGGCGACGGACAGCGCGGCGACCGCCGTCATGCCCATCGGGAACACCGTCGACCAGCGGCGCATGTCGTAGCGGGGGCGCGGCCACCACAGCTCGGCGACGAGCAGCACGGCGTACCAGAGCAGAGCCAGGACGAGCAGGGCGACGGTCATGGTGCGCAGGACGCCGGCGTCGTCCACGTTCCACAGGTACAGCCCGCCACTCTCGGCCAGCAGGAGCTTCGCACCCGCCAGCGCGGAGATGGCGAGCGCGCCGCCCGCCACCCACTGGTCCCCGGCGCCCTCGGCCACCTGCCGCAGGCTGAACCGGGCCAGCGTCACGACATAGACGGCCAGGCCGAGCCAGAACAGGACGAGCGCGGCGCGGGCGAGCCAGGCCTCCGCCTCGGCCCGTGCGAGCGTCGCGGCCAGTACGGCCAGCCCTTGTGTGGCCACACAACACAGGAACACCGCCCCGGGCATGCGCCGCTCCCAATGCCTCATGACCTCCACCAGCAACACGGGCCACAGCACCGCCGCCAGCGCCAGCAGCGCCTCGGCGAGCGGCTGCCAGCCGAGCGAGGAGATCCGGGCGCCGAGCACGGTGGTCGCCGCGACGGCCGTCAGACCCGCAGGCGTCCCCGCCTCGGCCCGCCACCGCTCGCGCTCCCGCAGCAGCCGTACGGCGAAGTCCACCGCCAGGGCCACCCAGCCGACCCCCGCCAGCGCCAGGGCGGTCAGGGACAGCACGTCGTGCCCCGTCAGGTTCAGGCCGATCGACAGAATGCCGGTCGCCATCACAGCGGCCCCGGCCGCCGGCGGACGCTGCGCCCACCAGGCGCGGAGGGGGGAAGAGCGGGGCATGCGGCCGATGGTAAGGAGCGCCGGGCGGCGCGCGCGGGGGCACGCGCGCAGGAGCGGGGAATTACGCGCGGGCGCAGGACAAGGAGCGGCCTCCCCCACCCCCGCCGACGGTGGGGGAGGGAAGGTCCTGGCAGCCCGTCCGTCAGTAACCCGGACCGCCCGCCGCCCGCCGCCCGCAGTCCGAGTGCCCGCTGCCCGCCGCCCGAGCGCCCCGCGCCCGGTCAGGCCGGTCGCACCACGCTGTGGATCGACGACTCCCCGTCGTAGTACACCGACTCCTCCCGCACGTACGCGCCCGGCTTCGGAGCGTGGATCATCATGCCGTTGCCGATGTAGATCCCGACGTGGCTGACGTCGTCGTAGAAGAAGATCAGGTCGCCCGGCAGGGCATCGGCGAGGGAGACGGTGGTGCCCGCGTCGACCTGGTCGTAGGTGGTGCGCGGAAGGGTGACGCCGGCGGCCTTCCAGGCGGCCTGGGTGAGGCCGGAGCAGTCGTAGGACTCGGGGCCCGTGGCGCCCCAGACGTACGGCTTGCCGATCTGGGCGCGGGCGAAGGCCAGGGCCTTCTCGGCCTTGGTGGTGTACGAGGCGTCCGTGGCCGCGGAGGACGACGAGGAGGTGCCCGACGAGGCGCTCGTGTCCGAGGAGCCGCCGCTCTCCTGCTGTGCGGCCGCGGCCTCCGCCGCCTGCTGCTCGGCCAGTTCCGCCGCCTTGCGGGCGGCCTCCTGCTGCTTCTTCCGCTCGATCGCGGCGAGCCGCTCCTTCTCCTCCGCCGTCAGCTGCGACAGCAGGGAGCGCGCGGTGCCGAGCTTCTTCTGGACGGTGGCCTTGGCCGTCTTGAGGTCGTTCTGCGAGTCGGTGAGCGTCTCGAGGCTCTGCGTGGCCTCCTGACGCTTCTTCATGGTCTCCGACTGCTCGGTGACGTAGTCGTCGACCGCGTCCTTCTGGCGTTCGGTCAGCCGGCCCATCAGCTGGGTCTGGTCGAAGTAGTCCTGCGGGGAGTCCGCGAGGAGGAGGGTCGCCGTGTCGGGTGCGGAGGCGCCGGTGCGGTACTGGGCGGCGGCGAAGGAACCGAGCTGCTCCCGTGCTTCGTTGAGCTTCTGGGTGCGCTGGGCCACGTCGTCGAGGAGGGTGTCGACGCGCTTGCGCTGCTTGGTCGTCTTCTCCTTGGCGGCGTTGTACTTCTCGGTGGCCGACTCCGCCTGGCGGTAGAGGTCGTCGACCTTCTTCTCGACCTCCTCCAGGCTCGGCTTGCCGTCGGTGGAGGGCGCGGCGTTGGCCGTCTGGGAGAGCAGGGCCACCGAGGTGAGGGCGGCGGTGGCGAGGGCGGGTGTGCGTATGCCTGCTACGCGCGTGCCCGAGAGGCGCGGCTTGCGGTGCTGCGACGCCAAGGGAGGCGACTCCTTCCATGTTCCGCCTACCGGGTTAGCTGTCGGGTTCGGGCGGACGGTCGGAAGGGTTGCCCTACGGCCTCGTCCCCGCAGGGAGTCAGGCCGATTCACCCCGGGATCTCGGTGGGTCCCCGGCTCCGGCTGCCCCGTGGGGGCGCGCAGGATTCGGCGGAGGCCGTGCGGCCCGGCGAGGTTCGCCGGTGGGGGTCGTACGGCCTGCCCGGCACGGTAGCCAACTCGTGTGGTGCCTGTGAAGGTTGCTGGGTGATATGCCCGATACATTTTCGTGACCTTCGGCAGGGCGGAGCCGAACCCGGGCAAGAGTGGAGCGATAGATAATGGTTTGCCCCGATTTATGGCAGTGGAGAACGGTCGGATACGAACAGTGACGCTCCCGATCCGGTCGGTGGGTGCCGCCTCGCCCCTGCCGCCCTCGGCGGATCGGGCGGCGGGGGGAAGCGGGATGTTCTCGGGACGGCGGCCGGTTGTCGGTGGGGCACCCTAGACTCGGAGAGCGATGAGCAGCCTCTTTGACGACAGCTTCCTGGCGGACCTCCAGGCCCCGCGCGGCCACGAGGAGGAACCTCCGCCACCGCCCGAGGACGAGCACGCTCCGGAGTCGTTCCCGGACGATCTGTTCGGCGGGAAGTTCGACGTGCCCCCGGACCGGGACGCCCACTACCGCGACGGCGCCCCGCGCCCGGTGATCGACGCGGCCACGCTGCTGGAGGGCCTCAACGACAACCAGCGCGCCGCCGTCGTCCACTCCGGCACCCCGCTGCTCATCGTCGCCGGCGCCGGCTCCGGCAAGACGCGCGTGCTCACCCACCGCATCGCCCACCTCCTCGCCGAGCGGCACGTCCACCCCGGCGAGATCCTCGCGATCACCTTCACCAACAAGGCCGCGGGCGAGATGAAGGAGCGCGTCGAGCAGCTCGTCGGCCCCCGGGCGAACGCGATGTGGGTGATGACCTTCCACAGCGCGTGCGTGCGCATCCTGCGCCGCGAGAGCAAGAAGCTCGGCTTCACGTCCTCGTTCTCGATCTACGACGCCGCCGACTCCAAGCGCCTGATGGCCCTGGTCTGCCGTGATCTGGACCTCGACCCCAAGCGCTACCCGCCGAAGTCCTTCAGCGCGAAGATCAGCAACCTGAAGAACGAGCTGATCGACGAGGAGGACTTCGCCGCCCAGGCCGCCGACGGTTTCGAGAAGACCCTCGCCCAGGCCTACGCCCTCTACCAGTCGCGGCTGCGCGAGGCGAACGCCCTCGACTTCGACGACCTGATCATGACGACGGTCAACCTGCTGCGCGCCTTCCCCGACGTCGCCGAGCACTACCGCCGCCGCTTCCGCCATGTCCTGGTCGACGAGTACCAGGACACCAACCACGCCCAGTACACCCTCGTCCGCGAGCTCGTGGGCACCGGCGAGCACCCCGTCGACGTACCGCCCACCGAGGGCGACGTACCGCCCGCCGAACTGTGCGTCGTGGGCGACGCCGACCAGTCGATCTACGCCTTCCGCGGCGCGACGATCCGCAACATCCTCCAGTTCGAGGAGGACTACCCGGACGCGACGACGATCCTGCTGGAGCAGAACTACCGCTCCACGCAGACCATCCTCTCCGCGGCCAACGCGGTCATCGAGCGCAACGAGTCCCGCCGCCCCAAGAACCTGTGGACCAACGCGGGCACGGGCGCGCGCATCACCGGCTATGTCGCCGACACCGAGCACGACGAGGCGCAGTTCGTCGCCGACGAGATAGACCGCCTCACGGACGCCGCCGAGGCGAAGGCGGGCGACGTCGCCGTCTTCTACCGCACCAACGCCCAGTCCCGTGTCTTCGAAGAGGTCTTCATCCGAGTCGGCCTGCCCTACAAGGTCGTCGGCGGTGTCCGCTTCTACGAGCGCAAGGAGGTCCGGGACGTCCTCGCCTACCTGCGGGTCCTCGCCAACCCGGAGGACGCCGTCCCGCTGCGCCGCATCCTCAACGTGCCCAAGCGCGGTATCGGCGAGCGCGCCGAGGCCATGATCGACGCCCTCTCCCAGCGCGAGAAGATCAGCTTCCCGCAGGCGCTGAAGCGCGTCGACGAGGCGTACGGCATGGCCGCGCGCTCGACGAACGCCGTGAAGCGGTTCAACGCCCTGATGGAGGAGCTCCGCACGATCGTCGAATCGGGCGCCGGCCCGGCGACTGTCCTCGAAGCGGTCCTCGAACGTACCGGCTACCTCGCCGAGTTGCAGGCCTCCACCGACCCGCAGGACGAGACCCGGATCGAGAATCTCCAGGAACTCGCCGCCGTGGCCCTGGAGTTCGAGCAGGAACGCGGCGAGGACAACGCCGGCACCCTGGCCGAATTCCTGGAGAAGGTCGCGCTGGTCGCCGACTCCGACCAGATCCCCGACGAGGACGAGGACGGTTCCGGGGTCATCACCCTGATGACCCTGCACACCGCCAAGGGCCTGGAGTTCCCCGTCGTGTTCCTGACCGGCATGGAGGACGGCGTCTTCCCGCACATGCGCGCCCTCGGCCAGACCAAGGAGCTGGAGGAGGAACGCCGCCTGGCCTACGTCGGGATCACCCGCGCTCGGGAGCGGCTCTACCTGACCCGGTCGGCGATGCGCAGCGCCTGGGGGCAGCCGTCGTACAACCCGCCCTCCCGCTTCCTGGAGGAGATCCCGGCCACCCACGTCGACTGGAAGCGGACGGGCGCGGCCCCGCGCGGGTCCTCCGGTCCGGTGTCCGGGGTGGCGGCCTCGCTGTCCTCGTCCCGCTCGCGTTCCTCGGCGTCCGGCGCGTCCGGCTTCGCCACGCGGCGGACCGCGGAGAAGCCGGTGGTCTCACTGGCCGTCGGCGACCGCGTCACACACGACCAGTTCGGGCTCGGTACGGTCGTCGGAGTGAAGGGCACGGGCGCCAACGCGGAGGCGACGATCGACTTCGGCGACACCAAGCCGAAGCGGCTGCTGCTGCGGTACGCACCGGTGGAAAAGCTGTAGGAGCGGCTCGGGCCGGGCCCCGCGCCCGCGCCTGAAGGCCGTGCACTGCACGTGCACGGAAGGAGCCCCCGCTCGTACGGCGGGGGCTCGGAAGCCGTACGGGTTCCCGAAAGCCTGTGGGGCGGGAGCTGCCGGCCGGAGCCGGGTTACGTCGGGTCGAGGCCGTGGCTGCGCAGCCACGACAGCGGGTCGATCGCCGAGCCGCCGCTCGGCCGGACCTCGAAGTGCAGGTGCGGACCGGTCGAGTTGCCTGAACTCCCGGAGTACGCGATCGGGTCGCCGGCCTTCACGGTCGTCCCGGAGGCGACGCGGTAGCTGGAGAGATGGCAGTACCAGGTCTCCGTCCCGTCCTTCGCCGTCACGATCATCATGTTGCCGTAGGCGCTGTTCCACTGCGTGCGGACGGTGCCGTCGGTCGCGGCCATGACCGTGGTGCCGTAGGAGACCGGGAAGTCGATGCCGGTGTGCTGGGACATCCAGTTGACGCCGGCCTGGCCGTAGTAGGCGCTGAGTCCGTGCTGGCTGACCGGGAGGGCGTACTTGGGGCGCAGCCGCTCCTTGCGGGCCGCCTCGGCCGCCGCCTTCTTCTTCTCGGCCTCCTGCTGCGCCTTGAGGTCGATACGTTCCTGCGTCCGGCTGGCCCGGTCGGCGAAGTCGTCGGCCTCGGCGGTGAGGGTCTCGAGCTGGGTGTCGAGCTTGTTGTTGGCGGCGGACGGTTTCACCGACTGCGCGTCCGACGCGGCCGCCGACGTCTCCTTGTCGTCGCCGGTCAGGGTGCCGACGGAAGCGGCCGCGATACCGGCGACGCCCATGACACAGGCCGAGGGCACGGCCACCGTCAGCAACGCGGAACGCTTCGGGGGCGTACGACGCCGGGAGCGGCCGGAGTTGCGGGCGGCCGCGCGGGAGGCGGGGGCCGGGGCGACGTCCTCCTGGTCGTCGAGGAGGGGGAGCTCGGAGATGGCGGGCAGCTCGCCCGTGGCGGTCAACTCGCCTTCACCCGAAGGGCGTTCGTCGTAAGCGGCCGACTCGTCGTAGGCGCCGTGCTCGAAGTCGGTCCGTTCGAAGTCGGGCTGCCGGTAGTCGCCCTGCTCGAAGGTGGTGGCGCCCTGCTGGTCGAAGGGCGGCTCGGCGGACTGCTCGAAGGCATCGGCGTCCGGGGCGTCGGCGCCGTCGGAGTTCCACTGAGTGGCGTCGTAGGCACCGGTGTCGAAGGGCTGCGTGCCCCATTCCCACTGCTGGTTCCGGTCGGCGGCGGGCCCGCTGGAACCGTCGGGCTGGAGCCAGGCGCTCGCGTCCCACTGCCCGCTGGTGTCGGCCGCCGTCGCCTGGTGCGGGATGGCCGACAGCGGCTGCTGGTCCGCCATCTGCTGGTGGCCCGTGGTCCACGTGGTGGTGTCGTACGCGCCCGTGTCGTAGGCGGCGTGGTGCTGGGCCGCGTACGGGTCGTAGTTCAGGGTCTGGTGGCTGCCCGTCGACCACTGCCCGGTGTCGTACGCACCCGTGGAGGCGCCGTCACCGGGAAGGTTGCCGAAGAGGGGGTCGGCCGCGAAGTGGCCGGTGGGGTGCGCGCCGGTGTCGTACGCGTCATGGCTGGTGAAATCGCCGTACTGGGCTTCCGTGGAGTTGTACGACGCGTAGTGCGCCGCGTCTGCGTCGGAAGCCGGAGCCGGGGTGGTCAGGGTCCCCGACGGGTGACGATCGTTCACCAACTTCTCTCTCGCCTCGACGACAGGGGCTGCCAGAGCAGTGCGGCGACTGTACCCGGCGGTACGCGGGCACGACAATCTTCGTCAGGTTTCGTGCTCGCGGGAAAGGGGCAATCGGCCCTGTTTCGGGGGAGGGTGGACGCGACCTTGGCCCTATGTTCGAAGAATGTTCGATCAGGCGAGGACGGAAAGGGGACGGAAAGAGGGCGGAAAAGGAGCCGACCGCTGTGCGGCCGGTGCGGGTGGGAGTCCTAGGCCACCGTCAGGCCGTCGGCGTGCCCGGCCGTCGGGCTGAGCGTGGTGCGTCCCGTCCCCTCGTCGTCGAGGGCCTGCCGTATGCCGGTCGCGACGGCCGGGTGCACGGTCAGGGCGAGATGGCCGATGCCGCTCACCCGCACGTTCTCGGTCAGCAGGTCGGGGTGGTCGATCCGGGCCGTCTCCAACGGGTCCATCAGGTGGTCGAGGTCGCTCCAGAAGCTGACGAAGCGTGTACGGCAGCCGGGGGCGGGCCGGGACAACTCCTCGATGACCGCCGAGCCGGGGCGCATCTGGCGCACGATGGGGTGCGCGTTCGCTAGGCGGGCCACCCGGGTGCCCGAGTGCGGGGTGCCGAGGGTGACCAGGGTGCGTACGCGCGCGTCACCGCCGAGCCGCTGCGCGTAGTAGCGGGCGATCAGACCGCCGAGGCTGTGCCCGACGACGTCGACCCGGTCGCTGCCGGTGCGTTCGCAGATCTCCTCTATGTGCCGGCCCAGCAGCTCCGCCGCGATGCGGATGTCACAGGTCAGCGGGGAGTAGTTGAGTGACTCGACCCGATGCCTGCCGTGCTGGGCGAGGCTGCGGCGCAGCAGGACGAAGACGGAACGGTTGTCGATGAAGCCGTGCAGCAGGACGACCGGGGGCAGCGGCCGGGCCGGCAGCCGGGCCGGATCCTCGGCGCCGCCCGTCGCGGGCAGTGCGGGGGCGGCTTCACCACGGCGTTCCGGGGTGATGCCGGAGGGGTAGAGGAGCAGATGCCCGGCGAGGATGGCGATGTCCAGCGCGGTCGCCTTCAGCAGAGTCACGGACAGCGCCGGCGGCCTGTCCGGCAGGAGACGCCGACACAACGGTAGTAAGGGCTGCACCAACCGCGTGACCTGCATGGCCGACCTCCTGTCGGCACGCCGAGGACGCCTCTGTCCCCCGTGTGCCCTAGGGGAAGTCGCGGCGGAGCGGGTCGGCGTCCGTCGCCGATGCGCCGCACCGCCATGGCGCGCGGCCTGCGACGCGGCGGTGCGGAAACCCCGTTGCGGCTCCCGTTGTACGCGGTTTCTCCTCGGGTTCCCCCTTCGGGTGAAAAAGAACCGCGTGCGGTGAACGTGTCCCACTGTGTGATTTCCCCCTCGCCGCGTGCCGCGAAACTGCCGGTTACGGGAAGCTGGAGATAACGTTCGTTCACTTTCCTCGGTCGCAGGGGTGGTACCGCTCGGGTCGCAGGGAAGGGATACGGATGGATGGAGTCGCTTCATGGAGGCAGTGATGGGTGTGGCAGCCGGTCCGATCCGCGTGGTGGTGGCCAAGCCGGGACTCGACGGCCACGACCGTGGCGCCAAGGTGATCGCGCGGGCGCTGCGCGACGCCGGCATGGAGGTCATCTACACCGGGCTCCACCAGACTCCCGAGCAGATCGTCGACACCGCGATCCAGGAGGACGCCGACGCGATCGGTCTGTCCATCCTCTCCGGAGCCCACAACACCCTCTTCGCCGCCGTGATCGAACTCCTCGAGGAGCGGGACGCGGCCGACATCCTCGTCTTCGGCGGGGGCATCATCCCCGAGGCGGACATTCCGCCGCTGAAGGAGAAGGGCGTCGCGGAGATCTTCACGCCCGGGGCGACGACGGCTTCGATCGTGGAGTGGGTGCGGGCGAACGCCCGGCAGCCGGCCGCCTCCGGCGGGTGAGCCGACGCCCGTCCGACGCGCCCTGCCGACGCGACGGTGGGGCGCTGGGCCTGGGCGCGCACGGGACGGCGCCGGCGGTGCGGACGCGTGCCTCTGGCGTGGAGGGAAGGGCGCCGGCGGTGCCGACGCGTGCCTCTGGCGTGGAGGGAAGGGCGCCGGCGACGGAGCCGGGTGTGCGTGGCGGGGCGTCGGCGGCCGGGGCGCGGACGCAACGGCGCCGTCACAGAGCCAGCTCCTCCGCCATCACCGCGCGCAGCCGCAACGTCGTCCTCAGCCGCTGGAACGCCTCCGCCCAGTAGCCGCCCGCCCCGGGTGACGCGTCCTCCGACTCGTCCGGCACCGCCAGCAGGCCGTCGAGACGGCCGGCCTCCGCGGGGTCGAGACAGCGTTCGGCCAGGCCCATCACCCCACTGAAACTCCACGGGTAGCTCCCCGCGTCGCGTGCGATGTTCAGCGCGTCGACCACGGCGCGGCCGAGCGGCGGCGCCCAGGGCACCGCGCACACCCCGAGCAGCTGGAACGCCTCGGACAGCCCGTGCGCGGCGATGAACCCGGCCACCCACTCCGCCCGCTCGCCCGTCGGCAGGGTGCCGAGCAGCTTGGCCCGCTCCGCGAGGGACACCGCGCCCGGCCCGCCGGCCTCGGGAGCCGACGGCACCCCGAGCAGGGCCCGCGCCCAGCCGGCGTCCCGTTGCCGCACGGCGGCCCGGCACCACGCAGCGTGCAGCTCACCCGTCCAGCCGTCGGCCACCGGCAGCGCGACGATCTCCGCCGGAGCACGGCCGCCCAGGCGCGCCGACCAGGCGGTCAGCGGGGTCGCCTCCACCAGCTGGCCCAGCCACCAGGACCGTTCCCCCCGGCCGGGCGGAGCCTTGGGTATCACGCCGTCGCGTTCCATGGCCGCGTCGCACTCGTGCGGCGCCTCCACGACGATCGTCGGCGTGTCCCGCGTGCGGTCGACGGCCACGCACGCGACGGCCCGCACCGCCATCCGCGCGGCGAGCGCCGAGCCCGGCAGCGCCGACAGCAGTTCGGCGGCCGTGGCCCGGACGTTGCGGCTGCGGTCGGCCAGGGCCTGCTCCAGGAACGGCTCGTCCCGCGGGCCGAGGCCGGCGCGCAGCGAGTCCAGGAACATCAGCCGGTCCTCCGCACGCTCCGTCGGCCAGGTGGCCGTGAGCAGCGCGCGGCCGGCGTCGGGGTCGTGGGCGCGTACCGACGCGAGGAGCGCGACCCGCTCGGCGAACAGACCCTCCTGCCAGAGCCGGTCGACACGGTCGGTCTCCGCCGGGCCCGGCAGGGACGCGCCGGCGCCCGGGGCCGCCCGCAGGGCGAACCGCCAGTCCGGCTTGAACCGGGCCAGCCACAGGGCTCTCGGGCCCGCGAACTCCAGCGCCGCCGGGCGCAGGTCCGTCCGGCCCCGGGCCGCGTCGAGCAGTGCGGGCAGGGCCTCGGCCGGTGCGGCGAACCCCCGGGCGTTCGCCACCGCCAGCCACTGGGGGAGCAGCTCCATCAGATCGGGCGCGGTACCCCTGCGGCCGCCTCCGCCGGTGCCGGGCCGGTCGGCCAGCAGCAGGGAGAGCCTGCGGGCCGCGGGGGCGGGCAGCGCCGGACGCGGGTCCTCGGGTGCCGGATCCGGCCGGGGCGCGGCCCGCCCCGGCCGCAGACCGGCCCGACGCCGTACGGTCTCGGCGGCCGCCGCGTCCAGCAGGGCGGCCGGCGCGTTCCGCCCGGACGCCGCTCCCGGGGGCGTACGCCGGTCCGTGCCGAGGAGGGCCGCGGTGACCAGGTCCTCCCAGGCGGTCGGTGGGGAGGTGAGGGCAGCCGGGGTGCCGTTCATGACGTTCCCTTCCGTCCCGAGGGGGTGTGCGTGGCCGCCGGAGGAGCGGCCGGGGTCATGTGCGCTCAGCACAGGCGTACCGCCTCTCCGTGATCCGCCGGCCAGGCCGTGAGGGGAGTGAAGCCGCGGTGGCCGCACTCGCCGAACACCGTGACCGGGTGGCCGCCGGAGAGGGCGACCAGGCGCCACAGACCGGGGCGGGACACGGCTGCCGGCGTGAGCGGAAGGGCGGTGTCCCCGTCGGTGTCCGCCAGCTGCCAGGAGGTGCCGTCGGGAGTGGGGACGACGCCGCCGAGGGTGACGGGGACGGAGTCCAGCCAGGGGTCGTCGCGCAGGGCGGCGCCGTAGCGGGCCGCGGCCTCGGCCGTCGTCACGCCGGGCGGCCGGACGCCGGTGGGGGCGGGCGGGGCGAACCGCTCGCCCAGGGACGCCCTCCGCTGCCCCGAGCCCGGGTAGGCGGACACCTCCGCGTCCACGGCCAGGCCGACCGGCAGCGCCAGCTCGGGTGCGCGGCCGGCGGCGCCGTAGGAGAGGAGGAGGACGGTACGGCCGGAAGCGGCGCCGTGGAGCCAGACGCGGCGGGTCGTCAGTTTCGCGTCCCCCGTGTCGTACTGGGCGAGGACGAGCCAGTCGTCCCGCAGCGGCGGTCCGTCCGGCGAGGCGGGCAGGCCGACACGGGTGCGGACCGTCGCGGCCAGCGGGTCCGGCAGGCGGTCGCGGTGCAGCCAGCCCCGGTCGAGCAGGTGGAGCAGCGCGCACTCCTCCAGCAGGCGCACCGGCCAGCCGGGGCCGGAGGCCGGGATCGCCCCCAACTCCCGCACCCGAGCGGCGAGCCCGGGCGCCTGGGCGTCGACCATACGGGCCGCGGTCTCCTCCCACGGCCCGTATCCCGCCTGCTCGGCCGTGGCCAGACCGGAGCGCAGCAGGTCGGCCAGCCGCTGCTCCAGCTCCGTCGCCCCCGCGGTGATCCGCTCGGCGCGGCGCTCCGCTCTCCGGCGGGCCGCCTCCGGATCGGCCGAGGCGGCCGTGGAACCCCGCGCCCCCGCTTCCCGTTTCTCCCCGGTACGCCCGCGCCGTGCCGTGATCCACTCCTCGGCCCAGTCCGGTGCCGCCTGTCCCGCGGGCACCGCGGCTTCCCCGCCGGACCACAGCAACAGCAGCCCGAGCGCGTGCTTGCAGGGGAACTTACGGCTCGGACAACTGCACGTGTACGCCGGTCCCGCGGCGTCCGCGACGTCGACGACCGTCCGGTACGGCTTGCTGCCGCTGCCCTTGCACAGCCCCCACACCATCCCCTCGTCGGAACTCCCCGTCCCGGACCACGGACCCGCCGCGCCGAGCCTGCTTCCCGCCTTGCGCGACGCGACGTCAGGCGCCAGTGCCAGCACCTGGTCCGCCGTCCAGCGCACCCCCTGCTGAGTCATGTCCTCGAAGGTAGATCCACCCACTGACAATCGCGTCGACAGCCGGCCCCACCGCTGGTCCGACGGCTGGCCCCGGACGGCGTTTCCGCAGGTCGGAACGGATTGTCAGTGCCGTGGTGCACGGTGGACACCAGATCCGAACCGGCCGAGCTGGAGGGGGCCTCAGCCATGTCTCTGCCCGTCGACCCGACGACGTCCATCGACCCGACGACGTCCGTCGACCCGTTGCCGGCGGAACCACGTCAGAAGCAGCCGAGGGAGGAACAGCCGGGGAGCGAGGAGCAGCGGGGCGATGTGCTGCGACCGCACGCCGAGGACGCCTTCGCCGGCGAACTCGCCGCCCTGGCCGCGCAGGACGACCGACCGCGCCCGGCCCGCTGGAGGCTGTCTCCGTGGGCGGTCGCCACGTACCTCCTCGGCGGCACCCTGCCGGACGGCACGGTGATCTCCCCGAAGTACGTCGGACCGCGCCGGATCGTCGAGGTCGCCGTCAGCACGCTGGCGACCGACCGGGCCCTGCTCCTGCTCGGTGTGCCCGGCACCGCCAAGACCTGGGTCTCCGAGCACCTCGCCGCGGCCGTCAGCGGGGACTCCACCCTGCTGGTCCAGGGCACCGCGGGCACCCCCGAGGAGGCGATCCGCTACGGCTGGAACTACGCGCGGCTGCTGGCGCACGGCCCGAGCCGGGACGCCCTCGTGCCCAGCCCGGTCATGCGGGCCATGGCGGAGGGGATGACGGCGCGGGTCGAGGAGCTGACCCGCATCCCGGCCGACGTGCAGGACACCCTCATCACCGTCCTGTCGGAGAAGACGCTGCCGATACCGGAGCTGGGGCAGGAGGTCCAGGCCGTCCGCGGATTCAACCTGATCGCCACGGCCAACGACCGCGACCGCGGGGTCAACGAGCTCTCCAGCGCCCTGCGCCGCCGGTTCAACACGGTGGTGCTGCCGCTGCCGGCGAGCGTCGAGGCCGAGGTCGACATCGTTGCGCGGCGCGTCGAGCAGATGGGCCGCTCCCTGGAGCTGCCGGCCGGGCCCGACGGCCTCGACGAGATCCGCCGGGTGGTGACCGTCTTCCGCGAGCTGCGCGACGGGATCACCTCCGACGGGCGTACGAAGGTGAAGTCGCCGAGCGGCACCCTGTCGACGGCGGAGGCGATCTCCGTCGTCACCAACGGACTCTCCCTGGCCGCGCACTTCGGCGACGGCGTGCTGCGGCCGGGCGACGTCGCCGCGGGCATCCTCGGCGCGGTCGTCCGTGACCCGGCCGCCGACCGGGTGGTGTGGCAGGAGTACCTGGAGGCGGTGGTCCGGGAGCGGGACGGCTGGACGGACTTCTACCGGGCCTGCCGGGAGGTGAGTGCGTGAGCGGCATCGACGGCGACCGGGGGCGGGACGTGAGGGGTGCGGTGGTCCGCGGGGTTGCGCGGCCGGCGCGGCCGGGGGACGACGACACGACGTGGACCCGCAGCCGGAGGGGGACGGGATGACGGGCCGGGGGACGGCCGTGGACGCGGACGTCGGCCGGCCGGTGGCGGGGGACGCCGTCCCGGGCTCCCCGGCCGGCCGGGGAGCCGGCGAGGGGCGGGCGGGCGGCGGGAGGGCCGGTGCGGGGGAGGCCCTGTTGCTCGGGGTGCGGCATCACGGGCCGGGGTCGGCCCGGGCCGTCCGGGCGGCGCTGGAGGCGGCGCGGCCCCGGATCGTCCTGATCGAGGGGCCACCGGAGGCCGACGCGCTGATCCCGCTGGCGGCCGACGAGGACATGCGGCCACCGGTGGCGCTCCTCGCCCACGCCGTGGACGAGCCCGGGAGGTCGGCGTTCTGGCCGATGGCCGAGTTCTCGCCGGAGTGGGTCGCGCTCCGGTGGGCCCTGGAACAGGGGGTCCCGGCCCGTTTCATCGACCTGCCGGCCACCCACACGCTGGCCTGGGACGACGGAGCTGACGGAGACGAAGGAGAGGAAGGAGGCACCGGGGACGAGGGGGAAGCGGGCGAAGCGGGGAACGCGCACGGCGGGAAGGCGGGCGAGGGAGCCCACGAGGGCGGGAGGAGCCCCTCGGGGGTGGACGGGCTCCGCGGCGATCCGCTCGCCGTGCTGGCCGACGCCGCCGGCTACGACGACCCCGAACGCTGGTGGGAGGACGTCGTCGAGCACCGGGGCGCGGGGGAGCGGGACCCGTTCGCGCCGTTCACCGTGCTGGAGGAGGCGATGGGGGCGCTGCGGGAGACGCACGGCGACGCGGGGAACGGCCGGGACGCCGTACGGGAGGCGTACATGCGGCTCCGGGTGCGGGCGGCGCAGCGGGAGTTCGGCGACGGGGGCGTGGCCGTGGTCTGCGGGGCCTGGCACGTGCCCGCGCTGCGGCGCAGGACCGGCGTCGGCGCCGACCGGGCGCTGCTCAAGGGGCTGCCCAGGGTCAAGACCGACCTGACGTGGGTGCCGTGGACGAACCGCAGACTCGCGCGGGCCGGGGGATACGGCGCCGGTATCGAGTCGCCGGGCTGGTACGGGCATCTGTTCGCCGTGCCGGACCGGCCGGTCGAGCGGTGGCTGACCAAGGTGGCGGGCCTGCTGCGCGAGGAGGACCGGATCGTGTCCTCGGCGCACGTCATCGAGGCGGTACGGCTGGCCGAGACGCTCGCCGTGCTGCGCGGCAGGCCGCTGCCCGGCCTGAGCGAGACGACGGACGCGGTGCGGGCGGTGCTGAGCGAGGGGTCGGAGGTGCCGCTGGCGCTCGTGCACGACCGGCTCGTCGTCGGGGACGTCCTGGGCGAGGTGCCGCGCTCCGCGCCCGCGGTGCCGTTGCAGCGCGACCTCGACCGGATACAGCGCAGGCTCCGGCTCAGACCGGAGGCGGCGGAGCGGGAGGCGGAGCTCGACCTGCGCAAGGAGAACGACGCCGAGCGCAGCGCACTCCTGCACCGGCTGCGGCTGCTGCGCGTCCCCTGGGGCGAGCCGGTGGCCTCGCGGGGCAGCACGGGCACCTTCCGGGAGACGTGGCGGCTGCGCTGGGAGCCGGAGCTGTCCGTGCGGGTGGCCGAGGCCGGGGTGTGGGGGACGACCGTGCTCGCCGCCGCGACGGCCAAGGCGGAGGCGGACGCCGTGGGCGCGCGCACCCTCGCCGAGACGACCGCGCTCGCCGAGCGCTGTCTCCTGGCGGGTCTGCCGGGGGCGCTGCCCACGGTGATGCGGGTCCTCGCCGACCGGGCGGCGCTCGACACCGACGTCGGCCATCTCGCCCGGGCGCTGCCCGCCCTCGTCCGCTCCCTGCGCTACGGCGATCTGCGCGGCACCGACACCGGCGCGCTCGCCGATGTCGCCGCGGGCCTCGCCGAGCGGGTCTTCGTCGGTCTGCCCCCGGCCTGCGCCGCGCTGGACGCCGAGGCGGCCGAGGAGATGCGGGGACACGTGGACGCGGTGCACGGGGCGGTGCGGCTGCTGGAGGAGGCGCTCGGCCCGGGAGGGGAGCGGCCGGCCGGCACCCCGGCGCGCCGCGGCCCCGGCCCCGGTGGCCTGCGGAGCCGTTGGCGGACCGTGCTGGGGGTGCTGTCCGGGCGGGACGCGGTGGCGGGCGTCGTCCGTGGACGGGCCGTGCGGTTGCTGCTGGACGAGGGGGAGGTGGACGCGGACGAGGCGGCGCGGCTCATGGGGCTGGCGCTGTCATCGGGGACGCCACCGGGGGAGGCGGCCGCCTGGATCGAGGGCTTCGTCGGCGGAGGCTCCGGCGGCGGGCTGCTCCTCGTGCACGACGAGCGGCTGCTGAGCCTGGTCGACGGCTGGCTGACGGGGGTGCCGGCGGAGGCGTTCACGGATGTGCTGCCGCTGCTGCGGAGGACGTTCTCGGCGTACGAGGCGGGGGTGCGCAGAACGCTCGGGGAGCTGGTGCGGCGCGGTCCCGGCCGGCGGGGGAGCGGCGTGGGCGCGGGCGACGGGAGACCCGGTTTCGCGGCCGGACTCGACGCGGGGCGCGCGGACGCCGTGCTGCCCGTGGTGCGGCTGCTGCTGGGACTGGACGCGGAGGGACGGCCGCTGGACGACAACGACGAGGTGAGGGCGGGCGGATGACGACCGAGTGGAACGATCCGCGAGAGACGGAGTCCCGGCAGGAGCGGCTGCGGCGCTGGCGGCTCGTGCTCGGCGGCGAGGAGGCGGACGGCACCGGGTGCGCACTGTCCGGGCGGGACGCCGCCATGGACGGGACGCTCGCCGCGCTCTACGGGAGACGGGACGGCGCGCCGAAGGGCCGGGACCGGTCGGCGGGGCTCGGGGCGTCGGCGCCGTCCGTGGCCCGCTGGCTCGGGGACATCCGTACGTACTTCCCCTCCTCCGTCGTCCAGGTCATGCAGCGGGACGCCATCGACCGGCTCGGGCTGGCGACGCTGCTGCTGGAGCCGGAGATGCTGGAGGCGGTCGAGGCCGACGTGCACCTCGTCGGCACGCTGCTCTCCCTGAACAAGGCGATGCCGGAGACGACGAAGGAGACGGCGCGGGCCGTCGTGCGCAAGGTCGTGGACGACCTGGAGAAGCGGCTCGCCACGCGGACCAGGGCCACGCTCACCGGCGCCCTCGACCGCAGCGCGCGCGTCACCCGCCCCCGCCACCACGACATCGACTGGAACCGCACCATCGCCGCCAACCTCAAGCACTACCTCCCCGAGCACCGGACGGTCGTGCCCGAGCGGCTCGTCGGATACGGGCGGGTCTCCCGGTCCGTGAAGAAGGAGGTGATCCTCTGCATCGACCAGTCGGGGTCGATGGCCGCTTCGGTCGTCCATGCCTCCGTGTTCGGGGCGGTGCTGGCCTCCATGCGGTCGATCAGCACCCGGCTCGTCGTCTTCGACACGGCGGTCGTCGACCTCACGGACCAGCTCGACGACCCGGTGGACGTCCTGTTCGGCACCCAGCTCGGCGGCGGCACCGACATCAACCGGGCGCTGGCGTACTGCCAGTCGCAGATCACCCGGCCCGCGGAGACGGTGGTCGTGCTGATCAGCGATCTCTACGAGGGAGGCATACGGAACGAGATGCTGAAGCGGGTCGCGGCGATGAAGGCGTCGGGCGTGCAGTTCGTCGCGCTGCTCGCGCTGTCGGACGAAGGGGCGCCCGCCTACGACCGGGAGCACGCGGCCGCGCTCGCGGCGCTCGGCACACCGGCGTTCGCCTGCACGCCCGACCTCTTCCCGGAGGTGATGGCCGCGGCGATCGAGAAACGTCCGCTGCCCGTGCCGGACGGGGAGTAGAGGAGCGGGAAGGAACGCGCGGGTGAGAAAAGGGACATGACAGCCCATCGGTAACGGGGGGCTTGCGTAACCTCGGCACCCCCGTGCAAGGATCGTCGCCTCCCCCATCTCGTTCGTCGCACGGGAGGATCCCTTTCTTGGCCCGGCCTGCCGCGTTCTCCGCTGCCGCTCCGCGCGTTCCGCGCACGGCGGTCGGTCGGCGTGCGCTGCGGGTCGCCCTGCGGGGCGCGCTGCTGGTGGGCGGGTTGTTCGTGCTCGGGGTCCTCTTCGGAGGGCAGGCGCAGGCGGCTGAGGGGGCGTCCGCGCCGGCGGCGTCGTCCCTGCCGACCACGGTGACTGTGTTCGGGCCCGTGTCCGGATCTGCGCATGTGTCGGTGTCGGTGACGGTGTCGGCGCCCATCACCGCATCCGCATCCGCATCCGCATCGGTATCGGTGCCTGTGACGTCTGTGGTCGGGGCGGTGACGGAGGAGTCGGCCGAGGTCCGGGTGGACGTGCCGTCCTTGTCGTCCTCGCCCCTCCTGCCGAGTCTGCCGAACCTTCCGGTCCTGCCGGCCCTTCCCGCTCTTCCGGACCTGCCGGGTCTTCCCGACCTGCCGGGTCTTCCGACGCTGCCCTCGGCGCCGTCGCTCCCCTCGCTCCCCTCACTGCCCTCCCAGCCCTCTCAGCCGTCCGAGCCCTCCCAGCCGTCGCTCCCGACCGTGCCGGACGCTCCGGCGTCGCCGGTGCTGCCGTCGACGCCGTCGGACCTGGTGGAGCAGCCGGGCGGCACGTCGGCGGCGCCCGTGGCGTCGACGCCGGACGCGGGTCCGGGCGTCACCTCGTCGCCGTACGGTCCGGCGAGCGCCGTGAGCGGGTTCGGGGCGGGTGCGGTGGCCCACGCGTGTGTGCACCGTGATGCGCACGCCGGTGAGGTGTCGGCGCGCGCCGGCCTCCTCCCCGCGCACCGGGGACCCGCCGGTCACCCCGACGGTGCGCTGGGCAGCGTGCCGGTCGTCGACAGCGGCTCGGCGCGTCACGGTGACGCGCACGCCGTGACCCCCGGTGACCGGCTGCCGCTGCGGCTGGTGCCCGGCGGCGCCGTGCGTGCCGACGCGGCCGAGACCCGGGACCGGTACCGGGACATCCCCGTCTTCCCCGGCTAGGGCGGACCTCTCCCTCCGTAGACCTGCCGCGCGGGGGCGAAGACAGGTCTGCCCGCCCGCCCGGAGCCCTTCAGCGCTTCCGCTGCCCGCTCCGGTGCCGGGATGTCCCCAGCCTTCCGAAGTCTCGGAACCCGAGGATCTAAGGATCTGACGTACGCATGAACAAGAACATTCGCCGTTCCGCCGCCGCCATGACCACCGGTAGCTCCACCAGCTCCACCAGCTCCACCAGCACCACCAGCACCGACAGCGCCGAGAGCACCGGCAGCGCGGGTGCGGCGACCCGGTCCGCCGAGGTCGCCGGCACGGCGCGGACCTCCGGCATCCGGGGAGCGCAGGCCGTCCTCGGCGCCAGGGCGGCGCGGGCCGCCCTCGCCGCGGCCAAGGCGAAGGCGTTCCGGTCCGTCGCCGCGTCCGCGGGCGACCTCACCGGGAGGGGTGGCTTCTCCCACGGATGGGCCGAGGCCGTCGTGTTCACGGCCTACCCGTGGGCGGCGGAAGCCGGCGAGCCCTCCGCCGCCCACCCCGCCTGAGCCGCGCACCCGCCTGAGTCGCCCACCGCGCCTGAGTCGCCCCGGTACCTGACCGGTCACCCCCACCCCCACCCCCACCCCGCACCCTCCCCATCCCCCACACCACTCCCCGCCTCCCCCCACCGCTCACCCCGCGCAACCAACGCATGCGCGAAATCCGCTTCCGCGGGGCACAAGGACCCGGACGGCCGAAAGCCGTCGGCCGTGTCCGGCCGTGGGCCCGGCGGACCGGGCGGATCGTCCTCATTGGGGTGAGAACGACCCGCCCCAGCCCCTACGGGGCTGCACTCAGGGCCTCACCGGGCGAACCCCAGCCCGGTGAGGCCCCTCACCTGCGGCACGGCGTGCCAGTGAACCAGGCATCATGTGACAGGTATCACCGCTCAGGTGTGACATGCGATTTAGAGGGCCCCCGGAAGCAGCGATAACCTGCGAGACGGACATGCCGCGCGCTCGGACACCGTGTGCGCTTCCCTTGTGACACATGCGGTCGTCACGTTGCCCTTCGCGGCACGCCCACGCATCCAACGAACCGCGAGATCACTGATAGGGACGGAAGCGCGTGGACCTGTTCGAGTACCAGGCGAGGGACCTCTTCGCCAAGCACGATGTACCGGTGCTGGCCGGTGAAGTCATCGACACGCCTGAGGCGGCGCGCGAGATCACCGAGCGGCTGGGCGGCAAGTCCGTCGTCAAGGCCCAGGTGAAGGTCGGTGGTCGCGGCAAGGCCGGCGGCGTCAAGCTGGCCGCCACCCCGGACGAGGCCGTCGCCCGCGCGACGGACATCCTCGGCATGGACATCAAGGGCCACACGGTCCACAAGGTGATGATCGCCGAGACCGCTCCGGAGATCGTCGAGGAGTACTACGTCTCCTTCCTCCTCGACCGTGCCAACCGCACCTTCCTCTCCATCGCCTCCGTCGAGGGCGGCATGGAGATCGAGGAGGTGGCGGCCACCCGCCCCGAGGCCGTCGCCAAGACCCCGATCGACGCCATCGACGGCGTGGACGAGGCCAAGGCCCGCGAGATCGTCGAGGCCGCCAAGTTCCCGGCCGAGGTCGCCGACAAGGTCGCGCACGTCCTCGTCAAGCTGTGGGACACCTTCATCAAGTCGGACGCCCTCCTCGTCGAGGTGAACCCGCTCGCGAAGGTCGCCTCCGGTGACGTCATCGCCCTCGACGGCAAGGTGTCGCTCGACGACAACGCCGAGTTCCGTCACCCCGAGTTCGAGGAGCTCCACGACAAGGCCGCGGCCAACCCGCTCGAGGCCGCCGCCAAGGAGAAGGGCCTCAACTACGTCAAGCTGGAGGGCGAGGTCGGCATCATCGGCAACGGCGCCGGCCTGGTCATGTCGACCCTGGACGTCGTCGCGTACGCCGGTGAGCAGCACGGCAACGTCAAGCCCGCCAACTTCCTGGACATCGGTGGCGGTGCCTCCGCCCAGGTGATGGCCAACGGCCTGGAGATCATCCTCGGCGACCCGGACGTCAAGTCCGTCTTCGTCAACGTCTTCGGTGGCATCACCGCCTGTGACGAGGTCGCCAACGGCATCGTCCAGGCCCTGAAGCTCCTGGAGGACCGCGGCGAGGAGGTCACCAAGCCGCTCGTCGTCCGCCTCGACGGCAACAACGCCGAGCTCGGCCGGCAGATCCTCACCGACGCCAACCACCCGCTGGTCCAGCGCGTCGACACCATGGACGGCGCGGCCGACAAGGCCGCCGAGCTGGCCCACGCCGCCAAGTAAGCACTCAGGACGAGGACACCAACACACCATGGCTATCTGGCTCAACAAGGACAGCAAGGTCATCGTCCAGGGCATGACCGGCGCCACCGGGCAGAAGCACACCAAGCTCATGCTCGGCGACGGCACCAACGTCGTGGGCGGCGTGAACCCGCGCAAGGCGGGTCAGTCCGTGGACTTCGACGGCACCGAGGTACCCGTCTTCGGCACCGTCAAGGAGGCCATCGAGGAGACCGGCGCCAACGTCTCCGTCATCTTCGTGCCGGAGAAGTTCACCAAGGACGCGGTCGTCGAGGCCATCGACGCCGAGATCCCGCTGGCCGTCGTGATCACCGAGGGCATCGCCGTGCACGACACGGCCGCCTTCTGGGCGTACGCCGGCAAGAAGGGCAACAAGACCCGGATCATCGGCCCGAACTGCCCCGGCATCATCACCCCGGGCGGCTCGAACGTCGGCATCATCCCCGGCGACATCACCAAGCCGGGCCGTATCGGCCTGGTGTCGAAGTCCGGCACGCTGACGTACCAGATGATGTACGAGCTCCGTGACATCGGCTTCTCGACGGCCGTCGGCATCGGTGGCGACCCGATCATCGGCACCACGCACATCGACGCGCTCGCCGCGTTCGAGGCCGACCCCGACACCGACCTGATCGTCATGATCGGCGAGATCGGTGGCGACGCCGAGGAGCGGGCCGCGGACTTCATCGCGAAGAACGTGACCAAGCCGGTCGTCGGCTACGTCGCGGGCTTCACCGCCCCCGAGGGCAAGACGATGGGCCACGCCGGCGCCATCGTGTCCGGTTCGTCCGGTACCGCCCAGGCGAAGAAGGAGGCCCTCGAGGCCGCGGGCGTCAAGGTCGGCAAGACGCCCACCGAGACGGCGAAGCTGGCCCGCGAGATCCTGGCCGGCTGAGTTTCCTGGTCGGCCGATTTCTTGGCCGGCCGATTTTTGGCCGACCGAGCTTCCTGGCTGACGCCGGTGGGCCCGTCCCTGTCCTGGGGACGGGCCCACCGGCGTTTTCTCCGCCCGCGGGGCGGGGCGCTCACCTGGTCTCGGGGACGAGCCGTTCCGGGCCGTGGGCCGACTCCGAGCGCAGCTTCGCCCGCAGGGAGAGCCGCGCGCCCGACAGGGGGCCGGGAGCCGTCTTCGGCGGGACGCCCTGGACCGTTTCGCCCGGCGGGACCGGTGGCTCGTACCGGGTGGGAGCCGTGTAGAGGGTCAGGCAGGTCGCGCCGATGAGGGCGACCGTGAAGGCGATGGCCGCGCGGGTCCACTGGCGGGCGCGGTGCTCGCTGCTCCTGCGTACGGCGGTCGGCTTGGCCGCGCGGAGGCGCTCCGCGGAGGCCGTCTCCGCCAGGCGCCGGTGCAGTGCGGTGGGGTCCGCCAGGGAGGGGAGGCGGGAGGAGATCACCGCGCGGGCGTGCAGCAGGCGGTTGGCCGCCGCGGGCGTGCTCGCCTCCGTCTCGGCGGCCGTCTCCGGCAGGTCCAGGCCGACGCCGTCGTACAGCAGCAGGGTGCGGCGGTGGGGTGGCGGGAGGGTCAGGAGCACGTCCATCAGCGCGCGGTCGGAGGCGGCGGCCGGCGGGGGCTCGGGGTGGCGGAACCTGGGGCGGAACTGGTGCCAGGGGGAGAGCGCGTACTCGTACGCCGCCGCCCGCACCCAGCTCGCCGGGTCGGGGTCGACGGCCACCTCGGGCCAGCGCTGCCAGGCGAGCTGGAAGGCCCGCTCGACCGACTCGCGCGCGAGTTCGCGGCGGCCGGTGAGCAGGTAGGTCTGGCGCACCAGGGCCGGGGCGCAGAAAGCGTAGAGGGCGTCGAACGCCTGAGCGGGCGTCAGGAGCGCGGCGGGGTGACGGCTCGCCGCTGAGCGCCCGGCTGCCGCGCCGCCCCTCGGAACCGCGAGCTCCGCGTGTCCCGCCCCGCCAGGCCCCGCACCTTCCGCCCCGCCAGGCCCCGCACTTTTCGCCGCGCCAGGCCCCGCACCTTGCGCCGCGACAGGCTCCCCCCTTCTCACGGCGGCGGGCTCCGCACCCTCCGCCGTTGCGGAAGCCGTGGCGGTGGTGATGTCCGCCGGCGTCCGCTCCTCCGGACGGGCCGTCATTTCCGCGTCGTCCGACGGGTGTACCGGCTCGGACAGCACCTGCGCGTACGCTTCCCGCGCCCGCCCCCGCGGAGTCGAGCGGCCGGCCTCCCACCTGCGCACCAGATCGCGGCTGACGCCCAGCCGTGCGGCGACCTGAGCCTGTGTCAGCGCACGCTCCTCGCGCAGGCGTCGGCGTTCCTCGGGTGGGGGGAGCGGGGTGTCGGAGTCGTGTGTCACCGGTCGCCCCTTCGTACGAAAAAGTACATAAACGTATATTGAGCGACACAGCGGAAGTTTGCCTGTTGCGACGGAAAGGCGCGTGTCGTTGGCAGCATGACGACGTGATCCAGATGACCGCTCGCCGCTCGTCCTCGCCGTCGCTCACCCGGGTGCGCGACCGCTCGCCCGGACTGGGCGCCAGCCTCCTGGGCGGGGTGCTGGCGGCCGGGCTGGGGCTCGGTTCGTCCGCCGTCCTCGTCATGGTGCTGTGGATCAGTTCGCCCTATCCCGACAGCGGTCCGGGCGGCGCGCTGCATGTCGCCGCCGCGCTCTGGCTGCTGGCCCACGGGGCGGAACTGGTGCGCGCCGACACGCTGTCCGGGGGTCCGGCGCCCGTCGGTGTCACGCCGTTGCTGCTGCTCGCCCTGCCGGTGTGGCTGGTGCACCGGGCCGCGCGCGACGCGGTGTACGGGGGCGAGGGGGAGGACGTGCCGCTGGTGGGCGTGCGGACCGCATGGCTCGGGGTCGTGGCCGGATACCTCGCGGTGGGGGCGGGCGCGGCGGTGTACGCGGCCGGGGGTGCGCTGCGGCCGGCGTGGGGGTGGACGGCGGTGTGTCCGCCGGCCGTCGTGGTGGGCGCGGCCGGGGTGGGGGTGTGGACGGCGTACGGGCGTCCGCGGGGACCGGCCGGCGGTGCGCTGCTGGTGGTGCCGCGGTGGGTGCGGCGGCTGGTGCTCGCGGTGCAGGGGCGGGAGTGGGCGGGGGTGGCGCTACGGGCGGCCGGGGCGGGGGTGGCGGTGCTCGGGGGTGGCGGCGCCTTCCTGGTGGCGGTCTCCTCGGTGTGGCACCTCGGGGCGGCGCGCGGGGCGTTCGTGCAGCTGACGGAGGGGTGGTCGGGGCGGTTCGCGGTGCTGTTGCTGTGCCTGGCGCTGGTGCCCAACGCGGCGATGTGGGGGGCGTCGTACGCGGTGGGACCCGGCTTCCTTCTCGGCACCGGGCACGTGGTGGGGCCGCTGATGTCGGATCCGGCGCCCCTGCTGCCGCCGTTCCCGCTGCTCGCGGCGGTGCCGGAGGCGGGCGCCGGAGGGCCGTGGAACTGGGCGGCAGGGGTGGTGCCGGTCCTGGCCGGCGGCACGGTGGGCGTCTTCGTGGGGCGGGCGGCCGCCGAACGGTCATGGCGGTGGACCGTACGGGTGGTCCTGGTGGCGGGGGCGGCGGCCGGGGTGACGTCGGGAGTGCTCGCGGGGATGGCGGGCGGACCGCTGGGCGTGGCGGGGCTGGCCCGGTTCGGGCCGGTGGGGTGGCAGGTGGGGGTCGCGGTGGCCGTGTGGATCGTGGCGGTCGGGCTGCCGGTGGTGCTGGTGACACGGGTCTGGCTGCGCCGGAGCCCCGGAGCGGATCAGGAGGGAGGGACGGTGCCGGTGTCCGTGACGGTCCCGGCGCCCGCGCGTGGGCCCGTGTCGGCGGGGGCCGTTCCCGTTCCCGGGGAGTGGGACGTGGCGTACGACGCCGGGCGGGAGGACGACGACTTCGGATGCGAGCCGTACGACGGGGGAAGCACCGGGGCGGGCTGGTACGGCGACGAGGCGAGGGAGTCGCGGTGGGCGGCCTTGCGGGAGGCGGGAACAGGCGAGGCGCCCCCGGTCCCGGCCTCGACCCTGGTCCCGACATCGGCCCCGGACCACTCGGCCCCGGACCACTCGGCCCCGGACCACTCGGCCCCGGACCACTCGGACACGGGCCCACGCCACCCGGCCCCGAGCCCGGACCGCTCGGCCCCGGACGTCCGGAACCCGGACTCGGCCCCGAAACCGACCTCGAAGCCGCACCGGGAGGACGACCCCCAGGACCGGACCGCCCCGACACTCGACCCCCGATCGGAGCCGGAGCCGGAGCGGGATCCGGAGCTGGAGCGGGATCCGGAGCTGGATCCGAAGTCGAAGCCGAAGCCGAGGTCGGATCCAGAGCCGCAATCGCCACCGGAAGGCCCCCCGCTCACGGAAAGCCGACCGGAGTCGGCGGACAAAGCGACGGACAAACCGACGGCCAAACCGACGGCCAAACCCACGGACAAACCGACGGCCAAACCGACGGGCAGGACGCCGGACAAGGCGCCGCCGCCGCACCCGACGCCGGCCTCGACGACGACGAACTCACCGCACAAGACGCCGGACGAAGCACCGCACAGGACGCCGGACTGAATGACGGCCCGCGCCCCCCGGCACCGCGACCGAAACCGCCCCGCCCCGCCCCCGTGGTCCTACTCGCCCACCCCCAGAACCCCCCGCAGCTCCCGCGGCAGCAGCTCACTGCACGACTGCTTCGCCTCGTGCGTCAGCGCGTCCTTCGTGCAGGTGTAGTAGTCCCGGTACACGAGCTGGGTCGTGAAGGCCGCCGCGACCAGGACCAGGGCCAGCGAGGCCGTGACCAGGCCGGTGACCGCGGCGGTGGTCTGGGGGCGGCCGGTGGGCGCGGGGGTGTGCGGGGCGGCCGGGTCGGTCGGGTCGGGGGTGCGGGGCTTGGTGCGGAGGGCGCCGATGCCCCAGTACAGTGCCAGGCCGCCGAGCAGCAGGGCCACGTAGGGCCAGCCGAAGAGGGCGAAGAAGAAGCCCCACATACCGGACAGCAGCGCGTACCGCGCGCGGCGCTGGGCGGGGTCGGTGGGGTCCCACCGCGGGGTCGGGTTCGGGCCACCGGGATCGCCCTCGGGCCCGCCGGGACGCTGGCCGAAGCCGCCGGGGGAGCGGCCGGGCTGGCGGTCGCTCCACTGGCTGCCCCAGTGTCCCCCGCCCCCGTCCCCGCCGCCGGTGTCCTGGCCGCCGCCGGCGCCGGGCGGGGGCCCCGGAGCGGGGTGGCGGGGCTGCCACGGCCGGTCCGGAGTGCCCTCCGGCGGCGGGGCGAAGGGGTTGTCGTCCTCGGACTGGGGCTGGGACTGGGGCTGGGACGGGGGCTGGGGGGCGCCGCCCTGCTCGTCGCCGTTCTCGCGGCCCGAGGGCGCGTCGGGCGGGGACGCTGGGCGCTCCCGCAGCAGCACGGCGCCGCGCTCCCCTCCCTGCGGCGACTGCGGGGGGAGCGTGAGGAGTCGCAGACTGCGGTCCGGCATCAAGTGAGCGTCTTCCCCTAGGTGATCACATCGGTGATTACGGCTGTCTGGTGCTGGCGGTCACTCCGGGAACGCTCCGCGCAACGACCGCGTTCCCGAGTCCGCTCGCCTCAGACGCTACCTTCCGGCCACGCCCCCGTCCCGTGGGGGCCGTCCGGTGTGCCGGTATCGTTGCTGACGGTCGGCCGCTTCGTAGACTTCCCCGTATCCCGGGGCGCGAAGCACTTGTACGACCGCACAAACGCACCCCCGAGAAAGGGCCCCGCCGTGGCCGCCAAGCCCGTGGCCGAGCCGGCCAAGCGCCTTGTCGTGCTCGTCTCCGGATCCGGTACGAACCTCCAGGCGCTGCTCGACGAGATCGCCGCCACCGGTGCCGAGGCGTACGGCGCCGAGATCGTCGCCGTGGGCGCCGACCGCGAGGGCATCGAGGGGCTCGCGCGGGCCGAGCGGGCCGGGATCCCGACCTTCGTGCGGAAGGTCAAGGACTACGGCACCCGCGCGGAGTGGGACGCGGCGCTCGCCGAGGCGGTCGCCGCCCACGAGCCGGACCTCGTCGTGTCCGCCGGGTTCATGAAGATCGTGGGCAAGGAGTTCCTGGCGCGGTTCGGCGGGCGGTTCGTCAACACCCACCCCGCTCTCCTCCCCAGTTTTCCCGGTGCCCACGGCGTCCGTGACGCCCTCGCGTACGGCGCCCGGGTCACCGGCTGCACCGTCCACTTCGTCGACGACGGCGTCGACACCGGCCCGATCATCGCCCAGGGCGTGGTCGAGATCCGGGACGAGGACGACGAGAGCGCGCTGCACGAGCGCATCAAGGAAGTCGAGCGAAGGCTGCTCGTCGAGGTCGTGGGGCGGCTCGCCCGCAACGGCTATCGCATTGAGGGACGAAAGGTAGTTATCCAGTGACCGCCGACAGCACTGTCACGGCCGAGAACACCCAGCGGGCCATCCGTCGCGCGCTCGTCAGCGTCTACGACAAGACCGGGCTGGAGGAGCTCGCGCGCGGACTGCACGAGGCCGGCGTCGAGCTCGTCTCCACCGGCTCCACCGCCGCCCGGATCGCCGCGGCCGGCGTCCCCGTCACCAAGGTCGAGGAGCTCACCGGCTTCCCCGAGTGCCTGGACGGCCGCGTCAAGACCCTGCACCCCAAGGTCCACGCCGGCATCCTCGCCGACCTGCGGCTCGAGGACCACCGCCGGCAGCTCGCCGAGCTGGGCGTGGAGCCGTTCGACCTCGTCGTCGTCAACCTGTACCCGTTCCGCGAGACCGTCGCCTCCGGGGCCTCGCCCGACGAGTGCGTCGAGCAGATCGACATCGGCGGGCCGTCCATGGTGCGCGCCGCCGCCAAGAACCACCCCTCCGTCGCCGTCGTGACCAGCCCCGAGCGCTACGACGACGTCCTCGCCGCGGTGAAGGCCGGCGGCTTCGACCTCACCACCCGCAAGCGGCTCGCCGCCGAGGCCTTCCAGCACACGGCCGCCTACGACGTGGCGGTCGCCTCCTGGTTCGCCTCCTCCTACGCGCCCGTCGACGAGTCCCGGTTCCCCGACTTCCTCGGCGCCACCTGGGAGCGCAAGAACACCCTCCGCTACGGCGAGAACCCGCACCAGCCCGCCGCCCTCTACGTCGACGGCACGGGCGGCGGTCTCGCCGAGGCCGAGCAGCTGCACGGCAAGGAGATGTCGTACAACAACTACACGGACACGGACGCCGCGCGCCGTGCCGCGTACGACCACGACGAGCCGGCCGTCGCGATCATCAAGCACGCCAACCCCTGCGGCATCGCGATCGGCGCGGACGTCGCCGAGGCGCACCGCAAGGCGCACGCCTGCGACCCGCTGTCCGCGTTCGGCGGCGTGATCGCCGTGAACCGGCCGGTCAGCAAGGCGATGGCCGAGCAGGTCGCGGAGATCTTCACCGAGGTCATCGTGGCGCCCGACTACGAGGACGGCGCGCTGGAGGCCCTCGCCAAGAAGAAGAACATCCGGGTGCTGAAGGCTCCGGGCGCTCCCGCGAACCCGGTCGAGGTCAAGGCCGTCGACGGCGGTGCGCTGCTCCAGGTGACGGACCGGCTCCAGGCCGACGGCGACGACCCGGCGAACTGGACCCTGGCCACGGGCGAGGCGCTCTCCGCCGAGGAGCTGCGGGAGCTGGCCTTCGCCTGGAAGGCCTGCCGGGCCGTGAAGTCCAACGCGATCCTGCTCGCCAAGGACGGCGCCTCGGTCGGCGTCGGCATGGGTCAGGTCAACCGGGTCGACTCCGCGAAGCTGGCCGTCGAGCGGGCCGGTGCCGAGCGCGCGCAGGGCTCGTACGCCGCCTCGGACGCGTTCTTCCCCTTCCCGGACGGGCTGGAGATCCTCACCGAGGCCGGCGTCAAGGCCGTGGTCCAGCCGGGCGGTTCGGTCCGCGACGAGCTGGTCGTCGAGGCCGCGCGGAAGGCGGGCGTCACGATGTACTTCACCGGGACGCGGCACTTCTTCCACTGAGCCGCGGTGAACCGTCACCGCGGGAACGGAACCGCGGTGAACCGGACCGCGGTGACCCGGACCGCGGTGGGGTGAACGGGCAACGGCCCGCCGGTCGACGACCGGCGGGCCGTTGCCCGTTCCGTACCGCTCAGTGGGAGCGGATCACGATCGAGCTGCACACCTTGTCGGCGAACGTCTGCCGCTTGGCGTCCCACGCCGGCCACAGCCAGCCCAGGTAGCAGGGCAGGCTGTCCAGGAAGTGGGCCAGCCGGCGGACGAACGCCATGCCGACGCCGAGCGGCTGTCCGTCGATCTCCCGCACCAGACGGATGCCCAGCGCCTTCTTGCCGACCGTCTGACCGGTGCGGCCCTCCTGGATCAGCTGCCAGACGGCGATGGCGATGAAGACGACGAGGCCTATCACCGCCAGCGCCGGGGTGTCCTGGCCGAAGATGATGAGGGCGTAGGGGATCGCGAAGATCAGCGCGTCGACCAGGGTGCCCAGGAAACGCTGGCCCCAGTTCGCGTACGGCGGCTGCACGCCGTAGCCGGCCTGCTGCGGGTAGCCGAGGTCCTGGGGGTATCCGGGCTGCTGCGGGTATCCCGGCTGCTGGGGATAACCGGGCTGCTGCTGCGGGTACCCGGGCTGCTGCTGGGGGTAGCCGGGCTGGGGCTGGCCGTAACCCTGCTGGGGGACGCCCTGCGGCGCCTGCTGTCCGTAGCCGGGCTGGCCGTAGCCGGGCTGCCCCTGCTTGGGGTCCTGCGGCTGGCCGTAGGGGTCGGGCGGGCCGAAGCTCATGACGGTTTTCCTCCGTTGCACGACTGGGGGACGAGGCGGGGCGCGCGGAGGAAAATCGATGAACGAGCGGTACTCCCCCCAACACTGACCGCATACTGCGGGACTCATCGTTCTAAGAGAGACGAGCTCCTGTCCAGTCGCATTGTCCAGGCTTTGTGCAAGTGCAACCTGGCAGCCCTCCATCGGAACGATCATCGGACCGGGTGTGGGGCGGCCCCCTCCGGGCCCCGCCGGACATCCTTCGGGCCCCCTTCGGGCCGGGGTGCCCCGGATTGGAACCGGGGGGCCGTCATCCGGGAGGATGGGGTCATGACCGCCCAGATTCTCGATGGCAAGGCCACCGCAGCCGAGATCAAGTCGGATCTGACCGCCCGTGTGGCGGCGCTGAGGGAGAAGGGCGTGACGCCCGGCCTCGGCACGATCCTCGTCGGGGACGACCCCGGCAGCCAGAAGTACGTCGCCGGCAAGCATCGCGACTGCGCCCAGGTGGGCATCGCCTCCATCCAGCGCGAACTGCCCGCCACGGCCACGCAGGAGGAGATCGAGGCGGTCGTACGGGAACTCAACGAGGACCCCGCCTGCACCGGTTACATCGTCCAGCTGCCGCTGCCGAAGGGCATCGACGAGAACCGCGTGCTGGAGCTGATGGACCCGGCCAAGGACGCCGACGGCCTCCACCCCATGAACCTCGGCCGGCTCGTGCTCAACGAGCCCGCACCGCTGCCCTGCACGCCCAACGGCGTGCTGACGCTGCTGCGCCGCCACGGCGTCGAGATCAAGGGCGCCGAGGTCGTCGTCGTCGGCCGTGGGGTGACCATCGGGCGTTCGATGCCGCTGCTGCTGACCCGGCGCAGCGAGAACGCCACGGTGACCCAGTGCCACACCGGCACCCGCGACCTCCCCGCCCACCTGAGGCGCGCCGACATCGTCATCGCCGCCGCCGGTTCGGCCCACCTGGTCCGGGCCGAGGACATCAAGCCGGGCGCGGCCGTCCTCGACGTCGGCGTCTCCCGCAACGCCGAGGGCAAGATCGTGGGCGACGTCCACCCGGGCGTCCGCGAGGTCGCCGGCTGGATCTCCCCGAACCCGGGCGGCGTCGGCCCGATGACCCGCGCGCAGCTGCTCGTCAACGTGGTCGAGGCGGCGGAGCGCAGTGTCGGCTGAGCCCCGGGACATCTCCGGCGCACCCGAGGACGTGCAGGACACCGGGAACGCTACCGCCACCACCCCCACCACCGACGGCGTCGACGACGACGCCCAGCGCGTCGACACCGGGCAGAGCGGCCAGGACGCGAAGGCCGTCGAGGACACCGGGAACGCCGGGGACATCGAGGTCCGCGACCCCGTCAGCGCGCCCGACGTCGACGGTGTGCCGCGCCGTGCCATGCGCCGCTCCCCGCTGTTCACCCGGGACACCGCGCGTCCCGAGGGCGGCGGCCGGGCCGCGCCGGGCGACGCCCCGGCGCCCGCCCGGCAGTGGCCGATCCTCACCGTCCTGGGCCTGGTCGCGCTCGGCCTGCTGCTGACCGCGCTCGACCTGTTCCGGATCGGCACGATCCTGATCGGCGTCGCCCTGCTCGCCGGTGCGGCGCTGCGCTGGCTGCTGCCCGGCGTCGGCATGCTCGCCGTCCGCTCCCGGTTCACCGACATAGCGACCTACGGCGTGCTGGGCGCGGCGATCGTCCTGCTGGCGATGATGGCCCAGCCGAACCCGTGGCTGCAGATCCCGTTCCTCAAGGACACCCTGCACTTCACGGTCGACAGCTGACCGCACGCCGGTAACGGCGGCCCGTCCCCTCCCCCGAGTCAGGACGGGCCGCCGTCGCGTTCCACGCTCCCGTACCGCCCACGGCCGGTTCAACGGCCGGCGGCCCGCTGTGGCACAGCGGTGACCGTTCCGCCACCGTGTCCGCGCCCCGCCACAGTTCAGGCCGCCCCGGGAACCGGCCACCCGCCCGACGTCGTCGTACGTCGTCGTCCTAGTCGTACGTCTCGTCCGGGCACGCGGAGTGTCCGGGCACGCGGAGGGTCCGGGCGGCCGGAGTGTCCGGGGCAGCCGGGGCGTCCGGCCGGGCGCTACCGTGACCGGACAGGGGACACGGCGCAGGAAGGGGGGATCGATGCCTCGCTGGAAGGACCTGCCCGACGCACTCGACCCGCAGGTCGGGGAGTTCGTCGGGCACCTGCGGCAGATCGTGGACCGTGACGGCCTGACCCTCGCGCGGATCGCCGACCGCACGCACTACGGCAGGGACTCCTGGGAGCGGTACCTCAGTGGCCGGCTGCTCGCCCCCAAGGGCGCGGTCGTCGCCCTCGCCGAGATCACCGGCACCGACCCCGCCCCGCTGGTCACCCTGTGGGAACTGGCCGAACGCGCCTGGAGCCGCGCTGAACTCCGCCAGGACCTGGGGGCACAGGCCGTACGCCTCTCCCGTGCCCGGACGGTGACGGCGCCGGCGCCCGGGGCCGTCGGACCGGCGGGGGCGGCGCGGAAACCGCTGCCGGCGCCGGAGCGCGGAGACGGGGCCTCCGCGGAGGACGCGGGTCCGCCGCCGGGCCGTCACGCGCGGCGGCCGGCGCTGTTCCTCGCCGGTGTCGCCGGGGTGGTGATCGTCGTGGTGGGCGCCTTCTTCCTCACCGACGGGGGTACTCCCCGCGAGGAGCGGACCGCCGCCGGGCCGACCGCCCCGCCCGCCCCGTCCGCGTCCCCCAGCTCCTCCCTGCCGCCCGGCGTCCTGTGCGGCGGTGCCGGCTGCACCGGCAAGGACGCGGAGTTGATGGGGTGCAGCGGCGCCCTCGCGACCACGGCGACGAGCGTGACCGTCGGCACGACCCTCGTCGAGGTCCGCTACAGCCGGACGTGCGGGTCCGCCTGGGGACGGATCGTCCGGGCCGGGCTCGGGGACCAGGTGCGGTTGACGGCCGGGTCGGTCCGGCAGACCGGCGGCATCACCACCGCCGGTGACACCATCGCGTACACGCCGATGGTGGCGGTGCCGGAGCCGGGACAGGCACGGGTCTGCGCGGTGCTGGCGTCGGGGCTGGAGGGGTGCACGGCGTAACCGGGGGCGGCGGGCGGGTGCCCGGACGACTCCCGGTCGACGGGGACGCGGGACGGCTCCCGGTCGACGGGGACGCGGGACGGCTCCCGGCCGACGGGGACGCTGGACGACTCCCGGTCGACGGGGACGCTGGACGGCTCCCGGTCGACGGGGACGCCGGGCGACGCGTCGTCCGACGGAGACGCTGGACGGCTCCCGGGCAACGGGGACGCTGGACGATTCCCGGCCGACGGGGACGCCGGGCGACGCGTCGTCCGACGGGGACGCCGGGCGACGCGTCGTCCGACGGGGACGCCGGGCGACCGTCGACCGGGCCGGTCGTTGGGCCGATCGGGTGGGGAGGGGCCGGCGGGGGAGAAAACCGGCGCTCGGAGGATTACCGGAGCCCGCCTCGGGCACGCGGAACGTACCCCCACGGGAGTCCGGCACATCCGGCACCCCCACCCGGCGGTCGCCCGTCCTCCTCTCCCGGACCGGCGGCCGCCGCTCCGCGTCCCCTGCCCGAGCCCTGCCCGCGCCCCGCTCCGTCCCCTCCGTTCCGCGCCGCCGGGCAGGCCGCGCGTGGCGTCCGGGCCGGTGGCGGGGGGTGTGCGGGAGCGGTTGTGGGACGGACCACACTCCACCCCGGACGTCCGGAATCCCGGATGCGCGATAGCCTGACCGCTGGATGGATCTCTTGACGCCAAGAGATCGATCAAACGTCCGGGGCAGGGACGCCCCACCGCCAGCTGTCATACGGAGAACGCCATGACCCGCACTCCCGTGAACGTCACCGTCACCGGCGCGGCCGGCCAGATCGGTTACGCCCTGCTCTTCCGCATCGCCTCCGGCCAGCTGCTCGGCGCGGACGTGCCGGTCAAGCTCCGCCTGCTGGAGATCACCCCGGCGCTGAAGGCCGCCGAGGGCACGGCCATGGAGCTGGACGACTGCGCGTTCCCGCTGCTCCAGGGCATCGACATCAGCGACGACCCGAACGTCGCCTTCGACGGCGCCAACGTCGCCCTCCTCGTGGGCGCCCGCCCCCGCACCAAGGGCATGGAGCGCGGTGACCTCCTGGAGGCCAACGGCGGCATCTTCAAGCCGCAGGGCAAGGCCATCAACGACCACGCCGCGGACGACATCAAGGTCCTCGTCGTCGGCAACCCGGCCAACACCAACGCCCTGATCGCCCAGGCCGCCGCGCCGGACGTACCGGCCGAGCGCTTCACCGCGATGACCCGCCTCGACCACAACCGCGCGCTGACCCAGCTCGCGAAGAAGACGGGCTCGACGGTCGCCGACATCAAGCGCCTGACCATCTGGGGCAACCACTCCGCCACCCAGTACCCCGACATCTTCCACGCCACCGTCGCCGGCAAGAACGCCGCCGAGGTCGTCAACGACGAGAAGTGGCTGGCCGAGGACTTCATCCCGACCGTCGCCAAGCGCGGTGCCGCGATCATCGAGGCCCGTGGCGCGTCCTCCGCCGCCTCGGCCGCCAACGCCGCCATCGACCACGTGCACACCTGGGTCAACGGCACCGCCGAGGGCGACTGGACCTCCATGGGCATCCCGTCCGACGGCTCCTACGGCGTCCCGGAGGGCCTGATCTCCTCCTTCCCGGTCACCACCGAGAACGGCACGTACGAGATCGTCCAGGGCCTGGACGTCAACGAGTTCTCCCGCGCCCGGATCGACGCCTCCGTGCAGGAGCTGGCGGAGGAGCGCGAGGCGGTCCGCTCGCTCGGCCTCATCTGATCCGCCCGCGCGAACCGGACCGGCTCGCGCGCACCGAACCGACCTGGTCCCCGGGTGGCATCGAGCCACCCGGGGACCGGCGCGTCCGGCCCCGGGCCGCTATGGCGTCCCGCCCGGCGCCCCCGTGCTCCGGGCCCCCGACGGCGCCCCGCCCGCCCCGGCCCTACGGCCCCTGCACCACCTTCTCCGCCAGGTCGACGAACGCCTTCACCGTCGCCCCCCGCAGCCGGCTCACGTCCTTGAAGCGCGGGGCGGTGAGCGCCTTGTCGAAGGGGACGGGGACCACCTGGTTGACGCTGACGCCGAGGTGGCCGGCGAGGGCGAGCGGGTCGCGGCGGGCCGAGGGGCCCTCGACCTCGCTGACGACGACGATCGCCTCGTCGGCGAGGCGCCAGCGCCGCTCCTCCCGCAGCCGCTGGAGCACGCGCCGGGCGGCCACGAGGAACCAGTCGGCGGTGCCGCAGCACAGGATCAGCCGGTCGGTCAGGTCCAGGACGGTGTCGGCGGACGCGTCGAGCCGCTGCGGCGCCCAGTCGGTGAGGACGAACGAGTAGTAGGGCTCGGCGCGGGCCAGTACGTGCTCGTAGGCCTGGGTGTGGACCAGGTTCGGGTTGGAGTGGCCGGGCGGGTGGGCGGCGACCTCCAGACCGGAGGGCAGACGGGTGGTGAGGGCACGGACCTCCGCGTAGGAGGGGTCGGCCGGGAGGCCGGCGAGATCACGGACGGTGGCCGGGTTGCGGCGGGTGAGGAAGCGGTTGAGGCCGCCTTCGTGGGCCGCTCCGTCGAGGGCGAGGACGGGTTCGCCGCGCAGGGAGGCGAGGAGCGTGCCGAGGACCATCGTCGTCGTGGCCCGGCCGCTGTAGTGGTAGGCGCCGACCAGGGTGACCCGCCTGCCGTGGCCGAGGGGCGCCCGCAGCCGGGCCAGGCGGGCCTCCGCCTCGCGGCGGGCGCCGCCGAACCGGGGCAGCGGCAGGACGCGGTCGTCGGGCGGCGCGGGGGACGCCGGAAGGGCGAGCGGGACGCGTTCCGCGGGGCGGGCGGTGACCGAGGACGCGGGCGGGACGGTGCGTTCGACGCGGGACTGGGCGATGTAGCGGGCCAGGACGTCGGCCACGTCGCCCGCGCCGGGACGGGCGGCCGGGTCCGGGTCGAGGCAGCGCAGGACGAGGCGCCGCAGCCGCCGCCAGGTGTCGCCCTGCCACAGGTGCATGCCCTCGGGGCGGCCCGGCAGTTCCCAGCCCGCCTTGCTGCTGACGAGCTGGAGCAGCTCGCCCAGCGCGCGCACGTTGTCCTCGGGCGTCGGCAGCGGGCCCGTCCCGGCGTACACGCCGTCCACGGCGCAGTCGGACAGGTCGCCGAGGACCACCGAGCGGCGCAGCACGAAGATGTTCTCGGCGTTGAGGTCGGCGGGCACGAGCCCGTGCAGGTGGCACAGGGCGAGGGCGCCGGCGAGGTGCCAGCCGACGACCAGCGCGGTGATCTTGTCGAAGGGGGCGGTGCCCTCCGCGTGGGCGGCGTTGAAGATCTCCGCGAGGCGGGGGGCGGCGACCTGCCGGGAGCCGTCGTCGACCGGCGCCGCCGCCAGCCACGGCGGGTCGTCCTCGATCCCGGTGGCGAGCAGGGCGGGGGCGTACTGCCCGCCCAGCCGGCGCAGCGCCTCCGCCTCGACCTCGATCATCCGGGGGTGGCCGGCGGGGAGGTCGGCGCGCGGGGTCCGCACCAGGGCGGTGGAGCCCCGGTCGTCGACGCCGTCGTACTCCGTCAGACGGCGCAGGCGCCGGCGGCGGCGCAGCCGGTAGGGGCCCAGCCGCCGGGGGTCGGTGTCGGTGAGCGGGCCCCAGCCGTCCGAGGGGGCGGGTCCGTGGCCGTGGCCGGCACCCAGGCCCTGCGTCTCCTGGTCGAAGGAGACCCCGAAGCGGGTGAGGAGCCGGCGCTCGACGCTGGTGAACGGCCGGCGCGTGCCGAACAGCTGGGCCGGGCCGTCCGGGTGGGCGAGCCAGGCCGGGAAGTCGGGCGAGTGGCCGGCGAGTTGCTCCAGGCGCCGGCCGATGCGCCGGCTGGTGCGCAGCAGTTCGGCCTGCGGGACCGCGTCGAGCAGGACCAGGCGCGACGCGTCGGAGAAGTCGAAGACCTGGTGCTTGGCGGGGAGCGGGCCGGGCACCGGCGCCGGGTGCGGGCGCATCAGGCCGCCGAGGAAGACCTCCGCGAGATGGGAGGTGCGCGCCCGCCACGGGACCGCCGTCTGCACCAGCCGCATGACCGGCACGGTGAGCGGGGACACGGCGGCCAGGTGGGCGGCGAGACGGTACGCCTCCGGGGTGGCCGCGTCCCGGAAGTGCTGGGGGTCGCCCGGGTCCCCGGCCGGGCCGCCGGGCCCGTGGCGGCCGGGCGGGGCCGCCAGGGGCAGGGAGACCGTGGCGCCGGGGGAGGCCAGGAGGTGGGCCCAGGGGCGCAGGGAGGCGGCCGTCGGTTCCAGCACCGGTACCGGTACGCCGTCGAAGGCGGCGAGGTCCGGCGGGAGGACCGGGTCGGTGATCTCCCAGGAGGTGTTGGCGCCGCCGATGCGCCGGGTCGTGACCTGCCAGTGTTCGGCGTGGATGCCGGAGCCCTCCCACAGGTCGGGCGGCAGGGTGTGCAGGACGGCGGTCGGACCGCGGGAGGCCCACTGGGACAGCAGCCGGTGCAGGGTGCCGCCGCGCCAGGCCGCTCCCATGCCGTCGCTGACGACCAGGACGAGCGTGTTCCCGGACGGGTCGCTGACCGCGCTCAGCGGTACGGGTGTGCTGTCCGGACGGAAGGGGCGGGCGTGCAGCCGCGGTTCGGGCGCGTCCCGGGTGTCCAGGCCGAGGACCCGGCTGGTCGCGAAGGCGCCCAGCCGCTCCAGCAGGGTGCGCAGTTCGGCGCCGAGGCGGTGCCACAGCAGCATCGACAGGCCGTCGTCGACGAGCAGCACCAGGTGCAGCCAGCGTTCCTGCACGGGCCGTTGCACCACGTCGGGCAGCCGGGTCTCGGCGAGTTCCGCGGCGGTGCGTTCCTCGTCGATCTCCCGGCGGTGCGGACTGGCCCGGCGGCGGCGCAGCGGCCGCAGCGCCCGGCCCACGGCGAGTTCGCCCGTGAGGGCCTTGTCCTCGGGGACCCGTACCGGCATCGCGCGGCCCGGGTCGGGGGCGTGCCGCAGCCGGATGTCGGGCATCGGGGGCGCCGGTGCCTGCCGGGCCGCCGCGTACAGGGAGCGGCCGGTGAGGTCGGGCAGGTCGGGATCGTCGGGCCGGGGCGCGGGGGGTGCCGGGCCGGTGCCGTCGGGCTCGGGCTCGGGCCGCGGCGGGGCCGGCGGGTGGTCGACGGGCCCGGTGCGGTGGAGCGGGGCGGCGGCTCCCGAGGGCAGCCGCCCGGCCAGCCACAGCACGTCGAGCACCTGGTCGGCGTCCAGGTCGTGTCCGCAGGCCCGCAGCACCCGCAGCGCCTCCGCGAGCCGCGCCCCGCCGCCCGCCGGCCGTCCGCGTGCCGGCCCCCCGTGCCCTGTCCCCCCGTGCCCCGTCCCCCCGTTCATGGCGTCACATGGCCCCGGTGAGCTGGTGCAGTACGGCGTCCAGCAGGCCCTCGGCGTCCAGGTCGACGCCGCCGGTGCGCAGGAAGACGGCGTTGAGGAGCTGGTCGGTGGCGAGTTCGCCGGGGGCGCGGCGGCGCAGGAACGCGTCGATCAGGTCGTCGGCGTCGCGCAGCGCCTCCTCGCCGAGGTGGGCGGTGACGATGGCCCGCAGCCGTGTCTCGTCCGGCACCGGCAGGTCGAGGCGGACGCAGCGCCGGAGGAAGGCGGGCGGGAAGTCGCGCTCGCCGTTGCTGGTGATGACGACGACCGGGAACTCGGCGCACTGCACGCGCCCCTGGTGCACCGTCACGGTGCCGCGGTGGTCGGCGGTCCGCACGTCGACGTCGGCCATCTCCTCGGGCAGCCGGGTCAGTTCGGGGATGTCGAAGTAGCCCTCCTCGAAGACGGTCAGCAGGTCGTTGGGCAGGTCGACGTCGCCCTTGTCCATCTCGTCGACGAGCAGGGCGCGGGGCGTGGCGGACGGCACCAGGGCGGTGCCGAGCGGGCCGAGCCGGATGAACGTGCCGATGGACGGCTCGCCCTCGCCCCGGTCGCGGCTGAGCGTCGTCTCGCGCAGCCGTCCGATCGCGTCGTACTGGTAGAGCGCCTCCTTGACCGTGGAGCGGCTGTTGATGGACCAGCGCAGCAGCGCGCCGAGGCGCAGTTCGTGGGCGACGGCGCGGGCGAGGGAGGACTTGCCGGTGCCGGCCGGACCGGTGACCAGCAGGGGGCGGCGCAGATGGAGGGCCGCGTTGACGACGTCGGCGTGCTGCGGCTCGATCAGGTAGGGCAGTTCGGGCCGGACGGCCGGGGCGGGGCTGAACCGGCGCCACGGCGGTGCCGAGGGCAGGTCGACGGCGCGCGGGACGCCGTCGCCGCGGAAGAGGCGCCAGTCGGCCTCGGGTACGGAGGTCATGCGCCCTCCTGGGGCTCGGTCAGGTGCAGCCGGGGCACCGTGCGGTCGGCGTCCGCCCAGGCGAGGACCGGGCGGCCGGGGAACTCCGGAGCGCGTGTCCCGCGGGCGTTGGCCCGGTAGACGCGGACTCCGTCGGGCAGTTCACGGGTGGCGACCTGCGCCATGTGCCGGACGACGTGCGACGACGAGGACGTCGTGGGGGAAGACGCGGGGGAGGCCGCCGAGGATGACACCGGAGACGGCGGCTTGTCGCCCCCGCGGTCCCACACCACGACCGGTATGCCCACCGCGAGGCAGATCTGAACGATGGCGTCGCGCGGGCCCGGGGGGACGTCGACGGAGACGCGGACCGTGTCCAGCCGGCCCATCAGCTCGTAGTAGACCTGGTGCGGGTCCTGGGCGGGGTCGGACACGACCAGCGTCTCGCCCGAGTCGAGCTGCCTCCACCGTTCACGCCAGTCGGGGAGGAAGCGCTCGTGCCGGTGGAGGAGCTCCGGGCAGTGCACGACCAGGGGGAACTCGACGCCGAGGACGCCGGGTACGACCTCGCCGGGCGCCTGCGCGGCCCACTCGTCGACCGGCAGGTTGAGGTCCGCCCGGTCGACCAGCACCTCCACGAGCGGCCGGCCGGCCTCCGTCGCCCCGGGCGCGAGGGTCTCCAGGACGCGCAGCAGTTCGCGCGCCGCCTGGGACGCCGAGTAGGTGGCGGAGCTGTCGGTGGAGACCTGCCGGGGCCCGGTGCCCTCGTCGCACCACACCCGCAGCCGGTGGCGGCCCCGCCCGGCGCGCGTCACCCGGGCGAGCACCCGCACCCGCCGGTCCCCGGCCCGCAGCGTCCGGGCCCACTCCTGGGCGTCGGAGCGGCGCTCGCGCAGGGCCGCCAGCGGGATGCCGAGCCGCCCGGCCACACCGTCCGACCACAGCCGCAGGTCCGCCTGCCGGGGCGCGGGGCACAGCGCGGCGACGTACTCGACGACCCGGAGCAGCACGGGCACCCGGGGACCGCCGTCGTCGGAGTGGCCGTCGCCGGGCAGGGTCTCCAGCCGGTCGAGCAGCACGTCCAGGGTCTCCCCGTCGTACGGTGCGGCGACCCGCTTGGTGGCCTCGCGGACCGCTTCCGGGACCCGGGTGAGCACCGGCCGTTCGACCCGGCGCAGCAGTTGGTGCAGCCGCCGGTGCTCGCGCGGCGACAGCAGCAGCGGGGTGGCGGACAGCCGTCCGGCGACCAGGGCGCGGTCGGCGGCCCGGGGGTCGCGGGGCCGCAGGATCTCCGCGAAGGCCGCCAGGGCGCGGGGCTGGAGGAGGAGGAAGGCGGCGAACTCCTCCACCGTCGGAGGCGTCACCGGGCTGCCCGGCGCGACGCCGCAGGCGTGGGCGAGCTGCCGGGCGGTGTCACCGAGGGTGTACGGCGACGGCAGCGCGTTGCGGATCGCCGCCACGAGCATGCCGTGGGCGGGGTCGTCGGACTCGGACTCCTCCGGCCCGGCGGCGTCGTCCGCGTCCAGCACGCCCAGCGGCCGCAGCTCGGCCTCCACCCGCTGCCAGGGGATGCCCCAGCTCCGCCGGATCAGCTGCTGCGGGCTGTGCGGGACGGGCTCCCCGCCGGGGCCGCACTCCGGCATGAAGTGCGCCGCGACCAGCCCCACGACGGCGCCCTCCTCCTCCGACCACAGCGGTCCGCCGCTGTAGCCGGGGCCGACCGCCATGCCGGTGCTCTTGCCGTCGAGGTAGCCGACCGGCCCGTCCAGCGCGGCGACCCGCAGATCGGCGAAGGTCGCGCCGCGCCCGCTGCCGTGCCAGGCGCGTACCGTCTGCCCCGCCGCCATGGCGGTACGGCGGTGCGGGGCGGGCACCCCGCCGGGCGGGGCGTCCACGCGCAGCACCGCCAGGTCGCCGAGCCACTCGTCGTCGCCGGCGCGCACCGGCCCGCCGTCCGGCGCGCGGGGCGGGATCCAGTGCACCACGCGCGCGGGGAACCGTTCGTCGCGCCACGGCCCCCGGAGGTCGACCAGCACATCGTCGAGCCGGGGCACCCGGGACTCGAACATGCCCCTGCCCAACGCCACGTTCACGACGTGCGCGCAGGTCAGCAGGGTGTCGACGGCGAGGACGACCGCCCCGCCCGCCGTCCCGCCGTCGGCGGACCGCCGTACGGACGCGACGCACGGACCCGACTCGGCGCCGTCGGCACGGCCGACGGACTTGAACCAGCCCACGGATCACTCCGCGCCGGTCGCCGGTTTCCACGTGGCGGTGACCGTGAGGTGCGCCTGCCCGTTCCCGCCGACGATGCCCAGCTTGAGGTCCTGCCCGACCTGCACCCCGAAGGTGACGCTCAGTTCGTCCGGCGGGTCCGGCACGCCCCGCACGGAGTCGTGCACCTCCTGGATCAGCGGCCCGAGCGGTCGCAGCGCCCCGCGCAGCGCCCCGGCGGCGAGGTCGGCGACGGCCGCGCCGGCCGCCCCCACGGGCACCGCCCGGCCCATCCCCGCGGGACGGTCGTCGTCGTCCCGCGCCGCGGGGACACCCGCGGGACCACCCGCGGCGGGCCCGAGGAGGAATCTGACGGGAGTGCCGTCGTCTAACGCTGTGTTGATCGAGGTGGACACGACAGCATTCTGATCGACAGAGCGGGCACGTACCAGGCCTTTGCACCAAAACGTACCGGCCGGATACCGGCCATGGAGCGGCCGGGCACCGGCGGTACGGGCCGAGTACGGGCCGCGCACCGGCCGCGCACTGGCCACGCACCGGCCGAGTACCGGCCTCGCACCGGCCACACCCCGGCCTCGCACCGGCCGAGTACCGGCCTCGCACCGGCCGAGTACCGGCCTCGCACCGGCCGAGTACCGGCCTCGCACCGGCCGAGTACCGGCCTCGCACCGGCCGAGTAGCGGCCGCCGCGGACCGGGCAGGGGGCCCGGTCCCCGGCCGCGTCCTGCACGCGGCCCGGGCGCCCCCGTTACCGCAGTCCCCCGGCGATCTCCCCGAGGGCGGCGGCGGCCCGGCGCTGCAACCCGGGGCCGAACGTGACCCGGGTGGCCCCGAGCCCGCCGAGTTCGGCCGGTGAGGGGCCCTCGCCGACCTTGGCGAACACGTTGACCGGCCCCTCGATCCCGGCCCGCAGCAGCGGCAGCACGGCGGTCGGCGCGCCGATCGGGTACACGCAGTCGGCGCCGGCGGCGACGTACAGCGCGGCCCGTTCGACGGCCCGGTCGGGATCGGTGACCCCCAGGACGAAGGTGTCGACGCGGGCGTTCACGAACAGCTGGTCGGCCGCCGCCGACCGCACCTCGGCGAGCCAGTCGGCGTGGGCCCGCGGGTCCTTGAGGACACCCTGGTGCGAGTCCTCCAGGTTGCAGCCCACGGCGCCCGCCTCCAGCAGCCGCTCGACCAGTTCCTTCGGCGGCAGGCCGTAGCCGTCCTCGACGTCCGCCGACACCGGCACGTCCACGGCCCGGGTGATCCGCGCGACCGCCGCGAACATCTCCTCCGCCGGCGTTTGACCGTCCTCGTACCCGAGGGCGGCGGCCACCCCGGCGCTCGGGCTGGCCAGCGCCGGGAAACCGGCGTCGGCGAGGACCCGGGCACTGGCGGCGTCCCACGGGCCCGGCAGGACCAGCGGGTCCTCGCGGGCGGGGCGGCGGTGCAGGGCGCGGAACGTCTCGACCTTGTTCACGGGCGGTAGCCTCCTGGCGCGATCCGGCGGGTGACCATCACCCGGTTCCAGTTGTTGATGGCGATGATCAGGGCGATGAGATGCGCCAGCTCGGCGTCCCCGAAGTGCCGGGCCGCCCTCGCGTACACCTCGTCCGGAACGAACCTGTCCGTCAGGACGGTCACCGCCTCCGTCAGCGCGAGCGCGGCCCGTTCCCGCTCGTCGTAGGCGTCCCCGGCCTCCTCCCAGGCGCTCAGCAGGTCGAGCTTCTGCGCGGGGACGCCGTGCTCCCGGGCGATGGCCAGGTGCATGTCGAGGCAGAACGCGCAGTGGTTGACCTGCGAGGCACGGATCACGACGAGCTCGGCGAGCGCCGGGTCGCCGAGCCCCCTCTTCGCGGCGGCGCTGAGCGCGGACAGGGCCTGCCCGACGGCCCGGTCCAGCGGCGCGGTACGCGCCCCCGTCACCTGTGCCGCCCCCGTCACCTGTGCCGCCCCGGTCACCCGTGCCGCCCCCGTCACCTGTGCCGCCCCCGTCACCTGTACTGCCCCGGTCACTTGTGCTGCCCCGGCTCGTAGTGGCCCGGCACCAGCCGGCAGGTCACGCCGAACCGGTTCCACGCGTTGATCACCGTGATCGCGGCGATCAGCTGCGCCAGCTCGGCGTCCTCGAAGTGCTTCGCCGCCCTCGCGTACACCTCGTCCGGCACGAAACCGTCCGTGAGGACCGTCACCGCCTCCGTCAGCGCCAGGGCGGCCAGTTCCCTCTCCGTGTAGAAGTGCTCCGACTCCTCCCACGCGCCGAGCTGGACGATCCGTTCGACGCTCTCTCCGGCCGCGAGCGCGTCCTTGCTGTGCATGTCGAGGCAGAGCGCGCAGTGGTTGAGCTGCGAGGCGCGGATCTTCACCAGTTCCAGCAGCTTCGGTTCGACGCCCTTCCGGGCGGCGGCGTCCAGCCGGATCATCGCCTTGAAGACGTCGGGGGCCAGCTCGGCCCAGGCGAGGCGGGGGGTGTGTTCGGGGGCGTACTCCACGGCCGTCGCGGTGGTGTCGTTCGTGGTCATGCCGTCGACCCTAGGAGCGAGGCAGCCCAGGGGTATGGTCCATTTCCATGGCGGAATCATGGGCCACTCTGGGCGTCGACCTGCATCTCGAACCGACCGGTCCCGGCCTGCGCCGGGGCCTGACCGACGCCCTGCGCGAGGCGGTCCGCAGCGGCCGGCTGGCCCCCGGCACCCGGCTGCCGTCCTCCCGCACGCTCGCCGCCGACCTCGGCATCGCCCGCAACACGGTCGCCGACGCCTACGCCGACCTGGTCGCCGAGGGCTGGCTCACCGCCCGGCAGGGCTCGGGCACCCGGGTCGCGGAGGGGGTCCCCGCCGTACCCACCGGGCAGCGGGGGAGGACGGCCGCGCCGTCCCCCGGCGTGGCCGCCCCGCCCCGCGAGCCCCACCGCCCGGCGTACGACCTGCGCCCCGGCACGCCCGACCTCGCCTCCTTCCCGCGCGCGGACTGGCTCAAGGCCGCCCGCCGCGCCGTCACCGCCGCGCCCCACGACGCCTTCGGCTACGGCGATCCCCGCGGCCGCGTCGAACTGCGCACCGCGCTCGCCGGCTACCTCGCCCGCGCCCGGGGCGTGCGCACCGACCCCGGACGCGTCCTCGTCGTCGGCGGGTTCGTGCACGCGCTCAAGGTGCTCGGCGCGGTCCTGCGGGCGCGCGGGGTCCGCACGGTCGCCGTCGAGTCGTACCGCCTCGACCAGCACGAGAGGCTCCTGACGGCGGCCGGCCTGCGCACCCGGCCGCTCCCCTTCGACGGTCTCGGCACCGACCCCGTGCCGCCGGCCGACGCGGGCGCCGTCCTGCTCACCCCCGCCCACCAGTTCCCGATGGGCGTGCCGCTGCACCGCGACCGGCGGGCGGCCGTCGTGGACTGGGCGCGGCGCACCGGCGGGCTGGTCCTGGAGGACGACTACGACGGCGAGTTCCGCTACGACCGCCAGCCCGTCGGCGCCCTCCAGGGCCTCGACCCCGACCACGTCGTCTACCTGGGCACCGCCAGCAAGTCCCTCGCCCCCGGTCTGCGGCTCGCCTGGGCGGTGCTGCCGCCCGGCCTCGCCGAGGAGGCCGCGGCGGCCAAGGGCCACATCGACACCTGCGGTGTCCTGGACCAGCTGACCCTCGCCGAGTTCATCGCCTCCGGTGCCTACGACCGTCAGGTGCGCTCCGTCCGTCTGCGTTACCGCCGCCGTAGGGACGCCCTGGTCACGGCGCTCGCCGCCGCCTCCCCCGGCGCCCGGGTGACCGGCATCGCGGCGGGACTGCACGCCGTGGTGAGCCTGCCGCCCGGCACCGAGCGGTCGGTGGTCCGGGCGGCCACCTGGCAGGGGCTGGCCCTGTACGGACTGTCCTGGTTCCGCCACGAGGAAGCCGTGGCGGACCCGCTGGACGCCCTGGTCGTCGGCTACGGAACACCACCGGACCACGCCTGGACGGGCGCGCTGGCCGCGCTGTGCCGGGTGCTGCCGTAGCGGGGCACGGCGGCGCACATCAAGAGCGCACACCCCCCCGCACACCGCGCGAACGGCCCGCGGGCGGGCGGCTAGGCCCGGGGCCCCTTCACGCGCCCTCCCGGCGATCTCTAGGCTGAACGGCGGAAAGAGGCCCGGAGGGATCGCCGGGCCGAAGCGACGGGGAGACGGGCCCGGAGAGATCGCCGGGCCGCTGCGACGGGGGGACAGGACATGGCGGACACACGCAGGCGGCTGCGTTCCAGCACGGTCGTGCTCGGCGGGATGGGCGTCGTCGCGGCGGCCCTCACCTCCTGCGGCTCCGACCCCGACCGCCGGTGCGTGGACCGCGACAGCTACGACTACGTCTACGGCTACAAGGTCGTCGCGGACAAGAACTGCTCGTCGTCCGCCTCCGCCTCCTCCGGCAGCGCCCGCAAGAAGACCACCACCGGCAAGCAGATGGACGCCGCCTGGTACTACGACGCCGACGTCAGCTCCGGCCACGCCGACTACGGCACCTTCAGCCGCAGCGAGGCCGTCGACCGCGGCGGCTTCGGCTGCTCGGGCTCCGGCAGCAGCGGCGGCTGAGCGGGCCCCGGAACGCACGCGCACGCACGCCATGGAACGCCGCACCATCGAACCCCGCCCCGGCTGGCAGCGGACCGTCGAGGAACAGGGCCTCGTCTACCCCCTCACCCGCCACCCCGACGGCACCCTGCGCCCCTACTGGGACGAGAGCGCCTACTACGTCCTCACCCTCGACGAGGTCGAGGCACTGGAGGAGACCGTCGAGGAACTGCACCGTATGTGCCTCGCCGCGGCCGCCCACCTGGTGGACACCGACCGGCTCGCCGACCTCGGCATCACCGACCCGCGGGTCGCCGCCATGGTCACCGAGGCCTGGCACCGCCGCGCCGAACTGCCCTCCGTGTACGGCCGCTTCGACCTCCACTACGACGGCACCGGCCCGGCCAAGCTGCTGGAGTACAACGCCGACACCCCCACCTCCCTGGTCGAGGCCGCGAGCCCCCAGTGGTTCTGGATGGAGGAACGGTTCCCGGGCGCCGACCAGTGGAACTCCCTCCACGAACGCCTCGTCGACGCCTGGCGCGAGCAGGCTCCCCTCCTCCCGCCCGGCTCCCCCCTGTACTTCGCGCACTCCGCGGCCGACGAACTCGGCGAGGACCTGATGACGGTCGCCTACCTGAAGGAGACCGCGGAACAGGCCGGCCTGGACACCGCCTGGATCCCGGTGGAGGACATCGGCTTCGACCGCCTCTCCGGCCGCTTCGTCGACCACCGGCTCCGGTTCATCCGCAGCTGTTTCAAGCTCTACCCCTGGGAGTGGCTCACCACCGACCGCTTCGCCGGCCACGTCCTCGACACCGTCGACAACGGCGGCGGCACGGGCACCACCCTGTGGATCGAGCCCGCGTGGAAGATGCTGCTCAGCAACAAGGCCCTGCTGGCGATCCTGTGGGAGCTGTACCCCGGCCACCCCAACCTGCTCCCCGCCCACCTGGACGGCCCCCGCGACCTCGCCGCCACCACCGGCTACGTCGCCAAGCCCCTGCTCGGCCGCGAGGGCGCGGGCATCACCGTCCACCCGCCCGGCGCCGACCCTGTCGTCCGCGCGGAGCCCTGCTGCTACCAGCAGCTCGCGCCGCTGCCCGCCTTCGACGGCAACCACGTCGTCCTCGGCGCCTGGGTCGTCGGGGACGAGTCCGCCGGCCTCGGCATCCGCGAGTCCTCCGGTCTGATCACGGACGAGTACGCCCGCTTCCTGCCCCACGTGATCCTTTAGACCGGGGCCCAGGAGGTCTCGTCTGGCGGACGTGGCACCGGTTCCCGGCGGCCCGCCCGGTAGGCTTTCGAGCAGGCCGTGACTGGCGCGCTGGGATGGGACGGACCATCGGGGAGCGGCCTGACGTAACAGTGCCGTGCGCCTGGGCCAGACCGAGAACCGTGACCGCTCGCACGCCACGCCACCGGAGGCCGACGACATGCCCGAGCAGCAGCCCCTCTCCACCGAGTCCACCGCCTTCCGCGCCGCCCTGGACGTGATCCGCGCGGTCGAGCCGCGGGTCGCCGACGCCATCGGCCAGGAGGTCGCCGACCAGCGCGAGATGCTCAAGCTGATCGCCTCCGAGAACTACGCCTCCCCGGCCACCCTGCTGGCGATGGGCAACTGGTTCAGCGACAAGTACGCCGAGGGCACCGTCGGCCGCCGCTTCTACGCCGGCTGCCGCAACGTCGACACCGTCGAGTCCCTCGCCGCCGAGCACGCCAAGGAGCTGTTCGGCGCCCGCCACGCCTACGTCCAGCCGCACTCCGGCATCGACGCCAACCTCGTCGCCTTCTGGGCCGTCCTCGCCGACCGCGTCGAGGCCCCCTTCCTGGAGAAGACCGGCGCCCGCCAGGTCAACGACCTCACCGAGGCCGACTGGGCCGAGCTGCGGCAGGCCTTCGGCAACCAGCGCATGCTGGGCATGTCCCTGGACGCCGGCGGCCACCTCACCCACGGCTTCCGCCCGAACATCTCCGGCAAGATGTTCGACCAGCGCTCCTACGGCACCGACCCGGCGACCGGCCTGATCGACTACGAGGCCCTGCGCGCGTCCGCCCGCGAGTTCAAGCCGCTGATCATCGTCGCCGGTTACTCCGCCTACCCCCGCCTGGTGAACTTCCGCGTCATGCGGGAGATCGCCGACGAGGTCGGCGCCACCCTCATGGTCGACATGGCCCACTTCGCGGGCCTGGTCGCGGGCAAGGTCCTCACCGGCGACTTCGACCCGGTCCCGCACGCCCAGATCGTGACGACCACCACCCACAAGTCCCTGCGCGGCCCGCGCGGCGGCATGGTCCTGTGCGACGACTCCCTCAAGGACCAGGTGGACCGCGGCTGCCCGATGGTCCTCGGCGGCCCGCTCCCGCACGTCATGGCCGCCAAGGCCGTCGCCCTGGCCGAGGCCCGGCAGCCCGCCTTCCAGGACTACGCCCAGCGCATCGTCGACAACTCCCGCGCCCTCGCGGAGGGCCTGACGCGCCGCGGCGCCACGCTGGTGACCGGCGGCACGGACAACCACCTCAACCTGATGGACGTCGCCACCTCCTACGGCCTCACCGGCCGCCAGGCCGAGGCGGCGCTGCTGGACTCCGGCATCGTCACCAACCGCAACGCCATCCCCGCCGACCCCAACGGCGCCTGGTACACCTCCGGCGTCCGCGTCGGCACCCCGGCGCTCACCACCCGTGGCCTGGGCACGGCGGAGATGGACGAGGTGGCGGGCCTGATCGACCGCGTCCTCACCACCACCGAGCCGGGCACCACCAAGTCGGGCGCCCCGAGCAAGGCCGCCCACGTGCTGGACGCGAAGGTGGCGGAGGAGATCTCCCAGCGGGCGACGGACCTGGTCGCGGGCTTCCCGCTGTACCCGGAGATCGACCTGGGCTGAAGCGCCCCGCAGGGGGCGTGGGGAACCGCGCGATCGGCTCACCGCGATCCGCGGTTCCCCCCGCACGGAAGCCCCCCGTCTCTCTGAGAGAATGGTGAGCATGGCGAATGACCGACCTCGTGTGCTCTCCGGGATCCAGCCCACCGCAGGCTCGTTCCACCTCGGCAACTACCTCGGCGCCGTCCGCCAGTGGGTGGCCCTCCAGGAGTCCCACGACGCCTTCTACATGGTCGTCGACCTGCACGCGATCACCGTCCCGCAGGACCCGAAGGAGCTGACGGCCAACACCCGGCTGGCGGCCGCCCAGCTCCTCGCGGCCGGCCTCGACCCGGAGCGCTGCACGCTCTTCGTCCAGAGCCACGTCCCCGAGCACGCGCAGCTCGCCTGGGTGATGAACTGCCTGACCGGCTTCGGCGAGGCGTCCCGCATGACCCAGTTCAAGGACAAGTCCGCCAAGCAGGGCGCCGACCGCGCGAGCGTCGGCCTGTTCACCTACCCGGTCCTCCAGGTCGCGGACATCCTGCTCTACCAGGCGAACGAGGTCCCGGTCGGCGAGGACCAGCGCCAGCACATCGAGCTGACCCGCGACCTCGCCGAGCGCTTCAACGGCCGCTTCGGCGAGACCTTCACGATCCCCAAGCCGTACATCCTCAAGGAGACGGCGAAGATCTACGACCTCCAGGAGCCGTCGGTCAAGATGAGCAAGTCGGCGTCCACGCCGAAGGGCCTCATCAACCTCCTCGACGAGCCGAAGGCCACCGCCAAGAAGGTCAGGAGCGCGGTCACGGACACCGACACGGTCGTCCGCTACGACACCGAGAACAAGCCGGGCGTGAGCAACCTGCTCACCATCTACTCCACGCTGACCGGCGTGAGCATCCCCGAGCTGGAGCAGCGGTACGAGGGCAAGCTCTACGGCGCGCTCAAGACGGACCTCGCCGACGTCGTCGTCGACTTCGTGACCCCGTTCCGGGACCGCACCCAGCAGTACCTCGACGACCCCGAGACGCTGGACTCGATCCTGGCCAAAGGGGCCGAGAAGGCGCGTGCCGTGGCCGCGGAGACCCTCTCCCAGGCGTACGCGCGGATCGGCTTCCTGCCCGCGAAGCACTGAGGGCGCACCACCGCACACAGGGCGCGCCGGGCAGAGCGCTGCACATCACTTCCGCTGCGCCTGCCCACAGCACAGCCGTGGCCGTACAGTCGATAGCCGTACGACCGGCCACGGCCGTCGACGACGGGCCATGAACCCGGCGCCACATCCGGTACCACTTCCGGCACGACGACAGGAGACGACGTGGGGACCGTAACGATCGGTGTGTCGATCGCGGTCCCGGAGCCCCACGGCCGCCTGCTCCAGGAGCGGCGCGCGGGCTTCGGCGACGCCGCGGCTCACGGCATCCCCACGCACGTCACGCTGCTGCCGCCGACGGAGGTCGAGGCCACCGCGCTGCCGGCCGTGGAGGCGCACCTCACCGCGGTCGCCGGGGCGGGCCGCCCGTTCCCGATGCGCCTGTCCGGCACGGGCACCTTCCGGCCCCTGTCGCCGGTGGTGTACGTCCGGGTCGTCGAGGGCGCCGAGGCCTGCGCCTGGCTCCAGCAGCAGGTCCGGGACCCCGCGGGGCCCGTCCCCCGCGAGCTCCAGTTCCCCTACCACCCGCACGTCACGGTGGCGCACGGCATCGACGAGGCGGCGATGGACCGCGCGTTCGAGGAGCTCGCCGCCTACGAGGCGGACTGGTCCTGCACCGGCTTCGCCCTGTACGAGCAGGGCGCCGACGGGGTGTGGCGCAAGCTGCGCGAGTACGCCTTCGGCGGGCCGCTGGTGCCCCCGCAGGCGGCCTGCGTGGACCGCGACTCCCTGCCCGCCCGGTAGACCGCCCGGTAGACCCCGGCCGGGTCCGACCGGGGTCTACCGGGCCGGGGCCGACAGGGCCTACAGGGGCAGCCGGCGGAACACCCCGCGCGGCACGTGCCGCAGCACCGACATCACCACCCGGAGCACCCCCGGCACCCACACCGTCTCCGAGCGGCGCCGCAGACCCAGTTCGACGGCCGTGGCGACGGCCTCGGGGGTGGTCGCCAGAGGGGTCTCGTCCAGCCCCGCGGTCATCCGGGACCGGACGAACCCGGGGCGGACGACCATGACGTGGACGCCCGTGCCGTGCAGCGCGTCGCCGAGGCCCTGGGCGAAGGCGTCCAGGCCGGCCTTGCTGGAGCCGTAGATGAAGTTGGTGCGGCGGGCGCGTTCGCCGGCGACGGAGGAGAGCACGACCAGGGAGCCGTGGCCCTGGGCCTGGAGGGCGCGGGCGGCGACCAGGCAGGACGAGACGGCGCCCGTGTAGTTGGTCTGTGCGACGCGTGCGGCGGCCACGGGGTCGCGCTCGTCGCGGGCCTGCTCGCCGAGGACGCCGAAGGCGAGCAGGACCATGTCGACGTCGCCCTCGGCGAAGACCTTGCCGAGCACGGTCTCGTGGGACTCGGGATCGAGCGCGTCGAAGGGGACGGTGCGCACCTCGGCGCAGAGGTCGCGCAGCTCGGCCGCCGACTGCTCCAGGGCGGTCGAGGGGCGTCCGGCCAGCCAGACCGTGGTGGTGCGGCGGGCGATCAGCCGGCGCGCGGTGGCCAGCGCGATCTCGGACGAGCCGCCGAGGACGAGGAGGGACTGGGGGAGGCCGAAGGCGTCCTTCACGACAGCTCCTGGAGGGTTCAGAGGGAGAGACGGCGGGCGAGGTCGGAGACGAACACCCCGCGCGGGTCCAGCTCCGCGCGCAGCGCGCGGAAGTCGTCCAGCCGCGGGTACATGGCGTCGAGCACGTCCGGCCGCAGCCGGGAGTCCTTGGCGAGGTAGACCCGTCCGCCGGCCGCGGCGACCTGCTCGTCCAGCTGGTCGAGGAGGGCGGCGAGGCGGGGCAGCCCGGCCGGGATGTCCAGGGCGAGGGTCCAGCCGGGCCGGGGGAAGGAGAGCCAGCCGGGGTCGGCCTCGCCGAAGCGCTTGAGGACGGCCAGGAACGACGGGCAGCCGCGGCGCGAGAGGCGGCGCACGATCTTGCGCAGGGTGTCCTCCTCGCCGTGCCCGACGACGAACTGGTACTGCACGAAGCCGCCGCGGCCGTAGACGCGGTTCCAGTGGGGGACGCCGTCGAGGGGGTGGAAGAAGGCGGAGAGCCGCTGGAGTTCGCCGGTCCGCGCGCGGGGCGCCCTGCGGTACCAGAACTCGTTGAACAGTCCCACGGTGCGGCGGGTGAGCAGCCCCTCCGGCAGCCCCTCCGGGAGGGCGGGGGCGGGCGGGAACCGGGAGGGGCGGAAGGACAGCGGGGCCCGGCGCGCGCGGGCGGGCAGCGCCGAGCGGGGGGCGTGGTCGCCGCGGGTCAGGACGGCGCGTCCGGTGGCCGCTCCGCGCGCGAGGAGGTCGATCCAGGCGACGGAGTAGCGGTAGCCGTGGTCGGTGGCCGTCAGCCGGGCCATCAGGTCGTCGAGGTCGCTCGCCCGCTCGGTGTCGACCCTCATGAACGTCGTCTCGACCGGCTGGAGGCGGAGGGTGGCCGTGAGGACGACCCCGGTCAGCCCCATGCCGCCGGCGGTCGCGTCGAACAGGGGAGTGCCGTGGCCGACCGTGCGGACCGAGCCGTCGGCGGTGAGCAGCTCCAGCGACAGGACGTGCCGGGAGAAGGAGCCGGACACATGGTGGTTCTTGCCGTGGATGTCGGCGCCGATCGCGCCGCCCACGGTCACGTAGCGGGTGCCGGGGGTCACCGGCACGAACCAGCCGAGCGGCAGCAGCGCCTCCATGAGGCGGTGCAGGGAGACGCCCGCGTCGCACCGGACGGTCCCTCCGGCGACGTCGACGGTGTGGATCCGGTCCAGGCCCGTCATGTCGAGCACGGCCCCGCCCGCGTTCTGCGCCGCGTCCCCGTACGCCCGCCCCAGGCCCCGGGGGATGCCGCCGCGTGCCCCGCAGTCCCGGACGGCGGCCACGGCCTCCTCGTACGTCCGGGGGCGGACCAGACGGGCGGCGGTGGGGGCGGTGCGGCCCCACCCCATGACGGGGACGGTCCGGGCAGGGGCGTCGGAAACGGTCTCGGCAGGCATGTCGGCGACCGTATCGCCCCTTTGTGAGCGGTTAGTTGTGAAACATTCGCTCCCTCCCCAAAATGGGTGATTAATGGTATGTCGCTCAATATTGGCGGAGTTCCGGCGGGGTCGGCGTGAACAGTGAGTCCCCATGGACCACCACACGGATGACACCCCGGAGGACTTCGACCACCGCATCCTCGCGGCGCTCCGCGCGCGTGGTGCGGATCCGCGCGTGGCGGGGGCCGCGCGCGCCCTGTCCTGGGCGGGCGAGCACGGCGCCCTGTGGCTCGCGGGGGGACTCGTGGGCGCCGCCGTGGACGGCACCCGGCGCGGCGCCTGGCTGCGCGCCACCGCGCTCACCGCGGGCGCGCACCTCGCCAGCACCGGCGTGAAGCGGATCGTCCGCCGTCCGCGCCCCGCCCACGTCGAGCCCCTGGTGCGCACCGCCGGCCGGCACTCCTTCCCCAGCTCGCACGCCACCTCGGCGGCGGCCGCCGCCGTCGCCTACGGCGCGCTCGGCGCGTACGCCGTCGCTCCGCTCGCCGCCGCGGTGTGCCTCTCCCGCCTGGTCGTCGGCGTCCACTACCCCTCCGACGTGGCGGCGGGTGCGGCCCTCGGGGCCCTCACGGCGCGCGCGGGAGCACGCTGGATGCACGCGGGCGCCCACGGTGTGCGAGGAGGCGGGGCATGACCGAGACCGCGCCCCTCACCAAGACCCCCCTCACCAAGACCCCCCGCCCCGACCCCTCCCGCGCCTTCCCCGACCCCTCCCGCCCCGACCCCTCTCGCCCCGACCCCTCCCTCTCCGCCATCCCCCTCCCCGCCCGCACCGGCTCCCTCCTCGCCGGCCTCCTGCGCACCGCCCGCCCCAAGCAGTGGGTCAAGAACACCCTCGTCGTGGCCGCCCCCGCGGCCGCCGGCCGGCTCTTCTCCTGGACCGCCCTGACCGAACTGGCACTCGTCTTCGCCCTGTTCACCGCCTGCGCCGCCGCCGTCTACCTGATCAACGACGCCCGGGACGCCGACGCCGACCGCGCCCACCCCGTCAAACGGCACCGCCCGGTCGCCGCGGGCCAGGTCCCGGTGCCCCTCGCCCACGCCGTGGGAGGCGCCCTCGCGGTCCTCGCGCCGGCCACCGCGGCCTGGCTGACCTCGCCCGCCGTCGCGGCCCTCCTGGCGGCGTACCTCGCCATGCAACTGGCGTACTGCGTCAGCCTCAAGCACGTCCTGGTCGTCGACCTCGTCGTCGTCACGACCGGGTTCCTGATGCGGGCCATGGTCGGCGGGCTCGCGCTCGGCATCCCGCTGTCGCGCTGGTTCCTGATCACCACCGGGTTCGGGGCGCTGTTCATGGTGTCGGCCAAGCGCTACTCCGAGGCCGTGCAGATGGCCGGCAAGGAGGGCGCCACCCGCGCGCTGCTCACCGAGTACACCACCGGCTACCTGCGCTTCGTCTGGCAACTGGCCGCCGGGGTCGCCGTCCTCGGCTACTGCCTGTGGGCCCTGGAGGAGGGCGGCGTCCCGTACCCGGGCGTGCTGCCCTGGCGCCAGCTGTCGGTGGTCGCCTTCATCCTCGCCGTCCTGCGCTACGCCGTCTTCGCCGACCGCGGCACCGCCGGCGAACCCGAGGAGGTCGTCCTCGGCGACCGCGCCCTCACCCTGATCGGAGCCGCCTGGGCCGCCATGTACGGGCTGGCGGTGGCCCATTGGTGAGAACGGCACCGCGGCGGGGCGAGCTGCTCGGCTTCGCCGCCGTCGGCCTCCTCGCCTACGCCGCCGACCTCGCCCTCTTCACCCACCTGCGCGGCCCGGCCGGCCTCGACCCGCTCACCGCCAAGGCCCTCTCCTTCCTGGCCGGCTGCACGGTCGCCTACGCGGGCAACGCCCTCGGCCCCTACCGGCACGCGCGCGTGACGGGCCCGCGCCCCTACGCCGTGTTCCTCGCGGTGAACCTCGCCGGCGCCCTCGTCCAGCTCCTCTGTCTCGCCGTCAGCCACTATGGTCTCGGCTTCACCTCACACCGCGCGGACACCGTCTCCGGGGCCGGCGTCGGCATGGCGCTGGCGACCGTCCTGCGGTTCTGGGGTACACGGACATGGGTGTTCGGCGCGGGCCGGAGCACGGGGCGGAACTGACGAGGGCGGGGTCGGATCATGGACTGGCTGAAAAGACTCCCCGGGATCGGCCCGTTCGTCACGCGCCTGACGGCCACGCACGCGTGGCGGTCGTTCGAGCGGCTGGACCGCGTGAAGTGGACGCGGCTGGCCGCGGCGATGACGTTCACCAGTTTCATCGCGCTCTTCCCGCTGCTCACCGTGGCCGCCGCGATCGCCGCCGCCGCGTTCGGCCGCGACCAGCAGCACACCCTGGAGGACCGGCTCGCCGAGCAGGTGCCCGGCATCTCCGACCAGCTCGACATCGACGCCCTGGTGCAGAACGCCGGCACCGTCGGTCTCATCGCCGGTGCCGCCCTGCTGTTCACCGGCGTCGGCTGGGCGGGCGCGACGCGCGAGTGCCTGCGCGCGGTGTGGGAGCTGCCCGACGACGAGGACAACCCGGTCCTGCGCAAGGCCAAGGACCTCGGCGTCCTCGTCGGCCTGGGCGGCGCCGTCCTCGTCACCCTCGCCGCCTCCACCGTCGCCTCCGCGATGGTCGGCTGGATCACCCGGCAGCTCGGCATCGACGAGGGCGGCTGGGGCGGGGTGCTGCTGCGCCTCGCCGCCTTCTCCGTCGCCGTCCTCGCCGACTTCCTGCTGCTCCTCTACGTCCTGACCCTGCTGCCCGGCGTCGAGCCCCGGCGGCGCCGCCTGGTGGTGGCGGCGCTGACCGGCGCGGTCGGCTTCGAACTGCTGAAACTGCTGCTCAGCGGCTACCTCCAGGGCGTGGCCGCGAAGAGCATGTACGGCGCGTTCGGGGTGCCCATCGCCCTGCTGCTGTGGATCAACTTCACCGCGAAGCTGGTCCTGTTCTGCGCCGCCTGGACGGCGACGGGCAGCGCGGCGGACACACCGGACACCGGCGTCAGCGGCGACGGCGCACCAGATCCGGCAGCGGCCAGCGGCGGTTGACCAGGAACGCGGCGCCCGCCAGCAGCACCAGCAGACCGCCGGTCACGGCCAGCGCGACGCCCATGCCGCCCGAGCCGCCCTCGGGCACCGCGCTCGCCACGGGCTTGCCCGACACGTTCCCGGTGCCGCCGTCCTCGCCGGAGGCGCCGTCCGAGGCGCCCGCGCTGGGCTCCGCGCCGGCCTGGGCGGCGCCCGTCGGCGCCACCAGCTCGCCCACCGGCTGCACCTTGCCGGCGGCCTGGAAGCCCCAGTCGAACAGGGCGGCGGTCTCCTTGTAGACCTCGTTGTGGTCCGTCTTCTCCGGGTTCATCACCGTGACCAGCAGCACCCGGCCGTCGCGCTCGGCGACGCCGGTGAAGGTGGCGCCCGCGTTGGTGGTGTTGCCGTTCTTGACGCCGGCGATGCCCTCGTACTGGCTTATGTCGTAGTCGCCGGACAGGAGCCGGTTGGTGTTCTGGATCTCGAAGGTCTCGCGGACCGTCTTGCCCTTCTTGTTCTTCGTCGTCGCCCCCGGGAACTTCGCCGTCACCGTCGAGCAGTACTCCCGGAAGTCCTTCTTCTGGAGCCCGGAGCGGGCGATCAGCGTCAGGTCGTACGCCGAGGAGACCTGGCCGGAGGCGTCGTAGCCGTCGGGGGAGACCGCGTGGGTGTCGAGGGCCTGGAGCTCCTCGGCGTGCGCGTTCATCTCCGCGACCGTCTTCTCGACACCGCCGTTCATCGACGACAGCACGTGCACGGCGTCGTTGCCGGAGCGCAGGAAGACACCGAGCCACAGGTCGTGCACGGTGTAGGTCTCGTTCTCCTTTATGCCGACCAGGCTGGAGCCGGAGCCGATGCCCTCCAGGTCCTTCGCCTGCACCGTGTGCTGCGTGCTGCTCGGGAAGTTCGGCAGCACGGTGTCGGCGAAGAGCATCTTCAGGGTGCTCGCCGGGGGCAGGCGCCAGTGCGCGTTGTGGGCGGCGAGCACCTCGCCGGACTCGGCGTCCGCGACGATCCACGACCGGGCCGTCAGGTCCTCGGGCAGCACCGGGGCGCCGCCCGCGAGGTCCACCTGCGTCCCGGCCCGCCCGAGGCGTTCACCGCCGACGGTGGACATGTCCGCCGGGGGAGTGGCCGAGGCGGAGGCCGACGGTGAGGGGCTCGGGGCCGCCAGGGACACGGGCGCGGTCAGCGCGAGGGACGCGAGGGTCGCGGAGGTGACCAGCAGGGAACGCCTGACGGTCTGCTTCAGAGGAGCGGGCACGACGGAGAACGTACCTGGCGGGCGACGGGAAGTCCCATCCCCCTCCCCACCCCCGGCACGGAACCGGACACCGGTTGGCGATACTGGAGGTATGAAGCTCAGCCGCCCGGTGTCCTGGTTCCTGCTCGCCTTCGGGGTGTGGAGCTGGGTCATCTGGGTCACTTTCGTCAAAAACCTGATCAAGGACAGCAGCGGGCTCGCCTTCGACGACGGCGATCCCACGGCGTACTTCTGGGTCCACCTGACACTCGCCGTCGTCTCCTTCGTACTGGGGACGGTCATCGGGGTCATCGGGTTGCGCGGACTGCGCGCCCTGCGCCGCACGCGATAACCGATCGTCCCGGCGCTCCGGCGCCCGGCGCACCGGCCGGACCGCCGGACGCCGTTCGCGGACGCCCAAGCCGACAGCGGGGATTACGACACCGTGGCCATCCTTTTCGTGCTGCTCGCCCTGGCCGTCCTGGTGACGGCCAACTGGTACCTGTGGCGCCGCCTGTTCCGCGACACCACCCGCGCCCCCGGGTGGGTGCGGCGCGGCGGCGCGGTGCTGATCGCGGGCGGGTGGGCGCTGGCCGTCGGCGCCCTGGTCGCCGAGCGCACGGGCGCTCCCTTCTGGCTCCAGCGCGTCCTGGCCTGGCCCGGCTTCCTCTGGCTGGCGCTGTCGATCTACCTGCTGCTGGCGGTGGTCGTGGGCGAGGCCGTCCGCCCGCTGCTGCGGCGGTACCTGGAGCGGCGCGGGCCCGCCACGGCGGCCGTGTCCCACCCGCGGCCGGCACCGGCGGGCGGCACGCCGCACGAGCAGCGGCCCGCACCGGCCCGGGCCGTCCCCTCGGCCGACGCCTCGGCCCGTTCCTCCGCCGATGCCCCGGCCCATGCCTCCGCCGGTGGTCCGGCCGATGCCCCGGCCCGTTCCTCCGCCGGTGGTCCGGCCGACGCCTCGGCCCGTTCCTCCGCCGGTGGTCCGGCCGACGCCCCGGCCGATTCGTCCCCCGGCGCCCCTGAAGGGTCCCTCCGCACCTCCGACGGAGCCCGCCGCACCCCCGACGGTTCCCCCACCACCCCCGACAGTCCCCCCGCCACCCCGTCCCCCCTGCTCGTCGCCGCGCCCTCCCGCCGGCTGTTCGTCTCGCGGGTGATCGGCGGCGCCGCGGCCGCGGCCGCCGTCGGGACGGTCGGGTACGGCACGTACGGCGTCCTCGACGGGCCGGCGGTCAAGCGGGTCACGGTCCCGCTGGCCAAGCTGCCGCGCGCGGCGCACGGCTACCGGATCGCCGTCGTCAGCGACATCCACCTGGGGCCGGTCCTCGGCCGGGGCTTCGCCCAGCGGGTCGTCGACACGATCAACGGCACCCAGCCCGACCTGATCGCCGTCGTGGGCGACCTGGTCGACGGCAGCGTGAAGGACCTGGGCCCGGCGGCGGCCCCGCTCGCGCGACTGAAGGCGCGCCACGGCAGCTTCTTCGTCACCGGCAACCACGAGTACTTCTCCGGCGCCGAGCAGTGGGTCGAGGAGGTGCGCCGGCTCGGTCTGCGCCCCCTGGAGAACGCCCGCACCGAACTGCCCTGGTTCGACCTGGCGGGCGTCAACGACGTCGCGGGCGAGAGCGAGGGCCAAGGGCCCGACTACGCCGCGGCGCTCGGCGACCGCGACACCACGCGCGCGTGCGTGCTCCTCGCCCACCAGCCCGTGCAGATCCACGACGCCGTCGACCACGGCGTCGACCTCCAGCTCTCCGGCCACACCCACGGCGGCCAGCTCTGGCCCGGCAACCTCCTCGCCGCGGCCGCGAACCCGACGGTGGCGGGCCTGGAGCGCTACGGCGACACCCAGCTGTACGTCTCCCGCGGCGCCGGCGCCTGGGGCCCGCCCACGCGGGTGGGCGCGCCGTCGGACATCACGGTCGTCGAACTCGCCTCGACCCGCGCCTGACGTTCCGTCACCAGGCGTCCGCCCAGGGCGAGGAGAACGTGGGGAGGCGCTGTGAAACTCGGCTGAAACAACCGGTCGGCAAGTTCTTTCCCATCTCGCCAGATTCCTCTTCCCCCGGATGAAACACGTGTGGTTAGGTGAGCCCCGCCGCCATAGGGGGGTGGCACTGGGAGGCCGGGCCTGTGGCCTGGGGAGGGCAGGGCACCACCATGCGATCGGTTCGCATGCGCATCCTCGCGACGCTGCTGGTTCTCGCGGCCGTCGGAGTGGGCGGCTGGCAACTGCTGCCGTCGCAGGGCGCCTCGGGCAAGGCCATCAAAGTCGGCACGACGGACACCGTCACCTCGCTCGACCCGGCCGGCGCCTACGACGCGGGCTCCTGGGCGCTGTTCAGCAACGTCTACCAGTCACTGCTCACCTACGAGTCCGGCGGCGCCGAGCCCGTGCCGGACGCGGCCGAGAGCTGCTCCTTCGACGGCAGCGGGCTGACCACGTACGTCTGCGAGCTGCGCGACGACCTCACGTTCCCCAGCGGCCGCACGGCGGACGCCCAGGACGTGAAGTTCTCCTTCGACCGGGTCAAGAAGATCAACGCCGATGTCGGTCCCGCGTCCCTTTTCTCCACCCTGAAGTCGGTGGAGGCCGACGGCCGCACCGTCACCTTCCACCTGACCTCGCCGGACGCCACCTTCCCGTTCAAGGTGGCGTCGGGGGCCGGCTCGATCGTGGACCGCGAGCGCTACCCCGCCGACGCCCTGCGCACCGACGACCAGGTCGACGGCACCGGACCGTACGAACTCACCCGGTACAGCAAGGGCAAGCGGGTCGACCTCGCCCCCAGCGAGCGCTACGAGGGCGCGGTGAAGACCGGCGGGTCCGTCGAACTGCGCTACTACGCCGACCCGGAGGCGCTCGACAAGGCCTGGAAGGCCGAGAAGGTCGACGTCGCCACGCGCCAGCTCCCGCCGAGCGTGCTCGCCGCGCTCGACCCCGGCGACACCGGCCAGCGGATCGTCGAGGCCGAGAGCTCCGACACCCGCAACCTGTACTTCAACACCCGCTCCGGCTCCCCGCTGCACGACGCCGACGTGCGCAAGGCGACGGCCTGGCTGATCGACCGCGAGCAACTGGCCGCCTCCGTGTACAAGGGCACGGTCGAGCCCCTGTACTCGCTCATCCCGGCCGGCATCACCGGCCACACCACGTCGTTCTTCGACGACTACCCGGACCAGAACCCCGACAAGGCGCGCCGGCTCCTGGAGAAGGCCGGCGTCGACATCCCGGTCCGCTTCACCTACGGCTACGGCCTGGGCAGCGCCGCCGCCGCCCAGGAGGCCCAGGAGCTCAAGCGGCAACTGGAGGCCAGCGGCCTGTTCGAGGTGTCGGTCAAGGGCTACGAGTGGACCGACTTCCAGAAGCGCTGGGCGTCCGGCGGGCTCGACGCGTACGCCGTCGGCTGGGTCGCCGACTACCCCGACCCGGACACCTTCGGTGCCTCGCTCGTCGGCACGGACTCCAGCATGAACACCGGCTACAGCAGCAAGGCCGTCGACGCGTACATCCGGGACAGCCAGCAGTACGCCGACCGCGGCGCCGCCGCCGCCGACTTCCGCGCACTCCAGGAGGTCATCGCCCAGGACGTGCCGGTCGTCCCGCTGTGGCAGCGCAAGGAGTACGTCCTCACCAGCGCCGACGTGGGCGGCGGCCAGTACCTGGTGGACGGCAACGGCGTGTTCCGGCTGTGGCGGCTGAACTGGATCTGAGCCGGATCCGAGCGGACCCGGGCCGGCTCCTCGGGCGGCCCGGGCATGCGCCCGTGTGACACCGGGCAGTCACCCGACGGGGCACCATGTGGTGGAGGTGTGCGCGGGGTGAGGAGCAGACGTGTCGAGACGCAACTCCTTCCGGCTGCCCCGGCATCCGGCGTCCGTGGGCCTCGCCCGGCGCCGGGTCCGTGATCACCTGGCCGACTGGGGCCACCACCCCGACGACCCGGCCCTCCAGGACGTGGTCCTGATCGTGTCCGAGCTGGCCACCAACGCCGTACGGCACGGTGCCCCGCACGAGCGCGAGGTCGAGGTGGCCGTCACCGCCCTGGCCGACGGCTCCTGCCTCGTCGAGGTCTCCGACGAGGGCCGGCTCGAACCCCGCCCGCGCGTCGTCACGGAGTGGGAGGAACAGGGCCGCGGCCTCCACCTCGTGGAGACCCTCGCCGCCACGTGGGGCGTCTGGAACCGGGGCCGGCACGGCAAGACGGTGTGGGCACTGGTCACCCCGCCCGACACCCCCTGACCACCGCACTCCGCCCACCCGCGCCCGCCCCGCCGTCCGGTCCGCCCCGCTGTCCTCCCGCGCCCGCCCCGCCGTCCGGTCCGCCCCGCTGTCCTCCCGAGCCCGTCCCGCCGTCCGGTCCGCCCCGCTGTCCTCCCGAGCCCGTCCCGCCGTCCGGTCCGCGCCGCCGTCCGCCCGAGCCCGCCCCGCCGTCCGGCCCGAGCCCGCCCCGCCGTCCGCCCGAGCCCGTCCCGCCGTCACCCGCACGCCGGCCCGCGCCCCGGCAGTTCCACGGTCACCGTCAGGCCCTCCCCCGGGGACGTCCGGACGGTCACCTCGCCGCCGTGGGCGTGGACCACGCCCTGCACGATCGCCAGGCCCAGGCCGCTGCCGGCGCCGCCGCCGGCCCGGAAGAAGCGGTCGAAGACGCGCGCCGCGTCGTCCGGGGCCAGCCCCGGTCCCTTGTCCGCCACGAGCAGCCGTACGGCGCCGTCGGCGCGCTCCACGGCGAGCCGCACCGGCACGTCGGCGGGCGTGTGCGTACGGACGTTGGCGACGAGGTTGGCGAGGACCTGCCGCAGGCCCGACTCGTCGGCCCGCACCAGGACCGCCCCCGCGGCGTCGACGGTGACGGGCCGTCCGGGCTGCTGGGCGCGCAGGTCCTCGGCCGCGTCCCGCACCAGCCGGCTCACGTCGACCTCGCGCAGCCGCAGCTCGGGCCGCTGGTCGAGACGGGCCAGCGTGAGCAGCTCGTCGACGAGCCGGCCCATGCGGTCCACCTCGCCGTTCATCCGGTCCCAGGCCCGCCGCCGCTCCGCCGGATCGCGCAGCATGCCCTGGTCGTACAGCTGGAGGTAGCCGCGGATCGCGGAGAGCGGGGTGCGCAGCTCGTGCGAGGCGTCGGCGACGAACCGGCGCAGCTGGGCCGCGCTGTGCTCGCGCGTGCGGTACGCCGTCTCCACCTGGTGCAGCATGGAGTTCAGGGCGAGCCGCAGCTGTTCGACCTCCTGGGTGGGGTGGTGGCTGGAGGGCACGCGCCGGGTGAGGTCGCCCTCCGCTATGGCCGAGGAGGTCTCCACCATGTCCTCCAGCGGCCGCATCCGCCGCCGCACGCTGAACAGGGTCAGACAGGCGAGCAGCGCCAGCAGCAGCGTGCCGACGGCCAGGTCGAGTTTGAGGGCCTTGACCAGGCCCTTGTGCAGGGCGTCGGTGGAGGTGGCCAGCAGGACGTACGTGCCGTCGGCGAGGCGGGTCGCGGTCGCCCGGTAGGGAGCGCCGTGCACGGTGACGTCGTACGGGTCCGGGGCCCGGGCGAGGGCGCCGGGGTCGTCGACGGCGTCCGCCAGTCCCCGCTGCGCCTCGGTCGGCTCGATGCCGAACACGGTCACCGCCCGGCCCCGGGCGTCCACCGCGGCGAAGACCGAGTCCGGTGTCGGCTGTTCGTCGGCGTGCTCGGGCACCAGCCGGTCCCGGACGAAGCCCAGGATCCGTACCGAGTCGATCTGCCGCAGGGTGAGCCCCGAACCGGCCAGTGAGGAACGGGTCTTGGTCAGTTCGGAGTCGACCTGGTCCAGCAGGTAGTGCCGCATGCCCACCAGGCTGACGGCGGTCGCGGCGACGATGCCGAGCGCGAGCAGCGCCACGTTCGCCGCGGTCAGCTTGGCGCGCAGGGAGTGGACGCCGTGCCGGTGCGCCCGCCTCATGCCAGCCCGTACCCCACGCCCCGCCGCGTGGTGATCAACGGCGGTCCCAGCGCGTCCAGCTTGCGCCGCAGATAGCTGATGTAGGTCTCGACGACCGTCGACTCGGGCGGGGTGTGCTCGTACTGCCAGACGTGGCGCAGCAGTTGCTCCTTGGGCACGATCCGGCCGCCGTTGCGCACCAGGAAGCGCAGCAGCGCGTACTCGGTGGGGGTGAGCTCGACCGTGCGGCCCGCCCGGTGCGCGCTGTACGTCGTCTCGTCGAGCTCCAGGTCGCCGTAGCGCAGCGGCGGTCTGCGCGGGAGGACGTCCGCCGGCCGGGTGCGGCGCAGGACCGCCGTGACGCGGGCGACGACCACGTCGATGTCGAACGGCTTGGTGATGTAGTCGTCGCCGAAGCCGAGGGCGCCGACGATCTCGGCGGGCGCGTCCCGCGCGGTCAGGAAGACCAGGGCCGTCTCCGGCCGTCGGGCGCGCAGCTCACGCCCCAGCGCCCGCCCGTCCCCGTCCGGCAGCATCACGTCCAGCAGCGCCACGTCGACGGGGGGCCGCCCGCGCGCGCCCGTCCGGGTGTGGGGCGGGGTGAGCTCGGTCAGCGCGAGGGCCTCGCGGACCGTGCCCGCGGTGAGGACCTCGAAGCGGTGGAAGCGCAGGGCGATGGCGAGGACGTCCGAGATGCTCGGCTCGTCCTCCACGACCAGCACGGTGCCGGGGGCCGTCGTCATGTCCCCAGTATCGGCGGGCCCGCCGACGGCCGGACCGGTTCCCGCTTTGGAGTTCCTTGAGAGTCACGCCCGTTCGCCGCCACGAGCGCGCGGAGCCGCCCATGCTGGCGCCCAGGACCTGGGGGACCGACCGAATCCGATCGGCGAAGAAGGAGTTCAGGCGTGGCGGCATTGGCGCGATGGTGCTATCGGCACCGGCTGGTGGTCCTGTTGCTGTGGGTGGGGGCGCTGTTCGGCCTGGGGTTCTCGGCGTCGACGGCGGGCACGGACTACGCGAACGTGTTCTCCCTCCCGGACACGGACTCCAAGAAGGCGTACGACCTGATGGAGAAGGCGTTCCCCGCGCGCGCGGGCGACACCGACACGGTCGTGTGGAAGGTCGACGAGGGCTCGGTGCGCGACGAGGACGTACGGTCCCGGATCCAGCCCGCGCTCGACGAGATAGCGGACATGGCGGGCGTCGGCGGTGTCACCGGCCCCTACGCGGGGCCCGAGGGCGCGGCGCAGGTCAGCCGTGACGGGCGGACCGCGTACGCCCAGGTCACCTTCACCGACCAGGCGAACGCCGTCCCGAAGGAACTCGTCGAGGACGTCGTCGACACCGCGCGGGACGCCGGCCGCGACGGTCTGCGGGTGGAGCTGGGCGGCCAGGCGATCCAGCGGGTGCAGGAGCCGCCGACCGGACTGGCCGAGATGGTCGGCCTCGCCGCCGCCGCGATCGTGCTGTTCCTCGCCTTCGGCTCGCTGTTCTCGATGCTGCTGCCGATCGCCGTGGCGGTCTTCGGCGTGGGCATGGGTCTGTTCGGCACCCAGCTCCTCAGCCATGTCACCGACGTCCCCGACCTGGCCCCGCTGCTCGCCTCCCTCATCGGCCTCGGCGTCGGCATCGACTACGCCCTGTTCATCGTCACCCGGCACCGCAAGGGCGTCCTGCGTGGCCTGGACCCCGAGGAGTCGGCGGTCACCGCCCTCGACACCTCGGGCCGGGCGGTGCTGTTCGCGGGCGGCACGGTGTGCATCGCGCTCGCCGGGATGCTGGTGACGAACCTGCGCTTCCTGGACGGGGTGGTGATCGGCACCTCCCTGACGGTCGTCCTGAGCGTGCTGGCGGCCACCACCCTGCTGCCCGCGCTGCTCGGCTTCCTCGGCCCGCGCGTGCTCAGCCGCCGGCAGCGGCGCAGGCTCGCCGCGCGGGGCCCCGAGGAGGAGAGGGCGAGCGGTCCGGCGGCCCGCTGGTCCGCGGGCGTGCAGCGCCGGCCCCGTACGGTCGCCGTGCTCGCCCTCGCCGTGATGGCCGTGCTGGCCCTGCCCGTGCTCTCGCTGCGCCTCGGCGCCACCGACCAGGGCAACGACGACACGACCACGACCACCCGGCAGGCCTACGACCTGCTCGCCGAGGGCTTCGGACCGGGCTTCAACGGCCCCCTCCAGGTGGTCGTGTCGGACGGCGACAGCACGGCCCTGGTCCAGGGCATCGAGGACGCGCCGGGCGTCGCCCGGGTCGCCGCGCTGCCGCCCGCCCGGGGCGTCACCGTCATCCAGGTGGTGCCGACGACCTCGCCCCAGTCCGAGGAGACCGACGCCCTCATCGACCGCCTGCGCGACGACGTGATCCCACGGGCGGGGGCCGAGGCGCACGTCGGCGGGGTCACGGCCGTCTCCAAGGACTTCGCGACCGTCACCGGCGACCGCCTGCCCCTGTTCGTCGCGACCATCATCGGCCTGGGCTTCCTGCTCCTGCTGGTCGCCTTCCGGTCCCTGGTGGTGCCGCTGACGGCTGCCGTGATGAACCTGGTCGCGGCGGCGGCCTCCTTCGGCGTCCTCGTCGCCGTCTTCCAGTGGGGCTGGGGCCTGGACCTGCTCGGCCTCGGCAAGGAGGGCCCGGTCAACGCGTTCCTGCCGGTCATCATGCTGTCCCTGCTCTTCGGGCTGTCCATGGACTACCAGGTGTTCCTGGTCAGCCGGATGCACGAGGAGTGGGTGCACACCCGGGACAACGCGCGCGCGGTGCGCGTCGGCCTCGCCGAGACCAGCCGCGTGATCAACTCGGCGGCGCTCATCATGGTCTGCGTGTTCCTCGCGTTCGTGCTGAGCGGCGACTCGGGCGCGGCGATGGCGGGCGTGGGCCTGGCGGCCGCGGTCGCCCTGGACGCCTTCATCCTGCGCACGGCCCTGGTCCCGGCCGCGATGCACCTGCTCGGCACGTCGAACTGGTGGCTGCCGGCGTGGCTGGACAAGCGGCTGCCGCACCTGGCGGTGGAGCCCGGTGAGCAGGCGCCGCGGCCCGCGCCGGCCGGCGGTCCGGCCTCGGTGGTCCACGGCTTCGTACGGGACGCGGCCGGCGAGCCGGTCGAGGGCGCGGCGGTCACCCTGATGTCCCAGGGCGGACGCCGACTGGACCGCGTCACCTCCCTCGCCGACGGCTCCTACATCCTCGCGGTCCCGGCGCCGGGGGCGTACCTGGTGGCGACGACGGCGCCCTCGTACGCCTCCCGCGCGCGGCACGTGGTGATCACCGACGAGCCGCTGGTCCACGACGTGGACCTCACGGAGCCGTCGGGCGACGAGGCGGACGAGGTGGACGCGGTGAACCAGGCCTGAACTAGGCGCGGTCCGTGCCCCCCGTGCCCTCCGTGCCCTCCGTGTCCTCCACGTCGTCCGTGTCGTCCGCCGGGCCCGGTGCGTTCTTCCGCGCCGGGTCCGGCAGGGCCTTCGTCATGCCGGGCAGGAAGTCCGTGAACAGCTCGTGCACCTCGTGGACGAGGGGCCGCAGCACCCGGAAGCGGGACAGTGCCACGCCCCGCGCGGTCAGCCGGGCGCCCCGCTCCGCGAGCCGGTAGCTGCGCTCACGGCCCTCCGTACGGTCGAAGATCCAGTACAGGACGAGCCCCATGTGGGAGAGCCACATCAGCTCGGGCAGCACCTCCCGCAGCTCCTCCGGCACCTTGGTCCGTGTCGCCCCCGCCAGCACCTCCTTGTGGACGCCGATCGCCTCCACGCGCGCGTGCTCCGACTCCGGGGAGAAGGGGCTGAGCGGGCTGTCCGGGTCGGCGGCGTTCTTGAAGAACTGCACGGCGAACTCGTGGTACGGCGTGGCCAGGTCCAGCCAGGTCCGCAGCACGCCCGCCAGCCGTGCCTCCAGTCCCGTCTCCCGGGCCAGCACCTCCCGGACCGCCTCCCGGTGCTCGGCGGCGAGCCGGTCGTAGAAGCCCTGGATCAGGTGCTCCTTGCCGGCGAAGTAGTAGTAGGCGTTCCCGACCGAGACCCCGGCCTCCTGGGCGATGGCCCGCATCGTCGTCCTGTCGTACCCGCGCTCCTGGAAGAGCCGCATCGCGGTCTCCAGGATCAGCGCCCGGGTCTGCTCGGACTTGGACCGTGCGGCGGCCCCGTGGCTCTCGGTCGGGGGAGCGGCCTCACCGGGGCCGTCGTGGTTCGCGGACACGACGAGAGCCTAACGACTCCGCCTGTCACCGCCCGCGCGGGCCGACCGGGCGGGCCCGCCGGCTACGCCCTCGCCCCGCCCGCCGCGGCCCGTCCCCGGCCCAGCTCCGGGCGCTTGGAGTAGTCGGTGAAGCCGAGGACGTTCCCCCACGGGTCGGCGACCTCGACGGTCCAGCCGGTGGCGACGGAGAACGGCTCGTCGAGCGGCGGAACGCCGGCGGACGCCAGCCGGCGGGCCGCCGCCCGCGCGTCCGGCACCTCCAGCCAGACGCGCGGCGCGGCCCACGGCGGCGGCCGGTGCGTCAGCGCCTCCTCCTCCCGCAGCAGGATCCCGGGGGTCTCGCCGCCGACGTCCAGCAGCGCGATCCCGGCCTCGTCGAACCGGAACGCGACCGCGAACCCGGCCCGTTCGTAGAACCCCACGGCCTCGCCGAGGTCCCCCACGGGCAGCAGGACGTTGTCGAAGCCGAGCAGGTCGTAGGACAACTGGTCATCTGACATACCGTCAGGGTACGTGCGCGGGTCCCCTTCCCCGCCGAGGACGTGCCCGGAGCCCCTGACTTCTCCGGGGCCCGATTCTTCGGGCAAGATGACCTGAACTCACTTGTGTGTCCCATCCGATCATCAGGTCTCGGGGAGAAGCCACCGTGTCCGAACAGCCGCAGCAGCCGCAGCAGCCGCAGCAGCCCCCGCAGCCGGGGTACGGGTATCCGAACGCCGGTCAAGGGCCGTACGCGGGCGGCCAGGCCGGCCCCTACGGCTACCCCCAGGACGCCCAGCAGCAGGGCTACCAGCAGGGTTATCAGCAGGCGGGCTACCCGCCCCCCGGTTACCAGCAGCCCGGCTACCCGCCCCCCGGCTACGGCACGGACCCCAACGCGCCCTACGGCTGCGACCCGTACGGCCGCCCGTACTCCGACAAGTCGAAGATCGTCGCGGGTATCCTCCAGCTCTTCCTCGGCTCCTTCGGCGTCGGACGGTTCTACATCGGCCACGTCGGCCTGGGCCTCGCCCAGCTGTTCACCTGCGGCGGGCTCGGGTTCTGGGCGCTCATCGACGGCATCATCCTGCTGACCAGCAACGACAAGACCGACGCCCAGGGGCGGGTCCTGCGTGGCTGACGCGGTGGGCGGGGACCGTACGTCCGTGCTGCGGCACCCGGCGGCGGCACCCCTCGCGGTGCTCGCCGCCGGCGCGGCCGGCTCCGCCCACCTCTACGTCACCGACCCCCACGAGCCCGGGCACCTGCTGCCGCAGTGCCCCTTCCGGTTCGTCACCGGCCTGCTCTGCCCCGCCTGCGGCGGCACCCGCATGGTCTACGACCTGATGCACGGTGACCTCGCCCAGGCCTGGCTCGACAACCGCGCCCTGCTGCTCGCCGCACCGTTCGCGCTCGCGCTGCTGGGGCGGTGGATGGCGGAGGGGCTGCGCGGGAGGCGCTGGCGGCCGCGACTCGGCCGGCCCGCCCAGACCGTCATCCTCGGCCTGGCCGTCCTGTGGACGGTCGCCCGCAATCTCGCCTAGATCACGGCCCTCCGGGGCATGACCCTCCGGGTCGCGGCCCTCCGGATCACGGGATTCCAGATCACGGAATTAGAACGAAAGTTCTCCCCCACTCCCCTTCGCCCCACAGCTCTCCCTAAGCTCACGGCTCACAGGGGGGACGTTCCTGCATGTCCATGAACGGCAGGGGTACGTGAGCAGTTCTCGGGCAGCATCTCGTCGCATCCCTCCTGGAGTCCCCGTTTCGCAGTCATCCAGGAGCAGTTCACATGAGCGTCACCCCTGAGGCCCCCTACGGCGTCGACCCCAAGGGCCGTCCGTACTCCGACAAGTCGAAGATCGTCGCCGGTATCCTCCAGCTGTTCCTGGGCACCCTCGGCATCGGCCGTTTCTACGTCGGCTCCGTCGGCGTGGGCGTCGCCCAGCTCCTCACCTGCGGTGGCCTCGGCTTCTGGGCGCTGATCGACGGCATCCTGTTCCTCACCAGCAACGACCGCACCGACAAGCAGGGCCGCGTCCTGCGCGGCTGAGCCGGTCCGGCGCACACACGCCGAGGGCCCCGCTCCGTGCTGGAGCGGGGCCCTCGGCGTGTCGGAGGCGTCCGGACCTCAGAAGCGGCGCGTGATCAGCGCCCGCTTCACCTCCTGGATCGCCTTCGTGACCTCGATACCGCGCGGGCAGGCGTCCGTGCAGTTGAACGTGGTGCGGCAGCGCCACACACCGTCCTTGTCGTTGAGGATCTCCAGGCGCTGCTCGCCGGCCTCGTCACGCGAGTCGAAGATGAAGCGGTGCGCGTTGACGATGGCCGCCGGGCCGAAGTACTGGCCGTCGTTCCAGAAGACCGGGCACGACGACGTGCACGCGGCGCACAGGATGCACTTCGTGGTGTCGTCGAAGCGCTCGCGGTCCTCGGCCGACTGGAGCCGCTCGCGCGTCGGCTCGTTGGTGTCCTTCGTGATCAGGAAGGGCATCACGTCCCGGTACGCCTGGAAGAACGGCTCCATGTCCACGACCAGGTCCTTCAGGACCGTGAGGCCCTTGATGGGCTCGACCGTGATCGGCTTCTCGGGGTTGATGTCCTTGATCAGCGTCTTGCACGCGAGGCGGTTCTTGCCGTTGATCCGCATCGCGTCGGAGCCGCAGATGCCGTGCGCGCAGGAGCGGCGGAAGGTCAGCGTGCCGTCGACGTCCCACTTGATCTTGTGGAGGCCGTCGAGGACGCGCTCCTTGGGGTCGATCTCCAGCTGGAAGTCTTCCCAGGTCGCCTCCGCCGAGACCTCCGGGTTGAACCGGCGGACCCGGAAGGTGACGGTGATGTAGGGAGAGGCGGCGGACTCCGCCTCGACCTTGTCCATTACGGGGGTAGCCATCAGTACTTACGCTCCATCGGCTGGTAGCGGGTCTGGACGACCGGCTTGTAGTCGAGACGGATGGACTCGCTGCCGTCGTCGCCGACCTCGCGGTACGCCATGGTGTGGCGCATGAAGTTGACGTCGTCCCGGTTGGGGTAGTCCTCGCGGTAGTGACCGCCGCGGGACTCCTTGCGGGCGAGGGCGGACACGGCCATGACCTCGGCCAGGTCGAGCAGGTTGCCCAGCTCGATGGCCTCCAGCAGGTCGGTGTTGAACCGCTTGCCCTTGTCCTGGATCGACACGTTCCGGTAGCGCTCGCGCAGCTCGGCGATCTTCTCGACGGCCGTCTTGATCGTCTGCTCGGTGCGGAACACCATGACGTTGGCGTCCATGGTCTCCTGGAGCTCGCGGCGCAGCTCCGCCACCCGCTCGTTCCCGGTCGAGCTGCGCAGCCGCTCGATCTGCTCCACCACGAGCGACTCGGGGTTCTCCGGCAGCTCGACGAAGTCGGCCTTCTGGGAGTACTCGGCGGCGGCGATGCCCGCGCGCCGGCCGAACACGTTGATGTCCAGCAGCGAGTTGGTGCCCAGGCGGTTGGCGCCGTGCACGGAGACGCAGGCGACCTCGCCGGCCGCGTACAGGCCCGGGACGACCGTGGTGTTGTCCGACAGGACCTCACCCTCGACGTTCGTCGGGATGCCGCCCATCGCGTAGTGCGCGGTGGGCTGGATCGGGATCGGGTCGGTGTACGGCTCGATGCCCAGGTAGGTGCGCGCGAACTCGGTGATGTCCGGGAGCTTGGCGTCCAGCTGCTCCGGCGGCAGGTGGGTGAGGTCCAGGTAGACGTGGTCGCCCTCGGGACCGCAGCCGCGGCCCTCGCGGATCTCCGTGTAGATGGAGCGGGAGACGACGTCGCGGGAGGCGAGGTCCTTCATGACCGGCGCGTACTTCTCCATGAAGCGCTCGCCGTCCTTGTTGCGGAGGATGCCGCCCTCACCGCGGGCGCCCTCCGTCAGCAGGATGCCCATGCGCCAGATGCCGGTCGGGTGGAACTGGAAGAACTCCATGTCCTCCAGCGGCAGCCCGCGACGGTACACGGCGGCCTGGCCGTCACCGGTCAGCGTGTGCGCGTTGGAGGTCACCTTGAAGAACTTGCCGCAGCCGCCGGAGGCGTAGATGACGGCCTTCGCCTGGAAGACGTGGATCTCGCCGGTGGCCAGCTCGTACGCCACCACACCGGCCGAGCGCTTGACGCCGTCGACCTCGGTGATCAGCTGGTCGAGGACGTAGAACTCGTTGAAGAACTCCACGCCCTCCTTGACGCAGTTCTGGTACAGCGTCTGGAGGATCATGTGGCCGGTGCGGTCGGCCGCGTAGCAGGACCGGCGGACCGGGGCCTCGCCGTGGTTGCGGCTGTGACCGCCGAAGCGGCGCTGGTCGATCGTGCCGTTCGGGGTGCGGTTGAACGGCAGGCCCATCTTCTCCAGGTCGAGGACGGAGTCGATGGCCTCCTTCGCGAGGATCTCGGCGGCGTCCTGGTCGACCAGGTAGTCACCGCCCTTGACCGTGTCGAAGGTGTGCCACTCCCAGTTGTCCTCCTCCACGTTGGCCAGCGCGGCGGCCATGCCGCCCTGCGCGGCGCCCGTGTGGGAGCGGGTGGGGTAGAGCTTGGTCAGGACCGCGGTGCGGCTGCGCTTCGTCGACTCGATGGCCGCGCGCATACCGGCGCCACCGGCGCCGACGATGACGGTGTCGTACTTGTGGATCTTCATGATTCTCGCAGCCCCGTGCCTAGCGGATGTTCGGGTCGAAGGTGAAGATCACCAGCGTGCCCAGCAGGATGGTGAACACCGTGGCGGTGTAGAGCAGGCCCTTCAGCCACAGCCGGGTGTTCGCGCGCTCCGCGTAGTCGTTGATGACCGTGCGCAGGCCGTTGGCGCCGTGCAGCATGGCGAGCCACAGCATCAACAGGTCCCAGACCTGCCAGAACGGGGACGCCCAGCGGCCGGCCACGAAGGCGAAGCCGATCTTGGAGACACCGCCGTCGAGGACGAGCTGGATCAGCAGGTGGCCGATGACCAGGACGACCAGCACGACGCCGGAGAGACGCATGAACAGCCAGGCGGCCATCTCGAAGTTGCCCCGGGTGGACCGCGGGGTCTTCTTCGTGCGCTTGCGCGGGGCCTCGATCACGGGCGCCGGGTTGTCGACGTTGTAGACGGAACCGCCCTCGACGGGGCCGACTCCGGAGGCGGGGGTTTCAGTGGTGGCCATCGGTCTCAGCTCCCGAACAGTTCACGAGCGGCGTGGCCGAGGACGGGGTAGATCGCCCCGAGCATCAGCACGAGCCAGATGCCGACGACGGACCAGAGCATCTGCTTCTGGTAGCGCGGACCCTGGGACCAGAAGTCGACGGCGATGACGCGCAGGCCGTTGAGAGCGTGGAAGAGGATGGCGGCGACGAGGCCGTACTCCAGGCACGCGACGAGCGGGGTCTTGTACGTGGCTACGACCTTGTCGTAGTCCTCGGGGGAGACACGCACGAGTGCGGTGTCCAGCACGTGAACGAACAGGAAGAAGAAGATGAGGACGCCGGTGACTCGGTGAGCCACCCAGGACCACATTCCTTCCCGGCCGCGGTACAGCGTTCCAGCCGGCACGGAAGAACCCTCCGGGAGCGGGGACTGGGGCCTGCCGGCTTCGGTGTCGGACGGGCCCGGCCGGGTACGGTCCACCGGCCCCCAGCATCGTAGCGACGTGTGCCTGTGGTGCTTACAGCGGGCCTACCGGTGTGATCAAAGTGGCACGCGGATGGGCGAGCGGCCGGCGCTTCTGGGGCGGGGTGTCCCGGTATCCGCCGATGCGGTGTCCTGGTGGCCGGTCGCGCCCATGTGGCGGCGGCCGGGGGCCGGTTACGGCCTCGCGCCCCCGAGGCGGGCCGTCAGTCGTCCTCGCGCCGTGCGCCGGAGCTCCTCCGCCGCGACCTCGCGCTCCTTCTCGGGATCGTTCGTCAATCGTGACCGGATGGCCTCGAGGACGTGGTCGAGGGTTTCCTCGGGCGGGGTGTCACCGAGATAGAGGACGAACACGTGTCCGAAGCGGGCCTCGTACGCGGCGTGGGCCGCGTCCAGGGCCATGTGCGCCGCTTCGTAGGTGTTCTCCGGGAGGGGCGGCAGCGTCTCCGCCGCGAGGGCCTGGGCCAGCTCCCCCGGGGCCAGGTCGTAGGCGGCCTCGTCGGACGCGGCGAGGAGGGCGTCCGGGGTGGGGTAGGGGCGGTGCGCGGTGACGCGCCGGGCCCAGCTGGGGCTGTGGAGGCAGGCGAGGAGGGTGTGGTGGGCCTCCTCGGCGGGCGCGGTGTTGAACGCCTCCAGCGGGTGCGTGGCGAACTCCTCCGGCGGACGGGTGTCGAACGCTTCCGGCGGACGGGTGTCGAACGGCTCCGGCGGATGCGCGGCGAACGGCTCCGGCGAACGGGTGTCGAACGGCTCCGGCGGAGGGGTGTCGAACGGCTCCGGCGGGCGTGCCGGGGGAGAGGTCCTGGTCTGCTCCGGCAGTGTCGGTATGGCGACTCGGCGGGAGAAGCGGGAGAGGCGGTGCGCAGGCAGCGTGGATCCTCGCGTCACGAGTGGTGTGGCAGGGGATGCCGTGAAAGGTGTGGCGCTACGTTATCGAGAGTGCTCATGACGTGTCCGACGCTTGCCCGAATTTCACTCGAACGAGAGAGTTTCGGAGGATGCGGTGGACCCCTTCCGCGCGCTTCGGACGGCCGGGAGTCGTAGGTTGGCGGAGTGAGCAGGCACAGGCACAGGCATCGGCGCCGGGCGCCGGAGAGGACCCCGCAGCCCCAGGTCGTCCGGCGGGCCCTGCTGGCCGGCGCTCTCGTCGTCGTGATCGGCGCGGGCGCCGGAGTGTGGGCCTCCGGGGACGACGGGACACGGGCCGGATCGGCACAGGCGCGCACGGCCGGTGACGGGACCGGCACCGGTGCGGCGGCCGCCCCCACCCCGACCCGGACGTACGCCCTCTCCCAGACCCCGCGGACCATCCCCGCGGTCCGCGCCCACACCCCGGCCCGCGGCCCCGGGTGGCGGCCGGCCGGCGGGCAGCGGGTGGTGGTGAGCGACGCCGACCTCGCCGACGAGGGCCGGCTGATCGCCGGTGAGCTGGGGATGTCGTACGCGGGCCAGAAGGACGACGTGCGCGCCGGCGACCTGCGGCTGGCGCTCAACGACGACGAGGGCGCGAACCCGGAGTCGTACACCATGACCGTGCGCGGCGGGCGGGTGACCGTCAGCGGGCCGTCCGACGAGGGCGTGTTCTACGGCACGCGCACGCTGAAGCAGGAGGTGCACGGCGGCGGCACGGCACCGGAGGGCGTCGTGCGGGACGAGCCGGCCAAGCCGCGGCGCGGGTTCATGCTGGACATCGCGCGCAAGCACTTCACCGCCGACTGGATCCAGGACCGGGTGCGCGAGCTCGGCGACCTCAAGTTCAACGAGATCGGCCTGCACTTCTCCGACGACCAGGCGTTCCGGATCCAGTCCGACACCCACCCGGAGATCGTCTCGACGCCGCACCTGACCAAGGCGCAGGTGAAGAAGATCGTCGACCTCGCGGCGAGCCGGCACATCACCGTCGTGCCGGAGATCGACTCACCCGGACACCTCGGCGCCGTCCTCGCCGCCCACCCCGAGCTCCAGCTCAAGAACGCCCAGGGAACGGCGACCCGCGGCGCGATCGACATCTCCAAGGACGCCTCCGGCGCCCTCCTGGACGACCTGCTGGACGAGTTCGCCGGACTGTTCACCGGCGGCCAGTGGCACCTCGGCGGCGACGAGTACCAGGCGCTGACGGTGTCCGACCCGGCCGCCTCCTACCCGCAGCTCGCCACCGCCGCGCGGGACACCTACGGCTCCGGCGCCGGCGTCGCCGACCTCGCCACCGGCTGGCTCAACGACCGCGCCGACACCGTCCGCGCCCACGACCGCACCATGCGCGCCTGGAACGACGGCTTCTACGCGGGGACCTCGGTGAAGCCCGCCGACGACCTGGTCGTCGCCTACTGGACGGGCAAGGAGATCGGGGCGCGAAAGCCGGTGGAGTACCTGAGCGCCGGCCGCAAGGTCCTCAACTACAACGACGAGTTCCTGTACTACGTCCTCGGCGAGCCGCAGACCTTCGTCTACCCGACCGGGCAGCGCATCTACGAGCAGTGGACGCCCCGGGTCCTGCGCGGCACGACGGCCGTCCCGGCGAGCTACGACGCCCAGATCCTCGGCGGCTCCTTCGCGGTCTGGTGCGACCTGTCGAACTCCCAGACCCAGGACCAGGTCGCGGCCGGCATCCGCATGCCGCTGCGCGCCACCGTGCAGAAGCTGTGGGACCCGGGCGCGCCGTCGCTGTCCTGGACCGAGTTCACGGCACTGGCGGACCGGCTGGGCTGACGGGGGCCGCTCCCGCCGGTCCGGCCCTGGAGCCGGGTTGGCCGAAAAGCGTCCCTCCCGGCTCGGCGCGCCCGCACTGTGACACTCCCGGGCTGTCGCACGCAGTAAGGGGAAGTGCGGGCTCCGTGGGGACGGCGCCCCGAACAGGGAGGCGTGCATGAGCCTGGTGGACCTCATCGCCCGGGCCGACGACCGCGGGCTCGCCGCCAGCGGACTGGCTTGTCTGGATCGGTGCGTGCCGCTCCTCGGCGGGGACGACGAGACCCTGCGTCCGCTGTGGGCGGCCCTCGCGGACGACGCCGACGCCACCGCCTGGGGCGACCTGCTGAAGCAGGTGCGCGGCGCGCTCGATCCCGCCGACGGGGACGGTGACGGCGGCGGTGACGAGGCCGTCGTCCTCGCCGGGCGGATGCTGGAGGCGGCCCCCGCCGAGCGGCGCGCCGCCGAGCTGCGGCGGTGGGCCGACGCCTGCTCCGTCGCCTCGCTCCAGATCCACCGGCTCCTCGACCCCGCCGCCGACCCCTCCCCGCTCGACTCCCGCCGCTCGGGCCGTACGGAGGGCATGCCGCCGCTCGTCGCCGCCGAGCTGCGCCGCCAGGTCACCGTCCTCGAAGTGCTCGCCGGGCACGGCGCGGGCGGGATGCGCCGGGCCCTGGAGGTCTCCACGGAGGGGCGGCGGGTGCTGCGGGCGGTCGTGTCGCGCCGGGCGCGCGGCGTGCGGTGAGCCGGCGGGGCACGGACTGCGGCGGGAGTGTCGTTCCTGTGCCCGCGCTGTGGGAAAGCTGAGGCGGTGCTGCGCGAGTCCTGCCTGAGTCCTGCATGACTCCTGCATGTGCCCTGCGTACGCCCTGCGTGCGTCCTGGGAACGCCTCTGACCAGGAGTGATGGATCGAGGGCGGGCGACGCTCCGCCCTCTATGGCCAAGGCGGGAACGCATGATATGACCAGTGCGATGACGCAGGCGACGACGCAGCAGAAACCTTTCCCCCAGTCCCAGCAGGCCGGCCGGCCGAACGCCGCGACGAAACCCACCCGGTGGGCGGCGGACGCCGTGGCCACCCTGCCCGAGGGCGCGCGGACGCGCCTGGACTTCTCGGCGCAGAGCCTGTGGCGCGTGGACCGCCTCATCGGCGACCTGCGCCGCGAGGACAGGCCGTACGGCGCCGTGGAGTCCGTGCTGCGCGGGCTCGGCGCGTACGCCGGTGAGGTGATCGTCCGGCGGACCGGCGGCGAGTGGTGGGCGACGGGCGGCGACCACTGGGTCCGCACACCCGACGGCCACCTCTGGGACCCGATCGACGAGGCCCGCCGCTGCTTCGCCGGACACGGCTCGCTGCGGCTGCTGTGCCGGGACGCCACGGGCGGTTAGGCAGCATCGGTTTGGTCAGATGGGGCTCTCCTCCGGCCGTGGTCTGTTGTCCAGGCAGCAGCGGACGAAGTCCCGGACGACGGGATCGGTGTCGTCGGCGCGGGACCACGCGACGCCGACCCGACTGGGACTGACGCCGCTGACGGGGCGGTAGGTGATGCCCGGGCGGGCGTAGAAGCGGGCGGCGGACGCGGGGGCCAGGGCCATGCCGTAGCCGTTGGCGATCGCGCTGAGCCAGTCGTCCGGCTGGTCGGTGACGGCGCCGATGCGGACCGGGTGGCCCTCGCGTTCGTCGGTGGCCAGCCAGTGCTCGCGCCACCAGCCCGTTTCGGGCGGGGCGGCCACGAACGGCTCGTCCCACAGATCCCGGAAGGGGATCACGTCGCGGGCGGCGAGGGGGTGTCCGGCGGGGAGGGCGACCCAGCGGTCCTCGGTGAACAGCACCTCCGTCCGCAGGGCGTCCTGGCCGGGGAAGGGCAGCCGCAGCAGGGCCACGTCGACCTCCCCATCCGCCAGTCCGGCGCTGGGGTGCGACCAGGCGGCCTGCCGCATGTCCACCCGCCAGCCCGGCCGGCGTCGGGTGAAGTCCGCGATGATGCGCGGGGTCGCCTCGTTGGCGGCACTCGCCATGAAGCCGACCCGCAGCACGCGGGCCGCACGGCCGGCCGCGCTCCTGGTCTCCCGCAGCACCCGGTCCCACTCGGCCAGCAGGGCGGGCGCCCGCCCACTCAGGACCCGGCCCGGCTCGGTGAGCGCCATCCCGGTGCGGGACCGCGTGAACAGTCGCGCTCCCAGCTGGGCCTCCAGCTGCCTGATCTGCTTGGTCAGCGCCGGCTGGGACACGAACAGCCGCTCGGCGGCGCGGGTGAGGGTCCCCTCCTCCGCCACGGCGACGAAGGAGCGCAGCAGACGCGTGTCCACATCCATGCCGCCAGGTTATAGACGCAGGTATTGGACGTCACCCGGAGCCTCGGAAAGGCTTGTCGCGGTGAGCGCGCAGGGCTCGCCGACCACCCGATGGGCTCGACCGGAAGGCGAGGCACATGTTCACCGCTTACGTCGTCATCACCGTCGCCACCGTCCTGGCCAACGCCGGAATGGCCGTCGCGGACTTCTCGCGGGCCGAGTTCGTCGTCGCCAACTCGACCGAAGTGGGTGTCCCGCGGACCTGGATCCCATGGCTCGCCGCACTCAAGCTCGCGGGAGCCGCCGGCCTCCTGCTCGGACTCACGGGCGCCACGGCCATCGGCGTCGCCGCCGCGACGGGCCTCGTCCTGTTCTTCGTCGGCGCGGTCGGCGTACACGTCCGTGCCCGCGTCTTCCACAACATGCTGTTCCCCGGCGGCTACCTGGCCCTGGCCGTCGCGTCGCTCGCCCTCGCCGCCGCGCGATGGACATGAGGGTGCCGCGTGCAGGTCGAGGCGGACCGAAACGCCCCATGGGAGCCGTCAACTCGAAGCCTTGTTGACCCATCGTGTGGGTTACGACTCTTTCGGCCTCATGTGAAGCGGCCGCAAACCTCTGAACTCTCGATCCTCAAGGGCGGAACGAAATAAACATCGGTTTTTGGATAACTAAAGAGATCAATCAGTATATGGGGTTGTTTGTGTGTCCTTGCCGCTCGCCAAGTAGCCGGGTGCAGCATCCGAAGCGAAGGGGGCACGAACATGGCTGACTGGAAGAACATCTCTGGCGGTCTCGCGACGATCTCGGTGGGGTCCAGGACTCACGTGTGGGGCGTGAATTCGTCCGGGCAGATCTACCGTTACACCGGTCACGACGCCAATCCGTGGATCGGTATCCCGGGCAGTGCGGTCGACATCGGCGTGGCCGCCGACGGGACCGTGTGGCACGTGAACTCCGCGGGTGCGATCTACCGCTACACCGGGGACCAGGGTTCGACCAACTGGGTCAACATTTCCGGTGGCCTGGCCCGGATCTCGGTGGGGTCGAGGACCCATGTGTGGGGCGTGAATTCGTCCGGGCAGATCTACCGTTACACCGGTCACGACGCCAATCCGTGGATCGGTATCCCGGGCAGTGCGGTCGACATCGG
>NZ_JBIAPF010000002.1:456749-1037736 GCF_042888135.1 Streptomyces sp. NPDC003247
GGCGTGGCCGCCGACGGGACCGTGTGGCACGTGAACTCCGCGGGTGCGATCTACCGCTACACCGGGGACCAGGGTTCGACCAACTGGGTCAACGTCTCCGGTGGCCTGGCCCGGATCTCGGTGGGGTCGAGGACCCACGTGTGGGGCGTGAACTCCTCCGACCAGATCTACCGTTACACCGGCCACGACGCCAGTCCCTGGATCGGTATCCCGGGCAGTGCGGTCGACATCGGCGTGGCCGCCGACGGCACCGTGTGGTGCGTCAACTCCGCCGGCGCGATCTACCGCTACACCGGGGACCAGCCGAGCTGACGTGGCCGACAACCGGTGGAGGGGTCCCGACCGGAAGCACCGGGCCCCCTCCTGGCCGGCTAGCGGGGATCCCGCTTCAGGGCCTGGAGGAAGGGGGTGAAGGCGGTGGTGGGGAAGGTGAGGGTGGCTCGGGTGGGGGTTTTGGAGTCGCGGATGGATATGTGGGGGTGGTGGTGGGCCACTTCCACGCAGGCGTTGCCGTCGCCGCCGCCGGAGTAGGACGACTTCTTCCAGGTGCCGGGGGTGACGATCATCGGCTTCTCGGCTCCTTCGCGACGGGTGGCTAGTGGGGGTTCCGCTTCAGGGCCTCGATGAAGAGGGTGAAGCCGATGGCGGTGAAGGTGAGGGGGGCACGGGTCGGGGCTTTGGAGTCGCGGACGGCGACGGTGCAGCGGCGGTCGGATATCTCCACGCAGTTGTTGCCGTCGCCGCCGCCGGAGTAGGACGACTTCTTCCAGGTGTCGGGCGTGACGGTCATCGGCTTCTCGGCTCCTTCGCGACGGGCGGCTAGCGAGGGTTCTGCTTCAGTGCTTGGAGGAAGGGGGTGAAGGCGGTGGTGGGGAAGGTGAGGGTGGCTCGGGTGGGGGTTTTGGAGTCGCGGATGGATATGTGGGGGTGGTGGTGGGCCACTTCCACGCAGGCGTTGCCGTCGCCGCCGCCAGAGTACGACGACTTCCGCCAGTTGCCGGGGGTCATTATGGCCTCACAGCTCCTTCGCCAACCTGTGGATGAAGTCACGGGAACGCACGGGTTCGAGCGATGCCGCCTCCACTCTACGGAAGAGCGTTCTAAAGACGTTGAGCTGCGCTGCGGAGTCGGCGAACACCGTTCCATGAGGGGTGTCCTGCACCACGGTGTCCAACTCCGGGACGTCGGCGCCCGCGTACACGATGACGCTTCCGAGAGGGGCGAAGCTCTCCAGGTCGAAGGGGACGATTCGTACGGTGATGTGGTCGGCTTCGGACAGTTCCAGAATGCGCGTGAGCTGAGCCCGCAAGGTGGTGCGGCCGCCGACTCGGATGCGTAGCGCCGCCTCATGGATCACCGCTTTGTACGGGACAGGTGCCGGATCTTCGATGATGACGCGTCGCTGCATGCGATGCCGGACGCGCAACTCAAGGTCCTCCTGCGGCAGTTCCGGAACCCGGCAGGAGAAGAGCGTCCGTGCGTAGTCCTCCGTCTGGAGGAGGCCGGGGATGTGCAGGAAGTCCATGTCCCAGCGGTATGCGGAGTGGTGCTCCAGCTCGGAGAGGTCGAGGAACGACGTGGGCAGGAGGCCTCGGTACTCCTCCCACCAGCCCTGAGTCCGGTCGCTCGCCATCGCCGCGAGCGCCTCGATCAATTCCTCGTCGGTGCAGGAGTACTGAGCGGCGAGCCGTCGTACGCGCTCGCCGCTCACGCCGGCCGTGCCGAACTCGATCTGGCTGATCTGAGCCGAGTCCGTGCCGAGCAGCGCGGCGGCCTCGCGTCCTTTGAGCCCCGCGGCCTCTCGTAGTTTCCGCAGCTCGGAGCCCAGGCGCTCCTGGCGTGCGGTGGGCTGCTTCCTGCGCGCCATACGGGCCTCCTCGCGCCGCAACTGCCCCACGGCAGCACCTCTTTCGAGGGGGAGATTATGACAACGACTTGCACGGTCCCAAATTGTGTCCCTACTGTCAGTGACGCGACGCACACACAGCGGAACACCGGGACCCCCGGAAGTGCACCGCCCCGTCCTGCCATGACGGCCGCGGCAAAGACACCGCCCGCCGACCGCAACACCTCACTACCGCAACGGAGTTGAGTCACGCCCGAGAACGACACCACCGCCCCCGTCGACTCCTGGGAGTACTCCCTCTACGTCCCCAACGACCCCCGCGCCGTGACCGTCGGTCGCCGCACCCTCCGTGCCGCACTCACCCTTCACGGGCACGCCGGGCTGGTCGACACCGCGGAGCTGCTGGCCTCCGAGCTGGTCGCCAACGCCGTAGGACACCAGAAGGGACCGGCCGCCCTCCGGGTCCGCTGGCGGGAGGGGGTGTTGCGGATCGGGGCGTGGGACGCGGATCCGGAGCCGCCCGGGGCGCCCGGGAGGTTCGAGGAGCTGGGGGACGCGGAGGAGGGGCGGGGGCTGGCCCTCGTGCGGGCGTGCTCGGACCTGTGGGGCTGGCAGCCGCTGTCACGGCTCGGGCACCGCGGCAAGTACGTGTGGTGCGAGCTGGCCGGACTGTGACAGATCCGTGCGGCGGGACGCTGATCACGACGGGGGTGTGGACGCGGCTCGACCGTGGACACGGTGGGCGCCGCGCACCCACCGGACACTCCGCACGGACGAGGACGGTTCTTGGGCCAGGGAGGGGAACCCCGACGTGCGCAGGCGTACGACGGGGAACTGGGCGCGGCCGTGGCACGGGCCCAGGAGGGGGACGAGGCCGCGTTCGCGGTCGCCTACCGGATCGTGCACCCGGGGCTGGTGGGCTATTTACGCGGCCTGGTCGGCGACGACGCCGAGGACGTCGCCTCCGACGCCTGGCTGGAGATCGCCCGGGACCTGGGACGGTTCCAGGGGGACGGCACGGGCTTCCGGGGCTGGACCGCCACCATCGCCCGGCACCGTGCGCTGGACCACCTGCGGCGGCAGCGGGCGCGGCCCCGGGCGACCGCGCTCGAACAGGACCTGCTCGAACTGCCCGGCCCGCACGACACCCACGACCAGGCCCTGGAGAGGCTCTCCACCGAACGGGCCCTGGAACTGGTGCGCGGGCTGCCGCGCGACCAGGCCGAGGCGGTGCTGCTGCGGGTCGTGGTCGGACTGGACGGGCCCACTGCCGCGCGCGTCCTCGGCAAGCGGCCGGGTGCGGTGCGGACGGCCGCCCACCGGGGGCTGAAACGGCTCGCCCGCCGGCTCGGCGCCGACGGCGGGACGGACGACGGTCCGCAGACTCCGGAAACGCCGGGGGCGTGACATGGACGCAGACGACTGCGTCGTTGAGACATATTCAATGCGACGCATTCTGTCGAAGTAGACTTAGACGCACTCGTGGGTCACCGAGGTGGAGGAGGGCGAGTGAAAAGCCTGCCGGTCAAGCCTGACGATGTGGTCGACCGTGACCGGGAGTGGGATCTGCTCGCGGAGTTCGTCACCGATCCGGATCCGGCGATGAGGCTCGGCATCGTGTCGGGGCGGCGGCGGCATGGGAAGTCGTACCTTCTACAGGCCCTGTCCGAGCAGGTCGGCGGCCTGTACGTCACGGCGGTGAGGGAGGAGGGGCGGCTTCCCGCGATCCAGCGGTTCAGCGACGCGGTCGCCGCCCACGCCGGCCTGCGGCCGGGGAGTCTGCGTCTGACCGACTGGCGTGACGTCCTGTCCAATGCCCTCGATGTCACCGCCCGTTCGGCGCACCCGCTCCTGGTGATCGACGAATTGCCGTACTTGCTCCAGCACTCGCCTGAGATCCCGGGGCTGCTGCAACAGCTCTACGACGAACGTCAGCGGGGTGCCCGGCCCGGCGCCGGGCCGGGCCCGCGGCTGATCCTGTGCGGCTCCGCGATGAGCGTCATGCACGAACTGCTCTCGGGGACCAAGCCGCTGCGGGGGCGCGCCGTGGTCGATCTACGGCTGGGGGCTTTCGACTACCGTGACAGCCGGGCCTTCTGGCAGATCACCGACCCGCTGACCGCGCTGAAGGTGCACGCGGTCCTGGGGGGAGCCCCCGGCTACCGGCCGGTGGCCGCCCGGCCGCATCCGGAGGACGGCTTCGACACCTGGCTCACCCGGACACTGCTCGACCCGGGGCGGGCGGTCTACTCGCGTACCGAGACCGAGTACCTGCTGCGCGAGGACCCGAGGATCACGCAGCACACGCTGTACTACGACATCCTCACCGCGATCGCGCAGGGCGCCACCACCCCGAGCAAGATCGGTGCCGCCCTGGAGCGCCCGCGGAACGCCGTCGCTCACCCGCTGGGAGTGCTGGAATCCACCGGCTACATCCGGCGGGAACAGGACATCCTCCGCTCCAGGCACCCCGTCATCACGCTCGCCGACCCCGTCATCCGCTTCAACCAGCTCATCACGCTCCCGCAGGCCGCCGCCGTGGAGCAGGGTTTCGCCGAGCAGGTGTGGCACCAGGCCGCTCCGACCTTCAACTCCAAGATCCTCGGGCCGCACTTCGAGGACCTGGCCCGCGACTTCACCCGTCGGTACGCCCACACCCTGTTGCCCGGTGGGCTGCCCGGACCGGTCGGTACCACCGAGGTCGCCGACCAGGCCGCCCGGACGAAGCACGAGGTCGATGTGATCGCCCTGGCCGCCGGTGAGCGCCCGCAGGCTCCCCGTGCGAGGATCGCGCTGCTGGGCGAGGCCAAGGCGACCGCCGCCCGCCGGGGGACCGGTGACCTGGAGCGCCTGGAACGCATCCGTGCCCTGCTCGCGGATCAGGGGTACGACACCGCTGCCACCACTCTGGCCCTGTACTCCCTGCACGGCTTCTACCCCGACCTGGTCGACCTGGCCGACAGCCGTGACGACCTCCTCCTGGTCGACCTGCCCGCCCTTTACGGCAGCTGAGACCAGAAGCGGTCGGTCCTCGAAAACGCCGCAGGTCAGAAAGGTGAACCGAGGCAACGGCCGGGGCCGCCACCCCCCACAGGAGAGGCCCCGGCCGTCGCGCGGCACGGGCCGCGCGGCGGCCCGTACTCCCTACAGCGCCGTGCGTGCGTTTTCTGTCACACCCCGCGCCCGCCCACCGCGTCACACGTCCCTCGCGCCTTGTCCGGACATGGACGGCCGACGGTTTCAGGTCGTAACGTGCCTTTCGCGCCGGACGGCGGAGCGGTGTGAACACCGTGACCACCGTGACCACTACGGGCCGCGACCACCCGCGGGCCGCGACCACCTACGGGTTGGTCACACCGCAACCATCGACCGAGGACCACGACGTGGGGGACGACGCGGAGCTGACAGCCGCGGTGCTCGCGGCACAGCACGGAGACGAGACCGCGTTCCGGGCCGTGTACCGCGCGGTGCACCCGCGGCTCCTCGGGTACGTCCGCACGCTCGTCGGCGACCACGACGCCGAGGACGTCGCCTCCGAGGCCTGGCTCCAGATAGCCCGGGACCTGGAGCGGTTCAGCGGCGACGCCGACCGCTTCCGCGGCTGGGCCGCCCGTATCGCCCGCAACCGCGCCCTGGACCACGTCCGGATGCGCGGCCGCCGCCCGGCGATCGGCGGCGACGAGACGGAGCTGACCGGCCGGGCCGCCGACTCCGACACCGCGGGGGAGGCCCTGGAGGCGCTCGCCACCGGCCGCACCCTCGACCTCATCGCCCGGCTGCCGCAGGACCAGGCCGAGGCCGTCGTCCTGCGGGTGGTGATGGGCCTGGACGCCAAGACCGCCGCCGAGACGCTCGGCAAGCGGCCCGGCGCCGTCCGGACGGCCGCGCACCGCGGACTGAAGAAGCTCGCCGAGCTGCTCGGCGACGACCCGGAAACGGCCGGTGTGCTCGACACCCTGCCGCCCCAGCGAGGACCGCGCACGCGCTCGGCGACGTCCGCCGGTGTGACGCCTGCGCTCGCGCGGACGCAGAAGGACATGTGATGGCCGACGAGCGCTGTGTCTTCCCGGGGGACGGGCAACCCCCCGGCGGTTCCGCCCCGGCCCGCGGTCCCGGCGGGGAACGCGGCTCCGGCCGTCGGCTGGACCGGGCGGCGGTGGAGCGCCTGCTGAGCGGGGACGTCCCCGACAACGCTGTCGGTCCCGCCCGCCGCGACGAGGCCGAACGGCTCGCCCGTACCGTCGGTGCCCTCGCCGCGCTCGCCGCCGCCCCCGCCCCGGCCGACGGCGAACTCCCCGGCGAGGCCGCCGCCCTGGCCGCCTTCCGCAAGGCCCGCGCCGAGCGCGTGCCCCAGCCGGTGGCTTCCCCGACGGCCTCCCCGACGATCTCCCCGACGGCCTCCCCGGACCTCGGCGGCGACGGACGCCCCGGCCGGACGGCGGCACCAGCCGCACTTTCGGCGGCCGGGCACGGCGACCACGCCGCGGCCGGGCACGGCGACCACGCCGCGGCCGGGCACGGCGACCACGCCGCGGCCGGGCACGGCGACCACGCCGCGGCCGGGCACGGCGACCACGCCGCGGCCGGACACGGCGACCACGCCGACGACGGCGGGCTGATCCGTATCGGCGGACGGCGCGCGCCGGACGGCCCTCGCCGCCGCCGCCGTCACCCCGTACGCCTCGGGCTGGCCGCCGCGCTGGCCGTCGGCATGGCCGGCGGGGTCGCCGTCGCGGCCGGTACGGGCATCCTGCCGACCCCCTTCGACGGCACCGACCCGGGACCCGCGTCCTCCGTCTCCGGTGCCGCGACCCCCGGCCCGGACCGCCCGCTCGTCTCGCCCCCGCCGGACGACGGCGAGGGCGGCGCGACCGCCTCCGACGGCACCGCGAGCGGCACCTCGGCACCGGACGCCGACGGGACCGCGCGGGGCACCGGCGACGACTCCGCCGCCCGTGGCACCGGGGACGGCCTGAGCTGGCCCAGCGGCGTGACCTCGGCCTGCCGCGACGTCCAGGACGGCCGCCGGCTGGACGCCGACCGCCGCAGCGCCCTGGAGGACGCGGCGGGCGGTTCCTCCCGCGTGTCGTCGTACTGCGCGCAGGTCCTCGACACGACCGGCGGCCAGGACTCCGGCACCGGCGACGACCGCGACGCGTGGGACAGCCAGGCCGAGGGCGGCACGAGCAGCGGCCAGGACCGCACGGACACCGGCGACGAGCAGGGCTACGACGGCGACCAGGGCATCACGGGCCAGCAGAACGACGACGGCGGCGGCGGAGCCGGCCAGGACACCGGGGACGACGAGGACAGCGGCGGCGGGAAGAGCGGCAAGGACACCGGTGCGAACGAGGTGACGGGTGAGTCCACCGCGTTCCACGGCACCAGCAGCACCAGCAGCACCAGCAGCACCGGTGGCGCCAGTGGCACCAGCAAGTCCGGTGCGTCTGGTGTGTCCGGTGTGTTCCGTGGTGCCGGTGGGTCTGTCGGCCCCGGTCCGTCCGGCGCCTTCCGGTGACCCCGCCCCGCCTCTCCCACCGCCCCCCGGGCCCCTGCAAACCCTCCTGACCTGCTGTTTCCCAACCGCCGAAAAAACTTCGGCTCAGGGTGTGACGTTTTCCGCGGCCGTGACGCAGTAGAGAGTGAGCCGACTGGTCATCGGCCCCTCGCACGAGCCGGGGTTCCCCCCGTACCCGCGGCTCGTGCACCCGGCGCGGGCGGGACACGTTCCCCCGGTCCCGTCCGCGCCGCGAACCTCTCCCCGAGAATCCCTCCCCGAGACGACGGCCTTAGGCGCGCGCCGGGATGACGGCACGCGTCCGGCCCGGCATGGTGGTGACTGACCGATCCGCACGATCGCTCAGCGGGAGGCATCACACCATGGCGCGCGAGTCGGAGTCCGGACTGCCGATCGAGCCGGTCTACGGGCCGGCCGCCCTGGACGGCTGGGACCCGGAGCGAAAACTGGGGGAGCCGGGGGCGTACCCCTTCACCCGGGGCGTCTACCCGTCGATGTACACGGGCCGCCCCTGGACGATGCGGCAGTACGCGGGGTTCGGCACGGCGACCGAGTCCAACGCCCGCTACCGGCAGCTCATCGCCCACGGCACCACCGGCCTGTCGGTCGCCTTCGACCTGCCCACCCAGATGGGCCACGACTCCGACGCGCCGATCGCGCACGGCGAGGTCGGCAAGGTCGGCGTGGCCATCGACTCGGTCGACGACATGCGGGTGCTGTTCGACGGCATCCCGCTGGACCGGGTCTCCACGTCGATGACGATCAACGCCCCCGCGGCCCTGCTGCTGCTCCTGTACCAACTGGTCGCCGAGGAACAGGGCGTCGCCGCCGACCGGCTGACCGGCACGATCCAGAACGACGTGCTGAAGGAGTACATCGCGCGCGGCACGTACATCTTCCCGCCCCAGCCCTCCCTGCGCCTGACCGCGGACATCTTCCGCTACTGCCGGACCGAGATGCCGAGGTGGAACACCATCTCGATCTCCGGCTACCACATGGCCGAGGCGGGCGCCTCCCCCGCGCAGGAGATCGCGTTCACCCTCGCCGACGGCATCGAGTACGTCCGTACGGCGGTCGCGGCCGGCATGGACGTCGACGACTTCGCCCCCCGGCTGTCCTTCTTCTTCGTGGCGCGCACCACCCTCCTGGAGGAGGTCGCCAAGTTCCGTGCCGCGCGCCGGATCTGGGCGCGGGTGATGAAGGAGGAGTTCGGGGCGGAGAACCCGAAGTCGATGATGCTGCGCTTCCACACGCAGACGGCGGGCGTCCAGCTGACGGCGCAGCAGCCGGAGGTGAACCTGGTGCGGGTGGCGGTGCAGGGCCTGGCGGCCGTGCTCGGCGGCACCCAGTCCCTGCACACCAACTCCTTCGACGAGGCGATCGCGCTGCCGACCGACAAGAGCGCGCGGCTGGCGCTGCGGACGCAGCAGGTGCTGGCGTACGAGACGGACGTGACCGCGACGGTCGACCCCTTCGCCGGGTCGTACGTCGTCGAGAGCATGACCGACGACGTCGAGGCGGCCGCGCTGGAGCTGATGCGGAAGGTCGAGGACCTCGGCGGGGCGGTCGCGGCGATCGAACACGGCTTCCAGAAGTCCGAGATCGAGCGCTCCGCCTACCGCATCGCCCAGGAGACCGACAGCGGCGAACGGACCGTGGTCGGCGTCAACCGCTTCCGGCTCGACGCGGAGGAGCCCTACGAGCCCCTCCGCGTCGACCCCGCGATCGAGGCCCGGCAGACGGAGCGGCTGGCGAGGCTGCGGGCGGAACGCGACCGGGCGGCGGTCGACTCCGCCCTGGACGCCCTGCGGAAGGCGGCGGAGGGCGACGACAACGTCCTGTACCCGATGAAGGAGGCGCTGCGGGCCCGGGCGACGGTGGGGGAGGTGTGCGACGCGTTGCGGGGGGTGTGGGGGACGCATGTACCGGCGGATGCGTTCTGAACCGGGTGATTCCCCCGTGTGGGTGATCACCGGAGGAAGGCGGCACGTCCCCGGACGCCCTCCTGAAGAGTGCTCCCGAAGGGAGGTCGTCGTGACTGTGACAGAGCGCCAGATGACGATCGCCGAGGCCGCCGACCGTGTTTCCGGCTGGCTGCCCGGACACCGCGCGGAGATCATTCGAGGGAGCCTCATCGTGTCACCACCGCTGGACGAGTCGCATCAGGGAACGGTGTTCGAGGTCGGCTACCAGATCCGGCGGGCCGGAGCGAAGGAGGCCGGTCTCAAGGTGCGCCCCGGGATCGGCCTGTGGTTGCCGACAGGGCCGGCGGACTACGCGATTCCGGACCTGTCGATCGTCGAGGCCGGAATCGGTGACGCTCTCGTCCAGAAGAACTGCTACGCACCGCACGTATTCCGCCTGGTGCTGGAGGTCACCTCCTCCCACTGGGCCGACGACACACTCAGCAAGCCCGAGGTCTACGCCGAGGCCGGGGTCCCCGTCTATGTGGTGGCCGACCGCAAGCACGCCGAGGTCCTCGTGTTCACCGACCCGGCCGACGGCAAGTACCCCGCCCCCCTCCGCTACGAGCGAGGCCAGTCGATCCCCCTCCCCGAGTCGGTCGGGGTCACCCTGGAGCTCTCCGTCGACCTCCTCCTGGACGGCGAGGACTGACGGTCGTACGCCCGTGCGACACTCGTCCTCATGTTCGGCGTCATCGATCTTCCCACCTACCTGGCAGGCCTCGTCCTGATCGTCCTCCTTCCCGGGCCCAACTCCCTGTACGTGCTCTCCGTCGCCGCCCGGCGCGGTGTGCGGGCCGGGTACACCGCCGCGGCCGGGGTGTGGTGCGGCGACACCGTCCTGATGACGCTGTCCGCCGCCGGTGTCGCCTCCCTCCTCCAGGCCAACGCCGTGCTGTTCGGGATCGTGAAGTACGCGGGCGCCGGGTACCTGACCTGGCTGGCGGTCGGCATGCTGCGGGCCGCGTGGGGGATGTGGCGGGAGCGGCGCGAGCCGGCCGCCGAGCGGCCCGAGGCCGCCGCCCCCGACGAGCGGCCCTTCCGGCGGGCCCTCGTCGTCAGCCTCTTCAACCCCAAGGCGATCCTGTTCTTCGTCGCCTTTTTTGTTCAGTTTGTTGACTCCGGATACGCCTACCCGGCCCTGTCGTTCGTCGTCCTCGGGGCGTTCGCGCAGCTCGCCAGCTTCCTGTACCTCAGCGCGCTGATCTTCAGCGGGACCAGGCTGGCGGACGCCTTCCGGCGGCGCAGGCGCCTCTCTGCGGGGGCCACCTCGGCGGCCGGGGCCCTGTTCCTCGGGTTCGCGGCGAAGCTGTCCCTCGCGAGCTCCTGACCGGGCCGGTTACCGGCGCGGACCCAGCTCCGTGACGTACGCGACGTACGCCGCGAGGTCCGCCGGCTCGTCACCGGCCCAGCCGACGTACCCGTCGGGCCGGACGAGGAACCACCCGGCCCCGTACCACTCCGGGGCGGCACCGCGGACGACACGCACCTCGTCCCCCGGGCCGTCCCCCAGACCGTCCCCGAGGCCGTCCCCCAGGTCCGGGACCTCACCGGCGGTGTCCAGCGCGAGCAGCGTCCAGTGCGGTCCGCGAAACGCGTCGAAGAGCCGTACGCCGCCCACCCTCCCGTCGGGTGCGCGGTCACCGGCCCGCACCGGGCCCGGGGTCGCTCGGGTCTCCCGCGACAGCGACGACTCCCGGTAGCCGAGGCCGAGCTGACGCGTCGCCTCCCCGCGCCGGGTCTCCCCCCGGTGCACGCTCGTCGACAGGCCGAGCACATCGGCGGCGATCGGGCGCCGCTCCTCCTCGTAGGTGTCCAGCAGGGCGGCCGGGGCCTGCCCCCGCAGGACCGCCGCCAGCTTCCAGCCCAGGTTGTACGCGTCCTGCACGCTGGTGTTGAGGCCCTGCCCGCCGGCGGGGGAGTGGACGTGCGCGGCGTCCCCCACGAGGAAGACCCGCCCGTCGCGGAAACGGTCCGCCAGTGCCGCCCGCGGACGGAAGTCGGACGCCCAGCGGACCTCGGTCACATCCTGCGGGGCGAGGTGCGTGCGGGCGGCGACGACCGCGCGGATGCCGTCGGCGGAGAGGTCCACCGACGTCCCCTCCGCGAACCGGGCCACCAGCTGGAAGTCGTCCGTGCCCGCCAGCGGGCAGAGGGCGAGGAAGCCGCCGTCCTCCCCGCTCGGCGGGAAGATGTGCCAGTTGTCGCGGTCCAGCCCGGCCACCCGCACGTCCGCCACCAGTGTCGGGCTCGGGTCGACCGTCTCGCCGGTCATGCCGATGCCGAGCGCCCGGCGCACGGCCGAACGGCCCCCGTCGGCGGCGACCACGTACCGGGCGCGGACGTCCCCGCCGGAGGCGCAGTGCGCCGTCACCCCCGTCGCGTCCTGCGCGATCCCCGTCACCTCGCGCCCGAAGGCGACCTTGCCGCCGAGTTCCTCCAGACGCGCCCGCAGGATCTCCTGCGTGCGCCACTGCGGCACCATCCACGACTCGTCGTAGGGGGAGTCCTCGGTCGGCTCCACCGGGTCGAACATGTGGTGCTCGCCCGCCCGCCGTCCGTCCTGCCAGATCATCCCTACCGGATAGCTGCCACCGGCCGCGCGGATCGCGCCGAGGACGCCGAGGTCGTCGAAGACCTCCATCGTGCGCGGCTGGAGCCCCTTGCCCCGCGAGCCGGGGAACAGCCCGTCGGCCCGCTCGACGAGGACCGCGTCCACCCCGCGCCGGGCCAGTTCGATGCCCAGGGCCAGCCCGCTCGGGCCCGCGCCCACGACGAGCACGTCCGTCTCGTGCGCATACGCCGTCATACGACCACTCTCCTTAACGCTGTTAAGTGCCGTCGGTCGCAAGGGTGTCCTTAACGGCGTTAAACTGTCAAGCGTGACCCCCGAACGACGCGCCCCCCTGGACCGGAAGCAGGTGGCCGACACCGCGCTGCGGCTGCTCGACGAGGTCGGCCTGGAGGGACTCACCCTGCGGGCCATCGCCCGGGAGCTGGACGTGAAGGCGCCCGCCCTGTACTGGCACTTCAAGGACAAGCAGGCGCTGCTCGACGAGATGGCGACGGAGATGTACCGCCGCATGGTCGCCGGAACGCCCCTGGACCCGGGCGACACCTGGCGGGAGCGGCTGCTGAAGGCCAACCGCGGACTGCGGGCGGCGCTGCTCGGCTACCGCGACGGCGCGAAGGTCTTCAGCGGCTCACGCTTCACCGGCTTCGAGCACGCCGAGCAGATGGAGGACAGCCTGCGCCTCCTCACCGCCGCCGGATTCCCCTTCGACCGGGCCGTCCGCGCGACCACCACGACCTACCTGTACACCCTCGGTTTCGTCACCGAGGAACAGGGCGTCCTCCCCCGGCCCGGCGAACGGAGCGAGGGCATCGACCTCGACGAGCGCGCCCGGATGATGGCCGACTTCCCCCTGGCGGCCCGGGCGGGCAAGGAGATCTTCACCGACTACGACCGGCACTTCGAGGAAGGGCTGGCGATCGTCCTCGACGGGATCGCGGAGCGGTACGGAATGCCGTAGGGGCCTTCCTCACCGCACCCGCGACAGCGCCGCCCGCAGCCGGGGCGTCAGCGGCTTCTCCACGAACCGGTTCAGCAGCCAGGCCAGCAGCAGCATCGAGGTGAGCGTCAGGGCGAAGGTGGCCGCCGACGGCAGGTGCAGGCCGCGGTGCAGCACGCGGATCACCACCCACCCCAGGTGCTCGTGGACCAGGTAAAACGGGTACGTCAGCGCCCCGGCCACCGTCAGCCGGCGCCAGTTCACCCGGTTCAGCAGGCCGAGCGCGATCGCCGCGACCGCCGCGAAGCCGAAGGCGACCACGAGGACGATGCCGAACGTGGTGCGGTGGGCGAAGGCGTCCGGGTCGGAGGCGTTCCACAGCGAGTCCACCGCGTAGTGCTGCCCGATCAGGAAGCCGACGGCGACGATGCCCCAGGCGACGGCGTCCCGCCGGTCGCGGTGGACCAGGTAGAGGCCGATGCCGCCGATGAAGTACGGCGCGTACTCCGGCATCACCAGCAGGTCGAGCAGCGGCTCGTGCGCCGCCTCCGCGACGACCGCCGCCAGGGTCCACACCGCGCAGAACAGCACGACCCGCCGCCGGCTCGCGCCCGGCAGCACGACGCACAGCGCGAACAGCGCGTAGAAGCGGATCTCCACCCACAGCGTCCAGCACACGCCCAGCACCCGGTCCGCGCCCAGCGGCTGCTGGAGCAGGGTCAGGTTCACCAGCGCGTCGCTCGGCGACACGGCCTCGTACACGACCGCCGGCAGCGCGAACACCGCCGTCACCAGGACGACGGCCACCCAGTACGCCGGCAGCAGCCGGGACGCGCGGGAGGCGAAGAACGACCGCGGCGAACGGCCCCAGCCGCTCATGCAGATCACGAACCCGCTGATCACGAAGAAGACCTGGACGCCGAGACAGCCGTAGGCGGCGAACGCGCTCAGCGTCGGGAACTGGAGCTTCGGCGAGGTGCCCCAGGCCCGGGTGACGTCACCGCCGCGCCCGGCGTAGTGGTACACCGCCACCATCAGCGCGGCGACCAGCCGCAGCCCGTCCAGGGCCCGGAGCCTGCCCTCCCGCCGCCCCGGACCCGGCGCGGACGGGTCCGGCGCGGACCGGGTCGGCGCGGACGGGTCCGGAACGTCCGGCTCCCGGGCCGCCGGTGCCGCGCCGGACCGTGATGCGGAGGTGCTCACGACCGTTTCCGTCACGCTGGTATCCCTCGCAGTGCGCCGTGGGTTCGTCTCTCCCGGCCCCGGACGCCCGGGGCCGGGCCGTGCGGTCGCCTCGGTCCGGTTTCGGCGGCCGGGCCGTGCGTGTGTCTCGGTCCGGTTTCGGCAGCCGGGTCGAGAGCGTGCCTGAGTCCGGCTTCGGCAGCCGGGTCGAGAGCGTGTCTCGGTCCGACTTCGCCAGCCGGGCCCAGAGCGTGCCTCAGTCCGACTTCAGCAGTCGGGCCGAGCGGTTGCCGAGCTGGACGCGCACCGCCTCCCGGCGCGCGAGCTGCCGGATGGAGCGGCCCCGCGTGCCGAGCAGGTTCGCGACCCGCGCGACCTCCGTCCACACCCGGGCCCGCTCGCCGCCCGCGATCGCGGCCGCGGAGAGCAGCCGGCAGGCCTCCTTGACCTCGCCGCGCCGGGCCCGGATCTCGGCCATGCCGATCAGGACGTCCACCGGCTGCCGGCGGCGCAGGATCTCGGTGCCCACCCGCAGGGCGTCGTCGTGCTTGCCCGCCTCGAAGTGACGGGTGAAGTCCTCGGTGAGGTACTTGCCGTGCCGGGCGAGCACCGCGGCGAACCGCGCGTTCGGCGACTCCGCGCCGTCCGGCAGGCCGTCGCCGGTCCCGTGGCCGCCCTCCGACACGCCGTGGGCCGTCCCGCCCGTGCCCTCCGACACGCCGTCCGCCGTCGACGCCGCGCCGGTCCCGGACGCCCCCGGGGACCCGCCGTCGGCCACGGGGGACCCGCCGTCGGCGACGGGGCGCCGCCGGGACTCGCCCGGCCCGGGCAGCCCCAGCGCCGTCGTCATCCGGGCGGTGAACGCGGGGATGTCGAACAGCTCCTCGACGTCCTGGTACTCCGTCTCCGACACGGCCTCGTCCAGCACCCGGCGCAGTGCGTCGAGCGCCGCCTCGGGCGTGTACTCGGCGAAGGAGCGGTAGCCGGGAACGCCCTCCAGGACCTCCCGGGAGCCCACCCGGTGGTAGGTGACGGTCCGCAGCCGCTGCTGGACCGCCTCCACCACCGACAGCGGCATGGGGTCGTCGACGCTGGACAGGAAGAAGACGTCCGAGGCGGCGAGTTCCTCCCGCACCCGGTCCCGGGAGAGCGCCCCCATCCACTCGACGCGGTCCGACAGCAGCGTGGAGGCGTTGATCCGCCAGGTCTTGTGCCCGATCCACGCGAAGCGCCACGGCAGTCCCTGCGCGTAGGCCAGTTCGGCGACCCGCGAGAACAGGTCGAGGCCCTTGCGGTCCTGCATGGAACCGACCATCACGATCCGCGGCCGCTCCCCGGGCGTGCGCCGCGCGCGGGCGCGGTGGGTGTCGCGGGGGACCGTGTTGTAGACCACGACCGGGTCGCTCACGCCCAGCTGGCGGAACATGTCGGCCTGCGCGGTGGAGACGCACAGCACCTTCAGCTTCGGCAGCAGGGTCAGCATCTCCTGGTGCCGCAGGGTGTGCTGGCCGCCCTCGAAGTTCATGACGTACTCGGTCTCGTGGGCGTACAGCACCACGGACTTCCCGGCGTCCCGCAGCGCCTGGACCAGCTCGTTGGCCAGCGGCGAACGCCAGAACGGGGCCAGGCTGTTGACCAGGACCACCTCGGCGCCCTCCAGGTCCGCCATGACGTCCTCGGCGCGGCTGTAGGCGCCGAGGTCGAAGTAGCGGACGTCCACCGGGCTCTGCGCGAGCAGCGCCTGGGTGTAGGTGAGGACGGGGATCGCCACGCCCGTGACGTACGAGAAGCCGAGGCCCAGCACCGCCAGCGAACGCGGCCGGTCCATCCGCCCCTGGACGGCGCGCAGCGCCCGTTCGGCCCGCGACAGGCCGGCGTGCCCGTCGTCCTCGCCCGCCGTCCAGCGCGGGGCGGGCCGCTCGGCGGGCACGCGGGCCCGCTCGACCAGGCGCAGGACGCGTTCGGGCACGTCGTCCTGGAAGGCGATGAAGTGCTCGACGGGCTCGCCGTGCACGTTGGCCGCGAACTTGCCCGAGCGCTGGAGGTCGGCGACCACGTCGACGAGCTCGCCGACGGTGCCCACGTTGCGCAGCAGCGGGTGGTTGACCGTGGGGAAGACGATGTTCAGCGGGGGCGGGCTGAACAGGATCAGCGGGGTGCCCGCCCGCAGCGTCTGGAGATACGTCGTCGAGAAGAACGTGACCGCCAGGTCGTACCCGTCGAGGGCCTCGGCGTCCAGCAGGGCCTTCTCGTCCAGGACCGTCACGTCCGGCAGGGTGCGCAGCCAGGTGAGGTGGCCGTCGAGCGTGGACGGATGCGGCTTGATCTCCACCTGCCCGAACTCGGTGAGCGCGGCGCACAGTTCGGTGAGCTGCTCGCGGTGCTGGTTCCGGGAGAGCTTGCGCTGGTCGCCCAGCGGCTGGTCGAGGACCACGATGCGCAGCGGCTCACCGGGGTCCTTGGCGTGCCGGTGGGTGGTGGAGCGGGCCGCCCGCAGCAGGGCGGGGTCGTCGCTGTGCCCGAGGGCGCCGGTGATGTGGACCGGCGCGTCGGCGTCCGCGGAGCGGAACAGCAGGTGGTGGGCGGTGGCCGGGCCCCAGACGCAGACGGCGGCCGGGCCGGAGGAGCCGTAGTACCAGTTCTGGTCGTGCAGCCCGGCGTCGGTCCGCTTGAAGTGGAAGTCGAGGTGGCCGTCCTGGACGAGGACCAGCGGGAGGGAGCGGCCCAGCGTCCCGGCCACCCGGCGTCCGCGCTGCGACTGGTCGTTGAAGAACACCAGCCGGTCGACGCCCTCCTCCTCGGCGAAGGCGCGTATGCGGTGGCCCAGTTCCTCCAGGAACTCGGCGTCGCTCAGCGCCTCGTCGACGGTGAAGAGATTGCGTGCCGTGAGACCGTCGAAACGGGCCGCCGCCTCCTCCGCGATCCATCCGGCGACGTTTCCGTCCCGGTCCGCGGTGACCAGGTGGAACGAATGGGCGTCGGCGCCCTCGGCGCGCATGATCTCAGACGCGAGGTTGACGCCGTTGCGGTTCTCGACAAACACAGCGATGCGCATCGATGTACCAGTCCACTCCGAAATCTTGGGCGGCGGAGAAGGCGCTCAGAACGCGGTAGCCACCTTGAGTACCGGCCTCGGTGACGGAGGACCAGGCATACCTTCTTTCGTGCATGAAATACGATCAGGTTTCCCGGAACGGGGAATCCAGGGGGAACGCCCGGTGAACATTCCGCGAGCGCTGGACGTCCATGCCCGGCCGTTCCGGGGTGATCCCTGAGCAGCGCCCTGGCCGAGCCTGTGCCCGACGCCCGACGCCCGACGCCCGACGCCCGACGCCCGACGCCCGACGCCCGGCACGCCGGCGTCCGACGCACCGGCTACGCCTGCGTACGCCGCACCGCCTTACGCAGCGCCCGTGCCCGGCGTACCACCCGGCGGGCGGTGGCGTTGCGGGGCAGGAAGGACAGCCGTTCCGGAATGCCGCCCGGCAGTCCCAGAGCGGTGAGCCGCTTGCGGCGGACGTACCGCTGGGTGCGCGGGCCGAGCCGGGTGCGCAGGTACTCCTCGGCGGCCGGGCGCAGGCCGGGGTGCATCTGCGGCTGCATCACGAAGCCGACCGCGGCGACCAGGTCGCCCACCGAGTCGGCGTCGAGCGGCTGCTCGCCCTCCCGGTCCTCCAGGTCCGGCAGCAGGGCGTCCGCCAGCACGGCCGGGATCCGGTTGCTGTTCTGGAACGGCGACAGCCGCTCCAGCAGCGGCCCGGTGCCGATCCGGGCGACCGGCAGGCCGTAGAACTCCCGCGCGGTGAACAGGGCCGTGGAGAAGCAGCCCACGACGAGCGCGGGCCGCGCCCGCTCGAACAGCACCTCGGCGAGGACCGGCGTCTCCAGCACGGTCAGCTCCACGCCCAGCGTGGCGGCCTCCGCCTCCAGGACGCGGCTGTAGCGGACCGGCGCGGTGGGGTGCGGCTTGAACACGATCGCGCGGTGGCCGCGGGCGACCGCCCCGCGCATCATCCGCACGTGCAGGTCCTCCTCCTCGTCCGGGGAGAGGATGCCCAGCGCGGACAGGTACTGGCCCAGCAGCAGCGCGCTGCCGTCGGGCAGCGCCGGCAGCGCGGGCACCGCCTCGCCGACCTGGCCGAGCACCTTCAGGAACGCGCTCACCGGCACGGTCCGCGCGGGCACCGCGAACTCGGTGAGCAGCAGCGGCGTCAGACCCGGCACCAGGTCCAGGTGGAGCAGCCGCCGCACGCGGGTGCCGATCAGCGGGTCGATCTTGTTGCGGGTGGGGCCGTAGCTCATCAGCCCGTCGGCGTAGACGTCGACGGGCGCTCCCGTGAAGATCTGGGCGATGGCCTGCGCCGGGTCGACCTGGATCGACTCCAGGACGATCTCCACCCGGTCCTCGCCCAGCCCCCACAACAGGCGCAGGTACCGCTCGAAGAGGGGCACGTCGTCGGGGCGGGGCGACCAGGCGCCGGGGTGGAAGGGGCTGATCGCCGCGTTCCAGGACAGCACCACATCAAAACGGTCCCGCAGCGGTTCAAAGCCGGGCATCTCGTCGACCGCCGGGGTGGTCTCCGGGTTCGTCGCGTTGTTGCACACCAGCAGCAGCCGCCGGTCCGCGGGCGACAGGCTCCCGGAGTCCAGGGCGGCGGCCAGGGTGGCGGCGCCGTAGAGGGTGGAGGCGCACAGGATCTGGGTCGTACGGGTCATCAGGCGGCCGCCTCGGATGTGCCGGTCTTCGATGGGTCGGTCTTGGATGTGCCGGTCTTCGGTGGGTCGGTCTTGGATGTGCCGGTCTTCGATGGGCCGGTCTTCTGGGAGGTGATCTTGCGGCGCAGCCGGCGCAGCTTCGCGGAGCGGCGCAGGTCCATGCGGTCCAGGACGTCGGTGAGCAGTTCCTGGGGCATGCGCTGTATGGCCGCCGCGCTCATCGTGCGCAGCTGCCGGGCCACGGCCGGCTCGAACTTCTCGGTCTCGGCGAGGTGGTGGGCGATGATCGCGCAGTAGGTGCGCACCGCCTTGGGCAGCAGCCGGCCCGCCTCGGGGTCCCGCGCTGTCTCGTCGACGACCTGGTCGAAGGCGCGGATGAAGTCGAGCTGCCGGACGTCACCGATCTGGGTGAGGGAGGAGGCGACCCCGCGGCGGTAGAAGACGCCGTGCAGGTTCAGCACCGCGAACGACTCCGCCTCCCGGTGCAGCTTCCAGATCCACGGCCGGTCCTCGGCGGTGCGCAGCCCGTCGGTGAAGTGCAGCAGGCCCTTGTCGAGCAGCCGGCGGTGGTAGGCGCCGGCCCAGGCGTAGGCGTAGTCCACGGAGGTGGTGCGGTCGGCGGGCAGGATCGCCTCGCGCGGGCGGAGCACCTCCCCGCGCCGCCCGAGCGGGTGCCGGACGAGCGTGCGGGCGCGCCCGGTGGCCTGCACGTGGTCGACGCGCACGAAGTCGCAGCCCAGTTCCTCGATCGCGGTGACCAGCTCGCCCAGATAGCCGCGCGCGAGCCAGTCGTCGCCGTCCAGGAACGTCACGTACTCGCCCTGCGCGGCGTCCAGGCCGGTGTTGCGGGCGGTGGCGAGTCCCCCGTTCTCCTCGTGGCGGATCAGGCGCACCCGGGCGACCGCCGACAACTCCTCGGCCGCCCGTTCGAGAATGGCCGGGGTCTCGTCCTTCGAATGGTCGTCCACCAGGACGAACTCGAAGTCCGGACGGGCGTTCGTCCGAAGGCTTCTGAGGGTGTCCGGGGCGTATTGCTGCACGTTGTAGAACGGCACGATCACGGAGAGCTTTGGCACCCGCGAAAGCCTAGGAGCGCGCCGGACAGCGAGTATTTCCGCCGCGGGTACGGGCGATGAAATCGGTGTGACGGAACGGTGCACCCCGTGTAATTCCCATGAATCGACGGGCCAGTTCGGTGACCGGTGGGGCGTTGTTAACTTCCTGTTGAGTCGAGGTTGGGCCGGACCTGGATTTCGCTTCCTAGCGTCTTCGACGTGCCACCACGTACTTCGAACCCCCTGCGGATCGCCGTGCTCGCGGACTCCGACACCCGCTGGAAGTGGGGTGCGGCGACCGCGGCCCGGATCGCGCCCGGCGGCCCGGCCATCGAAGCCGGATCCCCGGACGCGGCGCAAGCCGCCCCCGTTCTCGACGGGTTCCTCCTGCGCGGCCGCGCCACCCCCACCCCCCGGCAGCTGGCCGAGGTGGGCGTGCGCGCCGACTCCCTGCACGAGGTCACCGCCGTCGAGTTCCTGCGCGCCATGGCGCGGGAGCGGTACGACGTCCTCGTCCTCGCCCTCGTCGGCGGCGGCGTCCAGGCGGTCCTGCACGGGCTGAAGCGGATCACGGAGGGCACGAGCGAGCGGCCCGTCGTCGTCACCGGCTACGTCGGTGTCGTCTACGAGAAGCTCGCCGACGGTCTGCTGCTGCGGCACGGCGCCGACCTCGTCCTCGCCAACTCCCGCCAGGACGCGGAACGTTTCCGCGCGGTGTACGAGGGCGTGGGCGCCGACGCCTCCTCGGTGACCGAGGTGGCCCTGCCGTTCCTCGGGGGCGCCGCCCACCCGGGCGGACCCGACACCCGCACGGTGGTCTTCGCCGCCCAGCCCTCCGTACCGGAGAACCGCAGGGACCGCACCTACCTGCTGGAACGGCTCATCCGGCACGCCCGGCTCCACCCCGACCGCGACGTGCTCCTCAAGCTGCGCTCCCGGCCGGGCGAACACACCACCCACATCGAGGAACTGCCCTACCAGAAGCTGGCGCAGAAGCTCGACGCGCCGTCCAACTTCCGCCTCGTGTACGGCAACATGGGCGAGGTCCTCGACCGCACCGACCTGCTGGTGACGGTCAGCTCCACCGCCGCCCTCGAATCCCTCCACCGCCGCGTCCCCACCGCGATCCTCACCGACCTCGGGATCCGCGAGGCGCTCGGCAACCACCACTTCGTCGGCTCCGGCTGCCTCGCCTCCTGGGACCAGCTCGACGCCGGCCACCGCCCCACCCCCGACGAGGACTGGGTGGCCCGGCAGGGCGTCGCCGCCGACGGCTCGTACGACCGGGCCTACGACACGGCCCGCGCCCGCATCACCGATCTCCTCGCCCGACCCGGCGGCCTCCCGCCGCTCACCCCCTACTACACCCCCGCCACCGCCCCCGGCTACCTCCCCGGCATCCTCGCCCGCCACCACCTCGCCGCCGACGGCAGCCCCCTGCCCAACGCCCCGGCCGGCGACCGGGCCCCCGGCCCGGTCCGCCAGATCGTCCGCCGCGCGGCCCGCGGCGCCTACCGGCACGGCGTCCAGCGCGTGGCACCCGTCATCCGGCGCATGGGGGAGCTGTGAACGCCCGCCGCCCGGAGGCCGCCGTACCGCCGCACCGCCGGGCCGCCGGGCGGGGAGCGCGGGCGGCGTCGTGAACCACCGCCCCTCCCGCCGGGGAGTCCCGCTTCCACGTCAAGGAGTCCAGCCCATGTCCCACTCCCAGGCCGGGGTACGCCGGGTGCTCGCCGTGATCCCGGCGCGCGGCGGCTCCAAGGGCGTCCCCGCGAAGAACCTCGCCGCCGTCGGCGGTGTGCCGCTGGTGGTGCGGGCCGTGCGCGAGTGCCGGGCCGCCCGCCTGGTCACGGACGTCGTGGTCTCCACGGACGACCGGGCCATCGCGGCGGCGGCGCGCGAGGCCGGCGCCGAGGTCGTGCTGCGGCCCGCCGCCATCGCCGGCGACACCGCCACCTCCGAGGCCGCCGTCCGGCACGCCCTGGACGCGCACGAGGCCCTGCACGGCGCGTCCGTCGACGTGGTGCTGCTCGTGCAGTGCACCAGCCCGTTCCTGGTCCGTGAGGACGTCGACGGGGTCGCCGCGGCCGTCGTCGAGGACGGAGCGGACACGGCGGTGACCGTCGCCCCCTTCCACGGGTTCGTGTGGCGGGACGCGGAGGACACGTCGAGCGACACCGGCGAGTCGGGGGGCGGGGAGGACGCGCCGAGGGTCGCGGAGCACGCGCCGAGGGTCGCGGAGCGCGCGTCGGGAGTCGCGGAGCGCGCGCCGAAGGACGCGCAGTACGGCACCGGCGGCCACGGCGTCAACCACGACAAGTCCTACCGCCCCCGCCGCCAGGACCGCCCCCAGGACTTCCTGGAGACCGGCGCCGCCTACGCGATGGACGCGGCCGGCTTCCGCGAACACGGCCACCGCTTCTTCGGCCGCACCGACCTCGTCCGCACCGACCCCGCCCGCGTGCTGGAGATCGACGACCCGCACGACCTGGCCCGGGCCCGCGCCCTCGCCCCCCTCTTCGACGCGGACCTGCCCGGCGCCCTTCCGACCGCCGACGACATCGACGCGGTCGTCCTCGACTTCGACGGCACCCAGACCGACGACCGGGTGCTGATCGACTCCGACGGACGGGAGTTCGTCTCCGTGCACCGCGGGGACGGCCTCGGCATCGCCGCCCTGCGCCGCAGCGGACTGAAGCTGCTCATCCTGTCCACGGAACAGAACCCGGTCGTCGCCGCCCGGGCCCGGAAGCTGAAGCTGCCGGTCCTGCACGGCATCGACCGCAAGGACCTCGCCCTCAAGCAGTGGTGCGAGGAGCAGGGCATCGCGCCGGAGCGCGTGCTCTACGTCGGCAACGACGTCAACGACCTCCCGTGCTTCGCCCTCGTGGGCTGGCCCGTGGCGGTCGCGAGCGCCCACGACGTCGTACGCGGCGCCGCACGCGCGGTCACCACCCTCGCCGGTGGCGACGGCGCGATCCGGGAGATCGCCGGCTGGATCCTCGGACCGTCTCTCGACTCTCTCGACCCCGTCACCCAGTAAGGAACTTCCTGACATGAGCACCAACACCCGCCTCCGCCAGTTCGGCTCGCGCACCGCCGGCCCGGGGCAGCCCGTGTACATCTGCGGCGAGATCGGCATCAACCACAACGGCGAGCTGGACAACGCCTTCAAGCTCATCGACGTGGCCGCCGAGGCCGGCTGCGACGCCGTCAAGTTCCAGAAGCGCACCCCCGAGATCTGCACCCCGCGCGACCAGTGGGACATCGAGCGCGACACCCCCTGGGGCCGGATGACGTACATCGACTACCGCCACCGCGTGGAGTTCGGCGAGGACGAGTACCGGCAGATCGACGCGTACTGCAAGGAGAAGGGGATCGACTGGTTCGCCTCCCCGTGGGACACCGAGGCCGTCGCCTTCCTGGAGAAGTTCGACGTCCCCGCCCACAAGGTGGCCTCCGCCTCCCTCACCGACGACGAACTGCTGCGCGCCCTGCGCGCCACCGGCCGCACGGTGATCCTCTCCACCGGCATGTCCACCCCGAAGCAGATCCGCCACGCCGTCGAGGTCCTCGGCAGCGACAACATCCTGCTCTGCCACGCCACCTCGACCTACCCGGCGAAGGCCGAGGAGCTCAACCTCCGCGTCATCAACACCCTCCAGGCCGAGTACCCGAACGTCCCGATCGGCTACTCCGGCCACGAGACCGGCCTCCAGACCACCCTGGCCGCCGTCGCCCTCGGCGCCACCTTCGTCGAGCGCCACATCACCCTCGACCGCGCCATGTGGGGCTCCGACCAGGCCGCCTCCGTCGAACCGCAGGGCCTCACCCGCCTCGTCCGCGACATCCGCACCATCGAGTCCTCCCTCGGCGACGGCGTCAAGAAGGTCTACGACTCCGAGCTCGGCCCGATGAAGAAGCTGCGCCGCGTCACCGGCGTCGTCGCCGAGGCGGAGATCGCCGCGGCGGCCGGCGAGCCCGTCGCGGTCTGACCCGGACCCCGACCCCGGACCCCCTCCGACCACCGCCACCAGTGCCCTACGGGACGGTCGTACGACGATGAGCCCTCGCGCCGGGTCCACCGGCACCACTCCCCACACCCTCGCGTTCGTCGAGAGCCCGGTGCAGCTCCTGAACGTCCTGGAGTGGGCGCACGCCCAGGAACTCCACCCCCAGGAGGAACCCGGCGCGGGGCTCACCCTCGTCGTCCTGTCCCCGACCGACCCGATGACCCGCGGCCAGCTGCGCCGCATGGCCGAGCTGGCCCGCGAGGAGGGCCACGAGGTCCGCTGGGAGGAGGCCCGCGGCGGCACCACGGCCCCCTTCCGCACCATCGGCGGCCTCGCCCCCCTGCTGCGCGGGGCACGCCGGGTCGTCATGGGAGACCCCTTCTCCCGCTACGTCCAGCTCCTGCTGACCATCACCCGGGCCGCCGACCTGGTCGTCGTCGACGACGGCACGGCCACCATGGAGTTCGTCGGACAGCTCGCCCGCGGCGAGCGCCTGGTGCGCTGGCACCGCAAGGGCGGCACCCCCGGACCCCGCGACCTGCTCTTCGCCCCGGTGTCCGCCTCCGCCCGCCGCCGCCTGACACCCCGCGCGGACCGGCGGGTGGAGGTCTTCTCCTCCATGCCGGTGACCGAGGCCCCCGCTGACGTCACGGTCACCCCCCACACCTTCGCCTGGACCCGCGCCCGCTTCGGCCCGCCCCGCGTCACGAGGGGCGCGGACCTGGTCGGCACCTCCCTCGTCGAGACGGGCGTCGTCGACGGCGACCGCTACCTGCACGCCGTCGGCGCCCTCGCCCGGGCGCACGGCGCCACCCGCTACTTCGCCCACCGCCGCGAGAGCGCCGACAAGCTCCACCGGCTGGCCGGCGAGACCGGTCTGGAGATCGTCCGCCCCGAGCTCCCCCTGGAACTGATCGCCCGCCGGGGCCCCATCGGCAGCACCGTCCTCAGCTTCCCCTCCACCGTCGTCCACACCCTCCCCCTCGCCCTGGCCGGCACCGGCGTCCGCGTCGCCGTCTGCGACATCGACCCCACCTGGCTCACCGCCCACGCCTCCCCCCGCGCCCACGGCTTCCTCTCCGGCGTGACGGGAACGGCCCGGGGGGTGGACCGGCTGGCGACGGTGGTGAGCGTGGCGTAGCGCAGGCACCCGCGACGACGAGCGACGCCCGCGACGACGACGAGCGACGCCCGCGACGACGACGAGCGACGCCCGCGACGACGACGAGCGCCGCCCGCGACCACGACGAGCGCCGCCCGCGACCACGACGAGCGACGCCCGCGACCACGACGAGCGACGCCCGCGTCACCTCGCGGCGGCCCCGCGTCCCGCCCCCTCCGGCCTGCGCACCAGCAGAAAGGCCCGGCCCCGCGTCTCCTCCCCCTCCGGCTCCCGCGTCACCCGCGCCCGCACCTCCAGCCCGGCCCCCGCGAGCCGAGCGGTCACCGCGTCCGGGCCGCGCCAGAAGCAGGGCAGCGAGACCGGGTGACCGAACCGCTCGGTGAGCCGCTCCTCCTCACCGTCGCCCGTCCGGAAGCCGAGCAGCAGGTGGCCGCCGGGCACGAGGACCCGCCGGAACTCCCCGAACAGCACGGGCAGCCGCTCGTCCGGCACATGGATGACCGAGTGCAGGCAGAGCAGGCCGCCGAGGGTCGCGTCCGGCAGGGCCAGGGACTCCATCGAGCCCACGTGGAAGCGCAGCCGGGGGTGGGTGCGGCGGGCGAGGGCCACCATGCGGGGCGAGACGTCGACGCCGAAGACGGGTACGCCGAGGTCGTGGAGGCGGGCCGTCACATGGCCGGGTCCGCTGCCGACGTCCGCCACCGGCTCGGTCCCCCGCTCCCTGACCAGCTCGGCGAACCCGGTGAGCAGGGCCCGGTCCAGGGGCCGGTGCCCGAGTCCGTCCGGGACGCGGCGCGCGTACTCCTCGGCGATCGCGTCGTAGGACACCCGGGCGTCCCGCACATGACCGGGGTCCGCCGGCCCGTTCGGTTCCGTCACGGGGCGGACTGTAGCGAGGGCCGGTGAACGCCGGGGGAGGAACGGCCGTCCTCCCAACGGCCGAACTCCCCCAAGGAGCCGCGGCCCGGCGTCACGGAGGTGCCGGGGGCCGGTACCTCCGCGTACCGGCCCCGGTCCGCGGACCGCGACGCGGGTTCCGGCAGATGGACAGGCACGGCGTGGTTTCCCTGTGCCGTGGTATCCGTGGAGAGAGGAAAGAGTGAGATGGGTGGCGATGTCATGATCACTCGGGCGAAGTCGGCCGAGTTTACCCACCTCGAATGACAGCCATGCGCCGCGCGGCCAACTTTTCTTCACCGAATGGGTTGAAGTTTTGTTGATCGGGTCAGTTGACCGCCTCGGCGTCCTACCCTTCAGAGGGTGAAGCAACAGATGTCCCGAGAGTCCGAGGCCGATTCCGCCGGGGAAGACGCGCTCCCCGGCACCCTTCCGGAATCCCTGCGCGCCGAGCTCGTCGCCTTCCGCCGCGACATGCACATGCACCCGGAGCTCGGCAACCAGGAGTTCCGCACGACCGCAGCGATCAAGGAGCGCCTGGAGAAGGCGGGCCTGAAGCCGCGCGTCCTGTCCAGCGGAACCGGGCTCATCTGTGACATCGGCGACTGGACGGACGGCGTCCCCGTCCTGGCGATGCGCGCCGACATCGACGCGCTGCCCATCCCGGACACCAAGACGGAGTGCTCCTACCGCTCCACCGTGCCCGACCGCGCGCACGCCTGCGGCCACGACGTGCACACCACCGTCGTCCTCGGCGCCGGTCTCGTCCTCGCCGACCTGCACCGCCAGGGCCGGCTCCCGCGCCCGGTCCGGCTGATCTTCCAGCCCGCCGAGGAGGTGCTGCCGGGCGGTGCCGCCGAGGCCATCGAGGACGGCGCGCTGGAGGGCGTGGGCCGGATCATCGCCGTGCACTGCGACCCCCGTGTCGACGCCGGTCTGATCGGACTGCGGGAGGGCGCCATCACCTCCGCCTGCGACCGGCTGGAGATCGCCCTCGACGGGCCCGGCGGCCACACCGCCCGCCCCCACCTGACCACCGACCTCGTCACCGCCGCCGCCCGGGTCGTCACCGACGTCCCCGCGCTCGTCGGCCGCCGGGTCGACACCCGGGCCGGCCTCGCGGTGACCTGGGGCCGGATCGACTGCGGCCACGCCCCGAACGTCATCCCGCAGCACGCCGAACTGTCCGGCACCGTGCGCTGCCTGGACATCGAGGCCTGGCGCCAGGCCCCCGACCTCGTGGTCGCCGCGATCGACGAGGTCGCCAACCTGCACCGCGCCAAGTCCGAGATCAACTACGTCCGTGGGGTCCCCCCGGTCGTCAACGAGCCCGGCGTGACCGCCCTCCTGCGGGACGCCATGCTCGCCCGGCACGGCGAGGCGTCCGTCGAGGGCACCGAGCAGAGCCTCGGCGGCGAGGACTTCTCCTGGTACCTGGAGCGCGTGCCCGGCGCCATGGCCCGCCTCGGCGTCCGCACCCCCGGCGAGCGCACCGTCCGCGACCTGCACCAGGGCGACTTCGACGCCGACGAACTCTCGATCAAGGTCGGTGTGGAGCTGTTCACCGCCGCCGCGCTGCTCGACGCGGCGACCCGCGTGAACTGAGCGCGCGCCGGCCGTCGTACCGGCCGCTGTACCGACCGTCGTACCGACCGGAGGGGCGCCGGAAAGGCGCCCCTTCGTCCGCTCGTGTCACCCGGCCGTAACCGGCGGACGCCGCCCGTAACGCACGGTCGGCACGAATCGATAACGGCCGCGAGGAACCCCGTTCCCCTCCCCTTCTACGCGCGTTACTGTGCGCCGGAATCGCCAGCCGGAACGGCCCGTCGGGGAGCCGCGCCGCAGGCGTCACATTGGGGACGAGCGGGCCGGTGACGGCGCCGTGGGGATGAAGGGGTGGCTGCTGTGCGTCTCATATCTCGGAGGACCGGGTTCTCCCGGGCCGCGGTGACCGTCGCGGCCGTCGCGCTCGCGGCCGCCGGCTGCGGCGAGTCCAGCACCGGCTCCAAGGCCGCCGACGCCAAGGAGTCCGGCACCTACACCGGCAAGGGCATCGGCCTCGCCTACGACATCGGCGGCAAGGGCGACCAGTCGTTCAACGACGCCGCCTACGCCGGCTTCCAGAAGGCCGACAAGGAATTCAAGATGGGCGGCCGGGACGTCGAGCCGCAGGACGGCGAGTCGGACGCGGACAAGGTGCAGCGCCTCACCCAGCTCGCCCAGGCCGGCTACAACCCGGTGATCGGCGTCGGCTACATCTACGCGCCGGCCGTCAAGGAGGTCGCCGCCAAGTTCCCCGACACCACCTTCGGGATCATCGACGACGAGACCGTCCAGGCGAAGAACGTCGCCGACCTGGTCTTCCACGAGGAGCAGGCCTCCTACCTGGCCGGCGTCGCCGCCGCCAAGGCCTCCAAGACGGGCCACATCGGCTTCATCGGCGGTGTGGACATCCCGCTAATCCACAAGTTCGAGGCCGGCTACGTCCAGGGCGCCAAGTCCGTCGACCCGGCGATCAAGATCGAGTCGCAGTACCTGACGGAGACCCCCCAGGAGGGCGGCTTCTCCAGCCCCGACAAGGGCAAGGCGGGCGCGAGCGGCCAGATCGACGCCGGCGCCGACGTCATCTACCACGCGGCCGGCCTCTCCGGCCAGGGCGTGATCTCCGAGGCCGCCGCCAAGAAGGTGTGGGCCATCGGCGTCGACTCCGACCAGTACAACCAGAGCTCGCTCGCCACCTACAAGGACTACATCCTCGGCTCCGCCCTGAAGAACGTCGGCGGCGCGGTCTACGACCTCGCCAAGTCCGTCCACGACGGCAAGCCCTTGTCCGGCGTGGTCCGCGGCAGCCTCTCCAACGACGGCGTCGGCTTCGCCGACTCCAACCCCAAGTACCAGGCCATGACCGAGGTCGTCGCCGCCGTGAACGCGGCCAAGCAGGACATCGTCGACGGCAAGGTCACCGTCAACACCAATTGACATGCTCCTCGCCCTGAAGGGCGAGGATTCTGGCCTTCCTGACTGGTTGCCGTGCCTCCCCCAAGCTCTCAACTACGTTCGAGCAGGGGGTGCCCCCATCGCGGCACGGTTTCCGGTCGGGAATCCGTGGCTTCCTGTTTCTTCGCGCTGTGCCGGGATCGCTCCCGGTCTTACCGGCGCTCCGCAGGCCGATACCGCCAGTCCGGCGGCCGTTTCGATGTTGATCGCGGCGTTGTGGTCCCGGTCGTGGACCGTGCCGCAGGCGCTGCAGGTCCATTCCCGGACGTCGAGGGGCTTGGACCGTCCTTGACCCCGCAGGTGGAGCAGACCTGACTCGTCGGCTCGAACCGGCCGATCTTCACCAGGGTGCGCCCGTACCGGGCGGCCTTGTACTCCAGCATGTTCACGAACGACGCCCAGCCCGCATCATGGACGGACTCGGCGAATAAAATTCCGGTAGCGCTTCCGCCCGTCCGGACCTCCGTCCGACCCCTGATACGCCCCCCACGGGTGTCCTCGCAGCTGAGCGCCCCTTGCCCACGGCAAGGGGCGCTCAGCTGTCCGTAGTCTGGACAGTAACTGTGGCCACATCTCGATAACGGACCGGACAGAAGGGTTTTTCCGTCCGGTCTACGCGCGTTACGCTGCGCCGGAACCAGCGCCTGGTTTGGGCGCTTGCACGAAGGAGTTTCGTTCCATGCGCCGGGTGTCCCGTATCGCGGTTGCGGGTGTTGCCACCGCAGCCCTCGCCGTCACCGTTTCCGCTTGCGGAAGCTCGTCCACGTCGTCCGCCGCCTCCTCGGGCGACGACAAGAACCTGGGCCTCGCCCTCGCGTACGACGTCGGCGGCAAGGGCGACCAGTCCTTCAACGACGCCGCCACCTCGGGCATGGAGAAGGCCGACAAGGAGTTCGGCTACACGTCCACCGCCGTGGAGCCGCAGGACGGCGAGTCGGACGCGGACAAGGTGCAGCGCCTGGAGACCCTGGCCAAGCAGGGCTACAACCCGGTGGTCGGCGTCGGCTACGCCTACGCGCCCGCCGTCAAGGAAGCCGCCGCGAAGTTCCCGGACACCACCTTCGGCATCGTCGACGACGAGCAGGTCAAGGCCGACAACGTCGCCGACCTCGTCTTCAGCGAGGAGCAGGCCTCCTACCTGGCCGGCGTCGCCGCCGCCAAGGCCACCAAGTCGAATGTCGTCGGCTTCGTCGGCGGTGTCGACGTCCCGCTGATCCACAAGTTCGGGGCCGGCTTCAAGCAGGGCGTCCAGGACACCAAGAAGGGCGTCACGGTCAAGGAGCAGTACCTGACCGAGACCGCCGCCGAGGGCGGCTTCTCCAGCCCCGACAAGGGCCAGAGTGCCGCCGAGGGTCAGATCGACGCCGGCGCGGACGTCGTCTACGCGGCCGCCGGCCTGTCCGGCCAGGGTGTCATCAAGGCCGCCAGCGCCGCCAAGATCTGGGCGATCGGCGTCGACTCCGACCAGTACCAGCAGGACGCGCTGAAGGCGTACAAGTCCTCGATCCTGACCTCCGCCATGAAGAACGTCGAGGGCGCGGTCTACGACCTGGCGAAGTCCGTGAAGGACGGCAAGCCGCAGTCCGGCGTGGTCCGCGGCAGCCTCTCCAACGGCGGTGTGAGCCTGGCCTCCTCCAACCCGACGTTCTCCTCGGACAAGACGATCCAGGACGCCGTCACCAAGGCCGCGGAGGCCATCAAGGCCGGCACGATCACGGTGAAGACCTCCTGACGACCGTGTCGCGGGCCTGTCGACGGCCTGTCGAAGGCATGGCCAAAAGGGCGCTGTGATGACAGCGTTACGGCCACGGAACGGGGCCCTGGGAACATGACCTCCCGGTGCCCCGTTCGCGCGGCAGAATGCTCGGAACAGATCGGCTCCGAAACGAGTCGATCAGGTCCGGGCACTATTCAATGCAGGGGCGCTACGCGCGTAGAGAGGCCCCTTTCCCGAGGAGAGTGCGCCATCGACGCGTCCAGCAGCCCTCCGCCCACCGCCCCGTCGACCGTCGCGGTGGAGCTCGCGGGCATCACCAAGCGATTCCCCGGTGTCGTCGCCAACCACGACATCCACCTGACCGTCCGCAAGGGGACCGTGCACGCCCTGGTCGGTGAGAACGGCGCGGGCAAGTCGACCCTGATGAAGATCCTCTACGGCATGCAGAAGCCGGACGAGGGCACCATCGCGGTCGACGGCGAGCAGGTGAGCTTCGGCAGCCCGGCCGACGCGATCTCGCGCGGCATCGGCATGGTCCACCAGCACTTCATGCTCGCGGACAACCTGACCGTCCTGGAGAACGTGGTGCTCGGCAGCGAGAAGCTGTACGGCATCGGCGGCGGCGCCCGCCGGAAGATCAAGGAGATCTCCGACCGCTACGGCCTGGGCGTCCGCCCCGACGCCCTGGTCGAGGACCTCGGCGTCGCCGACCGCCAGCGCGTGGAGATCCTCAAGGTCCTCTACCGCGGCGCCCGCACCCTCATCCTCGACGAGCCGACCGCCGTCCTCGTCCCGCAGGAGGTCGACGCGCTCTTCGCCAACCTGCGCGAGCTGAAGTCCGAGGGCCTCTCCGTCATCTTCATCTCCCACAAGCTGGGCGAGGTGCTGTCCGTCGCCGACGACATCACCGTCATCCGCCGCGGCACCACCGTCGGCACCGCGGTCCCCTCCGCGACCACCCCGCGCCAGCTCGCCGAGATGATGGTCGGCAGCGAGCTGCCCACCCCGGAGACCGCCGAGTCCACGGTCACCGACCGGCCCGTCATCACGGTGGAGAACCTGACCGTCCACGCCGCCGGCGGCGCCTCCGTCGGCTGGGAGGAGGAGCCCGCGGGCGAGGGCCTCACCGAGTTCGCGGGGGGCGGCGACGTCAAGCGCGTCCTCGACGACGTCACCTTCACCATCCACGCCGGCGAGGTCATGGGCATCGCCGGCGTCGAGGGCAACGGCCAGACCGAGCTGATCGACGCGCTGATCGGCACCCGGCACGCCGACTCCGGCACCATCGCCTTCCTCGGCGAGGACATCACCGGCTGGCCCACCCGCAAGCGCCGCGAGTCCGGCGTCGGCTACGTCCCCGAGGACCGCCACCGCCAGGGCCTGCTCCTGGAGTCCCCCCTCTGGGAGAACCGCATCCTCGGCCACGTCACCGAGACCCCCAACGCCAAGGGCTTCTGGCTGAGCCCCAAGGGCGCCCAGGCCGACACCCGCCGGATCGTCGAGGAGTACGACGTCCGCACCCCCGGCATCGACGTCACCGCCGCCTCCCTCTCCGGCGGCAACCAGCAGAAGCTGATCGTCGGCCGCGAGATGAGCCACGACCCGAAGTTCCTGATCGCCGCCCACCCCACCCGCGGTGTGGACGTCGGCGCGCAGGCGCAGATCTGGGACCGCATCCGCGAGGCCCGCCGCGAGGGCCTGGCCGTCCTGCTGATCTCCGCCGACCTCGACGAGCTCATCGGCCTGTCGGACACCCTGCGCGTGATCTACGACGGCAGGCTGGTCGCCGACGCGGACCCCGCGACCATCACCCCGGAGGAACTGGGTTCGGCCATGACCGGCGCCGCGTCCGGGCACCTCGAGCACGTCGAAGAAGAAGCCGCCCCGGAGGACGAGGCCCGATGAAGAAGTTCGACAAGGAGCGGCTGCTCCTCGCGGTGGCCGGCCCGGCCATCGCGCTGGTCTCGGCGATCCTGCTGACCTCGGTCGTGCTGATCGCCTCCGGCAAGAACCCCTTCGAGCCGTACCGGCTGATGCTGGAGCAGATCCCCTACTCCGACATCCAGGTCCTGATCATCAACCAGGCGTCGCTGTACTACATCGCCGCCCTCGCGGTCGCCCTCGGCTTCCGGATGAACCTGTTCAACATCGGCGTCGACGGCCAGTACCGCCTCGCCGCCATGATGACCGCGGTGGTCGGCGCGCACGTGGCGCTCCCGTCCTTCCTCCAGATCCCGCTGCTGCTGCTGGTCGGCGCGCTCACCGGCGCGTTCTGGGCGGGCATCGCGGGCGTCCTGAAGGTCACCCGGGGCGTCAGCGAGGTCGTCGCGACGATCATGCTCAACGCCATCGCCACCAGCCTCATCGGCTACCTGACCCTCCGCGACAACTTCGGCGTCCTGGTCGGCGACAACGTCACCACCGGCGAGATGAAGGAGTCCGGCTGGGTGCCCGGCATCGACCTGGGCCCGGACGTCGGTGAGATCTACGGCCTGGTCTTCCTCGCCGCCGCCCTCGGCATCGGCTACTGGGTCGTCCTCAACCGCACCCGCTTCGGCTTCGACCTGCGCGCCACCGGCGCCTCCGAGACGGCGGCCGCCGCCTCCGGCGTCAACGCCAAGCGCATGGTCCTCACCGCGATGCTGATCTCCGGCGCGGTCGCCGGCCTCTCCGGCCTGCCGCTGCTGCTCGGCGACGCCCACACCTACAGCCTCAGCTTCCCGGCCGGCCTCGGCTTCACCGCCATCGGCATCGCCCTGCTCGGCCGCAACAACCCGGGCGGCATCGCCCTGGCCGCCCTGCTGTGGGCCTTCCTGGAGAAGACGTCCCCCGCCCTCGACTACGCCACCCCGGTCGCGTACGAGAAGGAGATCGCCACGATCATGCAGGGCCTGATCGTCTTCGCGGTCGTCATCTCCTACGAGGCCGTACGCCAGTGGGGGCTGCGCCGCCAGCAGAAGCGGGTCGGCGCCGAGCTCGCCGCCCAGGCCGCCGACAACAACGCCAAGAAGGAGGTGGCGGCCTGATGTCCACCGCGACCATCGCCAAGCCGCAGGCGAAGCAGCCCGGCAAGGGCGGCCGCCGCATGTCTCTCCCGGTACTCCTGCTGGTCATCGCGGGCGTACTGGTCCTCACCTCGATCGTCCGCCTGATCAGCGGCGCGGACGGCATCACCTCGACCGGCCAGATGTCCACCGCCCTGCGCCTGGCCGTCCCGATCGGCCTGGCCGGCCTCGGCGGCCTGTGGGCCGAGCGCGCGGGCGTCGTCAACATCGGCCTCGAGGGCATGATGATCCTCGGCACCTGGTTCGGCGCCTGGGCCGGCTACCAGTGGGGCCCGTGGACCGGTGTCGCCTTCGGCATCATCGGCGGCGCGCTCGGCGCCGTCCTGCACGCCGTCGCCACCGTCACCTTCAACGTCAACCACATCGTCTCCGGTGTGGCCCTGAACATCCTGGCCCTGGGCACCACCCGCTACCTGTCGAAGTTCACCTTCGAGGACGTCCCGCAGGGCTCCTCCAAGCAGTCCCCGCCGATCGAGTCCCTCGGCACCTTCGACATCCCCGGCCTGTCGTCCTGGCTGGAGACCCTGAACGAGAAGCACTGGTTCCTCGTCTCCGACCTCGCGGGCCTGGTCGGCGGCCTGGTCACCAACCTCTCGCCGCTCACCGTCGTCGCGGTCGCCCTCGTCCCGGCCACCTGGTACGTGCTGTGGCGCACCGCCTTCGGCCTGCGCCTGCGCTCCTGCGGCGAGAACCCGGTCGCGGCCGAGTCCCTCGGCGTCAACGTCTACAAGTACAAGTACATCGCCGTGATCGTCTCGGGCGGCTTCGCCGGCCTCGGCGGCGCCTTCCTGTCGATCGTCGCGTCCAACGTGTACCTCGACGGCCAGACCGCGGGCCGCGGCTACATCGGCCTCGCCGCGATGATCTTCGGCAACTGGATGCCGGGCGGTCTCGCCCTCGGCGCCGGTCTGTTCGGCTACACCGACAGCCTCAACCTGCGCGGCGGCACCACCAACGTCCACGCGCTGATCCTGCTGCTGGCGATCCTGCTGGTGTTCGGCGCGGCCTACCTGGCCTGGCAGAAGAAGTACGTCTCCGCCGTCGTCACCGTGGTGGTCTCGGCGGTGATGTTCCTCTGGTACGCCAGTGTGGACGAGGTCCCGCGTCAGGTCGTCTCCGCCGCCCCGTACCTCGTCACCCTGCTGGTGCTGTCGCTGTCCGCCCAACGCCTGCGCATGCCCAAGGCGGACGGCCTGCCGTACCGGAAGGGACAGGGCAAATGACCCCGGCCGCCCCGGTCGACTGGGACGCCCTGCGGGAGCTGGCCCGGGAGGCCATGCGCCACGCCTACGCCCCCTACTCGGGCTACCCGGTCGGGGTCGCGGCCCTGGTCGACGACGGCCGCACGGTCTCCGGCTGCAACGTCGAGAACGCCTCCTACGGCATCGGCCTGTGCGCCGAGTGCGGGCTGGTCTCCGAGCTCCAGCGCACCGGCGGCGGCCGGCTCACGCACTTCACCTGCGTGGACGGCCGGGGCGAGATCCTCGTCCCGTGCGGCCGCTGCCGGCAGCTGCTGTACGAGTTCGGCGGCCCCGAGCTGCTGCTGGAGACACCGGCCGGGATCCTGCCGCTGGCGGAGATGCTCCCGCAGGCCTTCGGCCCCGACCACCTCAAGTAACGACCGCGCCCGCGAAGCAACGCCCCGAGGCCCCTCCGACCGCCCGACCCGGACGGAGGGGCCGCGCACTTCCCGCGACGTCGTCCCCACCGGACGTCCTGCCCACCGGACGTCTCGCGCACCACCGGAAGGAAAGCCATGGCCATGGACGCCATCTCCGTCATCCGCACCAAGCGGGACCGCGGTGAACTCAGCGACGAGCAGATCGACTGGGTCATCGACGCGTACACCCGCGGCGAGGTCGCCGACGAGCAGATGTCGTCGCTCGCCATGGCGATCCTGCTCAACGGGATGAACCGCCGGGAGATCGCCCGCTGGACGGCCGCGATGATCGCCTCCGGCGAGCGCATGGACTTCTCCGCCCTGTCCCGCCCCACCGCCGACAAGCACTCCACGGGCGGCGTCGGCGACAAGATCACCCTGCCGCTGGCCCCGCTGGTCGCCGCCTGCGGCGCGGCCGTCCCGCAGCTCTCCGGCCGCGGCCTCGGCCACACCGGCGGCACCCTGGACAAGCTGGAGTCGATCCCCGGCTGGCGCGCCCTGCTCTCCAACGAGGAGATGCTGCACGTCCTCGACACCACCGGCGCGGTGATCTGCGCGGCGGGCGACGGCCTGGCCCCCGCCGACAAGAAGCTGTACGCCCTGCGGGACGTCACCGGCACCGTCGAGGCGATCCCGCTGATCGCCTCCTCGATCATGTCGAAGAAGATCGCCGAGGGCACCGGCTCGCTCGTCCTGGACGTCAAGGTCGGCTCCGGCGCCTTCATGAAGACGATCGAGGACGCGCGCGAGCTGGCGTCGACGATGGTGGGCCTGGGCACCGACCACGGCGTGCGCACGGTCGCCCTGCTGACCGACATGTCGACCCCGCTCGGTCTGACCGCGGGCAACGCCCTGGAGGTCCGCGAGTCGGTGGAGGTCCTGGCGGGCGGCGGCCCCGCCGACGTCGTCGAGCTGACGATCGCCCTGGCCCGCGAGATGCTCGACGCGGCCGGCGTGACGGGCGCCGACCCGGCGAAGGCCCTCACCGACGGCTCCGCGATGGACGTCTGGCGCCGCATGATCACCGCCCAGGGCGGCGACCCGGACGCCCCCCTCCCCACCTCGCGGGAACAGCACGTCGTCAAGGCCCCCGCCTCGGGCGTACTGACCCGCCTCGACGCCTACGACATCGGCATCGCCGCCTGGCGCCTGGGCGCCGGCCGCGCCCGCAAGGAGGACCCGGTCCAGGCGGCCGCCGGCATCGAACTCCACGCCAAGCCCGGCGACCCGGTCACCGAGGGCAGCCCCCTGCTGACCCTGCACACCGACACCCCCGAACGCTTCGCGTACGCCCTGGAGGCGATCACGGGCTCCTACGACATCGCCCCGACGGGCACGGCGCACGAGGCGTCCCCGGTGGTACTGGAGCGGATCGCCTGACGCCGGCAGCGACGCGCCCCCGACTGCGGCCCTTGCCTCCGCAGCCGGGGGCGCTGCCCGTCCCGGACGGGGGCACCGGGACGGGGTTCACCCGCTGCTGCCCTCGTCGCGCGTCACAGCGCCCCCCGACTCCGCCTGTTGACCTCCGCCACCTGGGCGCGCAGCCTCGCGTCCGTCCCCGCCCGGCACAGCGGGCAGGCGCAGGGCGGGAACCTGCCGAAGAGTTCGGGCACGTCCGGAGGCTCGACGGTCCGCACCGGCCGTACCTGGGTGCGGACGCCGGTCCGCGGATCGACCCGATAGACCGCGATCGTCATCGTCACCGCACATCCCCCCAAGGGTGCGCCCAGGGGCCTGCCCAGGGCGTTGCCTGGGCATCCGCGCGGTTGTTCCGGGGCGAGGCGCCCAGGTGTGCCACGTAGGGCCGGACGAGGGCGCCTGTCGGCTCCCATGCTTCCTCTGCCTCCCGGTTACGGAGCGGCTGCGTCTGTGTGGGCGTTGGGCGCTTTTTCGCGCGGAGCCCGCGCACGGTGACCAACCGGGCGCCCCAGACGTCCGGCGACAGACGGTGCGAGGAGGCAGGCAGTGTCACGGGGTGCGTGGCAGGGCGCCTGTGCCTGCCGGCGGTACGCGATCCGAACAGGACCACTCTCACCCGTTCGAGTAGCTGCGTGATAAGCATGGACTGTCGACGCTCCTAGTCAGCGTGGGCCATGCCCCCGGGCCGTTCGCGCGGCTGCGGGGGTCCTTGCGTCTGGGGCCACACTTCCGTGCTGCCCGCAGGTCGCACCACGGCAGAACTGCCGCATCTGGGCGGTAGGAAGGCGCCGGCAGACGATGAAGAAATGGCCGCATGGGAGTTGCCTCGACGCGTGCAGGCAAGCGATGTAGGGCCGAGACAACCCACCTGAACGCGCCTTTGATGCCTTTACGGTGTCGGCGCCACCGCCGGCAGGGCCAGGGAGCGCAGGGCGGCCTCCAAAGCCAGGGGCCGGTACAACTCGCTGGCCCCGTGCCCAGTAGTGGCTACGACTGCGCATTCCGTCGTCAGCGCGACGGAATCCAGCAGGCCCTGAAGGGCGAGGATCGACCCGGGCAGCCACTGGTACAGGAGTGGCAGGCCGTTCTGAAGCATGGCCGCTTCGCATGTGGCTGCGAAGTTCTCCCGCAGTGGCGGGTGGACGACCTCCCGGGAGTACCCAGCCTGTTCAAGGCGAATACGCATCAGCTTCTTGCCTCGCCGCCATGCCAGCGGCAGAGATTCACCGAATCGCAAGACGAGCGGGGTGGCCAGCGGACTGACGGGCCACAGGCCGTGACGCATGGCAGTCGCGCTGTGGACAGCGAGGGCGAGGAGGGTGGAGGCGTGGAGTACGGACGCGGGCGCCAGGTCGTCCTCGATGTGAGGCAGGGTGTCCCGGGCACGGGGGCCGAGGTGGACGGGCACGGGGTGCAGGTTCCACGGGTCGCCGGTGAGGGTGCGTTCCTCCGGCCGCTGGAAGCACAGCTCGTCACCACCGATCCCGGTGAACACCCACCGAGCACCGGCAGCGCCTAGTCGGCTGTACAACTCGTTCATGGCTTCGGCGTAGGTGCCGTCCGTGGGGCTGGTGGGCCGGCCACTGGCACGGGGCCCGGTGGGGTGGAAGGGGCCGAACTCTGCGACGGGTACGGTCAGGTCGGGGCCGAGGCGGGCGCGTGCGGAGAGCTCACAGCGCCGTCGGCGTTGCTGATCACCGATGTCCCCGCCGAGCGTGAGCGCCGCCGTGCGGACCGGGCCGACGGTCTCGGCGAGGGCGAGTGCGGTCATGGAGCTGTCCATGCCTCCGGACAACTCCACCACACAGTCGTCGGCGGACAGCGGACGGGCTGTGATCTCGCGTCGCAACAAGTCGTCGAACGCGGCCACGGGATCGGCGTCGGCGTGCAGAATCCGGGGCCGGGAGTGCAGGGCCGGGGCCGGGTAATTGATGCTCAGGCCGGTTCTGTGGTCCCAGGTGGCGGTCGAGCGTTCGGTGAGCTGGCGGATGGTACGGAAGACCGTCGCTGTGCTGTAGCGGGTGCGGTAGGCCAGCATCGCCGCCACTTCGCGGGCGTCCAGGTCATCAGCCCCCGGTTCCAGGTTGAGCAGGTCCCACGAAACAGCCAACCGACCTCTCGTGGAGCGGAGGTAAAGAGGTGCAACGCCGCGTTCCCCGCACGTGATGCGTACGCCCTGCCCGGCGGCCATCTCCACTCGCACCGCCGCCAGGGGCCAGGCATCGACCTCTTCGACCTGCCGCCGGTAATCCGGATCGCTCATCACGCGCCGGATCATCGTCACCGGTTGTCGGCCGCTGACGGCTTCACGCACGATCAGGCACGACTGGCCGTATTCGGGATTGGTGACCACGAGGTGCTCGATCGCGGGGTGCGTGAACGGCTCGATCCAGGACCGACCGGAGATCCACCGGCGCCTGTCCCACTGCCAGAGGCCCGCGTCGACCCCTTCCGTCAACTCCATCTTGATCATCGCGCGCCTCCCTGCCCCGGCGGCGGGCCAGGCACTTTCGCCTGGCCCGCCCCCGAGGACTGTCAGATGTCGTCGGTCTCGGTCTGCGTGTCCGAACTGCCCTGCTTCTTGGTGTAGAGCAGGTCCAGGCCCGGAACCTCACGGATCTCCTGGTCGGCGAACAGTTCCTCGAACGGAGTCTTCTGCTGCATGGCGATCACCTTTCTCATCGGGACAAGACGTGTGGTGCAACCGTCACTCAGGCGGAGTGCCGGAGTCTTTGATCACCGCCGCCAGGTCGGGCAGGGCCTCTGCCCGGCGAGCCATCAGGTACGCGGTGCGGTTCTTGCGCCGGGGCGTGTGGATCAACTCCCAGCCCTGAACGTCGCGGTAGTAGGTCATGAGCCGTTCCACGAACGTGCCGCGGCGCACCCACTCGACGCCTTCGTGGGCAGCTCGGTCCAGGACCCACCACGCCATCAGGGGGCCGGGCTGGTCCCGTCGGCGGGCGGGGTGGGTGAACGACGTTGCCAAGAAATACGCGCTCTGGGCCAGTTCCTCAGCCGTCCAGCCCCATTCCGGCGTCGTGGTGAACACGGTGGTGCAGCCGACGATCTGGCCGCCGTCGGCGAGTACCCAGACGGGGAAGTTCGGGTCGGCGGCCTGGGAGGCGATGGTGTCCACGTCGTCGTCGGTTCGGGGCCAGTCGGGGACACCACGCTCACGCATCCAAGCCATGCGCGCTCGCACCATCGCGGCGATTGCTTTCTGATCCTCGGCGGCGGCCGGACGCATCTCGTACACGGCGGTCCTCCTGGCTTTCGTGCTGAGTGAGTTATCCCGGCAAACGGTCCGTCGGCAGGGGATGTCCGGGACCGTAGCGCCGCTGCGGTTCCGGAGGTGCGACACACGGCGTCCCCAACTCCAGGCCCGGTAGCGAAGTCCCGCCCCTGGTGCAGGGCTGGGTCATCGAAGGCTTCGCTCGCGGGCTGGCTCTCGCCGGCCGATGGCCTGCTCCAGCTGAATTGCGCAGAGCTCCACCTCGCCGGCCGTAAGGATCAGGATCGTCTCCTCGGTCCCGCCATCGGTTCGGTGCAGGGCGATCGGCAGGGCGGCTTGCCGGGCACGGCCGTCATACGTCACATCGCGCTTGATCGGCGTGGCGTGGGTGATCACCTGTTGGTTGGCCTCTCTGGTCTGCACGAAAGCGTGATGTTCAGTCAACGACCCAGCAGGAAAACAGAGGAGGGGCCAGGCTGTGGTCCAGGTGTAGGCCCGTGTAGTCCAGGGGAGGCACAAGTGCCGGGGAACACGAGCATCGGGGACGTGATCCGACAAGCGCGCGAAGCGAAGGGCTGGGGACTGGCCAAGCTCGCCCGCGAGCTGGGCATCGCCGAAGGCCGGGGCCCGACTCAGCTGGAACGACAGGCTGTCTACCGGTGGGAGAGCGGGAAGCGGAAGCCTGAATACTGGTTGCCGTACATCGTCCAGGTCCTCGACCTGGACATGCGGGTTGTCCCCCCGTCGGATACCGCTGCAGAGGACCCGACGCCCGCAGATACCGTGGAGTCAGTCCTTGTCCTTGGAAGGAATGACGTGGATCGCCGGAACTTCCTGGCCGCATCCAGCGGTTACGCCCTCAGCGCGCTTGCACTGCCCGATCTGGAAAGCATCGTGCGCCGCACCCGTATGGTTCCGGCCGGGGCCGTACGCGTAGGCAAGGGTGAAGTGACCGCCATCCGGCAGATGGTCAAAGCGCTCGGCGACTCCGCTGCCGAACTCGGTGGCGGCCATGCCCGCCACCTCGCGGTCCGCTACCTGACGCAGGACGTAGCCCCCTGGCTGAACGGCAGATTCACCGAATCCACCGGCCGCGAACTGTTCGCGGCCACGTCGCAACTCGTCCACCTGGCCGGATGGATGGCCCAGGACGAGGGCCGCGACACGGAACACCAGGGACGGGCCCAGCAGTACTACGCGCATGCTTACCGGCTCGCGGCCGAAGCAGGGCATCCCGAACTGTCCGCGACCGCCCTGCGAGGTCTCGCTGTCCAGGCCATCGACCTGGGATACCGAGCCGAGGCCGTACAGCTCGGCGAAGCATGTGTCCACTACGGCCGGCACTCGGAGAACCCGCGGGCCGTCGCCTACTACGAGGCCACCCTCGCCAACGCCGCAGCCCAGGACGACGACCGACGTACCGCCATCCGCCATCTCGCGCTCTCCGAGACCGCCATCAGCGTCTCTCCCGACGAACCCGGCGAATCCTGGGCTGCCCATTACTCGCCCGGCCGATGGGCCCATGAATCCGGCATGATCCTTTCCCGCCTCGGAGACCTCGACGCGGCTGAAGAGCATCTGCGCCTCGCCCTCGAGATCCATGGCCTGGACCGGCGGCGTACCCGTGCCATCGTCCTCGCCGACCTCGGCGGCGTGCGCCTCCGACAAGGTGACATGGATGGTGCCCTGTCCACATGGAACGAGTTCATCGACTGCGCCGACGGCATCCGCTCTGTGAAGGTCCACCACGCCGTCAAAGACATGCGGCTGAGGCTGAACCGATTCCCTGGCATGGCGGCAGCCGAAGAATTGCGGCACAAGGCCGATCGGCTCATGGCCTGACAGGCGACAGTCACAGTCTGGCGGGGCCGCCCTGCTTGACCCCCTGGAGGGATGGCTCCAGCCCGCAGCTCCGCCGCACGACCATGCCGCTGCGGGCGGCTCGGCGCTCGGGAGACCGAGCAACTGGAGTCCACGGCTCGCGCCTTCCGCGCCTGGGACCACAAGTACGGCGGCGGTCTGCGCCGCAAGTGGCCAGACGGCGCCGCCCGCCGAGGCTGAGCAAAGGCGGCAGGCCGGGACTTCTCACCCGAACGCCCCGCCCTCCCCGAAGACCAGCGCGGCGAACCGCTCCCCGATGAGCCGGTGAGCGTCGGCACCGGGGTGCAGCCCGTCGGGCAGCGGCAGCTCGACGGCGTCGGCCTCGCCGTACAGCTCCCGCCCGTCCAGATAGTGGAGGTGTGGATCATCGGCGGCCCGCTGTGCGACGATCCGTTCCAGTTCCGTCCGGACGACCCGCAGTGTCAGCTTGCCCGCCGCCACCTCCGCCGGGTCGCCCAGCGGGACGAAGCCCAGCCGCCCCTCGGCGAGCCCGTCGAGGTCCGGCGCGCTGGGGCCGGGTGTGTCCTCGTGCGCGGGGCACAGGATCGGGGAGACGACCAGCAGCGGCGTGGTGGGGTGGCCCTCCCGGACGGTGTCGAGGAAGCCGTGGACGGCGGGGCCGAACGCGCGGAGCCGCATCACGTCGAGGTTGACCAGGTTGATGCCCACCTTGACGCTGATCAGGTCGGCGGGGTGGTCCCGGATGGCCCGCGCGGTGAACGGGTCGAGCAGGGCGCTGCCGCCCAGCCCCAGGTTGACCAGTTCCACGCCGCCGAGGGAGGCGGCCAGGGCGGGCCAGATGGCGGTGGGGCTCGCGGCGTCGGAGCCGTGGCTGATCGAGCTGCCGTGGTGCAGCCAGACCTTGCGGCTCGGGTCGGCCGGCGCAGGTTCGAGGGGGGCGTCGGTGCGCAGGGCCAGGAGTTCGGTCGTCTCGTTGTGGGGCAGCCAGATCTCGATGTCCTTGCGGCCCGGGGGCAGGTCCGTGAAGCGGACGGTGCCCGGTTCGCCGGTCCGGTGCTCGACGGTCCCGTCGCTCATGTCGATGGTCACCGTGCGGCCGCCGGTGACGCTCGCCTGCCCGCTCAGGCGGCCGTCGACGAGCAGGTCGTAGACGCCGTCAGGGACGGGCGGGGCGCCGACGTAGACGCGCCGGGTGCGCAGCGAGTCGAGTTCGACGGCGGTCGCCCGGGTCCGGAAGGCCAGCCGTACGCCCGAGGGCTGTGACTCCACCATCGCGAGCTGGGCGTCGGGGCACTGGGCGCGGGCGGCGGCGGGCAGGCGGTGCGGCAGGACGCCGTGGTCGGTGCGCTCCACCTCCAGGGCTCCCCGCAGGAGGTCGGCCGTGACGGGCGTGGTGATCCAGGGTTTCGGGGCGGCGGGCATGGCCTCGGTTTCGGTCGGCGGTGTACGGGCCTTTCCCAGGCGGCTGTCCGCTCGACGGCCGGGGAAACGCGGCGCGGCACGACCTGGGCAGTTCCGTCGGGATCACCACGCGGACCACCAGCTGCTCGACCTGCGGACGAGCAGCTGGTCTATGCCCAGTTCTGGCGCGCCCACACCACGTCGTCGACAAGGCCCGGGCCGCCGGCCGCGTAGTTGACCATTCCAGCGGAAGCATCCGCATTGTCCGAGGACTGAACAGCGATGATGCGGGGATTGCCCTGACCGAAGAAGGCGAACATCGGGCCGCCGGAAGCACCAGGGGTGATATCGCCGTAGTGGAGGCATTCGATGCCTCCATTGATGTCACTGTAGGCGGCGTGCACGCTGATTCCGCTCTCGTAGCTGGTTCCCAGGAGCCAGTAGATGTACGGGTAGCCCATGTTGGTCCACCACGACTGGCCGTTCCAGGCGGGGAGGTAGTGTCCCATTCCGAAGAAACCGAGTTGGTCCCCGAGCGGCTCGTACAGTCGGCAAACGGCCCTGTCGTAGGCTGCGGTCTCGCCCCCTGCCAGGTCTGGGTTGAAGCCGGACACATCCGATACGTAAGACTGGACGCCGGCGCCATGGAGGGACGTGCCGTTGTAGTGAGCGGGCACGAAACGCATCCACCAGTTTCCTGCCGCGACGTCAGCCCACGGCACCACATGGCCGGCCGTGAGGAGAACGCGGCGGCCGACGAGCGCCCCTGATCCAGTCCATCCCGCGCTGGTGAAGATCTTTCCCACGCAGCCCCAAGGCCAGCTTGTCTCGTTCAGTTCCTGCCGGTTGTCGGGGCCGATGACCCATCTCAGTTGCGTGCCGTCCCCGTCCAGTCGACTGATCGGCTTCTGCTTCTGCCTGCGACTGGGAAGAACGCGTGGCACATAGAAGAGGTCGAGCCAGTCGGGGCGATGGGGTGGCACGTCCCCGTCGTGATCGGTCCCGGACAACGGTTCCTGCCTGAGGCCTTGGATCGCGGTCCTGCCGGGCAAAGGAACGTCCCCCGCGGTCCCGACCGGCACGTCGACATGCCACACATTGCCGTCGGCTCCCTCCACGCGGCCGATCTCCGGCTTCGGCGGGCCGTCGTCGGAGTCGGTGAGCACGTGGATGCGCTGGCGGCTGGCACGCTCGACCATCTCGGCAGGCCGTTCGCCGGTTGCGAGTACCGGCCGCAATTGTGTGAGCTCAGACGGCATCAGTGGCCGCTCGCCGTTTCCGGCGAAGTTCAGGGAGCTCACCATCTGCTTCTGCGTGGGCATAGCGTGTCTCCGGAGTGAGTGAATGACGATCACGCTTGGCTGCTTGATGTGCCCGCGAAACCGGCGGACTTCGCCCTGCGTTCCGCACGGGCCGGACCGAGCGTGTGCCCTACCACGGCCTCGGAAAGAGGGCTCAGCGTGGCGGTGTGTTGCACCTTTCTTCCAGGACAGCACTGATCAGGCGGCGTCGCATCCGCTGCGGGTGGCCTCGCCCCATGGCCGGGACGTGCGGTCGTACGCTCAATCCGTGGGCGGGTGTCGTGACTTGACGCCCGGCCTTCGCTGTCACGGGTGTTGCCGACCGTGACGCCGACGACCAGCGGCGGTCTGTTCGCGTCCGGCAGGACGTGCACGGTGGCGGGATCGCCGTGAGGTGATCGCGTGATCGCCACCTGGGAAGATCACGATCGGCCTACGTCGCTTGTCCGGGCAGGTCGGGGGCGTCGGCCCGCGCCGCGCCACCGCGCCCCGCCCCCGTCGTGGGCCAGGTGCGCAGCAGGGCGTCGAGGGCGTCCAGGATGCGGTCCCACGACTCCTGGGAGTCGGGGGCGCTGTGGCTGAAGCCGCCGGCCAGTTCGAGGCTGACGTAGCCGTGGAAGACGCTGCCCAGCAGACGGACCGCGTGGGTCTGGTCCGGCTCGGTGAGGTCGTAGCCGCGCAGGATCGCCCGGGTCATCCGGGAGTGCCGGGGGCCCGCGCCGGCCGCGGCGGCCTCGGGGTCCAGGGGGAACCGGGCGGCGGCGTAGCGGCCGGGGTGCTCGCGGGCGTAGTCGCGGTAGACGTTCGCCAGGGCGGCGAGGGCGTCCTGCCCGGCGCGGCCGGCCAGGGCGGCGGATCCGCGGTCGGCCAGCTCCTCCAGGGCGAGCAGGGCGATCTTCGTCTTCAGGTCGTGCGAGTTCCTCACGTGCGCGTACAGGCTCGCGACCTTGACGTCGAACCGCCGGGCGAGCGCCGAGACGGTGACCTGCTCGAAGCCGACCTCGTCGGCGAGTTCCGCCCCCGCCCGGGCCAGACGTCCGGGGGTCAGCCCTGCGCGTGCCATGAGGTCTCCGGTGTCGTCGCGGCCGTGACTGACGTCGACCAGGGAGTTTCCTAAAAGCCTTAGCCGATGTCCTGCACATATTAGGAGTGGGAAGGCGATGAGTCGCGCCGTTCCGCCCGGTCTACCGCTCGTGGACGCGACGAGACCGCCGGTGATCGGCCTGTGCGGACCCCTCACCCGGACCCGGGTGGCGGGCCTCTGCGACGACCTGAGGGCGCTGCTGGACGGGACCGGGGCGGCGGTCGTGGTGTGCGACGTCGCCGGGCTCGGGCCACCCGGTCTCCCGGCCGTCGACGCGCTGGCCCGGCTCCGGCTCACGGCCCGGCGGGCCGGGGGGCGCCTCCGGCTGCGCGCTCCCGACCCGGCGCTACGCGCCCTGCTCGACCTCGTCGGGCTCCCCTTCGAGGTGGAGGGGCAGGCCGAAGAGGGGGAACCAGCGCCGGGTGTCGAGGAAGAAGTGGAAACCGGTGAGGCCGCCGTCTGAGATCTCCAGCACCTGGATCGCCCACGGCGTGTGTCCGCCCGCCTCGGGGTCCGGCTTGTACTGGGCGAAGCCCGGCAGGCCGTTGACCCGGACCGGCAGCAGCCGGGAGCCCGTGCAGGCGGAGCCGATCGTCGTCATGAAGCCGGTGATGTCCGCGTGGCCCGTCAGCCACAGGTCGAACGGCGGCATCGTCATGACCGCGTCCTCGTGGAGCAGCTGCGTCAGCGCCGTCATGTCGTACCCCTCGAAGGCGGCCACGTAGCGCTCCAGCAGCTTCCGCTGCTCCTCGTCCAGCGGGTCCGACACGGCCGCGTCCGCCGCCCTGTCCCGCTGTTCGGCGAGGGTCGCGCGGGCACGCTGCAACGCGCTGTTGACCGAGGCGACCGTCGTGCCGAGCAGCTCGGCGACCTCGCTCGCCCGCCACGCCAGGACCTCGCGCAGGATCAGCACCGCCCGCTGCTTGGGCGGCAGCCGCTGCAACGCGGCCATGAACGCGAGCCGCACCGACTCCTTGGCGACGGCCGCCTCCGCCGGGTCCTCGACCGCGGGCAGCACGCGCGCGTCCGGCATCGGCTCCAGCCAGGTGGTGTCCGGGCGGGGGGAGAGGGCCGCCCGGGAGAGCGGGGTGGACTCCGTGAGGTCCATCGGCCGGGCCCGCTTGTTGCCCGCCGTCAGCATGTCCAGGCACACGTTGGTCGCGATGCGGTAGAGCCACGAGCGCAGGCTGGAACGTCCCTCGAAGGTGTCGTAGCTGCGCCAGGCGCGCACCAGGGTGTCCTGCACCGCGTCCTCGGCCTCGAAGGACGAGCCGAGCATCCGGTAGCAGTAGCCCGTCAGCTCGACCCGGTGCCGCTCCAGCCTGGCGTCGAGGTCGTCCACCGTCGCCGTACCGTCCGTCATCGTCGTCCACCCACCCCTGTGGCCGTTTCTGTCACGCGCCTGTGCGTGCGTCCAGTACTCCAGAAGCTAACGCAGGCCACTGACAACGGCCCCCTGAGTCGACGAAAGCCCAGGTGGAGGGGGTTTCGCCGGGTGCCGGACCGGCCGCATCCGGCCCGGTACCCGACGGACCCCCCGCCCGGACGGTCGTGGTCCGCCGGAGCCGGCGGCGACCACGGACGGACGGTCCGGAGCGAGGGGACGGGAGGAGTGGGGGGAAGGAAGGAGTGGGGGGAAGGAAGGAGTGGGGGAGGAAGGGGTGCGGGGAAGGTCAGTGCGCGGCCACCGGCTCCCGGCGGGCCGCGACCCGCGCCGCCCGTGTGCCGAACGCCGTGATCGTCACGACGCCGAGCACCGCCAGGACGCCCACGCCGACCGTGCCGGCCCAGCCGCCCGCGTGGAAGGCCGTGGCGCCGACGGTGCTGCCCGCGCTGGAGCCGATGTAGTAAGCGGACTGGTAGAGGGCGGAGGCCTGCGCCCGGCCGGTGGTCGCCGTCTTGCTGACCGCCGAGGACGCCACCGCGTGGCCCGCGAAGAAGCCCGACGTGATCAGGACCAGGCCCAGCAGGACCAGGGCCAGCGAGTCCGCCAGGGAGAGCAGGAGGCCCGCCGCCGTCGTGCCGCCGGCCAGGTACAGCGCCCCGCGCCGGCCCAGCCGGCCGACCAGCCGGCCCGCCGTCGACGCCGACACCGTGCCCACCAGGTACACCAGGAAGATCGAGCCGACGATGCCCTGCGGCAGCGAGAACGGCGCCTCCGTCAGGCGGTAGCCGATCACCGTGTACACCCCGCCGAACACCGTCATGAACAGCGCGCCGATCGCGTACAGGCGGCGCAGCAGCGGGTCGGTGAGGTGGTCGCGGACCGTGCGGGCCAGGACGCGGGGGCGCAGCGAGCCCGCCACGAAGTGCCGCGGCGCCGGCAGCAGCAGCCGGAACGCCACCGCGCAGCCCACCGCGACCGCGCCGATCACGCCGACGGCCACCCGCCAGCCCCACTCCTGCGCGACCCAGCCGGTGATGACCCGGCCGCTCATCCCGCCGACGCTGTTGCCCGCCACGAACAGGCCGATCGCCGTGATCAGCGCCTTGGGCCGCACCTCCTCCGCCAGGTAGGCGGTCGCCGAGGCCGGCAGACCGGCCAGGGCGGCGCCCTGAAGACCGCGCAGGACGACCAGCGCGCCCAGCGACGGGGCGAAGGGGACCAGCAGCCCGACGGTCACCGCGACCGCCAGCGAGGCCGTCATCACCGTACGGCGGCCGTAGCGCTCCGACAGGGCGCTCATCGGCAGCACGAACAGGGCCAGCCCGCCGGTGGCCGCCGCCACCGTCCAGCTCGCCTCGCTCGCCGCGACGCCGAACTCGCCGGAGATCAGCGGCAGCAGCGCCTGCGTGGAGTACAGGAGGGCGAAGGTCGCCACGCCGGCCAGGAAGAGGGCGAAGCTCATCCGGCGGTAGCCGGGGCCGCCGGGGGCCATACGGGAGTCGGAGGAGGGGACGGCGGAGGAGGCGGCGGAGGGGACGGACGGAACGGCGCCCACGACGGTGGACGCCCCGGTACTGGCGGGAGACATACCTCGAACCTAGGACGACCCCACTCATCCGTCCAATGCATGGAATCGCCATAATCGTTCCCATGGAGCATCAGCAGAGGTCACAGGCGCGCCTGTCACCGTCCAGTGACACAGAAGACATCGTCACGCTGCTCGCGCCACGGCTCGCGTACTTCGCGGGCGTCGCCCGCACCGAGCACGTCACGCGGGCCGCGCAGGAGATGCAGGTCCCGCAGTCGACGCTTTCCCGGGCCATGGTCCGCCTCGAACAGGACCTGGGCGTCGACCTGTTCGCCCGCCACGGCCGGACCGTCTCCCTCACCCCCGCCGGACGCACGTTCCTCACCTCCGTCGAGCGCGCCCTCGCCGAGATCGAGCGCGCCGCCGACGCGGTGCGCGCCGACGCCGACGCCGCCACCGGCAAGGTCGCCTTCGGCTTCCTGCACACCATGGGCGCCGAGACGGTACCCGGCCTGATCCACGCCTTCCGCGCCGACCACCCCCGCGTCCGCTTCAGCCTCGTCCAGAACTACGGGGAGGCCATGCTGGAGCGGCTGCGGGCCGGCGAGCTCGACCTGTGCCTGACCTCACCGGTCCCGGACGCCCCCGACCTCGTCGCCCGCCGCCTCGACGAGCAGAAACTGCGCCTGGTCGTCCCCGCCGACCACCGTCTCGCCGCCCGCAAGCGCGTCCGGCTCGCCGAGGCCGCCGACGAGACCTTCGTGACCCTGGAACCCGGCTACGGCCTGCGCCGCATCACCGACGACCTCTGCCAGGAGGCAGGTTTCCGCCCCCGGGTCGCCTTCGAGGGGGAGGAGGCGGAGACCCTCCGCGGGCTGGTGGCGGCCGGCCTCGGCGTCGCCCTCCTGCCCCCGCCCGCCGTACCCCGGCCCGGCGTGGTGGAACTGACGGTCACGGCACCGAGGGCGGTACGGGAGATCGGCGTTGCCTGGCTGGACGGCCACCCGGACACACCCCCCGTGGCGGCCTTCAAGAGGTTCCTGCTGTCGCGGCGGGGGAGCCTGCTCCCGTAGGCCCCGCCGGGCCCTGACCTTTCCGCTCACGGTGCTAGTGGGCGATCCCCCCGCCCCCCATGTAGAGGTCCAGCCCCTCGGTGGAGTCGAAGCCGTCGCCGTACAGCCGGGTGACTCCGCCGGTGGCCGGGCCGTCCGCCGTGCCGGGCAGGAGCCACGCGGAGCCGTCGGTCCTGTCGGTGCCGGGTGCCGCCACGACCAGGTCGGACCGGTGGTCGCCGTCCATGTCGACCAGGCGCACCGCCGCGCCGAACCCGGGGTCGGGGTGGCCGTCCCCGTCGAAGTCGGCGGCGGGGGCGACCCCGGCCGGGGTCCTGCCGCCCGTCGCCGCGGTGCCCCCGGCCGGTGCGGTGCCGTGGGCGGCGGTGTGGCAGGCGTGCGGGGCGGTGAGGGGCTCGGTGCCGTCCCGCGCGACGACGGCCCCGACCACGACGGCCGGCGTCAGGGCCGCCGCGCCGCCCGCGATCACCCACCGGCGTCCGCCGCCTCGTCCCCGCACCGGCTGCGGCTCGCCACCCCGATCACCCATGTGGTCAAGCACGCCCGGACCGGACCCGGCGGTTCCGTCATCCCCGCCGAACGGCCTCACACCCCGCCAGCAAGCCGACGGCAACGCCGCTGGGGGCACCCCTTCCGGGGGAGAGCCACGTGCCAGACCCCGCGTCCGCGGCGTGATCCGAACGCGTGATGCGAACGCGTGATCCGAACGACAGGCCCTACCGTCGCAGCGAACTGCCGAAGCCCGCGGCCAACGGCATCCTCAGCCCCAGTGGCGGAGGCGCCGCCAGGGCGTCCCGCACCGGACGCGAGAAGCCGTGCCCGAACAGGGCGCCCCGCACGAAGTCCTCCGCCAGGGCCAGGACTTCCTGCCGGTACTGGTGCAGCCCGTGCCCGTCGGAGTGCACCTCGAACCGGCACACCTCCCGGTTCACCTTCTTCATCCGCGCCGCGAGCCGGAAGGACAGCTCGGGATCGGTCCGCTGGTCGTTCGTGCCGTGCACGATCAGCACCTGCCGCCCCACCAGGTGCTTCACCGGTTCGGGTGGCGCCGCGACGTCCTCCTCCGGCAGCCAAGGGGCGATCGCGAGCACCGAGTTGACGGCCTCGTGGCCGCCCGCGCGCAGCGCCGCCCGCCCGCCCATGCCGACACCGGCGAGGCATACGGGGACGTCCCCGTAGCGCCGTACGGCCTCGTCGGCGGCCCAGGACGCGTCGGTGGCGAGATGGGCCTCGCTGCCGTTCCAGCCCCGGTAGCGGTAGCGCACCACGTGGACGGCCAGGCCGTCCTGCCGGGCCGCGCGGGCGAGTCTGCGTCCGACGGCACGCACCGGGCCGTTCCCCCACAGGGGCGAGGGTCTGCGGTCGGAGACCTCGTCGCCGCCCGGGAGCAGCAGCACCACGCCGCTCACCGTCTCCGGCTCCGGGCCGATTCCCTTCCCCAGCCTGGCCGTTCGCACCGGCGTCGCTTGCTGTCCCATGACAGAACAGTGTCAGAAGCGCCGGTGTACTCCACCCGTCCGTGCGGTCACCGTTACATATCGGCGTAGATGTACAGCGCGCGATCTACGCGCGTAGGAGTTAGAGTGCGGAAATGACGAGCCAGACCATTCGACAGGGCGTCACTCCGAGCGCGGACCAGATCCGCCGGGCGCCCAAGGTTCTGCTGCACGACCACCTCGACGGCGGGCTGCGCCCCGGCACGATCGTCGACCTCGCCCGGGAGACCGGGTACGCACGGCTCCCCGAGACCGATCCCGGAAAGCTCGGCCTCTGGTTCCGGGAGGCCGCCGACTCCGGTTCACTGGAGCGGTACTTGGAGACCTTCTCGCACACCGTCGGCGTCATGCAGACCCGGGAGGCCCTGGTCCGGGTCGCCCGCGAGTGCGCCGAGGACCTTGCCGAGGACGGGGTCGTCTACGCCGAGGTCCGCTACGCGCCCGAGCAGCACCTGGAGGGCGGGCTGCGCCTCGAGGATGTCGTCGAGGCCGTCGACGAGGGCTTCCGGCAGGGCGAACGGCTCGCCCGGGCGAACGGCCACCGCATCCGGGTGGGCGCGCTCCTCACCGCCATGCGGCACGCCGCCCGCGCCCTGGAGATCGCCGAACTCGCCAACCGCTACCGGGACCTGGGCGTGGTCGGCTTCGACATCGCCGGCGCCGAGGCCGGCTACCCGCCCACCCGGCACCTCGACGCCTTCGAGTACCTGAAGCGGGAGAACAATCATTTCACCATCCACGCCGGGGAGGCCTTCGGGCTGCCGTCCATCTGGCAGGCGCTCCAGTGGTGCGGCGCCGACCGCCTCGGACACGGCGTCCGCATCATCGACGACATCGAGGTCGCGGAGGACGGCTCGGTGAAGCTCGGGCGGCTCGCCTCGTACGTCCGGGACAAGCGCATCCCGCTGGAACTGTGCCCCAGCTCCAACCTCCAGACCGGGGCGGCCGCCTCCTACGCCGAGCACCCGATCGGGCTGCTGCGCCGACTGCACTTCCGGGCCACGGTCAACACCGACAACCGGCTGATGTCCGGCACCGGCATGAGCCGGGAATTCGAGCACCTTGTCGATGCGTTCGGTTACACGCTCGACGATCTCGCATGGTTCTCGGTCAATGCTATGAAGTCAGCATTCATTCCTTTCGATGAACGACTGGCTATGATCAATGACGTGATCAAGCCCGGCTATGCCGAGCTCAAGTCCGAATGGCTGTTCCAGCAGACCGCCTCCACCAGGGGTTCCGTGGCCGGGGAGAGCTGAGGGGCGGGAAATTCCGGACCGTAATGCGGGCGGGCCTTCACGGTCTGTCCGCATTTCGTTGTTTGCGGTGGGTGCCTTTTTGTGTTTACGGTCGTGGACCGCTCAGTTCCCCGATATTCGAGGACGCATTTACCATGAAGCAGTCTGCTGCCAAGACCCTCGGCATCGCCGCGCTCGGTGCCGCTTTCGCCGCCGCCGGTGCGGGCGCCGCCACCGCGGCCCCGGCCGTTCCGGACGCCACCCAGGCACTGGGCGGCGTCACCCAGTCGCTGCCGGCGGAGAAGCTCGCCACGGCGCTGCCGGGAGCCGGTGACGCGGTCCAGCAGGCCCAGCCGACGCTCGGCGCCGGCCTGGCCTCCGTGCAGCCGATCGCCCAGCAGGCGCTCACCGAGCAGCCGACCGCGCCGGCCGCCGATCTGCTCGGCGGTCTGCCCATCCTCAAGGGCCTGCCCACGAACGGGGTAGGGGTGAACGGGATCCCGCTGGGCTGACTCCTCCGCGTCGCGGCGCCGTCGGGCGCATCCGGGTCCTCCGGGTGCGCCCGACGGCTTTTCCCGTGCGCGGCTCCTTCCGTACCCGCTGCCCACCAGGCCGCGCGGGCCCTACCAGGCCGTGGGCGCCTACCAGGCCGTGGGCCCCTACCAGGCCGCGCGGGCCTTGTCCTCGGACGGCAGGAAGATCCACAGCGCTATGTAGAGCAGGAACTGCGGGCCCGGCAGCAGACAGGACAGCAGGAAGATCACGCGCATCGTCGTCGCGGAGGTGCCGAAGCGCCGGGCCAGCGCGGCGCACACTCCGCCGATCATGCGGCCGTGGGTGGGGCGGGCGAGGCTGCGGGACATCTGCGGCTCCTTCGTGAGTCGGTCCGGGGCGGCCTTTCGGTGGCTCCCCCGTCTGATGTCCACGCTACGGAGACGAAGCGGGTGAAACGTCGCCCTACGGGGCGATCCCGACCCTGGGAATCGTCGGGGTCCGCCCCTGAGCCGGCTCCTCCGGGCGGTCCGCCCGGTCCGCACGGCGCTCGGCCCGGTGCCGCAGGCGGGCGCGGGCCGCGGGCACCACCGCGGTGTGTGCCAGGGCCACGCCCACGGTGTTGAGCAGGAGCGAGTCCACGTCGACCACCTGGCCGGGCACCCCGGTCTGGAGGAGCTCGATGGCCAGCGACAGCAGGGCGCCCGCCGTGACCGTGCGGACCAGGGAGGCGAGCGGCGAGACGTGGAGCCGGCCGTGCACCAGGGGGAGGAGGACGCCCAGCGGCGCCAGGAGGGCGAGGCCCCCGCCGATCCGGCAGGCCGCCTGCGGCCAGCCCAGCTCCAGGTCGGCGCGGATGCCGGCGAACGGGCGCAGGTTGGAAGGCATCACCCAGGGAACGTCCAGGGGGCGCAGCGTGCACCAGGCGACGAACACGAGGTGGACGACCAGGAGAACACTCCCGGTCGCGCGAACGCGGAACGCGGCGCTGCCGCCGATGGAGCCTTGACGCTGCACGTCCCCCTAGACGCGGGAGGCGGCGGGATCGGTTCCGGCCCCGCGGCAGCCGCACCGAGGCCCGCGCCACAGCGACGGCCGGACGGGACCCTACGGGCCCGCCGAACCGGCCGAAAGACCCGAACCGGCCTGGCCCGCCGGCCGGCCCGGATGCCCTCGCCGGTCCGGCCCGGATGCCCTAGCCGGTCAGGCCCGGATGCCCTAGCCGGTCAGGCCCGGATGCCCTCGCCGGTCAGGCCCAGATGCCCGGACCCGCTCGGCCCGCCGAGCCAGTCTGGCCCGCCGACCGCCCATGACGTCGGCCGTCAGCCGCCCATGACGTCGGCCGTCAGCCGCCCGTGCCCCCGCCGTCAGCCCCCCGTGACCTCCGTCGACGGGGGTTCCGCCGTGCCCGGGCGGGAGCGGACCTCGTCCGTGCACTGGTAGCGGCGGGGAGGGGCCGTGGGACCGCCCAGGACCACCGAGCCGTCGCCCTCCGCCGCCGCCGAGTCGGAGAAGGTGCAGACGATCTGGGCCAGGGCGTACGAGGTCAGGTCGTCCGGCGAGGTGCTCAGGCGCAGGGTGTCGTCCGGGTCCTCGGCGGCCGGGCCGCTCACCGCCGTTCCGCCCCGCACGTCCGTGGTGTAGCCGGCTTCCTTCTCCGCGGCCGAGGGGGACCGCGCCAGTTCGTCCAGCAGGCCCTGGGCGACCAGGACGCGGCGCGCGGAGTCGGCCGTGCCGTCGGGGACCGGGACCGTGCGGTCCACGGCGACCAGGGAGGAACCGCACAGCAGGAACACCCGTACGGGGACGTCCCCGGAGGCCTGGGCGGTCACCTCGGGCCCGGAGAGGGAGCAGCGGACCCGGGAGGGGGCCGGGCCGAAGTCGGTCGGCACCTCGGTCGCGCGTATGCCGCAGCCGGTGAGCAGGGCGGCGAGGACGGGGAGGACGGGGAGGACGGGGAGGATAGGGAGGGCGAGACGGCGGCGCGCGGACGTGGCGTGAGCGGTCATCAGGTGGTGTCCCCCTTGTCCTTCTGCTCGCCCTGTTCCGCCAGGTCCGAGATGTCCCGGGGCAGGCGGAGGGTGAAGACCGCGCCCGACTCGGGCGAGTTGGCGGCGCTGATCTCGCCGCCGTGGATGTGGGCGTTCTCCAGGGCGATGGAGAGACCCAGCCCGCTGCCCTCGGAGCGGGGGCGGGAGGCGCTCGCCTTGTAGAAGCGGTCGAAGACGTGGGGCAGGACCTCCTCGGGGATGCCGGGGCCGTGGTCGCGCACGGCGATGACGACCTCGTCGGCCGACTCCCGTACGGACACCCGCACCGGCGAGCCGCCGTGCTTGAGGGCGTTGCCGATGAGGTTGGCGAGGATCACGTCCAGGCGGCGCGGATCGAGGCGGGCGTGGATGCCGCGCTCGGCGTCCAGCTCTACGGCGTCCAGCCAGGCGCGCGCGTCGATGCAGGCGGTGATCTGGTCGGCGACGTCGACGTCGTCCAGGACCAGGCGCGCCGTGCCGGCGTCGAAGCGGGTGACCTCCATCAGGTTCTCGACCAGGTCGTTCAGCCGCCGGGTCTCGGAGACCACCAGGCGGACGGCCGGCTCGATCATCGGGTCGATACCGCCGGACTCCGCGTCCAGTTCCTCCTCCAGCACCTCGGTGACGGCGGTGATGGCGGTGAGCGGGGTGCGCAGTTCGTGGCTCATGTCCGCGACGAAACGGCGGGATGCCTCGTCCCGGGCCGCCATGTCCGCCACCCGTTTCTCGAGCGACTCGGCGGCGAGGTTGAACGTACGGGACAGATCGGCCAGTTCGTCCGTCCCGGAGACCCGCAGCCGGGTGTCCAGCTTGCCCTCGCCCAGCCGGCGGGCGGCCACTCCCAGCCGGTGCACCGGCTTCAGCACGGTCGTGGCGGCGGCCTGCGCGAGCAGCGCGGCGCCGATCAGCGCCAGACCGGTGGCGATGCCCAGGGACCAGGCCAGCGAGTTGAGGTCCTTGGCCTCCGGCTCCAGCGACTTGCGCATGTAGCCGGTCGGACCGCCCCCGATCACCTTCGTCCCGGCCACCAGGTACGGCGTCCCGTGGTCGACCACCCGCTGCCAGTACAGGTGGTACGGCGACGTGTTGCCGGCGGTCGTCCCCTGCTGCTTGTCCACCGCCCTGCGCAGCGACTCGGGCACGTCCTCCAGGGAGAAGCCGTTCAGCCCCCCGGAACTGCCGTAGACCGTCTTGCCGGTGCCGTCCTCGGCGACCAGCAGCACGCTGAAGCGCTGGCTGCTGGTGGCCATCTGGCCGGCCGTGTACTGCAACTCGTCCTGCGACGGGTACTCCGCCAGCGAGCCGGCCCGGTTCTGCATCTCCTGCTCGAAGTCGCGCAGCACCGCGCCCTGGGTACGGGTCAGCACGGCCTCGCGGTTGAGCCAGTACGCGATGCCGGACGCGGACACGGCCGCGGTCAGCGCCACCAGCCCGAAGACCACGACGAGCCGCAGCCGCAGGCTGGTCAGGCGCAGCCGTGACAGATGTCCCTTGCGCGCCGCGGACCAGCCGCGGATCCCCCCTTGCCGCTGTGTCACTGAGGGGCGTCCAGGCGGTAGCCGACCCCGCGCACGGTACGGATCAGGGTGGGGGACGACGGCACGTCCTCGACCTTGGCGCGCAGCCGCTGGACGCAGGCGTCCACCAGCCGGGAGTCGCCGAGGTAGTCGTGCTCCCAGACCAGGCGCAGCAGCTGCTGCCGGGACAGCGCCTGACCGGGGCGCCGGCTCAGTTCGAGCAGCAGCCGCAGCTCGGTCGGGGTGAGCTGGAGGTCCTCGCCGTTCTTCGTCACCGTCATCGCGGCGCGGTCGATGACGAGGCTGCCGAAGGTCGCCGAGTCGTTCGACTCGCGCTCCCCGCGCCGCAGCACGGCCCGGATCCGGGCGTCGAGCACCCGGCCCTGCACCGGTTTGACGACGTAGTCGTCGGCGCCGGACTCCAGCCCGACGACCACGTCGATGTCGTCGCTGCGTGCGGTGAGCAGGATGATCGGCAGCTGGTCGGTGCGCCGGATGCGCCGGCACACCTCGAATCCGTCGATGCCGGGCAGCATCACGTCCAGCACGATCAGATCCGGCCGCTGTTCGCGCAGCAGCTTCAGACCGTCCTCACCGCTCGCAGCGGTCGCCACGCGGTGTCCCTGGCGCGTCAGTGAGAGCTCCAGGGCCGTACGGATGGCGTCGTCGTCCTCGATCAGCAACAGGGAAGGCACGGGCTCATTCTGGCCCATGGAGGTGCCGTCGTTCGACCTGTGGGCGGGGGCTCGGATGCCAGAGGGGCGTGGTTTCCGCGGCGCGCGCGGCGTACGCGGGGTCGGGGGCGGGTCCGGAGCGCCGGTGGAACCCGCGCCGGAACGCCGTAGCGCCGGTGCCTGTGCGCGGGCTGTGGCGCCACCGTGACGGACCCCTGTGACAGGTCTGTGACAGTCGGCGGACACGGCGATGAAGTGCCATGGGCAGGATTTTCGGCACAGGCACGGCAGCGGGCGGCACACAGCACACCGCCGCGGCGGACGGGCCGAACGGAACGAGCACAGACACCGGAAGTCCACGACGGGGGGCGCGAGATGAACACGCTGCACGGTAAGAGCACCAACGCAGCCGCAGTCGTCACGCGTCTGCACGACGTGCACCGGGTGTCCGAGAAGTCCGGTGCCGTGATGAGCGGGCGGGGGTGCGCTCGCGGCACCGGGCGTCAGCACACCGCCTTCATGACGGTGGTCGACGCGGGGGAACAGGCGGCTCACGGGGGAGCCGCGTACAGGGAGGACACGGGGGAGCGCCGCTCGCTGTCGGAGGCGGAGTTCACCGCCTACGTCCAGGAGCGCCGCGCCTCCCTGTACGCCACCGCCTACCACCTCACCGGCGACCGCTTCGAGGCCGAGGACCTGTTGCAGAGCGCGCTGTTCTCGACCTACCGGGCGTGGGACCGGATCAGTGACAAGGCGGCCGTCGGCGGCTACCTGCGACGCACGATGACCAACCTGCACATCAGCGCGTGGCGCCGCCGCAAGCTGAACGAGTACCCGACCGAGGAACTGCCGGAGACGCCCGGCGACACGGACGCGATGCGCGGCACCGAGCTGCGCGCCGTCCTGTGGCAGGCGCTGGCCCGGCTGCCCGAACTCCAGCGGACGATGCTGGTCCTGCGCTACTACGAGGGCCGCACCGACCCGGAGATCGCGGAGATCCTCGACATCAGTGTCGGCACGGTGAAGTCCAGCATCTGGCGGTCGCTCCGCCGGCTGCGCGAGGACGAGGTCCTCAGCTTCGGCCGTGACGAGGAGGACGCCTTCGGCGAGCTCGTCGCCTGAGGTGCACGGGGGCCGGCCTCCCTCGGGAGGCCGGTGATCGGGGGAACACGGGGGAAACACGGGGGAGCGGTACCGGGGGGACCCAACGGGGGACGTCGGGGGAGCGGTACCGCGCACAGCACGGGGGAGCACCACCCGGGGGACACGGGGGAACACGGGGAACACGGGGGAAACGAGCGGGGCTGGAGGGCCGGGGGGTCCGTCCAGTCCCGCTCTTCCGCGTCCGCCCGCCGGAGCCGGTCTTCCGCCCGCCGGAGCCGGTCTTCCGCCCGACGGAGCCGGTCTTCCGGCAGCCGGCCGGGGCCCGCGCGCCGCAGGGGCTGCCGCCCGCCCGTCAGACGGGCGGGCCGGGGCCCCGCGCGTGAGCACGCCCGTCACGGCCCGCGCGTCGCATGGGGCCTGCCGCAGCCCGCCCGTCAGCCGTCAGACGGCCGTACGCGCCGTCGTGGCGCTGTCGCCCGCCGCCGCGGCCGCCAGGCGGCCGAGCGCCTCGTCGCGGTCGCAGGCGTACGCGCCGAGGGCGGTCTGGCGGGCCACGATGGAGCGTTCGGCGCGCATCAGGCGCCAGCCGCGGCGCAGGAGGAACGGCACCGACTTGCGGCCCTCCTTCAGGTCCCGCAGGAAACGGCGGCGGAACGTCGTCACCGGACCGCGGCTCAGGCACAGCGCGTCGGCCAGCACGCCCAGGTCCCGGCAGCGGGCGACGATCTCCGCGGCGAAGATGCCCTCCGCGATGAACAGCGGGGTCCGCCCGATCCCGACGGTCTCCGCGCCGGTGCGGGCGCTGAGCGCGATGTCGTAGACCGGGACGTTCGTACGGCCCGTGCGGCACAGGTCGGTGATCGCGGCGACCGCGGTGTCCGCGTCCCACGAGCCGGGGTGGTCCCAGTCGATGTCGGAACTCCCCGCCACCTGCGGCAGCGTCGGGTCGTCGCCCTCCTTGTAGAAGTCGTCGAGCCGCAGCACGGGCAGGCCGGAGAGGGCGGCGAGGAGGGACTTGCCGGAGCCCGAGGGGCCGCAGAGCAGCACGACTCGCGTGGATAGGGGCGGTGGGGAACTCACGGGACACCAGTGTGAGGCATCCGCCGGGCGGTGAACGACCCCGCGGGTCGGCTTTGATGCACGGGTCACTCCTCAACTACCCTTCGTGTCGACCTGATTACCCGACGCAGCAGAAAGTGGGCATCGCGATGGCCCGACACGACTCTTCCCGCACCCCGACCGGACGGCGCGCCCTCGTCGCCCTCGCCACGGCGGGAGCGGCCCTGGGCGCGGGCACGGGCGTGGCCGCGGCGGCCGGGACCGAACCGGTCGTGGACGTGGTGCGCACGCGTCCCACCTCGCTCGGCAAGATCGACCCCCAGGCCGGTGCGCAGGCCCTGGGCGGCACCGTCGGGTACGTCACCGGCCCGCTGTCGGACCTCAAGCCCAACCCGCTCGCGGGCACGGGTGTCGACCCGCTCGACAACGGCGTCGGCACCCGGCTCGCCGACTTCCAGCCGGTGTCGTCCCGCTCGCTGACCGAGCCGGTGGCGCAGGCGTCGTCGGTCGGCGCGGTGCCGGTGCTGGGGCAGGCGACGGGGCTGCTGGGCGGCTGACCGGCGCGTACCCGCGGCAGGCCGTGCGCGTGGAGCGGGCCGCGTCCCTCCGGACGGAGAGGGGCGCGGCCCGCTCGTCGTGGCGGGCCGTCAGTACGACGAGCCCGAGGCGCCCAGCGACCCCGTCGGGTGCCAGACGGTCTTCGTCTCCAGGAACGCCGTCATGCGGTCGATCCCGGGAGTCGCGGACCAGTCGTCCACAGGCTGTGGACGGAGAACCCGCTTCAGGTTGTCCGCGGCCGCGATCGCCAGCTCCTTCGCCAGCGCCTCGTCGGCGCCCGCGAGGTCGATCGCGTTGACGTCCTGGTGGGCGGCGAGGGGCGCCGCGATCTCCGCCGTACGGCCGGAGAGGACGTTGACCACGCCGCCGGGCACGTCGGAGGTGGCCAGGACCTCGGCCAGGGAGAGGGCGGGGAGCGGGGACCGCTCGGAGGCCACCACGACCGCCGTGTTGCCGGTCGCGATCACCGGGGCGAGCACCGAGACCAGGCCCAGGAACGACGACTCCTGCGGGGCCAGGACGGCGACCACGCCGGTCGGCTCGGGCGAGGACAGGTTGAAGAACGGGCCCGCGACCGGGTTGCCGCCGCCGACCACCTGGGCGATCTTGTCGGTCCAGCCCGCGTACCAGACCCAGCGGTCGACGGCCGCGTCGACGACCGCGGCCGCCCTCGACTTCGACAGACCCTCGGCGTCGGCCACCTCGCGGACGAACTGGCCCCTGCGGCCCTCCAGCATCTCGGCGACGCGGTAGAGGACCTGGCCACGGTTGTACGCCGTCGCCCCGGACCAGGCGCCGAACGCCTTGCGGGCGGCCACGACCGCGTCCCGGGCGTCCTTGCGGCTCGACTGCGGCGCGTTGGCCAGCCAGTTGCCCTTGGAGTCGGTCACTTCGTACACCCGGCCGCTCTCGGAACGGGGGAACTTGCCCCCGACGTACAGCTTGTAGGTCTTGAGGACGGAGAGACGGGTCACGTCAGACATCGAGGTACGCCTCCAGGCCGTGGCGGCCGCCCTCGCGGCCGGAACCCGATTCCTTGTAGCCGCCGAACGGCGACGTCGGGTCGAACTTGTTGAACGTGTTGGACCAGACGACACCGGCCCGGAGCCTGTTCGCCACCGCGAGGATGCGGGAGCCCTTCTCCGTCCAGATGCCCGCCGACAGGCCGTACGGCGTGTTGTTGGCCTTGGCGACGGCCTCGTCCGGGGTGCGGAAGGTGAGGACCGACAGGACCGGGCCGAAGATCTCGTCGCGGGCGACGGTGTGCGCCTGGGTGACGTTCGTGAAGAGCGTCGGGGCGAACCAGTAGCCGGCGGAGGGGAGCTCGCAGGCCGGGGACCAGCGCTCGGCGCCCTCCGCCTCACCCTGCTCGACGAGCGCGGTGATGCGCGCGAGCTGCTCGGCGGAGTTGATCGCGCCGATGTCCGTGTTCTTGTCCAGCGGGTCGCCGAGGCGGAGCGTGGAGAGCCTGCGCTTGAGCGACTCCAGCAGCTCGTCGTGGATCGACTCCTGGACCAGGAGGCGGCTGCCCGCGCAGCAGACCTGGCCCTGGTTGAAGAAGATGCCGTTCACGACGCCCTCGACGGCCTGGTCGATCGGGGCGTCGTCGAAGACGATGTTGGCGCCCTTGCCGCCCAGTTCGAGGGTGAGCTTCTTGCGGGTGCCCGCGACCGTGCGCGCGATCTCCTTGCCGACGGCCGTGGAGCCGGTGAAGGCCACCTTGTTCACGTCCGGGTGCGCGACGAGCGCGGCGCCCGTGTCACCGTAGCCGGGGAGGATGTTGACGACCCCCTTCGGCAGGCCCGCCCGGCGGCAGATGTCCGCGAAGAACAGGGCGCTCAGCGGAGTGGTCTCGGCCGGCTTGAGGACGACCGTGTTGCCCGTCGCCAGCGCCGGGGCGATCTTCCACGCCAGCATCAGGAGGGGGAAGTTCCAGGGGATGACCTGGCCGGCGACGCCGAGGGGCCGGGGGGCCGGGCCGAAACCGGCGTGGTCGAGCTTGTCGGCCCAGCCCGCGTGGTAGAAGAAGTGCGCGGCGACCAGGGGGAGGTCGGCGTCGCGGGTCTCCTTGATGGGCTTGCCGTTGTCCAGCGTCTCCAGGACGGCCAGTTCGCGGCTGCGCTCCTGGATGATGCGGGCGATGCGGAAGAGGTACTTGGCGCGCTCGGAGCCGGGCAGCGCCGACCACTTCTCGAAGGCCTTGCGGGCGACCTTCACCGCGCGGTCGACGTCCTCGGAACCGGCCCGGGCGACCTCGGAGAGAACCTCCTCGGTCGACGGGGAGACCGTCTTGAAGACCTTGCCGTCGGCCGCGTCCACGAACTCGCCGTCGATGAACAGCCCGTAGGAGGGCGCGATGTCGACGACCGAGCGGGACTCGGGTGCGGGGGCGTACTCGAATGCGGATGCCGATGCCATGGTGATCAGTCCACCGTCACGTAGTCGGGGCCGGAGTAGCGGCCGGTGGCCAGCTTCTGACGCTGCATCAGCAGGTCGTTCAGGAGGGAGGAGGCGCCGAAGCGGAACCAGTGGTTGTCCAGCCAGTCCTCGCCCGCGGTCTCGTTGACCAGGACCAGGAACTTGACGGCGTCCTTGGAGGTGCGGATGCCGCCGGCGGGCTTCACGCCGACCTGGACGCCGGTCCGCGCGCGGAAGTCGCGGACGGCCTCCAGCATGAGCAGGGTGTTGGCGGGCGTGGCGTTGACGGCGACCTTGCCGGTGGACGTCTTGATGAAGTCCGCCCCGGCCAGCATGCCGAGCCAGCTCGCCCGGCGGATGTTGTCGTACGTCGACAGCTCGCCCGTCTCGAAGATGACCTTCAGCCGGGCGGACCCGCCGCAGGCCTCCCGTACGGCGACGATCTCGTCGTACACCTTCAGGTAGCGGCCCGCGAGGAAGGCGCCGCGGTCGATGACCATGTCGATCTCGTCGGCACCGGCGGCGACGGCGTCCCGCACGTCGGCCAGCTTGACGTCGAGGGCCGCGCGGCCCGCCGGGAAGGCGGTGGCCACGGAGGCGACCTTGACGCCGGAGCCCGCGACGGCCGCCTTGGCGGTGGCGACCATGTCGGGGTAGACGCAGACCGCGGCCGTCGAGGGCGTCGTCCGGTCGGTCGGGTCGGGGCGGACGGCCTTCGCGCCGAGCGCCCGGACCTTGCCCGGGGTGTCCGCGCCTTCCAGCGTCGTCAGGTCGACCATCGAGATGGCGAGGTCGATGGCGTACGCCTTCGCGGTCGTCTTGACGGAACGGGTACCGAGGGATGCGGCGCGCGCCTCCAGGCCGACCCCGTCGACGCCGGGCAGCCCGTGGAGGAAGCGGCGCAGCGTGCTGTCGGACGCGGTGACGTCCGTGAGGGCGTGAGCTGCGGTGGGTGCGTTGGTGGGCATGGTCACCAGACGAGCATATCTACGCGCGTAGCGGCTGTACACCCCGGAGGACGGCTCCGTGGGCGGCGAGGTGAGGGCGGGTCGGCCCGGCGCCGCGGGCGTGCGGCAGAATCGGGGCCATGACGAGCCCGGAAGACCAGTCACCAGCGCCGCAGCCCTCGGCCCCCGAGTCCAGGGACCGTGTCTACCGGTCGCCCGCGGGCATCGTCGGCGGGGCGCTGCTGCTCGCGGTCGTCGGCTGGCTCGGTGTCGACGCGATCGTCGCGGGGGAGGGCCGCACGCCGTGGCTGGCGCTCGCGGCGCTCATCCTGCTGGTGCCGCTGATCGTCGCGTTCACGCTGCGCCCGGCCGTGTACGCCAACGCGGACCGGCTGCGGGTGCGCAACCCGCTGCGGGTGATCGCGGTGCCCTGGGGGGAGGCCGAGTCGCTGCGGTCCGGGTACTCCAACGAGGTCGTCACCCGCTCCGGGCGGAAGTTCCAGCTGTGGGCGGTCCCCGTGTCGCTGCGGGCCCGGAAGAAGGCGGTCCAGCGGGAGGCGCGGGCCGCGGCGGAGCGGGAAGGCCGGGGCGGCCGCGCCGGCCGGGGGTCCGGGGGGCTCGGCGGTCTCGGTGGGCTCGGGGGCGGGCTGCCCTCGCGCGGCTCCGCGGCCGGCGCGGGTGTGCCGGAGGGGCCGGTGCGGGCCGAGAGCGACCAGATCATGTACGAGCTGCGGGAACTGCTGGAGGCGGGGGAGAAGGCGGAGAGCGCCCAGGGCGAGGTGACCGTGCGGTGGGCCTGGGAGATCGTGGGGCCCGCCGTCGCCGGGGCCGTGGTGCTGGGGATCCTGCTGGCCGTGGGGTGAGGCAAGGGCCTCGCTCTACGGGCGTTCGGGCGGCCGGCGGCGCCGTGTCCGGGGCGGCGCCCCACCCCATGGGCGGGTCGGTGTCCCGAACGCGGGTTCGTCTGCCGTGGTCGGGGCTCCTTCCGGACGTCCGGGGCGTCGCCCGTGCGGAAGGGGCCCGTCCAGGGTGGGACGCGCGGTCGCGAGCCGGGCGGCCGAGAAGCATGCGGCACACCAACTCCCCGTGAACCAGGACCGCCCGGCCACCTGCGGACCGGGCAGGCCCGCGGCACGCCGACCCCACGGCCGTACGGGTCAGATGCCGGCCGCCGCCGACAGGTCCCGCTTGACGGCCGCGAGCAGCTCGTCCGCCTCGGCGCGGGCCGCGGGGAGGCCGGCGTGCGTCGCGACCGGGACCACGACCTCCAGGTAGCACTTCAGCTTCGGCTCGGTGCCGCTGGGCCGGACGATCACCCGGGCGCCGTCGAGCGTGTAGCGCAGGCCGTCCGTGGGAGGGAGTCCGCCGGTGCCCCGCGTGAGGTCCTCGACGCGGGTGACGGGCAGCCCCGCCAGGGCGGACGGCGGCCGCTCGCGCAGGCGCCGCATCGCGTCCGTGATCACCGACAGGTCGTCCACCCGCACCGCGAGCTGGTCGGTGGCGTGCAGACCGTGCTCGACGGCGAGGTCGTCGAGGAGGTCGAGCAGGGTGCGGCCGCCCTCCTTCAGGACGGAGGCCAGCTCGGTGACGAGCAGGGCGGCCGTGATGCCGTCCTTGTCGCGCACGCCCTCGGGGTCCACGCAGTAGCCGAGCGCCTCCTCGTAGCCGTAGCGCAGGCCGTCGACGCGGGCGATCCACTTGAAGCCGGTGAGGGTCTCCTCGTACGGCAGCCCGGCCTTCCCGGCGATCCGGCCCAGCAGGGACGAGGAGACGATCGACTCGGCGAACGTGCCCCGGGCGCCCCGGTCCACCAGGTGCGCGGCGAGCAGGGCGCCCACCTCGTCGCCCCGGAGCATGCGCCAGCCGCCGCCGTCCTCGACGGCCACGGCGCAGCGGTCGGCGTCCGGGTCGTTGGCGACGACGAGGTCGGGCCGGGTCTCCGCGGCCTTCGCGAAGGCCAGGTCCATCGCCCCGGGCTCCTCCGGGTTGGGGAAGGCGACCGTCGGGAAGTCCGGGTCGGGCTCGGCCTGCTCGGCGACGAGGGCGGGCGCGGGGAACCCGGCCCGCGCGAAGGCGGCGAGCAGGACGTCCTTGCCGACGCCGTGCATCGCCGTGTACACCGTCCGCGCGGTGCGGGGGGAGCCGGGGGCGAGGACGGCGTCCGTGCGGGCCAGGTAGGCGTCGAGGACGGTGTCGTCGAGGGTCTCCCAGCCGGAGTCCGGGCGGGGGACGTCGGCCAGCGCGCGGACGGCGGCGATCTCGGCCGCGATCTCCGCGTCGGCGGGCGGGACGATCTGCGAGCCGTCGCCCAGGTACACCTTGTAGCCGTTGTCCTGGGGCGGGTTGTGGCTGGCGGTGACCTCGACGCCGGCGACCGCGCCCAGGTGCCGTACGGCGAAGGCGAGGACGGGGGTGGGCAGCGGGCGGGGCAGGACGGCCGCGCGCAGGCCCGCGCCCGTCATCACGGCGGCGGTGTCCCGGGCGAACTCGGCGGACTTGTGGCGGGCGTCGTAGCCGATGACGACGAGGCCGTCGCCCCGGCCCTTCGCCACGAGGTACGCGGCGAGGCCCGCGGCGGCGCGGATGACGACGGCCCGGTTCATGCGCGTCGGACCGGCGCCGAGCGCGCCGCGCAGACCGGCGGTGCCGAACTGGAGGGTGCCGCCGAACCGGGCGGCGAGCTCGGCGCGGTCGCCCGCGGCGAGGAGCGCGGCGAGTTCCTCGCGGGTGTCCGGGTCGGGGTCCTCGGCGAGCCAGGCGTGGGCGCGAGCGGTCAGATCGTCGTCGTGCACGGGGGTCAACCTCTCAGAGTGTGCGTGCGGTGCGGGTGCCGGGCGTCTCCCCGCCCCCGCCGCCCCTTACAGCCGGTCCAGCACCTGCGCCAGCAGGGACCCCATCCGGGCCGCGCTGTCGCGGCCGGCCTGGAGGACCTCCTCGTGGTTGAGGGGCTCGCCCGTCATCCCGGCCGCCAGGTTCGTCACCAGGGAGATGCCCAGGACCTCCGCGCCCGCCTCGCGCGCGGCGATCGCCTCCAGGACGGTCGACATGCCCACCAGGTCCGCCCCGATGACCCGCGCCATGCGGATCTCGGCCGGCGTCTCGTAGTGCGGGCCGGGGAACTGGGCGTAGACGCCCTCCTCCAGCGTGGCGTCGATCTCCTTGCACAGCGCCCGCAGCCGCGGCGAGTACAGGTCGGTGAGGTCGACGAAGTTCGCGCCGACGATCGGGGAGGCCGCCGTGAGGTTGATGTGGTCGCTGATCAGGACCGGCTGTCCGGGACGCATGCCCTCGCGCAGACCGCCGCAGCCGTTGGTCAGCACGATCGTCTTGCTGCCGGCCGCGACCGCCGTACGGACGCCGTGCGCGACGGCGGCCACGCCACGGCCCTCGTAGTAGTGCGTCCGGCCCAGGAAGACCAGCGCGCGCTTTTCACCGATGCGGTACGAGCGGATCCGGCCGCCGTGTCCCTCGACCACCGGCGGCGGGAAGCCGGGCAGCTCGGTCACGTGGAACTCGGCCTCGGGCGCGCCCAGGGCGTCGACGGCCGGTGCCCAGCCGGAGCCCATCACGAGGGCGACCTCGTGGGTCTCGGCGCCGGTGAGTTCGCGCAGGCGCGTGGCGGCCGCGTCGGCGGCGCCGTGGGGGTCGCCCTGGATGTCGTCCGGGAGAAGAGATGCGTTCACGCGGACGAGCGTAGCCGGTCCGGGCCTACGCGCGTAGATGACGGAGCCCACGGGACGGCGATCGTTGTCTTGTCGTTTCCTACGGTGTCGTAGCCGAGGGCAGGACGGACGAGGACGAGGGCCTCACTCGTCCGTGATGAGGACGTCCTTGTCGTTGAAGACCTCGACGATGAAGACGAGCAGCCTGCCGCGGCTGACCGTGTACTCCACGAGGATGTTCTGCGTGAGCCGGATCGTGCGGTCGTCGCCGGTGGAGCTTATGGGCCGGGACACCGAGAGGAAGGGATCGCGGGACAGGAGGGCGATGCCCTTGTCGAACGCGGCGCGCTGCCGGTCGTCGAGCCGGTCACGGGCCTCGGCGGCCTGCACCGTGTAGTAGACGTCATACGTGGTGGGGGCCATGCGATCTCCCGTTGATGCGTCGATCCCCCAAGCTTATGGGGCCGCGGTCATCAGCACGGCCGCTTGCGCAGCTCCATCACGTAATCGTGTGGTGCTCCCGCGGACTCGGCGGCGTCGGCGACCTCGCCCAGGTAGCGGGCGGACGGCAGACCGCCCTCGTAGCCGTTCAGGACGTACGTCCAGCCGCGCTCCTCGCCGTCCAGGGTGTGGACCCGGACCCGGAGCCGGCGGTAGATGCCGAGGCCCACGCCCTCCCACCGGTCCAGCGGCTCCTCGTCCATGGGGGCGAGGTCGTACAGCGCGACGAAGACCTGCGCGGTGGGGTCCTCCACGATCGTCGCCAGGGCGCCCTCCCAGCCCAGCTGCTCCCCGCCGAAGGTCAGCCGCCAGCCGTTCAGCCAGCCGGTCGCGCGCAGCGGCGAGTGCGGGGCGCGGCGGGTCATCAGCCGCGCGTCGAGGTTGCCGGCGTACGCGGCGTAGAGCGACATGCGACGAGGGTACGGCAGCCCCGGCACGTCCCTCCCGTCGTCCACCGCCCCCGCGGCACCGGCCGTACCGCCGCCCGGCCCCCCGGCGACGTACGACGCCGGGGCGTGCGGGACAATGGAGTACGTGACTCGGATCGTGATCATCGGTGGCGGACCCGGCGGCTACGAAGCGGCGCTGGTGGCCGCTCAGCTCGGCGCGGAGGTGACCGTCGTCGACGCCGACGGTCTGGGCGGGGCGTCGGTGCTGACCGACTGCGTACCGTCGAAGACTCTCATCGCCACGGCCGAGGTGATGACCACCTTCGACTCCTCCTACGAGGAGCTGGGGATCATCGTCGCCGACGACACCCCGCCGCTGGAGCAGTCGGCCCGGGTCGTCGGCGTGGACCTCGACAAGGTCAACCGGCGGGTGAAGCGGCTCGCGCTCGCGCAGTCGCACGACATCACCGCCTCCGTCACGCGCGCGGGCGCCCGCGTCCTGCGCGCACGCGGCCGACTGGAGGGCATGCAGGCCCTCGACGGTTCCCGCAAGGTCGTGGCGCGGGCGGCCGACGGCAGCGAGGAGACCCTCGTCGCGGACGCCGTGCTCATCGCCACCGGCGGTCACCCCCGGGAGCTGCCCGACGCCCAGCCCGACGGCGAGCGCATCCTCAACTGGACCCAGGTCTACGACCTCCGTGAGCTGCCCGAGGAGCTCATCGTGGTCGGCTCGGGCGTGACGGGCGCCGAGTTCGCCGGCGCGTACCAGGCGCTCGGCTCCAAGGTCACCCTCGTCTCCTCCCGGGACCGCGTGCTGCCGGGCGAGGACCCCGACGCCGCCGCCGTCCTCGAGGACGTCTTCCGGCGCCGCGGCATGAACGTCATGGCCCGCTCCCGCGCCCAGTCCGCCAAGCGGGTCGGGGACGGCGTCGAGGTGACCCTCGCCGACGGGCGGGTCATCACCGGCTCGCACTGTCTGATGGCCGTCGGCGCCATCCCCAACAGCGAGGGCCTCGGACTGGAGGAGGCGGGCGTCAAGGTCCGCGACTCCGGGCACATCTGGACCGACAAGGTCTCCCGCACCACGGCTCCGGGCGTCTACGCCGCCGGTGACGTGACCGGCGTGTTCGCGCTCGCCTCCGTCGCCGCCATGCAGGGGCGCATCGCCATGTACCACTTCCTCGGCGACGCGGTGGCCCCGCTGAACCTCAAGACCGTCTCCTCCAACGTCTTCACCGACCCCGAGATCGCCACCGTCGGCTACACGCAGGCCGACGTCGACGCGGGCAAGATCGACGCGAAGGTCGTCAAGCTGCCGCTGCTGCGCAATCCGCGCGCCAAGATGCAGGGCATCCGCGACGGATTCGTCAAGATCTTCTGCCGGCCGGGCACGGGGATCGTCGTCGGCGGCGTCGTCGTCGCGCCGCGCGCCTCGGAACTCATCCACCCCATCTCGATCGCCGTCGACAACAATCTGACGGTCGAACAGATCGCGAACGCCTTCACCGTGTATCCGTCCCTTTCGGGCTCGATCGCCGAGGTGGCACGGCAGTTGCACACGAGGAAGACGGGCGGGGACGTCTAGGGCGTGACCTGCGGCCGGATTCGATTCCCCGCCGGTGACGGGGAGTTGTGGACCGTGCGGGTGGCATAGGCATCAGAACTAAACCCCTATACCACCTCCCACCCTGCTGTGCGAACAACTTCTATTATTCGGCGCAAAGAGCTGAAAGCAGACGGTCGTCCGCGTTACTGTCAGTTTCGTGTTCGCTGCAGAACGTCGCCAATTGATCCTCGAAATGGTGCGAGCGAACGGAGCCGTGTCGCTCCGTGAGCTCGCCCGCGTCGTCCAGACCTCCGAAGTGACCGTACGGCGGGACGTGCGCGCACTGGAGGCAGAAGGACTCCTCGACCGCCGGCACGGCGGTGCGGTACTGCCGGGCGGTTTCACGCGGGAGTCCGGCTTTCCGCAGAAGTCCCATCTCGCGACCGCCGAGAAGACCGCCATCGCCGACCTCGCCGCCAACTTCGTCGAAGAGGGCGAGGCCATCGTGGTCGGGGCGGGGACCACCACCCAGGAGCTGGCCCGCCGGCTCGCCCGGGTGCCCGGACTCACCGTGGTCACCAACTCCCTCCTGGTCGCCCAGGCGCTGGCCCACGCCAACCGGGTGGAGGTCGTGATGACCGGCGGCACGCTCAGGGGGTCCAACTACGCCCTCGTCGGCAGCGGAGCCGAACAGTCCCTCCAGGGGCTCAGGGTCTCCCGGGCCTTCCTCTCCGGCAGCGGCCTCACCGCCGAACGCGGGCTCTCCACGTCCAACATGCTGTCGGCCTCGGTCGACCGGGCCCTCGTCCAGGCGGCCGCCGAGGTCGTCGTCCTCGCCGACCACACCAAGCTGGGCACCGACACGATGTTCCAGACGGTCCCCACCGACGTCATCACCCGCCTGGTCACGGACGAGCCGCCCGCCCACGACGACCGCGCCCAGACCGAGTTGCAGGCCCTGGCGGACCAGGGAGTGCAGATCTCGGTGGCCGGGGCGTCGGGAAACCCGGGGGGTGACGCGGTCCCGGCGCGTCGCCAGCAGCAGCGCCGGGACGTCCCCCTGCCCGCGCCCCGCCGCGGCCAGGTCCCCGGCGCCTCGTCGGGCCTCCGCGCCACCACGGTCCTGGGCGAACAGCCCCCTGGCGCGGAACGGGCCAGGGTGGCCGACCTGCGCCGCCGGTGAGACGACGGCCCCGGCCGGCGTGTCCGCCGTGACGGGTCCGGTCGATCCGGGCGAGTCGCTCGGTGTGGCGGGTTCGGCTGATCGGGGCCGAGTCGCTCCCTGTGACGGGTCCGGCTGATCCGGCCGAGCCGCCGTTGCGACGGGACGGCTGATCCGGTCGGTCCGGTCGACGTGACCACTGGTCGGCCGTGGCACGCCCCGCCTCGCGACGGGTCCAGCGGACGGCGCATCGTCCACGGGCGCACGGCGACGGACGCCGAGGGGTGTGGGCGGCCGAGTGCCCGCCGGCCCACGCACCACCCGCGGCCACCGGCACACCGCGCACCTGCACGCCTCCTGGCGCCCGCGAAGCCACTCCGGCCCGTGCACCTGCCGCCGCCCGCGCGAGGGGGCGGAGGCCGCCGCCGGTCGCCCCGGAAGCCGTACGTCTCGCGTCGGCCCGGCGCCCGGTGCGGCCATCGTGTGTTGTCGGGGCAGTGCCCCGGGACAGAGGCCGCCGCCGCGGGCCTCCGGGCCGTACGCCCTGCGGAAAGCCGCTCGCCCTGCGAAAGCCACTCGCCCTCGCGGGGGCAGACGCGAAGCCGCTCCCTGCCGACGCGAAGCCGCTCCCTGCCGCACGTCGCCCGGTGACGGGGCCGAGGCGCGGGATGCGTCCGTCAGCGGATGCCGGTGCTTCGGGGTTTCGGGTCGTCGGACGCGTCCGTCAGTCGACAGGGCCGGGCGGTGCGCCGCGCGCGCCGGCCCGAGTGCGGGACCTGCGCCGAGTGCAGGGCTTCCGCCGGGTGCGGGGCCTGCGCCGGGTGTGGGGCTTCCGCCGGGTGTGGGGCCTGCACCGTGGCGTGGGGCCTCCGCCGGAGTGCAAGCCCCCCGGCGGAGTCTCCGGCGTGTGAGCTCCCGGCGGAGTCTCCGGCGTGTGAGCTCCCGGCGGAGTCTCCGGCGTGTGAGCCCCCGGCGGGGCCTCCGGAGTGCGAGCTCCCGGCGGGGCCTCCGGAGCGCGAGCTCCCGGCGGGGCCTCCGGCGTGCGAGCCCTCGGAGGGGTCTCCGGCGTGCGAGCCCCCCGGCGGAGCCTCCGGGCCGCGAGCCCCCTGCCCGCGGCCCGGAAAGCAAGGCGCCCGGCGGGCCGCAAGGTGCGGGCCGCCGGGCGTCTGGACGCCGGGTGAGGGGGGTCAGTCCTTGATCTCGCAGATGGCCGCGCCCGACGTGATCGACGCGCCGACCTCGGCCGACAGGCCCTTCACGGTGCCGGAGCGGTGCGCGTTCAGCGGCTGCTCCATCTTCATCGCCTCCAGGACGACGATCAGGTCGCCCTCCTGGACCTCCTGGCCCTCCTCGACGGCGACCTTGACGATCGTGCCCTGCATCGGGGAGGCGAGGGTGTCGCCGGAGGCGACGGGGCCGGACTTCTTCGCCGCTCGGCGCTTCGGCTTGGCGCCGGCCGCGAGGCCCGTGCGGGCCAGGGACATGCCGAGCGAGGACGGGAGGGAGACCTCCAAGCGCTTGCCGCCGACCTCGACGACGATCGTCTCGCGGTCCGTGTCCTCCTCGGCCTCGGCGTCGGCTGGGGCGGCGAAGGGCTTGATCTCGTTGACGAAGCCGGTCTCGATCCAGCGGGTGTGGACCGTGAACGGGTCGGTGGAGCCGGTCAGCTCGGGAGCGAACGCCGGGTCCCGCACCACCGCGCGGTGGAACGGGATCGCCGTGGCCATGCCCTCGACCTGGAACTCCTCCAGGGCGCGGGAGGCCCGCTCCAGGGCCTCCTTGCGGGTGCGGCCGGTGACGATCAGCTTGGCCAGCAGCGAGTCCCAGGCCGGGCCGATGACCGAGCCGGACTCCACGCCCGCGTCCAGCCGCACACCGGGACCGGTCGGCGGGTCGAACGCGGTGACCGTGCCGGGGGCGGGCAGGAAGTTGCGGCCCGGGTCCTCGCCGTTGATGCGGAACTCGAACGAGTGACCGCGCAGCACCGGGTCGCCGTAGCCGAGCTCCTCGCCGTCGGCGATGCGGAACATCTCCCGGACGAGGTCGATGCCGGCGACCTCCTCGGTGACCGGGTGCTCGACCTGGAGACGGGTGTTGACCTCCAGGAAGGAGATCGTGCCGTCGTTGCCGACGAGGAACTCCACCGTGCCGGCGCCGACGTAGCCGGCCTCCTTCAGGATGGCCTTCGAGGAGGAGTACAGCTCGGCGATCTGCGCCTCGGACAGGAACGGCGCGGGCGCCTCCTCGACCAGCTTCTGGTGGCGGCGCTGGAGGGAGCAGTCACGGGTGGAGACGACCACCACGTTGCCGTGGGTGTCGGCGAGGCACTGCGTCTCGACGTGGCGCGGCTGGTCGAGGTAGCGCTCGACGAAGCACTCGCCCCGGCCGAAGGCGGCGACGGCCTCACGGACGGCGGAGTCGTACAGCTCGGGGACCTCGTCGAGGGTGCGGGCCACCTTCAGACCGCGGCCGCCGCCACCGAAGGCGGCCTTGATCGCGATCGGGAGCCCGTGCTCCTTGGCGAAGGCGACGACCTCCTCGGCGCCGGACACCGGGTCGGGCGTACCGGCGACCAGGGGCGCGCCCGCGCGCTGGGCGATGTGACGGGCCGCCACCTTGTCGCCGAGGTCGCGGATGGCCTGCGGGGGCGGGCCGATCCAGATCAGGTCCGCGTCCAGGACCGCCTGGGCGAAGTCGGCGTTCTCGGAGAGGAAGCCGTACCCGGGGTGGATGGCGTCCGCGCCGGACTCGCGCGCGGCGTTCAGCACCTTGCCGATGTCGAGGTAGCTGGTCGCCGGAGTGTCACCGCCCAGGGCGAACGCCTCATCCGCGGCGCGGACATGCAGAGCGTCCCGGTCCGGCTCCGCGTAGACGGCAACGCTCGCGATACCGGCATCCCGGCAGGCCCGGGCCACACGGACTGCGATTTCGCCACGGTTGGCGATGAGCACCTTGCGCACGATTGAGGCTCCCTCCTTGAAACAAGCCGAGTTTAGGGACTGCCGACACGGCTCTTCGACCCGTCCCCTCAGGTGAGCTTGCCCACACGGAGCGTGATACCAGGCTCACTCGACCGTGAAATCCCTTGCAGTACCGCCGTACGCAGCACTCCTTTCGGAAACCCTAGCCCTCTACTGTGGCCAAGGTCTCTGTGAGGGCGTGCTGCGGCCCACTCTGTTTCTTTGTCGAGTCCCTACGAATGGCCCAACGATTCTTTGCGGGCCGCCGGACCCTTGTCCCGCCGTTTACCCGTTAGTAGCGTTCGCGATGTCTCGAACGTACTAGGGGTAACCACAGTCCCTCCGAGGGCTGGGACGAGAGTGGGTGGGGAACCGGTGGTGCGCAGACCCGTGGCGGCGGTCGTGGCGCTCGTGCTCTTCGGGGAGGCGCTCGGCGTGGCGGCGCTGAACTGGTTCCTCGGGATGGTCGTGGACCGGCAGGACATGTCCCTGGCGGGTCTGGACCCGGACAGGATGTCGGCCTCGGCGAAGGCCGGCGGAATCGTCTTCGGCCTCTACTTCGCCCTGTGCGGACTGGTCGCGCTGCTGGTGGCGGTGCGCGACCGGCAGCCCGCCGGGTTCGGCCGCGTCCTGCTGATCAGCGCCGCGGTGGTGCACGGGCTGCTGGGCGCGTTCGTGTGGGGGCTGGTGGGCCCGTCGGCGTTCGCGTTCATGATGGCCGTGCTGGCGCTCATCGTGCTGCTGCTGATGACGTACGACCGTCCGGTGGACGCGGGCGGGGACCCGGGCGCCCCGGAGCCGCGCGACGGCGGCCCCCAAGGCGCGCCCCAGGGCGACACGCCCGCTCCGGTCACTCCGCCGGCGCCCACAACTCCGTGATGCCGACCCCCAGCTCGGCCAGCAGGCGCCGCAGGAGGGGCAGGCTGATGCCGATGACGTTGCCGTGGTCGCCGTCGATGCCGTCGACGAACGGGGCCGACCGGCCGTCCAGGGTGAACGCCCCGGCGACGTGCAGCGGCTCGCCCGAGGCGACGTACGAGGCGATCTCCTCGTCCGTGGGCTCACCGAAGCGGACCACGGTGGAGGCGACGCCGGAGACGTACCGGCCGGTGGCGGTGTCGTAGACGCAGTGCCCGGTCTGGAGCGTGCCCGCCCGCCCGCGCATGGCCTTCCAGCGGGCGGTGGCCTCCTCGGCGTCCGCGGGCTTGCCCAGGGCCTGGCCGTCCAGGTCGAGGACCGAGTCGCAGCCGATCACCAGAGCGCCCTTGACCTCGGGCTTCGCGGCCACGACGGAGGCCTTCGCCTCGGCGAGGGCGAGCGCCAGCTCGGCGGGCGTGGGAGCGGTGACCGCGTCCTCGTCGACCCCGCTCACGATCACCTCGGGGTCGAGCCCGGCCTGCCGCAACAGGCCCAGCCGGGCGGGGGACTGGGAGGCGAGCACGAGTCGGCGGCGCGGCTGATCAGTCATGCGGCCAGCGTATCGGCGCGCCGCGGGGCCTTCACACCCGTCCCGCGGCACCCGCGACGCCCCCCGGGCCGGCCGGTCCCCGCGCGGCCGGCCGGTCACCGCACGCCGATCACGATCATCGCGAGCACCATGGCGAGCGCCATGAGGAGTCCGAGCCGCCGCAGCATCGCCTGCATGTCGCGCAGTTCCTCGGGCGGCTCGTTCTCGGGATCGGACCACAGCATGGTCCCCAGCGTGCGGCGAAGCCGTGGCCGGCGCCTGAGTACGCGTACTCAACTTGCCGCCGCGCCCCACGGCCCGTGCCCCGCCGCCCGCGTGTCCGGGCCTAGCCGGGCCAGTACGTCCGCGCCCAGGTGGCCGGTCCCGGCTGGGGCAGGCGGTGGGCGGCGATGCGGGACGGGTCCGACCAGGAGTCGCGGGAGCCCTGCGCGCCGGACGGCGTGGCGGCCGCCGCCGCGGCGCGGGCCCGGACCACCGCCAGAGCGGCGGCCAGCTCCTCCGGGGTCGGGTTGCCCCGTACGACCTTGATCACAGCGGCTCCTTACAGGGGGATGTTGCCGTGCTTCTTCGGAGGGAGGGATTCCCGCTTGGTCCGCAGTTGACGCAGCCCGCGCACGATGTGCCGGCGGGTGTCCGACGGCATGACCACCGCGTCCACGTAGCCGCGCTCGGCCGCGACGTAGGGGTTGAGGAGGGTGTCCTCGTACTCCTGGATGAGCCGGGCCCGGACGGCCTCGACATCCTCACCGCCCGCCTCGGCCTCCGCGAGGGTGCGGCGGTGCAGGATGTTGACCGCGCCCTGGGCGCCCATCACCGCGATCTGCGCGGTGGGCCAGGCCAGGTTGAGGTCGGCGCCCAGGTGCTTGGAGCCCATCACGTCGTACGCCCCGCCGAAGGCCTTGCGGGTGATGACCGTGATCAGGGGGACGGTGGCCTCGGCGTAGGCGTAGATCAGTTTCGCGCCGCGGCGGATGATGCCGTCGTGCTCCTGGTCGACGCCGGGCAGGAAGCCCGGCACGTCGACGAAGGTGATCACCGGGAGGTTGAAGGCGTCGCAGGTGCGCACGAAGCGCGCCGCCTTCTCGGAGGCCTTGATGTCCAGGCAGCCCGCGAACTGCATCGGCTGGTTGGCGACGATGCCCACCGGGCGGCCCTCGACGCGGCCGAAGCCGGTGAGGATGTTCGGCGCGTACAGCGGCTGCGTCTCGAAGAACTCGGCGTCGTCCAAGACGTGCTCGATCACCGTGTGCATGTCGTACGGCTGGTTCGCGCTGTCCGGGACGAGCGTGTCCAGCTCCAGGTCCTCGCCGGTGACGGTGAGGTCCGCCTCCTCCGGGAACGACGGGGCCTCGGAGAGGTTGTTCGACGGCAGGTACGACAGCAGCTGCTTGACGTACTCGACGGCGTCCTTCTCGTCGCCGGCCATGTGGTGGGCCACGCCCGAGGTGGCGTTGTGGGTGCGGGCGCCGCCCAGCTCCTCGAAGCCGACGTCCTCGCCGGTGACCGTCTTGATGACGTCGGGGCCGGTGATGAACATGTGCGAGGTCTGGTCGACCATCACCGTGAAGTCGGTGATCGCCGGCGAGTAGACCGCGCCGCCCGCGCACGGGCCGACGACCAGGCTGATCTGCGGGATCACCCCGGAGGCGTGGGTGTTGCGGCGGAAGATCTCGCCGTACGCGCCGAGCGAGGCCACGCCCTCCTGGATGCGGGCGCCGCCGGAGTCGTTGATGCCGATGACCGGACAGCCGGTCTTCAGCGCGAAGTCCATGACCTTGACGATCTTCTGCCCGTAGACCTCGCCCAGCGCCCCGCCGAAGACGGTGAAGTCCTGGGAGAACACGGCGACCGGGCGGCCGTCGACGGTCCCGTAGCCCGTCACGACGCCGTCCCCGTAGGGGCGGTTGGCCTCCAGGCCGAAGTGGGTCGAGCGGTGGCGGGCGAACTCGTCCAGCTCGACGAAGGAGTCCTCGTCGAGGAGGAGTTCGACGCGCTCACGGGCCGTCAGCTTGCCCTTGGCGTGCTGCTTCTCCACGGCACGTGCGGAGCCGGCGTGCGTCGCCTCCTCGACGCGGCGCCGGAGATCCGTGAGCTTCCCCGCGGTCGTGTGGATGTCGATCTCTTGACGCTCTTCCGGCTCGGACATCGGGATACGGCTCCCTGCCTGCTCAAAAGGGGGGACGGTTACTCATCCGTAGCGTAGTGGCGGCCCTACTGGTCGGCAGTGCGGTGTTTACCACACCTAGGGTGGCTTGCATGACGCCGCGAGATGCCTCAGACGACCCCCACAGCCGCTGGTCCGACCTGGACCGGCCTCCGCTCAACGCCGCGGCGCTACGGCGCGGGCTCGTCCGGGAGGGCGGACTGTGGACGGGGCTGGACGTCGTGGCGCGGACCGGGTCCACCAACTCCGACCTGGTGGCGCTGGCGACCGCCGGGAAGGCCGCCGAGGGGGCGGTCCTGGTCGCCGAGGAGCAGAGCGCCGGACGGGGGCGCCTGGACCGGCGGTGGACGGCACCGGCCCGCTCCGGGCTGTTCTTCTCCGTCCTGCTCGAACCGAGCGGGATCCCGGTGGCCCGCTGGGGCTGGCTGCCGCTGCTCACCGGCGTGGCGGTGGCGACCGGCCTCGCTCGCGCGGCGGGCGTGGACACGGCACTCAAGTGGCCGAACGACCTGCTGGTGACCGTGGGCGGCGAGGAGCGCAAGGCCGGCGGCATCCTCGCCGAGCGGGCCGGGGAGGACGGCGTCGTCGTCGGCGTCGGCATCAACGTCACCCTGCGCGCCGCCGAGCTCCCGGTGCCGCAGGCGGGGTCGCTGGCGCTGGCCGGGGCGGTGAGCACCGACCGGGATCCGCTGCTGCGGGCCGTGCTGCGGTCGCTGGAGGAGTGGTACGGGCGCTGGCGCGCGGCCGACGGCGACCCGGCCGACAGCGGACTCCAGGAGGTGTACACGGCGGGGTGCGCGACCCTGGGCCGCTCGGTGCGCGCCGAGCTGCCGGGCGGGCGCTCCCTGGTGGGCGAGGCGGTCGCCGTCGACGGCGACGGCAGGCTCGTGATCGCCACGGAGGACGGGGTGCAGGAGCCGGTGGGGGCGGGGGACGTGGTGCATCTGCGTCCGGCGTGAACGCCGGTGCGGGTCCTGGCGGGCCCCGGCCCTGGCGGGCGCCGGTGGTGGCGGGTCCTGGTCCTGGCGGGCCCCGGTGGTGGCGGGTCCTGGTCCTGGCGGGCCCCGGTGGTGGCGGGTCCTGGTCCTGGCGGGCCCCGGTGGTGGCGGGCCCCGGCCCCGGCGGGCCCCGGCCCCGGCGGGCCCCGGCCCCGGCGGGCCCCGGCCCCGGTGGACCCCGGTGGACCCCGGTGGTGGCCGTCCGCGCCGGGTGTCCTCGCCCCGGGCGGCGGGGCCCTCCGGTTCCTGCTTGCGGAGTGAGCTGGCGCACACCTGCCGTAGAGTTGAGGCCGGTCGATACCTGACCGCTGTAGATCGGAAGGGCAGCAGGCGTGACCGTCGACGACACGGGCTCCGGCGCGGGCGCGGACGGCCGGGTTGACCATCCTCCGCACTCGGTCCCGGCCGAGCGGGGGGACCCCCAGGCCACCGAGCCCGGCGACGACCCGCTCGCCCTGCGCCTGGAGCAGCTCATCCTCGGCGCCGAGCGGCGCTACACCCCCTTCCAGGCGGCCCGCAGCGCCGGTGTCTCCATGGAGCTGGCGTCCCGTTTCTGGCGGGCGATGGGCTTCGCCGACATCGGGCAGGCCAAGGCGCTCACCGAGGCCGACGTGCTGGCGCTGCGGCGGCTCGCGGGTCTGGTGGAGGCGGGCCTGCTGAGCGAGGCGATGGCGGTGCAGGTGGCCCGGTCGACCGGGCAGACCACCGCCCGGCTGGCGGAGTGGCAGATCGACTCCTTCCTGGAGGGGCTGACCGAGCCGCCCGAGCCGGGGATGACCCGCACCGAGGTCACGTATCCGATCGTCGAGCTGCTGCTGCCCGAGCTGGAGGAGTTCCTCGTCTACGTGTGGCGCCGGCAGCTCGCCGCCTCGGCCGGGCGGGTCGTGCAGGCCGCGGACGACGAGGAGATGGTGGACCGGCGGCTCGCGGTCGGGTTCGCCGACCTGGTCGGGTTCACGCGGCTGACCCGCCGGATGGAGGAGGAGGAGCTCGGCGAGCTCGTCGAGGCCTTCGAGACGACCGCCGCCGACCTGGTCGCCGCGCGGGGCGGGCGGCTCATCAAGACGCTGGGCGACGAGGTGCTGTACGCGGCCGACGACGCCGGTACCGCCGCCGACATCGCGCTGCGTCTCGTGGAGACGATGAGCAACGACGAGACGATGCCCGAGCTGCGCGTCGGCATGGCGTTCGGGACGGTGACCACCCGGATGGGCGATGTCTTCGGCACGACCGTCAACCTGGCCTCGCGGCTGACGTCGATAGCGCCGCGGGACGCCGTGCTCGTCGACAGCGCGTTCGCCGAGGAGGTCGTCCGCACCGGCGACGCGCCCGCCTCCGAGGCGGAGGCCGCCGAGGAGGCCGCCGCCGCGGAGAAGGAGGGCAAGGAGCCGCCCGTCTACCGCTTCGCGCTCCAGCCGATGTGGCAGCGGCCGGTGCGCGGCCTCGGCGTGGTCGAGCCCTGGCTGCTGACCCGCCGCGGCGACGGCGGCCGCTGACGACGCCCCTCCGGACCCGAGCGGGCCGGCGCACAGGCCGGCGCACAGGTCGGCGCACAGGCCGACGAGGGGGACGCGCGCCCCCGGTCGGCCCGGCGGTCGCGCTGTCGCCCTTCCCCCCGCCCACCCGGCCTGCGATCATCGGGCGAGCGGTGGGTGTTAACCCGCGTTAACCAGTCCAGTGTCGGTCTGTCGATCCGGAGGGTGTCGTGAGCGGTGTCGTGCGTGAGGAGCGGTTCGGGGAGTCCGTGCTGGTGCGGCGGCACGGGGACGGGCATGTCGCGGAGCTGGTCCTGGACCGGCCCAAGGCCATGAACGCCGTCTCGACGGAGCTGGCCCGGTCGATCGCGGCGGCCTGCGCGGCGCTGGGCGGCGACCGGGAGGTGCGGGTGGTCGTGGTGACCTCCACGCACGAACGGGCCTTCTGCGTCGGCGCCGACCTCAAGGAGCGGAACTCCCTCACCGACGCCGAGCTGGTGCGGCAGCGGCCGGTGGCGCGGGGGGCGTACACCGGGGTGCTGGAGCTGCCGGTGCCGACGGTGGCGGCGGTGCACGGGTTCGCGCTGGGCGGCGGGTTCGAGCTGGCGCTGGCGTGCGACGTGATCGTGGCGGACCGTACGGCCGTGGTCGGGTTGCCCGAGGTGTCGGTCGGGGTGATCCCGGGCGGTGGCGGGACGCAGTTGCTGCCCCGGCGGGTGGGGGCGGCACGCGCCGCCGAGCTGATCTTCAGCGCACGGCGGGTGGAGGCCGCGGAGGCGCGGGAGCTGGGGCTGGTGGACGTCCTGGTGGAGGCGGGGCGGGACCGCGAGGAGGCGTTGGCGCTGGCCGCGCGCATCGGGGCGAACTCCCCGGTGGGGCTGCGGGCGGCCAAGCGGGCCCTGCGGCTGGGGCAGGGGCTGGATCTGCGGGCCGGACTGGAGGTCGAGGACGCGGCCTGGCGGGCGGTGGCGTTCTCGGGCGACCGGGCGGAGGGCGTGGCGGCGTTCAACGAGAAGCGGACGCCGCGGTGGCCGGGTGAGTGACGCCGCCCCTCCGGCCGGGAGGGGGCGCGGGACACGGGCGCGTCACTTCGGGTGCCTGCTGGTGCCACCTTCGTAGGCAAAAGTCCCTAACCTGGTGAAATGGGTGAGGACAGACGCCTCGCGGCCGTGGTGGCGCTGGCGCAGGGGATGGCGGCCGCGCACACGCCCCGCGAGTCGTGGCGTGCGGCGGCGTTCGGCGCGTGCCGGGCACTGGCCGGCGCGTTCGCCGCGCTCTCGGTGTGGGAGCGGGACCTCGGGCGGCTGCGGGTCCTTGTGAACGTGGGGGACCGGGCGCCGGACGAGGACGAGTTCCCCGAGGGTGAGGCCTATCCGGTGCATCAGTTCCCGGAGATCACCGAGTTCCTGCACGAGCGCTGGGCGGCCGGCGGCGAGCCCAACGCCTGGGTGGAGACGGCGCGGGGGCCCGCCGCCGGGCGGCCCGGCTACTGCCAGCAGCGGGTCGCCGCGCTGCGCCGGCGCGGCCGCGGCTCCTGCGTCGTCGCGCCGATCGTGCTGCACGGCCGCGCGTGGGGCGAGCTGTACGTCGCCCGCTCCACCGGCGCCCCCGTCTTCGGCCGTGCCGACGCCGACTTCGCCACCGTCCTCGCCGCCGTCGTCGCCGCCGGGCTCGCGCAGTCGGAGCGGCTGGAGGAGGCCCGCAGGCTCGCCTTCACCGACGCCCTCACCGGCCTGGCCAACCGCCGCGCCGTCGACGTACGGCTGGAGGAGGCCGTCGAGCGGCACCGGACGCACGGGGAGACGGTGAGCCTCGCCGTGTGCGACCTCAACGGGCTCAAGCGGGTCAACGACACCCGGGGGCACGCCGTGGGGGACCGGCTGCTGGAGCGGTTCGGGTCGGTGCTGTCGCTGTGCGGGGCGATGCTGCCCGGCGCGCTCGCCGCGCGGCTCGGCGGGGACGAGTTCTGTCTGCTCGCCGTCGGTCCGCCGGCCGACGACGTGGTGAAGGTCGCCGGCGAACTGTGCCGGCGGGCCGCCGAGCTGGAGCTCGGCGAGGGCGTGGCCTGCGGGGTCGCCTCCACGGACGACCCCATCGGGCCGGTGCGCTCGGCCCGGCGGCTGTTCCGGCTCGCGGACGCCGCCCAGTACCGGGCCAAGGCCGTACGGGCCGCCCGGCCGGTGGTCGCGGGCCGGGAGGGGCCCGACGACCCCGTCGTACGCCTCGCCGACGAGCCGCCGCGGGGACCGGCCGCCGAACGGCGGAGCTTCCGCGGGCTGCCGAACTGAGCCGGCGGTGTGACGCATCGGTAAGGGGTGAACCCCGGCCCCACGGGTGACATCCTCGTCTTCACTGCGTACGCTCCTGAATATGGATATGCATACTGTGGTGGTGGGGACGTCCGGGGTGACCGCGTCCGACGTGCTCGCCGTGGCGCGCGGCGGCGCCCGGGTCGAGCTCTCCGGGGAGGCGGTGGCGGCCCTCGCCGCCGCCCGCGAGATCGTGGACGCGCTGGCGGCCAAGCCCGAACCCGTCTACGGCGTCTCCACCGGATTCGGCGCCCTCGCCACCCGGCACATCAGCCCGGAGCTGCGCGCGCGGCTCCAGCGCAACATCGTCCGCTCGCACGCCGCCGGCATGGGACCGCGGGTCGAGCGGGAGGTCGTCCGGGCCCTGATGTTCCTGCGGCTGAAGACCGTCTGCTCCGGCCACACCGGAGTGCGCCCCGAGGTCGCGCGGTCCATGGCCGACCTGCTGAACGCCGGCATCACCCCCGTCGTCCACGAACACGGCTCCCTCGGCTGCTCCGGCGACCTCGCCCCGCTGTCGCACTGCGCCCTGACGCTCATGGGGGAGGGGGACGCCGAGGGCCCCGACGGCGTCGTACGGCCCGCGGGCGACCTGCTCGCCGAGCACGGCATCGCGCCCGTCGAACTGCGGGAGAAGGAGGGGCTCGCCCTCCTCAACGGGACCGACGGCATGCTAGGCATGCTGCTCATGGCCCTGGACGACCTCGACACCCTCTACAAGTCCGCCGACGTCACGGCCGCCCTCAGCCTGGAGGCCCTGCTCGGCACCGACAAGGTGCTCGCCCCCGAACTGCACGCCATCCGCCCGCACCCGGGACAGGCGGCCAGCGCCGCCAACATGCTGGCCGTGCTGAAGGGCTCGGAGCTGACCGGCCACCACCAGGACGACGCGCCCCGCGTCCAGGACGCCTACTCGGTGCGCTGCGCCCCGCAGGTCGCCGGCGCCGGACGGGACACCCTGGCGCACGCCCGGCTGGTCGCCGAGCGGGAACTGGCGTCGGCCGTCGACAACCCGGTGGTGCTTCCCGACGGACGCGTCGAGTCCAACGGCAACTTCCACGGCGCCCCGGTCGCCTACGTCCTCGACTTCCTCGCCGTCGCCGCCGCCGACCTCGCCTCGATCGCCGAACGGCGCACCGACCGGCTCCTGGACAAGAACCGCAGCCACGGGCTGCCGCCGTTCCTCGCCGACGACGCCGGGGTCGACTCCGGGCTGATGATCGCCCAGTACACGCAGGCCGCGCTGGTCGCCGAGATGAAGCGGCTGGCCGTACCCGCCTCGGCGGACTCCATCCCGTCCTCCGCCATGCAGGAGGACCACGTGTCGATGGGCTGGGCGGCGGCGCGCAAGCTGCGCACGGCCGTCGACGACCTCGCGCGCGTGCTCGCCGTCGAGCTCTACGCCGCCACCCGCGCCGTCGAACTGCGCGAGGGGCTCACCCCGGCGCCCGCGACCCGGGCCGTCATCGACGCCGTCCGCGCGGCGGGCGTCCAGGGGCCCGGACCCGACCGGTTCCTCGCGCCCGACCTCGCGGCGGCGGACGGGTTCGTCCGCGAGGGACGGCTCGTGGCCGCCGCGGAGACGGTCACCGGGCCGCTGCGGTAGGGGGCCAGGGGGTGGCCGACGTGCCGGGGCCCCGCCGCGCGCACGCGCGTGGCGGGGCCCCGGACGGTCACTTCAACTTGGCGACCTGCGCCTCGACCACGACGGCCGGGACCTCGCTCTCGCCACCCTCCACCAGTGTGGTCAGGTTGATCGGGTAGAACGTGGCCAGCGTGCTGCCGCTACGGACCATCTCGACGTGGAACGTAACCGGGCCGTCGCTGCCCGTGTCGACCACGGCGGCGAACGCGGCGGACCCGTCGCCCGCCACGGAGGCCTGGTCCGCCGTGACCTTGGTGATCTTCTGGTCCTCGCCGTCGGCGGTGATGCCGAACCCGCCGGAACAGGCGTCGATGCCGTCGGTGACGGCCTTCAGGGCCTTCTCGGCGCCGTCCCCGTCGTAGGAGGACAGGCCCACGAAGGTGGTGGCGACGCTGAAGGCGTCGTCGATGTCTTCCTCGGTGAGGTCCTCCACCGAGGTGGCGTCCGACAGCTTGTCCTCCGTCACCGTGTTGCTCGCGCCGGCCTCCGTCTCACCCGGCGGGAGGGCGGCCATGGCGTAGGCGAGCGGCGCGCACGCCTCGTCGTCGACCTGCACCGTGCTCTTGGACTTCGGGAGCGTGTCGTCGCCCGATTCGACGGTGAACCCCTTGTCCACGCCCTGGGCGAGGAGCAGCTTCTCCAGTTCGGCCGAGGTCAGCGCCTCGGCGGCCGGAGCCGACGACGAGGCGGCGGCACCGGAACCGGAGCCGGACCCCTTGGATCCCTTGTCCTTCTTGCCGTCGCCGCTGGAGCACCCCGTGACGAGTGCGAGCGACAGCGCCCCCAGGACAGCCGCGGCGCACAGCCGCGCCCCCGATGATCTGTTCATGATCGGGACTATGAGGTCCCTGTGAACGAAGCGTCAAGTCTTTTCAAAAACCGAGACGCTCCCGGCGCACCGAGTACACGACGAATCCCGCCCCCAGCGCGAGCAGTGCGGTCCCGCCGGCCACATAGGGAGTGGTGTCGAAGCTGCCGGTGTCGGCGAGGCGGGTGCCGTCCCCGGTCTCCGAGGTGTCCGTGGCCGTGGAGGCGGCCCGGGCCTGGGTGGTGACCTGGGTCCGGGTGGCCGTGGCGGACTGCGCCTGGCCGTCGGACTGTGCCTGGATGGTCTGCGACGCCGCGTTCGTTCTCGCCGGGGCGTCCTGCGTCGCGTTGGCGTTCGGGACGAACCACAGGGCGCCCAACAGGGTCCCCGCGGCGGCGGCGGTCAGCAACGGACGGCGAGCGGATGACACGGAATATCGATCCCCTTGTGACGCTGGCGAATTGGCCGTGTGTCCCGATGCTAATGAAAGGCGCGGGTCGCGGGAAAGTTGCGGGAGCCGACAGGCACGCGCTCCTCACGGGAACACCGAAAAGGCGCCCGGATATGTCCCGATTCACATGGATTTCGCATCGCGAGGGGAATGTCCGGCCGCTGTGACCGAAGACACCGCGGCGGAGCCCGGTGCCCCCACCGCTCCGTACGGGCTGGTCAGCGCGGTGCCGACGGCCGGACTTCACCGAGTCTCCCGGCCCCGCGCACCGATCGATCATGACGGTGACTCGCCTTGCCGGGGCCCGGCCGAGGATGATGGTGGGCGGACGACGGGCGGACACCGACGGCGGTGGCCGCACGGGTGGCATCGGCTGGGCGTATCGGGGAATTCTTGACTCCGGACGGCAACCGCGCCCGGGGTTCCGTCGTCTCAAGCAATGCGCCCCGAGCGAAGTGCCTCAGGATGACGCGCTGACCGACACCGCGCCGCGGGTCCCGGGCGGGCCAGCCCCGCCGTGGACGTGGTGTGGCCCACACATCGGGGAAATGTGGAACGGGACGAACCGGTCGAGGCGTTGAGGCTTTTTAACGGGGACCCTCGGGGTAGTTCGGGATTTCGGCAACGATGGAGAAGCGTGTGATGACGGACAGTAGGCGGCGCAGGGGTCTGATGACCGCGTCCGCACTGCTCGGCGGTGTTCTGGTGCTCACCGCGTGTTCCAGTGGCGACAGCAGTGCCTCGGACGGCGCGGGAAGCTCCTCTCAGGCCCAGGCCGACGAGGCGGCGGCCCAGAAGGCCTCCGAGGCCCAGATCAAGATCACGCCCGCGGACGGCTCGGACAACGCCTCCATCAACAACTCGGCGGCCGTCACGGTGAGCAAGGGCACGCTCACCGAGGTGACGATGACCACCGCCGACGGCACCGCCGTGGCGGGCGAGCTCTCCGCCGACAAGACCACCTGGAAGCCCAGCGACCAGCTGGAGCGCTCCACCACCTACAAGCTCGCGGCGACCGCGAAGGACTCCGACGGCCGCGAGGCCCACGAGAACGCCTCCTTCACCACGGTCTCCCCCGACAACAGCTTCATAGGCAACTTCACGCCGGAGGACGGCTCGACCGTCGGCGTGGGCATGCCGGTGTCGATCAACTTCAACAAGGAGATCACCAACAAGGCCGCCGTCCAGAAGGGCATCACGGTCAGCTCCAGCAGCGGCCAGGAAGTCGTCTGCCACTGGTTCAACACCCAGCGCATGGACTGCCGCCCCGATGAGTACTGGCAGGAGAACTCCACCGTCACGCTGAAGCTCGCGCTCGACGGCGTCGAGGGCGCCGACGGCGTCTACGGCGTCCAGCAGAAGACGGTCACCTTCACGATCGGCCGCAACCAGGTCACGTACGTCGACGCGAAGACCAAGCAGATGAAGGTCACGCAGGACGGCAAGACGGTCCGGACCATCCCGATCTCCGCCGGCTCGCCCGACAACAAGACGTACGAAGGCCAGATGGTGATCTCCGAGAAGTTCAAGGAGACCCGGATGAACGGCGCGACGGTCGGCTTCACCGACGACGACGGCAAGGGCGAGTACGACATCAAGGACGTGCCGCACGCCATGCGCCTGACCACCTCCGGCACCTTCGTGCACGGCAACTACTGGGGCGCGAAGTCCATCTTCGGCTCGGTGAACACCAGCCACGGCTGCGTCGGCCTGTCCGACACCAAGGGCGCCGACGACGACAGCACGCCGGCCGCCTGGTTCTACAACAACTCGATCATCGGTGACGTCGTGGTCGTCCAGAACACCGGCGACAAGACCGTCTCCCCGGACAACGGCCTCAACGGCTGGAACATGGACTGGGCGCAGTGGAAGGCCGGTTCGGCCGTCTGACCCGCCCGGCCTCCGGGCCGATCCACAGCTTTCCGGTGCCGCCCCCAGGGGCGGCACCGGCGTTTCCGGGGTTGTTCACAGCCTTCTCATCGTTCTCTTATATTCGCCTTATCCCTTCATCACGGTCTGTCCCTAGCTTGCGGCGCATGTTCTTCACCTACCTGAGGCGCGAACTGCGCCGCCGCAGAAAGGCGGCCCTCGTCGTCGCCTCCGGGCTCGCGCTGGGTATCGCGCTGGTCATCGTGGTCACCTCCGTGTCCGCCGGCATGAGCAAGGCCCAGGACAAGGTCCTCCAGTCCCTGTACGGCCTGGGCACGGACATGACCGTCACCAAGGCCGCCGCCGCCCCCACCGCGAACTCCTCGGAACGCCCGCGCTTCCAGTTCGACGCGCAGGAGGACGGCTCCGACGAGGAACAGAGCAGCGACCGCGTCATGGTCCAGGGCTTCCAGACCCTGTCCACCTCGACCGTCACCAAGGTCGGCAAGCAGAGCGGTGTCGCCGACGCGGTCGGCGGACTGAGCCTGCAAGTCATCAAGGTCAGCGGCCAGTTCACCCGCGGCCAGTTCCAGCAGGACGGCAACGGCGGCGGCCAGCAGGGCGGTCCGGGCGGCATCGGCGGCGGCTCCGGCCAGCCGCAGGGCGAAGTGCAGGGCGGCGGCGCCGACTTCGACGTCAACAACTACTCCGTCTACGGCACCGACGTCGCCGAGCCCGCGCTCGGCCCGCTGACCTCCTCCAAGATCACCAGCGGTCGTACCTTCAAGACGACGGAGACCGACGGCAAGGTCGCGGTCGTCGACTCGGCGTACGCCAAGGAGAAGGAGCTCAAGGTCGGCTCCACCGTCACCATCAAGAGCGTCAAGTTCAGCGTGATCGGCATCGCCACCGCCGACAGCGGCGACTCCGCCGCCAACGTCTACATCCCGCTGACGCAGGCTCAGACCCTCAGCGACTCGAAGAACAAGGTCACCACGATCTACGTCAAGGCGACCGACTCGCAGCAGATCGACAGCGTCAAGTCCGCGATCCAGAAGAACGTCTCCGGTACGACGGTGACGACCTCCGCCGACCTCGCGGACACCGTCTCCGGTTCCCTCTCCACGGCGTCCTCCCTCGCCACCAGCGTCGGCAAGTGGCTGTCCATCGCGGTGCTGATCGCCGCGTTCCTGGTGGCCGGTCTGCTGACCTCCTCGGCGGTCTCGCGGCGCGTGCGGGAGTTCGGCACGCTCAAGGCGCTCGGGTGGAAGTCCGGGCGCGTCACCCGTCAGGTGGTCGGGGAGGCGATGGTCAACGGGCTGCTGGGCGGCGCGCTGGGGATCGCGATCGGCCTGGCGGGCGCCTACGTCGTGACGGCCATCAGCCCCACCCTCGAGGCCCAGCTGGGCTCCGGCGGCGGTGGCGGCATGGGCGGCGGTGGCGGCATGGGCGGTGGCCCCGGCGGCGGTGGCGGGGGCGGCTTCGGCGGTGGCGGCCCGCAGTCGGCCTCCCAGACGCTCGACGTCGCGCTCACCGCGCCCGTCAGCGTCACGACCGTGGCGATCGCCGTCGCGCTCGCCGTGGCCGGTGGGCTGATCGCGGGGGCGTTCGGTGGCTGGCGTGCCTCCCGGCTGCGGCCGGCCGACGCGCTGCGCCGCGTCGAGTAGCACGCCGCGTCGCACAGCCGGCGCCGCCGCAACCCCTTCACCCACCCCAGGAGTTGACCCATGTACGAACTCAGAGGCGTCACCAAGCGCTACACACGCGGCAAGGAGACCGTCCACGCCCTCGACGGCGTCGACCTGACCATCCCGGACGGCGACCGGCTCGTCATCCAGGGACCCACCGGCGGCGGCAAGTCGACGCTGCTCCAGATGCTCGGCGGACTCGACCGGCCCTCCGAGGGCGAGGTCGTCCTCGACGGCACCGACCTGGCCAAGCTCTCCGAGGCCCGCCTGACGAAGGTGCGCAGCGAGAACATCGGCTTCGTCTTCCAGTCGTTCAACCTCATCCCGACGCTCACCGCCCAGGAGAACGTCGAGACCGCCCTCGTCCCCCTCGGCGTGAAGACCCGCGAGCGGCGCGAGCGGGCCGCCGAGGCACTGCGGTCGGTCGGGCTCGGCGAGCGGCTCGGGCATCTGCCCAGCGAGATGTCCGGCGGGCAGCAGCAGCGCGTGGCGATCGCCCGCGCGCTGGTGAAGCAGCCGAAGGTGCTGCTCGCCGACGAGCCCACCGGCAACCTCGACGAGTCGATGCGCGACGAGATCATGGACGTGCTGGAGACCCTGTGGAAGGAGCACGGGCTCACCTTCATCATGGTCACCCACGACTCGTCCATCGCGAAGAAGGCCCCGCGCCTGGCGACGATCCGCAAGGGCAAGATCACGGTGAAGGAGAACCCCAAGGCCGCCGCGGCGGAGAAGGCCAAGGGCCCGGTCAAGGAGGGCTCGGCCAAGGAGGGCTCGGTCAAGGAGGGCGACAAGGGCACGGTGGACGAGGACGCCAAGAAGGCCGCTGCTTCCTGAGGTCCGGTTCTTCCGGTCCGTCGGCCTTCCGGCCGGTCCTTCCGGGCCTCCGGTTCTCTCGCGTTCTTTCGCGGCGCACCGAGCGTCCCCCGGGACCACCCCGCACCACCCCGCACCAGCCCGTACGACGACCCCGTACGACGACCCCGTACGACCCCGCACCCCCCGGCGGCCTTCCGGCGCCGGGGGGTGCGGGTATGACAACGGGTTCTGTACGGGTCCCGCTGCCCCGCCCCTCAGGCGTACGGCGCCTGGGACCCCGCCCCCGCCCTCGTCGCGTCGGCCCCCCAGCTCGCCAGCAGCCGCAGCGCCTCCGCCGAGGGCGATCCCGGTTCCGCGTGGTAGGTCACCATCGACTGCTCGCCGTCGCCCGAGAGCCGGAACCCCTCGAAGTTCAGGGACAGCTCCCCGACCAGCGGATGACGGAGCAGCTTCACCCCGTGGCTCTTCTCCTTGACGTCGTGCGTCGCCCACAGCCGCCGGAAGTCCTCGCTCTTCACCGACAGCTCGCCCACCAGCGCCGACAGCCGGGGGTCGTCCGGATAGCACCCGGCGTCCATGCGCAGCGCGCACACGATGTCGATCGCCTTCTGCTCCCAGTCGACGAACAGCTCGCGGTAGTCGGGCCGCAGGAACACCAGCCGCGCCCAGTTCCGCTCGGCGTCCGTCAGCTCCGACCAGTCCCCGAAGACCGCCGCCGCCATCCGGTTCCACGCCAGGATCTCGGCCCGCCGCCCGACGACGTACGCGGGCACCCCGTCCATCACGTCCAGCAGCTGCCGCAGCGCCGGCCGCACCTGCCGGGCCCGCGCCGCCGGCTTCTTCTTGTGCTGCTTGGGCTTGGCGAGGTGGGTGAGGTGCGCGTGCTCGGCGTCCGTCAGCCGCAGCGCGCGGGCGATGGAGTCCAGCACCTCCGCGGACACGTTCCGCCCGTTGCCCTGCTCCAGGCGCGTGTAGTACGCCACCGACACCCCGGCCAGCTGCGCCAGCTCCTCGCGCCTCAGCCCCGGCACCCGGCGGTGCCGCCCGAAGTCCCGCAGCCCCACGTCCTCCGGCTTCAGCCGGGCCCGCCGGGTGCGCAGGAACTCGCTGAGCTCGGCACGCCGGTCCAGACCCGCGCCGGCCCCGCCGGGTGCGCCGGGTGCGCCGGTCCTCGGCACGGGCTCGGGCTGTTCGTCCATGCGTCCAGTATTCCTGGTCGTACGCACACGATCCTGACCTTGCCAGTGGTACGCACCGTGGTCGTAGGCACGGGCGGGGGCTGGGCGGCCGCCGTGCGGCACGGCAGGCTGGTCGCCGTACCCGGTCCGGTCGCGGGCCGGGTGTACGACCCGCTAGGAGACCCCCGCATGACCACGGGCACGACCACCGTCGCCGCGTACGCCGCCCCCGCCGCCAAGGCTCCGCTGGAGCGCACCACGATCGAGCGCCGCGCGGTCGGCGAGCACGACGTACTGATCGACATCAAGTTCTCCGGAATCTGCCACTCCGACATCCACCAGGCCCGGGAGGGCTGGGGCAAGGCGATCTTCCCGATGGTGCCCGGCCACGAGATAGCGGGCGTCGTCTCGCAGGTCGGCCCCGGCGTGACGAAGTTCGCCGTCGGCGACCGGGTGGGCGTCGGCTGCCTCGTCGACTCCTGCCGGGAGTGCGACAACTGCCGGGCGGGCCTGGAGCAGTACTGCACCGGCGGCAGCGTCGGCACCTACAACGCCCTCGACAAGAACGGCGAGCCGACCTACGGCGGCTACGCGCAGAAGATCGTCGTCGACGAGGACTTCGTCGTCCGCGTCCCCGACGCGCTGCCGCTGGACGTCGCCGCCCCGCTGCTCTGCGCCGGCATCACCACGTACTCCCCGCTGCGGCACTGGAACGCCGGACCCGGCAAGAAGGTCGCCGTCCTCGGCATGGGCGGCCTCGGCCACATGGCCGTGAAGATCGCCCACGCGCTCGGCGCCGAGGTGACGGTCCTGTCCCAGTCCCTGCGCAAGAAGGACGACGGCCTGCGGCTGGGCGCCGACCACTACCACGCCACCAGCGACCCCGAGACCTTCGAGAAGCTGGCCGGCACCTTCGACCTCATCCTGTCCACCGTCTCCGCCCCGCTGGACCTGGGCGCCTACCTGTCCCTGCTGCGCACGGACGGCGCCTTCGTGAACGTCGGCGCGCCCGAGGAGCCCGTCGCCCTGAACCTGTTCTCGGTGATCGGCGGCCGCAAGACCCTGGCCGGCTCCTCCATCGGCGGCATCCGCGAGACCCAGGAGATGCTGGACTTCTGCGCCGCGCACGGCCTCGGCGCGGAGATCGAGCTGATCGGCGCGTCCGAGATCAACGAGGCGTACGAGCGGGTGCTCGTCAGCGACGTGCGCTACCGGTTCGTGATCGACGCGGCGACCATCTGAAACGCCCGGACCCCCGAACGTGCGTACGTGCGTACGACGAGCACGGACGAACGGCCGGGCGGCACCGAGACGACCGCCCAGGGCCCCGGCACCGCACGCACCCCGCCGGGGCCCTACGGGGCGGCGGTGAAGGACTCCCCGGCGCCGTAGGACCGCACGAGCACCCCGCCCCCCGGCGCCGGACGGACGGAGTGGGCGCGCCCCCGCCCGGCGACCCGGGCCGTACCGTCGCCCGACACCCGGACGACGGTGTGCTCGTCGACGGCGACCCCGTGCCGGAGCCGCCCGTCCGCGACGACGGCGGCCAGCCTCGGCAGCGTCCCCCACTGCGCCGCGTGCACGTCCACCCCGAACGGCACCAGCCCGAGCCCCGGCCGCACCTCCACCTCCTCCAGGTCCTCCGCGGTCTCCGGCGGACACACCGCGGCCCCGTCGACCAGCCATCCCCCGGCCACGCAGTCCCGCGCCGCGACCGCGGCACCGGCGGAGAAGCCGGCGTACGGAACGCCCCGCTCGGCGACCAGCGCGGCCAGCGCGTCCCGGCACCCGGCGAGCGCCTCCTGGTACGCCGGCGTCGGCCCGCCGCAGACGAACACCGCGTCCACGTCGTCCGACAGCGCCCCGAGCCCGACCCGCCCCCCGACCGGCACCGGCAGCGGCACGGGCGTACAGTCACCGGCCTTCCGCAGCAGCGCGTCGTACCGCGCGAACTGCTCGGCCCCGTCGCCCTCGTCGACCAGCACGCACAGGACGCGCGGCACCCGCACCGGGGCGGCCCGCAGGAACGGCCCGCACACGACCTCGGCGACGGACTCGTCCCGCCCGCCGCCGATCAGGAACACCTCACCGCCGGCCCTGTCGTTCCTCCTGTCGTTCCTGCCGCTGCCGCTTGCGCCGTGGCTGCTCACGCGTGTGCCTTCCTGGCCGGTCGTCCGATGTCCGCGGCCAAGTAACGCACGACCGGCGGCCCGCCCGCTCGGGCATTTCCCGTGGGTGACGGCCGGCGGCGGAGGTCACCGCGCCGGTGCGCGCCCACTCCGTACCGGCCGGCGGAGCAGGTAGACGGCCGCGACCGAGACCAGGACGGCCATGCAGGCGATGAACACCAGCCCCGCGCCCTCCAGGCCGAGCGGGACCGTCAGCACGCCCACACCGATGACGGGGACCGAGATCCCCGCGTACGCCACCACGAACAGCGTCGAGATCACCGCCGCGCGCCGGTCCTCGGGCGACGCCCCGGCGACCACGGACAGCCCTCCGCGGAACGCCAGCCCCTGCCCGCCACCGCCGACGAGCGCGCTCAGCACCACCAGCGGCAGCAGGTCCCACCGCAGCGCGCCCGCGAGCAGCGCCAGCCCGGCGAGCAGGCCGGCGCAGCCGAGCGGCAGCGAGCGCCCCGCTCCGACCCGGCCCACCGCCAGTTGCCCGGCGGTCGAGGCGAAGAAGGCCAGCGCGACGACCAGTCCGCTCACCGCGTGGTTGCCGACGTCCAGCGACTGCGCGAGGAACGCCGGGCTGACCGACGTGAACACCCCGAACAGCGCGAACCCCACGAACGAGGCGATCGCCGCGGGCCCGAACACGGCCCGCACCCGCGGGGGCAGCGCCGGCCACCGCGGCCGTACCGCGCTCAGCGGGCGCCGCTCCCGGACGGTCTCCCGAAGGCGCAGCAGGACCGCGGCCGAGCCGGCCACCAGGACGAGGTGCACGGCGAACGGCAGGTACAGCGGCCGGGCCGCGTACTGCGCGAGCACCCCGGCGAGCAGCGGACCGCAGCCCAGGCCGCCCATGGTGGCGGCCGTCGCCACGAACGTGGCCCGGGAGGCGCCGCCGCGGGGCGCCGACTCCATCACGTACGCCGTGGCGGCTCCGGTGAACAGCCCGGCGGACAGTCCCGACAGCAGCCGCCCCGCGTACAGCCAGCCCAGTCCGGTGGCACACAGGAAACAGACGGCGCTCGCCGCCGCGAACCCCAGCCCCCACAGCAGCACCGGCCGCCTGCCCACGGCGTCCGAGGCGTTCCCGGCCAGCAGCAGCACGCCGATGACCCCGAAGGCGTACACGGCGTACACGACGGTCACCGTCACCTCGGAGAACCCGAACTTCTCCTGGTAGAGGCCGTAGAGGGGAGTCGGCAGCGTGGTCCCGGCCATGCACACGGCGAACACCGCCCCGGCGAGCAGACACTGGCGCCACCCCCGACGATCACCGTTCATGCCGCCGACCGTAACCCCGCACACCACCGCGAAAGGTGTGGCGTGCCCGGCGGCGCGGGAGAGCCGGGGACGGCGGGCAGCGGACCAGGGGGTCCGTCAGATCACGGACCCCCTGCGTCTTCTCCCGGGGCGGGCCGGCGGGCGGTGCGGTTCTGTCAGGTGCAGATCGTGCCGACGGGCGGAAGCTGACCCTGTGTCAGATAGCGGTCCACGGCGGTGACGACGCAGGCGTTGCCGCGGTGGTAGGCGGCGTGCCCGTCGGCGTCGTAGGTGAGCAGGCGGCCGGAGGAGAGCTGGCGGGTGAGCGCCTTGGCCCAGGGGTACGGGGTGGCGGGATCACGCGTGGTGCCGACGACCAGGATGGGCGCGGCATCCGGCGCGGAGACGGTGCGCGAGGGCTGGGCCGGCGGGACGGGCCAGTGGGCGCACTGCATGAGCGGGGTCGCGAACAACCTGCCGAACTGGGGCGAGGTGCGCAGGAACTGCGGCAGCGCGGCCTGGACCTCCGCGGAGCTGAACCGCGGGGCGAGGGGGGCGCTCAGGCAGCTGATGGCGAAGAACGCGTCGGTGGCGTTGCTGGAGGTGTCCGTCGCGGAGCCGAGGAGTCGCTGGAGCGCGGTGGTGTCACCGGCCAGCACCTGCCGGAGCGCGGTGCGCAGCAGCTCCCACTCGGGGGCCCTCAGCGCCGTCGCGATCGCGATGAGGAGCTCGTCCCCCGAGACGGAGATGTCCTTGCCCTGGCGCAGGGGAACGCGGTCCAGGGAGCGCCGCAGCGTGTCCAGTCCGCGGCTGATCTCCTCGACGGAGCGGCCCAGCGGGCAGTCGGTGCGGGCGGCGCACGCGGCGGCGAAGGACTCCCAGGCCTGCTGGTAGCCGGCCGCGGTCTGAAGGACGTCCTGGTACCCGTCGAGGGAGGGGTCGACGGCACCGTCGAGCACCATCCGGCCCACCCGGGACGGGAAGAGGTCGGCGTAGGTGGTGCCCAGGTAGGTGCCGTAGGAGAAGCCGAGGTAGTGCAACCGGTCGTCGCCCACGAGCGCACGGAACAGGTCCATGTCCCGGGCCGCGTCCAGGGTGCCGAGGTGGGGGAGCAGCCGGCCGGCGTGCCGTGCGCACGCGGCGGTGAACTGCTCGTACTCCGCGTCATGGGCGGTGAACTCCGCCGAGTCGGCCGACAGGTGGCGGCCGAGCCCCGAGGAGTTCGTGGACGTGTCGGTCCCGCAGTCCACCGGGGTGCTGTGCTGCACGCCGCGCGGGTCCAGCGCGACCAGGTCGTAGGCGGCCCGCACGGCCGGGGAGAAGCGGTCGGCGCCGCCGCCCACCAGGAAGTCGATCGCGGACGCTCCGGGTCCGCCGGGATTGACCAGCAGCGAGCCCCTCCGCGCCGCGCCGTCGCCGGTGGACTTCTTCCGGGTGGCCTTCAGGAGGAGGTCGCCCGCGTCCGGACGGGCGTAGTCCAACGGCACCTTCATGGTGGTGCACTGGAACGAGGGGGAGCCGGGACAGGGCTCCCACAGGAGTTCCTGCTGGTGGTAGCGGAGCAGTCCCGGCGGGACGGCCGCGTCGGGGGCGGTGCCGTCCGTCTTCGCCGACCGCGTCACGGCGGGGGCCTCTCCGGGCCAGGCGGCGTACGGGGCGGTCAGCAGCAGCCCGCAGGCGCCCAGCAGTGCCGCCCTGTCGCGCAGCCTCCGCCTGCGTATTCGGTCGAGGTGGGGTGTGCGGTCAGTGGCTCGTGCAGCGGTCATCGCCATGCCTTCCTCGTGCGCCCATGCGAGCGATCCGGACCCGCCGGATGGGGCTTCACGGCGGGCCCGAGGTCACCTGCGTGCCTGGACGGTTCGGGCGGTTCCCTCCACCGCGCCCCGTCCTGTGATCAGGTCATCACAGACTGTGCTCAATGGATGGTTCGAGTAGGCCGAAGGCGTGAACCGGGACGGTCCGCGGAGCGGCCGGAGCGACGCTGTCGCGTCACCCGGGCCGTTGCACGGTGCTCTGTGCGTGGCTCTGCGTGCTGCTCTGCGTGCTGCTGTGTGCGCTGCTGTGTGCGCTGCTCTGTGCGCGCGGGATGCGGCCGGAGCCGTGCCGGGGCCCGGTGAAGTAGTCCGCGTCCTTGGCCCGCGTGGCGTCATGGCCGGTGGGGCGGGGTGCCGGTTCCAGGTGGGGTATGTACTTGGAGCAGTGGATGTAGGCCTCTTCGACGCTCAGGTGGACCCACAGCTCGGGGCTGCGCCCGGGCGCGACGTCGGTGGGCAGACCGGGATGGAGGGAACGCAGGCCCGCGTCGGTGTGCAGCCGGGCCGTGCCGTTGACGTGCAGGCCGACGTGGTGGTGGGTGAAGTCCACGAAGAGCATGCCGAGGTGGGGGTTCTCCGTCATGTTCCCGGCGCTGGCGAGCACACCGTTCCCGCGGAACTCGGGATACGCGAGCGAGTGGTCGTCGATCACGTGGACGAATCCCGGCGGTCCGGCGCGGAAGCTGGCGTCGCACTCCCCGTGGGAGTCGGCGGTGGCCAGGAAGACCATGGCCTGGCGGCCGATGAAGTCCCGCATCTCGGGCGTGAGACAGGGGCGTACCTGTCGGTCGTAGAACCGGGCGGCGCGGTCGGCGGTGCCCAGTTGCTGCTGCAACCGGTGTTCACCTGCTGATCCGAAGGGCGGCTGAGGGAAGGTCACGGGCGTTCTCCTGGCGGGACGGGCAAGCGCTTGGCTCAGGGAAGGGACAGGACGGGCGTCTCGAACGGGTCGTGGTGGATGCGGTCGGGCGAGGTGCCGCCCAGCGTGAGCGCCTTCGTGGCGGCGACGACCATCTGGGCCGGGCCGCTGAGGTAGGCGTCGTGCTGGTACCACGGCCCGTACTCGGCCAGGACGTCCGGCAGCGACCCCCTGATCCCGGGGATGTGCTCCTGGGACACCGCGCCTCTGATGGTCAGCCAGTGGTGCCGCTGGGCCATCCGCAGCATGTCGTCGACCCCGTACAGCTCGGCGCTGGTCCGGGCGCCGAGGAACAGGTCGACCTGGTGGCGGCCGCCGCGCCGGGCGACCTCTTCGACGAGCGCGCGGATGGGGGCGAGACCGGTGCCGCCGGCCACGAGGAGCAGGTCGCTGTGGGCGGCGGCGTCCAGCACCATGTCGCCCTGCGGGGGGCCCAGCCGGATCACGTCGCCCACCGAGGCCCGGTGCACCAGCGCGCCGCTGACGGAGCCGCCGGGCACCGCGCGCACGTGGAAGGTGAGAGTGCCGTCCTCACGGGGCGCGTTGGCGGGCGAGTAGGAGCGCCACAGCTTCGGCCACCAAGGGGTCTCGACGCCCACGTACTGTCCGGCGGCGTACTCGTACGGCAGGTGGGGGCGCACGGTGATCTCGACGATGCCGTGTCCCCGCGGGAGACGGTGGACGACCGTGGCGGGCCACACGGCGGGCCGGACCGCCTCGTCCTGCTCCGCGGCACTGATCATGACGCCGGCGACCGTGCCGTACGCCTTGGTCCAGGCGGCGGCGATCTCCGCGGTCCACGCGGGGCCGGCGTAGTGGGCCAAGGAGGCGAGGAGGCACTCGCCCACGGCCGGGTAGTGCGCGCCGAGCGTGCCGAACTTGCGGTGATCGCGTCCGAGGTGTCCGCAGAAGCGCACCAGGCTCTCGGGGTCGTCGACCAGGTCCACGATGCGCAGCAGCGCGCGCAGCAGGCGGCCGCGCTGGGCGTCCATCGCCTGCGGGAACAGGGGGCGGACCTCGGGATAGCGGGCGAAGAGGATGGCGTAGAAGTAGACCGTCATCTCCGCGGCGAACGGCTCGACCACCGAGACGGAGGCACGGATGAGGGCCTGCTCGTGGGCCGACAGAGGTGGCTCGACGATCTCGGGTTCCACGACCTCGGGCTCCACGGCGTGCGCCGTGGGAGCGGGTGCCGAGTGCTCCGAAGACGGGGGCGCCGTGGACGCGCTGCTCGAACGGCTGAACCGGAATCTCAACGGGCCGGCGCTCCCCCGTCCGTCGGCAGGGATCTTCTCCCGTCGGCGGACCGCGGGGCGGCATCGCGCAGGGGGGCGTCGCTCACGGCGGCATCGCTCAGGGGGACGTGAGGGACGTGAAGGACGTGGGGGGCGTGGGGGGCGTGTCTTCGTGGCGCGGCGGTCGGGGCGGCTGCACAGGCGGGCATGAGTCCTCATCAGGGGCGGCGGCAGAGAAACGGATCAAACGGCTCCGGACGCTACATGACCGCACGGGTGACTCAGAAGTAGCCATGATCCCGGGACACGGTCCCGGTGAACTGCCCTGACCGGACGGGGAGGAGGGGGCGAACCGGTCGGCCTGCTCAGACTGAGTTGAGTACGTGCGCTCATGTCCGGCAGGCCCGTGCGCGGCGAGCATCGGGGAAGCGGCGCGGTCGAACGGCGCCGGCCCGATCCAGCTGAGACAGTTGCGGAGAATCCCATGTCCCGACGTATCGCCCTGTCCGTGGCCGCCGGTGTCGTCGCCCTCGGCGGTGCCGGTGCCTTCGCCCTCGCCCACGCCGGGGAGCAGCCGCCGTCGCTGGCGGACAGTACCGTCCGCTACACCGCTCCCGACGGCGACCGCGCCGGCTCGTTGACCTTCGTCACCGGCGTCACGGCGTCCTCCGGCGTCAAGAGCGTGAAGGTGCTGGCGTGGCCGGAGAACTCGTCCCTCGCCGAGGAGGAGCCGACCGCCAAGGACATGGCCGCCGTGGAGTCGGCCGTCTGCAAGGCCTCCGGGGAGGACACCGCGCGCTGCACCTACACCGTCGAGGTCACCGCTTCCGACGCCGCGTCGTCCCCGCGCGGTCCCTGGCACGTCGCCGTCCTGGCCACCGCGCAGGACGGCACCACGACCCTGGACACCGAGGCGGCCGACTTCACCGTCGGCTGACCCGGTGATCGCCGGTGGCTGGTGGCTGGTGGCCGGTGGCCGGCGATCGGCGATCGGTGGTCGGCGATCGCGCGGCGGGTGGTCGGACGGGCGCGGAATCGCCGGGACCCCTCCGGCGTTGAGGACGGTGTGCAGGGGATGCCGGTGGTATGCGAGCCGAGCAGCCCGAAAGACCGAGCTGACAGACATTGGAGGGGCCGTGATGGCGGCGCAGACGCAGAGGGCCGTGCTGGCCGGCGGATGCTTCTGGGGGATGGAGGAGCTGATCCGCCGACTCCCGGGCGTGACGGCGACCCGGGTCGGATACACGGGCGGTGACGTGCCGAACGCGACGTACCGCAACCACGGCACGCACGCGGAGGCCATCGAGATCCTTTTCGACCCCGCGCAGACCGACTACCGCGCGATCCTGGAGTTCTTCTTCCAGATCCACGACCCGAGCACCAAGAACCGCCAGGGCAACGACATCGGCCTCAGCTACCGCTCGGCGATCTACTACGTGGACGACGAGCAGAAGCGGATCGCCGAGGACACGATCGCGGACGTGGACGCCTCCGGACTGTGGCCCGGCAAGGTCGTCACCGAGGTGGAGCCCGTCGGCCCCTTCTGGGAGGCCGAGCCCGAGCACCAGGACTATTTGCAGCGTTACCCGAACGGCTACACCTGCCACTTCCCGCGCCCGGGATGGCGGCTGCCCGCCCGCGCGGAGGGCTGACCGCGAGGCCGTGAGGCCGTGAGATCGCCCGGGCTGACCGCGAGCCGGCTCGGGCGGGAGGCGGCCCGGGCGGGAGGTGGCTCGGGCGGGAGCCGGCCCGGCGGAACGTTCGCCGTGGCCGGGTCGGCCGTACGCCTGTACGCCTGTACGCCTCAGTGCGGGAGGGACGCCGGGCTGCCGCCGTTCGCCTCGTAGCCGGCCACCGCCAGCGCCCGGTACACCGCGAACTCCGCCGCCGGGTCAGGGGACAGGGTCCAGGGCAGTGCGCCGACGTGGCCGTCGACGTGCACCAGCTGGTTCATGGCCTCCGCCCAGCGCTCGGCGCGCACCAGGAAGAAGACGAGGAGATGGCGCACGTGCGCCAGCATCGGGTCGTCGGGGCGGGCGGCGTGGACGGCGAAGAGCGCGCCGTGGACCGCCTTCGTCACCACCTCGCTCTGGTAGAAGCCCCTGACCAGGTTGACCTCGGGGAGGTGCTCGAACACCGCGAACAGGGGCATCGCCGCGAGCAGTGACCCCTGGGGCGCGCGGGCCGCCGCGGCCTCCGCGAAGGACATCGCCGTCTCGCGCGAGCCGTGCCACTTCTCGCACCAGTAGTGCAGGGCCGCCAGATGCGCCCCCATGTGCGCCGGTGCCCGGTCCAGGATCCTGAGCCACAGCTGCTCGAACTCCGCCTGCGAGTAGCCCAGACCGCGGGCCACCGAGAGCTCGACGATGTACGGGACCGGGTCACCGGGGGCGAGCAGCGCCGCCTGGCCGCAGGCGTCCCTCGCCTCCTCCATGATGATCCGGAAGTCGTCCGTGCCGGGCGTCGAGGTCCGCCACGCCTGCTGCACCAGGAACTCGGCGTGCACCGCCGCGCCGCCCGCGTCCTTGGGCACCTCCGTGCGCCACACCCGCAGCCACTGCCCGCCCGGCAGGTCGCCGACCCCGCCGGGCCGCTGCTGGAGCTCCAGCGAGGCCGAGCCCGCGAAGGCCTGCACCCGCTGCCAGCGCAGCTCGCCCTCGGCCTCCGTCCCCGCCAGCAGCTGCTGCGCCGCCCGGTAGTCCTGGGTGCGCTGCACCACGTCGAGGACGTCCAGCAGATCCTGGTCGGGGCCGGGCATGCGGACGTCCAGCTCCTCCGTCCGCGCGAAGCCGTAGTCCGCCGGGTCCGCGGCGTCCGGGTGACCGGCCGGAACCTGTTCGATCATGCCGCGCCTGCGGCGCAGGATCGGCAGCAGCACGAAGCCGAACATGACCAGCGCCATCAGGACCCAGAGAATCTCCATGCCTCAAGGGTTCCAGACGCCGCCGACAATTGGCCAACCCCCTACGCCCCGCGTCCGGCCGTCCCGCGCACCGGCCTCCGGCGCACTACGCTCGGTGCCCATGAGCGACAGGCACATCAGTCAGCACTTCGAGACCCTCGCCATCCACGCGGGGAACACCGCCGACCCCCTGACCGGCGCCGTGGTCCCGCCGATCTACCAGGTGTCGACCTACAAGCAGGACGGCGTCGGCGGCCTGCGGGGCGGCTACGAGTACAGCCGCAGCGCCAACCCGACCAGGACCGCCCTGGAGGAGAACCTGGCGGCCCTGGAGGGCGGCGTCCGGGGCCTCGCGTTCGCGTCCGGACTGGCGGCCGAGGACTGCCTGCTGCGCACGCTGCTCAGCCCCGGGGACCACGTGGTCATCCCGAACGACGCGTACGGCGGCACGTTCCGGCTGTTCGCGAAGGTCGTCTCCCGCTGGGGCGTGGAGTGGTCGGTGGCCGACACCGCCGACCCGGCCGCCGTACGGGCCGCGATCACGCCGCGGACCAAGGTCGTCTGGGTGGAGACCCCCTCCAACCCGCTGCTCGGGATCACCGACATCGCCGCCGTCGCGCAGGTCGCCCGGGACGCGGGCGCCCGGCTCGTCGTCGACAACACCTTCGCCACCCCCTACCTCCAGCAGCCGCTGGCGCTCGGCGCTGACGTGGTCGTGCACTCGCTGACCAAGTACATGGGCGGCCACTCCGACGTCGTCGGTGGCGCGCTGATCGTGGGCGACCGGGAGCTCGGGGAGGAGCTGGCGTACCACCAGAACGCCATGGGCGCGGTCGCCGGGCCCTTCGACTCCTGGCTGGTGCTGCGCGGCACCAAGACGCTGTCGGTGCGCATGGACCGGCACAGCGAGAACGCCGTGAAGATCGCCGACATGCTGACCCGGCACGCGCGCGTGACGCGGGTGCTGTACCCGGGCCTGCCGGACCACCCCGGTCACGAGGTCGCCGCCAAGCAGATGCGGGCGTTCGGCGGCATGGTGTCGTTCCAGGTCGAGGGCGGCGAGGAGGCGGCCGTCGAGGTGTGCAACCGCGCCCAGGTGTTCACCCTCGGGGAGTCCCTGGGCGGCGTCGAGTCCCTGATCGAGCACCCCGGCCGGATGACGCACGCCTCGGCGGCGGGCTCGGCCCTGGAGGTCCCGGCCGACCTGGTGCGCCTCTCCGTCGGCATCGAGAACGTCGACGACCTCCTGGAGGACCTCCAGCAGGCCCTGGGCCGGCCCTAGCCCGGCCCTGGCCCGGCCCTGGCCCAGCCCGCTCGTCCGCTTCACCAGTCGGTCAGCGGCGGAGTCGTCTCCGACGGCGGCTCCTCCCACGGCCGGGCCGTCAGCGCCCACACGGCGAACAGCACGACGGCCGCGCACAGCAGCAGCCACAGCAGCCGCCGGGCGAGCGCCCGCCGGCGCAGCAGGCGGCTGCCGCGGCGTACGGCGTCCGCGTGCAGCTCCGGCGGCACGCGCGGCACCGTCCGGTGCATGATCCGCCGTACGGCGGCCTCCTGTTCGGTCCGGTTCACCCGCGCCTCCCCTCGGCGATCGGCCGCTCGGCCGCGTGCGCACGCGCGCGTGCCGCACGACGGCGGTCCGGCGGCGGACGCAGCAGGGTCGCCGTCGCGCGGTCGCGGAGGGCGTGGACGCGTTCCGTCGGGAGACCGAGCAGGGCCGCCACCTGTTCCTCGGCGAGGCCTTCGTGGAGTCTCAGGACGAGGACGAGGCGTTCCTGAGGGGAGAGGCGGGCCAGAGCGCCGGCGGGGCGGTCCCGGGCGCGGGCCGGGCCGGCGCCGTGGCGGTGCCGGCCGGTGTGGGCGAAACGGGTGGCGAGATGCCGGCGGGCGTGGTCGTAGGGATCCTCGCCCCGCAGCCGGTCCCAGCAGGCGTACGTGTGCGCGAGGGCGAGCGTCGACAGCCGTCGCGCGCGCGGGTTGTCGTCCGGTGCCTCCGCGGTGAGCAGGGTGGCGGAGAGCAGCAGCCGGGCGCCCGCGCCGGCGACGAACGCCTCGAACTCCCCGGCCCGGCGGGCGTCCCGGGCCGCATGCCGTGCTCGCACCCCCGCGCCCCCCGCCTGCCGGAGACTCCCCTGGAGACGGATCCCGGCCGCACGCGGCGAACGGGGACCCGGTCTCATATGAGGCCAGGGGCGGTCCGTCGTCAAGAGCCGCGCACACGCGGACCGGCCGCCCCCGCGCGGACCGGAACGCCCCCGCGCGCGTGGGGGTCAGGAAGTCTGCGAGGGCTCCGCGCCGGCGACGCCCTGGGAGGTCATCCGGGCGGAGAGCGCGCCGTTGAAGCGGGCGAGGAGGGTGCAGAACGCCTCGCGCTCCTCGGGCGCCCAGTCCTGCGTCAGCTCGGCCATCAGCTGACGCCGGGAGGAGCGCACCTCCTCCAGGCGCGACATCCCGCGCGGGGACAGCTGGAGCACCACGGCCCGCCCGTCCTCGGGGTGGGAGGTGCGCTTGACCAGGCCGGTGTCGACGAGCGGAGCCACCTGCCGGGTGACGGTGGAGGAGTCGATGCCCATGCTCGAAGCGAGCGCCTTGACGCCCATCGGACCCTCCTTGTCGAGGCGGTTGAGCAGCAGGTACGCGGCGCGGTCCATGGAGTTGCGCACCTGCCCGACACCGCCGAGCCGGGTCTGTTCGGCACGGCGTGCGAAGAGCGCCACCTCGTGTTGCAGCGTCTCGAGAAGACCGGTGTCACCGACGGTCGTCATGTCCATCGACATTTCAGGTGTTGTGGGCATGGCCGGGGGCTCACTTCATGAAGGGGTGCTGGGTTGGGGGACAGGGTACGCGGCCGGACGGCGGGCCGTACCGGCGCTGCCGAAACCGGTCTCGGTGGTTGGGCACGGCGGTCGTTCCCGCCCGTGAACTGCGATGCTGGTGCCATGAGCTACGGCACGGCTGACCCCTTGCCGCCCGTCACCCTCGATGACGTGCGCGGCGCCCAGAAGATGCTCTCGGGCGTCGCGCGGATGACCGCGATGGAGGGCAGCAGGCACCTCTCCCAGCTCGTCGGGGCGCCGGTGCACTTCAAGTGCGAGAACCTCCAGCGGACGGGTTCGTTCAAGCTGCGCGGCGCGTACGTCCGGATCGCCGGGCTGCTGCCGGAGGAGCGGGCGGCCGGCGTGGTCGCGGCGAGCGCGGGCAACCACGCGCAGGGCGTGGCGCTGGCGTCCTCGCTGCTGGGGGTGGGCTCCACGGTGTTCATGCCGAAGGGCGCGCCGCTGCCGAAGATCAGCGCGACCCGCGAGTACGGCGCGGAGGTGCGCCTGCACGGCCAGGTGGTCGACGAGACGCTGGCCGCGGCGCAGGAGTACGCGGCCGGGACCGGCGCGGTGTTCATCCACCCCTTCGACCACCCGGACGTCATCGCGGGGCAGGGCACGGTGGGCCTGGAGATCCTGGAGCAGTGCCCGGAGGTGCGCACGATCGTCGTCGGCATCGGCGGCGGCGGTCTGGCGGCGGGCATCGCGGTCGCGGTGAAGGCGCTGCGGCCGGACGTGCGGATCGTCGGCGTGCAGGCGGCGGGGGCGGCCGCGTACCCGCCGTCGCTGGCGGCGGGGCGCCCGGTCGCGCTGGAGAACCCCGCGACGATGGCCGACGGCATCAGGGTCGGCCGGCCCGGCGACGTCCCGTTCGGCATCATCGGCGACCTGGTGGACGAGGTGCGCACGGTGACGGAGGACGAGCTGTCCGCCGCGCTGCTGCTGTGTCTGGAGCGGGCCAAGCTGGTCGTGGAGCCGGCCGGGGCGAGCCCGGTCGCGGCGCTGCTGAGCGAGCCCGGCGGCTTCGAGGGCCCGGTCGTGGCGGTGCTCTCGGGCGGCAACGTCGACCCGGTGCTGATGCAGCGGGTCCTGCGGCACGGCATGGCCGCCCAGGGCCGCTACCTCGCCGTACGGCTGCGGCTGACGGACCGGCCGGGCGCCCTGGCCACGCTGCTGGGGGTGCTGTCGGCGGTCGACGCCAACGTCCTCGACGTGAGCCACGTGCGGACCGACCCGCGGCTCGGCCTCACGGAGGCGGAGGTGGAGCTGCACCTGGAGACCAAGGGGCCGGCGCACTGCGCCGAGGTGGAGCAGTCCCTGCGCGAGGCCGGTTACCCGGTCATCGGCTGAGGCGGGCACCCGCACCCGCACGGCACGACGAGGCCCCTGCACGGCGTGGCGAGGTCCCCGCACGGCACGACGAGGTCCCTGCACGGCATGGCGAGGTCCCGCACGGCATGGCGAGGCCCCCGGCGCCGCGGGGCGCCGGGGGCCTCGTCGGGGGACCGGGAGGCGGTCCGTCAGCCGTTGTAGGGATCGGCCTTGAGGATGCGCACGGAGGCCTTCTTGCCGTTCGGCAGCTCGTACTCCGCGTCCTCGCCGACCTTGTGACCGATCACGCCGGCGCCCAGCGGCGACTGCGGCGAGTAGGTCTCGATGTCGGAGCTCGCGTACTCGCGCGAGGCCAGCAGGAAGGTCAGGGTGTCGTCCTCGTCACCGTCGAAGGCGATCGTCACGACCATGCCGGGCGCGACCGCGCCGTCGGCGGACGCGGGCGCCTCGCCGACCTTCGCGTTCTCCAGGAGCTGGGTCAGCTGGCGCACACGGAGCTCCTGCTTGCCCTGCTCCTCCTTGGCCGCGTGGTACCCGCCGTTCTCGCGCAGGTCGCCCTCCTCACGCGCAGCCGCGATCTTGGCAGCGATCTCGGTGCGCGCAGGACCAGTAAGGTACGCAAGCTCATCCTTGAGCTTGTTGTACGCCTCCTGGGTCAGCCAGGTGACGTTCTCGCTGGTCTGGGTCACAGGGTGCTCCTCGTCGGTACTGGGAATACAAAGCATCGCCCTACCCGGAAGCATGTTCCTCCAGGGATGGGCGAAACCACGAGCCTAACAATTCAGTGGCCCAAGGGGGAGGACATAAGCCATCAGAATTACGTCAACGCAGGTCAGCGCGTACGTATTCCGGGGGGCGGGCCGAGGTGTCAGTCGGCGTGACAGCCGAGCAGCTCCGCCGACGTGGCCTTGGCCGTCGTACGGAGCGTGACCACCTTGTCGATCCGCGTGTCGGGGCCGGAGAAGCGGAAGTCCGCGCGGCCCACCTCGGCGCCGCTCTCCGCCTGTGAGCGGACCGTGCAGTAGCCGCTCGACCCCGCGTCCTTGCGGACCTCCAGGTGCACCTTCACCGCGTCGTCCGCGATGGAGAAGGCGATCAGCTCGCCGCTGATCTCGTTCTGGCCGACGTAGTGGTAGCCGAAGAAGCCGATCACACCGAGGAGGACCGCGCCCAGGGCGGCGCCGACGAGCTTGAGCGTGCGGTCGGTGCGCTCGTCCGAGGAGCGGCCGTAGCGGCCCTCGGGCGTGCGCGTGCTCGCCGTACTCATGAACGTCCTCCCGAGGGACTCGACAGGGGGTGGGACGAAGGTCCCGAAAGGGCTTCCGAAGCCCGGCTCCGGAATTATTGGCCCTTCGATTCGGTCACTATAGAAGCCGCCGATCGCACCCCTGCTCACGGGGGCGCCGACCTACCGAGGATTGAGTCTTGACTGACCAGCTGCGACTGATGGCCGTCCACGCGCACCCCGACGACGAGTCGAGCAAGGGCGCGGCCACCATGGCGAAGTACGTGTCCGAGGGGGTGGACGTGCTGGTCGTGACCTGCACGGGCGGGGAACGCGGCTCCATCCTCAACCCCAAGCTTCAGGGCGACACGTACATCGAGGAGCACATCCACGAGGTGCGCAAGAGGGAGATGGACGAGGCCCGCGAGATCCTCGGGGTCGAGCAGGAGTGGCTCGGCTTCGTCGACTCCGGCCTGCCCGAGGGCGACCCGCTGCCGCCGCTGCCCGAGGGCTGCTTCGCCCTGGAGGACGTCGACAAGGCGGCGGGCGAGCTGGTGAAGCGGATCCGCTCCTTCCGTCCCCAGGTGATCACCACCTACGACGAGAACGGCGGCTACCCGCACCCCGACCACATCATGACCCACAAGATCTCGATGGTCGCCTTCGACGGCGCGGACGACACCGTCAAGTACCCGGAGGCCGAGTTCGGGCCGGCGTACCGGCCGCTGAAGCTGTACTACAACCAGGGCTTCAACCGTCCGCGCACCGAGGCGCTGCACCAGGCGATGCTGGACCGGGGCCTGGAGTCCCCCTACGGGGAGTGGCTCAAGCGCTGGGACGAGTCCGGGCACAAGGACCGGACGCTGACCACGCACGTGCCGTGCGCCGACTTCTACGAGGTCCGCGACAAGGCGCTGATCGCCCACGCCACCCAGATCGACCCCGACGGCGGGTGGTTCCGGGTGCCGCTGGACGTCCAGAAGGAGGTCTGGCCCACGGAGGAGTACGAGCTCGCGAAGTCGCGGGTCGACGTCTCCCTCCCCGAGGACGACCTCTTCGCGGGCATCCGCGACAATGCCTGATATGAGCGCAAGCGTGAGCCTGGCAGTGACGCAGTTCGCCACCCTCGCGAAGGAGGTGGACGAGGACAAGGTCACCCCGGGTGTCCTCGGCTTCATCGTCTTCGCGGTGATGGCACTGGCCGTGTGGGGGCTGATGAAGTCCATGAACCGCCACATGGGCAAGGTCGACTTCGAGGAGACCCCGGAGGACGCCTCCGGCCAGGACACCGCCGGCAAGGCCACCCCGGGGAAGGCCTCCCCGGCGAAGGGCTGATCCCGGCAGCCGGGGGGGCACGTACCGGGCGGCCTGCCCCGGTTGCCGGGTCGGCACGCACTGGCGGTCCGCACCGGCTGCCGGGCCGGCACGTACCGGGCGGCCCGCCCGGCCGCCGGGGCCGACGCGCACCGGGCGGCCCGTCCCTGCCGCCCGGGGACGTGCGGACGTGCGGCGCGATCACCTGGCGGAACGAGCGCGTCCGCCACTGCGGGCGTCCGGAGGCGCGGTTTGGTCTCGGGGTCCGGCCCGATCGCGGTGCGCGCGGCCGGGGCCGTGGTGCAGGGTCCGGCCGTGGTGCCTGGCCTGGCCGCGATGCAGGGTCCGGCCGTGGTGCCTGGCCCGGCCGCAGCGCCTGGCGTGGCCCGGCCGCGGTGTGCGGCCTGCTGCGAGGGTGCGGTCCGGTGCGCGGCCTGCTGCGAGGGTGCGGTCCGGTGTGCGGCCTGCTGCGAGGGTGCGGTCCGGTGCGCGGCCTGCTGCGACGGGTGCGGTCCGGTGCGTCCGGTGCCGGTCGGCGTGGGCCGCGCGGCCGCCGCGGTACGGGTGCCCCTCAGCCCTCAGCCCTCAGCCCTCAGTCCTCGCCCTCCCGCACCGCCACCCCCATGACCTCCCGCGCGTGTCTGCCCGGCACCATTCCCAGACGCCACGCCTGCCAGCCGGACTCCGGGCGGACACCGCGGTCCAGCAGCGGGCCGTAGGCGCCCACCGCCTCGGTGAGCCGGGGGTCCCGCAGCGGATGGGCCGCCGCGGACAGGCGGGCCAGCTCCTCCCGGGCCGCCGCCGTGCCGGACGCGACGCCGCCGGGGGCCGTGTACGGGAGCAGCGTGCAGCGCAGGAAGCGGGCCCAGTCCTCGCCGCGGCGGTCGCCGTAGGAGGCGAAGAGCGCCGCCGCCTCGTCGCACAGCGCCAGGGCCTGACCGGTGCGGGCGTTGCCCGCGTCGACGATCGCGAGCTCCAGGCAGGACCAGGCCTCGCCGTGGGCGACACCGATGCGCTGGAAGTCGGCGCGGGCGTCCATCAGGAGCTGGCGGGCGAAGCCTGAGTTCCGCAGCGAGCCGGTCTGGGCCGCCCGCTGGTCGCGGGTGACACGGGCCGAGTGATGGCGGGCACAGGCCAGGCCGTAGACGTCGCGCAGACGGGAGAGCAGGGACCGGGAGCGTTCCAGTTCGCGGACCGCCTGGTCCAGCTCGCCCGCCTCCTCCAGCGCGAGCCCCAGGTAGTAGACCGTCCAGGCCTCGCCCCGCGCGTCCTCGTTGTCGCGGTGCCGGGCCGCGGCGGCGCGCAGGCCGTCCACCGCCCGCGACGGGTCGCCGGCGATCAGCCGGGCGCGGGCCAGCTGGGTCAGCGCCCAGGCGGCGCCGCGGCCGTCGCGGGTACGGCCGTACAGGCCGAGGGCGCGGCGCAGCTCGGTCTCCGCGCCGGCGACGTCGCCGCGGCGCAGGTTCAGCTGGCCGAGCTGGTAGTGGGCCCACGCCTCGCCGTGCACCGAGCCGCCCTCGCGGTGCAGCACCAGGGAACGGGTGAGCAGGTCGAGGGCCTCCGCCAGCCGGGCCCGGTCCCGTTCCACCGCGGCCAGCGCGTGCAGGGTCCACGCCCGGTCCGTCGCCAGTTCCGGTGCCGCCTGGAGGTCCAGGGCCTCCCGCAGCCGCGCCGCCGCCTCCGTGAGGTTGCCCTGGTGGTGCAGGGTGATGCCCAGCGAGCACAGGGCGCGGGCCGCGCCCGCGTCGTGGTGGGCCTGGAGGTAGAGGTCCACCACGGAGCTGAGCGTCGTGCGGGCCTTGTCGAGCTCGCCCAGCTGGCGGGCCGCGATGCCGGTGCGCCACCGCACGGAGCGCACCAGCGGGTCCTGGCCGGCCGACTGCGCCAGCTCGCTGATCTCGCCGAGGCGGTAGAGGTCGCCGCGCAGCAGGCAGTGGTCGCACAGCGCGCCCAGCAGGCTCAGCACGGCCGCCTGGTCGACGCCCTCCGCGTGCCGCAGGGTCGCCGTGATGGAGCCCGACTCGTCGTCCAGCCAGCGCAGCGCCTCCTCCAGGGAGGCGAAGCCGTGCGGGGTGAAGCGGTCCGAGCGGGTCGAGATGTTGCCGTCGACCAGGCGCAGCACGGCGTCCGCGAGTTCGGCGTAGCTGACGATCAGGCGTTCCTGGGCCTTGGCGCGGTCGGCCGGCTCCTCCTCGTCGGCCAGGCGGGCCTCGGCGAAGGCGCGGACCAGGTCGTGCAGGCGGTAGCGGTCGCCGCGCACCGGGGCGACCAGGCCCGCCCGCGCGAGCGCCGTGAGGTGCCGGGCCGCCTCCGTGCGGTCGGTGCCCAGGAGGGCCGCCGCGGCGGCCGCGCCGAACGAGGCCCGGCCCGCCGGCGCCAGCCGCCGCAGCAGCCGCCGGGCCTCCTCCGGCTGGTCGGTGTAGCGCAGCCGCAGCGCGCGCTCGACCGGGTCCACCGGGCCGTACGCCGCCAGGTCCGCCGCCAGCCGGCGCGGGGAGCGCGGGCCGAGCGAGGAGCCCGCGATCCGCAGCGCCAGCGGCAGCCCGCCGCACAGCTCGCGGATGCGGTCGGCGGACTCGGCGTCGTACGGATCCGAGGCGTCCTGCGCGGCCGCGGCGAGCAGTTCGTCCGCGCCGGCCGCGTCCAAGGGCGCGACGGGCAGCTCATGCACCCGGGCGGACAGGCCGGGCGGCAGGGCCAGCGGGGCCCGCGCGGTGACCAGGACGAGGCTGTCGGAGCGCTCCGGGACGAGCGCGCGGACCTGGTCCGGGTCGGCGGCGTTCTCCAGGACGACCGTCACCGGCAGGCCCGTCAGACGCTGGTGGTACAGCTCGCCCAGCCGCTCCACCTGCTGCTCCGGTGAGGAACGCTCCCGGAAGAGCAACTGCTCGCGCGGTGCGCCGAGCCGGTTCAGCAGGTGCAGCAGCGCGTCCCGGGTGGACAGCGGTGCCTGCGCCGCGCCGTCACCGCGCAGGTCCACCACGCACGCGCCCCGGAACCCGTCCCGCAGCTCGTGCGCGGCCCGTAGCGCGAGGGTGCTGCGGCCGCTGCCGGGCGGGCCGTGCAGGACGACCACCGTCGGCCGGGTCCCGGTGGCGGCCCGGTCCTCCCGCACCCACTGCCGGATCCGCTCCAGTTCCGCCCGGCGTCCCGCGAACGGCGAGACCGGCTCGGGCAGTTGGGCGTACGACTGCTCCAGCACCGTCCGCCCGCGCGCCGCCGCGCTCTTGTCCGCGCCGCGCAGCCGCGGCCCCGGCCCCGGCCCCGGCTTCCCGGAGGCGGGACCGCGGGAGCCCGGTCTCCTCGGGCCCGTCGTCGTGCCCAGCACCCGTTGCCGGTCCAGGAACGGACGGATGCCGCGCTCCTCCAGCGCCGCCAGCCACCGCTGCCGCAGCTGCTCCGGGTCACCGGCCCGGCCGGCCTCGCCCGCGGGGCGGCGGGCCGCCGGCAGCGGGGTCCCGGCGGCCTTCACGACGGTCGTCGCCGCGCCGACGACACCGACGGCCACGCCGGCCCCCAGTGCCGTCCCCGCACCCGTGCCCAGTGCCAGGTCGGCGACGGCGGTCGTCACGGCCGCGACGCCCGCCACCAGCAGGGGGACCCCGCCCCCGCCCTCCCGCGCGTACCGCTGGGCGAGGGCGAGCCGCCCGGAGCGGGTCTCCGTGTCGGCCCGCGCGTACGCCTCGTACTCCTCGGCGGCGGTCTGGAGAATCGTTTCGAGCGCGCCGTGCGCCCGTGTCGTCAGCACCTGCCGGTCGGTACGGCCGCCCGTGCGCCGCACCTCCTCCTCCACGGCCCGGGCCAACAGCCTCTCGGCTTCCGCCCGATGGCGGTCCCGCATGTCGTCCCCCTCCGGCGGCCACAGCGTGTCCAGGCCAAGTGTGCGGCGGAGGGCGCACGGGCGCGAGGGTGCGGACGCGGTCCGCTCGCCGGAGTGCGCCGGAGGGCGGGCGAATGTCCCGCGCGTGCCCCGTGGGGTACTGCGGCAGGATGGACCCCATGGCGAACCGACTGGCCCATGAGACCTCCCCCTACCTCCTCCAGCACGCCGACAACCCGGTCGACTGGTGGCCCTGGTCGGCGGAGGCGTTCGAGGAGGCGCGCCGGCGGGGGGTGCCGGTGCTGCTGAGCGTCGGGTACTCGAGCTGCCACTGGTGCCACGTCATGGCTCACGAGTCCTTCGAGGACCAGGAGACCGCCGACCACCTCAACGAGCACTTCGTGAGCGTCAAGGTGGACCGCGAGGAACGCCCCGACGTCGACGCCGTCTACATGGAGGCCGTACAGGCCGCCACCGGGCAGGGCGGCTGGCCGATGACCGTGTTCCTGACGCCGGACGCCGAGCCGTTCTACTTCGGCACCTACTTCCCGCCCGCCCCCCGCCACGGGATGCCGTCCTTCCGCCAGGTGCTGGAGGGCGTCGGCCAGGCCTGGCGCGACCGCCGGGAGGAGGTCGCCGAGGTCGCCGGGAAGATCGTGCGGGACCTCGCGGGACGGGAGATCTCGTACGGGGAGGGCGTGGCACCGGGGGAGCAGGAGCAGGCGCAGGCCCTGCTGGGGCTGACCCGCGAGTACGACCCACAGCGCGGCGGGTTCGGCGGCGCGCCGAAGTTCCCGCCGTCCATGGTGATCGAGTTCCTGCTGCGGCACCACGCCCGCACGGGCGCCGAGGGCGCGTTGCAGATGGCGGCGGACACGTGTGAACGGATGGCGCGCGGCGGCATCTACGACCAGCTCGGGGGCGGCTTCGCGCGGTACTCCGTCGACCGGGACTGGATCGTGCCGCACTTCGAGAAGATGCTGTACGACAACGCGCTGCTGTGCCGGGTGTACACCCACCTGTGGCGGGCCACGGGATCCGAGCAGGCGCGGCGGGTGGCGCTGGAGACCGCCGACTTCATGGTGCGCGAACTCCGCACCGAACAGGGCGGTTTCGCGTCCGCGCTCGACGCCGACAGCGACGACGGGACGGGCAGGCACGTCGAGGGCGCCTACTACGTCTGGACGCCGGAGCAGCTCACCGAGGTCCTCGGCGCCGACGACGCCGCCCTGGCCGCCCAGTACTTCGGGGTGACCGAGGAGGGCACCTTCGAGCACGGCTCCTCCGTCCTGCAACTCCCGCAGAGCGAGGGCGTGTTCGACGCCGAGCGGATCGATTCGGTCAGGCGGCGGCTGCTCGCGGCGCGGGCGGAACGCCCCGCCCCCGGCCGGGACGACAAGGTCGTCGCCGCCTGGAACGGGCTCGCCGTCGCCGCGCTCGCCGAGACCGGGGCCTGCTTCGACCGCCCCGATCTGATCGACGCCGCCCTCGCCGCCGCGGACCTCCTCGTCCGCCTGCACCTCGACGACCGCGCGCACCTCTCCCGCACCAGCAAGGACGGGCGCGTCGGGGCGAACGCGGGGGTGCTGGAGGACTACGCCGACGTGGCGGAGGGCTTCCTCGCGCTGGCCTCCGTCACCGGGGAGGGCGTCTGGCTGGAGTTCGCCGGCTTCCTCCTCGACCACGTCCTCACCCGCTTCACCGACCCCGGCTCCGGTGCCCTGTACGACACCGCCGACGACGCCGAGCGGCTCATCCGCCGCCCCCAGGACCCGACCGACAACGCGACGCCCTCCGGGTGGACCGCCGCCGCGTCGGCCCTCCTCGGGTACGCGGCCCACACCGGTTCCGAGGCGCACCGCTCGGCGGCCGAGCGGGCGTTGGGCGTCGTCAAGGCGCTCGGGCCGCGGGTGCCCCGGTTCATCGGATGGGGCCTCGCGGCGGCGGAGGCCCTGCTCGACGGGCCCCGCGAGGTCGCGGTCGTCGGACCGTCCGCCGAGGACGCGGGCGCCCGCGAGCTGCACCGCACCGCCCTGCTGGGGACCGCGCCGGGGGCGGTGGTGGCCTGGGGCACGCCGGACAGCGGGGAGTTCCCGCTGCTCGCCGGCCGCGCGCTGATCGACGGGAAGCCGACGGCGTACGTCTGCCGCGGTTTCGTCTGCGATCTGCCGGTGACGGACCCGGCCGCCCTGAAGGCGAAGCTGACGCCGTGAGATGAAGGGCCTGCCCGTCGTCCGGGGCCCGGGTGCCGGGCGCCGGGAGTCGCGGACGACCAGGGGCCCGGGGGACGGATCCCCCGGGCCGCCTCGGCGTCCGGTCAGCCCAGCGGGTCCGGTACCGGCTCCGCCACCTTCTCCGGCGTGACGCGGGCGAGCGCCGCCTCGCGCCGGTGCAGGCGGCCGTACAGCCACCGGTCCACGACCAGGAAGCGGGCCGTGAACACGACCGCCATGGCGAGGGCCGTGGCGGGCAGGGCGGTCATGCCCCCGGCGCCGATCAGGAGCGCGGCCAGGGGGATGCGGGCGATCAGGTCGGCGTTGCCGACGGCCGCGAAGGAGAGCAGGCGCACGTCGCGCCGGCGGTGGCGGCGCTGGTTGCGGTAGACGAAGGAATCGATGAGGGCGAAGTTCCACAGGAGCCCCGCCTGGTTGGCGATGATCTCCGCCGGGGCGTAGTGCAGACCGGGGGCCCAGGTGGTCAGGAACCACAGGAGTGCCAGGTTGGGGACGAAGCCCGACAGGCCGATCAGCCCGAAGACCACCGCCCGGGCGCGGGGGTCGGCGGTGCGCAGGGTGATCAGGTGCCGCAGGAAGCGCATGCCCTCGCGGGCCGTCGACTTGGACTCGCCCGCGTGCCGCTCCCCGAAGGCGTACGGCACCTCGGCGATGCCGCGCGGACGGCACCGTACCGCCAGTTCGAGGAGGATCTTGTAGCCGAGGGGCTGGAGGCCCTCGTCCTGGCTCGACGCCCGGTCGATCGCGGTGCGGCGGATGGCGAAGAAGCCGCTCATAGGGTCGGTGAGGCCGCTCAGGGCGCGCGGGAAGAGCGCCTTGGTGACCAGCGTGGAGGTGCTGGAGACGAGCTTGCGGTAGCCGCCGTCCAGACCGCTGCGGTCGCCGCCGGCCGCGTACCGGCTGGCCACGACCAGTTCGGCGCCGGTGGCCTCGCCGCGGGCGATCAGCTCGGGTATGAGTTCCGGCGGGTGCTGGAGGTCGGCGTCGATGACGACGATCCAGGGTGCCGACGCGCGGGCGATGCCCTCGACCACCGCACCGCCCAGGCCGCCCTCGGGGGTGTCCCGGTGGTGCAGGACCACCGGGACGGCGCTGTAGGCCGCCTCCTCCTCGATGACCTGGCAGGTGTGGTCCGTGGAGTCGTCGGCGAAGACGACCTCCGCGCGGGTCCCGGCGGGGACCGCGGCGCGGACGCGGGACAGCAGCTCGCGGATGTTGTCGGCTTCGTTGAAGGTGGGGACGACGATGGACACGTCGGCGGGCAGCGCCGTCACCGTGCCTCCTGGGGCTGCGGGGTCTGGACGGGGAGGTGGGCACCGACGTGCGAGGTCAGCTCCCAGTCGCGGCGGCCGGTGTACTCGCGCCACACGGCGCGCAGCGCGGCGGCCGCGAGGATCACGGCGTACACGGGACCGCCGAGGACGAGCTTGGCGTAGTGCCCGAAGCCGATGCGGAAGCCGTACTCGCGGCCGAAGTCGTGCAGGGCGACCGCCTCGAAGACGATCATCGCGGCCATCGGCAGCATGGGCAGCCAGGCGAACATCGAGAACGGCAGCGGGACGCCGCCGATGACGGCGAAGAGGACGCCGAGCGGGATCATCACGCCGGTCGCGGCCTGCACGAACGGGGTGCTGAGGGTGTAGCGGGCGAGCATCCGCTGCCCGAAGCCGGGCAGCCGGCGCCACTCGCCCTTGCGCAGGACCTGGAGGAACCCCTGGTTCCAGCGGGTGCGCTGCTTGTAGAGCGCCTTGATCGAGTCGGGCGTCTCCTCGCGGGTGACCAGCGCGGAGTGGTAGGCGACGACGACCCTGGCGCCGCCGCTGGACAGCCTGACGCCCAGGTCGCAGTCCTCGGCGAGGCAGTTGCCGTCCCAGCCGCCGGTCTCCCGCAGCAGGGCGGACCGGACGAAGACGGTGTTGCCGCCGAGCGGGATGAACCCCTTGCGGGCGTGCAGGTGGAGCCGGCTGCGGAACCAGAAGAAGTACTCCAGGCAGTTGCGCAGGCTGTACCAGCTGCTCTCGTAGTTGATCAGCTGGACGCCGCCCTGGACGACGTCGGCGTCCTCCCGCCGGAAGGCGAAGTCGACGTGGCTGAGCAGCTCGGGGTGGACGACGTCCTCGGCGTCGAAGACCCCGATGACCTCGCCGCGGGCGTGCGGCAGCGCGGTGTTGAGCGCGCGGGGCTTGTTCTTCTTGTCGTGGGTGTCGACCACCGTGCGCACCGTGCCGGGGTGCTCGGCGGCCAGCTCGTGGGCGATGGCGGCGGTGCCGGGATCGTCGTGGCCGACGATCAGCAGGATCTCGAAGTCCGGGTGGTCGATGCGCAGCATCTGCTCGACCGTGTGCCGCAGCACGGCTTCCTCGTGCCGGGCCGGCACCAGGAGAGAGAAGGACAGGTCCGCCCTGCCGTCGGGTGTGGCGAAGGCCGTCGACTCCAGTGTCTCCGGGGTGCGCCAGGCGTGCAGCATCCACCACAGGGTCACGCCGGCGGCGGCCATGAGGACGATCGAATCGATGAAAAGAATGGCGGAGACCACGAATTCCCCCCTCGGTCTTTCTTGGTCATCCTTGGTGAACGGTCGTTCAACTCTTACGTGCGCGGAAGGCTCCCGTCCGTCTGCGGCCCCCCGGCCGACGGGACTTCCAAAGGTGCTCGTGATCAGTGACGGCCCTCGGCGAGGACCCGGTTCCCAGCCGGTTCCCAGCCCGTTCCCCTCCGGTTGTCCGGAGTTTTCGCGCATGATCGATTCGGGCTCACGAGCAAAGTAGGGCCGAAGTTAGCAGGTTCGGCTTTTACGCCGCAATGTGGCCTCGCTGTGATGATCCCCGCCTCAAACGGAATCACAGGTTCTGCTCATATTGGGTCCCGAGCTGTGTCATGATGCTCCGGCATGCCTGATTCCGGGGGGTTTCAAGGGGGAGGCCCCCGGCTGCCATCAGGCCCAGAAATGGGTGGGGGGATTCCGCATGGGGACCGCCATACCGCACACGCGAGCGCGTGATGCGTCCGAGGCGCAGGTTTCCGAAAGTTCTTCTTCCGTTTCCCGTCCGGGTTCCGGTGATTCCGATGACGGGCGCACCTCCATACGCGGGAGTGTGTTACGGAAAGATGTTTTCTGGGTTGCGCCTGTTTTCGTCGTAGGCCTCCTGGCGAGGATCCTCGGAATCGGCAATTACCCATTCCCGAATGACGACGAGGGCACGTATCTCGCGCAGGCGTGGGCCGTACAGCACGGTGAACTCGCGCATTACACCTACTGGTACGACCACCCGCCCCTGGGCTGGATCCAGCTCGCCGGCGTCTCCTGGCTGCCGAACTGGCTCCTGCCCGACGTGCCCACCTTCGTGCAGGGGCGGATCGCCATGCTGCCGGTGGCCGCGGCGGCGATGGTCCTGGTCTACGTGATCGGCCGGCGCCTCGGACTGGCGCGGCCCACGGCCGCCGCGGCCATGCTGCTGTACGCGCTGTCGCCGCTCGCCGTGGTGCTGCACCGGCAGATCTACCTGGACAACATCGCCGTCCTGTGGGTGCTGGTGTCCTTCGCCTTCGCCCTGTCCCCGCGCCGCCACCTGTGGCACCACGTCGCGGCCGGCACGGCGTTCGCGGTCGCGGTGCTCTCCAAGGAGACCATCGGGGTCCTGCTGCCCGTGCTGCTGGTCACCCTCTGGCAGGGCAGCCACCCCAGCACCCGCAAGTTCTCCTTCGCCGGCTTCGGCTCCGGGTTCGTCCTGACCGGCCTGTTCTACCCGCTGTACGCCCTGCTCAAGGGCGAGCTGTTCCCGGGCGCCGGACACGTGTCGCTGCTCGGCACGCTCAAGTTCCAGCTCGGCGGGCGCGAGGGCAGCGGATCGGCCTTCGAGGACGGCACCGACGCCCACCAGCTGTTCACGGACTGGCTGGACCGGGACCCGTACCTGCTGATCGGCGGGGGCGTGGCGGCGCTGTGCGCGTTCGCGGTCCGCCGGCTGCGGCCGGCCGCCCTCGCCGTCCTGGTGCTGGCCCTCGTGGCGCTGCGGCCCGGCGGCTACCTGCCGCAGATGTACATCGTGCAGGTGCTGCCGTTCCTGGCGCTCACCCTGGCCGGGACCGCCCAGGCCGTGGTCGCCCGGCTGCCCGGGAAACCGCACCTGCGGCCGGTGGCCGCCGTCGCGGCCGTGGCCGCCGCCGCCCTGCTCGCCGGGCCGCACTGGTACGACCGTGACCGCGCCGCCACGCGGGCCGACGACAACGGCGTCTACCGCGACGCCGCCCGCTGGCTGCGCGAGACCCCCGTCGGCGACCGCTCCGAGGTCCGCGTCGTCACCGACGGCGTGCTGTGGCTCGACGCGGTCGACGCCGGCTACCGCCCGGGCACCGGTGTCATCTGGCACTACAAGCTCGACCAGGACCCGGCGGTCACCAGGACGCTGCCGCACGGCTGGCGGGACATCGACTACGTGGTGTCCACCGCGGCCCTGCGCGGTGAGCGCGAACACCTGCCCACCCTGCGCGCCCTGTTCGCGCACGGCACGCCCGTCGCCACCTTCGGTGAGGGCGGCGGCCGGATCGACATCCTCCGCATCGAGAACGACGCCTGACGCACCACCTGTACCGCAGGCAGCCGTGACCGGCACCACCTGCATCGCAGGGCGGCCGTGACGGAACCGCCTGCACCGCAGGACAGCCGTGACGGAACCGCCTGCACCGCAGGACAGCCGTGACCGGAACCGCCTCTACCGCAGGGAGCCGCGACCGGTACCACCTGCATCGCAGGGCAGCCGTGACCGGCACCGCCTGCATCGCAGGAGCCGTGAACAAGGGGGGAAACACCATGTACGGAGCCCGAAGACCAGCCCGTGGCGGACGGTGGCGGCCGCTGCCCCGCGGGAGAACGACACGTCTGCTGCTGACCGCCCTCATGCTCTTCACCGCCGCCCTCGGGCTCGGCCCGCTGGGCGCCCAGCCCGCCACCGCCGCGACCAACCTGGTGAAGAACCCGGGCCTGGAGATCCTCGACGGGCCTTCCCAGTTCCCCCAGTGCTTCGAGAAGTCGGGCTGGGGGGACAACGACTTCACCTTCACCGTCACCGACGACGCCCACTCCGGCAGCCGCGCCGTCCGCATCGAGCTGACCCGGCGCGCCGACGGCGACCGCAAGACGATGATGCTGGAGAACTCCTGCGCCCCGCAGGTCACTCCGGACCACCAGTACGACCTGTCGTTCTGGTACCGGTCGACGACGCCGGACGTCGCGTTCACCCTCTTCCGCCACGACACCGTCCAGGGCTGGGTCTACTGGACCGACCTCAAGACCCTGGCGCAGTCGGCCGGCTGGACCCGCACCGAGGTCCGCACCCCGGTGATCCCGCCGAACACCGATCGGATCACCTGGGGCGGCGCCCTCTACGGCGTCGGCACCCTCACCACCGACGACTACGCGATGACGGACGCCACCGTCCCCTCCGACCCCGACCCCTGCACCACCGGCGGCACGGGACCGGAGTGCAAGGGGCAGTGGACCGTCCAGACCACCGAGATGCCGGTCCGGGCCATCCACTCGGTGCTGCTGCACACCGGGAAGGTGCTGCTGATCGCCGGCTCCGGCAACAACCTCGACATGTTCGAGGCCGGCACCTTCAAGACGTCCGTCTACGACCCGGTCGCCGGCACCTACACCGACATCCCGACGCCGGAGGACTTCTTCTGCGCCGGACACGTCCAGCTCCCCGACGGACGCGTGCTGGTCATGGGCGGCAACAAGGACTACGCCGAGCCCGACGGCAGCGTCGGCTACAAGGGCCTGCGCTCCAGCTACGTCTTCGACCCGGACCTCAACCAGTACATCAAGGTCAACGACATGCTGGCGGGCCACTGGTACCCGTCGGCGACCGCGATGGGCAACGGTGACGTCATCTCCCTGGGCGGCCTCGCCGAGGACTCCTCCGGAACGGTCGTCAACGAGCACTTCTCCTACGCCCAGAACAAGTGGCTGCCGCTCGGCGAGGCCAAGCAGGCCTGGACGTTCTGGGGCCTGTACCCGTCGATGATCCTGCTCCAGGACGGCCGCCTCTTCTACACCGGCAGCCATGTCTTCGGCAACGGCCTGCCCGGCACCGGCGCCTCCGTCTACGACTACGACGCCGGCACCATCGCCGACGTACCGGGCCTGCGCAAGAAGGACGAGCGGGACCAGTCGATGTCGGTGCTGCTGCCGCCCGCCCAGGACCAGAAGGTCATCACCATCGGCGGCGGCAACCACACCGTCGCGCCCGACGCGCACCGGCTCACCGACGTCATCGACATGAAGGCCGACTCGCCGCAGTACGTGCCCGGCCCCGACCTGCCGCAGGGCCACTACCAGGACGGCACCGCGCAGACTGGCGACCAGGGCAAGGTGTACGTGTCGGCCGTCATCCTCCCGGACGGCAAGGTCCTGGAGACCGGCGGCGCCCTGCACACCTACCGAGAGGACCCCGTCTTCGAGGCGTCGATGTACGACCCGGCGACCAACGCGTTCCAGCCGGGCCTGGCCACCGACCCCGTCCCGCGGACCTACCACTCCTCGTCCCTGCTGCTGCCCGACGGACGCGTCCTGAGCGTCGGCGACAACCCGGGCGACGGCTCCTTCGACCAGCGGGTGTCGATCTACCAGCCGCCGTACCTGTTCAAGGGCGACCGGCCGCAGATCACCTCGGTCGCCGACACCGAGTGGGCGTACGGCACCTCGCAGCGCATCACGGTCGACAAGCCGGTGGTGAAGGCGTCCCTGATCCGCCCGGCCGCGATCACCCACTCCTCCGACCCCAACCAGCGCTACGTCGACCTGCCGATGACGGTCGAGGGCAACACCATCGACCTCAGCCTGACCAGCAACCCCGACCTGGCGCCGCCCGGCTGGTACATGCTGTCGGTGGTGGACGCGAACGGCGTCCCCTCCGTGTCGAAGTGGGTGCGCATCGGCACCGACGGCCAGGTCGCCGCGGCCCGGGTGCAGGAGTTCGCGGAGGACCTGACGGAGGTCCCCGCGAGCGAGAAGAGCACGGTGAGCCCGGAGAGCACCGCCAAGAGCGACGTCCAGCACCACCAGGGCCACGAAGGTCACGAGATGCCCGCCGGGTACGACGGCTGCGACCACTCCTACGGCACCATCAGCCAGTGCGTGCCGTGGACCTTCCCGAAGAAGGTGAACACCGTGGCCGAGCGGTGCGACTGGCTCGAGGAGAAGGGCTACGGCACCGGCCTCACCGTCGCCGGCCGCGACCGCCACGGCCTGGACCGCGACAAGGACGGCATCGCCTGCGGGAAGGGTGACGTGAAGAAGAAGTAGACCGGGTCAGCGTTCGCCCGGCAGTCCGGGTCAGCGTTCGCCCGCGAAGTCCTGAAGGGCGCGCTCCACGATGGCCTCCAGCTGTTCGTGGTGCGCGCCCTTCCAGTACGCCCGCCCGCACTCCCGGCACTGCGCGAACACGTCGTACGACCGCTGTGTGCCGTGCTCCAGCTGGTCGGCCACCTCGTCCTTGGTGGCCTCGCGCAGCAGCCCGTTGCAGGCGGTGCACCGCGTCCAGGGCCGCAGGGCGGGCGCGAACCGGTCCAGGACGTCACGGAGCTGGTCGTCGGGGCGGGTGCTGTAGACGAACGCCCCGGCCCACAGCTCACGGCGGCGCAGCAGACCGCGGTCGCGGCTGAGCATGACCCGCCGCTCGGCCGCCGACCGGGCGGCGAGCGCCGGGTCGCCGATGTCCGTCGACTCGTACGCCGTGTCCACGCCGAGCAGCCGCAGCCGGCGGGCGAGGGTGCCGAGATGGACGTCCAGCAGGAACCTCAGCGGAGCGCCCGGCACCCGCTGGGGGCGCTCGACCGGACGGACGCTCACCGACTCGCCGTGCGCCGGGATGTGCGAGACCGGCACCTCGCGCCCGTCGACGACCAGCGCGCCGACCTCGGTCAGCGGCACGCCGACGGACTCGACGACATGCCCCAGGGTGGAGACCCCGTCGACGGCCAGGGCGTGGGCGCCGCCGCGCCGGGCGTGCGGGACGAACAGGGCCAGCTCGGGGGCGACGGCCAGGTGGATCTCGGGTGTGCTCACCCGGTCAGGATGGCACGGGGGAGCGGCGGGACCTCAGGGGTTTTCCCGGGGCAGGCCGTGCTGGAGGACCAGCAGGGTGCGGTCGACGAGGGAGGTGAAGTCGTCCTGGTGCCCCTTCTCCGCCCAGTACAGGGAGGTCTCCATCAGACCGCCGATCAGGGCCATCGCGTAGACCCGGACCTCCAGGCTGTCGGGGTCGCGGCCGGTGCGCTCGCCGATGGCGGTGCAGAGCAGGCGGCCGGTGACCGACATGCTCTCCATCATCCGCGACCGCACGGCCGGGACCTCGACCATCAGCCGGGTCCGCAGCCGCGCCACCTCCAGGTCCGCGTCCACGCCCGTGCGGACGGCCTCGCGCAGCACGGACCGGATCGTGTCGGGCCACGGCTCGTCGGCGGGCCGGGAGCGCACCTCCTCCAGCAGGACCGGGTCGTACTCGTCCGTGAGGACGATGTCCTCCTTGGTCGGGAAGTAGCGGAAGACGGTCGACGGCGACACCTCGGCCCGTTCGGCGATCTGCTCGATCGTCGTGGCGTCGTACCCCTGCTCCTCGACCAGCGCGTAGGTCGCGGCGCGGATCGCCTCCCGCGTCTTGATCTTCTTGCGCTCGCGCAGGCCGGGCTGCGGTCGGTCGGCGGAGGTGAGGGGGGAACGTGCGGCCGTCATGGCGTCATTGTCGGGCATCCGCCGTCGACGCGACCACGTCAGGGGCGTCGCTTTCCGCACGCCGTGACGCGCCCGGCAGGAACGCCGCCGCCAGCAGCGCCGAGACCAGGGCGGCCGCGCACACGACCAGCACCACGGTCATGCCGTGCACGTACGCGGTGTTCGCGGAGGCGGCGAGCGGTGCCGAGCCCACCTGTTCGGCGATCGTCCGCGCGGCGACCACGGAGTCCCCGGCGGCGTCGGCGGCCCCGGGCGGCAGACCGGTGACGTCGAGGCGGTCGCGGAAGGCGGCGGACAGCAGGCTGCCCAGGACGGCGATGCCGATGGCGGCTCCGACCTGACGCAGGGTCAACAGCAGCCCGGATCCGCTGCCCGCGCGGTCGGCCGGCAGCGTGCCGAGGGCGCCGGACATCGCCGGCACGACCGAGAAGCCGAACCCGACGCCGGCGACGGACAGCCACAGCGCGGTGAAGCCGTACCCGGAGTCCACCGTCGTACGGCAGCCCAGCAGGGCCGCGAAGGCCAGCACCGCCAGGCCCGCGCCGACCACGGCCCGCGCCCCGAACCGGGCGACGACCGGCTGCGCGGCCCGCGCGGCGACCATCAGGCCGCCCATCAGCGGCAGCAGCCGCACGCCGGTGCCGAGGGCGTCGTGGCCGAGGACGGCCTGGAGGCAGGGCGGCAGGACGAACATCAGCCCGGACAGGACGAACATCACCAGCGTGGCGGCGAGCGCGTTGAGCAGGAAACCGCGGTGGGCGAGCAGCGTCATGTCCAGCATGGGCCGCGCGACCCGCCGCTCGCGCAGCACCAGCGCGGCGATCAGGGCCACGGCGGCGCCGGCCACGGCCAGGACCAGGGGGTCGCCCCAGCCCCGGGTGGGCACCTCGATGATCGCGTAGACGAGGGCGCCGAGTCCGGTCGCGGTGAACGCGGTGGAGACGGTGTCGACCTTCGGGGAGGCCGGGTCGCAGGTCTCGGGCAGCAGGAGGACGCAGGCGGCGATGCCCAGCGCGGCCATCGGGACGTTGATCAGGAAGACCGAGCCCCACCAGAAGTGGTCGAGCAGCCAGCCGCCGACGATCGGGCCGAGCGGCAGGCCGAGCGTCGAGCCGGCGGAGACGATGCCGACGGCCTTGACACGCTCGTCGGGCGCGAAGAGCGAGGGCAGGACGGAGAGGGCGAGCGGGGTGACCAGGGCGGCGCCGACGCCCGTCACGGTGCGTGCGACGACGACCGCGGTCACGTCGTCGGCCAGCGCGCCGACCAGCGAACCGGCGAGGAAGATCCCGAGCCCGGTGATCAGCATCCGCCGCCGCCCGAAGCGGTCGCCGAGCAGCCCGGCCGGAAGCATCAGGGCCGCGAAGACGACGACGTACGCGTCCGCCATCATCCCCCAGTGCTAAACGCCTGGGGGACCCCCAGCTGCTCACCGGTACCGGCGCCGAGTTCACCGGCCATCGTCGGGAGCGCGACGTTGAGGATCGTCATGTCGAAGCCGAGCGTCAGCATGCTCGCGACCAGGGCACCGAGGGCCCACCAGCGGCGTGGATCGGGAGAAGTGGAAGTAGCAATGAAATGAAAGTAACTGTCAAAAAATGGAGTCTGTCAATAAGATGGGGGCGCAAGGAAGAAGGGCCACGGCGGGAAGCCGTGGCCCTGAGGGGGTCGGGGTGTCGGAGGAGGGCTACGCGTGCTGGTAGGCGACCAGCGAGATGCCCACGTAGTGCGCGATGAACGCGGCCAGTGTGAAGGAGTGGAACACCTCGTGGAAGCCGAACCACCGCGGTGACGGGTTCGGGCGCTTGATGCCGTAGATCACGCCGCCCGCGCTGTAGAGGAGGCCGCCGACGATCACCAGGACGAGGACCGCGATCCCGCCCGCGCGCATGAAGTCGGGCAGGAAGAAGACGGCCGCCCAGCCCATCGCGATGTAGCAGGGGGTGTAGAGCCAGCGCGGGGCGCCGACCCAGAAGACGCGGAAGACGATGCCCGCCGCCGCGGCGGCCCAGATGCTCCACAGCAGCCACTGGCCCTTGCTGCCCGGCAGGAGCAGCAGCGTCAGCGGTGTGTAGGTGCCCGCGATGATCAGGAAGATGTTCGCGTGGTCGAGGCGGCGCAGGACGCCGTCCATGCGCGGGGACCAGTCGCCCCGGTGGTAGAGCGCGCTGACGCCGAACAGCAGGCACGCCGTGAGGGCGTAGACGCCGCAGGCGATGCGGCCTCTGGGGGAGTCGGCGAGCGCGGTGAGCACGAGGCCCGCGATGAGGGCGGCCGGGAACATGCCCAGGTGCAGCCAGCCGCGGAGCTTGGGCTTGACCGGATGCGGAAGGGAGAGCGCGACGGGACCGCGGCCGGCGGCCTGCGTGTCCCTGGGCGCGTCGGGGGCGGACGCAGTCATGGATCGCATCGTACCTACGGAACCGTAAGTTACGGGTCAGTGAGGCGAGATGAACGGCTGCCGTCACCATCATCTCACGGCCGCCCAAGGGTCGCCGAGGGGTCGCGCCGAGAGGTCGGGGAGGGCGTGTCGGGAGGTCGGGGAGGGCGTGTCGGGAGGTCGCTGGTGCGGGCGGGTGACGCCGGACGGCGGGGCGGATGCATGGGCCGGCGCTCCGAGGGGTACGCGTGGCGAGGCTCACCCTGCTCATCTGTGACGCCCTCTGGACAGATGCGCTGAGGCGTCGGATGATCAAATGAGTGCGGTCGACACCGGATGAGCGCTCAGCAGCTCGCTGCGAAGCATCCGGGTCGCGGCCCCCACGGGGCAGACAAGGACAAAATCCCTCACCTAGGAGCAATCGTGGCGCGCGACATCGCGGCTCCCCCCGTCATCCCCACCCAGCACCAGGAACTGATCTCGTGGGTGAACGAGATCGCCGAACTGACCCAGCCGGACAGCGTGGTCTGGTGTGACGGATCCGAGGCCGAGTACCAGCGGCTCTGCGACGAACTGGTCGAGAAGGGCACCTTCCGAAAACTCGACCCGATCAAGCGCCCCCACTCCTACTACGCGGCCTCCGACCCGACCGACGTCGCCCGCGTCGAGGACCGCACCTTCATCTGCTCCGAGAAGGAGGAGGACGCCGGCCCGACCAACCACTGGAAGGCCCCCGACGAGATGCGGGAGATCTTCCAGGGCGAGAAGGGCCTGTTCCGCGGCTCGATGCGCGGCCGGACGATGTACGTCGTGCCCTTCTGCATGGGCCCGCTCGGCTCCCCGCTCTCCGCGATCGGCGTCGAGATCACGGACTCCGCGTACGTGGCCGTCTCCATGCGCACCATGACCCGCATGGGCCGCCCGGTCCTCGACGAGCTCGGCTCCGAGGGCTTCTTCGTGAAGGCCGTGCACACCCTCGGCGCCCCCCTGGAGCCCGGCGAGCAGGACGTCCCCTGGCCCTGCAACCGGACCAAGTACATCTCCCACTTCCCGGAGACCCGCGAGATCTGGTCCTACGGCTCCGGCTACGGCGGCAACGCCCTGCTCGGCAAGAAGTGCTACGCCCTGCGCATCGCCTCCGTCATGGCCCGCGACGAGGGCTGGCTCGCCGAGCACATGCTCATCCTCAAGCTGACCCCGCCGCAGGGCGAGTCCCAGTACGTCGCCGCGGCCTTCCCGAGCGCCTGCGGCAAGACGAACCTCGCCATGCTGGAGCCGACGCTCTCCGGCTGGACCGTCGAGACGATCGGCGACGACATCGCCTGGATGCGCTTCGGCGAGGACGGCCGGCTGTACGCCATCAACCCCGAGGCCGGTTTCTTCGGCGTCGCGCCCGGCACCGGTGAGCACACCAACGCCAACGCGATGAAGACGCTGTGGGGCAACTCGGTCTTCACCAACGTGGCGCTGACCGACGACGGCGACATCTGGTGGGAGGGCATGACGGAGGAGACCCCGGCCCACCTGACGGACTGGAAGGGCAACGACTGGACGCCGGAGTCCGGCACCCCGGCCGCCCACCCCAACGCCCGCTTCACCGTGCCCGCCGCCCAGTGCCCGATCATCGCGCCCGAGTGGGAGGACCCCAAGGGCGTGCCGATCTCGGCGATCCTCTTCGGCGGCCGGCGCGCCACCGCCGTACCGCTGGTGACGGAGTCCTTCGACTGGAACCACGGCGTCTTCCTCGGCGCCAACGTGGCCTCCGAGAAGACCGCCGCCGCCGAGGGCAAGGTCGGCGAACTGCGCCGCGACCCGTTCGCCATGCTGCCGTTCTGCGGCTACAACATGGGCGACTACATGGGCCACTGGGTCGACGTCGCCAAGGGCAAGGACCAGGCGAAGCTCCCGAAGATCTACTACGTCAACTGGTTCCGCAAGAACGACGAGGGACAGTTCGTCTGGCCCGGCTTCGGCGAGAACGGCCGCGTCCTGAAGTGGATCGTGGAGCGGCTGGAGGGCAAGGCCGAGGGCGTCGAGACGCCGATCGGCGTGCTGCCCACCAAGGACGCCCTCGACACCGACGGCCTCGACCTCGCCGACTCCGACCTGGACTTCCTGCTCACCGTCGACAAGGACGTGTGGCGCGAGGAGGCCGCCCTCGTCCCGGAGCACCTGAACACCTTCGGCGACCACACGCCCGAGGAGCTGTGGGACGAGTACCGCGCACTGGTGCGGCGCCTGGGCTGAGCGAGCCCACCCAAGACGCCGCGGCCGGCTCCGATCGTGCCCTGACCAGCAGTATCGTCACGGCCGGCCGCGGTGAGCACCACAGACCGGCGAGGCTTCGCACAACGGAGTGCGAGGCCCTGGGCCTGTCGTCGCCCCTCCCGTCCGCCCCGACGGGCGGGACGGCGGCAGGCCTTCGCCCGTCCCGCCCACCTTCCCCGCGACGTCACTGCGACCGGTCCTCCAGGTACCGGGTGTGCGACTCCTGCCGCCGCGCCTCCGTCTCGCGCAGACCCGCGGCCAGCCGTTCCGCCTCCTCCTGCAACAGCGTCAGCTGCTTCTCCAGGTGCCGTTCGGGAGGCTCCTGGCCGGGGGCGAGCCGGGTCCACCACCGGGTCCGGACGAACGTGTCGACGGCCTCCGGGACGTCCTGCCGCACCGCCCGGGACAGCGCGTGGACGGCCTCCGGGTCCTGGGCGAGCAGCTCGGTGACCCAGCCGGGGTCCAGCAGCGCGGCCAGCAGCTCGGTCAGCTCGGTGAGCCGGCCCGCGGCGGCGGGCGGCAGGTCGACGTCCGCCAGATAGGCCCGGAGCCGGCCGAAGTCGGCGCGCACCTCGTCGAGCTGCGCGGACGGGTCGGGGAAGTCCGGCACCGGCGGGCGCTCCGGCGGGGCGATCAGCGCGCCCGCGCCGTACAGCCCGGCGACCACGACCGGCCAGTACGGGCCCGCCACCCCCGCGAAGGTGAGGGCCAGGCCGGCCAGCCCGCACAGGCTGCCGGTGATGTTCTTGCGGGACTCCAGGTATCCGGTGAACCTACTGGTAGCCACGGATCTCCTCGAAGGCGCCGTCCAGCGAGCCCTCCTGGGCGTCGAAGAGGCGGCCGCCGGTCAGCTCGGCGATGTGCTCCAGCTCGGAGCGGTCGGAGTCGCCGAAGAGGATGGGGAAGACGGGGATGTCCTGCCGCGCGCCGCTCAGCTTCCGGTAGAAGGCGTCGAAGTCCCCGGCGTCCGCCCCGGCGGTGTTCTCGCCGTCGGTCATCAGCACGATCGAGGTGAACGTGTCCCGGCCGGTGCCCAGGTGGTCGTACGCCTTCTGGAGCGAGGTGTAGATCGCGGTGTCGCCGTCCGCCTCCAGCTGCTCGGTGTCCGCGCGGATCGCGGCGAGCCCGGTCTCCGGATCGGAGGGGCTGACGACATGGGTGCGCACGCTCTTCACGTCCGAGCCGAACGGCATCAGGGTGACCTCCTCGCGGTCGCGGAAGTCGCCGGTGAGACCGGTGAGCGCGTCCTTGAGCCCCTGGAGCCGGTCGCCCTCCATGGAGCCGGAGGTGTCGAGGACGTACACCGTCCGGGAGGGCCGGCGCAGTTCGTTCTCGTACGCGTCGAGGAGTCCGTCGGCCACCGAACGGCTGCCGGGGAAGGGCAGTTCGCGCCGCCGGGTGGTGTCCAGTCCGGACGCGGGCGGTACGGAGGCGACGACCGGGCGGCGGTGGGTCCGCGTGGTGATCAGCTCCTGGACGGCGGGGGTGCGCAGCGCGTCGGCGACCTTCTTGACGTCCTCGCGGGTCGTCGCGTCGGTCGCGGCCAGGGAGGACAGCGGGTAGTCGGCGGTGAGCACGCCGTCCTTGGGCCGGATCACGGTCAGCCCCGGGATGCCCTTGAGCACCGACTCGTAGTTGAGCAGCGCGTCGACGTCGCCGCGCCGCCGGTAGGCGCTCGCCAGCCAGCCCGACGAACCCGACGTCAGCTTCTGCCCGGCGAAGAACTCCTTCAGCCGCGGGCTCGCCTTCGTGACGTCCGCGTCGGTGAGCGCGGACTGGGCGCCGGAGAGCGCCGAGGCGACCGAGACGAGGGTGGCGAAGCCGGAGTGGGAGCGGGCCGGGTCGGTCATGCCGTAGGTCAGCCCGCCGTCCTGGACGGCCTGTTCGATCTGCGACCAGGTGACGTCCTCCGGCGTCCAGCCCAGCGCGTTCATCGTCCGCGTCTTCACACCGAGCGCGACCGGGCTGGACATCACCGGCGTCTCGGACACGACCTTCTTGGCGACCTCCGGCCGCAGCCGCAGGTAGTCGTTGGAGGACAGCCACACGGCGTCGTAGCGCGCGTCGGCGCTCTTCTCCGCCAGCAGGTTCACCGCGTCCAGGGTGCCCATGTAGGTGGGCCGGATCGTGACGCCGGTGTCCTCGCGGACCTGCTCCCACACCGGTTCCATGTCGGCGAGTTCGCTGGAGGCGAGGACCCGCAGGGTGCCGGGCGCGGGGGCGGCCGGGTCGTCCTCGCGCTCCTGGCCCGTGCAGGCGGTCAGCAGCAGGGCGAGCGCGGTCAGGGCGAGCAGGGGCCGTCTCATCCGAGGCCCCCGTCCAGCGGGCCCCGCGACCGGCTGCGCTCCAGGTAGGTGCTCGCGCCCTGGAGTTCGGTGGTCAGGCTCTCCACGGTCGCCGCCATCGCCTCGGTCGCCTGCACCTTGTAGCTGTCGATGGCGTCGAGGGTGCGGTAGATCTGCTGGAAGGCCGCGCGCAGGGTCTCGGCGCCCACGGCCGGGTCGGCGGCGATCCGCTGGATCTCCCCGCTCTGCGTGGCCAGCATCTCGGCGTTGCCCCGGATGAGGTCCTCGGTCGTCCCGCGCAACGCGTTGACCTGCTCGACGACCTTCTTCTGGTGGTCGAGGGCGGAGGCCAGCATCACGGAGATCCGCAGCGCGGAGACGGTCGTGGTGGCCGCCCGGTCGACGCCCTTGATCAGCTCGTCGTTGTTGCGGCGTACGACGTCCATGGCGAGGTAGCCCTGCGCGCACACCGCGAGCTGGGTGAGCAGGTCCTGGTGCTTCTGCCGGACGGGGAAGAGGACGTCGGCGCGCAGCCCGTCGGCGCGCTCGGGGTCGGTGCCCGCGACGCCGGTGATGTGCCGCTCGACGGCCGTGTCCAGGGCGTCGGTGAGGACGACGTACTCCTGGAGCTTGCCCATGGTCTCCCAGAGGCGGACCCGCTCGGTCTGCAACGCGGCGTTGTCCCGGCGCAGTTCGTCCTGACCGCCGCGCAGCGACCCCACGATCCTGTTCAACGTGCCCTGCGCGGAGGCGTACTTGGCGACGTGGTCGCGCAGCTTGTTGCCGCCGGGCAGCTTGGACAGGAACCTGCGTCCCTTGTTCGCGGACAGATCGCGCGGGTCCAGGTCCTCCACCACCCGCCGCAGCTCGACGAGCGAGCCCGCGACCTTCGACTGGGCGTCACCGCCCTTGTCGGGCAGGCTGCGGACGGTCCGCTCCAGCATGCGGTTGGACTGCGCGGCGGCCGTGCGCATCTCGCCGGCGCCGAGCGCGGTGATCTCGCCGACCTTGCCGGCGAACTCGGGCGAGCGGGCGTCGAGGACGGCCAGTGACTCGACGTACGCGGCGGCCTTGGCGGCCATGTCGGTGCGTACCCCGTCGTCCACCGGGACGAGTCCGCCGGCCTTCTCGCGCGGCACGGCGGCCACCGGCTCGGGCGGGGTGAGGGTGAAGGTGTCGTCGGGCGTGCTCATGGTGGTGTCCCCCTTTATCCGCGCGCCCGTCGCGCCAGCTCGTGCAGCACCTTCGAGGTGGGCACGGGCGCCTGGCGGACGCCGGTCAGTCGCTGCTTGAGGTAGGTGCCGGCCGAGGCGAACTCGGCGGTGTCGCCCTGCGGGCGGAATCCGTGCCGGACCTCCAGCTCGCGCAGTCGCGGGTCGGTGGCGAGGAGTTCGGCCACGGCCTTGCCGTTCCCGGTGAGCGGTACGGCGGTGTGGTCGCTGTTGACCGTGGTGTCGGGGTAGAGGACGACCAGGTCGTCGGGCTGCTGTCCGTCCGCGAGGAGGGCGGCGACCTGCGACTCGTAGACGAGGACGAGCGGGTTGCCGGCGCCGCTGACGAAGTCCCGGAAGGCCGCGTCCGTGCTGGACTGCTGGGCGCCCTGCACGCTGACCAGCTTGTGCAGCAGCGGCCCGGCCCCGTCGACCTCGGCGTCGCTCGCGACGACCTTGCCGTCGTTGGCGACGTAGGAGGCGGCGGCGAGGTACAGGGCACCGGAGTTGGAGGTCTCCGGGTCGGTGCTGGACAGGTACAGCGTGCCCGTCAGCTCACCGTACTTGTCGGCCCCCTTGAGCTGCTGCCAGGTGCGGTCGGCGCGGGCCGCGTCGAGGTAGGCGGCCATCTCGAACGTGCCCCGGTGCTCGGCGTCCAGGGCGGCGAGGCCGTTGCCGGCGAGCACTTCGGCGGCGTTCTTGTGCGCCACGACGACGAGCGGCGAGTAGAAGGGGCGGGGGAGGGTCCCCGTCACCTTGTACTTGGCCGCCAGCTCGACGGCCGGTGCCTGGCTGGACGGGAAGGCGAGGTCGTACCCCTTGAGGTCCAGCCCTTCCATGGCCCAGGACCCGGAGGTCTCGGCCCGCACGGTCCAGCCCTTGGCGGCGAGGGCCTTCACCACGTCCGGATCCGCGAAGAACTCCGCCTTCTCCGACCCGATGACCATGCGCACGGTCTTCGTTGCCGTGCCTGTCGCCTCGTTGTCCCGGCCTGCGACGACGGCGGCCACCACGCCACCGATCAGCAGCACCGCGAGGACTATTCCTGCGATACGTCTCACGCGGGGAGCGTGCTCGCGGAACGGGTCGTTCCTGGGGGAGCCGGGTGAACGGGGGGTGAAGGGGGCGCCCCGGAACGCAACGGGAGGGCGGAGTTCCTCTTCGCGCGGGCGACAGAAGGCTCAGTGAGCGATGCTGCCGAGCCTGCCGTAGCGGCGGAACTCGGAGGTGTCCACCGTCCAGGCACCGAAGGGCACTTTGTCCCCGTAGATGTACGGGTCCTTGCCGGTGTAGCGGCCCCGGCAGGGCTCGGAGTGCACCTCGACGGTGCCGGTGCGCGGGTCGACGATCAGGTAGTGGGGGATGCCCATGGCGGGGTAGTCGGCGAGCTTCTCGACGTAGTCGTTGTTCGGGTTGGACGGCGAGACGATCTCGATGACGGCGAGCACCTGTGTGGCGTCCACGGCGAGGCATTCCTCATCGAGGACGTCCTCGCGGAGGACGACGGCGTCGGGCCGGCGCATACGGCCGAGTCCGGGATGCTCGATCCCGGGGCCGTTCGCACAGATGTGTCCGGGGTGAGTGACGGGCACCTGTGCGTCCAGTTGCCGGCGGATGCGGTGAACGGTGCCCTCATGGCGCTTCGGCCTGCACGTCATGGCCAGTACCGGGCCGGAGGGTCCGATCTCGACGCTCCAGGTTCCCTCGAGCCGCTCGGCGTAGGCGTCGAGCTTCTCGGCGATCGCGCGCATCTTCCTGTACTCCATGCCCATGGCCGCAGAGTACGGAGATCGTGGCGCCCGGTCCGCGCGTCGCTGCGGGTGCACGCGGACCGGGGCCGTTCGCGGGGACCCCGGGGAGGGTCGGACCCGGGTGGGGGCCGGCCCGGGAGGGGTCAGCCGGCGGGGGTCAGTTCCCCGCCGGACAGCGCGGCGGAGTGCGCGTCCATGCGCTCCGCCACGAGGATCGCCACCGCGGTGTCGGCTCGCGACGCCGCGACGACGAGGGCGCGCCCGGCGAGCGTGTGCGCCCGCTCGTGCAGTGCCGTGAGGGACGCCTCACGGCTGCCGGATGCCACCGCGCGGACCGGCGTCCGTCCTCCCCGCAACCGGGCCACCTGCTGCGCGAGCCGTTCGGCCGCGGTGTCCAGGTCGGTGGACGGTGCCTGCGCGCGCAGCTCGTCGGTGACGGCGAGCAGCGCGGCGAGATGGCCCGCGAGCTGGATGTCCAGCTCCTCCTCGCGGGACCGATGGGGGAAGTCGGAGGTGGTGCCGGCCATCGTGCTGTGGACCGACTTGGTGCGGATCGGCTCGTACATGGATGGCCTCCCGTGCTCTGACAGGAAGCCATCCTAGCTTAGATTTCGTCTAAAGTTGACTTGATCGCAAAACCGGACTTATATGATCATGGCGGTGGGGGTGGGGCGGGGTCAGGGCTGGCCGTAGCCGTCCAGGAAGCGCGCGATCCGGCCGACCGCGTCCCGCAGGTCCGTGACCGTCGGCAGGGTCACCACCCGGAAGTGGTCCGGTTCGGGCCAGTTGAAGCCGGTGCCCTGGACGACCATGATCTTCTCCCGGCGCAGCAGGTCCAGGACCATCCGCCGGTCGTCCTTGATCTTGAACACCGTGGGGTCCAGCCGTGGGAAGAGGTACAGCGCCCCCTTCGGCTTGACGCAGCTCACCCCCGGGATCTGGGTCAGCAGCTCGTACGCCACGTCCCGCTGCTCGCGCAGCCGCCCGCCCGGCAGTACCAGGTCGTTGATGGTCTGGCGGCCGCTGAGCGCGGCCACGACGCCGTGCTGCCCCGGCATGTTCGCGCACAGCCGCATGTTCGCCAGGATCGTCAGGCCCTCGATGTAGGAGTCGGCGTGGGCGCGCGGGCCCGAGATCGACACCCAGCCGACGCGGTAGCCGGCCACCCGGTACGCCTTCGACATGCCGTTGAAGGTGAGGGTCAGCAGGTCCGGGGCGACCGAGGCGGTCGGGGTGTGCGTGGCGCCGTCGTAGAGGATCTTGTCGTAGATCTCGTCCGAGCAGACCAGCAGGTTGTGCCGGCGGGCGATGTCGGTCAGGCCCCGGATCATCGCCTCGTCGTAGACCGCGCCCGTCGGGTTGTTCGGGTTGATGATGACGATCGCCTTGGTGCGGTCGGTGACCTTGCGCTCGACGTCGGCGAGGTCCGGCATCCAGTCCGCCTGCTCGTCGCAGCGGTAGTGGACGGCCGTGCCGCCGGAGAGGGAGACCGCCGCGGTCCACAGCGGGTAGTCGGGCGCCGGTACGAGGACCTCGTCCCCGTCGTCCAGCAGGCCCTGCATCGCCATCACGATCAGCTCGGAGACGCCGTTGCCGATGAAGACGTGCTCGACGTCGGTCTCGATGCCCAGGGTCTGGTTGTGCATGACGACCGCGCGGCGCGCGGCCAGCAGGCCCTTGGCGTCGCCGTAGCCGTGCGCGGAGGAGACGTTGCGGAGGATGTCCTCCAGGATCTCCGGCGGGCAGTCGAAGCCGAACGCGGCCGGGTTCCCGGTGTTCAGCTTCAGGATGCGGTGCCCTGCCGCTTCCAGGCGCATCGCCTCCTCGAGAACCGGGCCCCGGATCTCGTAGCAGACGTTGGAGAGCTTCGTGGACTGGATCACCTGCATGTCTGGGAGCTTACGGCTCGGTAACGCTCCTCGGGGGGTGTTTTCCGCCACGTGAGACGTGTGGTTTGTGTGGATATCGTCCTCAGCTGTCCCTTCCGCCCCACGGATACCTAGAATCCACGGTCATGTTCAGGCCAGGTGAAAGTGAGGTGTCCCCGGTGCGTCCGAACGTGTACCTCCCGGACGCGGCGGACGCGCCGGCGTACGAGCAGTACCGGGATCCGGCCGCCGCGCACGGCTGGGAGATCGCCTATGACGAGACGGCCGAACTGCCGCGCGTGGCTTCCGCCGACGCCGGTGCCGCCCCCGATGCCGATGTCGCCGCGGACGCGGGCGCCGGGGGCGGGGGCGGTCGCGCGGCCCGGCGGCGCGCGGCGGCCCGCGGGGCGGCGGCGGGGCGGTCGCGGCGGTCGCGGCGGGTGGTGGCCGCCGTGGGGGCGGTGGGGGCCGTCTCGGTGGCCGCGCTGATCGCGGGGATGGGGTTCTCCGGGGCCCCGGAGGGCGGCACGCGCGGTGAACAGGGGGGTACGCGCTCGGAGCCCGCGGAGTCGGCCGCCCCGGCGGAGTCGGTGTCCCCGTCGGCGTCCGTCTCCGCCGGCGGGACCGTACGGACTCCGGGTGCGTCCGTCTCCGCCGGCGGGACCGTACGGACTCCCGGTGCGTCCGCCGGTGCGTCGGGTATGCCGGACGCTGCGTCGCCGGAGGTCGCGGAGACCACGGCGGGTGCGGCGTCCGAGGCGACCGCCGAGGTCGACACGCCGACGAGCGCCGCCCCGGTGGCCGGGACGGCCGACTCCGGCACCCCTGCGGCCAAGGGCAACGGGAAGGGGCACGGGGCGAGCGGGTTCAAGGGGGATCGGTAGGGCGGGGGGGAGTGGGTTCAAGGGGGATCGGTAGGGCGCGCGGGGCGAGCGGGGCCGAGGGGGATTTGGTAGGGCCCGGTGGTCGGGGGCGCTCGCGGGGCCCGGTGGTGTGTCCGGCCCGGTTCTCCCGGCCCAGCCTTCCCGGCCCGGTCTTCCTGACCTCGTCCTCCCGGCCCAGCCTTCCCGGCCCGGTCTTCCTGACCTCGTCCTCCCGGCCCCGCCTCCCCACCCCCCGGCGGCCGAAAACCACTGCTTGTTCTCCCCTCCCGACGCACTGATGATGCACATGACAAATCAGCGGGCGACCGGAAGACCTCCGGTCGCCTCGTCGTCAGAGGGGACCCCCACATGCCCAAGCCTCTCGTCGCCGCGCTCTTCGCCCTGGCCATCGCCGGGGCCGGCGCGGCGCCCGCGGTCGCGACACCCGGGACCGCCACGGCTCCGACCGCCGCCACCGCCGCGCGCACCGTGCCCACCACCGAGGTGACCGCCACCGCACCGGCCGCGGCCCCCGCGTCGCCCGCCCTCCAGGCCGTCACCCTGGCCGGGACCGTCGCGCTGAGCAACTGTTCCGGGTCCGTCGTACGCTTCCCGGACTCCCTCGACACCGACCCGGCGCTCGTGCTCACCAACGGCCACTGTCTGGAAACCGGGTTCCCGGAGCCCGGCGAGGTGATCGTCGGCCAGGCCTCCACCCGCACCTTCGGGCTGCTGAACTCCGCCGGCACCCGCGTGGCCACCCTGCGCGCCTCCAAGGTCGCGTACTCGACGATGACCGACACGGACGCCACGGTCTACCAGCTCACCACCACCTACGCGGCCATCCGCAGTTCCTACGGCATCAGCGCGCTCACCGTCCAGGACACGCACCCCACCGCCGGCACCGCGATCACCGTCGCCTCCGGCTACTGGAAGCGGCTCTACAGCTGCGCCATCGACGGGTTCGTGTACCGGATACGGGAGGGCGACTGGACCTGGAAGGACTCGGTCCGCTACACCTCGGCCTGCCAGACCATCGGCGGCACCTCCGGCTCGCCGGTCGTCGACCAGGCCACCGGCGCGGTCGTCGCCGTCAACAACACCGGCAACGAGGACGGCGCTACCTGCACGGTGAACAACCCGTGCGAGGTCGACGAGAACGGCACCGTCACCGTCCGCCAGGGCATCAACTACGCCCAGCAGACCTACCAGCTCCCGGCGTGCTTCACCACCGGCAACCAGCTGGACCTGAGCGCCGCCGACTGCACCCTGCCCAAGCCGTAGCCGGCGCGCAGGGGCGGTCCGTCACCCGGGACGGCGGCGGACCGCCCGCCCGGCCAGGACGTCCGTCCGCCGCCCGTCCTCGATCACGAAGCGGCCGTCGACCAGGACGTGCGGGATGCCGGTGGGCAGCGCGCGCGGGGTGTCGTAGGTGGACCCCGCCGCGACCGTCCCCGGGTCGAACAGCACCAGGTCCGCCGTGTACCCCTCCCGCACCAGGCCCCGGTCCGGCAGGCGCAGCCGGGCCGCCGGACGTCCCGTGAGGTGGGCGACGCACTCCTCCAGCGACAGCACCCCGAGCTCCCGGACGTACCGGCCCAGGTAGCGCGGGAACGTGCCGTACGCCCGCGGATGCGGCCTGTCGCCCTGGAGGATGCCGTCCGAACCGCCGGTGTGGACCCGGTGGCGCATGATCGCGCGGACGTTCTCCTCGTGGCCGACGTGCTGGAGGACCGTCGGGGCCAGGCGGTCCTCCAGGAGCAGGCGGCGGGCCGTGGTCCAGGGGGTTTCGCCGCGCAGACGGGCCGACCGGTGGACCGTCCGGCCGACGTGGTCCGCCAGGCGCGGGTCCCGCACGCCGGAGATCTCGACGGTGTCCCAGTCGACCGGCACGCCGTGGCAGCCGTCGGCGCCGGTCACCTCCAGGTCGTGGCGGATGCGTTCGGCCGTGGCGTCGTCGGCGAGGCGGCGCAGGACCGCCTCGGGGCCGCCCTCGCCCGCCCAGCTCGGCAGCAGGGCGGCGAGCGTGGTGCAGCCGGACGTGTAGGGGTAGGTGTCGAGGGTGATGTCGGCGCCCGCGGCCAGCGCGTCGTCCAGCAGGGCCAGCAGCTCCGGGGCCCGGCCCTCGTTCACGCCGAAGTTCATGGTGGCGTGCGCGAGGTGGAGGGGGCAGCCCGTCTTCCGGGCCAGCTCCACCATCTCGGCGTACGCCTCCAGCGCGCCCGCGCCGTACGAGCGGTGGTGGGGGCAGTAGTAGCCGCCGTGGCGCGCCACCACCTCGCACAGCTCGGCGAGTTCGGCGTCCTCGGCGTACATGCCGGGCGTGTAGGTCAGACCGGACGACAGGCCGACCGCGCCCTGCTCCAGGCCCTCCGCGACCAGCCGCCGCATCCGGTCCAGCTCGGCGGGGCGGGCCGGCCGGTCCTCCCAGCCGACGGCGAGGGCCCGGACCGTGCCCTGCGGGACCAGGTAGGCCGCGTTGACCGCGATGCCCCGCCCGTCGGCCCCGCGGTCCAGCCGGTCCAGGTACTCGCCCACCGACCGCCAGTCGAAGTCGACGTCGTCGCCGTACCCGTTCCAGCCGGCGATCGCCCGGCGCACCTCCTCCAGCGTCCGGTCGTCGACCGGCGCGTACGACAGCCCGTCCTGGCCCAGCACCTCCAGCGTCACGCCCTGCGCCGCCTTCGCGCTGTGGTCGGGGTCGCGCAGCAGGGCGAGGTCGCTGTGGGCGTGCATGTCGATGAAGCCGGGGGAGAGGACGAGCCCTTCGGCGTCCAGCTCCCGCGTCGCCCGGGGGCGCTGGCAGCCGGCCGCCGCGGCCTCCTGGACGATCGAGACGATCCGGCCGTCGTCGACGACCACATCGGCGCGGTACGACGGGCCGCCGGTGCCGTCGACGACGTCCGCGTCCCGGATGACGAGATCTTCCATGCCCGGCCTCCCCGACTCGGAAGAACTAGAAGAACTAGAGGAACGTGCGACCAGAAGAACGTGCGACCAGAAGAACGTGCGACCAGAAGAACGTGCGACTGGAAGAACGTGAGACTAGAAGAACGTGCGGATGTAGTCGACGACCGTGCCGTCCGCCTCGGCCAGCGGGATCAGCTGCCACTTGTCGAAGGACGTGCACGGGTGGGACAGGCCCAGGCCCACCCAGTCGCCGACCTCCAGGTCCGCCTCGTCGGTCGTGCGCAGCCAGGCGTGCTGGTCGGACAGGGCGGTGACCGAGATGCCGGTGGCGGGGCGTTCCGTGCCGTCCCGGCGGACCACCTGGGCGAAGGGCAGGTCGAGGTCGTACGCCGCGTCGCGCTTGCCCGCGTTGACGAAGGCCTGCTCGGGGGAGGGGCGGGAGACCACCTGCGTCCACAGCCGGAACGCCGGCTCCAGGGCGCCCTCCTCCGGGACCCGGTTGAACGGCGTCAGCTTGCGGTAGTGGCCGTCGTCGTGCGAGACGTACGCGCCCGAGCGCAGCAGCTTCAGCACCGGCCGGGAGAGGCCGGGCAGCTCGGCGAGGACGTCGGCGACCGCGTCGAACCAGGCGCTGCCGCCCGCGCTGACGACGATCTCCTCCGCGTCCGCGAACCGCCCCGCCGCGTCGAGGTCCACGGCGAGCGCGACCAGCCGCCGGAGCCAGGCGCGCACCCGCTCGGGGGTGGCCCGCGGGACCTCGCCCTCGTACCCGGCGACCCCGACCAGCCGCAGGCCCGGGGCGGCCGCCACCGCGGCCGCCACCGCCGTGCACTCCGCCTCCGTGCGCACACCGGTGCGGGCGCCGTCGCCGGCGGCCAGTTCGACGACCACGTCCAGCGGGCGGGACGTGCCGTGCAGCGCCGCCTGCATCAGCTCGACCCCGCGTACGGAGTCCACGTAGCAGACGACGCGGAAGTCCGGGTCGGCGCGCTGCCGGTCGTCGATCCAGCGCAGCGACGCCGCGTCCACCAGCTCGTTCGCGAGGAAGACCCGCCGCACGCCGTATGCCCGCGCCACCCGGACCTGGTGCGGCACCGCGACGGTGATGCCCCAGGCGCCGTGCTCGATCTGGCGCCGGAAGAGCTGCGGGGCCATGGACGTCTTGCCGTGCGGCGCGAAGGCGAGGCCGTGGCGGGCCGCGTACGTCTCCATGAGCCGCAGGTTGTGCTCCAGACGCTCGGCGGACAGGGCCAGGACGGGGGTCGCGAAGCCGTCGGTGAAGAGGTTGCGGCGCTGCGCGGCCAGCTCGCCGACCGTGAGCCCGTCCGCGTCCGGCGGGAGACCCTTGAAACGGTGGTCGACGCGTTCCTCGGCGAGACGGGCGAGCGCTTCGGTACCGGTATCGAGGGCCATGCGTCTCTCCTCATCAGCTACGTTGCATCAAGTGCAACGCTCGTTGCGTATGCCGCTCACGGCTGTCTAACATCTCGGCCGAGGCGGGGTCAACGGAGACGGCCGCCCCGCCACCGCCCCCTCACACGGACCGGGAGCCACCATCGTGACCACCAGCGGACCGTGCACCGCCCCCGACGTCGTGGACGTCGTCGCCCTCACCGCCCCCGGCGACCTCGCCGCGCCCCCTTCCCGCCACCACGCCGACCGCCTGGCCGCCCTCGACGACACCGGGTGGGGGAGACTGCGACTCGGCCCCGGCTGGACGCAAGCCGAAGAGGACCTGGAGGAGGTACGCACCCCATGAGCCAGACCGTCGACCGCGCCCTGAGCATCCTTCCGCTGCTCGCCGAGGGCCCCGCCGACCTCGGACAGGTCGCCGACCGCCTCGGCGTCCACAAGTCGACCGCCCTGCGCCTGCTGCGCACCCTCCATGAGCACGGGCTGGTCTACCGCCAGTCCGACCAGCGCTACCGCCTCGGCGCCCGCCTCTTCGCCCTCGCCCAGGAGGCGATGGAGAACCTCGACGTCCGCGAGATCGCCCACCCCCACCTGGCGCGCCTGAACGAGCACTGCGGTCACACCGTCCACCTCGCCGTGTACGAGGAGGGCGAGGTCCTCTACATCGACAAGGTCGACAGCCGCTACCCGGTCCGCATGTACTCGCGGATCGGCAGGCCCGTCGCCCTCACCGTCGCCGCCGTCGCCAAGCTGCTCCTCGCCGACCTGCCCGAGCCCGAGCGGCGCGCGGTCGCCGAGAAGCTCGACTATCCCCTGTACACGGCCCGTTCCACCCCCGACGCCCCGGCTTTCCTCAGGGAGTTGGAGAAGGTGCGCGAACAGGGCTGGGCCACCGACCTCGGCGGCCACGAGGAGTCCGTCAACTGCGTCGCCGCGCCGATCCGCGGCGCCGACGGCCGGGTGGTCGCCGCGATGTCGGTGTCCGCGCCGAACGTCGTCGTCACCGCCGACGAACTCCTCACCCTCCTCCCGCAGGTGCGCCGCACGGCCGACGACATCAGCGGCGAGTACTCCGGCAGGACCCCAGTGAAGGACACCGTATGACCGACAAGACCGCGCTCACGCCGAAGACCCACACCACCCCTCCGGCGAGGTTCTCGCACGGTGTGCGGAAGGGGAACATCCTCCAGGTCGCCGGGCAGGTCGGCTTCCTGCCCGCGGAGGAGGGCAAGCCGCCCACGCCCGCCGGCCCCACCCTGCGCGAACAGACCCTCCAGACCCTCGCCAACGTCCAGGCGATCCTGGAGGAGGGCGGCGCGAGCTGGGACGACGCGATGATGATCCGCGTCTACCTCACCGACGTGGACCACTTCGCCGAGATGAACGACCTCTACAACGCCTACTTCGAGGAGCAGGGCCTCACCCAGCCCCCCGCCGCCCGTACGACGGTCTACGTCGGCCTGCCCGCCGGGCTCCTCATCGAGATCGACGCGCTCGCCGTGCTCGGCTGACGTCCTCTCCGGCCGGCGGCGGGGCCGTACCGAGTCTGTTCGTATGGCCCGTTGCGCGCCCGGGGCCCCATGTAGGCGTCTCATAACGAAGTCGGGGGCTGACTGTGTACGGCACAGGATCTTCGACCATACTGCCCGCTGTGGAGCAGCGCATAGGTTCGAGCAGCCAGCCCCTGGAGGGCGCCGGATTCGACCCGGCATTCATCCCCGGGCTCACCTCGCCCGTGACCGCGGAGCCGAAGGGCGGGAAGCCGGGGGGCGTCGACCCGGAGGACGCCGTTCCGGAGGACGCCGCGCCGGAGGACACCGTGCGGGAGGACTCCGGGGCGGCCGTCGTGGAGGACGACGCCGCCGCGGCGGGACCGGCCGCCGACGGGGAGGAGCCGGAGGAGGAGACCGCCGACGGTCCCGTCTTCGAGGCCGCCGACCGCCGGGCCCGGATCGTCGCCGACGCCAAGGGCGTCCGTCTCCGGCTGGACGCCGAGGAGTGCGAGTTCCGCTGGGACGAGATCGGCGCGGTCGAGACGGAGACGCCGCGCTTCGGCAAGCGGTACACCGTCACGGTGCACACCCCCGACCGCCGTTGGTACCCCATCGAGATCGAGGCGACGGCCAGGGGGCGCTTCAAGGAGTGGGACGACCAGCTGGACGCGGTCCTGGACGCCTACTTCGACGAAGGCACGGAGGACACCGAGGACGCCGATGACGTCACGGAGGCCGACGACGCCGAGGACACCGGGGGCTCCGAAGGTGCCGGGGACGTCGAGGGCTCCAAGCACTCCGAGGGCTCCGAGGGCTCCGAGGAAGTGAAGGACACCAAGGACACCAAGGACGCCAAGGGCGACGCCGGCTAGGTCCCCGAGTCCGGCGGCCTAGCCGCAGTACTGGGTCTCCTTGCCGATCGACCGGTACATGCAGTCCGCGTTCTCCAGCAACTGGAGTACGGCGTCCCGGTTCCGCGCGGTCTCCCGCTCGATCACCTCGTCGGGCGGGTAGAACCCGCCCCCGCTCGCCGAGCCCGGGTACATCTCGAAGGTGTACCCGAAGATCCGGTGCGTGCCCCAGAGGTAGTCGTCGATCGACCCGTCCGTGATGTACAGGTCGCTCGACTGCTCCGGGGTGTACCCGTTGCTCGCGGCCATCGACTGCCCGACGGTGGCGAAGGCGTTGCGGTCGTCGGCCGTCATCCCGGTGGCCGTGTCGGCGGTGGTGTACCCGAAGGGCCACAGCACCAGTTCGCTGTAGGTGTGGAAGTCGATGCCGGCCTTGATCTGCTGGACGCCGCCGACGACCCGGCCCCGCACGAAGTCCGCGACCACCTTCACCTCGGGCGCCGACTCGGCCGCCGCCCCGCGGTACGTCTCGGAGGACGCCGAGCCCGACGAGCCGCCGCAGCAGCCCCACCGGTAGGCCCAGTTGCGGTTGAGGTCCGTACCGACGTACGAGGAACCGGAGTTGGGCTGGCGGTTCTTGCGCCACGAGCGGTAGGAGCCGGTGGCGATGTCGTACTCGCCGCCGTCCGGGTTGAGGTCGGGGACGATCCAGATCTCCCGGCCGTTCACCGCGTCGGTGACCCGGGAGTCGGTGCCGTACCCGGCGCCCAGCTCGCGGATCAGGTACAGGGCCATCTCCACGGTGAGGTGCTCACGGGCGTGCTGGTGGTGGGTGAACAGCACCTCCGGCTCGGCCTCGTCGGTGGCCACGTTGTCGCTGATCTTGACGGCGACGATGTCCCGGCCCTGGTACGACGTGCCGATGACCCGCTTGCTCATGATGCCCGGGTAGGCGGCGATCCGCTGGTCGATCTCCGCCGTCATCTCCGCGTAGTTGTGGTACTGGGAGTCGGCGGAGGGGAAGTCGTACAGCCGCACCTCGCCCTCGGCGACGCGGTCCGGCGCGGCGCCGGCCGGCGAGACCTCGTAGCCCTGGGCGCGCAGCTTCGCGATCTGGTCCGCGCGCCCGGAGACGACCACGGTCTCCTCGTCGGCCTCGTCCACGCTCACGCCGGACGCGGCGATCGCGGTGCGCGTCCGGGACGTGCTGTGGTGGACGTGGATCTCGTACTGGCTGATGTCGTCGGCGGAGGCCGTGGCCTCCGGGGCGCCACCCGCGGCCGCGGGCGTGACGGTCGCCGAGACCGGTGCCGCGAGGGCCAGGGCCATCAGGGCGGCGAGCACGGCGGTCCGTCTGCCGCCGCGGGCGCCTGAGCCGCGTATACGGAGTCGCATGAACTCTCCTCGGTTCTCCGGAAGTCCGGGATCGCCGGACCTGTGGGGGAGTGGAGCGGGGGGTGGTGCCTCGTGCGACGTGCTGTGCGCCGGCCGTGCGCGGGTCCGCTCATCGTCGAGCCGTGACATGGTCAGGTCAAGTGTGAACGGGCGGGCGGATGACCGGAATCCGCCTCCGCGGGGCCCGGCCGGCCGCGCAGTGTAGGGCTCGGCGGTGGTGCCGACCGGGTCCTGGCGGAAGGTCACCCGCAGGTGTGAGGCGGGCGTGCATATATGTACGGACCGGGGAAGGCTAGGGGTCCGCACGGAAGAGGAGCCGTATCCTCCGGCCCTCCGAACCCACCCGAAGGACTGGCTGATCATGGGCGGATCAGCGCCACGACGGGACTGCCGCCTGCCGGCGGAGACGACCAGTTTCGTCGACCGGCGGACCGAACTGGCCGAAGGGCGCGAACTGTTGGCCAGGGCGCGGCTGGTCACCCTGACCGGTCCCGGCGGCGTCGGCAAGACCCGTCTGGCCGGACGGCTCGCGGCCCGTGTCGCCCGGGCCTTCCCCGACGGCGTGCGCTTCGCGCACCTCTCCGGTCTGCACGACCCCGCCCTCGTCCCGCTCGCGGTCGCCGACGCGCTGGGGCTGCGCGACCACTCCGACCGCCCCGCGCTGGACGCCCTGGTGGAGCGGGTCCGCGACCGCCGCCTGCTGCTCGTCGTCGACAACTGCGAACACCTGCTGCCGGCCTGCGCCGCCCTCGCCGGCGCCCTGCTGCACGGCACCCCCGGCGTACGCCTCCTCGCCACCAGCCGGCACCGGCTCGGGCTCACCGAGGAACACCTCCTGGACGTACGGCCGCTGCCCGTCCCCGATCCCGACGGCGACCTCTCCGCCGCCGACGGCTACCCGGCCCTCGCCCTCTTCGCCGACCGGGCCGCCGCCGTCGTCCCCGGCTTCCGCCTCACCGCCGCCAACCGCGCCTCCGTCGCCCGCCTCTGCCGCCGCCTCGACGGCCTCCCCCTCGCCATCGAACTGGCCGCGGTCCGCATGCGGGTCCTCGGCGTCGACCAGCTCCTGCGCCGCCTCGACGACCGCTACCACCTGCTGACCACCGGCAGCCCCACCGACCCGCCCCGCCACCAGACCCTCCGCGCGGCGGTCGCCTGGAGCCACGACCTGTGCGGCGAGACGGAACAACTGGTCTGGGCCCGCCTGTCGGTCCTGGCGGGCAGCTTCGACCTGGAGACCGCGGAGGCGGTGTGCGGGGGGCTGCCGACGGACGCGGAGAAGGGTCAGCCGACGGACGCGGAGAAGGGCCAGCCGACGGAAGGGGGCCAGCCGCCGGAAGGGGGCCAGCCGCCGGAAGAAGGACGGCCGCCGGAAGAGGGCCAGCCTCCGTCCTCGCCGCCGACCGTGCCCCCCGTTCCCGCTCCGCCCCTGCGCGCCCACGACGTCCTCGACGCCGTGGCCGGTCTGGTCGACAAGTCCGTCCTCAGCCGTGAGACGACCCCCACCGGCACCGTCCGCTACCGGCTCCTGGACACCCTGCGCGACTACGGCCTGGAACGGCTGGGACAGCACCCCGGGGAGGAGCACACCACCCGCCTCCGCCTGCGCGACTGGATGCAGCACAGGGCCACCGCCTGCGAACGGGACTGGTTCGGCCCGGACCAGCCCGGCATCGCCGCCCGCCTCCGCGCCGACCAGGACAACCTCCGCGCCGCCCTCGACTTCAGCCTCACCGCCCCCGGCGAGGCCCTCGCCGGACTGCGCCTGGCCGGCACCCTGTGGTTCCACTGGCACGCCTGCGGAGCCCCCCGCGAGGGCCGCTACTGGCTCGACCGCGCCCTCGACGCCAGCCCCGGACCGACCCGGGAACGCGCCCGCGCCCTGTGGGTCGCCGGGCTCCTCGCCGGCTGCCCCGAGGACCTCACCCGCGGCCGCCGCCTCGCCGAACAGGCCCGCGACCTCGCCCACCGGCTCGGCGACGCCGCCGAGGCCGCCCACGCCGAGTACGCCGTCGGCGTCATCCGCCTCTTCAGCGACGACCTGTCCGGCGCCCTGGAACACTTCCGGGCCGGCGTCGAACGCGGCCGCGTCCCCGGTCAGCACCTCGGCCTCGTCGGCCTCGACCGCGTCGAACTCGCCTGCTCCCTGGCCCTGCTCGGCCACGCCGACGACGCCCTCGCGGTCTGCGAGGAGACCCGCGCGCTGTGCGTCGGTCACGGCGAGCGCTGGGTGCTGTCGTACGTGGAACGGATGACGGCCCTGGCCCACAGTGTGAAGGGCGACTGGCGGCAGGCGGAGCGGCACGGCCGTGAGGCGCTGCGCCTGAAGTTCGCGGTGCACGACGTCGTCGGGATGGGCCTCACGCTCGACCTGCTGGCCCGGGTCGCGGCCGAACGCGGCGCCCACGGGCGCGCGGCCGTCCTGCTGGGCGGCGCCGACCGCACCTGGGCGGACGTCGACCGCAGCCGCTGGGGATCGGCGGCCCTCGACTCCACCCGGCGCGGCAGTGAGGAACACGCCCACCGGGCCCTGGGCCGCACCGCCTTCCGCAGGGCCTACGACCGGGGCGCCGCCCTCTCCCTCCCCGACCTCGTCGCCCACGCCCTCAGCGACGACGACCCCGTCCGGCGGCGCCCGCCGTCCCCGTCGGTGCCGTGCCCGGAGACCCCCGGGCACCGGCGGCCCGACGGCCCCCCGACCGCCGTCCGCCCACCCCCTCCGCACGCGCCCGCCGCGAGCCCGCGGCCGCCGGGCGACGCCCCGCCGGCCGCCGTCCGCCTCACCCGCCGCGAGGCCCAGGTCGCCGAACTCGTCGCCGAGGGACTCGCCAACCAGCAGATCGCCGACCGCCTGGTGATCGCCCGCCGCACCGCCGAGGGACACGTCGAACGCGTCCTCAGCAAGCTCGGCTTCAGCAACCGCAGCCAGATCGCCGCATGGGTGACGGCCCAACGGTGAGACACCCCGCAACCGCCCGACCCCCCACCTCGTTCAGCCCACGCACCCCTCTCGGCACCGCACCTCCTCCCCGAGGCCTTCCCTCCCTCCACCCACCCACCCGCCTCTCCACCCACCGCAACCGCCTCGCACACCGAAGTTGAGGGCCAGATGACCGCTCGACCCGTCCACCCGCCGGTGGCATTCGACCACCGCATGGCCGCCCCCACCACGGACGACGCCTTCCTGGCCGCCGCCCTTCCCTTCCTCGCCGAAGGGCTCGCGGCCCCCGACGAACCCCCGCCCCTGGCCATCGCCGCCCCCGCCAAACTGGACCTCCTGCGCGACGCCCTCGGCGCCGACGCCGAACGGGTCGGCTTCGTCCCGCACACCGACTGGTACTTCGGCTCCGCCGCCAACGCCGTGGCCCGGGCGGCCGAGCACCTCGCCGGGCACACCGGTCCGGACGGCCGCGTCCACCTGCTGATGGAACCGGTGTGGAACGGACGGGCCGGCCGCTCACCGCGCGAGAGCGCCGAGTGGATCCGCTACGAGGCACTCTCCAACCTCCTCTTCGCCGAAGCCGCCACCACCGCGCTGTGCGTCTACGACACCCGCACCGCCGGCTCCGCCCTCGTGGCCGCCGCCCGCCGCGCCCACCCCGGCACGGGCGTGTACGAGGATCCGCTCCGGCTCGTGGCCGAGCTGGAGGCCGTACCGCTGCCCCCGCCCCCGCCGGACGCGCGCCGCCTCGCCGTGCCCGAAGCGGACACCGTGCGGGACTGGGCCGCGGGGCGCGGGATGGGCGCCGCCGACGCCGAGCGGTTCGCGGCGGCCGTCGCGGTGGCGGCCGCGCTCGGCCCGGTCACCGGCGCCGTGCTGTGGGGCGAGCCCCCCGGCTGCGTCTGCGAACTGACCCTGGCCCGCCGGATCGACGACCCGCTCATCGGCTTCGCCCCGCCGACCACCCCCGGCCTGGAACCAGGCCAGGGCCTCTGGTTCGCCCGCCAGGTGTGCGCCTACGTCGACCTCCGCGACGCCGACGACGGGGGCACCGCCGTACGCCTCCAGTACGTCTGACACGTACGCTTCCGGTACTCCGACACGTACGCCTCCGGTACGCGGACACGTACACCTCTGGTACGGCGGACACACACACCTCCGGTACGGCGGACACGTACACCTCCGTACGGAGACCGTGGGACCCACGGGTCTCCCGCAAGTCCCACGGGTCTCCCCGCAAGTCCCACGGGTCTCCCCGCAAGTCCCACGGGTCTCCCCGCAAGTCCCACGGGTCTCCCCGCAGGTCCCACGGGTCCCGCCCCGTCCCCGCAGGTACGGAATCGGGTAGTCCTCCCCGTGTACGGGCCGTTCGGCCCGGCCATCCTGGAGCCATGCTGGAACTCTCAGGGGGGCGCCTTCCGGAGCCCGACGCTCCGTACGGCGCCTGTCTGCAACCGCCCCTCGGGGCGGGCCACCTCAGCGTCGGGTACGACCTGCGGCCGCCGTCGGTCGGACGGGCGCGCGCCGAGGTGCGCCGGCAGCTGGAGCTCTGGGGCCTGGCGGACCGGGGCGACCTGGCCGACACGGCCGTCCTGCTCGTCAGCGAGCTGGCCACCAACGCCCTGCTGCGCCATCACGGCCGGGACGCCGCGGGAGGCCCCGACGCACGCCGCTTCCAGCTCACGCTGTCTGCCGCGCACGGCGTGCTGCGCTGCGAGGTGACCGACGCGGGCCGCCGCACCGCGCAGGTGACGGAGGCGGGCTGCGCGCAGACCTGCCGGGGGATGTTCCTGCTGGAGGCGCTCGCCCGGCGCTGGGGGTGCCGTCAGGACGGGGCGGGCACCACCGTGTGGTTCGAACTCGGCACCTGCGGGTGCGGCGACTGCGGCCGGCGTCAGCCGTAGCGCCGGCCCGGTCCACGCCCCGCACCGGACCCCCGGGGCCGGCGCGCCGACCGCCCCTGCCGGACGGGTCACGGGCGCCGTCCGGTGCTTGACCACATCGGGTGGACATCGCGCACGCCCCCTTGCCGGACCGGCGCCGGTGGGCTTTCTTGACCGTCATGGCGGACACCACGGGCAACCCCACGGACTCCCAGGCCTCCCAGACCCCCCATGCCTCCCCGGCACCATCCGGCGGCGACGGTCCCCTCCCCCGCAAGGCCGGCTGGCGTCACATCGGCCCCGGCATCGTCGTCGCCGCGACCGGCGTCGGCGCCGGCGACCTGGTCGCCACCCTCATCGCCGGCAGCAACTTCGGCTACACCCTGCTGTGGGCGGCGATCATCGGCTGTCTGGTCAAGATCTCCCTGGCGGAGGCGGCCGGCCGCTGGCACCTGTCCACCGGCCGCACCCTGTTCGACGGCTGGGCGAGCCTCGGCCGCTGGACGACGTACTTCTTCGTCGCCTACGTCGTCGTCTGGGGCTTCGTCTACGGCGCGGCGGCGATGTCGTCCAGCGCGCTGCCGCTCCAGGCCCTCTTCCCCGGTGTGATGGACCTGAAGTGGTGGGCCGTCGCCTGCGGGCTGGTGGGCCTGGTGTTCGTCTGGTTCAACAAGTACGCGGTCTTCGAGAAGGTCATGACGGTCCTGGTGGGCGTCATGTTCGTGGTGACCGTGTACCTGGCGGTCCGCGTCACCCCGAACCTGGCCGACGCCTTCGCCGGCCTGCTGCCGGTCCTGCCCGACGAGAAGGACTCGGTCCTCAACACCCTCGGCCTGATCGGCGGCGTCGGCGGCACCATCACCCTCGCGGCCTACGGGTACTGGGTCAACGCCAAGGGCTGGACCGACACCGGCTGGATGAAGGTGATGCGCCTGGACAACCGCGTCGCCTACGCCACCACCGGCGTCTTCGTCATCGCCATGCTGTTCGTCGGCGCGGAACTGCTGCACTCCGCGAACATCGCCATCGCCAGCGGCGACAAGGGCCTCGTCCAGCTCGGCGACATCCTGGAGGAGGAGTACGGCACGGCGACGGCCACGTTCTTCCTCGTCGGCTTCTTCGCCACCTCCTTCACCTCCCTGATCGGCGTCTGGCACGGCGTGAGCCTGATGTTCGCCGACTTCGTCGCCCGCTACCGCAGCCGCGAGGGGACGACCGGCGCGGAGGTCGCCTCCGGCGAGCGCGAGCGTTCCCGGCCGTTCCGCGCCTACCTGCTGTGGCTGACCTTCCCGCCGATCGTCCTGCTCTTCCAGGGCGAGCCGTTCCGCCTGATCATCCTCTACGGCGTGCTCGGCGCGGCCTTCCTGCCGTTCCTCTCCCTCACCCTGATCTGGCTCCTCAACTCCGCCCGCACGCCCCGCGAGTGGCGCAACGGATGGGTCAGCAACGGCATGCTCGCGGTGGCCGCGCTGCTGTTCCTGGTGCTGTGCGTGAAGCAGGTCTGGGACCAGCCGTGGTCGGAGTTCTTCTGAGGCACTCCTCCGGCCGGGGGAGAACGGCGGTCCGGGCCCGGAAGAATGTGCCCAGCGCACCACCGCGACGCACGAGGAGCCTCCGGATGACCTACCCGCCCCCGCCCCCGGGCCACCAGCCCCCCGGCTTCGGCCCGCCCCCGCCCGCGTACGCCTACCCCGCGGCCCCGGCCCCGGGTTACGGCGCCCCGGCACCCCAACCCGTGCCGACCGGCCCGGAGTTCCTGGCCGTCGACAAACACAACTCGGTCGTCGTCGACGTCTCGGGCGTCGCCTTCGAGATGTACGGCACGTCGGCCGAGTTCGACTGGCCGGAGATCCGCAGCGTCCACTACAAGGCGAGCCCGAACGGCAAGGCCCTCATGGTCGCCGTCGTCCACCTGGACGGCCGGGTGTACGAGTGCGTGGTGAACGCGAAACCGCGGGAGGCGTTGCAGGGTTGGTTCGCGCAGTTGGCGTGGGTGCTGGGGCACTACCGGCCGATGGGGTGACGGGCGGGGACTGGATAGGGTGCTCCACCGACTGCCGATCAGCAACGGAGACGTCGTGAGCACACCCCCACCTCCCCACCAGCCTCCGTACGGCCACCCGGCATACGCGCCCCCGCCGTACCCGCACCCGCACCCACAGCCGGGTCCGGCCCCGCTCCCCGTGTGCCAGATCTGCGGAGCCGCCCCCGCCGTGTCGGTGACCGTCCGAGGCCACCAGGGCATGATCGTGCTGATGCGTTTCCTGCGGCGGCAGGGCGTGTTCTGCCGGCTCTGCGGGCTGGCCGTCTTCCGTGAGATGCAGGCGGACACCATGCTGCTGGGCTGGTGGGGCCCGCTGTCGCTGCTCATCACCCCCGTCACCCTGCTGATGAACCTCGGCGCCAGGTCCGCCCTGCTCCGTCTCCCCGAGCCCACGACCTGGGGCGGCCGCCCACCGCTCGACCCGGGCAAGCCCCTGATGAGACGCCCGGCCGGCGTGGTCGCCCTCGTGCCCCTCGCCCTGCTCGGCCTGCTCGTGACGGCCGTCCCCGTACTGATGATCATCGGTCTGGCGAGCGGAGACAGCAGCCCGAAACCCCTCACCGTCGGTTCGTGCGCCCGCAACGGCGGCTCCTGGGCCGACCAGGACCTGACCGAAGAACCGTGCGGCTCGCCGGACGCGCAGTACCGGGTCCTGGAACCGGGAACGGACGGCTGCGAGGACGGCGACTACCTCGCGTACCCGGAATACAGCGAGGCCGGCACTACGAGCCTGTGCCTGCGGCCACTGGACTGACGCTCCTCAGCGCCGGCTTATCTTGGGTCACCAAGCTGGATGGAGACGAGGATGACGCCCCTTTCCAGGGCCCTGACTCCTTCCCCCGAAAAGTGAACTTTGGCACTGTGGGGCGGATCAATAAAATCCGTCAACTGTTCATATCGATTAATCCAGTCAAGTGCCACGGGTGGCATACCGCCGGCTGCTCTTGCCTCCTGGTCAATGGTGAATTGCCGACCGGTCTGGACGACGCCGCCTACGCACCGCACAATGCATACAGCGGCCTCTGCCCCTCGATATTCCACTGAGTAGATTTGCAATTTCCCTGCAGTGTCGTCATCCATGCCTGTCGGCCTCCTTGAAGCACTCCCTCCGTCAGCCGCTCGAAATTCTCGCCTGGTGGGGACGAGCAGATTGTTTTTATTCCTGCCGTGCAGTTGTTCATCGGCCGTGAGCGGAATGAGGTCCTGCTCCGGGATCGGTGCGGAAGCCCAGTACGCGATTGACCAGCAGCGTAATCTCAATCAGTTGCTCCTGTTCCAAAGGTGGCACGCGGAATTCATTCCCCTCGATGAACGTCAGGAATTCCTGAGGTAGGGCGATAGAGTGGTGCTGCACATAAGAAGCCAGATCCAGTCGCCAGGTGAAGCATCCGTCGGTCAGTACGGAAGATCCCCCGGGCACGCGAAAGGCGTTCCCGATCACATCTCTCGTTAGTTCGGTCACATCGAGGATCGAGTGTCCGGAGAGTAGATATTGACCCACAGTCTCAACTGAGTAAGAATGAGCGGGATTGGGGGAGGGAACGAGGCTCGAAGCGGCGAGGATCGGACAGGCGGAGGGTTGCGAGGAGGGCGACTACCTTGCGTACCCGGAGTACAGCGAAGACGACACCACGAGCCTGTGCCTGCGGCCACTGAGTTGCCCCTCCTCGAAGCCACGGAGACGCTGCTGCAGCGCTGAATGCCCCCGATAACCCTCAGCGCGATCGATGCCCTCGCTGCGAGGCGTCGAATCCTATGCCATGGTGTCCGAGAAAGGGTTTCCTGTTCCCTTCCAGGTAAAGACATAATCCCCGGTCGACGCGATGACGGCAGCGGCCACACCATTGTCTGCCAAACCGAACTCTTCTTGTAGCCACAAGTTCATCGCAAGTGCTGCCACTTCAGCTCTGTAGTCACTCAAGGGCACCTGGAGAGCTATCACTTGGATCTTTACGCCTTCGGGGAACCTGGCATCGATCTCCTGGGCGTTGAGGGAGACACCGAAGGACAGCCATGCGACATCCTTCCAATGAAGTCCGCCGGGCGGCAAAGCCATTCGAACTTTCCCGAACACTTGAATATCTGGAGCATCCGGATCTGTGAGACTCCGCTGCGCTGCGGTGAGATCGACCGCCAACCCGCCAACAGGTGTGCGCAAGCGATATTTAACTTTTCGAGCCATCTTGGGTCTTTCCGGTCTCAGAACTTCAAATTTGGAAATACGTGACGTGTGAAGTAGTGCTCATCTCCCATTCCGATGTGGCCTCGTATGTAATCGTAGTCGTGTGGGAGGCCATCGCCGTAGAGTCTGCTGTGAGTATCGACGAACGCCTCGGCTTGTTCGGGTGTCATAGAGACGATGTCTGCCCTCTTCATGCTGGCGAAATCGTCACCGGAGCCCCGGAAGGTGACTATCTCTACGTCGCCCCCACGGCTGCGGATGCGCTCGGCATAACGGACCGCCTCCTCCATGGATCCCCATGAGTAGACACCTTCTCCATACTGGCCACGAATATCCTCGGTTGGCCAGCATTGGCGCGGTCCTGCACCGTGTGGAACACGTGATAGTCAGGCGCGAGGCCCATCGGGTCAACCCAGCTGACTGGGTTGTGAATGTAAGTGGTGGGGTTGGGTGCTGGCGCCAGTCCGAGAGGGTCGGGCGTGAGGTACCTTGCGGTTTCGGGGTCGTAGTGCCGGAAGTAGTTGTAATGCAGGCCCGTTTCCGGGTCGCAGTACTGGCCCGGGAAGCGGAGCGGTGTGTAGGCGGTGCTGTTCGCTGTCCAGGCGGTGGTGCCCCCTCTGCTCGGCCTGCTCGTGACGGCCGTCCCCGTACTCATGGTCATCGGCCTGGCGAGCGGGGGCAGCGCCCCGGAGCACCTCACCGTCGGTTCCTGCGTCCGCAACGACGCCTCCTGGCCCGACCAGAACCTGGCGAACGAGCCGTGCGGCTCGCCCGACGCGCAGTTCCGGGTCCTGGAACCGGGGACGGAGGGCTGCGAGGACGGCGACTACCTCGCGTACCCGGAGAACAGCGAGAACGGCATCACGAGCCTGTGCCTGCGGCCACTGGACTGACGCTCCTCAGAGGAGGTGGTCGGCCTTCCCGGCCTTGATGTCGAGGATCATCGTGCGGAGCGCTTCGCGGGAGTCGGTGAGGTAGGTGTCCTCGGCGCCGGCTATGGCGATGTAGGCGTTGCCGGCGGGGTCGGTGCCGAGGCGGAAGCAGGCCGATCCCTCGGCGCAGAACGCGTCTTCCCAGGTGATGTCGGGCACGGTCGTCTCCTCAGAGCTGGCTGGCGATGTCCTGGATGAACCCGTACGACTCCTCGGTTGAGAGCGCCCGTTCCTCCATCCAGTCCAGTTGCGTGCGGTACTTGGACAACTGGGCTTCCTGGTATAGGAATTCCGGCCCATGGGTGCTGTCTACCTGAACGGTGTCCAGACGTGGCACTGGCCCCTCAAGGTAGACCACGGTCTGTCCGGCCCCGGGGAACGACCCCGCCTCGAACGGAATGACACGCAGCGTCACATGAGGGCGCTCCGATGCGGTGAGCAGGTGCTCCAGCTGTCCCCGTGCGACCTTGCGCCCACCGAACTGCATGCGCAGCGCGGCCTCGTGCAGTATGCCGATGTACTCGGTGGGCGTGTCGCCCTCCAGAACCCGCTGCCGCTCCAGCCGGTGGGCGAGCCGCAGGGCGACCTCATGCTCGGGCAAGGGCGGAAGTGCGGTTTTGAAGACGGCCTGAGCATGCTCGGTGGACTGCAACAACCCGGGCATATGGATCAGATGCACGCTGCGGATCCGCGCAGCGTGGTGCTCCAGTTCTGCAATGTCGAGGATTCCGGTGGGAAGGCTGCCCCGGTACCGTTCCCACCAGCCTCGCTCGGCAGGCTGGGCCATCTCGACCAGCGCATCGACGTATGTCTCGTCGTCGCAGTCACAGTTGCAGGCCAGAGTGCGCAGCCGCTCGGCACTGATGGCACGTGTGCCCGACTCGATGTTGGAGATCTTGCCGCGGTCCACACCGAGCAGTCCGGCCGCGTACTCCCCGGTCATGCCGGCAGCGGTGCGCAGCCTGCGTACCTCCACGCCGAGCCGCTTCTGACGTTCGGTCGGGGACGTCCTCGCGGCCATGCGATCTCCTCCTAGAATCGGCGTCCCCCAATAGGGGCCTATGTTGCCCCAAGTAGGGGCAACATAGGCCCGCAAGCCTTACGTTCGGTAGTGCACAAGCTACACACAGCAGCTGGGGCTGTGCCGCGCCAGCCTGCCGCACACCCTTTGCTTGCAGGGGCGGGCCCGTGCAGGGCAGACGAGTCACCGACTGCGAACGCCTGCTCGCCTATATGCGACAAGGAGCCTCCATGCCCATGCCCCTCTGCCCCCTCGCCTCCCCTTTCCCCACGGACTTCACCGCCCCCGTCCCCGAAACCCTCTCCTACAGCCTCACGCTTCCCGCAGCCCTGGCGAGCCCCGCCCTGGCGCGGGCGACCACGCGTGAGGCGCTGACGGCCCACGGCCTGCACGACATGCTGGACCCCGCGCTGCAAGCGGTGGGCGAACTGACGGCGGTCGCGGCTCAGTTCACGGAGTCCACGGACTTCTACCTCTCCCTCCGCTACCGAGCCGACACCCTTCGGGTGATCGCCTACGACAACCACCCCCGCCACACCCAGTCCCACCTCGCCACCGCCTGCGACACCCGCCGCCGAGCGGCCCTCCGCGTCCTCGCCTGCGTCTGCCGCGCCTGCGACGGCGACTGGGGCTTCGGCGAGGCACGGGAGCCCGGCGGCGGGACGCGGATGTGGGCGAGGCTGCCGAGGGCGGGGGCGACGGCGTACGGCAGGGCTGCCGGAAGGGAATGTTGAGGTACGGACTGCCGGGGGTGGACATCGGGATCCGAAGGGCAGCGACCATGTTCGTATACCGCTCGCCGAACTCCTCGTCGTCGAAGTGCAGACACCGGCCGAGGATGTAAGCGGCGGGAAAATCTTGCCAGGACTGCACCGTGCCGCTGTCCGCTCGGCCTCCATGACGGCGGTATCGACCTCGCGCAGGGCAGGATCCCGGCGCCGAACGGAGGCAATACCGTCTCTTGTTCGGCGTTCTGTCGACCCGCATGCGAGCCTCGTACCGGGTGATACGTCCGATGGGATGCTGCGCGCCTTCGGTGACGGCTGCCGATCGGGCGTCGTGAGGCTGTCGTAGGTTCAGGTTCAGTCTGGGGCAGCCTGATGTCCCCGATTCATAACCGCCTCGATGAATTGGTGCGGGGGAAGATATTCATGGTCGACGATGTAATGGACGATCAATGTGGGAGCTCGATATGTTATCCCGAGTGCGGTTTTGGTTACAATCTCGCCATTTCCTAGGAATGCAGTTTCCTTTGATGTCCGACTTGTCATTTGGATGGGTGACCGCTGTTCGCAAAATTCGCAGTGATGAACCCCCCTGGTTAGGTTGTCCGGTGTGCTTGCATGCTCGATAAGGCGATCGATGAAACCTCTAGGGCATTTTCCGCGAGGGAAGCTTGCGCCTTGTCCTAGCCATCCCACGTTAAAGCAGTTCTCGGAATTTTCGGGAGGGGTTGGCGGGTAGATTGTCTTCCAGTATTCGTAGTGAGAGAGGTCGTCGTACCGCGTCATGGATTCTCCCAGATTGAAGGGCCATTTCGGCATGCAGCCCAGTGGCAGGGGCCCATGTCAGGGTACAGGAGGTCGCCTAGATTCATGTCTCCGGCGACGTCTATGGACTCGCTCATCCTTGGGAGCTCTGGTGCTGGGCTGAGTGTGTAATTGGGTATCATTGATCCCGCTTCGAAAGTCTCGACTGGATTCCAGTTAATTCCTTGTTCCACGTCCAATGCGCTTCGATTGGCGAGTCCTGTTCCGTGGGGGGAATAGAAGGTTATGGAGGTTCCCTCTGGTACAACTGTGAATCCATTCGATGGGTCCCATCCCCCATGTCCGGTGAAAACGAGTTCGCCATCGGAGCGACCTCCTGGGATCACTGCTCCAGCGTCGGAGTCTGATGCGTTGTCGGAACGCCCGCGCATCGGTCCGCGTGAACCATCGCTGCTGCGGCATTCAGTTGGTGCCAAGCCTAGATGGTCAATCCATCTGTGAGGATTGCTGACGTAGCTGGCGGGATTCGGTGCAGGTCTAAGGCCCAGTGGGTCGGGAGTAAGGTAGCGGGCGGTTTCGGGGTCGTAGTGCCGGAAGTAGTTGTAGTGCAGCCCTGTTTCCGGGTCGTAGTACTGGCCGGGGAAGCGGAGTGGTGTGTAGGCCGTGCTGTTCGCTGCCCAGGCGGTCGTGCCCCAGAGGGTGCTGCGGGTCCGCCAGGCGATCTCGCCCTGTTCGTCGACGAGTTCGCTCGGGGTGCCGACCAGGTCGGTGACGATGGCGAAGAAGCGGGAGTCGATCTCTTCCTGGGGGGCGTCGGCGGCGTGGATGCGTTCGGTCTGGGCGATGGGGTGGAGGCCCCGGTGGTCCCACGTCAAGGTGACCGGGTGGGGGAGGGCCGGGGACGTGGTGGTCTGTTCGCACAGGGTCGTGCCGTCCCAGGTGAACAGGACCTGTTCGACGACCGTCTCGCCGTCGTCGGCCAGGCGGAGTTTGGCCGTGCGGCGGCCCAGGGGGTCGTAGGTGTAGCGCCAGCGGGTGCCGTCCGGGGTCGTGACGGAGGTCAGGCGGTCCTCGGTGTCCCACTCGTAGCGCCAGGTGTCCGGTCGGCGGGACAGGCGGGTCTTCTGGCGCAGGACGATGCGGCCGAGGGTGTCGTGTTCGTAGCGGACGCGGCCGGCTCGGGTGATGCGGGTGCCCGTGTACGCGCGGTCGCCGGTCGCCTCCCCGCCCGGGTGGGAGGCCGGCCAGGACGCCGACGTCTGGTTGCCCGCCGCGTCGTAGGCGTAGGTCTCCGTCCAGTTCGCGGCGTGCACCGCCGTCACCCGGCCCGTCGCGTCCAGGTCGAAGCTGCGGGGGCCGGAGAGCTGGTCGTCGACGCCGGTCAGGTTGCCGTCGGCGCGGTAGGTGTACGTGCGGGACTGGACCGTGTGGCCGCCCGCTCCCGTCACCGACTGGGTCGTCAGGCGGCCGAGGTCGTCGAAGCCGTGCTCCAGGGTGACCGTCTCGCCGATGCGGCGGGCCAGTTCGCGGCCCGCCTCGTCGTACGTGAAGTCGATCGAGCGGCCCGAGGCCGTCATGCCGGTGCGGCGGCCCGCCGCGTCGTACGACCACGTCGTCGCGGGCGCCGGTCGGGGTCGTGCGGCCCGTTCGGCGGCCCAGTTCGTCGTGCTCGTACGTCAGTGTCCGGCCGTTCACCGTCTCCGACCTCAGGCGGCCGAAGCGGTCCCGCAGCAGGGTCAGCACGGTGCCGTCCGCAGCCGTCGCCTGAGCGAGCTGGTCAGTCAGGTCGTACGCGAACGTGGTGACCCGGCCCGCCGCCTCCTTGCGGATCACCTGGCCCAGGTCGTTGCGCCGGAAGGACACGACCTTGCCGAGGGCGTTCGTACGGGTGGCCAGGCGGCCCGCCGCGTCGTACGCGTACGTCAGCTCGCGGTCGTCGAAGTCCGTCTCCCCCACCAGGCGCCCGGCCGCGTCGTACTCGTACGTCCACGTCAGCCCTTGCGGGTCGGTGACCTTCGTCAGCCGCAGTTCCATGTCGTGGTCGAAGGCGTAGCGCACGCCGTCCGGGCCCGTGCGGGCCGTCAGGAGGTCGAAGTGCGTGTACTCGAAGGACGAGACGCCGCCCATGGGGTCGGTGTGGCTGGTGCAGTTGCCCTCGCCGTCGTACGTCCACGACTCGGTCGTGCCGTCGGCCGCCGTACGGCGCGACGGGCGGCCCTCGACCGTCCACTCCAGGCGGGTCGTCGAACCGGTGGGGTCCGTGATGGCGACCGGGCGGCCGTAGGCGTCGCGTCGGTAGCGGGTGACGGCACCCAGCGGGTCCGTGATCTCCAGGGGGAGGCCCGCACGGTCGCACACCACCGTGGTCGTGTGGCCGAGCGGGTCCGTGACGGCGGTGAGGCGGCCCGCGTCGTCGTACGTGAAGCCGGTCGTCCGGCCCGCCGGGTCGGTGACCGACGTGCGGTTGCCGTGGTCGTCGTACGTCTGGCGTACGACCGTGCCGTCCGGGTTCACCACCTTCACCGGCAGACGGAGTGCGTTGTACTCCGCTCGGGACTCGTGGCCGTCCGGGCGGGTGAGCCGGACGAGGTTGCCCGCCTCGTCGTAGTCGAACGTCGTGCGGTGGCCGAGCGGGTCCGTGTGGGAGAGGAGGCGGTGGTACCGGTCCCGTTCGAAGCGGGTGACCCCGCCGAGGGGGTCGGTCTCGGCGACGACCCGGCAGGCGTCGTCGACGGCGTAGCGGCGGGTGTGGCCCTCGGCGGTGGTCGTGGTCGTGACCCGCAGGCCCGTCTCGGGGTCCCGCTCGCCGTAGGACAGGCGCAGGGTCATGTGTCCGTGCGTGCCGCCCTCGGCGACGCAGCGGTCCCGGTCGTCGTAGGCGTAGGTGTAGCCGCGGTCGTTCGTGTCCGTCCAGGACGTGACACGGCCGTAGGCGTCGTAGGTGAAGCGGAGGGGCCGGCCGGAGGAGTTGACGACCTCTGTCAGGTCGCCGTCGGTGTAGCCGTAGCGCATCAGTACCTGGTCGGCCGCCGACAGGCGGAGGGCGGTGACCCTGCCCGCCTCCGTGGCGATGCGTACGTCGTAGCCGGCGCTGGAGACGATCCCCAGCGGGGTGCCCTCCGCGTCGTACTCGAAGGTGAGCCAGTTGCCGTTGCGGTCGTCGATCTGTTCCAGGACGGCCAGATCGTCGCCGCGGTCGGCGAAGTGCCAGACGCGGCGCGTCCCCGGGTCGGTGACCGTGTAGCCGCCGTCCTCGCGGTCCAGCGGCCAGCGCGGGCCGTGACTGGGCAGGGTGGGCAGGCCGGGTGCCGGGTGGGGGTAGGCGAGCAGCATGCCGTCCTCGGTGGCGAAGACGACCCCCTCGGAGTCGATCTCGAGGCGCTGGTCGACCGTCGAGGACCAGGACGGGCCGAACCAGCGGCCGAAGTGATAACCCGACTCCACGCGTCGCCGGAAGACCAGGGGGAGGGCGCCCGGCAGCGTCACGTCCGTCTGCGGCAGGTACATCTTGCCGGTGGTGAGGTCGACCGGGTCGGTGGGGTCCTTGTCGACCTTGTCCCGAGGGCTGGGGGTGTCGTGTTCCGGGCCATGGTTCCTGGCGGTCTCGGCGGCGCCCTTGGCCTCTTTCCGTGCCGCGGCCTCCGCAGCCTCCTCCGCTCCCGCTTTGATCCCCGCCCGCACCCCACCCCGCGCCAGCCCCATCCCCTTCGTGCCGATCAGCTCCGGCAGGAGGCGGCCGATGCCCTCGGCCGGGTCCTTCTTGAAGCCGTCCCACATCGACTTCGCCGTGCGCTCGGGATGCGAGGCGCTGGAGACGAGGCCGGAGAGCGTCATGCTGATGTTCTGGTAGTACTCGGCTGGGTGCGCGAGGTTGTACGGGTCCATCGGGTTGAGGCCGCGGGCGAAGTTCACGAGGCCGCCCAGACCCTTGGTGACGCCGCCCAGGAGGTGCATGCCCTCCGTGTTGAGCGCCTGGAAGCCGTCGGCGGCGTCGGCCTGGAGCCGGTCCAGTGCCGGCGGTTCGGCGGGCGCGTGGGCGAGGGCGGCGGTGACCGCGGCGGCGGCGGTCCGGCCGGCGTCGTCGCGCTGGCGGCGGGCCTCCGCGAGGACCTGGCGGGCCTGCTTCCTGAGGGCGTCGCCGGGGTCCCGGCCGGGCGCCGGGCACGGGCCCGGGTCCTCGTTCGCCTTGATCTTGGCCTGGTAGGCGTCGACCCGCTCGGTGTACGCCTGCTCCGCCCGCTCGGTGGCCTTCCTGCCCTGTTCGTAGAGGTCGATGGCGTCCTGGGCCTGGACCTGCGCCCAGGTGATCGTGTCGGCGAAGTCCTCCAGCGCCTTGGCGGCCTTCTCGCAGGCGTCCGCCGCGTGCAGCCACTTGGCGGGGTGCATGGCGAACTTCTCACGGAAGGTGTCGGCGGCCTCGCCCTTCCAGTGCGAGGAGTCGAGCTTGCGCATGCCCTCGCCGGTCGTGTCGAAGGCCTTCTTGAAGTCCTTCAGATGCCCGGCGGCACCTCGGACGGCGGCCGGGTCCCCGTGCACCAGCTCGTCGGCCTGGTCGGTGGCCCCGAGCTGTTGTTCACCCGGTGTCGCGCCGAGGTCGGAGGCGAGGCCGTCGCCGAAGTCCTCGACCTTGTCGGCCAGGCCCTCGGCACCGACCTTCTCCAGGCCCCACCCGACGGCGTCGGTGCCCTTGTCGATGCCCTCCCCGACGATCTTCTTGCCGGCGTCGATACCGTCGCCGACCTTGTCCAGGCCCGCGTTGACCAGGTCGTCGATCCCCATCAGCCGGCGTTCCCGTCCTGCTGTGCCTGCCCCGCCTCATCCGCCTGATCTGCCTGATCGGCCTGATCCGCCTGTCCTGCTTGCTGCTCGGCGGCCTCGGCCCGGTCCTCCGGCGAGGGGCCGAAGGTGTCGTCGAGCCACTGGTCGTACTCCTCGTCGCTCACCCCGACCGCGCCGTGCAGGTTCTCCGGGTTCATGTACACCGGACCTCCCCAGCGAGAGGTCATCACGTCCCGTCCCGCGTCCTTCCACCCCTGCGCGCTGTTGTCCCACGCCTCCTCGAAGGACTCCGCACTGTAGTCCGGGTTGCGGAGGGCGTCACCGCTGCTCTGTACCAGCTCGTCCCAGCTCATCCCCGTCACCTCGTCCTCGGAGGCATACGGGTTGCCCATCAGGGAGTTCGCCCCGATCTTCAGGGCGCCTTCGACGTACACGTCGGTCTCGTACAGCGTGCCCGCCGCGAGGCCCACGTTCTGCGCGAAGGCGTTGCCCTCGATCACGAGCGCGCGGACACCCCACTCCCAGCGCTCGCAGAACGAGTCGAAGGCGGACCGCAGACCGTCGTGGCCGAGTTGCAGTCCGGACAGGGACAGTTGGGAGAAGCCGCGGCCCGCCCCGGCCGCACTGTCGACGCCGAGCTCCTTCAACTCGGCCAACGTCAGCGTGATGCCCTGGGCGATCGCCTCCAGGCCCGACGCCCTGATGTCCTTGCCCTCGTCACCGCTCACCGCGGCCCCTCCCTCTTCTCCGCCCGTACGTCCACCGCCGCCGCGTCCGGCACGATCCCCGCCACCGGCGGGAACAGCACGCCGTCGCCCTCGCTCCCCACGTCGAGCGCCACCCCGCACGGCACGCCCGTCCCGACGACACCGGCGTCCAGCAACCGGGCCCCCAGCACCCGCCGGTACGTCCACTCCCGCGCGCCTTCGCCCCTCGCGATCGCGAAGCGGGCCAGCGCCGACTCGTCCGAGAAGGCGTAGATCCAGCGGATCCCGCCGAGATCGGCGGCCAGGGGGGCCTCGTCCCCGTCGGCCGGGACGACGGGGACGAGTACGGCCGTGCGCCGGAACTCGCCGAGCAGCGCCGGGAACACGCGGCGGTCACGGGCGAGGGTGAGGGCATGTGCGGCGTCGGGGGAGGGAACGGCGCTGGTCGGCGGCTCGGGCGGTGTCTCTGCCGGCGGGGCGGGGGGAGGCGGCAGCGCTGCCGCCACGGGGCCCGTACCGTCAGGCACCGTCATCTCCGCGTACCTGTCCAACGAGGACCTGGGCGTCCGCTCCTCGCGGCCGGTCCCCCCGTCTGCGACCATGCCCGGGATCATCACATCAGCGCATTGCCGGATGCAACGCGGATGTTCTGCCGGGTGTTCGGCCATGGCGTGAATCCGACGCCTGCCGCCGGTTCCTTCGACGGGCAGGCGTCAGCCGCCCGCCCGGCACGCCTCAGGGCACGGCGTGCCCTCGCGATGCCACCTCCGTGCCGGACCACGCGATCCCGGCCGTCGTGAACCCGTTCGTCGACCGCGCCGTCGGGCTCCGCGGACCGGGGCGAATCCGCGGCGGGCTGACGGCGCCGCGGTCCGCGGTCCGGTCCGGGGAGCGAGGGTGTGTGGGGAGGCGTTGCCGCTGCCTGGAGGGCGAGGTGGAGGATGCCATGTGGGCAACCTGTGCCGGTTTGGCGGGACTTGCGCGAAGAACAGTTGCTTCGCAGCCGTGGAAGTGCCACGGAAAGTGGTTCTCCGGCCACAGGGCCGTGGATACAGTGCTGAGGTAGTCACGCAATGAAGTCACCCCGGTGCGCCGGAGTAACACCGGTGGGCCGGACCGCGGAAATCGGGGAGCTGCGCGTGCCAACTGCCATTGCCGTGACCGGCGCCGACCTGGCGCTGCCACCGCAGGACGAGCGGACCCTGCCCGCCGCCGTGCTCGACGGCCTCGACCGCCGGCCCCTCGACGAGGCCGTGGCCGACGTCCAGACGCTCGTCGAACAGCACGGGCACCTCATCGTCGTCTACTCACGGGCCGTCCCCGCGGCCGTCGAACAGCGGCTGCACACCGTCCGCTCCCTCCTGGAGAGCGACCGCATCGCCCTGTTCCGGCCCGACCTGCCGCCGCTCGGACTCGCCGTGCTGGCCCGTCAGCTGCGCCAGCTCGCCTCCTGCGACCTCAGCCCCGGCGTCCTCGCCTCGGCGGGCCGGCTGCTCACCCACTACCTGCACGCCGGCGCCCTCCTCGCCTCCGTCTCCCGGCTCGACCGGATCCCCGTGGGCCTGACGTCGCACGCCCGGTCCTGGGTCCCGGGCAGCCAGTTCGGGGTGCTCGCCCATCCGCAGCCGCAGCTGGTGAAGGCCGGACCCGACACCGTCCTCCAGGGGCCCGAGTTCGGTACGTGGATGCTGGTCGCCCGCGGACAGCTCCCGGCCGACTGGGTCACCGGCACCCTCGCCCCCGCCTGGCGGGTCCAGGGCCTGCGCGAGACGGAGCTGCCCGCCGAGTCCGCCGACTGGTGGGGCACCGGCAGGCTCGTCGAGTTCTGCGCCTACCTCCCCGACCTGTCGGTCCTCTACCAGCTCGTCACCTCGGTACGGCAGACCGTCTGCCACTGGTGCGGCATCGACGTCATCGGCGACCGCTGCGTCTTCTGCTCCGCCACCCCGCCGCCCGCCCACGAGACGACCCACCCCGTCCGCGCGCTCACCGCGGGCGGCGGCCGCCACAGCCGCGCGCTCACCGCCGGCGGCTGACCCGGGTCCACCGCCCCGCCCGTTCCCGTCCGCACGACCCGACCCCCAACGAGGTTGCACGGTTCATGAACTCCCGTCAGCGCCGCGGCGTGATCCTCCTGCTCCTGTCCGTGCTGTGCGCCCTCGGCGCCTCCGCCGGCGTCCTCTCCGTCATCGACGACGTGGAGTCCAAGGTCGGCCCCGAGGTCGCCGCCTACCGCCTCAAGACCGACATCACGCCCTACACCCCGCTCACCACGGGCCAGTTCGAGAAGATCGAGATGCCCGAGCGGTGGCTGTCCGAGAACGCGGTGACCGATCTCGCCGCCATCCGCGGCAAGATCGCCGTGACGGCCCTGAAGAAGGGCTCGCTGCTCCAGAGCGACATGATCGTCGACCAGCCCGCCCTCCAGCCCGGCCAGCAGGAGGTCGCCATCATGATCGACGCGGCCACCGGCGTCGCCGGAAAGATCACCCCGGGCTCCTCCGTCAACGTCTACGCCACCTTCGAGGGCGCCAAGGAGAGCGACCCCGACCAGTCGAAGATCATCGTCACCAACGCCCGCGTCCTCGACGTCGGCGAGCTGACGGCCCTCGAACCCGACGCCGACAACCGCGCGCAGCAGCCCACCGACGCCGTCCCCATCACCTTCGCCCTGTCCACGCTCGACGCCCAGCGCATCACGTACGCCGAGTCGTTCGCCAAGCGCGTCCGGCTGGCACTGGTGGCGCCCGGCACCGACACCGCGGTCCCCGACCAGGACCGCACGTACGAACTCGCCACGGACAAGTAAGGGGCCGCCGCCATGCCCACGAGGATCTTCCCGGCCGTCGGCGACGCGGACGCGGCCCGCTCCCTCACCACGCTGCTCAGCCAGCTCCCGGACGCCGAACCCGTCACCCCCGTCACCGACTCCACCCAACTGGTCGACGCCCTCGGCCGCCTCGCCGCGGAGTCCGTCGACGAACTGCCCGAGGTCGTCGTCGTCCACGAACGCATCGGTCCCGTACCGGCGTTGGAACTGGTCCGCGACGTCGCCCTGCGCTTCCCGGCGGTCGGCGTCATCCTCGTCACCACCGACGCGAGCCCCGGCCTCTTCGCCGCGGCCATGGACTCCGGCGCCCGCGGCCTGGTCACCCTCCCCCTCGACTACGAGGAACTGGCCAGCCGCGTCCAGGCGGTCGCCCGGTGGTCGGTCGGCGTACGCCGCCATCTCGGCCACGGCGGCGACGTGTTCACCGGCGTCGGCGGCACCGTCGTCACCGTCAGCGGCGCCAAGGGGGGCGTGGGCGCGACCCTCACGGCCGTCCAGCTCGCCCTCGCCGCCCAGGCGTCCGGCCGTTCCACCGCCCTGGTCGACATGGACCTCCAGACCGGCGACATCGCCTCCTACCTGGACGTGCAGTTCCGCCGCTCGGTCGTCGACCTCGCCGCCATCACCGACATCTCGCCCCGCATCCTGGCCGAGGCCGTCTTCCGCCACGACACCGGCGTGGCCCTTCTCCTCGCCCCCGGCGAGGGCGAACGCGGCGAGGAGGTCACCGACCGCGCGGCCCGCCAGATCGTCACCGCCCTGCGCTCCCGCTACGAGGTCGTCGTCGTCGACTGCGGCGCCCAGCTCGGCGGCGCCGGAGCCGCCGTCGTCGAGACGGCCGACACGGCCCTGCTGGTCACCACCCCGGACGTGGTGGCCGTGCGGGGCGCCAAACGCGCCGTCCGGATGTGGGACCGCCTCCAGATCCGCAAGGCCGAGGAGACCACCGTCGTGGTCAACCGGCACAGCCGCGCCACCGAGATCCAGCCCGCGCTCATCCAGAAGATCACCGGTACGGCCATGGCCACGACCACGATCCCCGCCCACTTCAAGGAACTCCAGGCCGCCGTCGACGCCGGCCGCGTCCACGCCCTCGACGCCAAGGGCGCCGTCCGCCAGGCGACCTGGGCGCTCGCCGGCGAGCTGGGCCTGGTGAAGACACCGGAGGGCACCGAGCGCAGACACGGACGGGCCCGCGGCGCGGTCCGGGGCGGCGACCGGGGGTCGGTGGGGTTCCGGCGGAGGAGGGAGTGAGGGTGACGTCACGGCGGTGCAAGGACGACCGGGGCCAGGTCACGATCGAATTGCTCGGCATGACCCCGCTCATCATCGTGACCCTGGTGGTCGTGTGGCAGTTCGTGCTGGTGGGGTACACCTTCACGCTCGCGGGGAATGCTGCCGACGAGGCGGTGCGGGCGGCGACGGCGGCGCATCGGGGGGAGCGGCAGGCCGTGTGCGAACAGGCGGGCACGCAGAAGCTGTCGGGCGCGTGGCAGTCCGGCGCCCAGGTCGACTGCGGGTGGTCGGCGGAGTACGTCACGGCCCGGGTCACCCTGAGGGTCCCCGTCCTCTTCCCGGGCACGGTCTCCTTCCCGTTCGACGTGCACGGTCAGGCGGGCGCGGTCGAGGAGGAGGACGACTGAGATGGCGGCGTACGAGCATCGGGACCGGCGGCGGGACGGCTTACGGGACGGCTTGCGGGACGGCGGCCCGGACGGCTTGCGGGACGGCTGTCCGGACGGCCGGTGGTTCACCCCCCGCGGGGGGTGCCGCGACCGCGACCGCGACCGTGTCCGCGACTTCCGCCGCGACCGGGGCCAGGTCGCCCTCGAATACCTCGGGTTCGTGCCGGTCCTGCTCCTCGTCGCGCTGGCCGCCGTCCAGTTGGGCCTGATCGCGTACACGGCCCAGCAGGCGGGGACGGCGGCCCGGGCCGGAGCCCGCAGCGCGTCCCTCGACAAGGGCGCCCAGCAGGCCTGCCAGGGCGCGGTCAGCTCCTGGCTGGCCGGCGGCACCAACTGCACGAGCGCCGGTCTGGGCGACGAGGTCCGGGTCACCGCCGGCGTCACCATCCCGTCCGTCATCCCCGGGATCGGGGACTTCGGCCAGGCCCGCAAGACGGCCACGATGCCGGTCGACCACTGAAGGCCAGCGAAGGAAGGCACCGGAGATGAGCCTGCGCGCACGCATCACCTCGCCCGAGGAGAACACCGGCCGGGGCGAGGACGGCCACCTGGTCGCCTCCTACCGGGCCAAGCTGCTGGAGGAGATCGACCTCGCGGAGATGAGCGCGCTGGCGGCGGCCGAGCGCCGGGCCCGCCTGGAGCGGGTGCTGGGGCACATCATCAGCCGCGAGGGCCCCGTGCTGTCGACCACGGAACGCTCCCAGCTCATCCGCCGGGTGGTCGACGAGGCCCTCGGCCTGGGCATCCTGGAACCGCTCCTGGAGGACGCGTCCATCACGGAGATCATGGTCAACGGCCCCGACGCGATCTTCGTGGAACGGGCCGGCCGGGTCGAGCAGCTCCCGATCCGCTTCGCGTCGAACGACCAGCTCATGCAGACCATCGAACGCATCGTCTCCACGGTCAACCGCCGCGTCGACGAGACCAACCCGATGGTCGACGCCCGCCTCCCCTCCGGAGAACGCGTCAACGTCATCATCCCCCCGCTGGCGCTGACCGGCCCCACCCTCACCATCCGCCGCTTCCCGCGCTCCTTCACCCTGCACGAACTGATCGGCTTCGGCTCCCTCGACGAGCACATGGTGTACCTGCTGGCGGGCCTGGTGCAGGCGAAGTTCAACGTGATCGTCTCCGGCGCGACCGGCACGGGCAAGACCACGCTGCTCAACGCCCTCTCGGGCCTGATCCCCGACGGCGAACGCATCATCACCATCGAGGACTCCGCGGAACTCCAGCTCCAGCAGTCGCACGTGATCCGCCTGGAGTCCCGCCCCCCGAACGTCGAGGGCAAGGGCCGCATCACCATCCGCGACCTGGTCCGCAACTCGCTGCGCATGCGCCCCGACCGGATCGTGGTCGGCGAGGTCCGCGGCGGCGAGTCGCTCGACATGCTCCAGGCCATGTCGACGGGCCACGACGGCTCCCTCGCCACGGTCCACGCCAACAGCGCCGAGGACGCCCTGATGCGCTTGCAGACCCTGGCCTCCATGTCGGACGTCGAGATCCCCTTCGTCGCCCTCCACGACCAGATCAACAGCGCCGTGGACGTCATCGTCCAGCTCACCCGCTTCGCCGACGGCGCCCGCCGCATCACCGAGATCGCCCTGCTCGACAGCCACGGCAGCGAGCCCTACCGGCTGGCGACGATCGCCCGCTTCCACGCCCGGCCGATGACGGCGGACGGCCGCATCCACGGCTCCTTCGCGTACTCCCCGCTCCCGCGCCGCGCCGCCGACCGCCTCTACATGGCGAGCCAGCCCGTCCCGCAGGCCTTCGGCGTGGCCCGCACGCTCGACGAACTGACCACCCGAGAAGCCCGGTAGACAGGCCAGGCAGGCCAGGCAGGCCAGGCAGGCCAGGCAGGCCAGGCAGGCCAGGCAGGCCAGGCAGGCCAGGCAGGCCAGGCAGGCCAGGCAGGCCAGACAGGCCAGACAGGCGAGACAGGCCAGAAGGACAGACAGGACGGACAGGACGGACAGGAAACGGCCCCATGGATCTGAACACCCTGATCACCCTCACCACCGGCGTGACCCTCCTGGCCTGCGTCCTGGCCGTCGCGGGCCTGCACACCTACGGGCGGGGCCGCGCCCAGCGGGCGGCCCTCGTCGACCGCCTCTCCGCCACCGGCCAGATCCCCCTCACCGGCCGCCGGCGCCGCTTCCGCACCCTGGACCGGCGGCTGCGCCGTACGCACCTCGGCCGCACCCTGGAGCGGAAGCTCAACGCGACGGGCCTGGACGTGACGCCGGGCGAGTTCTTCGTCTCCATGCTGGCGGCGGTCGCCGCCCTGTGGCTGATCGGCCAGGCCACCCTCGCCCCCTTCTTCGGCCCCCTGGCGGGCGTCCTCGGCGTCTGGGCGGCCTGGCAGTTCCTCACCTGGCAGCGCCAGAAACGCATCGAACGCTTCATCAACCAGCTCCCCGAACTCGCCCGCATCCTCGCCAACGCCACCCACGCCGGCCTCGCCCTGCGCACCGCGATCGGCATGGCCGCGGAGGAACTGGAGGCCCCGGCCGGCGAGGAACTGGCCAAGGTCGCCAACCAGCTGGCCGTGGGCCACTCCCTCGACGACGCCCTCGGTGAACTCGCCGACCGCCTCCCCTCCCGCGAACTGGTCGTCCTCGTCACGACCCTGGTCCTCTCCAACCGGGCCGGCGGCCAGGTCGTCGGGGCGCTGCGGAACCTGACGGAGACGCTGGAGGAACGCAAGGAGACGCGACGGGAGGTGCGGACCCAGCTGTCGCAGGTGAACATGACCTCGTACGCCGTGCCGGTGCTCGGGGTCGGCGCGCTGTTCCTGATGAACAGCGTCGAGGACGGCACCCTCGACCGCATGACGGGCTCCCCCCTCGGCCAGGCCGCCGTGATCATCGCCTTCGGGCTGTACGCCGTCGGCTTCGTCCTCATCCGCCGCATGTCCCGCATCGACGTCTGAGGCCGGGGAGGAACCGCCCGCCATGGAACTGCTGCTCGCACTCGTCATGGGCCTCGGCGTCTGGGGCGCCTTCACCGGCCTGCGCATGTACCGGGCCGACGCGAAACTGCCCAGCGACCTCGCGCTGGCCCTGGAGATCGGCGCCAGCCGCACCGGCGCCGTCGGCTCCCTCGTCGACCGCCTCGGCATGCGGTACGCCCCCGCCGTCCTGCGCCTCATGGGACCCGCGCAGGTCGCCCGCTACCGGCGCCGGATCGACCTGGCCGGCAACCCCGGGGGCCTCACCATCGACCGCTACGCCGCCCGGCGCGCGGTCTACGGCGCGGTCGGCGCCCTCGGCGGCCTGGTCGCCCTCCTCCAGGGCAGCTACTTCCTCGCCCTCCTCATGGTCGCCTTCGGCGTGTTCTGGTCCGAGGTCGGCATCTGGTCCGCCATCCGCGTCCGCAAGGACGCGATCGAACGGACGCTGCCCGACTTCCTGGACGTACTGGCCGTCGTCGTGAGCGCGGGCCTCGGCTTCCGCCAGGCCCTCGACCGCGTGGCGTCCCGGTACGAGGGCCCGTGGGCCGACGAGATCCGCATCACGCTCCGCCAGATGGACCTCGGCATGAGCCGCCGCGAGGCCTTCGCCGAACTGCGCCGCCGCAACGACTCCGAGCAGGTCGCCATGTTCGTCACGGCGCTCCAGCAGGGCGAGGAACTGGGCGCGCCGATCGTGGACACGCTGGTCTCCATCGCCAAGGACATGCGCCGCACCGACGCCCAGAACGCCCGCCGCAAGGCCGCCCGGGCGGTCCCCAAGGCCACCTTGATGATCACCACGTTCATGGTCCCGGCCACCATGCTCCTCCTCGGCGCGGGCATGCTGCTCGGCTCCGGCACGGACTTCACTTCGATCACGGGCGAGTAGGGGGAGCGGGGTGACGGTCATGACGGCGACCACCCAGGGGCACGACGACCGCCCGGACCGACGCGCCGGCCCGTCGGCGGCCGACGGCGGATCCGAGGACGCGGTGCCCGGGAGCGGGCCACCCCACGGGCCCCAGCCGCCCCTCACCCTCCAGGTCAACGCCCTCCAGGCCATGTGCCGCCACGTCTTCGGCTTCCGCCTCGCCATGATCGCGCTGGCCGCGCCGGCCGCCCTCCTCAACGCCTCCCCGGGCCTGGGCGCCCGCCTGGTCGGCGCGGCCGTGGTCGTCACCTTCATGGGCTCGTACGTCCTCTTCCGCGACTGGGAACGCTTCGGCCCCCTCCTCCTGCGCCACCCCACCCTCCTGGCCGTGGACACCCTCTTCGGCACCCTCCTGCTGATCTCCGCCGGCCCGGACACCACCCTCGCCTACGTCAGCGTCTGCACGCCCCTCCTCGCGGGCATCGTCTACGGCTGGCGCGGGGCGGCCTGCTTCGCCTCGCTCCAGTCGCTGATCCTCCTGCTCGTCCACACCACCCTGGAGCGGGAGTCCGGCGCGAGCCTCGCCGAACGGCTGCTCCTGCCCGGCTTCTGCGTCATCACCGGCGCCGTCGGCTCCACCCTGCGCAACCTCATGCTCCGCTTCGGCACCGCGACGCACGCCCTGACCACCGTCAGGACCCGCCTCGCGGCCACCGAGGCGGTCGCGGCCGAACGCGCCCGCCTGGCCCGCGAGATGCACGACTCGGTGGCCAAGACCCTCCACGGTGTCGCCCTCGCCGCGGACGGCCTCGCCCGCTCGGCGGCGGCCGCGACCGTGGACCGGACCCGTGTCCAGCACCAGGCCGCGCTGATCGCCCGCGCCGCCCGCCGGGCCGCCGCGGAGTCCCGCGAACTCCTCACCGACCTGCGCCGCGAGACGGACCCCGCGCAGGGCGTCGACGTCCTGGCGGAACTGGCGGCGCACACCCGCGACATCGCCGACCGCCTCGGCGTCCCGGCCACGTACCACCCGACGGGCGACCGCGCGGCGCTGCCCGTCCCGCCGGCCGTGGCCCGCCACCTCCTCACGATCGCCTCGGAGGCCCTGGAGAACGCGCACCGTCACGCGGACGCGCACCGCGTCGAGGTACGGGCCGGCGTCCACGGCGGCGTACTGCGTCTGAGCGTCCTCGACGACGGCCGCGGCCTCCCACCCGGCACCACCTTCGAACAGCTCCGCCGCGGCGGACACTTCGGCCTCGTCGGCATGGCGGAGCGGGCCGCCTCCGTCGGCGCCCGCCTCCACCTGGGCGACGGCCCGCACGCCCGCGGCACCAGCGTGCTCCTCGAACTCCCGCTCACGGCCCTCGAATGACCCGTGGCACCCCGCCCGCCCCCGACCCGTGACGCCCTCGACCGCTAGCGCCTCGCCCGCCATCCCCACGACGAAAGGAGGCCGCCTCCCATGCCGGACCGACCGCGGCAGCCGACCCCCCCGCCACCGCCATCACCCCCGCCACCGCCATCACCCCCGCCACTGCCATCGCCACCGAACCCCTTCGGAAGCGTCTCCCGGCCCCGGCCGGCCCCCCGCCCGACCCTGCGCGTCGTGATCGCCGACGACAACCCCGTGGTCCGCGCCGGTCTCACGGCACTCCTCTCCGACCGCGAGGACATCACGGTCGTCGCGGAGGCCACCGACGGCCGCGAGGCCTACGAGGCCGCCCACCGCCACCGGCCCGACATCGTCCTGCTGGACGTCCGCATGCCCGGCGTGGACGGCCTCTCGGCACTGCCCCACCTGGTGGGGATCGCCCCGGTCGTGATGCTCACGTACAGCGGCGAGTCGGAGGTGGTCGAGGAGGCACTGCGCCGGGGCGCGGGCGGCTACCTGGTCCACGGGGAGTTCACCGTCGAGGAGTTGGTGAACGCCGTCCGGGACGTCAGGGACGGCCGGGCCCACTTCACCCCGACCGCGGCGACCGCCGTACTGACCCGGCTGAGGTCGACGCCGAGCGCGATGTCGAGTGCGACTGCACACAATGGCGTAACCCAACCACCCCCATTTCCAGCGACTTCCCTCAAACTGCTTTCGCAACTGCAATCGACTGTGGGACAGTCGCGTCGGGGCTCGGAACTCAGCGTGAGGGAGGCGGAGATCATGGACCTCATCGCATCCGGCATGACCAACCAGCAGATCGCCGCCACCTGCTTCATCAGCGAGAAGACGGTCAAGAACCACATCAACCGCATCTTCGCCAAACTGCACAGCAGCAGCCGCTCCGAGGCGGCCGCCAAGTGGCTGGGAACGGCGGTGACCCCATGAGGCCCCGCCACCCCTCGGCCTGGGCCCGGATCTGGGCCCAGGGACCCTTCCCCCGGCCGTCCGCTCCGCCCTACGTTCCCAGAGCCGGGAACGCCTCAAACGGAGAGGAACGCCATGAGCGACCTGAGCGACCTGCTGCTGAGGACCACCGTCGCGGCCCGGGTCCGGGTGAGCGGCTGGAAGAACACGACGGCACAGGCCGTACGACGCCGTGGCGACCGGGGACAGACCGCGGTGGAGTACCTGGGCATCATCGCGGTGGTGGTGGCGATCGTGGTGCTCATCGCCAATACGAACCTCGGCGCCACCATCGTCAACAAACTCACGGCTCAGATCGCCAAGGTGGCACCCTGACCCGATCGCGTTTCTACGGCGACGCAGGGCAGGTCTTCCCCGTCTACATCACGGTGGTGGGGGGCCTGCTCTTTCTCGCGTTCGCGTACTTCGCGGTCGGCCAGGCAGCGGTGAACCGGAACGGCGCCCAGACCGCCGCCGACGCGGCGGCGCTGGCGGCGGCGCAGGAGACCCGGGACCAGCTGGCCGACCAGTGGCTGCTGGTGGTCCGGGACCCCACCCGATGGCAGGACGTCTTCGACGGCAACGGCGCCACCGACTCCTGCTGGCGGGCGGCGCAGCTCGCGGCGCTGAACGACGCCGGCAACGTGCAGTGCGGCCCGGACGGCCTGCTGGGATACAAGGTCACCGTCCAGGCGAACCAGTCCGCCGGAGACTCCGTCATCCCCCTCACGAGCACGACGCGGGCGCATGCCTCCGCGACCGCCGTGATCGAGCCGCTGTGCACGTTCGAGCTCCCGGCCGAGGATGCGGAGGACGACGTCCTGCCGGGGCTCACCTGTGACGACGAGGACTGGGAACTCGACCCGGATGACCTCACCGATCTGCCGGGACCCGAGGACCTCTTCGATGTCCACCTGGTCGGCTGACGAGCGAACGACGAGTGGAGAAGGAAGCAGAGTGATGAGCATGCGGTTCACTGCGGAGGCCCGCAGGGGGTTGGTCACGCTGGCCGTCGTGGCCGGCCTGGCCCTGGGGTCCGCCGCCTGCGGTGGTGGTGGCGGGGACGACGACAAGAAGGCGAACAATTCGGCGTCCGCTTCGCAGAGCAGTGGGTCCGCGCCGAGTGCTCAGGAAGGCCAGTCCGACTCGCCGCTGGCCGAGATCAAGGGCCCGAGCGGGCTCCTCCTCCAGATCACCTCGGCGGTCCGTGACTCCGGCGGATTCGTCACCGTCAACGGCGCTCTGAAGAACGACGGATCGGAAGTCGCCGTCATCCCGCTGGAGTTGAGCGGCAACGAAACAGAGATCATGAACAACGGCAGGTCCCTCGGCGGAGCCACCCTCGTCGACTCCAAGACCAAGAAGCGCTACTACGTCCTGCGCGACACGGAAGGCCGCCCCCTGACCACCACGGGCTTCTCGACCCTCAAGGCCGGGGAATCGATCGACGTGTTCCTCCAGTTCCCGTCGCCGCCCGCCGACACGACCGACGTCTCCTTCCAGCTGCCGCTGTTCCCCAGCGCGGTCGTCAAGATCTCCGGGTGAGGCCGGTCATGACCCGCACCCGGACGGCGTCCGCCCCCCTCGCCCTGGCGATGGTCACCACCGCGCTCCTCCTCACCCCCGCGAGCCCGGCCCGGGCCGACGGCCCCAGCGTGCCGCCGGGCACCGAACCCACCGCCACCGCCCCCGTGGAGGTCGACCCGAACGACCCCGACCTCAAGCTCCCCGAGGGCGCCACCCTGGCCGAGCCCAAGGTGCTGGACATCAAGCAGGTCGTCGAGGACCAGAGCGGCGACGAACGCCGGGAGGACACCAACGCCGACGTGACCTTCGCGCTCCAGGCGGAGGTCCTCTTCGGCAAGAACAGCGCGAAGCTCAGCGCTGCCGCGCAGGCGCGGATCGCCACGATCGCCCAGGAGATCAACACGCAGAAGGCCACCCAGGTCCGCGTCTTCGGCTTCACGGACAACCTCGGCTCCTCGTCCCACGGCGACGTCCTGTCGAAACAGCGTGCCGACGCCGTCCAGGCCGCGCTCGCGGGCGATCTGAACGACCCGAACATCACCTTCGAGGTGCGCGGCTACGGCGAGCAGTTCCCCATCGCGGACAACTCCACCGAGGCCGGCCGCAAGAAGAACCGCCGAGTGGAGGTCACCTTCCCCCGCATCGCGAGCTGAGTAGTACGGACAGGTGAGCGTGGTGTCTCATTCGGCGAGCTGCAAATCGTTCGGGATGTCTGGTTTGTTGATGCAAGCCAGTTCATCCCGCAGTGTGCGAGCCAACTCCACGGCCAACTTCTGATGGAAGTCCTGCGTGACCCGAGGGGGATCCGGGGCACTGACTCTGGCTTCGAGGAGCACCTGAGGCTGTTGCCCGTCCGTGCCCTTGATCTCGCAGCGAAAAAGGAGGTCGACGTCTCCGGCCACGCTGGACGGTTCGGCCACGTAGACGTCCGTAGCCGCTTGATGCCAGCGTTCAGTGTAAGTCTGTACCGCCTTCAGGGTATCCGAGGCCCACCTCGTCGTGGCAGAGAAGTGGCCGCTCCCCGAAAGAGTGCAGGCGTTATACTCCTCAAACCCCTTGTTAACGTTGTAAGGTTCAGTCGCTTCCCGGGTCAGATTGTTTCTGATCTGGGCGATGGAGAAAGCGCTACCGGAGAACTTCAGGTCATCGGAGTCGAGGGCGTCCCGCAGTGACTTCATGTTATCTGTGCCGAATAGTGCGTTACAGGTTTTCCACTGCGTGGGGTACTTTTCGCTCAGTGACTGTTCGTCCGAGCAGCCTGTGGACAGTGCCAGGGTCGCTATCACTCCGCACCAGGCAGTCCAGGTCAGAGGTCTCACTACGACACCTTTTCATTGTTTGAAATGGCCGTTTTCCCAGCCAAGTAGGACTGCTCGATCTCATTGATGAGGTCAGTGGCCTGCTTGTTGCTCATTCCAGTGGTCTGGGCATACTGCAGAACGGGGTGGGTCACCGCCCGCTCGCCGACCTCCTCCACCCACTGCACGTCTTGGAGTGCCTCGGGACTGTTCTTGTACTCGTTGTCCTGGAGGTACTGCATGGTGTGGTTGCCGTAGGCCGTGCTGACCGTCGAGGCGCCTGACTCCAACACGATCGGAACCACGGTAGTGGCGACGACGCCGGCGGCAGGGCCCAGGATCATAGCCGTGCCACCAGCGGCGACTGCTGTGACAACACCGGTCATCAGGGACTTGCGCCATTCGCCCTGCTTCCCCAACTCCAGGTTCTCAGCGGTCGCGTCGTCCTTGAACTCCTCACGGATCCCGTGGGACCGGGACTCATCAAGGATGCCGTGTACCTTCGCGGCGTTCTGCGCGAACGCGATGCCGTGGTCCTGGTCGTTCTCGAATGCTGCGAGACCACTCGCCATGTAGACCTGCTGGGCTACGGTCAGTGTCTTGTATCCGTCCTCGTCCCCAGCCACCAGCATCATGAAATTCCGCACCTGGCGCTCGTCGAATGATGTTCGTGTCGAACCGTCGCTGCTGTGAGCGAAGAGCGCGTCGCGATCCAGTACCTCGCCCGAGCCGCCGAAATTGTTGATCGAATAGTTGAAGTCGTCGATGTACGCCGCACCCATGCGGGCCAGGCTGTCCTTCATGACGTCGTGCGGAGGTCCGTCTTCGGAAGCCACGTTGTAGCGCTCGATCACCCGTCCCATGATGTCGGCCGTCTCCTCGTCCCGGTGCAGCACCGGCGGATCCGCGTCCCACGCCGCCCCTGTCGTAGCGGCCTCCAGGGCGTGCCCCAGGGCGTCCGGGCCCATCTCACGGGCGTGTTCGGCCTCGTCGCTGGCGGGGTGGGCGAGGCTGTCCGGGGCCCATTCGAAGTCCGCCTTGTTCAACTCGTCGAAGTACGACGTGAAGTCGAGGGTGCCGTCCTTGTCGACCGTGCCGTCCTCGTTGTAGGCGGTGGGCGGGTCGGTGAAGAACCTCTTCGCGGCCTCGGGGCTGTGCCCGAGCCCCTCCAGGACGCTGGTCAGCGGGTCGTAGCCGGCGCCGTTCTTTCCCGAGGGGTTGAAGCCCCAGTCGAGGTCGGAACCGCCGATCATGGGCTTGTTCTCCATGAACCGGTACGGGTCCTGCTTGTGCAGCTGCACGACGTGCTCGGCGATCGGGTTGATGAACCGCGCGTCGTAGTTGCCGTAGCGCAGGATTCCGCCCAGGAGCTGGTAGCCGTACGGCGACATGCCCGCGCCGGGGTAGAGCTCGACTCGCTGCGTGCCCAGCTTGCGGAACTCCGTCGACCAACTCGCCGGCAGGTGCGACTTGTTGTCGGGATCGGTTGCCGAGGCCAGGGCCAGGCCCATGTTCCGCTGGAGCTGCCGGGTGAGGGCGAGCCGCTCCTTGTTGTCGCCCATCGTGCCGTCCAGGGACATACGGCCGTAGAACTCCAGCGCCTCCTTCGGGCCGCCGAGGGACTTGTAGAAGTCCGTGGAGAAGTCCGCGTCCCTGGCGTTGAACCTCATGATGGAGTTCAGTTCCATGAACTGCTTGTCGCTCAGCTCCGGCCCGAGCTTCGCCAGCTCGGCCGCGCGCTCGGCCTGGGCGTCGTCGAGGGACTCGTACGACGCGTGACCGGCGTTGTGCTTGTCATTGCCGTGGCTCTTGGCCAGTGCACGGGTCAGGGACGTGTCGATCTCGGTGGCGTGGGCGACGAGCCGGTTGATGCGGTCCTCCAGCTCCTGCTTGGCGTCGAGCTGTTCCTGGGTGCGCTCGTCGCTGTCGCCCCGGATGTGCGGGAAGAAGCAGCGGACCTTGCCCTCGCCGATGTCCTCGACGCGGATCCCGAGGTTCACCGCGTCCTGCTGGACCGCGGTCCGGATCTTCTTCTGGAGCGCGACCAGTTCCGTGTGGCCGTCGACGAGCACCTTGTGGATGCTGTCGGCCTCGGTGTGCAGGTCGTCGATCTCCTTCACCGTCTTGGTGACGAACTCCCGCGTCACCGTCGCGTTCACACCGGCCCATCGGGCCTTGTCCGACTTGGCCTGCATGCCCGTGCGGGCGTTCTCCGCCGCGGTCTTGAGCGCGTCCACGCTCTTGCTCCAGTCGGAGACCGCGGTGCCGAGTCTGCCGAGGTCGACCTCGACGAGGTCCATGTAGGTGAGGGCCACCGAGACGCTCCTACTGGAAGTACTTGTCGATCTGGGACACGGGCAGGGCCCCACCGTCGGTGCCGAGGATCACGGCACCGATCTTGGCGTCCTCCTGGGCATGCAGCTTCTTGCTGAAGTCGAGGTGGTCCGAGATGTGGGCACAGGCCTGGAGCACCGTCTTGAGCTGCGACGTCCAGATGTCGACCGTCGTCTCCAGCGCGCCGCCTGTCGTGAAGCCGTGCGACTTCAGCGCGGCGGCGGCCTGGTTCGAGGAGCCCACGCCGTCCTTGTTCGCACCGGCGCCGGCGATGTCCGCGCCGGCCTGGAGGTCCTCGTAGAGGAGGAACGCGTCGTGGCCGACGGCACCGAGGTCGTCCTGGTTGACCACCAGGTCACCGGCCCCGCCGCCACCACCCGGGTCCGCGGGGATCTGGTTGAGCCGCATCTGCGTCGCTCCGCGCCCGACCGCGTCGGCCTTCAGTTGCTCCCACTCGTCCCACGCCATGTCAGTGCCCCCGCTGCACTCCGCCGATCAGGCAATTTGCGGGGACTTTACCGTACGTACGGTGCGCGCGGGCTGACTCTGCGCCCACAACTCGTGAGGTACATGGACGTACTTGAGGGCCCGGTGGGCCTGATCAGCGGAGGACCGTGTAGTGCAGCAGGGTGACTCCGCTGGGGAAGGTGCGGGATGCGGTGAGGTGGAGGGGGGTGGTGGTGCCGGTGGGCGGGAAGAGGGGTTTGCCGTGGCCGAGGAGCACGGGGTGGACGTAGAGGCGAATCTCGTCCACCAGGTCGTGGCGGAGGAAGGTGGCGGCGAGGTCGGCGCCGCCGAGGCCGAGGTCGCCCGCGCCCGGCTGGTTCTTCAGGGCGGTGACCTCCTCGGGGACGACCTCCCGGACGATCGTCGTGTTCCAGTCGGCCCGTTCCAGCGTCCGCGAGTAGACGTACTTCGGGATGTCGCGCCAGATGCCCGCGAACTCGGCCTCGGTCGAGCTCGTTCGGGGGTCGGCGTCGGCCGTGGGCCAGAAGGCAGCCATGAGGTCGTAGGTGACCCTGCCGTGGATCAGGCCGCCCATGTCTCCGACGATGTCGTTGAAGTGCTGGTGCAGTGCGTCGTCGACCCGGTTCCAGGAGATGTCGTGGTCCGGGCCCTCGAAGTACCCGTCGATGGAAACCGACGCCATCAGAACGATCCTGCGCATACGACGGCCACCTCTTCGTGTCCCGGCTCGCTACCGTGCAGAGGGTAGCTACGCGGCCGAGGGGAGACGGGTATGGCGCGCTGGCGTGACGGGCGGGGGGAACTCGTCGTGGGCGGCGAGGCGGGCCCGCGGGTCCCCTTGGAGATCGCCACCTCGTACCGGGCGCGGACGCGCGGGCTGCTCGGCCGGGACCGCGTCGAGGGGGCGTTGCTGCTCTCCCCCGCCGGGAGCGTCCACACCTTCGGCATGCGCGTCCCCATCGACGTCGCCTATCTCGACCGCCGCCTCACCGTGATCGCCGTCCGGACCATGCCGCCGGGGCGGCTGGGGCTGCCCCGGCCGCGTTCCCGGCATGTGGTGGAGGCGGCCGCGGGGGCCATGTGGGGGTGGGGGATCCGGGTCGGGGTGACGGTTGAGGTCGTGGCTGCTCACTGAGGGCCCCATGCCCCTCCGCCCGCTGCGTACGAGAGCCCAGGAGCCATCCCGTGGTGAGGAGCTGAGGAACGTTTCCTCGGCGGCCGACTCAGTTGATCACCAGGGGGAAGACCAGGGCTGGACGGTGCCGAGGTCGGGGCACGGTAGGAGGAGTAACACGGTCACCGGGCCAAGCGCTGCTGGCTCACGGGCGGGACACTACGAGGAGGCTGATGGCGCCTGTCGGCTTCGCGGACATGACCTCATCGCGCTGTGCGCTCGGTTGAGCTCAAGCTCAACTGGGAGGCCGAGTGTTCGTAGGAGAGGGGAAGCGCGTCATCTCGAACAATGAAAAGGTGTCGTCGTGAGGTTTGCCGGCAGGACGTTCCCGGCGATCGGGGCGGTGATCGCGGCACTGGCTGTGCTGGCTGCCTGCTCCGGTTCCGAAGAGGGAGACACGAAGGACCGGAACGATGCCCCGATCGGCTGGAGCACGTGCAACGCGCTCTTCGGCGAAGACCGGATCGACGCGTTGCAGGACGAGATGGGGAAGGGGACCCTGGCCGTGCTGAACCAGACGTTCCCGGTGGACACGTTCGTGTCCGGCTCGGCGAGTGTCGTCCAGTCGTGGGAGCCGGGCGATACCGGGCACGTCGCGTATACCGCGAGTCACCCCTGTGACCTGGGACTCGACGGCACGGGCAAGCGGTTCAACTCCTACGTTCGCTGGTCCGTCGACACCCCGAAGGGCATCGAGAACGGTGTCGCGTCCAAGAACGGCTGGCAGTCGGCGGGTGGTGACGTCTACGTGGTGCGCGAGGATTCCGGCCTGCGCCTCACCGCCCTGTTCCCCTGCAAGATCAAGGGGTCTCACCAGGAGCAGCAAGCCGAACTTCCGTTGGAAGTGGAGACCGAAGTCCGGAACGTCCCCGGTTTCGACGCCGAGCTCCTGAGCGAGATGACCGCCCAGCTCGCCCGTAACCTCGCGAAGAAGCTGCCCTGCACCAACGACCCGGAGATTCCGAGCGCGCTGTGAGGGAGCGGCAAGGCTGGTGAGGACCGGTGCAGCGGAAAATCCCTCCCGCGTCCGAGATTCCGCCGCCGGCGGCGCCCGTGCGGGTGCCTCGGAATCCCGCCGACCGCCTCTGCGGGCGCCACCGGGCCCCCTCCCGCGTCCTGCCGCGGGATTGGCCAGGAAGCGCCGCCCGAGCGCTCGCACGCTCACCTCACGCCAACCGGTCGTCGAGGTCGGGACGCTGACGGAAGAGCCCGAAGAGGGCGCGTCCCGTCCTCGGTGGCAGTCGAGCGGAACGGTGTATTCCGTCTTGTGACGCGACAGAACGCCCCGCCATCTCCACAGGGTTTCCACATCGTTATCGCCAGCGGCTCGCATCACCCGTCTGCCTCACGTAAGTTCATGGCCGGGCAATTCGCGCCAGCAAAGCTGCGCGGGCGTCACCGCGCGGTGGAGGGGGCTGTGCGGTGGCGTCCGCGTCAAGGTGGCGCGCATCCTCGGGGTAGCCCGTCGGAGGGATGGTCGTACGTCTGCCTGATGTGGGGCGAAGTGGGGCGGATACCTCCACTTCCGTTGTCGTATGACTGATTGACCTGTGAATCTACTGCCTTTCGGCCATGTGTCATCTGAAAACCTGGCCGTACAGGGCCAGCGCCGCGTCGTCGCACGGCTCCGGAGAGTAATTGTGGCGCGCTGATGCACGCACCATCCCTCACGAAGGGTTATGGTGGAAACCCCCCCTCGGGCCGGTCCGTCTCCCCCCCACGGACCGGCCCGTTTTTTCTGCCCGCGTGCGCGGCCCCCCGGCGGCCGGCCCGGAGCGTGCGTCCGGCGTTTGCCGCACCGGTCTCCGTGCCGCGCCGGCCCCGTGCCGCACCGGTCTCCGTGCCATGCCGGCCGTGTGCCGCACCGCCCCCGTGCCGCGCCGTCGGCGGCCCCCGAGCGCCACGGGCCAGGCGCCGCAGGGGTAGGCTTCCGGCTCGCGGGGACCGCATCCGCCCGGAGGGACCGCATCCGCACGGAGGGGCTGACATTCACGTGAACCTGCGCGACAAGCTGCGCGGCCTGCTGGTGAGGCTGTACGCACGCCGGGTGGAAGGACACCTGGACCACGCTCAGGTGCCCAAGCACATCGGCGTCATCATGGACGGCAACCGCCGCTGGGCGAAGGCCGCGGGCTCCACCACCGTGCACGGTCACCGGGCCGGCGCCGAGAAGATCGAGGAGTTCCTCGGCTGGTGCTCGGAGACGGACGTCGAGGTCGTCACCCTCTGGCTGCTGTCCACGGACAACTTCGACCGCGCCAAGGAAGAGCTCGTCCCCCTCCTCGGCATCATCGAGGACGTCGTGCGCACCCTCGCCGCCGACGGCCGCTGGCGCGTGCACCACGTCGGCACCCTCGACCTCCTCCCGGCCGGCATGCAGCGCACGCTGAAGGAGGCCGAGGAGAGCACCGCCCACACCGACGGGATACTGGTCAACGTGGCCATCGGCTACGGCGGCCGCCAGGAGATCGCCGACGCCGTCCGCTCGATGATCCTCGACGCCCAGGACAACGGCGTCTCGATGGAGGACCTCGCCGACTCCGTCGACATCGACATGATCGGACGTCACCTCTACACGGGCGCCCAGCCCGACCCCGACCTCGTGATCCGCACCAGCGGGGAGCAGCGGCTGTCCGGATTCATGCTCTGGCAGACGGCCCACTCCGAGTACTACTTCTGCGACGTCTTCTGGCCGGCCTTCCGCAAGGTCGACTTCCTGCGCGCCCTGCGCGACTACGCGGCCCGCCACCGCCGCTTCGGCGGCTGACGCACCCCCCTGCCGGTCACCCGTTCGGGCGTATCCCACGTCGCCCCGGAGCCCGCCCGCACCGCCGAGGAAAGTGTCGCGAGTGCCCCGGTCGGTGCGGAAGTAACAAGGAGTTCACCGGCGCGCCGTTCTGGGCCGTGGCATGGCGTCGCGTGTTCGAGGGCATAGTCCAAGCAGGTCGACGCCCGAACCACGGGTGTCGCATCCTCAGCGGGCGGCACGGGGCCGTCCGCCCGGGAGGCCCTTTGCACCAGCCCGATCGTGCGGTCAGCACGGACGCAGCGGAGGGCCGGTTTTCGGCCCGTGCAGGGGCGCCGAACTCCGGTCCAGCTCCACTCCGTCGCTCCCCGACCTCATCCGAGGGGGTACGTCCTTCCGTGGTGACCAGCACAAAGCGCCACAAGCCCGACCGGCGCACCTACGTTCTCGACACCAGCGTCCTGCTGGCCGACCCGAACGCCCTGACCCGCTTCGACGAGCACGAGGTCGTGCTCCCCATCGTCGTGGTCACGGAGCTGGAGGCCAAGCGGCACCATCCCGAACTCGGCTACTTCGCCCGGCAGGCACTGCGCCTGCTCGACGACTACCGGGTGCGGTACGGACGCCTCGACGCGCCCATCCCGATCGGGGAACTGGGCGGAACCATCCGTGTCGAGCTCAACCACTCGGACCCCAGCGTGCTGCCCACCGGCTACCGCCTGGGGGACAACGACTCACGCATCCTCGCGGTCGCCCGCAACCTCCAGGCCGAGGGGTTCGACGTCACCGTCGTGTCGAAGGACCTCCCGCTCAGGATCAAGGCGTCCTCCGTCGGGCTCCTCGCCGAGGAGTACCGGGCGGAGCTCGCCATCACGGACTCCTCCGGCTGGACCGGGATGTCCGAACTGCCCCTGTCGGGCGAACAGGTGGACGTCCTCTTCGACGAGGGACACGTGTACGTGCCGGAGGCCGCCGACCTCCCCGTGCACACCGGCCTGACCATCCAGTCCGAGCGCGGCAAGGCGCTCGGCCGGGTGACGCCCGAGGGCAACGTCCGGCTGGTGCGCGGCGACCGGGAGGCATTCGGCATCAAGGGCCGCAGCGCCGAACAGCGCATCGCGCTCGACCTGCTGCTCGACCCGGACATCGGGATCGTGTCCATGGGCGGCCGGGCCGGCACCGGCAAGTCGGCGCTCGCGCTGTGCGCGGGCCTGGAGGCGGTCCTGGAGCGCCGCCAGCACCAGAAGGTGATGGTCTTCCGTCCGCTGTACGCGGTGGGCGGGCAGGAACTGGGCTACCTGCCCGGCACCGAGGCCGAGAAGATGAGCCCGTGGGCGCAGGCGGTCTTCGACACCCTGTCGGCGGTCACCAGCCGCGAGGTCATCGAGGAGGTCACCGCCCGCGGCATGCTGGAGGTCCTCCCGCTCACCCATATCCGCGGCCGCTCGCTCCACGACGCCTTCGTGATCGTGGACGAGGCCCAGTCGCTCGAACGGAACGTCCTGCTGACCGTTCTGTCCCGTATCGGCGCCAATTCACGGGTCGTCCTCACCCATGACGTGGCGCAGAGGGACAATCTGCGCGTCGGCCGTTACGACGGCGTGGTCGCCGTCGTGGAGAAACTGAAGGGCCATCCGCTCTTCGCGCACGTCACCCTGAACAGGTCCGAGAGGTCCCAGATCGCGGCCCTTGTGACCGAAATGCTGGAGGACGGGCAGATCTGACCCGTCTGCTCGAATTCACGCAGGTCGCGGGGTAGTTGGCGCCGTCCGGCAAAGGCTGTGAGCCTAGTCGGGCGGCGCCTTCGTATGTGGCCGAACGGCGAAATCCCCAGGGGCGAACAGGATGTGAGCTTTCACACCCGACACGGAATTGCCTTGCGGCGCTGGATTACGGCAGAGTCTCACTCCTGTCAGGCCCCGCATACGACACATCTGCGCCCCCATCGGTGCGGCACCACAAGCGCTTCACAGCCAACTCCATACCGACCGTCGTATGCCGCCCGAGCATCACGCGGCGCTCCCCACGGGGAGTTGCCCACCGGGCCCGCGCCTCCGTGACCCCGCAGTGGGGAGGCCAGTGCCAGGGGCACGATCGCGTCCGTCAGGGTCACCTCAGCGGGCGATGCTGGAAGGAAACCGTGTGAGCCGGATCTCGGTCCGGGGATTCGCAGTGGCCTCGGCCACGGCGGTCACCGCTGTCGGAAGCGTCGTCGGCGTTGCCTCGGGCAGCACCGCGCAGACCATCGACGCTGAAACGACGGCCAGCGACGCGACCCTCCTCGCGGACATCCCTGTCGGCCAGCAGGCCCAGGTCCAGACCGCGTCCCTGACGCAGCAGGCCAGCGTCCAGGCCATCGCCGCGGACGAGAGCGCCAAGAAGGACGCCGAGGAGGCGGCCCGCAAGGCGGCCGCCAAGACCGCGATCGCCAAGAAGGAGGCCGCCGAGAAGGCGGCCGAGGCGGCCAAGGAGGCCAAGGAGCGCGCCGAGGCGACGGCCACGGCCAGCCGCAGCTCCTCCGACTTCCCGGTCCAGAGCTCCTACACCGTCGCGCAGATCCAGGCGATGGCGGCGCAGATGGTCCCCAGCGGGCAGTTCCAGTGCTTCAGCAACATCGTGAACCACGAGTCCAGCTGGAACTACCAGGCCGTCAACGCCTCCTCCGGCGCCTACGGCCTCTTCCAGGCCCTGCCCGGCTCCAAGATGTCGTCCGTCGGCTCCGACTGGCAGACGAACCCGGCCACCCAGATCAAGTGGGGCCTCAACTACATGAACGAGCGGTACGGCAGCCCCTGTGAGGCCTGGACGTTCTGGCAGGCCAACCACTGGTACTAGCCGACCACCGGTAGCCGGCCCCGGCCCCTCGGTACCGCACGTCGAGCAGGACCCACGGTCCGCGCCCGGCGGCTCAACCCCGCGCAGCCCCTCCCCGTCCTAGGGGGAGGGGCTTTCGCCCTGTACGGTCGGATCCGGCGACTCCAGGGGGAGTGGTGGGGAGAGACGGGGGAAGAGGTCGGATCATGTCGCGAGTGCCACGGTGGCTCGGCCGGGTCGGTGCCGGTCTGAGCAGGATGGGGGAGCGGCTCGACGAGCGCCGTGCCGAGGCCCGGCGGGAGAGCGCGGAGGCCGGGGGAACCGGACCGGTGGCGCCCGACACCCTGGTGGTGCCCCCCGAGGAACTGCCGCCTCCCCCTCCCCGCCCCGACCCCGCACAGGTCGTGCCGTGGGGAGTCCGGGTCGCCGCCGAGGCGGGCTGGCGGCTGCTGGTGCTCGCGGGGACCGTCTGGGTCCTGATGAAGGTCATCAGCGCCGTCCAACTCGTCGTCCTCGCCTTCGTGGTGGCGCTGCTGCTGACCGCCCTGCTGGAGCCCACCGTCGCCCGCCTCAAGCACCTGGGCGTGCCCCGGGGTCCCGCGACCGCCCTGACGGCCATCCTCGGGTTCGTCGTCATCGGGCTGATGGGCTGGTTCGTGACCTGGCAGGTCATGGAGAACATCGACAACCTCTCCGACCAGGTCCAGGACGGCATCGACGACCTGCGGCGCTGGCTGCTCACCAGCCCGTTCCACGTGACCGACAAGCAGATCAACGGCATCGCCGAGAACCTGCGGGACGCCGTCGGCGCCAACACCGACGAGATCACCTCGGCCGGCCTGGAGGGCGTCACCGTCGTCGTCGAGGCCCTCACGGGCATCCTGCTCGCGTTCTTCTCGACGCTGTTCCTGCTCTACGACGGCAGGCGCATCTGGCAGTGGACCCTCAAGCTGGTCCCGGCCGCCGCACGGGCCGGCGTGGCGGGCGCGGGCCCGCGCGCCTGGGCGACGCTCACGGCGTACGTGCGGGGCACGGTGATCGTCGCGCTGATCGACGCGATCTTCATCGGCCTGGGCATCTACTTCCTCGACGTGCCGATGGCGGTGCCGCTCGCCGTCTTCATCTTCCTGTTCTCCTTCATCCCGCTGGTCGGCGCGGTCGCCTCCGGCGCGCTGGCCGTCGTGGTCGCGCTGGTGACGCAGGGCGTGTTCACCGCGGTGATGACCCTGGCGGTCGTCCTGGCCGTCCAGCAGATCGAGGGCCACATCCTCCAGCCGTTCATCCTCGGCCGCGCGGTGCGTGTCCACCCGCTCGCGGTGGTGCTGACGGTCGCGGCCGGCGGCATGGTCGCGGGCATCGGCGGCGCCGTGGTCGCCGTACCGCTGGTGGCGGTGTCCAACACGGTCGTGGGCTATCTGGCCGCCTACTCGCGGGAGTCGGCGCTGCGGCAGGCGCCGCGGCCGCGGGGAGCCACGGCGCTGGAGGTGGCGCCGGTGGCGCCCATCGAGGCCGGGGACGACTCCGGCCGCCCGGCGGAGGGTGCCCCCTCCGGGGAGGCCTGAAGGGCCGGGAGGGCCGGGAGGGCCGGGGGGCCGGGGGGCCGGGGGGCCGGGGGGCCGGGAGGGCCGGGGGAGCCGGGGGAGCCCGAAAGGAGAACGACGCCGCCCGTACGGGTGCGGCGGCGCGCGCCCCGGAAGGGAGCCCCGCCGGGAGACGCGCGGCAACGACGGAGCCCCGCCCACCACCCGGGTGGACGGGGCCCGCGGACGACCGGCCCTACTCGGAGAGCACCGCCTCCGTCTCCAGGGTCACGCCGACCGCCTGGACCACCGAGGCGATCTTGAACGCTTCCTGGATCACCTCGCGCTCGACGCCCGCCTTGCGCAGCACCTGCTCGTGCGAGTCCAGGCACATGCCGCAGCCGTTGATGGCGGAGACGGCGAACGACCACAGTTCGAAGTCGGTCTTGTCGACCCCGGGGTTGCCGATGACGTTCATCCGCAGGCCCGCCCGCAGGTTGCCGTACTCGTGGTCCGACAGCAGGTGGCGGGTGCGGTAGAAGACGTTGTTCATCGCCATGATCGCGGCGGCCGACTTGGCGGCCGTGTACGCCTCCGGCGAGAGGTTCGCCTTCGCCTCCGGCTCCAGCTCGCGCAGGACGATCGGGGAGCGGGAGGCGATCGCGGTCGCCAGCACCGTGCCCCACAGCTGCTGCGCGGGAAGGTCGGAGTTGCCGATGACCGAGCCCAGGTTGAGCTTCAGGTCCTTGGCGTAGTCCGGTATGCGGGACTTCAGGGTGTCGAGGGCCATGTCAGGTCACTCCCCGGCCAGCAGCTCGACCGGGTCGAGGGTGTCCTCGCCCTTGGACCAGTTGCAGGGGCACAGCTCGTCGGTCTGGAGGGCGTCCAGGACCCGCAGGACCTCCTTGGGGTTCCGGCCGACGGAACCGGCGGTGACCATCGTGAACTGGATCTCGTGGTTCGGGTCCACGACGAACACGGCACGCTGGGCGAAGCCGTCCTCGCCCTCGATGCCGAGCTCGCGCATCAGCTCGTGCCGGGAGTCGGCCATCATCGGGAACGGCAGGTCCGTCAGGTCCGGGTGGTCCTTGCGCCAGGCGTGGTGGACGAACTCGGAGTCGCCGGAGAAGCCGAGGATCTGCGCGTCGCGGTCGGCGAACTCGTCGTTCAGCCGGCCGAAGGCGGCGATCTCCGTCGGGCACACGAAGGTGAAGTCCTTCGGCCACGCGAAGACCACGAGCCACTTGCCCTCGTAGGACTTGTGGTGGATCTGTTCGAACTCCTTGCCCTTCTCCAGCGAGACGCAGGCGGTCAGTTCGAACTCGGGGAACTTGTCACCGACGGTGAGCACAGGCCCTCCTTGCAGCGAGGAGACGTCCGGATCGCGGACATTTCCCATGGGTTGGACGGAGGCGATCGTGGCACATAGTGCATTGATTACGGAAATGGCTACACTCGATAGGGTTGATCGGAGGTGGTTATCGGTGACCGTCGGTAATGTCGGTGCCAAGAGCGGGGGCGGTGCGGGGACCAAGCGGCGGCAGCCCACCCTGGCCCAGCTGAGGGCCTTCGCGGCCGTCGCCGAGCACCTGCACTTCCGGGACGCGGCCGCCGCCATCGGCATGAGCCAGCCCGCCCTGTCCGGCGCCGTCTCCGCGCTGGAGGAGACGCTCGGCGTGACCCTCCTCGAGCGTACGACCCGCAAGGTGCTGCTCTCCGGGGCCGGCGAGCGGCTTGCCGTACGGGCGAAGGCGGTGCTGGAGGAGGTCGGGGCGCTGCTGGAGGAGGCCGAGGCGGTCCGGGCGCCCTTCACCGGCGCGCTGCGCCTCGGCGTCATCCCCACGGTCGCGCCCTATCTCCTGCCCACCGTCCTGCGCCTGGTGCACGAGCGCTACCCGCTCCTCGACCTCCAGGTCCACGAGGAGCAGACCGCCAGCCTCGTCGACGGCCTGCACGGCGGCCGGCTCGACCTGCTGCTGCTCGCCGTGCCGCTCGGGGTGCCCGGAATGCGGGAACTCCCGCTCTTCGACGAGGACTTCGTGCTCGTCACCCCACCGGGCCACCGGCTCGGCGGCCGGGACGGCATCCCGCGCGAGGTGCTCAAGGAACTGAACCTGCTGCTCCTGGACGAAGGGCACTGCCTGCGCGACCAGGCGCTCGACATCTGCCGCGAGGCCGGGCGCGGCATGAGCGGGGCGGGGCGGACCGCGTCCGAGGGCGGCGGCGGGCGCCGGGAGGGCGCGCCGGTGACGACGACCGCCGCCGGGCTCTCCACGCTCGTCCAGCTCGTCGCCGGCGGACTCGGCTGCACCCTGCTGCCGCGTACCGCCGTCACCGTCGAGACCAGCCGCTCCAGCCGGCTCCTCACGGGCTCCTTCGCCGACCCCGCCCCCACCCGCCGGATCGCCCTCGCCATGCGGGCCGGCGCCGCCCGCGGGGCGGAGTACACGGAGCTGGCGGCCGCCCTGCGCGAGGCGCTGCGGCCGCTGCCGGTCCGGGTGCTCGACACCGGCGACTGAGACCCGCCGACCGGTCGAATGCGGTCCCGGGCCGCCGAATTGAGCCCAGCGGCGTGGCAACTTCCGTCACCTGGGGGCAGGTCGGAAACACGCCACAGGACGCTCCGCCCCGGCTGATACACATTCCCTCCTCAGCGCTACGCGTCAGGCGTGTGTGCGAGAGTCCAAGGGGCGTGATGTCGGGCTACGAGCTGCTGGCACGCGACCTGGCCGCGTGCGGGCGGGACGGCTTCACCGGGGAAGTGCGGGTGTCCGGCTCGCCCGGCGGCACCGTCCACCTGCGCGGCGGCCTGGTCGTCGCCGTCGAGTCACCGGGGGCGCCCGGACCGGAGGCGCTGCTGCTGCGCTCCGGGCGGATCGGCGGCGAGGAATGGGCCCGCCTGGTGCGCGAGTCCGGCGGTGCGCGCTGGCCGGCCGCCGGGCTCGTCGCCCACGGCCACACGGGCGCGGCCCAGCTGCGGGTGGTCTGCGCGATGGCCCTGAGGGACGCCGCGTTCGCGGTCGTCGCGGGCGGCGTCGACGGCTGCGAACGCGGTCCGGCCACCGGACCGGCGCCCGCCGCGGTCGCCGTGGGCGAACCGCCCACCCGGCTCCTGAAGGACGCGGCCCGCAGACTCGGCGCGCTGCTCGCCCTTCCGTACCCCGTCCGTCCGGAGCGTGAGCGTCCCGTCCCCGCGCCCCGCTCCTTCCCGGCCGACGGCCTGACCGCGCTGCGCCGCGAGCTGCTCACCCACGCCGACGGCCGCCGCACCGCCCGCGACCTCGCCTTCCTCACCGGGCGCGGCGTCTACGCCGTCACCGTCGAGGTGGCCCGGATGCTCGGCGAAGGGCTCCTGGAGTGCCCCGGGGCCCCCGCCCCGATCCCGGTCCGGCTGCCGCCCGACGGCCCCGGACTCCGCCCCCGCACACCCGTCCCGCCCCCGCCGGCCACGCCCCCCGAACCGGTCGCCCTGCCCCGCCGCCGGCCCGGCGCCAGCGGCATCAAGGAGTTCTTCCGGCTGCGGAACCCGGCCGGCAACTGACCGTCCCCCCACCCGAACGTCCCACGACACAGGGGAGTTGCACCATGGTCCACCAAGCCCTCGCGCGGGAGATGCGCGGTCTGCGAGAGCAGGTGAGCGGCATCACCGACACCGCGGTCGCGGCGGCCGACGGGCTGCTCATCGCCGCCGACACCGCCGACTCCATCGATCCCGAGGGCCTAGCCGCCCTCGCCGCGGCCGGTCTCGGCCTCGCCCGCCGTACCGCCGAGGCCACCGACCGCGGCGCCCTGCACCGCACGGTGACCTACGGCAGCCACGGCTGCGCCGCCTTCTACGCCGTCGGCGACACCGCGCTCATGATCGTGCTCGGCGACGAGGGCATGGACGTGGACCGGCTGCACACGGCGACCCAGCCGGCCCTGCGCCGCATCGACCTGATCCTCACCGGCCCGGCCGGGGAGACCGTGAAGGCCGCCGAAGGAGTCTGAAGGGATGGCGACGAAGCGTATGACCCCGGGTTTCTCCGACCAGGTGATGGGCCTGGTCAAAGCACTGCGTACGGATGCCCCCGACTGCGTCGCCTCCGGCGTCGTCGACATGTCGACCGGCATGCTGCTCTCCTACGAGACCGTCGACAACCATCCGCCCGAGGTCCTCGACCTGCTCGCGGGCGCGACCCTCGACCTCTTCCAGGGCCGTACGGTCGTCATGATCGAGGACGTCTTCAAGGAGCGGCGCGGGATCACCGGTGACAACCACTTCTTCCAGGAGATCCTCGTCAACAGCGACAACCTCACCCACCTGTTCGTGCGGATGACCGAGCAGCAGGACGTCGTCGCGGTGGTCGTCTGCCGCAAGTCCGTCAACGTGGGGATGTTGTTCGCGCAGGTGCGCAGGGTGGTGAAGGAGTACCGGCTGTGAGCGTGCCGAGGGCTCCTCACCGCGTTTCCCCGGTGAGGAGCCCTCGGCCGTGCGTGGCCTACTCCGTGCGCAGCCCGTCCGGCCGCATCAGCCGTACCAGCGGGGGCAGGCTCAGCAGCGTCACCAGGAGGACGACCGCCGCGCCGCAGCCGGCCATGGCCAGGACGCTCGCCCAGTCCACGCCCACCGGTGTGTCCGTCATCCGCAGCAGCACCGCGCCCAGGGTGAGTCCCACCACCGAGGCCGGCAGCAGGCCCAGCGCGACCGGGACCGCCGTCTGCCACAGCACCGACAGGCCCAGCGTGCGCCGCCGGGTGCCGAAGGCGACCAGCGACGACAGCAGCTTGCGGCGCTCGCGCAACTGCTCCAGCTGCGACACCAGCAGGCTCGCCCCGATCAGCGCCAGCACACAGACGGCGCCGACGAGCAGCCCGGTGCGGATCGAGTCGTACTTCGAGGACGTCGTCGTGGCCGACCAGGTCGTCGGGTCGGTCAGCGGGCCGATCGCGGCGGCGGTGTTGCGGACGTGCTCGACGGCGTCGGGCACCGACTCGTCGACCGAGAGGTAGAGCTGGCCGCTGGTCACCTTCTGGAGGTCTTCGGGCAGCGCGGCCGGTGTCATCAGGAAGCCGCCGCGCCGGGTGCCGGTCGGGTCCTCGGCCGCGTGGGCGCGGGTGACGCCCGCCGGGACGGTCCAGACGACCTCCGTGCCGCTCGCGGGGGAGGACGACTCCAGGTACAGCTTCGTGCCGGGCACGTTCAGCTTCGGCCCGTCGGCGGAGTAGTCGGAACCGTCGAGGACGAACAGGTCGCCGTCCGCGCAGGACGGCAGCTCGGCCACCTCGCGCAGCGCCGCGCAGTCGCCGACGGTCAGCTCGGTGGCGAGGTCCGGGCCGTTCTCGCCGCGCCAGCTGGAGTCGCCGAGGTAGCCCTCCCCCAGGGCCGTGACCTTCCGTACGCCCTCGGTCTCGGTGAACTTCCGGGCGCTCGCCGCCAGCGAGGTGCCGTCCGGCACGCTCACCTGCATCTGCGCCCGGCCGAGGTCCATGGGGGTGTCCTCGGTGTACTGGCCGTCGAGCCCGGCGAACAGCATCTGGAGCGCGATCGCCCCGGCCACCGCCACCGCGATGCCGTTGACCATCCGGGCCGCGGAACCGCTGCTCAACTGGAGGCGGCGCACGGCGAGCTGCCAGGCGACCCCGCCCGCGCCCAGCCGGGCGACGAACCGCTCCACCAGCCACGGCAGCAGCGCGGTCACCCCGACGAGGAGGAGCAGGACGCCGCCGACCACCAGGTACTGGTTGAAGTCGCCGTTGGCGCGGCCCTGGCCGATCATCGGGTAGAGCAGGGCGAGGCCGGTCACCGGCAGCAGCAGCCGCCACCACAGCCGGCGCCGCGAGGGCTTCGCCGCGCGCACCACGCCGAGCGGCTCGATCACCACACCGCGCAGCGCGACCAGGGTGACCAGCACGGCGGCCGACGGGACCGCCACCGCCACCAGTGCGGCCAGCACCGGCGAGGGGTCGAGGTAGCTGGGCCACACGCTGATGCCCATCACCTCCACCGACCCCGCCACCTGGCGTCCGATCAGGAAGAAGCCCGTGCCGAGGACCAGGCCGAGCAGCGCGCCGGCCATCGCCTCGCCCGCCGCGATGCGCCGGGCCATCCGGCTGTCGGCGCCGACCAGCCGCAGCGCGGCGAGCCTGCGGTCGCGCCGCTCGCCGCCGAAGCGGACGGCCGCCGCGATGAACACCGCGACCGGCATCAGCAGCACCACGATCACCACGAGGTTCAGCAGGACCAGGACCGGGTCGTCCTCCTCCTCCGGTTGGTTCCGGTCCCCGAACCGCTCCAGCCGGGACACCGTCGAGCCGTCGACGCGCGCGGCGAGCCCGGAGGCGCCCGCGTAGTAGGCGAGTTCCCGCGAGCCGATGAGCCCGCTCTCCCCGATGGTCCCTACGATCCGGTACGGCAGCCGCTCGCGCAGCAGCTTCGCGCCGTCCGAGGCGAGCAGCTCCTTCAGCGCGGGGGAGACCACCATGTCGCCCTCGGCCGGGTACGCGTCCACCCCGGGCGGCAGCGGCGCGCGCGGTCCCTCCGGCTCCACCAGCCGGCCGCGGATGTCCCGGTCCCGGAACGCCGTGTCGACGTCGGCGACGAGCAGGGTGTCGTCGGCCGCGGACGGCGGCTCGGAGCCGAACGTGTAGTCGATACGGGCCTGTTCGCGGGCGTGCCGCTCCGTGAGCGCGTTCGGTAACGCGGTCGACAGCAGCAGCAGTGCCACGCCGAGTCCGACGCCCACCGCCGTCAGCACGGTCCGGACCCAGCTCTCCCGCCCGCCGGCGAAGGCGAACCGGACCCCCAGCCCCAGGTCGCGAGGCCACCGCGGCAGGCTCATACGATCCGCTCCATGTCCCGGGACTTCCCGTCCCGTACGACGATCTCGCGGTCGGACCAGGCGGCCACCCGCGCCTCGTGCGTGACCAGCACGACGGCCGTGTTCGCGGACCGGGCGGCGTCGGTGAGCAGCTCCATCACGCGCTCGCCGTTGAGGGAGTCCAGCGCGCCGGTCGGCTCGTCGGCGAACACCACCCGCGGGCCGGTGACCAGGGAGCGGGCCACCGCGACCCGTTGCCCCTGCCCGCCGGAGACCTCGCCGGGCCGTTTGCCGGCCAGGTCGTCGGCCTCCAGCCGTTCCATCCAGCTCAGCGCGGTCCGCTCCGCCTGCTTGCGCGGGGTGCCGTTCAGCCGGAGCGGCAGCGCCACGTTCTCCACGCAGGTCAGCTCCGGCACCAGCTGCCCGAACTGGAACACGAACCCGAACTCCGAGCGCCGCAGCGCGCTGCGCCGGGCGTCGCCCAGGGTGGTGAGCTCCTGTCCGTCGTAGGTGATCGAACCCGAGTCGGGGGTGACGATCCCGGCGAGGCAGTGCAGCAGCGTGGACTTGCCGGACCCGGACGGGCCCATGACGGCGACGACCTCGCCGGGGTGGACGGAGAAGTCGGCGCCGTCGAGGGCGAGGGTCGGACCGTAGGCCTTCCGCAGGTCCTCGGCGGCGAGCAGGGAGCCGGCGGGGGCGCTCATGACGTCACCGCCCGGCGCAGCCTGTCGAGGCGCGCGGCGGTCAGCTCCAGCCAGCGCACGTCGGCCTCGAGGTGGAACAGGGCGTGGTCGCAGATCAGCTGGTCGGCGAGGTCGCCCCGGCGCTTGCGGTCGGTCAGGATGCGCATGCCGCGCAGGTGCTCGGCGCGCTGGGTGTCGAGGATCTCGGCCGCGTCGCGGTGGGTGAGCAGGGCGAGGACGACCTTGGTGTACAGCGTCGACTGGAGGTACGGCTCGGGCTTCTCGGGCGTGGCGAGCCAGCGGGCGAGGTCGGTGACGCCGGCGTCGGTGACGGCGTACCGCTTGCGCTCCGGGCCGCCGCCCGGCTCGATGCCGTCGACTTCCACGAGCCCGTTCTTCAGCAGCCGGGACATCGTCGAATAGACCTGGCCGTAGTGCAGCGGCCGGTCGTGACCGAACTTCTCGTCGAAGGCCCGCTTGAGGTCGTAGCCGTGGCGGGGCCCGGACTCCAGGAGTCCCAGAAGGGTGTGACCGATGGACATGGCAGCGACTGTACACACGGTGTATACGCGGTGTGTATACGTGAAGTCCGGGACGGTCGGGAGGAGTTGGTGAGTGCGCAGGTGGGGGCCGATTGTCACAGATCCGCTACAGCGCCGACGGGTCGCCCGTGGCTGTTCCCGGGGCGGCGGGGTGGGGGCGTTGTGCGCCTGCGGCCGTTCCCGGGGTGGCGGGGTGGGGGCGTTGTGCGCCTGCGGCCTTTCCCGGGGTGGCGGCCGCCCCGCGGGGCGCCGGCCGCCGTGCTCAGGGCGACGGCGGCCGGGGCGCGGAGTCCTTGGGCGGCCGTCCGCGACGCGGGAGGGGGCCGGCCTCGCCCGGCAGCCTCCCCGCCTCCTTCAGCGCCTTGCGCAGCAGGAACTCGATCTGGGCGTTCGCCGACCGCAGCTCGTCCGACGCCCACCGGGCCAGCGCGTCGTGGACCGACGGGTCGAGCCGCAGCAGCACCTGCTTGCGCTGCCGCGGCCGACGCTGCGGGGCACCGCCCCCGGCGGGATCCGTCACTGGTACAGGGACCCGGTGTTGAGCACGGGCTGCGGTGACCGGTCCCCGCAGAGCACCACCAGCAGATTCGACACCATCGTCGCCTTCCGTTCGTCGTCCAGTTCCACGATGTCCCGCTCGGCGATCCGGCCGAGCGCGTCCTCGACCATGCCGACCGCGCCGTCCACGATCTGCCGCCGCGCCGCGACCACCGCGCCCGCCTGCTGCCGCTGGAGCATCGCGGAGGCGATCTCCGGGGCGTAGGCGAGGTGGGTGAAGCGGGACTCGATGATCTGCACACCGGCGGCGTCCACGCGCACGCGCAGCTCCGCGGCCAGCTTCTCGGTGATCTCCTCGGCGTTGCCGCGCAGCGAGAGCCCGTCCACGTCATGGGCGTCGTAGGGGTACTCGATGGCGATGTGCCGGACGGCGGCCTCGGTCTGGGTGGAGACGAACTCGACGTAGTCGTCCACCTCGAAGGTCGCCCGGGCGGTGTCCTCGACCCTCCACACCACGACCGCGGCCAGCTCGATCGGGTTGCCGTAGGCGTCGTTGACCTTCAGGACGGCGGTCTCGTGGTTGCGGACCCGGGTGGAGATCTTCGTGCGGGAGGTGAAGGGGTTCACCCAGCGCAGGCCGTCCTCGCGGATGGTCCCGCGGTACCGCCCGAAGAGCTGCACCACGCGGGCCTCGCCCGGTGCCACCATGTTCAGTCCGCGCAGGGAGAGGAGCGAGGCGAGGGCGACGAGCACGCCCACGGTGATCAGGACGGCCTTGCCGGCGGTCGCCGCCACCGCCGCGGCGGCCGCGATCAGCCCGCCGCCGGCCAGCAGCCCGACCAGCCCCGTCAGCAGCGCGAGCCCGCCCCCCACGCTCCGCGCGGGGAACTCCCGCACGCGCGGGGCGGGCATCTCCGGCACGTCGATCTCGGCCGGGACGGGCGCGGCGGGCGCCGGGATCTGCGGGTCGTGCGTGGACATGGGAATCCCCCGTTTCTCGCCGGCCGCTGCCTCGCGAACCGGCTCTCGTCACTCCGGCCTTCTTCACTCCGGCCTTCTTCACTCCGGTCGTCTTCACTCCGGTCGTCTATCTAAGTGATAGCACTTTATTCAGGGATGGCAACCCTGGGGCCCTGTCGTACGTCGATTTCGGTGGAACGGCGTGCCGGTTCCCCCGCGGGGGGTGCTGATTCTCACGCCCGGGCCCGGCCGGATCGGGCCCCCTTCGTCACAGAGAGCGGTGTTAGCTTTCTGAGCTGACCTGCCTCCGGGCACGGGTGCGACTGCCGAACAGGAAGCGGAGCGAGCGGACTCATGGGACGAGCGGACGAGAGACGAGCGCGACAGCGCGGTGGCCGCCGCGCAGCGCCCAGGGACCGTTCGCCGGGGGCGGGCCCGGAGCCGAGCGAGGAGTCGGTGCCGACGGCGCAGGCGGCCACCGGCGTCGCGGCCGGCGGACGCGCGGCGGCCCGCCGGAGCGCCAGGAAGGGCGCCAAGGGCGGCGACAAGGGCCGCATACGCCGGCTCTTCACCTGGAAGAAGATGATCGGCACGTTCCTCGGCGTCTGTCTGCTGGGCATCGGCGCGTTCGTCGTGCTGTACCTGACGACGCCGATCCCCGAGGGCAACGCGGCCGCCCAGTTGCAGAGCAACGTCTACAACTACAGCGACGGCACCCTGCTGACCCGCGACGGCGAGCTCAACCGGGAGAACGTCGACCTCGCCGAGGTCCCCAAGGCCGTCCAGCGCACCTTCGTCGCCGCCGAGAACAAGTCCTTCTACCAGGACGCCGGCGTCGACCTGAAGGGCACCGCCCGCGGTCTGCTCAACACGGTCATGGGCAAGGGCGCCCAGGGCGGTTCGACGATCACCCAGCAGTACGTCAAGAACTACTACCTGACGCAGGAACAGACCGTCACGCGCAAGCTGAACGAACTGGTCATCTCGCTGAAGCTGGACCGGGAGAAGTCCAAGGACTACATCCTCGCCGGCTACATCAACACCAGCTACTACGGCCGCGGCGCCTACGGCATCCAGGCCGCCGCCCAGGCCTACTACCGCGTCGACGCCGACCAGCTCACCGTCGCCCAGGGCGCCTACCTCGCCGCCCTGCTCCAGGCCCCCAGCCAGTACGACTGGGCCGTCGCCACCGACACCGGCAAGAAGCTGGTCCAGCAGCGCTGGAACTACGTCCTGGACAACATGGTCGAGGAGGACTGGCTCGACAAGTCCGAGCGGGACGCCCTGAAGTTCCCGGTGCCCAAGGAGCCCAAGGCCGCCCCCGGCCAGGAGGGCCAGGTCGGCTACCTGGTGAACGCGGCCAACAGCGAGCTGGAGCGGCAGCTCGTCCAGCAGGGCGTCGCGGACAGCAGCAAGGAGGCCGAGGCGATGGTCAACGCCGGCGGCTGGAACATCACGCTGAACATCGACAAGAAGAAGCAGAAGGCGCTGGAGAAGTCCGTCAAGCAGCAGCTCACCAGCAAGCTCGACGCGACGAAGCGCTCCGTCGACGGCGACGTCCAGGCCGGCGCGGTGTCCGTGGACCCGAAGACGGGCGCGGTCGTGGCCATGTACGGCGGGGTCGACTACGTCAAGCACTACACGAACAACGCCACCCGCGCCGACTACCAGCCCGCCTCCACCTTCAAGCCGGTGATCCTCGCCGCGGCCCTGGACCAGGCGGCCCAGACCCAGGACGGCGAGGAGATCACCGCCGACACCCTCTACGACGGCACCAGCAAGCGCCCCGTCGTCGGCAGCGACATCGGCTTCGCCCCGGAGAACGAGGACGACGTCGACTACGGCGACGTCACCGTCCAGACGGCGATGAACAAGTCCATCAACTCCGCCTTCGCGCAGATGGGCGTCGACGTCGGCATGGACAAGGTGCTCCAGACCGCCAGTGACCTCGGCATGGACACCGAGGGCCTGAAGGCCGTGCCCGCGCAGACCCTGGGCACCATGGGCGCGAGCCCCCTCCAGATGGCCGGCGTCTACGCGACCCTCGACAACCACGGCAAGAAGGTCACCCCGGCCGTCATCAAGTCGGTGGAGAACAGCGCCCACGAGGTGGAGCTCTCCGACCCCATCGGCGAGCAGGTCATCAGCCGCGAGGCCGCCGACACGGTCACCTCGGTCCTGACCGGCGTGGTCGACGACGGTACGGCCCAGACGTCCGTACGGGACAACCCCGAGCGCAACGGCCAGAAGGTCGCGGGCAAGACGGGCACCTCCGACAACAACCTGTCGGCCTGGTTCACCGCCTACACCCCCGACCTGGTCACCTCCGTCGGCCTGTTCGGCGAGTCCGCCAAGTCCCCGCACCCCCAGGTCAGCCTGACCGGCGCGACCGGTCTGATCCCCGGCAAGGGCCGCATCAACGGTGGTGGCTACCCGGCGCAGATCTGGGCGGCGTACACCTTCGGCGTCTCCACCAAGGTCACCAAGTTCGACCTGGAGACCGACCAGGGCGCCGCGGTCCAGCCGACCGTGACGGCCGAGCCGTCCCCGTCGGAGTCCCCGGAGCCGACGGAGGAGCCGAGCACCGAGGCCCCGACGTCCAGTGCGCCCGCCGAGAGCGCGACCCCGTCCGAGGAGCCGACCACGGAGGAACCCTCGGAGGAGGCGACCACGGAGGAGCCGTCGGAGTCGCCGACGGCGGAGGAGTCCGAGACGGAGGAATCCGAGAACCCGTTCGAGCAGATGGGCCAGTAGCGGACGGTCCGGTGGTGGACCGTCCGGTGGTGGACGGTCCGGTGACGGCAGGGGGCCCGGTGATCACCGGGCCCCCTGCCGTGTCGCACGGGCTAACCGTGGTTGAGCTCGAACCAGACCACCTTGCCGGTGCTCAGCCGGGTCGCTCCCCAGCGCCGGGCCAGCCGGTTGACGAGGAACAGGCCCCGCCCGCCCTCGTCCGTGGCGCGGGCCTGCCGCAGCCGCGGCAACTGCGGCACGTCGTCCCCGACCTCGCACCGCAGCACATCGGTACGGAGCAGCCGCAGCGTCACCGGCCGGGTGGCGTACCGCACCGCGTTGGTGACCACCTCGCTCACCAGCAGCTCCACGGAGTCGGACAGTTCCTCCAGCCCCCAGCGGGCCAGCGCCCGCCGGGCCAGCCGCCGCGCCCGGCCCGGCGCGGCGTCCTCCGGTTCCAGGTACCAGTACGCCACGTCGTTCGGCGCGATCCCGTCGAAACGCGCGGCGAGCAGCGCGATGTCGTCGTCCCGGTCGCCCGGCCCGAGCATGTCGAGCACCTCGTCGCACAGCGCTTCCAGGGGCGGCGGATGGTCCGGCCCGGTGAGCTGGGCGGTCACCGCGAGCTTCTCGCGCAGTTGCTCTATGCCGGTCGCCACGTCCCGCAGCCGGGACTCGACCAGGCCGTCGGTGTAGAGCAGGAGCGTCGCCCCGGCGGGCGCGTCCAGCTCCACGGCCTCGAAGTCGACGCCGCCCACCCCGATCGGCGCGCCCGGCGGCACCCGCAGCACCTCGGCCCGCCCGCCCAGGTGCAGCAGCACGGGCGGCGGATGGCCGGCGTTGGCGATGGTGATGCGGTGCGAGACCGGGTCGTACACGGCGTACAGGCAGGTCGCCATGCGGTCGGTGCCCAGGCGCTGCGCCTGCTCGTCCAGGTGGTGCAGCACCTCCTGGGGCGGCAGGTCGAGCCCGGCGAGCGTCTGCGCCGTGGTCCGCAGCTGGCCCATGATCGCGGCCGACGTCATGGAGTGACCCATGACGTCCCCCACCACCAGCGCCACCCGGCTGCCCGGCAGCGGGATCGCGTCGTACCAGTCGCCGCCGACCCGCGCGGTCTCCGCGGCGGGCAGATAGCGGGAGGCCAGCCGGACGCCCGTGGGGCGCGGCAGGGTCTCCGGCAGCATCGTGCGCTGGAGCTCGTCGGCGATGTACGCCTCACGGTCGTACAGCACCGCCTTGTCGATGCCGAGGGCGCTGTGCGTGGCGAGCTGGGCGGCGACCAGCAGGTCGTCGTTCTCGAAGGGGATGCGGTCCGGGCGGCGGATGAACACCGCGGCCCCGATCACCCGGCGCCGGCCGCGCAGCGGGGCCAGGATCGCCCGCTGGCCGTCCGGCACGTCCAACTGGCTGTCCTCGCCGAGCAGTTCCGGGAGCGCGGCGCGCGCGGCCGGATGGTCGGCGAAGACCGGGCGCACCCCGCGCAGCACCTCTGCCAGCGCGCCGCCGGGCCGCACCTCGCACAGCTCCGCGATCGCCGCCGACAGCTCCGACAGCTCCGGTGTCTCCGGGGGCGGCAGGCCGAGCGCCGCGAACCCCGTCTCGGTGTCGCGCTCCTCGGGGATGCGGTCGGTGCGCCGCAGCCGCAGCACGACCCGGTCCGCGACGGGCCGTTCGTCGCCCACCGGCAGGGGGTCGCGCAGGTAGACGAGGATCGCGTCGGAGAACGTCGGCACGGTGGCTCGGCACAGCCCCATCACGATCTCGTCCAGGTCCAGGCCCCGGGCGATCCGCCGGGTGGCCGCGCCCACGAAGCGCAGCCGGTCCCCGTCCCGCCGCATCGGCGTGGGCCGGCCCGGAGCCGGCGCCTGGCCGGTGCGGCGCTCCGGCCCGTCGGCGCCGTGCTCCGGCCGCGTCTCGGCGCCCGGCTGGACCGGGATGGACTCGGGCGCGGGCCGCGGCCGGTGCTCCCCGACGCCCGGCTTCGACCCCGCGGACGGCACGCCCAGCGGCTCGGCGGCCGTGGGCTGGGAGTGCTCGGAGCCGGACGCGGCCGGTTCCGTCCCCTTGCCGCGCGGCGCGGTGCCCGGGGCGTCCTCGGTGCGGCCCTGGGCGGCGGCGGACGGTAAGGCGGCGGAGCCCGGCGCGGAGGCCTGGGTACGCAACAGCGCCCCGCGGGGGTCCGTGGGGTCGACGCCCTGGGGGCGTTCGTAGGAGGTGGGCTGCTCCGTCACGCGTGTCGAATCCGTCCGTCCGGGGCTGCGCGCCGTGCGTGCAGTCGGTCCCGCAGAGAACCCGATACCCGGAACACATGTCCCCGGAACGGAATTCCCGCGTGGTCAGAGGCTGTTCCTGTGTCACCGGTGGATCGGGCACGGCCGCGAGGGCCCACGTCGAAGGCCCTGCCGGTGTTGCCCTCGTACCCCTCGCTCACGTCCTGCCGCCCCTCGGTGACGTTGGGTCAGACTCGGCGTCTGATCCGGGAGTTGCTCTGTGCTGCGCTTGCGGAGGACGATCCTACGTTTGTTGCCCGGGGGCGCAGCAAGGGTCTCATGTGGACAGGTGCGCGGGCACCCGGTCCCAGTCCTCCGGCAGCAACGGTACGGCCCAGGACGGATCCGGGCGCCAGTGCTGCCAGCCCTCGTCGAACGGCGGCCCCCAGGCGCGGATCGCCGCCACGGCGGCCCGGCCCGCCTCCCGCACCCGCCCGGCCGCCGCCGCGTCCATCAGGCCGTCCTGCTGGGCCTGCGCGAACTCGTCCTCGTCGCGCCACTCCCAGGTCCGGTCCTCGTAGACGCAGAGGTCCAGGAAGTGGTCCTCGGAGTCGACGCCGCCGTCCCAACGGGCCAGCGGTTCCTCGAGGTTGACGTACCAGTTCTTGAACTGCCAGCCCGGCTCCCAGAACAGCCACACCGACCAGGGCTCGCCGGGCCGGGCCAGCTTCAGCACGCCCGTGCCGAACCAGCGGTCGAGCACCATGCTGCGCGGCTTGACGTACCGGCTGTGCAGCGGTTCCTGGTGCAGCGGGGTGCCGTCCGCGAGGACGGGCTTGACGCACTCGGTGCCGGGGGCGAGCCACACGGCGAGCACGTCCTCGTCGTCGCGGACGACGGTCACGGGCCGGACGATGTGCAATCGCTCGCCGCCGTTCTCCCGGTAGCGCCACAGGATCTGGTCACCGGGCTCCCAGAAGGCCGCCGCACCGCCCGTTCCCACGTGTCTCACCGCTCCGCCGTCTGCCATGCACAGATATTAGGTGCCATGGGCATACGACGCTGCGGCGCGCGTCACGGTTCTCGCGCCGGGCGTGAAACGTCACGGACGTGTCATCCGCAGGACATCGAGCGCCTCGTCGAGCTGTTCGAGCGTCAGGTCGCCGCGCTCGACGTACCCGCCCTCCAGGACCGCCTCCCGGATGGTCCGCCGCTCCGCCAGCGCCTTCTTGGCGACCTTCGCGGCCTCCTCGTAGCCGATGTACTTGTTGAGCGGGGTGACGACGGACGGCGACGACTCGGCGTACTCGCGGGCCCGTTCGCGGTGGGCGACGATGCCGTCGACCGTCCGGTCGGCGAGCAGCCGGGAGACGTTGGCGAGCAGCCGGACCGACTCCAGCACGTTCTTCGCGATGACCGGCAGCATGACGTTGAGCTCGAAGTTGCCGGCGGCGCCCGCCGCGGCGACCGTGGCGTCGTTCCCGGTGACCTGCGCGGCGACCATCAGCACGGCCTCCGGGATCACCGGGTTGACCTTGCCGGGCATGATCGAGGAGCCGGGCTGGAGGTCGGGCAGGGAGATCTCGGCCAGTCCGGTGCGCGGTCCCGAGGCCATCCACCGCAGATCGTTGGCGATCTTCGTCAGTCCCACGGCGATGGTCCTGAGCTGCCCGCTGGTCTCGACGACGCCGTCGCGGGCGCCCTGCGCCTCGAAGTGGTCGCGGGCCTCGGTCAGCGGCAGCCCGGTGACCCGGGCGACCTCCTGGATGACGGCGGCGGAGAAGCCGGGGGGCGTGTTGATGCCGGTGCCGACGGCGGTGCCGCCCAACGGCAGTTCGGCCAGCCGGGGCAGCGAGGCCCGCAGCCGCTCGACGCCGTACCGCATCTGGGCGGCGTACCCGCCGAGCTCCTGGCCCAGTGTCACCGGGGTGGCGTCCATGAGGTGGGTCCGCCCGGACTTCACCACGTCGGCGAACTCCCCGGCCTTCCGCTCCAGCGCGGCGGCCAGGTGCTCCAGGGCCGGGATCAGGTCGCGGGTGACGGCGGCGGTGGCGGCGATGTGGAGGGAGGAGGGGAAGACGTCGTTGGACGACTGCGAGGCGTTGACGTGGTCGTTGGGGTGGACGTCCCGGCCCAGGCGCTCGGCCGCCAGCGTCGCGACGACCTCGTTGGTGTTCATGTTGGACGAGGTCCCCGACCCGGTCTGGAACACGTCCACCGGGAAGTGCTCGTCCCACCGGCCCTCGGCCACCTCGGCGGCCGCCTCCTGGATCGCCTCGGCGATCTCCTTGTCGAGCACCCCCAGTTCGGCGTTGACCTTGGCGGCGGCGCCCTTGATCCTGGCGAGGGCCTCGATGTGCGCGCGCTCCAGGCGCTGCCCGGAGACGGGGAAGTTCTCCACGGCCCGCTGCGTCTGGGCCCGCCACTTCGCGTGCGCGGGAACGCGGACCTCGCCCATGGAGTCGTGCTCGATGCGGTAGTCGCTCATACCGGGTTCAGCGTGGGGGCGGGCGCGGTTGTTCCGGGAGTGGTCCGATCGGGGTCCCCCAAAAGCCTGTCCGGCGTTTGAGGACGAGGCCCGTCCAGGGCCGAAGCGGGGGTCCGGGGGCGCAGCCCCCGGGGACGATGGGGGTCCCCCGCTCGAGCGAAGCCGAGAGTGGGGGAGGGAAGGGGCGTCGGGGGCGAGAGAACTCCCGCCTCCGCCGCCCCGCCGTACAAGGCGCTACGCCAGCCCCGGCCCCCGCACCGGGATCGACGTGAACGTCGGCGCCGGCGCCGGGTCCTTGAAGAAGTCGTTGCCCTTGTCGTCGACGACGACGAACGCCGGGAAGTCCTCGACCTCGATCTTCCAGACCGCCTCCATGCCGAGTTCCTCGTACTCGACGACCTCGACCTTCTTGATGCAGTCCTGGGCCAGCCGCGCCGCCGGCCCGCCGATCGAGCCGAGGTAGAACCCGCCGTGCGCGCCGCACGCGTCGGTGACCTGCTGCGAGCGGTTGCCCTTGGCCAGCATCACCTTGGAGCCGCCCGCCGCCTGGAACTGCTCGACGTAGGAGTCCATGCGGCCGGCCGTCGTCGGACCGAAGGAACCGGAGGCGTACCCCTCCGGGGTCTTCGCCGGACCCGCGTAGTACACCGGGTGGTCCTTCAGGTACTGCGGCATCTCCTCACCGGCGTCCAGCCGCTCCTTGATCTTGGCGTGCGCGATGTCGCGCGCCACGACCAGCGGACCGGACAGCGACAGCCGGGTCTTGACCGGGTACTTGGTCAGCTCGGCGAGGATGTCGTCCATCGGCTGGTTCAGGTCGATCCGGACGACGTCGCCGTCCTGTTCGAGGTGCTCGTCGGTGGTGTCGGGCAGGAACCGCGCCGGGTCCGTCTCCAGCTGCTCCAGGAAGACGCCCTCCGCGGTGATCTTCGCGACGGCCTGCCGGTCGGCCGAGCAGGAGACGGCGATGGCCACCGGGCAGGAGGCCCCGTGGCGCGGCAGCCGCACCACGCGCACGTCGTGGCAGAAGTACTTGCCGCCGAACTGCGCGCCGATGCCGATCTTCTGCGTCAGCTCGAAGACCTTCTCCTCCAGCTCCTTGTCGCGGAAGCCGTGCCCGAGCGGCGAGCCCTCGGCCGGGATCTCGTCCAGGTAGTGCGCGGAGGCGTACTTCGCGGTCTTCAGCGCGTACTCGGCGCTGGTGCCGCCGACCACGATCGCCAGGTGGTACGGCGGGCAGGCGGCCGTACCGAGCGAGCGGATCTTCTCCTCCAGGAACTTCATCATGGAGGCCTCGTTCAGGACGGCCTTCGTCTCCTGGTACAGGAAGGACTTGTTGGCGGAGCCGCCGCCCTTCGCCATGAACAGGAACTTGTAGGCGCCGCCGTCCGTGGCGTACAGCTCGATCTGGGCCGGCAGGTTGGAACCGGTGTTCTTCTCCTCCCACATGGTGACGGGGGCCATCTGGGAGTAGCGGAGGTTCAGCTTCGTGTACGCGTCGTAGATGCCGCGGGAGAGCGCCTCCTCGTCCCGCCCCTGCGTGAGCACGTTCTGCCCGCGTTTGCCCATGACGATCGCCGTGCCGGTGTCCTGGCACATCGGCAGCACGCCCGCCGCGGCGATGTTGGCGTTCTTCAGCAGGTCGAGGGCGACGAACTTGTCGTTGCCCGACGCCTCCGGGTCGTCGACGATCCGGCGCAGCTGCGCGAGGTGGGCCGGGCGCAGGTAGTGCTGGATGTCGTGGATCGCCTCCTCGGCCAGCTTGCGCAGCGCCTCCGGCTCCACCTTGAGGAAGGTCCGCCCGTCGGCCTCGACGGTGGAGACACCTTCGGAGGTCACCAGCCGGTACGGGGTGGTGTCCTCTCCCATGGGGAGCAGATCGGTGTACGCGAACTCAGGCATCTCGCCCATTCCTCACTCGACTGACGCGTGCGGCCGGTTTCCAGAGCACGACGGCTGGCCTCCTTCGGCAGCGCTCACCAGCGTAGAACCTGCCGTCGGCGGTGAGCTTGTGAGGTAAGGCTCAGTTCGGCCTCGACGGGGACTGTCGCGATCTATCGTGTCTCGGTACGCTGCTGTCGTGGACCTTCAGAAGCGGACCGCCCCGCGTGCCCCCGCCGCCGACCCGCGCGCCTCCGTGGCCGAGCTGCGTGCCTCGGACGCCGACCGTGACCGCATCGTCGGCATCCTGCGCGAGGCCCTCGCGGAGGGACGCCTCACCGCCGACGAGCACGCCGAGCGCGTCGAGGGCGTGCTGGCCGCCAGGACGGTCGGCGAACTGGACGTGTTCATCAGGGACCTGCCCGCGGCCCACCACCGGCACGTCCCGCCGTACGCCCCCGCCGCGCACCGTCCGCCGCCCGGCGCGCTCCCCGCCGACCCGGACGACAACCTGGTCGCCGTCTTCAGCAGCAGCGTCCGCAGGGGCCGTTGGCGGGTCGGCCGCCGCATCCACGCGTACGCGGTGTTCGGCAGCGTCGAGATCGACCTGAGCGAGGCGCTGTTCGAGTACCGGCACGTCGTCGTCAGGGCGGTCTCAATCTTCGGCAACGTCGAGGTCCGCGTCCCGGAGAACGTCTCGCTGTTCGGCACCGGCGGCGGTGTCCTCGGCACCTTCGAGGTCGACACGCTCGACTCCGCCGATCCCGACGCGCCGGTCGTCCACGTCGAGGGGTGGGCCGTCCTCGGCCACATCGAGGGCCGGCCCCGGCGCGGCCGGGTCGTCGCGGACATCCTCGACAAGGTGCACCGCAAGGTCGACCGGGGTTTGCGCAGGCATCTGGACCGTTGACGGTCGCGAACCGGCGGGCGGGGCGGTGGGACGGGCCGAGGGGGAGGGCCGCGGGGCGCACCGGAAGGGGCCGGCCGGCGGGCGGACCGGCGGGCCGGGTGAGCGCCGGTCCCCGGCGGGAGCGTGCGCGAGGCCTGGTCCCCGGCGCGGGGTCCGGTCCGGCGGTCGGGAACTCAGTGCATAGGCGCGCGCACAGCGGGTAGGCCTTGCTGCATCGTCTCTCGCTCGCGAAGCCGTCGTCAGGAGTAGACCGTGCTGCAACCGCCGCATTCGTCCCTGCAGGTCGCCGCAGTTCCGGCCCAGCGGGTGCCGGCGCGGGACAGGGACCAAGACGCTCCGTGGCACACCGAGGCCGTGTGCCGGCGCGACGAGGCAGGCCTGTTCTTCGCCCCCTCCAAGGAGCCCACCGCCGCCCGGCTCTCCCGCGAGGAGGCCGCCAAGCGGGTCTGCGCCCGCTGTCCCGTGATGGTCGAGTGCCGCGAGCACGCCCTGCTCCAGCCCGAGCCGTACGGCGTCTGGGGCGGCCTCACCGCCGCCGAGCGCCGTGTGGTCCTCGCGCGCCGTCGGCGCCGCGACATGGAGCTGAAGAAGGCGGCCCGGGCCACCGACCGCATAGCGGCGGCCGGCTGACGCACATCGACAAGGGGCGCCCCCTCCGCACCGGGGGCGCCCCCTTTCGTCCGGGACGGGCCGTCACGCTCGTTCAGGCCCTCCCGCAGGCCACCTACTTCGCGCGGTCGAAGTCGATCGCGCTGTAGGCCCGCAGCTTGCTCAGCCGGTGCTCGGAGTCGATCCGCCGCACCGTCCCCGACTTCGACCGCATCACGATCGAGTCGGTCGTCGCGGTCTCCGAGCGGTAGCGCACCCCGCGCAGCAGCTCGCCGTCGGTGATCCCGGTGGCGACGAAGAAGACGTTCTCGCCCTTCACCAGGTCCTCGGTCGTCAGCACGCGGTCCAGGTCGTGCCCCGCGTCGATCGCCCGCTGCCGCTCCTCGTCGTCCTTGGGCCACAGCTTGCCCTGGATGGTGCCGCCCAGGCACTTCACGGCGCAGGCCGAGATGATGCCCTCGGGGGTGCCGCCGATGCCGAGCAGCAGGTCGATGCCGGTGCCCTCGCGCAGCGCCAGGATCGAGCCGGCCACGTCACCGTCCGAGATCAGCTTGATGCGCGCGCCGGTGTCCCGGATCTCCTTGATGATCCCCTCGTGCCGGGGCCGGTCCAGGATGACGACGGTGACGTCCTCCGGCGTGGCCCGCTTGGCCTTGGCGACCCGGCGGATGTTGACCCCGACGGGTGCGTCGATGTCGACGAACTCGGCGGCCTCCGGGCCGGTGACCAGCTTGTCCATGTAGAACACGGCGGACGGGTCGAACATCGCGCCACGCTCGGTGGCGGCGAGGACGGCGATCGCGTTCGGCATGCCCTTGGCCGTCAGCGTGGTGCCGTCGATCGGGTCGACGGCGATGTCCACCTCCGGCCCGGTGCCGTCGCCGACGCGTTCGCCGTTGAAGAGCATCGGCGCCTCGTCCTTCTCGCCCTCGCCGATGACGACCACGCCGTTCATCGAGACGGTGGAGACGAGGGTCCGCATCGCCCGCACCGCGGCACCGTCGGCGCCGTTCTTGTCGCCGCGCCCGACCCAGCGGCCCGCGGCCATCGCCGCCGCTTCGGTCACCCGGACGAGTTCCAGGGCGAGGTTGCGGTCGGGAGCCTCGGAGGGGACATCGAGTTCGGACGGCAAGTGATGGTGCTCGGTCATCGGAGCGCACCTTTCTGATACGACGACGGCCGGATGAGGGTTCGAAACCCGACTCTATCGCCAGTCCGACAAAATGAGCAGGGGACCCCACGGATGAGCGCACCGGGCACCTGCGACGATAGGGGGCGTGGCAGGTTCGAAAGGCAAGATGCAGACGGTCCGGGACATGGTCCTCTCCCTCGGAGTGATCATGATCGCAGGCCTGGTGATGTACCTCTTCATCCCGCACGACGACCACGCTCCCGACGTCCAGCGCGTCGACTACCGCGTGGAACTGCTCACGGCACGTCGCGCGGCCTCCTACCCGATCGCCGCGCCGGAGGGCCTGCCGTCCACCTGGAAAGCGACCTCGGTGCGCTTCGACGGCACCGAGTACGACGCCTGGCACCTGGGCTTCCACACGCCCGACGGGGAGTACGTCCAGGTCGAGCAGTCCACTCAGAAGCCGTCCACGTTCATCGACGAGGCGACGCAGGGCGGCCGGCGGGCGGAGCGGACCGAGCAGCTCGCCGGCCGCACCTGGACCCGCTACACCGAGGGCCGCTACGACGCCCTCGTCGTGGAGAGCGCCGACGGATCGACGACGGTGGTGGCCGGCACGGCGTCGTGGGCCGAGCTGGCGCGGTTCGCGGAGTCGCTGGAGACGTCGGAGACCTCGTCGTCGCAGACGGCGTCGGAGACGGCGTGAGTGCGCCGCGCCGCCTCACGGCCGTACCGCCCTCCCGGTGGGCGCGCCGCGCCGCCTGAGGTGAGCGACGACCGAGGCCCCCGGCGGGATCGCCGGGGGCCTCGGTCGTGCCGTGCGCGAGCTGTCAGACCGTGGTCACGACCTGCTCGTACGTCAGGCGCGGGGAGCGCGGGAACCAGGCGTTCTCGCCCGGCTTGCCGATGTTGACGACCATCAGCGGGGTGTGGTCGTCGTCCAGGAACTCCTTGCGGACGCCCTCGAAGTCCAGACCGGTCATCGGGCCGGCGGCCAGACCGGCGGCGCGGACGCCGATGATGAAGTAGGCGGCCTGGAGGGCGGCGTTCAGCAGGGCGGCGCTCTCACGGGCCGGACGCTCGCTGAAGAAGAGGTCCTTGGCCTGCGGGAAGTGCGGGAGGAGCTGCGGCAGCTCCTCGTGGAACTCGTTGTCCGCGGAGAGGATCGCGACCAGCGGCGCGGCGGCGGTCTTGGCCTGGTTGCCCTCGGCCAGGTGCTGGACCAGACGCTCGCGGGCCTCGGGGGAGCGGACCAGGGTGATACGCAGCGGGGTCTGGTTGAAGGCGGTCGGCCCGTACTTGACCAGGTCGTAGATCGCCTGCACCTGCTCGTCGGTCACCGGCTCGTCGGTGAAGGTGTTCGCGGTGCGGGCCTCGCGGAACAGCAGGTCCTGGGCGGCGGGGTCAAGAACGAGAGACATGCGTGGACTTCCCTGGGGTGCGCGTCCGGACCCGGGTGCACCGGACCGGCTGACGTGATCGACCGTACGCCATGGAAGTTCAAGCTTCAACTAGCGGTGGGGCGGGGGTGACCGCCCTCACAGCCGTCCGCCGCGTCACCCCTCCTCCTCCGCCTCCCCCTCCTCCGCGAGCGCCGCGTCCAGCCGTGCCCGCGCGCCCTCCAGCCAGCGCCGGCACACCTTGGCCAGCTCCTCCCCGCGCTCCCACAGGGCGAGGGACTCCTCCAGCGTCGTACCCCCCGCCTCCAGGCGGCGTACGACCTCGATCAGCTCGTCGCGCGCCTGCTCGTACCCCAGCGCCTCGTCCGTCCTGCCCGTCATGCACCCAGCCCCTGATCGTCGACTCGTACCGTGAACTCACCCTCGGCGACCCGCGCGCGCAGCGCCTCGTCCGCCGTCACCTCGCCCGGATCCCGCACCACGTGCCCGTCGGCCCGCTGGAGCACCGCGTACCCCCGCTTCAGCGTGGCGGCCGGCGAGAGCGCCACCACGCGCGCGTGGGTGTGCGTCAGCTCGGAGTCCGCGCGGTCCAGGAGATGGCCGAGGGTACGGCGGGAGCGGTCGACCAGCGAGGCGAGGTGATCCGCCCGCTCGTCGATCATCCGGTGCGGATCCTGGATCACCGGCCGCGCCAGCGCGTGCGCCAGCCCCCGCTCCTCCCGCTCCACGAATGCCTCAGCGCACCGGCGAGCCCGGCCGCGCAGCATCCGCACCCGCTCCAGCTCCTCGCCGACGTCCGGCACGACCTTCTTCGCCGCGTCGGTGGGCGTCGAGGCCCGCAGGTCGGCCACATGGTCCAGCAGCGGGTTGTCCGGCTCGTGGCCGATCGCCGACACCACGGGCGTACGGCAGGCCGCGACCGTCCGCACCAGCTGTTCGTCGGAGAACGGCAGCAGGTCCTCCACGCTCCCGCCCCCGCGCGCCACGACGATCACGTCCACCTCCTCCAGCGCGTCCAGCTCCTTGACGGCCTGTACGACCTGCGGCACGGCGTGCACGCCCTGCACGGCGACGTTGCGCACCTCGAAGCGGACGGCGGGCCAGCGGTGCCGGGCGTTCTCCAGGACGTCCCGCTCGGCGGCGGAGGCCCGCCCGCACACCAGCCCGATGAGCTGGGGGAGGAAGGGCAGCGGCTTCTTCCGCTCGGGAGCGAACAGCCCCTCCGCGGCCAGCGACTTCTTCAGCTGCTCCAGCCGGGCCAGCAGCTCCCCGACCCCCACCGGCCGTATCTCGACCGCCCGCAGCGACAGCTGCCCCCGCGGCGCGTACCACTCCGGCTTGGCGTGCACGACGACCCGCGCGCCCTCGCCGACGACGTCCGCGACCGCGTCGAACACCTGCCGGTAGCACGTCACACTCACCGAGACGTCGTGCGACGGGTCCCGCAGCGTCAGGAAGACGACGCCCGCACCCGGGCGCCGCGACAACTGGGTGATCTGCCCCTCGACCCACACCGCGCCGAGCCGGTCGATCCACCTCCCGATGAGCCGGGACACCTCGCCCACGGGCAGCGGAGTCTCGGCGGACGTGTTGACAGCCATGCCCGCGAGAGTAGTGGCAGCCACTGACAACCGGGCGCCCGCCTCGGCTGCGGCACCGCGTCCGCCTGGGCTGGCCAGCACTGCGCCCGCCTGTGGCCGCCGGCACCGCGTCCGCTTCGGCCGTCGGCATCGCGTCCGCCTAGCTGGGCCGCCGGTACCGTGGCCGGCGCGGTGTATGGCGTCCGCGGTGTACGGCGTACACGGTGTACGGCGTACACGGTGTACGGCGGCGGCCGAGGCGGACGGTCAGCCGGTGGCGGCGCCCGGTGCTCTCCGCCCCCGCTGCACCGCCAGCACCACCAGCCCCACCGCCAGCCACACCGCCCCCACCACCTGAGCCGTGCGGGACGCCTCCACGATCACCGCGACGGTGATCGCCGCCCCGGCCACCGGCGCCAGCACGTGCCGCCACCACACCACCGGGCCGCCCGCCCGCCGCACCGCGAACCAGCCCACCACGCTCGCGTGCAGCAGCGTGAACGCCGTCAGCGCCCCGACGTCCACCACCGACACCAGGTGATCCATCCCGTCGTCCCGCCGGGCCGCCCACACCGCCGCCACCAGCGTCACCACGGCCGAGCACGCCACCGCCACCCGCGGCACCCCGGAGTCCGTCCGCGCCAGCACCGCCGGCAGCCGCCGGTCCCGCCCCATCGCGAACAGCAGCCGGCCGGCCGCCGCCTGGCCGGCCAGCGCGGCGAACGCGGCCCCGACCGCCTTGCTCACGGCCACCAGGTCGTGCAGCCAGGTCCCCACGGACACGTCGACGGCGTCGTAGAACGCCGCCCCCTGCCGCCCCGGCTCGGCGGCCAGCCCGGCCGACGTCACCGGCTCCAGCAGCGCCACCAGGTACGTCTGCGCGACGAACAGCACACCCGCCAGCGCCAGGCAGAACAGCAGCGCCCGCGCCACCTTCGCCGAACCGCCCGTGACCTCCTCCGCGAACGTGGCGACCGCGTCGAAGCCCAGATACGACAGCACGGCCACCGACACCGCCCCCAGCACCGCCGACAGCGCGAACGCCCCCTGCGTCCCGTCCCCGGTGAACGGCGACAGCCATCCCCGCTCCGCGCCGTCCCGCGCGAGGACGACGACCGCCGACACCACGAACACGGCCAGCACCACGATCTCCATGGCCAGCACCAGGAAGCCCACCCGGGCCGCGGCCCGCACCCCCCACAGGTTCAGCAGCGTGGTGACGACCACCGCCAGAGCCGTCCACACCCACCGCGACACCTCCGGGACCAGCGCGTTCATCGCGATGCCGGAGAAGAGGTAGGCCACGGCCGGGATGAGGACGTAGTCGAGCATCGCCATCCAGCCGGCGACGAACCCGGCCCCGTTCCCGAGCCCCACGCGCGCGTAGGCGAACACCGACCCCGCCTGCGGCACGACCCGCACCATCTGCGCGTAGCTGAACGCGGTGAACGCCATGGCGACCGTCGCGACGACATAGACCAGCGCGACCGCCCCGTGCGACTTCGCGTCCAGCGTGCCGAAGACGCCGACCGGCGCCATGGGCGCGATGAACAGCAGCCCGTAGACCACCAGGTCCCGGAAGCCGAGACTGCGCCGCAGCTCGTGCGCCCCGGCGGGCGGGTGCGTCGACGTACCGGTCTCGGACATCCGTGCCTCCGATCCTCCGCGGGGAGCGCCCTGCCCCGCCCGTCCCCGCCCACCCGCCAGTCTCCCCGCCCGCACCGTCCACAGGCGATCTTCGACCCGCCGGACGCGGCCTTACGATGGGACGCATGACCGCTTCGCCTGGCCGCCGTGTCCTGCTCGCCGCCCCCCGGGGCTACTGCGCGGGAGTGGACCGCGCCGTGATCGCCGTCGAGAAAGCCCTGGAGCAGTACGGCGCTCCCGTCTACGTCCGTCACGAGATCGTCCACAACAAGTACGTCGTGCAGACCCTGGAGAAGAAGGGCGCCGTCTTCGTCGAACGGACGGAGGAGGTCCCGCCGGGCAACATCGTCATGTTCTCGGCGCACGGCGTCGCCCCCGTCGTGCACGAGGAGGCCGCGCGCGGCAGGCTCGCCACCATCGACGCGACCTGCCCGCTGGTCACCAAGGTCCACAAGGAGGCCGTCCGCTTCGCGGGCGAGGACTACGACATCCTGCTGATCGGCCACGAGGGCCACGAGGAGGTCATCGGCACCTCCGGCGAGGCCCCCGACCACATCCAGCTCGTCGACGGCCCCGCCGACGTCGCCAAGGTCGAGGTCCGCGACCCGTCCAAGGTCGTCTGGCTGTCGCAGACCACCCTCTCCGTCGACGAGACCATGGAGACCGTCGACGCCCTGAAGGAGAAGTTCCCGCAGCTGATCTCCCCGCCCAGCGACGACATCTGCTACGCCACGCAGAACCGTCAGCTGGCGGTGAAGCAGATGGGCGCCGAGGCGGACCTCGTCATCGTGGTCGGCTCGCGCAACTCCTCCAACTCCAAGCGGCTCGTCGAGGTCGCCAAGCTCGCCGGCTCGCGCCAGGCGTACCTCGTGGACTTCGCCAGCGAGATCGACGAGGCCTGGCTGGAGGGCGTGACCACGGTCGGCGTCACCTCGGGCGCCTCCGTGCCGGAGGTCCTCGTCGAGGAGGTCCTGGAGTGGCTCGCCGAGCGCGGGTACGGCGACGTCGAACTCGTCAAGGCCGCCGACGAGCACATCACCTTCTCCCTGCCCAAGGAGCTCCGCCGCGACCTGCGCGAAGAGGCCGCGGCCCTGGTCGCCCAGCGCGGCGGGACCGGCGCGGGGACCGCGTCGGCGCAGTGACCGCGCGGCGGGCGGTGCCGGAGTCCGCGTGAGACCGCGCGGCGGGGTGGTGGCGGCGTCCGGGTGACGAGGCACCGCGGGCGGTGACCGTCAGTCGGTCGTCGTAACGTGGTGCCATGCAGATCTTCGGCGTGGACATCGGTGGATCCGGGATCAAGGGTGCCCCTGTGGACCTGGACCAGGGCGACCTGGCCCAGGAGCGGTGCAAGGTGCTCACCCCGCACCCGGCGACGCCCGAGAGCGTGGCCGACGGCGTGAAGCAGGTCGTCGACCACTTCGGGTGGACGGGACCGGTGGGGCTCACCTTCCCGGGCGTGGTCACCGGCGGATCCACCATCCGCACGGCGGCCAACGTCGACAAGGGCTGGATCGACGTCGACGCGCGCGCGTTGTTCAGCGAACGGCTCGGCGGCCTCCCGGTGACCGTCGTCAACGACGCCGACGCGGCGGGCGTCGCCGAGGTCGCGTTCGGCGCCGGCCGGGACCGCAGCGGCACCGTGATCCTGCTGACGTTCGGCACGGGCATCGGCAGCGCCCTCTTCGTCGACGGCGTCCTCGTCCCCAACACCGAACTCGGCCATCTGGAGCTGCACGGCCACGACGCGGAGAAGCGCGCCTCCAGCAAGGCCAAGGAGGACGGCGACCTCAGCTGGGAGCAGTGGGCCCACCGCGTCCAGAAGTACCTCGCCCACGTGGAGATGCTGTTCTCGCCGGAGCTGTTCATCATCGGCGGTGGCGTCAGCCGCAAGGCGCAGAAGTTCCTGCCCCTCATCGAGGGCATCAAGGCGGAGATCGTCCCGGCGCAGCTCCAGAACAACGCGGGCATCGTCGGGGCGGCGATGCGGGCGGCCAAGGACAGCCACCAGGCCTCGTAGGGGGCCGGCCGTCGGGAGAGGCTTCAAGACAAGCCCCTTCGGGGGTCCCGGAGGCCCTTGGGGGCCGCCGGACGGCGCGGCGCGGGACGGCAGCCCCTGGGGGCCGCCGGACGGCGCGGCAGCCCCCGGAGGTCGCCGGACGGCCCGGCACGGCTACGGACGGCCCCCGGTGTGACCGCTGCCCCCGGTGTGATCGCGGCCCCTGCTGTGATCGCGGCCGCCGGATCGGCCCGCCGCGCCGATCCGGCGGATCAGCACCACCAGCCCGGCGACGAAGGTCCCGCAGTAGAGCCAGCCGACCTCCGTGGCCAGCGCGGTGACCACCCCCATCAGCCGGGAACCGAACCCGTCGCCGCCGTCGGCGACGGGCAGGAGCCCCACCGCGAACGCGATCGGTGCGACGGTGGGCGCGGACAACGGCTCGGCCCGGCGCACCCACAGCGCGGTCAGCAGGCACACCGGCAGGAAGAGCACCCCGTACACCGTCGGCGAGGCGCCGAACAGCGCGTGGTCGAGCCAGCCGGCCAGCAGCATCAGCGCCATGCTGAACAGCCCGCAGCCGAGCCCGGTGAGCCGGGGACCGGGCAGCCGGCGCGCGACGACGCCCGCCGGAGCCGCGGCGCCCACTCCCGGAGCACGTGCGGGCCGGGGAAGGCCCGGGGAACGACCGGACTCGGCCGGCGCACCGGAACGGGAGCCGGAACCGGCCTCTCCCCGCGCGGGAGCCGCCGGACGTGCGCCGCGGCCCGCCTGCGGCGGCAGGGGTGGTGTCCCGCGTCGCGCCCCGTTCCGCCGTGGACGAGTCCTGTGCTGCTCCATTGGTCCAACATAAGTCGGTTAATGTGCCGAATCCGGCGCGGGACACGCCGGGGCCAGGACCTTGACCGTGCGTTCGACAGGTCCGCCGGGGCGGGCGCGGGCACGCCGTAAACTGGGGGATCGGCCAGCCCTCTGGCCCCCTGGCCGTCTGGCCCCCTGGCCCTCTGACTACGGGAAGTCGCAACGTGTCGCTCACGATCGGAATCGTCGGTCTGCCGAATGTCGGCAAGTCGACCCTGTTCAACGCCCTGACCAAGAACGACGTGCTGGCGGCCAACTACCCGTTCGCCACGATCGAGCCCAACGTCGGCGTGGTCGGCGTGCCCGACGCCCGCCTGACCAAGCTGGCGGAGATCTTCTCCTCGCAGCGCGTCCTCCCGGCGACCGTCGACTTCGTCGACATCGCGGGCATCGTGCGCGGTGCGAGCGAGGGCGAGGGCCTGGGCAACAAGTTCCTGGCGAACATCCGCGAGTCCGACGCGATCTGCCAGGTCATCCGCGCCTTCAAGGACGAGAACGTCGTCCACGTCGACGGCAAGGTCTCCCCGAAGGACGACATCGAGACGATCAACACCGAGCTGATCCTCGCCGACCTCCAGACCATCGAGAAGGTCCTGCCGCGCCTCCAGAAGGAGTCGCGCATCAAGAAGGACGTGGCGCCCAAGGTCAAGGCCGTCGAGGAGGCGAAGGAGATCCTGGAGAAGGGCGACACGCTCTTCTCGGCGGGCATCGTCCAGGGCTCCGGGAACGAGGAGCTCCTCCACGACCTCCACCTGCTCACCACCAAGCCCTTCCTCTACGTCTTCAACGTCGACGAGGACGAGCTGACCGACGAGACCTTCAAGGACGAGCAGCGCGCCCTGGTCGCCCCCGCCGAGGCGATCTTCCTCAACGCCAAACTGGAGGCGGACCTCGCCGAGCTCGACGAGGAGGACGCCCTGGAGCTGCTGGAGTCGGTCGGCGCGGAGGAGCCCGGCCTCGCCACCCTCGCCCGGGTCGGCTTCGACACCCTCGGCCTCCAGACCTACCTCACGGCCGGCCCCAAGGAGTCCCGCGCCTGGACCATCAAGAAGGGCGCCACCGCCCCCGAGGCCGCCGGCGTGATCCACACGGACTTCCAGAAGGGCTTCATCAAGGCGGAGGTCATCTCCTTCGGCGACCTGGTGGAGACCGGCTCGGTCGCCGAGGCCCGCGCCAAGGGCAAGGCCCGCATGGAGGGCAAGGACTACGTGATGCAGGACGGGGACGTGGTGGAGTTCCGCTTCAACGTCTGATACGTCCGGCGAAAGGCCGTCTGACCTGCGACGGAGCGGGTTGGGCGGCCTTTGCGGTCCGCACAGAGTCCGCAGCGTGCTGACTTCGGTCAGCGCGCGGGGGGAGCGGCTACGCCGCTTCGTCGACCTGCGGCTGGATATCGGCGGACTGATCCGCGTACGCCTTGTCGACGGCAGCCCGGGTTCGCTCCTCGGAGTCGGGCCACAGGTGGGTGTAGATGTTCAGCGTCATGGCCGCGTTGGTGTGGCCGAGGCGCTCGGAGACCGTCTTCACGGACTCGCCGTGCTTGATCAGCAGGCTGGCGTAGTGGTGCCGGAGTGCATGAGGTCCGGTGCCCTTCGCTATGCCGGCCTTCGCGCAGGCGGGCCGCCAGGACCCGTCCATGAAGTGCGTGTAGACCACGGGCCCGCCCTGCGGCGCCGTGAAGATCCAGCTCTCGGGCCCATCGGCGGGAAAGTCCCGCAGGTGGGCCTTCATCGCGTCCACCGCTATGCGGGGGAGCGGGACCGTGCGGTGCGAGCGAGCGGTCTTGGGCGGGCAGACATACACGCCATGCTTGGCGGTCTGCTGGACCTGCTGCTCGACCGAGACGGTGGCGTGCAGCAGGTCCACGTGCCGAAGCTGCAGGCCGAAGAGCTCGCCGGGGCGGAGCCCGGTGGCCGCGCCGAGCAGCACGAGGCCCTTGTATCGGGCGGGTATCTCCTCGGACAGCGTCCGTACCTGCTCGACGGCCAGTGGCACGATCTTCTTCCGTGGTACCGAGGGCAGTTTCGCCTCGGCGCACGGGTTGTGGGGGATCATCCGGTCACGGACGGCTGCCCGGAAGACGGCGTTGACCGTGTTGAAGACCGTCCGTGAGGTGCTGGCGGCCAGCCCGTGCGTGGTGGTCAGGCCGGTGACCCAGCTCTGTACGTCGCCGGGCTTGATGGCGCCGAGCGCCCGCTTCTCCCAGGCCGGGTAGACGTAGCAGCGCAGGTGCTGGGCCACCGCCTTGGCCGTGGAAGGCCGGTGCGGCTGGATGGCCCGCCATTCCTCCGCGTACTCCTTGAAGGGCTTCTTCGCCGATCGCGGGTCAACGTACTGACCGGTGACCAGGCTGGCCGTGACCTCGTCGATCCACCTCTGGGCGTCGATCTTGCGGTCGAAGTGGCGGGCGTGCTCCTTGCCGTCGAGATCGCGGTAGCGGGCCCGCCATTTGCTGTTGGGGCGCTTCTGGATGTTGGCCAAGTGGCCTCTCCTTCGTGTCGGTTGTCAGTAGTGGCCGCCGTCCTCGATGTCGCTGCTGAGCGTGCGAGCGTCTCGCTCGTCGCCCATGAGGCGGAGGCACTGCTCGTGGATCGCCCGCGAGCTGTCGGGGTGGGCCTTGATGTGGTCGGCAATGGCGACCACGGCGCGGTGGAGACGGTCGCGCGCGTCGCGGGTCTCGTAGAACGCCTCGACGGCCTCCTGAACGAGCCGCCGGCTGTCGATGTCGAGCCCCTCCAGGGGCGGGGACATCAGCTCTTCGAGGGGGAGCTCGAAGACACGGGAGAAGGCGAGAGCCTCGTCGAGGTTGATGCGCCGACGAGGGGTGCCGTTCTCGATACGCCAGACCGCCGTCTGGTTCATCTTCACGCCGGCTCTGGTCACCCGCTCCGCCAGCTCGGTCGTGCTCCACCCTCTGACCTCGCGCTCCAGCGCCACGCGCGCGGCCACGTTCCCCTCGCTGTAGAGCAGCGGCACCTCGCCGCCCTCGGGCCTGTCGCCTGCCATCGAACCTCCATCGTCACCGTCGCTATCCCAATTGAAACATGAGCTTCCCTATTTGGTTAACCGGCGATCCCGGGGTACAACTCTATGCAGATCGAATCGCCGCCTAGCCGAATGGGAATGCATGCGATACCTGACCACCACCGAGGTCGCCGAGCGCTACCGCACAGCCGAGAGCACCGTCCGCTACTGGCGCCACATCGGGAAGGGGCCGCGCGGCATCAAGGTCGGCAAGCGGGTGCTGTACCCCGAGGCGGAGCTGCTGCGCTACGAGCGCACGCTGATCGACGGCCGAGACGAGTGGGGCCTGGCCTCATGAGCCACCGACAGGCCCGGACACAGCAACGGCCCTCGGCGCGCCAACGCCGAGGGCCGGAGATTCCCCTGCCTGTCGCCCATCCCTGAACGAACGAACCGGTGAGGGGCGGGACCTTGCCCGTCCCGTCCCTCACCTGAGAGGAACGTCGATGGAGGACTCTACGTCCCCCGCCACCTCGAACACGTCCCACAATTTCGTCTGGCCCACCCCCGCGGTCCCCGGCCAGGGCATCCCCTGGCGCAACGGGGACCGAACGGAGTCACGGTCCCCGGCTGCAACCACCAGCGGCGCTGCTGCGACGGGTGTTCCGGTTAGGGACCGAAATTCCCCCAACGCGGGACATGCGCAGGTCAGCGCCCCGGGGACCGGTCCCGCCGAACCGGAAGTCGGGGACCGGACAGAGACTTCCGGTCCGCCGGTCCCCGAACCCGGTCCCCGAATCCCGGACGAGCGCGACGCGCCCCGAGCCGATGGTGACGACCACGGTCCCCAGGTATCTGCGGGGACCGTGGTCCCCGACGGCGGTTCGGGGACCGGGGACCCCGCCCGTGTGAGCGACGAGACGGCGGACGAAGGAGCCGTGCTGCTGGATGACCTCCGTGCGGCGATCGGCCGGTACGTCGTGCTGCCGAGCGAGGAGGCACTGACCGCGGTCACCTTGTGGGTGGCGGCCTCCCACATTCAGCCCGCCCTCCAGCACGCGCCGCGCCTGGCGGTGGTGGGGCCGACCAAGGGATGCGGCAAGTCCCGCGTCCTGGACGTGCTCCACGAGACCGTGTCCCGGCCGATGATGACGGTGAACACCTCGCCGGCGGTGGTCTTCCGGATCATCGGCGAGGACCCGCCAACGCTCCTGGTGGACGAGGCCGACACCATCTTCGGCCCGAAGGCAGGCGACAAGGAGGACCTGCGCGGCCTCCTGAACGCCGGACACCAGCGCAACCGCCCCGCCTGGCGGATCTCCGGCCCGGAGCACAAGCCCACTGCGTTCCCCACCTTCGCCATGGCCGCGCTGGCAGGCATCGGCGACCTGCCGGACACGATCATGGACCGCGCCGTCGTGCTCCGCATGCAGAAGCGCAAGCCCGGCGAGAAGGTCGCCCCCTTCCGCTCCCGGCACTCCGTCCCGGAACTGAACGCGCTGCGCGACCGACTGACCGCATGGCTGACCCCACTACGCGGGGCAGCGCACCGGCTGGTGCCACCGATGCCGGTCGAAGACCGGGCCGCGGACACCTGGGAGCCCCTGGTCATCGTCGCCGACCTGGCCGGCGGCCACTGGCCCGCCCAGGCCCGCGCCGCCTGCCTGGCAATGACCCGCACCGAGCTGGTCCAGGACGAGCAGACGACGCTGAAGACCCGGCTGCTCCGGGACATCCGCCGTGCCTTCGAGCAGTGCGGCCACCCGGAGGCGCTACGCAGCCACGACCTGCTCGCCGCCCTCATCCAGGACGCTGAGGCGCCCTGGGCCGAGTACGGGACGAAGGGCCTGAACGCCTACCACCTGGCCAACTTGCTGCGCGACTTCGGCATCAGCCCGGCCAACCACCGCTTCGAGAACGGCAGGCAGGCGAAGGCGTACGCCCGCAACCAGTTCCTCGACGCCTGGGCCCGCTACTGCCCCGACCCCGCCCCACCGGCCCCCGCAACCGGCGAGGCCGCGCTCGCACGTCAACCCCAGGGCAAGCCACCGATCCCGCCGTCGAGGATGCTGCCCATCGGTCCTCCTGGCGGGCCTGCCGGCCCCAGGCCCACTCGCTGACACCGGCTCCGTATCAATCCGTCGCATCCGTCCCCGCGCAGGTCAGCGCGGGGACGGAGTTCCTTGCCGATACGGATCACTCCGTACCTGCGACCGCCTCCGTACCTGTGCTGACCAGCTACGGGACGGATGCAACGGACGTGACGAAGCCCCACCCCCACACAACCACCGGAGCGCCACCATGCCCGAAACGAGCACCGCCAACGCCCCCGCCCGCCGCCGCAAGGGATTCTTCGGCCTGACCCGTCGATCAGCAGCAAGCTGGAGCGAACGAGCCTCTAACGAGGCTTCGTCCGCGCTTGCCCCCGCCCCAGGGGTGGCGGAGGAGAAGGCCGAGCGCCAGGGGGCGCCCGAGCCGGAGGAGGCTGTAGCCGAGACCAGCTCTCAGCCCGCAGCCGACTCCGTCGCCCCGAGCGCTCAGCCGCCGGCCGATGTCCCGCCGCCCGCCGAGCAGCCCTCCTGGCGGGATCTCGACGCCCCCGTCCTGCCCGCACTGATGAACCGCAAGCGCACCGTGGAGAAGCGCGACCAGGAGAAGACCATCCGCTTCACGCGGACCGCTGTGAGCGTCATCAGCGCCGCAGCCCACCAGCGCGGTCAGAAGTTCGCCGGATTCGTCGGCGACGCCGCCCTGGCCGTTGCCATCGGCAAGGCAGGGCTGGTCGGCAGCCCGGAGGACGATCCGGTCCGCCCGCTGATCGAGGCCGTCGAGGCACAGACGGTCGCGCTGAAGCGCATCGGCGGCAACCTCAACCAGATCACCGCAGCCATCCACAGAGGAACCGTGCCCGAGCGTGCCGAGGCGGTGCTGGACCGCGTCGAGCAAGCAGCCGAGAGCAGCTATCGACTGATCGACCAGCTCCTGACGGAAGGCGCCGCGCATGGTTCCTGACGTCTCCACCGGTTCCGACACCCGCGGGCTGATCGTCTACCTCTTCGGCCCCGGCCGCCGGGACGAACACACCGATGCTCACATCGTCGCCGCCTGGGACATGGCCGGCGCCCCCGACCCGGGCCGCGACCCGGCAGCCACCTACTCCCAGCTCGCCAAGCGCCTCGACCACCACGTCGACCTGCGCACTCGCGAACTGGGCGGCAAGAAACCACCCCAGTACGTCTGGCACTGCCCGGTCCGCACCGCGCCCGGCGACCGCTACCTCACCGACACCGAGTGGGCCGAGGTAGCCCGCCGCATCGTTCACGCCACAGGCATCGCCCCCGAAGACAACGAGAAGGCATGCCGGTGGATCGCGGTGCGCCACGCCGACGACCACATCCACATCATGGCCACCACTGTCCGCGCCGACGGGCGCCGTCCTCGCACCCACCGCGACGGACAGCGGGCCCAGGCGGAGTGCCGCAAGATCGAGGCCGAGTTCGGCCTGCGCCGCCTGAAGTCCGGCGACCTTACCGCGCCCCGCACCCCCACCGGCGCCGAACGCGCCAAGGCCGAGCGCCAGGGCCAGACGGTCACGGCACGGCACTGGCTGCGCGAGCAGGCGTACGCGGTGGCCGCCGCCGTACACAACGAAGCCGACTACTTCACCGTGCTGCAGTCCCTCGGCATTAAGGTCAAGACACGCCTCGGACCCGAGACCGGCAACGTGATCGGCTACAGCCTCGCCGCACCCGGCGACACCAACGCGGCCGGCGAACCCGTCTGGTACGGCGGCTCGAAACTCGCCCCCGACCTCTCCACCAACCGCCTACGCGAACGCCTCCCCGACCAGGAGATGACCGACCGCCCGCGGTATGTGGCGGACCCCGCCACCCCATGGCGGCACACCACCACCCCATGGCGGCACACCACCACCGCCATACACGCGGCGCGCTCCGTTCTCGACTCCGGTGACGATGCCGCCGCCCAGGGCCACCTGGCCGCCTTCGGTGACGCCCTGTACAACATCGCCAGCGCCACGACCGATCCACACCGGGCGGAACTGCAGGCAGCGGCGATGGCGTTCAACCGCGCCCGACGCTCCGCCACCCGCGCCGACCACCAGGCCGCCACCGCCCTACGCAAGGCCGCCAAGGAACTCGCCTACGCCTCCAGCGAGCCGGGCGGACTCGCCATCGCCCTGCTCTTCGCCACCGTGCACCTGGCCCGCGCCGCCTCCAAGTGGCACGAACAGCGAGGCCACGAACAACAGGCCGCCGCGGCCGAGGAAGCCCTCCGCCACCTCCAGGCGGGTTACCAACAAGCCGCCACACCCGTCCTGGCGGACTTGGCCCGCCGCGCACCACGAGCCGCAACCGCCCGCCGCTTCGAGCAGGACGTTCGCGCGGCCCTCCCCGACCACGCCGACCGGATCCTCGCCGACCCCACTTGGACCGCCCTGACCGCCACCCTCGCCCACGCCGAAACCGCCGGCCACAACCCCCGGCACCTCCTGGCCACGGTCGGCACCCTGCGGGAACTCGACAGTGCCGAGCGCCCCGCCGAGGTCCTCAACTGGCGCATCACCGCTCAGCCGAACAGGCGGACGCAAGCGGCTCGCAGGCGAAGTACGGTCAGCGGCACGTCGTCCATGTCCGCCACACCAATCCCACCGGCCACACCAGTGGGCACGAGGCCCGAAGAGCACAGTCGACACCGCTGACCCCGGCCGGATGCCCCCGCCACGCATCGTGGCGGGGCACCGGGTCGAGTTCAATGGCAAGCTTCATGATGGTGCTGTCCTCTGCGGCCCGCACGATGATCGCCGCGGCCGTAGCCGCCCGGCAGCCCCAACGTCGTGATCACCACTGCTCGGGCTACGCGCGAGCTCACCCACGGGGCGAACCTCCCGTCAGACGCTTGTGAAACTGGCTTCGTTGAGCTGAGGTCGAGAACGGGTCAGGATTGTCAGACCGATCATCTACTGTCAAAACCTGATCAGTACTCAACTGACCTGCTGGCCCGAAGACTTGTATGAGGTGTGCGACATGGATGTTCCGTATGAGGCACGACTGCGCGACATGCTGGCCGACCTCCTGCCGCTCATCGAGCCGAGTCTTCGGTTGATTGGCACGGAGTACCCGCTGCCCAATGCTCATGGAACACGCGGGCGTATAGACATCCTGGCCCGAGACGGCCACGGATCGTGGGTGGTGATCGAATTGAAGCGATCCGACTCGACCTCGGCCCGCGCCCTTCATGAGGTCACGAAGTACGCCGAGCTGTTGCAGCAGGAGTTGGGGCTCCGCAAGGACCGCATCCGCGCGATGATTGTCTCCACCACTTGGCACGAACTGCGCGTCCCGGTGAGCAACATGGCGAGAGACTGGTCCCACGATCTCCGCGGGTACCAACTCACATTGGACGACAACGGCGTTCCTGTGCGCGCGGACCGGGTGGAATTTCTCGAAGCGGCGGTACCGCCTCGGGTCACCCCACATCACTTCATCTACTTCTACAACTCCCCGGAGGAGCGATCGAAAGGCTGGAACGAAATTCTGGCCACATCCGCCGAGGCGGGAGCGCATGATCTCCTCGCGGCGAACTTCCGGCGCATCTCACAGAAAGACCTTGTTGTCGCACCGTACGGCCTCTATTTCGCAATCGGGCGCCTGGACCCCGATGAGGCGCCAGCATGGCTCGATGGCAATGAGGCGGATTCGTACGAGGAAACTGGGGGGTATCCCCTAGAGTACTCGGCCCTTTGCCATATCACCCGGAATGTCTTCGCAGCTGGCTATGATACGGCCCGCCCCGGCGTGCTCCGGCATCTGGCGGAGAACCCGCACTGGGAGATTGAGGGCTATCGGGCGGCAGGTGCATTCGAGAAGCGTACTTCGCTGGACGAGCGAGATCTTCTCCGCGACCTGAACGGTGACGAAGAGGGAATCGGCGAAGTTCTCTACACAGGCTCCGCGCGTACCACGGATCGTGGAAGATGGCCGGCTTTCCGGGAGGAGAGCAGGATGTGCTTTGCGGGGAATCCCGATTGGGAGAGGCTCGTGGGACGGTGGCTGGACGACGTCTCGGCTGATGCCGTAGAGCGGGATGTCATGCTCCACGTGTACAACCCCTGCGACCTGATTCGATCCCTGGTGCACGGGTGGCCTGACAAGCTCTCAAACCTTGTTCCGATGACCTTTGGAACGGCGCTTACCCAGGATGGCGTCAACCGCACGATCCATGGCTCGCTTTATTGGGACGGCATTCCGCACACCAATGTGACTGACCGAGTAAGGTTGGTTTATCGAGACGCTATGCACTGGCAGGCCCACCGACTCATGGATGCGGCCTGGGTCACCGATCTTGATCTCCTTAACCTTCTCGGTCTTCGTTACGTACTCATCGAGCAGATTGGGGGAAATCCATTGAACATCTCCGAGGCGCGCGAACTCCGACTCCACTTCGTAAAGGACGCGGACCTCTGCACACTACCGATCCCCTGTGAGGGGTCGCAGCTGCGCGACGCTGGCTGGAACGGCGCCTACTCGCTCGATACATTCCTGGAAAAGTACAGAGATCAGTTCGATGCAATGATTTCGACATATCGATCCGGATTTCATTTCGCGCCCTGATGTTCCACAGTGATCGGCCAGCGGGTCACTTCGCGCGATCACTAGAATCCGGAGGTCATGGGGTCAATCCCCTGGATAGTTGATAGATGCCAACAAATTGCTGGTCGAGAGCAATATCGACGAGTAATTTTCGTTGGCGAGTCAATAGAAGATCGATCTCAACGGCGCAAGTCCCCACTATGGAACGCCGAAGCCGCCGCCACCACTCCGCCGCACGCGGCTATGCCCTCGCTGCTCGTGGCAGCGAGGGCCAGTCGTCAGGCGGCGTGGGCTGTGGGTAACTGTGCGACCCACCTCGTGACCTCGGTCAGGTGCTCGGGCTGTAGACCGAGGTGCGGGTCGGGCTGAATGAGGAAGGTCGCCGTTCCCTTGGCATTGCGCTCCGCCGCCCATTCATGGTCGAGGCCGGTGAAGTCGTCGTCGATCCACACAGCGGGGGCGTCGCCGAGCCAGTCGTCGACGTGGTCGCGCTTCCACAGGTAACCGTTGGGGTGGCTGGTGGTGATCTGCGGACGCGGCAGATCGACGTACGAGAGGGTCGGAAGGCCGAGGAGCGGGCCGATGAGGGCGGTGGCGTCCTGGCGCCAGCTGGTGCACCAGACCGGGGTGACCAGGCCGGTGCGGATGACGTCCATGAGCAGGCGGCCGTGGTCGGGGTTGAGCCAGACGGTGACCGGGTCGTCGGCGCTGCGGCCGGTGGGGACGACGTCGTGGCGGGCGTGCGTGGCCGGGGTCGAGCCGTGCTCGTCGGGGAAGGGTATGAGGACGCCGTCAATGTCGAGAAGCAGGTAGGGCGGGCGCATCGGTTCCTCCGGGGGAAGCCGGGCGGGGGCTGTCAGAGCTTGCGGGCGCGGATCAGCAGGGTGGTGGGCCAGTGGCCCATGCGGGGGTCGTGGAACTCTTGGGCCGAGATGAGCCAGAAGCCGGCCTGGCTGAGGTGCTTCTCCCAGAGGTCGGTGTCGAACTCCCAGCGGGCGATGGGGAGCCGGGTGCGGTCGGGGAGAGTGACGTAGTCGCGGCGGGGCCGGTCGTCGCCGGAGGGGCTGCGGCCGCCGCGCTGCGGGTGGGGGACGGAGAAGGCGAGCACCCGGCCGGGCGTGAGGCGCTGGGCGATGGCCGGGAGCAGGAGTTCGGGGGCAACGAGGCCGACGGCGCCGAAGACGGAGTAGATCGCGTCGAACTGCTTGTCGGAGGCGTGCAGGTAGTGCAGCGCGTGGCCTGCGACGAAGGTGAGGTTGTTCAGCCGTCCGTAGTGGGAGCGGGCGCGGCGGACCTGGAGGCCGACCAGGTCGACGCCGGTGACGTGGGCGCCGTGGCGGGTGGCGAGGTGGGCGGCGTTGTGGCCGGGGCCGCAGCCGAGTTCCAGGAGTCGCTTGCCGCGCAGGTCGGGGCCGAGTATCTCCGCTCCGGGACCTTGGCCGGGTCTTGTGGTCCATTCCATCCGGGTGGGTATGGAGAGGGGTTCGGCGAGGCCGGCGGCGGTGCGCTGGGCGGCGTGGGCGTGCCAGGGGGATGCCTGGGCGAGCACGTCAGATCTCCAGGAGGTGGAGGACGTCGGTGAGGTGGCGGCGGACGGCCTTGATGTAGGCGGGGTCGGTGGTCGGGTTGTTGATCCAGCGGATGGACTGCTCCATGAACCACTCGACGGCCCACATGCGGTGCCAGCCCAGGGCCCAGTTCTCGGCGGTGAGCCCGCCGCGCGGGGCGAGGGCGTCGGGGGTGCCGCCAGCGGTGACGTACTGCTCCAGGAAGACGCGGAGGCGGATGGGGTGCGGGGACTCGATGGTGCCGTGCCAGCTGGCGAGGTCGAGCAGGCCGGGACCGGTGAAGGCGCGGGCGAAGTCGAGCAGCCGCCAGCCGCGCTCGCCGATGTGGAGGCTGGTGGGGTGGAACTCGGAGTGCACCCAGCCGAACGGTTTCAGCGTCGCTCCGGCCGAGCGGGCCTCGGCGGCCTGGGCGATCCGGTCGAGCGCGTCCTCGACATCGTCGGCGTCCTGCCACCGGTCGGCCTTGCGCAGCCGTTCGAGATGCTCCAGAGCCCGGGCCGGAAGTGTGCGCAGGCGCTCCTGGCCTAGGACGGGCAAGGGCGGAGCCGTACGGGTGCCGTGCAGGACCACGGCCGCAGCGACACCGTCGAGGTCGTCGGCCTCGCGGACGGACGGTCCGAGGTCCTCCATGAGCATGCCGAGCCAGCCGTCCAGGACGGCGGAGGTGTGGACCTGGGGGACGGGTGCGCCGAGGGTGTGGGCCAGGCGGAGGGCCTGGTCCTCGCTGTCGAAAGGCTTCTTGGCGTACTTGAAGATGGCCGTGGATCCGTCGGGGAAGGTCACGCGCTCGACGCCGGACATGGACCACACGCGTACCTCCTCCCGTACGGCGGTGGTCTGGCCGGTCGCGGTGAGCAGGTTGTCGAGGAGTTCGGCGCTGGGGTTCGTGGTCACGTGGGGCTCCGGGGAGGGGTGGTGGCGTCCGGGGCGGGCGAGGGATGTCGGCCCGCCCCGGAGCCTGATCGGGTGGGTTACGCGGCGGGGTTCACGCGGTGGGCGTAGACCTGCTCGATCCAGCCCGCCTTGAACGCGGCGAGGTCGTCGCGGAAGTTCGCCATCGAGGCACCGTAGGGCGCGACCACGCCGCCGGACTGGTCCGGCACGGACTGGCAGCCGTGCACGAGCCGGCCGCCGAGCGCGGCGTGGGCCTTGATGGACTCGATCCGGCGGTGCTCGTTGAACCAGCCGCCGTGGTAGACCTCGTCGAGCATCCCGCCCATCTCGTCGTCCAGGTCGAAGACGACGGAGGTGGCGGCGGGGAAGAACCAGCACGGGCCGACGTTGGAGATGTGCCCGTCCAGCTCGACCTTGTTGAGCGCCATGAGCGTGGCGGCCTCGCGGAGCATCCGCAGGTGGTCGGCGGTGATCTGCGGCAGGCCGAGGCTGGCCAGGTGCTCGTCGCGGAAGAGGTACGCGTACACCTCGTACGCGGTGGCCAGGACACTGGCCGCGTCGGAGGTCGACTCGCTGTGCTGCTTGATGAAGTCGAGCGCGAGCTGCTCGACCGCGCTCTCGGTCGTCTCGTCCACGTCCAGGAGCTGGGACGTGACCAGCTCCCAGTCGGCGACGAGCCAGGTGTTCGACTCGAAGCGGAAGAAGTACTCGGCCGGGTCGATCGTGATGCGTCGGCCGTCGACCTGGATGCCGGGCAGGCGGCTCCAGCGCGGGTCGAATGCCTCGGGCAGCTCGACCATGATGGCCGTGGTGTCGATGGTGGTCACCGTGTCTCCGTCTCTGATCGGCCGGGTCCGGGCACAGGAATGCCCGAGCCCGGTGTGGGCGTACGGAACTTCGGGGAGCCGCCCCGGACCAAGGGGGAGCCTGGATCACGGTCGCGCCGTTCCGGGCGGCTGCTGATAAGTGAACCGGTGGTCACGCTCAGTGGGTACGGTGGAGGGCAGTTGAAGCGGTATACGCGGTTTACAGCTCCGGAGTGGAGGCGATCGTGGCGGCGCAGCGAGAACCCAACTCCCGCCTGCGTGATGCCATCGACGCGGTCGGCTGCACCTACGAGGCCCTCGCCAGAGACGTGCGACGCGTCGCCGCCGAGAACGGCGAGATCCTCCAGACCAACAAATCGGCCATCTCGCACTGGGTGACCGGCGCCCGTGCCCCGTCGGGCCGGGTAGGCCAGTACCTGGCCGAGGCGTTGTCCCGCCGAGCGGGGCGCACGGTCACCCAGACCGAGATCGGCCTCCAGGCCGGTGATGACGAAGAGCCGGCGGAATCCGACCCCGTCCTCGCGGTTACTGACCTGGGCCGGGCCGACGTCGAGCGCCGCCGCTTCCTCGCCATCGCGGCCTTCACCACCGCCGGCGTCGCCATGCCACTCGGTTACGACCACGAAGCCACCGCCCGCATGCTCCGCGCCCGCGCCGGCACGTCCCTGGTCGGTGCGGAGGACGTGGACGTCGTACGCCAGATCACCGCCGCCTTCAGCGCCGCCGACGAGCGCCTCGGTGGCGGGCACGGCCTGACCACCGTCACCGCGTACCTCGCCGACACAGCCGCCCCCATGCTGCGCGGACGCTTCCCCAGCGAAGCCTTACGCCGGGCCGCCTTCGGTGCCGTCGCCGAACTCGCCTACCTCGCAGGGTGGAAGCACCACGACCTCGGCCAGGAAGGTGCCGCGCAGCGCTACTACCAGGTCGGCTACCAGCTCGCCTGCGAAGCCGACCCGCACGGCCACGCCGCCTGGATGATGCGCGCTCTCGCCCACCAGGCCCTGAGCCTCAAGCAGCCCCACCACTGCATCGACCTCGTCGAAGGCGCCCTCCGCACAGGTCTCGGCCACGTCGACGGCCAGACCGAGGCCCTCCTCCACATCACCCACGCCCGCGCCTACGCAGCGGCCGACGAGAACTCGTCGGCCGCACGCGCCCTGCTTGCCGCCGAGGACGCCCTCCTACGGGACGACGGCCCCCAGCCCAGCTACTCCCGCGTCAGCGGCCCCGCCGCCGGCACCGTGGCCAGCCACACCGCCCGCACCCTGACCGACCTCGCCGACCACGTCGGCACCGAACAACAGCACCGCGACGCCCTCACCCGCTGGGACCCCGCGAAGTACAAGCGCGTCCACGCCCTCACCCACGCCGACCTCGGCGACAGCCTCGCCGCCCAGGCCCGCGCCGACGAAGCGGTCGCCGCCTGGACCCAGGCCCTGGTCCTCATGGAGGGCATGACCTCCGACCGCACCCGCAAGGCGATCACCTCGATCCGATCCACCCTCGCGATCTACCAGCGCCGCCGCGTTCCCGGTGCCGCCGATCTCGCCCGCCGCGCCCGCGAGGCCCTCGCCTAACATGCCCAACAACCCGCCCGACGAAGGGAACACCGTGGCCCAGCAGACCGACGACCGCTCCCAAGCCCTCAAGCCGGCGCTCGAATCGATGACCCTGCTGGTCGCGGCCGTCATCGTCCACGACAAGGCCACCAACCGCGTTGTCCTCCTCCAGCGCAGCGAGAACGCCAAGTTCGCCCAGGGCCTGTGGGACCTCCCCGTCGGCAAGAGCGAGCCGGGCGAACCCATCACGGAGACTGCGGTCCGCGAGCTCTACGAGGAGACGGGCCTCACGGTGAAGCCCGAGTCTCTCAAGGTCGCCCACATCATCCACGGCGCCTGGGGCGTCGAAGCCCCCAACGGCTTTCTCACGGTCGTTTTTGCCGCCCACGAATGGACCGGCGAACCCGAAAACCGCGAACCCCGCAAGCACTCCCAGGTCCGTTGGGTCGACGCCAACGCCATCCCCGATGCCTTCGTAGACACGACCGCCAGCGCCCTAAGGCGGTACCTGGCTGATGGCCACCAGGTGTCTCTTGATGGCTGGCGCTAGAGCGACAAGAGAAATTCAACCCGTAGTGGCGATCAAATGAAACGGCGTGTTGGCGTGAAGTGCATTATTACCGGATATTCAAATATGTCGGTGCAAGGGATCGCGGAAACCCTGTCTATGCTCGGTGTCGAGGCGCTCAGGGTGGATCGATACCATGGTGACTGGGTGACCGGTCGAATGAAGCACGAGGTGGACTTTCTCTGTGCCGTTCTTGGGCCTGGTGATCAGGAATTTCCACCTGTGGTCTATCTGGATATTGGTGTAGCTCTGGGGCGGAAAATTCCAGTCCTTCTGATCATGCCGCCAGGCGTCAGAACCCCTTTGGCGATCTCTGGACTCCCTCGGGTCGACGTCAGCCTAGACAATCTGGAAGCCTTGCAACTTCATTTAGAAAACTTTGTCGCTTCGATGCGAACCCCGCAGGCCGAGCCGCAGGAGCTGGGCGGAAGGTCTCTTGATGACAGCCAGTATGCCGACCTTAAGCATGAACTGGAGCGCATAGCTAGCGGCTTCGAGGGCGTGGATTACATCCGGCAGCCTTACAAGGAGTTGGAAGACTACGTTCGCAAGGTATTCGAGACTGCAGGTGCGGTTACGTCCACTCCCGCGAGGCGAGATTCTGGGTACGACTTTGCCATATGGGTAGATGGGGCCAGCGAAGTGATTGGCGGGCCGACCATCGTGAGTGTCAAGTTCATGCGACAGCCTCGAAAATCCGCCTCCATTCACGCGCGAGAATTCTCCTCGTACCTCCATTACAATCCGTCCCCCTTTGGGCTGCTCATCTATGCGCTCCCTTCGGGGGTGGAAGGGCCTCGCTACGAGAACCCTGGGCTGCCCGTTTCCATGCTCTCGGTGGCGGAGCTGCTCGAATCGCTGCATGAAGGGTCACTAGCGACGCTCATTTTGAGAATGAGGAATGCCCTCGCTCACGGAGGGGTGCGTCGTGACGGGATTTAATCCGGTCCGCCTCAGGGGGCACCTGAGGGCTGCATCAAACTCCAACGCCACTGCCCAGGCAAGAGGGCGTGCCTACGAGGATGCTTTGACTTACCTTTTTGGCAGCCTCCCCGGTTGTACGACAAGGAGGAACAGCCTCAATAAATTCGAGTCTGAAGAAATTGATATCATCGTCGCGAACCACAGGTTTGACGATGGGCTGAAGATGCTCCCACCTATCTTTCTTGTCGAGTGTAAGAATTGGAGTGCCCCCGTTGACTCTTCGACTATCTCGATCTTCCTCCAGAAGATCGAGAACAGGGCTTGTCGGGTTGGAATTCTCGTGGCGGCAAGTGGGGTAACGGGAGACGCTGAGAATCTGAAATCGGCGCATCATCAGGCCAGTCTTGCGTTGGCCAGGGGAATAATTCTGATCTTGCTCACCTCTCACGACCTGCGCCGCCTGGAAAGTCCGGATGAATTCGTTTCTCTTCTTCATGGGCGCTTCCTTGACGTTTATGCCGCAGGTACGTTCGTCACGCCAAATTCATAGAATCCCAAGGGCAGCAACACGCGCGATAGCCATCTCAGGCTCGGTTCCAGTGGCGCGGCTGTGACCGAGTCCAGCCGTTTGCGAAGTCGCACTGGAGGTCGGTCCAGCGGCGCTGTTCTTCCGGGGCGTAGCCGGGCTGCTGGCAGAGGTGCGCCAACGCCTGGACCCAGCGGTCCCAGAGACCGTCAGGCTGGGTGAAGCGGTCCGCATGGTGGGTGCCGAGGTGGGCGTCGAGGCGGAGGAGGGCGCCGAGGGCTGCGGGCTGGTCATAGCGGAGGTCGGTGCGGGGGAGGTAATGGTCGAGGTAGGCGGTGAGGATCTCGGCGTCCGCGTGGGTGCCGAAGCGGGCCAGGGTAAAGCAGTAGGCGCTACCGGAGAAGCAGACCTCGCTGGCCAGGAGCAGGTCGCCGATGCGCTCGCGGAACCGTTCGCGGCGGTCGACGCCGATCAGCCATGCGGCGGTGAGGCGCGAGCGCCACTCGTAGCCGAGGAGGGCTTCCAGCTCGGCATCGGTGATCGTGGCCGCGTCGTCGACGAGGTGATGGGCGAAGCGTTCGCCGTGAGGCCACTCGGGCCGCAGGAATCGACCACTTTTCAGGACGAGGTAGCGCGCGTGGCCTGAGTCCTTCCTTGCCGCATAGCGCTCGATCACGTAGCCGTAGCCGACCTCCTCGGGGTGCTGGAACGGCATCGGTCACCTCTCCGGGTACAGGTCGGTACGGTCGATCCAGGTGGGGGCGACGAAGATGTTGTCGCCGGTGGGGGCTTCGGAGGCTTCCAGCAGGGACCAGGTGCGGGACTCCTCGACCAGGTGCTCCCAGGGCGCAGTCCAGTCGAGTTCCCAGTTCAGGGCGGGGCCGGAGACGCCGTATGTGTCGCAGGCGTCCACTCGCCAGAACTGGGAGTAGAGGATCACCTGGGCGTGGTCGGCCAGGTCGTTGATGATCTCGGGGAAGTGAGCTGAAGGCCAGCCGGGGGCGTTGTCCGCAGTGGTGGGTCGTAGGTGCGCGGTGAGCGGCGGGACGACGGGGGTGCGGGCGCCGAGTTCGGTCAGGGCCCAGCGGATGCCGACGGGCTCGGTCCAGTCCGGTGGGGTCGCCCGTTCCAGGCAGGCGCGGTAGGCGCGGCGCAGGGGCTCGATGGCGCCGTCGATCTCAAGGCTCGCCAGGGCGATGGCCGCCCATTCACGGACGGTCGGGTTGTCGCTGTCCAGCAGGCCGATCAGAGCGGGGCCGCAACGGTGATCGCCCACCTCCTCGAAGACCTCGATGGCGGTCAGCTGACCGAAGCCGTCGAGGGAAGGCAGGCCGTTGATGACGGCGGATATGGCGTCGGTGCCGATCCAGATCAGCTCCGCACGGGCGTCGTAGGACTCGTCAGCCTTGCCGTCGAGCTGCTGGACGAGTGTCTCGATGTGGGAGGTCATGACGCGGAGTGGTCCCGGCGCCAGAAAGTGGGGAGCCACCAGCACAGCACCGAGCGGTCGTCGGGCCACGGGGCGCGGTCCTCGGCCTCCCAGTCCTCGAAGGAGTCGCGTGTCAGGTCGATGGGGCGCCAGGCGGGGTCGAGCGGCTCGTCCTCGGCCGGAGGGCGGACATACCGGCGGCCGTGCTGGTCGCAGGCGCCGAAGTCCTGGTAGTTGCGCTGGGCCTCGATGAGGGAGACCTTGTTCGCGCCATCGGCCATGGTGGGCCAGCGGAACTGGACCCCGTCGTCCTCCCAGAAGCAGACGGGGCAGATGTCGTACGAGCCGGGCATCGCGTCCAGCACGCGGTGTCCGCAGCACGGGCAGGGGTGGGAGTCGCTCACCTGCGCAGTCTCGTTGCAGGTCCGGCCGGTGCGCCATGGATTTCTCTGCCTCGGTATGCCCGGTCAGTCCGCAGCCAGTCCGCAGGACACCCGTAAACAGCCGTCTGGAGCCAACGCATGCCAACCAGGAAGTCCCAGGTCAGAGCCCTGAAGGGGGCTCCGCCGCAGGTCAGGATCAGTCCGCAGACATTCCGCTTCAACGTCTGCTACGTCCGGCAAAAGGCCGTCCGACCTGCGGCGGAGTGGGTCGGGCGGCCTTCGCTGTCCGTGCGGGGGTGCTGGGGCCACAGCGTGCTGGATGAGCCCGGTGCGCTTCGCTACGCAGGATCGCGCGGGAACAGAAGCTCGTACGGCAGGTGATCGTCGTCCGGTACGCGCGGCACGTAGTCGGGGGCCGTGCGGGCGGCCACGGCCAGCAGCCGGGCGGCGGCCTCCTCCTCGGAGACGGGAGCAAGCCCGAGGGCGTGCAGGAGGCGGTCGCGCTCGGCGTCGAAGTCCGGGTGGTCGGCCCGAAGGTCCGAGCCGAGCTCGCTGATCGTGAAGCCCATCGCCAGGTCGCGCCAGAAAGGCAGTACGGCGATGAGCGTGATGGCCTCGACGAGGTCGGCGCCGATCAACGTGGCCTGTCCCTCGGAATCGGCATACAGGACAGGCCGCTCCTCGGGCCCGGCTTCCCCGCAGAGGAAGTACGTGCCGCCGGCGCCGCATCCGGCTACCGCGTGCAGGGGCCTGCCGGAGGGGAGTACGAGATCCTCGATGGGATCCCGGCGACCTATGTCGAAGTCACCTGGCCAGGCCAGCGCGGCAGCCAGCGACGAGTCCTGCTCGAGGCGGCGAAGCAGAGCGTCTGATGCGGTCATGGGCGGAAGGTAACAGCGCCCTCGGACAGTGCGTCCGGCTGCCGTGCTGCGTGACGCCGAAGCCGGAAGCCGGAAGCCGGAAGCCGGAAGCGGTGTGCGTGGCCGTCGGGCGCACGGGAATTCATGTGTGGCCGTCGGGCGCCGCCGTCACCAGGTGACGGGCAGTGCGAGCGGGTAGCGCCAGATCGATGTCTTGTTCCAGCGCACTTCCTCGGCCGGCTTCGCCAGTTTCAGGTCGGGGAAGCGCTCCAGCAGGGTTCCGAGCGCGACCTGGAGTTCCGTGGTGGCGAGCGGAGCGCCGAGACAGTGATGTCCACCCCAGCCGAAGGTCATGTGGGAGGGACCGGAGCGACGCAGATCCAGCTCGTCGGCCCGTTCGAACTTCCGTCCGTCACGGTTGGCCGTCAGATAGGAGACGTGCACGATGTCCCCTGCCTTGATGGTCACCCCGCTCAGTTCCACGTCCTCCAGGGCGACGCGGGGAATGCCGACGCCCTTGCGGAACGGGATGAAGCGCAGCAGTTCCTCGATGGCCTGCGGAAGCAGAGCGGGATCGGCGCGCAGCATGGCGAGCTCATCGGGGCGGGTGAGCAGGAGGTAGGCGATGTTGCCGATCTGGTAGGTGGTGGTGTCCTGTCCGGTGATGAGCAGGACCATGGCCATGACGGCCAGTTCCTGGTCGTTGAGGATCTCGTCCCCGTCGCGAGCCGTGGCCAGCGCGCTGATCAGGTCGTCGCCCGGGTTCTCGCGCCGGTGCTGCGTCAACGTCTGGAAGTAGGCGCGGAGATCGGCCTTGGCCCGTACGGCGTCGTCCCGGTTGTCGATGCCGGTGTCCATCATGGTCCGTGCGTGGGCGCGCAGTTGGGCCCGATCGGCCTCGGGGATGTCGAGGACCTCGCAGATGGTGGCGAGGGGCAGCGGGTCGGCCAGGTGCTCGGTGAGGTCCGCGGGAGAACCGTGCTCCGCCATCCGGTCGAGCAGTTCGTTCACGACATGCTGGGTGCGGACCCGCATGCGTTCCATGTGACGAGGGGCGAATCCCTTGGAGACCAGGCTGCGCAGGCGGCTGCTGGCCGGCGGGTCCATGACGTTGATCGCCTCGTCCTGGACGATGGGCTCAGGGGTCATGCGCGGGAAGTTCCGGCCGATGACGGCGCGGCGGCTGAAACGCCGGTCCGTGGTGACCGTGCGCACGTCGTCGTAGCCGGTGACGAGCCATGCTTCCCCCTCGCCGTGGGGCAGCCGGATACGGGAGACGGGCTCTTCGGTCATCAGGTGCCGGAGCACGGGATCGAACTCGAGGGCCTCGGCATAGTCGAACGGACAGGTTCGCGGAGGGGCGACTGGTTCCATGCGTGGCTCCCGATCGGATCTGACAGGCGGTCCCAGGTGTCCGGAGTGTCCGGCGCGACATGGGTGCCCGATCACCCGCGAAGGCACGCACCACTGCGGCCATCCGGCCCAAGAACTTCTCCTCGGCGGTGACGCGTCCGCCCGCCGACTCCCCGCCGTCGAGCAGCCCCTGAGGGGGCGCCACCTACGGCCACCCGGGAGGCGACCGGGGTGCGCGCCCCGGCGTGGGGGGCCGCCTGCGCGCCGCCCGGATCGTCGCGTTCGCGCCCCCCGTACCGCCCCCGCGCGCGCGGTGCTTACCATGCGCCCAGTCGTCGTACGTCAGTTCGTCAGTCAGGAGCCCGTCGCTCGTGTCCATACCCCCGCCCTCCGGGCCCCAGCCGCCCCAGGACCCGTACCGGCCTCCGCAGCCGCAGGACCCGTACGCTCCCCATCCCCAGGGGCCGGCTCAGGGAGCCCCCCAGGGGCCGCCCGCGGGGGCGCCGCAGGGAGCACCCCCCTCGCCGCCCCAGGGGCCGTTCCCCGGGCCGTTCCAGGGGCCGCCGCACGGGATGCCGCACGGGATGCCGCAGGGCCCCTACGGGGGGCCGCCGTCGTACCCGGTCTGGGGGCAGGGATACCTGCCCTTCAACCGGCCCGCGCCGGTCAACGGGGTCGCCATCGCCGCGCTCGTGCTCGGCGTGCTGTGCTTCCTGCCCGCCGTGGGGCTGGTCCTCGGCATCGTCGCGCTGGTGCAGATCCGCCGGCGCGGTGAGCGCGGCAAGGGGATGGCGATCGGCGGTGCGGTGCTGTCCTCCCTAGGGCTCGCCCTGTGGGTGACGATGCTGGCCACCGGGGGCGCCTCCGCAGTCTGGGAGGGCTTCAAGGAGGGCGCGAGCGGCGCCGGCACCCTCTCGCTCGCCAAGGGCGAGTGCTTCGACGTGCCCGGCGACACCTTCCGCGAGGACGTCTACGACGTCGACAAGGTGTCCTGCTCCGGTGAGCACGACGCAGAGGTCTTCGGCACGGTCACCCTCACCGGGAGCGGGTACCCGGGCGACGACTCCGTCACGGACACGGCCGAGGACAAGTGCTGGACGCTCCAGGACGGTTACACCATGGACCCCTGGCTGCTGACCGAGGAGGTGGACATGTACTACCTCACGCCCACCCAGGAGAGCTGGGACTGGGGCGACCGGGAGATCACCTGCGTCTTCGCCAACACCGACGAGCGGGGCACCCTCACCGGCTCGCTGCGCGCCGACCGGACGACCCTCGACGCCGACCAGCTGTTCTTCCTCGAGGCGATGGCCGCCGTCGACGAGGTGCTCTACGAGGAGCCGGAGGCCTACGCCGAGGACGACCTGGAGGTCAACCGGACCTGGTCGGGCGAGGCCGGCGACGCGACCGGTGAGCAGGCCGAGGCGCTGGGCGGGCACACCTGGTCCGCCGAGGCGCAGCAGCCCGTCGCCGACCTGGTGAAGGACATGCGGGACGCCGCCGAGGAGTGGGCGAAGGCGGCGGACGCCACCGACGTGGACACCTTCTACGAGCACTACGACAACGCCTACGCCTACGTGGACGGCGACACCACCGTCACCGCGCGCGAGGCTCTGGGGCTGGCCACCACCCCGCCGAGCTACGGGGAGGACTACGAGGACGGAAGCGGCTCCGGGGACGAGGGCGGGCTCGATGTGTGATCACGTCCATAGCGGGGAGAAAGTGCCTGCGTAAAGCCTCTCCCGGCGATAAGTCATCACATCGAGTGATTCTCTGGCCTTTACTTGCACGGCCCAACCCACGGTTGCCAGTCTGTTGCTGTCTGTACAACCTGATGGGAGCGGCCAGTGACATTCGGTGAGCAGCCGGCGTATCTGCGTGTCGCGGGTGATCTCCGCAAGAAGATCGCCGACGGCTCGCTGCCACCGCACACCCGCCTCCCGTCCCAGGCCAGGATCCGCGAGGAGTACGGCGTCTCCGACACCGTCGCCCTGGAGGCGCGCAAGGTGCTGATGGCCGAGGGGCTGGTCGAGGGCCGCTCCGGGTCGGGGACGTACGTGCGGGAGCGGCCGGTGCCGCGCCGGATCGCCCGCTCCGGCTACCGGCCGTCCGGCGGTGCGACACCGTTCCGGCAGGAGCAGGCCGATGCCCGCGCGCGCGGGACCTGGGAATCCAGCAGCGAGCAGGCCGAGGCGAGCCGGGCCGTCGCCGAGCGGCTCGCGATCCAGCCCGGTGACCGCGTGATGTGCACGAGGTACGTCTTCCGGGAGGGGGGCGAGGCGATGATGCTCTCCACCTCCTGGGAGCCCCTCGCCGTCACCGGCCGCTCCCCGGTCATGCTGCCCGAGGAGGGCCCCCTGGGCGGCATGGGCGTCGTCGAGCGGATGCGCGCCATCGACGTCGTCGTCGACAACGTCACCGAGGAGGTCGGCGCCCGTCCCGGCCTCGCCGAGGAACTGCTCACCCTGGGCGGTGTCCCGGGCCATGTCGTCCTCGTCGTCCACCGCACGTACTACGCGTCGGGCCGCCCGGTGGAGACGGCGGACGTGGTGATCCCGGCCGACCGCTACCGGGTCTCCTACCACCTGCCGGTGAAATAGCCGCCCATCGGTGTACTGGCCGCCCGCCGCCCGCCGCCTGCCGCCTGCCGCCTGCCGCCTGCCGCCTGCCGCCTGCCGCACGCCGTCCGCCGCATGCCGCACGCCGTCCGCCGCACGCCGTCCGCCGCCCGCCGGTGGGTGACGGCGGGCCGCCCGTCCGCGGGCCTCACCGGCCGCCCAATGGTTGGGGTCCCGGCTCGCCGGTGGGGCGCGGGCGGTCGCGGGTGCGGCGGCGCGTCCGGTGAGACAGCGCACACCCCTTTGGCAGATGCCCCCGGAAACCGCCCGCCGCGAGGCCGCCCGCGCGCCGTCGGAATCCGGTCGAATCCCGTCGTTCCCGCAGGTGGCCCGCCCGATGCCCGGCGTGCCGCCGACCGGAGGCGTCGCGCCACGCGCCCGGCGCATCCGGACCCGTGCGCCCCCTCCGCCATGGCTGGTTGCGTACCTCTTGGTGAAAAGCCGTATTCGCTGCGTAAAGGTTAGGCGTACGCTCGGGCATATGCGGATTGCGGTTTCCTTGCAAGGCCGGGCGCGGGACGCGCTCGGGACGGGACCGGGATGGGCCGGGGAGGGAAGGGGGCGCGGGGCGTGATGAACGACAGCACCATCTCTCTGCCCTGGCTCGTCATACGGCAGGACGACAACGGCAATCGCTACCGTGTGGGGCGGTACGCGACGCGCGCCGAGGCCCAGAAGATCGCGGACAGCCTCGACGTCCGCGGACACAAGCAGCTCTACTGGGTCGAACGCATCGGCCAGAACGGGGACGCCTCCCGTAACTGACCGCCCCGGCGGTCCCGTAGGCTCCGGCGCATGACGGATCGCACCGTGGTGGTCGGCGCCGCCCTGCTCGACGGCGACCGCCTGCTCGCCGCGCGCCGCAGCGCACCCCCCGAGCTGGCCGGGCGCTGGGAGCTGCCCGGCGGCAAGGTCGAGCCCGGCGAGCGGCCGCAGGAGGCGCTCGTCCGTGAACTGCGCGAGGAACTCGGCGTGGCCGCCGAAGCCGTCGAACGCGTGCCGGGGGAGTGGCCGCTGAAGCCCCCCTACGTCCTCCACGTCTGGACCGCCCGTCTGCGCCCCGGCTCCCCGGCCCCCGCCCCCCTGGAGGACCACGACGCCCTGCGCTGGCTCACCCCGGACGAGATCTGGGACGTGGACTGGCTCGACCAGGACGTGCCCGCCGTACGGGAGGCGGTCCGGCGGCTCGGGCCGACGGCGCCCCGCCTCCGCCCCCGCCCCCGCGCGCCGCGTCGCTGAGGAACTCCCGCCCACGCCCTCACGCCCCGCGTCGCTGAGGAACTCCCGCCCCGCCACCTCCCCGGCTGTCCCACCACCCTGCCGCGCCGTCGCCCCGCTGCCCGGCCGCCCCGCCGCCCAGTACACCGTCGCCGCCGGCGTCGACGTCGCCGTACGCCGTCGCCGTACGTCGTCGCCGTCGCCGTACGCCGTCGGTGCCGCCGTGTGCCACCAGTGCCACCGGCCGCGGTACCGGACGTCGTATATCGGGTATGTGCCGATTAGCCCAGTTAGAACGGATATGGGACGCACGCTGCTGGCCCGGGAAGTGATCGGCGTGATCGACACCGAAGGCGACTGCGCCGAGTGGACGTTCCCCGCGGATCCCGGAGCGGTGCGCACCGCCCGCGGCGCGGTGCGGGGGCAGTTGCGCCACTGGGGGCTGGACAGCGTCGGCGACCTCACGGCCCTGCTGGTCAGCGAACTGGTGACGAACGCGCTGCGGCACGCCACCGGCCCCATCGGCGTCCGACTGGTCCGCCCGGTCGGCCTGGACGGCGTGCTGCGGGCGGAGGTCTCCGACCCGCTGCCGGACCCGCCGCGCGAGCGGGTCGCCCGGCCCGACGACGAGGGCGGGCGCGGACTGCAACTGGTGGCGTCCTCCGCACGCTCCTGGGGCACCCGGCCCGGCGACACCGGCAAGACGGTGTGGTTCGAACTGGTGGTGCCCGACTGAGTCCGTCCGGGATGCCGGGGGCGGACGGGGCGGGGTGTGCGTACGTCGGCACGCCCCGCCCGGCGACCCGTGCCGGAAGGTGGGGTTCGGCGGCGTGTTCGCTGGTTAGAAGACTGGAAGTGTTGTCACGGAACGGTTCTGAATACGTTTGGACCGTGCTGTGATCGTGAACACCGTGCCGTGCGGCGCCGTAGTGCTGGATACTGCGGGCAGCCGCCCCCGGTGACCGGTGCCGGGCGCGGTGAGCTGGAGGGGACGGTTCGCGTGAGCGAGATACCAGCGAAGGCCACGGAGTCGGAGGACCCGTCGGACGGCGCGAGGGCTGCGGACGCGGGTACGCGCGCAGGGGATACGGGACATGTCCCGGCTGTCCGCGGTGGCGCCCGCGGCGACGGCGAGGTGCCGGCCGGGGACGCCCTGTGGCAGAGCAGTCCGCCCGGCTCGATCTACGACTACATCAGGGTCGCCTCCTTCTCCATCGGCCCCGACGGGCTGGTCGACCAGTGGAGCCTGCGCGCCGAACGGATCTTCGGCATCCCGGCCGAACGGGCCGTCGGCATGGACCCGATCGACGCGTTCGTCGACCCGGACCTGCGCGAACGCGGCCAGCGCAAGATGGCCGAGATACTCGACGGGCGGGAGTGGACCGGCGTGGTCCCGTTCCGGATGCCCGGCATGGAGAACGGCAAGCCCGGCGAGGACGGCCTCGCCGAGGTGTACGTCATGCCGACGCGCACCCGGGAGGGCGAGAAGGCCGCCGTGTGCATCGTCGTCGACGTCCGCACCCTGCGCAGCATCGAGACCGACCTGGCCGCCTCGCAGGCGATTTTCGGTCAATCTCCTTTCGGGTTCCTGCTGATCGACCCCGAGCTGCGGGTCCGCCGCGTCAACCATCGGTTCGCCTCCCTCTTCGGCGGAGGTCCCGACGACCACCGCGGCAAGGGCGTGTACGACTACCTGCCCCGCCCCGAGGCCGACCGGGTCACCGCCATCCTGCGCCGCGTCCTGAAGACCGGCGACTCCATCACGGACATGCACGTCACGGGATTCGTCCCCGGCTCCGACGAACGCCGGCACTGGTCGATCAACCTCTACCGCGTGAAGAGCGGCTCCGGCCGCCCGATCGGCATCGCCTGGCTCGGCACCGACATCACCGCCCGCCGTGCCGCCGCCCGCGAGGCCGCCGCCGCCCGGCGCAATCTCGCCCTGCTGAACGAGGCGGGCGCCCGCATAGGGAACTCCCTCGACCTGGAGACGACCGCCCGCGAACTCCTCGACGTCGTCGTCCCCGGCTTCTGCGACCTGGCCACCGTCGACCTCTACCAGGGCCTCCTGGCCGGCGACGAGACCCCGCCCGGGCTCGCCGACGGCAGCGCCGAGCTGCGCCGTGTCGCCTTCGCGTCCGCCGTCTCCGACGCGCCCTTCGCCGGCACCGGCGCACCCGTCGCGGTCGGCGCGGTGCACCACTACCCGTTCAACTCGCCCTGCGCGGACGCGCTGCGCACCGCCCGCCCGCAGAGCATCCCCGGCGAGGACGGCGGCCTCGTGCAGTCCACGCTCGCCATTCCGATGGTCGCCCACGACACCGTCGTCGGCCTCGCGCAGTTCTCCCGGACCAAGGGCAGCGAGCCGTTCGGGGACCGGGACCGGGACCTGGCGGTGGAGCTGGCCGCCCGGGCCGCCGTCTGCATCGACAACGCCCGCCTCTACCGCCGCGAGCACGAACGGGCGTTGATACTGCAACGGTCCCTGCTCCCGCCCGGCGACCCGGTCGCCTCCGGCCTGGACATCGCCTGCCGCTACCTGCCCGGCAACGTCGCCACCGGCCGCCCCAGCGAGGTCGGCGGCGACTGGTTCGACGTCATCGAACTCCCCGGTCACCGCACGGCGCTGGTGGTCGGCGACGTGATGGGCCGGGGCCTGCGCGCCGCGGTCGCCATGGGCGAACTACGCACGGCCGTCCGCACCCTGGCCCTGCTCGACCTCGAACCCGCCGAGGTCCTCTCCGCGCTGGACGAGATCGCGCGCGGGCTCGGCACCCCCGGCGGCGTCCAGCAGGCCACCCGCGCCGCCCGCCGCCCCCGCGAGGCCGACCTGTCCGAGGTGTACCTCGCGACCTGCGTCTACGCCGTCTACGACTCCGTCACCCGGCGATGTACGTTCGCCAACGCCGGCCATCTGCCGCCGGTGCTGGTCGAGCCGGGCGAGCCGGCCCTGATGCTCGACGTGCCGCCGGGCATGCCGCTCGGCGTGGGCGGGGAGCCCTTCGAGGAGGTCGAGGTCGAGCTCCCCGAGGGCGCGCTGCTGGCGCTCTACACAGACGGCCTGGTCGAGTCCCGCGACCACCCCCTGGACGAGGGCCTCCAAGCCTTCGTAGGGGCGCTGACGGACCCGTCACGCCCCCTGGAGGACGTCTGCGACCACGTCCTCAACACCCTCGACACGCACCACGGCGAGGACGACATCGCGTTGCTGATGGCACGTGTCCAGGGACTGCCCACCGAGTCGGTCGGCGACTGGACCCTGCCGCGCGAGCCGCGCAGCGTCGGCCGCGCCCGCGAGTACGCGCGCGGCCAGCTCCTCAGCTGGGACCTGGAACCCCTCGTCGACACCACCGAGCTGCTCGTCAGCGAGCTGGTGACCAACGCGCTGCGGTACGGCGAGGGCGAGATCCGGCTGCGCCTGCTGCTGGACCGCACCCTGGTCTGCGAGGTCTGGGACGCCGGCCTGGTCCAGCCACGCCGCCGCCGGGCCCGCGACACGGACGAGGGCGGCCGCGGCCTGCAACTCGTCGGCCTGCTCTCGGCGGCCTGGGGCTCACGCCGCACCCCGCACGGCAAGACGGTGTGGTTCGAACTGCCCCTGCCCGACGGCGAGACGCCCCTGACGGATCCGGCGGAGGCGCTGCTGAGCCTGTTCTAGACGGCACGGGCGGCGGCGCGGCACGGGTGCCGGAGACGGAACGGGCGCGCCCCCGCCGTGACGTGGTACCTGGCCGCAGCCTCACCGAGTCGCTCGGAATGCTTGCTGTTGTTCGGAACGCCTTCCAGGCACGCGACCGGCCCACCGGTCCTCCCGCTGTACGTCGCCGGACGTGCCCACCTGGCGCCAGACCTGCCGCGATCCGGGCATCAGACCACGCTGGACCCGCCCCTCGCGGCCGCAGACCGACGGCGCACGCCTAGGTGTCCTCCCTGCTCCAGGCCCGCGTCGGCTGTCCGTTCTCGTCCCACTCGCGGTCTGACAGCATGGTCAGCCCGTCGTCGGCGAAGACCCGTTCGGACGCGAGCGTGCCGTTCGCGTGCCACTCGCGTGAGACGCCGACGGGGCGGCCCCTGCGCGCCGTGCCTTCGGAGCGGAGCGTGCCGTCCTTGTACCACTCCTGATTCGGACCGTGCCGCAACCCGTCCTCGTAGCCTTCGAGGCTGACAAGCGCATCGCCCAGGTGTTCCACGACCTCGCCCGTGAACAGCGCTCCCCGATACAGCAAACGCTGCATGTGGTCCATATCGACTTCGGGGTCGTCAATGTCGATACGGATCGGCTCAGCCATCATGGAATCCAATTACTGTCGTCGGCGTCTTTACCAGTGAACCTGCCGTGCAGGCTGTCCACGTCTTTCAGCATATGGTGGCAGTTCACGCAGAACGGCGCCGGACGCCCAGGGAGCTGCGTCTCCATGTGCGGGGTGTAGGGGAATTCGACCGCCGCACGAAGCTCGCCCAGCGCCGACGGGCCGTCCGGCAGCCCGAGCTTGGTGCGTTCCCAGAGCAGCTCATTGACCGCCTTCACCTCCGCGTGCCCCAAGGGATGGTCGTAACCCGGAACGGGATCGGGAAGGGCATCGAGATTCGCGGCGAGCGTCGGGTGGACGCGGTCCGGCGGAATGACGTTGTCGGCCTTTCCGTTGATGCCCTCGACGATATTGCCGGTGCGCAGGTCCATGACCTGGCCGGCGCAGGCTCCGACCTGCCTTCTCGACAGCGTTCCGAGTTCCTTGGCCTCCCGGAAAGCCGCACCGCGCTGGTACGAGAGATCCTTGAGGAAGTGCTCGAAGTCGCGGCCGTCGACGTGGGTGATCAGACCGTCCGCGTCGCGTTGTACACGACTCTCCGGCAGCCGGCCGAGTGAGTTCTCGCCCGCTGCCGGGGAGGGCATCGGCTGGTCTCCGATCTGGATGGGGTCCGCCGCCCGCCGTGCGGCGTCGTCCGCGAGCGAGCCCCTGGGTTCACGCACGTCCCGAGGGTCGGCCTCGTGCCCACCGTGATCGGTGTGATCGTGCGGAGTGCCGCCGTCGCCGGTATGACCGTCGCCCACGCGGTCGCTCCCGTGGCCCGACGAGCCCTCACCGTGACCGGTGTCGGCCGCATCGCCGCCATGCCCGTCCGAGGCACTCTCATGACCGCCCGCGTCTGATCTTTCGCGTCCGCCGTCGGCCGGGTGACCGTTGGGCCCGTCGCCCGTTCCCTCGGTGTGGCCGGTCGGCGGCTCATGGCCGGCGGAAGGCCCGGCACCGTGCTCGTGTGCCGATCCGCCGGGCAGGTGGTCGGGTGCCGATCCTCCGGGGAGGTGGGCGGCGGTGCCGCCGGGGAGGTGGCTGCCCGCGCCGCTGCCGGGCAGGTCGCCGCCGGCGTGGACGGCCGGGAGGTCGCCGCCCGCGTGGACCACCGGTGTCGTGCTCACGTCCTCGCCGACGCGGCCAACGTCCCCGACGTTGTCGAGGCTGTTGCCGAGGCCGACGTGCTGGGCGGCGTTGTCGGCGGTGTGGGGGGCCGCGCCGACGAGGGCCGGTTCCTTCACCGGGGAGTCCACCCGGGGCAGGTCCGCGCCCGCCGGCGGGCTGCCGAGGTCGGGCTGGTCGACGATGTCGCCGGGACCGTCCTCGGCCTTCTGCAGGACGTTTCCCCGCTCGTCGAGGAGGTTGCCTTCCGGGTCCCAGTAGCGGTCCGGAGTGCCCGGCTCGGTCGGCAGCTTCGTGCTGCCCTCCGGCAGCACCGGCGCGTCGTCGGGCAGCTTCACACTGCCGTCCGGGAGCTTCGCCGCCCCCTCCGGGACCGCCACGCCCTCCGGCAGCCGGACCGTGCCGTCGGGGAGTCTCACCGTGCCCTCGGGGAGGGTGATGGCGTTGTCCGGCAGCTTCGGGATCTCGATGTTCCCGACGCCCTTCAGCGCCTTCGTGATGTCGCCGATCTTCGACAGGCCCGCACCCGCGCCCTTGGCGATGTACGTCATCGGGTCGATGATCTTGCCGGCCTTCCCGGCGACCGACAGGACCTTCGCCACCGCGCCCGCCTTGCCCGCGCCGGACGCGGCAGCTCCGGTCCCGCCGGTGAACACCGTGGTCAGCACGTTGAAGGTGACCGCACCCGCCGCACGGGCCGGGTTCTTGCCCCACTCGTCCCACGCCACCAGCGCCTTGCCGGTCTCCTTCATCGCCGTGCGCGAGTCCCGCAGCCACGACGGCAGCTTGTCGTCCGGCAGCAGCCAGAACGCCGTGCCCACCAACGGCATCCCGGTGAGGACCAGACCCGTCGCGAGCTGGGCGAGGCCCTTCCAGGCCTGCCCCATCGCCTCCCAGCCACCGAACCCGACCAGCGTCCCCAGACCCTTGATCGTCCCCCACACACCGTCGACGATCAGACCGTCCCACACGAACGACTTCACCCAGTGGCCGACCTCGTACCAGTGGTGCTTCTCCTCCACCGGGTCACCCCAGGGAAGCTTCGCGTTCTTCATGTCCTCGGCGTTGAACCCGTACTGGTCGGTGCGCTCCGAACCGTCGCCCGCGACCATCTGGGTCCCGCCCCACAACGCGGTGATCTTGTTGTGGCAGGTCCGCTCCGCCGCCCAGAACGCCGCCACCGTCGCCGTGATGTCGTCCCGCAGCCGGTTGTGCTCCCCGACCTTGTCCTCGTCGTACTCCCACTCGTCGTCGTCCTTCACCGAACCGACGAAAGTGTGCGCCTTGGTCTTCAGCTCCAGCAGCTTCGACACCAGCGGACGGATCTCCGCCGCGTACGACGACAGCGCGGACGACACGGTCTCCAGATCCGTCGCGAAGTCGTCCGCACGGTCCTGCACCGGCTTCGTCGTCGCGAACAACTGCTCCGCCTCCGGAGCCTGGTAGAACGCCGACAACCCCTGGAACTGGGAGTGCACATCGCTGCCCGTGTCCCGCACGGCCCCCGCGTCCTTCTTCAACGCGGCATGATCCAACTCCAGTTGGAAGAGGTTGCCGGTGAACTGCGGGATCTCCTCCGGATTGATCACGCTCAACCACCCCCGTTATGCGTGTCAAAACCAGGTCATCATACAAATGGGGGTCCTGGGGAGCCGGAAAGCGTCACTGAACCGCTACAAGTGCGGTGGCTTCCGGGGAGCTTGAGGCGCGCGGCCCTACAAGTGGCCGAAGCCCACCGGGCCGTACGGGTCCCCGTCCGTACCGGTGCCCGGCAGGAGGCCGCCCAGGACGGCTCCGGCGGTCCCGCTCTCCTCGCCGGCCGCTTCGGGAAGGGGGTTCCCGCGCAGACGTACGTCCTGTTCGGCGAGGCCGCGGGCCTCCAGGGCCAGGGTGTCGGCGAGCAGGCGGTCGGACACGGTGTCCGAGGCCAGGAGGCGGCGGGCCTCCGCGAGGCGGGTGCGGGCCGTGGCGCCCACCGCGCCCCGGTGCGTCGCGACGAAGTCGTCCGCGGCGGCGGTGGCGCTGCCGGCGGTGAGGCGGGCGGCGGCCGGCAGCACCCCGGACCGGCCCGGGGCGAGGGGCGCCGTCGCGCGCACGATCCGGCGCAGGACGCCCATCGGGTCGTACGCCTGACGTGCCGTCAGCTCCTGCCGTACGGCGGCGAGGACGGCGTCGGCGTGGAGCAGCGCGGCGAGGACCCCGCCCCCGCCCCCGCCCCCGCCCCCGCGCCCGGAGCCGGCCGGGCCGCGCACCGCCGCCAGGTCCGCCTCGGCGCCGGTCAGCGCGGCGGGCACCGTCGACTCGGCCTCCCGCAGCTCGGCGGCCAGCCGGTGCACGCCGTCGACGAGGACGTCCGCCTGTACGACGGCGCCCTCGGCGGCCCGCAGATGCCGGGCGGCGTCCTCGGGCCGCCCCGCGTCGGCGGCCTGGCGCGCCAGGTTGAGGCGGACGGTGGCGAAGAACAGCCGGTCCTTGGCCTGTTCGACGTTCCCGGCGACGGAAGCGGTCGCGATGGGGGCGTACCGCGCACCGATCTCCCCTAGGAGCGCCTCGGCCGCACCCGTACGCCCCGCCAGCTCGCGGAACCGCGTCTCCGCCACCTCCAGCGCTCCGCCCGGCCCTTCCGCCACCCCCAGCGCCCCGCCCGGCCCTTCCACCGGCCCCCGCAGCCGCGCGAAGTCGGCCGCCACCGCGTCCAGCCGCCGGCCCGCCTCCTCGCACCGCCCGACGACCCCGGCGAGCGCGTGCCGCCGGCTCTCCTCCTGCTCCGGCACCCCCTCCTCGAAGAGCTGCCGTATCCGGAACGCGGCCGCCAGCTCGCCCTCCGCGTCCCGCAGCGCACGGGCGAACCGGGCCACGGGCTCCGCCCCGGACCTGGCCTCGGCGAAGGCGAGTTCCCCGCGGGCGGTCCGGACGCGGTCGTCGGCCGCGACCAGGGCCGCACGGGCCTGCTCGTCCAGTTCGTGCAGTTCGTGCAGTTCGTGCAGGAGTGGCGAGGAACGCTTCGGCGGCGGTGGTCCCGTTCCGCCCGGTGTCGTCCGGCCACGGGCGCGGCGGACGCGCCGTACGTACCCGTAGCCCGCCACCGCGCCCGCCGTGCCGACCGCCACGAGCGGCAGCACCAGGTCGGCCGTGGACGTGCCGTCCTCCGCCGGTGCGGCGGACGTCGGAGAGGCCGGTGCCGGAGAGTCCGGTGCCGGAGAGTCCGATGTCGATGCGCCCGATGTCGATGCGTCCGAGGTCGGTGCGGCGGACGCCGGACGGGTGATCGCAACCGGAGCGTCCGTCCCCGACGTCATTCCCGGCAACACCAGCCACACCACTCCCGCGACGCCGCCCCACGCGGCAAGGGCCACCCGCACGGACAGGTGCGACGTGGCCTGCCGGGGCCGGCCTCGGAAGAGCGATGGCGTCACCTTTCGGAGCGTATGACCGCCCATGCGGCCACGCGAGCGGGATGCGCCCGAGGTGGGAGGCGTGTGACCGGGCGACAGGGGAGGGGAACCGGTGGATCGGCAGTCGGCGCGAACGGGAGCGCGGTCGCAGTCACAGCCACGGGCAGAGGCACAGTCACAGCCGCGGCAGAAGCCGCAGCCGCAGCAGAAGCCGCAGCAGAATCCGCAGTCACAGCCGCAGGGGGACACCGGCGCGGAAACGGCCCCGCCCGTCGCCGCCCCGGCCACCGCCCCACCCGACGCCCCCGACGCCCCCGGCCCCGCCGAGCCTCCCGCCCCCCGCCGCCCCTGGCTCCGCCGCGTCCGTCGGACCGTCCTCGTACTGGTCCTCCTGGTCCTCCTCCCCGTCCTCGCCTCCCAGATCGCCCTGAGCGTCAACTCCCTGGGCGACCCCGCCGACAGTGCCCGCACCCGGGGCCGGGACGCGGTCTGGCTCGGTCATGCCTGGGTCGACGGCCGGAAGAAGGACGCCGACGTCACCGCCCTGGCCGCCCGTCTGGAGGACACCGGCGTCCACGATCTGTACGTGCACGCCGGCCCGCTGGAACACGACGGCACGCTGCCCGCGACGGCCTACCCCGAGGCCCGCTGGTTCATCGCGGCCGTGCACCGCGCGATGCCCGGCATCAGGGTCCAGGCGTGGCTCGGTGACGTCCTGGCGAGCGAGAGCCCCCGTGGCATGCGGCTGGAGGACGCCGGGACGCGCGCCCACGTCGTCACCTCCACCCGGCAGATCCTCGCCGCCGGCTTCCAGGGCGCCCACTTCGACCTGGAGCCGCTGCACTCCGGCGACCGGGACTACCTCACGCTCCTCGACAGCCTGCACGACGTCACCGGCGCGCAGGACGCCCCGCTCTCCGTCGCCGCCCACCAGATCGACCCGCTGCCCGGTCTCCACTCCGTCCGGGGCGCCGTCACCGGCCACCCGAAGTGGTGGTCGCAGGAGTTCTTCGGCCAGGTCGCCCGCCGCGTCGACCAGATCGCCGTCATGTCGTACGACACCGGGCAGCTGATGGAGAGCGCCTACGCCGGCTACGTCGCCCAGCAGACCTCGCTCGCCCTGGAGGCCACCCCGCCCGGCACCGACCTCCTCATGGGCCTGCCGTTCTTCCACGAGAACGACGTCGGCCACTGGGAGCACGCCGAGACGGTCCCGGCGGGCGCCCGCGGCGTCCGGCTCGGCCTGTCCCGCACCGACGCCGGCCGCGCCGCCTTCGGCGTCGCCCTGTACGTCGACTTCGCGGCGACGGAGTCCGACTGGACGGCGTACCGGGAGGGCTGGGTCCGCTGAGAGCCTGTGGTGGCCGTCGAGTGCCGGTGGCGGTCGTCGAATGCCGGTGGCGGTCGTCGAAGTGCCGGCGGAGGCCGCCGAGAGCCGGTGGAGGCCGTCCGATTCGGTAGCGGCCGTCCGGTCCGGTGGAGGCCGTCCGGTCCGGTGGCGGCCGTCCGGTCCGGTCCGACGTCCGGGATGTAACCCAGGCGTCGGCCACACGTCACCCGGGCTTCTCCCCGATGGCCCGCCGTCGCGGTTGTGCATGGGCTGTGGACGTCCTAGCGTCCTCGTCCCCTACCTCTGCGAGGGTCACACTCCGATGCGATCACCACTCACCGGCAAGGCCGTCCGCCGGGCTCTGCGCCCGGTGGCACACCTCATCGACCAGCGCATCGAACGCCAGGTCCGGCGCCTCGTCGGGACCGGCGGCACCCCGGCCGGCGCGGCGCGGCAGCCGGAGGCGCACCGCGACCACCGGCACCCCCTGGAGCTGTTCTTCGACGGCACCGGGCGCGGGGTGTCCCGGGTGCCGTCCGCCGCCGCTCTCCAGCGCCTGATCGCGGAGCTCGCCGAGGTGACCGGGGACCGGGCCGGCGCCGAGCGCGCCGCCGCCCAGGCGTTCCGGCTGCTCGTCGCGCTGGAGGCGCTCGGGGTCGGCCGGATCGCCGGCGGCACCATGAACATCGTCGGCAAGCTCTCCGCCGTACCGCTGCTGGATCCGCCGAACGACGAGATCCTGGAGATCGGCACCCTCTACGGGATGTTCGGCGCGGCCCTGATCCGGATGATGGAACGCGCGGGGCGCGACCCGGGGCTCACCATCGTCGACCCGCTCGCCGGAACGCAGGTGCAGCCCGGCACCACCATGGGCGACGACGCGTCCGGCACGCCCGTGCGGGAGGCGGCGGTGCGCACGAACCTCTCCCTGGCGGGCGCGGCCGGCGCGGCGGCGCGTGTCCAGCAGGGCTACTCCGGGGACCCCGGGGTCCGCGCCCTGGTCTCCGACCGGTCGTACGGCGTGATCGTCGTCGACGGCGACCACTCCGCCGCCGGGGTCGCGGCCGACCTGGAGTGGGCCGAGGAGATCACCGCCCCCGGGGGCATCGTCGTGCTGGACGACTTCGGGCACCCGAAGTGGCCCGGCATCACGGAGGCGTTCCAGCGGCACATGGCCGGGGACACCCGGTTCACGTTCCTGGGCCGCGTGGCGCACTCCGGATACCTGCGCGCGAAGGCCGCCTGAGACGGGTCACGCGCGCCCCGGGACCGGTTACGTACCTCGGGACCGGTCATCCGCGCGCCCCCGGACCGGTTACGCGCGCCCCGGGCCGGTCACCCGCGCGCCCCCGGACCGGTCACGCGTGCCCCAGGACCGGTCACGCACGCGCCCCCGGACCGGTCACGCGCGTCGGCGGATCTTGTTCCCGAGCCAGACGAGCGGGTCGTACTTGCGGTCCACGGCCCGTTCCTTCAGCGGGATCAGCGCATTGTCGGTGATCTTGATGCCTTCGGGGCAGACCTCCGTGCAGCACTTGGTGATGTTGCAGTAGCCGAGACCGTGCTCGTCCTGGGCCGTGCGCCGGCGGTCCAGCCCGGTCTCCTCCGCCGCGTCCAGCGGGTGCATGTCCAGCTCCGCGACCCGCATCAGGAAGCGCGGTCCCGCGAAGGCCCGCTTGTTCTCCTCGTGGTCGCGCACCACATGGCAGGTGTCCTGGCACAGGAAGCACTCGATGCACTTCCGGAACTCCTGCGGCCGGTCCACGTCCTCCTGCATCATCCGGTACTCGCCGGGGGCCAGACCGGCGGGCGGGACGAAGGCCGGGACCTCCCGCGCCTTGACGTAGTTGAAGCCCACGTCGGTGACCAGGTCCCGGACGACCGGGAACGCGCGCAACGGCGTGACGGTGATGGTCTCCGCCCGGTCGAACACCGACATGCGGGTCATGCACAGCAGCCGGGGCCGCCCGTTGATCTCCGCCGAGCAGGAACCGCACTTGCCCGCCTTGCAGTTCCAGCGCACGGCGAGGTCGGGGGCCTGGGTCGCCTGGAGGCGGTGGATGATGTCGAGGACCACCTCGCCGTCGTGCACCTCGACCGTGAAGTCCCGGAGGCCGCCGCCGTCCGCGTCGCCGCGCCACACCTTGAAGCGCGCCTGGTAGCCGCTCATTCGTACAGCTCCTCCTCGGCGAGGTACTTGACCAGCTCCTCCTTGTCGAAGAGGGCCAGCAGGTCGGGGCGGACCGGCTCGGTGGTCTCCCGGTCGAGGGCGATCTGGCCGCGGACCGGGTCGGTCGCCGCGAGCCCGCCCGTGGGGTCGGTCAGCCGGCACAGCAGGTTGATCCGGCGCCACGGGCGCTCCATCGCCGGGTGGTCCTCACGGGTGTGGCCGCCGCGCGACTCGGTGCGCTCCAGCGCGGCCCGTGCCACACACTCGCTGACCAGCAGCATGTTCCGCAGGTCCAGGGCGAGGTGCCAGCCCGGGTTGAACTGCCGGTGTCCCTCGACGCCGGCCCGGCGGGCCCGTACCCGCAGCTCCGCCAGCTTCTCCAGGGCCTGTTCCATCTCCGCCTCCCGGCGGATGATGCCGACCAGGTCGTTCATCGTCTGCTGGAGTTCCTGGTGCAGGGTGTACGGGTTCTCCGGCGGCCCTCCGGACGGCTCCTCCACCTCCGCCTCGGCCGAGAACGGGCGCAGCGCCTCCGCCGCGGCGGCGGCCACCTCGGTGTCGTCCACCCGGGGGCGGTCCGCCGCCGCGGCCGTCGCGTACCCGGCGGCGTGCAGTCCCGCCCGGCGCCCGAACACCAGCAGGTCGGACAGGGAGTTCCCGCCGAGCCGGTTGGAGCCGTGCATACCGCCGGCCACCTCCCCGGCCGCGTACAGCCCCGGCACCCCGCGCGCCGCCGCGGTGTCGGAGTCGACGGCGACGCCGCCCATCACGTAGTGGCAGGTGGGCCCGACCTCCATCGCCTCCGCCGTGATGTCGACGTCGGCCAGCTCCTTGAACTGGTGGTACATCGACGGCAGCCGGCGTGTGATCACCTCGGCGGGCATCCGCGTCGACACGTCCAGGAAGACCCCGCCGTGCGGGGAGCCGCGGCCCTCCTTGACCTCCGCGTTGATCGCCCGCGCGACCTCGTCGCGGGGGAGCAGCTCGGGGGGCCGCCGGTTGGCGTCCGGGTCGTCGTACCAGCGGTCGGCCTCGTCCTCCGTCTCGGCGTACTTCTCCTTGAAGACGTCGGGGATGTAGTCGAACATGAACCGCTTGCCGTCGGAGTTGCGCAGCACCCCGCCGTCGCCGCGCACGGACTCGGTGACCAGGATGCCCTTCACCGACGGCGGCCAGACCATCCCCGTCGGGTGGAACTGCACGAACTCCATGTTCAGCAGCGGCGCCCCGGCGAGCAGCGCCAGCGCGTGCCCGTCGCCGGTGTACTCCCACGAGTTCGACGTCACCTTGAACGACTTGCCGATGCCGCCGGTCGCGATCACCACGGCGGGCGCCTCCAGGACGAAGAAGCGGCCCGTCTCGCGTTCGTAGGCGAAGACGCCGGAGACCCGGCCGCCGTCCTTGAGGACACGGGTGACCGTGCACTCCTGGAAGACCTTCAGCCGGGACTCGTGGTCGCCGGTCTCGCGGTGGTCCTCCTGCTGGAGGGCGACGATCTTCTGCTGGAGGGTGCGGATCAGCTCCAGTCCGGTGCGGTCGCCGACGTGGGCGAGGCGCGGGTACTCGTGGCCGCCGAAGTTGCGCTGCGAGATCCGGCCGTCCTTCGTGCGGTCGAACAGTGCGCCCCACGTCTCCAGCTCCCACACCCGGTCCGGGGCCTCCTGGGCGTGCAGCTCGGCCATCCGCCACTGGTTGAGGAACTTGCCGCCGCGCAGGGTGTCGCGGAAGTGGACCTGCCAGGTGTCGTGCTCGTTGGCGTTGGCCATGGCCGCCGCGATGCCCCCCTCGGCCATCACCGTGTGCGCCTTGCCGAACAGCGACTTGCAGATCACGGCCGTACGGGCGCCCCGCTCGCGCGCCTCGATGGCGGCGCGCAGGCCGGCGCCACCGGCCCCGACCACGACGACGTCCCACTCCTGCCGGTCGACCACGGACATCAGAAGGCCCCACCCATCTAGAAGAAGCGCGGATCGTCGAAGACGCCGGACGCGACGAGATAGACGTAGAAGTCGGCGAGCGCCACGCTCACCAGCGACGCCCAGGCGAGCAGCATGTGGCGGGCGTTGAGCCGCCCCACGAACTGCCACATCCGGTAGCGGACGGGGTGCCGGGAGAAGTGCTTGAGCTTGCCGCCGACGATGTGCCGGCAGGAGTGGCACGAGATCGTGTACGCCCAGATCAGCACGATGTTGACCAGGAAGACGAGGGTGCCGAGGCCCATGTGGCCCCAGGCGTAGTGCTCGTCGCGGAAGGCGAGCACGGTGTCGTAGGTGAGGATCCCGGCGACCAGGAGGGCCGCGTAGAAGAAGTAGCGGTGGAGGTTCTGGAGGATCAGCGGGAAGCGGGTCTCGCCGGTGTACGTGCGGTGCGGCTCGGCCACCGCGCAGGCCGGCGGGGACGCCCAGAAGCCCCGGTAGTAGGCCTTGCGGTAGTAGTAGCAGGTCAGGCGGAAGCCGAGCGGGAAGACCAGGATGATGATCGCGGGGGAGACGGCCCACCACTCGCCGAAGATCTCCCAGTTCGGGCCCGCGCGCATCGGGGTGCAGCGCTCGGCCAGACAGGGCGAGTAGAACGGCGAGACGTAGGGGGCCGCGTAGTAGTCGGCGTCCGCGAACGCCCGCCAGGTCGAGTACACGACGAAGGCCAGCAGCCCGGCCGCGGTGGCGGCCGGGGCCAGCCACCAGCGGTCGGTGCGCAGGTGGGGCGCGGAGATCGCGGCGCGCGTGGCGGAGCGCACGCCGCGGGGCGGATGGGGGTCGGTGGCGGGAGGTTCCGTACCAGTGGCCACTTCAGGACTCCGGTCGGCTCGGGACTCCGGACGGTTCAGGACTCCGGTCGGCTCGGGACTCCGGACGGTTCAGGGGGCACGTCGGTCACGGGCGCCGAGTCCCTCGTCGTCCGTGTCGATCCACAGGGAGTCGTCGTAGGGGGTGTCGGGGATGGTGACGAGGTCCGGGCGCTTGGCCGCGGCGGGCGTGGCGGCCGCCGCGCGCAGCAGCGCGACGCTCTCGCGCAGGTGGTCGGTGTCGGCGCGGACCCGGCGCATGTCCAGACCGCCGCTGCCGAGCTGCTGCTCCAGACGGCTCACGGACCGTGCCAGGTCGTCCAGACAGCGCTGGACCGTTGTCAGATCGTCGTGCACGGACATGACGTGACCTCACTTCCGCGGGCCGGTGGCCCTGGACGGAGACGCTCATGCGCCTGCGAGTGTTGCGCGTCACACCTGTGGATGTGAAGGCGTGTGCAGCGATTGGCCGATCGCACGCCCCCGACACACGCGGGACACGCTCTGTGTGCGCCGGGGGCGCGCGTTGCTCCGCGCGGGTGAGGTTGCGTGCCTCCGCCGCCGTGTCGCCCCCGGCAGGCGAACCCTTTCCTCTTCAGTGGGCCGTAGATCAGATCAGCTCCAAAATACCGCCAAATGTGAACAGAACGCACTAACAGGGCGCAGTAATAGCAGGACGCAGTAATAGAACGCACTCGTGTCACCGGCGCGTGCGACCGGCGGCAGCGGCTCCCCGGAGGTACCTGAGATGTCCCACGACGGCGTCGGACTGCGCGCGGTCATGCGCTCGGTCGCCTTCCTCACCGCGGGCGCGCTCGCGGTGCCCGCGCTGGCCGGCTGTGGCACCGACGACCCGGCCGGCAGACCGCTGGCACCCCAGGACATCGCCCGGGCGGACCGCGCCCAGGTCGCCGAGGGCGGCACCCTGCGCTGGGCGGTGGACGCCCTGCCGGAGACCTTCAACGCCTTCCAGTCCGACGCCGACGCCACCACCACCCGGGTCGCCCAGGCCGTCCTGCCGTCGATGTACCGGCTGGACGCCGACGGGCGGCCCGCGCGCAACCCCGACTACCTGGAGTCCGCCGGCGTCGTCGAGACCGAGCCGAAGCAGGTCGTCCTCTACCGGCTCAACCAGCAGGCCGTCTGGAGCGACGGCCGTGAGATCGGCGCCGCCGACTTCGCCGCCCAGTGGCGCGCCCTGTCCGGCAGGGACAGCGCCTACTGGACCGCGCGCAACGCCGGATACGACCGCATCGAGAAGATCGAGCGCGGCGCGAACGACCTGGAGGTCCGGGTCACCTTCGGCCGCCCCTACGCCGACTGGCAGTCGCTGTTCTCCCCGCTGTACCCGAAGGACGTCATGGGCACGCCGGACTCGTTCAACGACGGGGCGCGGCGCAAGCTGAAGGTCACCGCCGGACCGTTCGCCGTGAAGCAGGTCGACCGGGAGAAGGACCGGATCCGGCTCACCCCCAACCCGCGCTGGTGGGGCCGGCCCGCCAAGCTCTCCGAGATCGTCCTGACGGCCGTGCCGCGCGAGAAGCGGGCCGCCGCGCTCGCCGCCGGCGACATCGACCTGGCCGAGATCGACCCGGCCGCCGCGCAGCGCATCGACGGCGCGGCCCAGGGCGGCGCCGGGCCCCTGGCCGGCCCCGGCGGCGGCCGTACGGCGGCCAAGGCGCTGCGGTCCTGGGCCCTGGCCCACGGCTCCGACGAGGACGCCGCCGAGGACGAGACGCACGCCCGCAGGAAGCTGAGCCAGGCGATCGCCACCTGGGAGCGCCAGCAGAAGGCGCTGCGCGACTTCGAGGTGCGCAAGTCGCTGGAGCCGGCCTCCACGCAGCTCGCCCTGAACGGCGCCGACGGCCCGCTCGCCGACGAGCGGGTGCGCCGGGCGGTGGCCCGGGCGCTGGACCGCGAGGAACTGGTCGAGGTGGTGCTCAAGCCGCTGGGCCTGCCCGCCGTGCCCGTCGGCAGCCACCTGGCCCTGTCCGGCCAGGAGGCCTACGCCGACGGCAGCGGGGCGCTCGGCGGTCAGGACACCAAGGAGGCCCAGGCGCTCCTCGCCGACGCCGGCTGGGTGCCGGGCGGCCCGGTCGAGGAGCGGAAGAAGACGGAGAAGGCGGCCGGCTCCGAGGGCGAGAAGGGCGAGAAGGGCGAGAAGGGCGAGAAGGGCGAGAAGGGCCGGAAGGGCGACGACGGCGGCGGCGACCGGAGCGAGCAGGGCGCCCGGTCCGGGAACGGCCGGTCCGAGGGCGACGACGACGGCACGTACATCGTCGGCGAGGACGACAAGGCCCCGGGCGAGGCGGGACGCGAGGACCACGTCCGGCAGCTCGCCCAGGACGGCAAGCGCTCCGTCGGCCAGCAGGGCCCGCCCGGCGCCTACGCCCCCCAGGGCACCGCCGCCCCGGCCGGTGCCGCGCGCGGGGCGCTGGCCAAGGACGGCAAGGCGCTCACCCTGCGGTTCGTGCTGCCGAGCGGCGCGGGCTCGGAGCCCCTGCACGCGGTCGCCGCCCGGATCACCCGGATGCTGGACCAGGTCGGCATCGGCACCGAGATCACCAAGGTCTCCGACGAGAGCTACTTCAAGGACCACATCGCCTCCGGCGAGTACGACCTCGCGCTGTACTCCTGGCCCGCCTCCGCCTACCCGGCCACCGACGCCCGGCCGATCTACGCCAAGCCGGTGCCGGCCGCCGACGGGTCGCTGAGCGTCCAGCAGAACTACACCCGCGTCGGCACCGACCAGGTCGACCAGCTGTTCGACCAGGCGATCTCGACGCTGGACGCGGAGGAGGAGCGCTCCCTGCTCCGCAAGGCCGACGCCCGGATCTGGGCGGCCGCCGGATCGATTCCCCTCTACCAGCGCCCCCAGCTCACGGCCGCGAAGAAGAACGTGGTCAACGCCGGCGCCTTCGGCTTCCAGACGCCCGTCTACGAGGACATGGGCTTCCTGAAGAAGGGCGCGCGGATCGCCGCGAGCCCCTCCGCGGAGTGACGCGGACCCGCCCGGGGAGTGAGGCGACGGGCACGGGGGAGTGAGCTGCGTGGCCCTGCGGAGGTCGGCTCCCGCAGGGCCACGTACCATGGGGTGAGGCCGTGGCATGTCAAGCCCGGCAGGGCCCGCGTAACACAGATGTACGCAGCAGGGCCGTCCTCACACTCCGGGAGAACGCCGCTTTATGGCCACGCGCCACGACATTCGCAACGTAGCCATCGTCGCCCACGTCGACCACGGCAAGACGACCATCGTCGACGGCATGCTCAAGCAGGCCGGTGCCTTCGCCGCCCACCAGCTCGACTCGGTCGACGACCGCATGATGGACTCGAACGACCTGGAGCGTGAGAAGGGCATCACGATCCTCGCCAAGAACACCGCGGTGAAGTACCACCCGAAGGACGGCGGGGACCCGATCACCATCAACATCATCGACACCCCGGGCCACGCCGACTTCGGTGGCGAGGTCGAGCGCGGTCTGTCGATGGTCGACGGTGTCGTCCTGCTCGTCGACGCCTCCGAGGGGCCGCTGCCGCAGACCCGCTTCGTGCTGCGCAAGGCGCTCCAGCAGCGCCTGCCCGTCATCCTGTGCATCAACAAGACGGACCGTCCGGACTCCCGCATCGACGAGGTCGTCAACGAGACCTACGACCTCTTCCTCGACCTGGACGCGGACGAGGAGCAGATCGAGTTCCCGATCGTCTACGCCTGCGGTCGCGACGGCATCGCCTCGCTGACCAAGCCGGAGGACGGCACGGTCCCGGCGGACTCCACCAGCCTGGAGCCGTTCTTCTCCACGATCCTCCAGCACATCCCGGCCCCCACGTACGACGAGGACGCCCCGCTCCAGGCCCACGTCACCAACCTGGACGCCGACAACTTCCTCGGCCGTATCGCGCTGCTCCGGGTCGAGCAGGGCGAGCTCAGGAAGGGCCAGACCGTCGCGTGGATCAAGCGTGACGGCACCATCAGCAACGTCCGCATCTCCGAGCTGATGATGACCGAGGCGCTCACCCGCAAGCCGGCCGAGATGGCCGGCCCGGGTGACATCTGTGCCGTCGCCGGTATCGCCGACATCATGATCGGCGAGACCCTCGCGGACACCGAGAACCCGGTCCCGCTGCCCCTGATCACGGTCGACGAGCCCGCGATCTCCATGGTCATCGGCACCAACACCTCCCCGCTGGTCGGCCGCGGCGGCACCGGCAAGGGCGCCGACGCCAAGTCGGCCGTCAAGGACCGCAAGGTCACCGCCCGCCAGGTCAAGGACCGCCTGGACCGCGAGCTGGTCGGTAACGTCAGCCTCCGTGTCCTGGACACCGAGCGCCCGGACGCCTGGGAGGTGCAGGGCCGTGGTGAGCTGGCGCTGGCCATCCTGGTCGAGCAGATGCGCCGCGAGGGCTTCGAGCTGACCATCGGCAAGCCCCAGGTCGTCACCAAGGACGTCGACGGCAAGACGTACGAGCCGGTCGAGCGCATGACGATCGACGTCCCCGAGGAGCACATGGGCGCGGTCACGCAGCTCATGGGTGTCCGCAAGGGCCGGATGGACAACATGTCCAACCACGGCTCGGGCTGGGTGCGCATGGAGTTCGTGGTGCCCTCGCGCGGTCTCATCGGATTCCGGACCGAGTTCCTGACCCAGACCCGCGGCACCGGTATCGGCCACTCCATCCACGAGGGCTTCGAGCCCTGGTTCGGCACGCTCCAGACCCGTAACAACGGCTCGCTGGTCGCCGACCGCTCCGGCGCCGTCACCGCCTTCGCGATGACGAACCTCCAGGAGCGCGGTGTGCTGTTCACCGAGCCCGGCACCGAGGTGTACGAGGGCATGATCGTCGGCGAGAACTCCCGCGCCGACGACATGGACGTGAACATCACCAAGGAGAAGAAGCTCACGAACATGCGGTCGTCCTCGGCCGACTCGTTCGAGGCGATCGTCCCGCCGCGCAAGCTCTCCCTGGAGCAGTCGCTGGAGTTCTGCCGCGACGACGAGTGCGTGGAGGTCACCCCGGAGGCGGTGCGCATCCGTAAGGTGAACCTGGACGCGCGGGAGCGCGCCCGCGCCGCGAGCCGCGCCAAGCACGGCTGATCACCGACCGCACCCGACGACACCGGGCACCCCGCCAGGCGGGGTGCCCGGTGTCGTCGTTGACGACAGGGCGCGGACACCGCTGCCGGTCGACGGTACGAGGGTAGGGAAAACCCTCTGTTTGCCGCGGTGTGCCCCTCTGATGGCGCCGCGCCCACTACCCTGCTTGCGAAAGCGGCCGTGACGGATCGTCCGCGGCCCGGCGGCCGGCCACCGCGCCGACGGCGGAACGGCCCCGCCGGAAGCGCGGGGAGAGCCCGCGAGCCCGCGGGGCACCTTGCACGCCGGCCCCGCTCAGCGCAATCGAATTTCCTCCCCCACGCGTCCGGAAACCGGACACCTGTTGCCGCTAGGCGTGTAACAAGTCCGTTTCGCAGGGATCTCCCACCAAACTGTTTGTCCGGATTTTGGAAGATGTTAGCGCGAGCTGTGATCGAACCGAGACCTCGTGGGTGTGGTTCGGCCTTGGCGCATGGCAGATAGTTAGGCGCGTAGAACTCGGACGAACGGGTCACACGCCGAGGCGGCGCCCGTTCACGAGGGCGGGGGCACCCGAGCAACTCCGGCACCGGCGACGGGCGGTGCGGTGCTGTGTCGCACGCTCCCTTTGCGGTGAAGCTATGGATGTATGAGGAGGAACCCATGCGCGGTGGCCACGAGCGCCCTACGGGTCGCGTCGTCCCCGAGGACAGGTGCAGGCCCCGCGGGTTCGCCCGGTCCCGTCGCGCTGGTCGCGGCAGCGACGCGTCGACGCGCACTTCCTCGACGACCTGTTCCGTCGGCCGGTAGGCGCCGGCCGCGAACCAGGGTTCCCCAGGGGGCTGGTGTCGCCCCTCCGTCGTTGTTCCCCTCGCGCGCTGCGCATGACGTACGCCGTGCGAAGGCCGTCGGGTCGCCGTGCACTCCCGACGACCTCCAACCTGTGAAATGGACGAATCATGACGAGTCCAATCGAGATTGAGGGTGCTGAAGCCTCTTCCGTCTTGGACGAAGCGAGCGTGCCCCCCGGTGGCGCCAAGGAGTCGAAGAAGCTCGAGGGGCGCAGTCCCGGGCAGTTGATGTGGGCGCGTTTCAAGCGTGACCGGACCGGTGTGGTCTCCGCCGTCGTCGTCCTGTTCTACTTCCTCATCGCGGCGGCGGCACCGCTGATCGCGAAGCTGTACGGCAAGGACCCGTACACCCTGTACGGGCAGGACAACCCCGAACTGCTGGACATGTTCACCATGCCGGCGAAGCCGGCCGGCGGCATCGACGGCGAGTTCTGGTTCGGCATCGAACCGGGCCTCGGCCGCGACGTCTTCACGCAGCTCCTGTACGGCATCCGGACCTCGCTGCTCACGGCGCTGGCCGCCACTCTGCTGATGACCGTGGCGGGCGTGCTGATCGGCCTCGCCGGCGGCTACTTCGGCGGGAAGATCGACTACTGGCTCGGCCGGACGACCGACTTCTTCATGGCCCTGCCCAACCAGCTGTTCTTCGTCGCGGCGATGCCCGTCATCACCACGGTGTTCGTCGCCCCCGACGAGGAGACGCCCACCTACGTGCGCACCGCCGCGATCATCATCGTGCTGTCCTTCCTCGGGTGGATGAGCATGGCGCGCATCGTCCGCGCCGCCACGCTGTCCCTGCGCGACCGGGAGTTCATCGAGGCCGCGCGCATCTCCGGAGCCTCGTCCTGGCGCATCATCCGCAAGGAACTGCTGCCCAACATCGTCACTCCCACGCTGGTGCAGGCGACGCTCACCCTGCCGAGCACCATCCTCAGCATCGCGTTCCTGTCCTTCGTGGGTGTCGGATACGTCGAACCCACCCCGGACTGGGGGCGGATGTTCTCCATCGGCGCCAACATCGTGGAGCAGGACCCGTACTACATGCTCTTCCCCGGCGTGGCCATGGTGGTCTTCGTCGTGGCCTTCAACCTCCTCGGTGACTCGGTGCGGGACGCCTTCGATCCCAAGACCGGACGCTGAACCCCGGCAGGTCCTCCCCCCACACTCTTCGCCTGGCCGGTCCGGGGGCTCCACGGCCCGGAACCGGTCACGTACCAGCATGGCTCACTACTCACAGGCAGGTGGATTCGTCCCCATGAGCATCTTCCGCAACCGCACCGCCACGGCCGCGATAGTCGCGGTCGCCGCCGGCGCCCTGACCCTGACCGCTTGCGGCGGTGGCAGCGACAGCTCCGCCAAGGACAACAGCAAGAGCAAGGAGGATGCCAAGTCGCAGTCCAAGCCGGTGCAGATCGGTGACGCCAAGGCGTCGACCGGTCCGGCCCCCGCGGTGACCGGTGCCCAGACCGGCGGCACGGTGACCGTCTACCAGGAGGCGGACTTCTCCCACCTGGACCCGGGCCAGATCTACGTGTCGGACGGCAAGCTCCTCAGCCGCCTCATCTTCCGCGGTCTGACCCAGTACGCCGAGGACGACAACGGCAACCTGACCGTCGTGGGCGACCTCGCCACCGACGCGGGTACCGCCTCGGACGGCGGCAAGACCTGGACGTACACCCTGAAGGACAACCTGAAGGACGAGAACGGCAACCCGATCAACGCGGCGGACATCCGCCACACGGTCGAGCGCCTGTACGCCTCGTACATCACCGACGGTCCGACGTACCTCCAGCAGTGGCTGTCCGGCTCCGGCACCGCCTACCGCGACGCGTACGCGGGCCCGGACAAGGGCAAGCACCTGCCGGACAGCGTCCTGGAGACGCCGGACGAGAAGACGATCGTCTTCCACTTCAAGGACGCGCAGCCCGACCTCCCGCAGACGCTGACCATGCCGGGTTACAGCGTCGTCCCGGAGGAGACGGACACCAAGGAGAAGTACGACACCGACCCGGTCGCCACCGGGCCGTACAAGATCTCCGACTTCAAGCCGGGCAAGTCCATGACGCTGGTGAAGAACCCCCAGTGGGACGCGAAGTCCGACTCGGTGCGCCACCAGTACGTGGACGGCTTCGCCATCGAGATGAACCACGATGACGAGGACCAGACCAAGACCCTCCTGGCCGACCAGGGCACGGCCAAGAACGCGATGATGTTCACCGGCCAGGTCGCCACCACGCAGCTCCAGAACGTGGTGAGCGACAAGACCGCCATGGCGCGCACCATCCAGGGCTACGCGCCCTACGTGTGGCAGCTCAACTTCAACCTGGACCGCGTCAAGGACAAGAAGCTCCGGGACGCCATCACCCTGGCGCTGCCCGCCACCTCGGTCTTCAAGGCCGACGGCGGCGCCTACGGCGGTGAGGTCGCCAACTCGCTGTTCTCGCCGACCACTCCGGGCTACGACGAGTCCTTCGACCCGTTCAACCGCGCGTCCAAGCCCAACGGCGACATCGAGGCCGCCAAGAAGCTGATCAAGGAAGGCGGCTTCGAGGGCAAGAAGCTCGTCTACGCCTACGGCAACACCCCGGTCCGCCAGCAGCAGGCCGTGCTGATCGCCACCGCCCTGGAGAAGATCGGTCTCGACATCCAGAAGAAGGAGATCGACTCCGCCACCTGGTACGAGCAGGTCGGCAAGGTCAACAACGGCTACGACCTGTACATGACCGGCTGGGGTCAGGACTGGCCGTCCGCCTCCACGGTCATCCCGCCGCTCTACGACGGCACGCAGATCCAGGACGGTTCGTCGAACTACGCGCACATCAACGACGACCACGTCAACTCGGAGATCAAGCGCATCCAGAAGATCACCGACACGGCGGAGGCCACCAAGGCCTGGGCCGAGCTGAGCGAGTACATCGCCAAGGAGATCAACCCGGCCGCCCCGATCTACTACACCAAGGTGTTCCAGATCTTCGGCTCGAACATCGGCGGCATCCGCTACAGCTCCGACTCGAGCTACGTGGACGTCACCCGGATCTTCCTCAAGAAGTAACCGTCAGACCGGGAACCCGGTGGGGGACGCGCGGCGGAGCGCCCCCACCGGGCCCCGGACCTCCCGCAGACCCCTCCCGATCGCCGCCGTCCTGAGAGCAGCTGCCTGCCATGCTTCAATTCCTCATTCGCCGGACGTTCGGCGCGGCGCTGATCTTGCTGTTGATCAGTGCTTTCACGTTCTTCATGTTCTTCGCCATCCCGCAGGACCCGGCCATGCTGGCCTGTGGCAAGAACTGCACTCCGGACGCGCTGGAGATCATTCACAAGAACCTCGGCCTCGACCAGCCGGTCACCACCCAGTACTGGGACTTCCTGGTCGGTATCTTCGCGGGCCGTGACTTCGCCGTCGGCCACTGCGACGCCCCCTGCTTCGGCGTCTCCTTCGCCAACAACCAGAACGTCTGGGACACCATCCTCGACCGCTTCCCGCTGACCGTCTCGCTCACCGTCGGCAGCCTGCTGGTCTTCCTCACCGTCGGCCTCGGTGCCGGCCTGCTGGCCGCCAAGTTCCGCGGCACCTGGCTGGACAAGGTGTTCAGCACCGGCTCGCTGGTCATCAGCTCCCTCCAGATCTACTTCCTCGGCCCGCTGCTCCTGCTCGCCTTCGTCTACAGCACCGGCTGGCTCGACAAGCCGAAGTACGTGCCGATCTCCGAGGATCCCGGCGGCTGGTTCATGGGCCTGCTGATCCCCTGGGTCGTGCTGGCGACCATCTTCACCGCCAACTACACCCGTATGAGCCGTTCCTCGATGGTCGAGCAGCTCCAGGAAGAGCATGTGAAGGCGGCCCGGGCCAAGGGCATGTCGGGCAACTACACCTTCTTCCGCTACGCCTGGCGCGGCTCCCTCATCCCGATCATCACCATCCTCGGCATCGACCTGTCCGCGCTGCTGGCCGGCGGCATGGCGACCGAGCTGACGTTCGGCCTGGCGGGGCTCGGCCGGCTCGCGCTGGACTCCGTCACCAACAAGGACCTGCCGATGCTGATGGGCGTCATGCTGATCAGCGCCGCGCTCATCATCGTCTTCAACCTGATCGTGGACGCCCTGTACGCCGTCATCGACCCGCGCGTGCGCCTGTCCTAGGAGAACCACCGTGACCACTCAGACCAAGCCCGACGAGGCCGCGGCCGCCGCCGCGGGGGACGCCTTTCTCTCGGTGCGCGACCTCAAGGTCCACTTCTCCACCGAGGACGGCATCGTCAAGGCGGTGGACGGGCTCTCCTTCGACCTCCAGCGCGGCAGGACCCTCGGGATCGTGGGCGAGTCCGGCTCCGGCAAGTCGGTGACCAACCTGGCCGTCCTCGGCCTGCACAACCGCAAGAACACCGCCGTCGACGGGTCGATCAAGCTGGACGGCCAGGAGCTGACCGACGCCGGTGAGAAGCAGCTGGAGACGCTGCGCGGCAAGAAGATGGCGATGATCTTCCAGGACGCGCTGACCGCGCTGTCGCCGTACTACACGGTCGGCCGGCAGATCGGCGAGCCGTTCATGAAGCACACCGGCGCGTCCAAGAAGGACGCCCGGGTACGCGCCATCGACCTGCTGGAGAAGGTCGGCATCCCGCACCCGCAGAAGCGGGTCGACGACTACCCGCACCAGTTCTCCGGCGGTATGCGGCAGCGCGCCATGATCGCCATGGCGCTCTCCTGCGACCCGGACCTGCTCATCGCCGACGAGCCCACCACGGCGTTGGACGTGACGGTCCAGGCGCAGATCCTGGACCTGCTCAAGGACCTCCAGCAGGAGTTCGGCTCCGCGATCATCATGATCACCCACGACCTCGGTGTGGTCGCCAACATGGCCGACGACATCCTGGTGATGTACGCCGGCCGTGCCGTGGAGCGCGGATCGGTGCGCGAGGTGCTCAAGGCGCCCGAGCACCCGTACACCTGGGGTCTGCTGGGCTCGATGCCGCGCCTGTCGTCCGACGTCGACGAGCCGCTGGTGCCGATCCCCGGATCGCCGCCCTCGCTGCTCAACCCGCCCACGGGATGCCCGTTCCACCCGCGGTGCGCGTTCACCGACCGGGTGGCCGGGGAGCGTTGCTCGGGTGAGCGCCCGTTGCTCGCCCCGGGACGTGCCGCGGCCTGTCATCTGACGAAGGAGCAGCGGCAGCAGGTCTTCATCGAGACGATTCAGCCCCGGCTGGGCTGAGCGGAAACCGGCGACTGGGGCATCACCATGAGCGACAACAGCAAGACGACCACGGCGGTCGCCGACACCATCCCGCAGCAGCGGGACGAGGCCGCCGCACCGCTGGTGAAAGTCAGCGGTCTGACCAAACACTTCCCGATCAAGGGCGGTTTCCCGATCCGGCGTACCGTCGGCGCGGTGAAGGCCGTCGACGGCGTCGACTTCGAGGTGTTCCCGGGGGAGAGCCTCGGCCTCGTCGGCGAGTCCGGCTGCGGCAAGTCGACGACCGGCCGGCTGCTGACCCGGCTGTACGAGCCGACCTCGGGCACCATCGAGTACAAGGGCCAGGACATCAGCCGGGCCGGCCGCAAGGAGCTGGCGCCGGTCAGGTCCGAGATCCAGATGATCTTCCAGGACCCGTACGCCTCGCTGAACCCCCGGCAGACCGTGGGCACGATCATCTCGGGCCCGATGGAGATCAACGGCATCAACCCGCCGGGCGGCCGGGAGAAGCGCGTCCGTGAACTCCTGGAGATCGTCGGTCTCAACCCGGAGCACTACAACCGCTTCCCGCACGAGTTCTCCGGCGGCCAGCGCCAGCGCATCGGCGTCGCGCGGGCCATCGCCCTCCAGCCCCAGCTGATCGTCGCCGACGAGCCGGTCTCGGCCCTCGACGTGTCGATCCAGGCCCAGGTCGTGAACCTGCTCCAGGAAGTGCAGCGGGAGATGGGCATCGCGTTCGTCTTCATCGCCCACGACCTGGCGATCGTGCGGCACTTCTCGCAGCGCGTCGCGGTGATGTACCTCGGGAAGATCGTCGAGATCGCGGACCGCGACTCGATCTACAACCGGCCCCGCCACCCCTACACGCACGCGCTGCTGTCCGCCGTGCCGGACGCCGACATCGACGCGGAGAAGCGGGAGCGCATCCGTCTGGAGGGCGACGTCCCCTCGCCGATCGCCCCGCCGTCCGGCTGCCGCTTCCGCACCCGCTGCTGGAAGGCGCAGGACAAGTGCGCGACCGAGGAGCCCCCGCTGGTCCGCCTCGACGGGAACAAGCAGGGCCACCTGACGGCCTGCCACTTCCCCGAGGCGCCCAGCACCACGGCGCGCACCGAGGACGTGGTGATGGACCCGGGCCTGAAGGCCCTGGAGGAGCACGGCACCGCGGACGTCGACAAGAGCTGACCCGGCGGACCCCTCCGTTCGGGGCACCGGCCACGCCGAACCACCCGGGACCGGGGGCGGGAGCGAGCGCTCCCGCCCCCGGTCCCGCTGTGTGCCGGGCGTTCCTCCGTACGCTCCTGTGGAGCAACCCCGTACCCATACGGACCGGACGAACGTGCGCCGCGCGGCACCTCCTCGGAAGCTGACCCAGCAAGGGATCGGCGGACGAGGAGGCACTCCATGCGCGGAGCGACGCACGCCAGATGGGCCGCGGGCGCGGCGGCGGCAGCCCTCGCGGCGGCGGGCTGCGGAGGCGGGGCGGACAGCGGCGGCGACACCGCCGCGGTGCTCAGCTCCTCCTGGGGGGACCCGCAGAACCCGCTGGAGCCCGCCAACACCAACGAGGTGCAGGGCGGCAAGGTCCTCGACATGATCTTCCGCAACCTGAAGCGGTACGACCCCCAGACCGGCGAGGCCGAGGACATGCTCGCCGAGAAGATCGAGACCTCCGACTCGCGGAACTTCACGATCACCGTCAAGGACGGCTGGACGTTCAGCAACGGGGAGAAGGTGACCGCGCGGTCCTTCGTGGACGCCTGGAACTACGGCGCGAGCCTGAGGAACAAGCAGCGGAACGCGTACTTCTTCGAGTACGTCGAGGGCTACGACCGGATCCACCCCAACGACGGCGGCAAGCAGAGCGCCGACACCCTCTCCGGTCTCCAGGTCGTCGACGACCGTACGTTCACGGTCCGGCTGACGCAGAAGTTCTCGACCTTCCCCGACACCCTCGGCTACCCCGCCTTCGCGCCGCTGCCGCGGGCCTTCTTCACCGACCACGAGGCCTGGCTGGCCAAGCCCGTCGGCAACGGCCCGTACGCGATCCAGTCCTACACCAAGGGCTCCCAGATGGAACTGCGCACCTGGGAGGGGTACCCGGGGCCGGACAAGGCGCGCAACGGCGGGGTGACCCTGAAGGTGTACACCGACAACAACACCGCCTACACCGACCTGATGGCCGGCAACCTCGACCTCGTCGACGACGTGCCCGCCGCCCAGCTCAAGAACGTGAGGAACGACCTGGGCGACCGCTACCTCAACACCCCCGCCGGCATCATCCAGACGCTCGCCTTCCCCTACTACGACCCCGACTGGAACAAGACCGGCTCCGCCAAGGTCCGCACCGGCCTGTCCCGGGCGATCGACCGCGAGCAGATCACCCGGACGATCTTCCAGAACACCCGCACCCCCGCCACCGACTGGACCTCCCCGGTGCTCGGCGAGGACGGCGGCTACAAGAAGGGCCTGTGCGGGGACGCCTGCGCCTACGACCCCGAGGCGGCCAAGAAGCTCATCGAGGAGGGCGGCGGCCTCCCCGGCGGCCAGGTGAAGATCACGTACAACGCGGACAGCGGCTCCCACAAGCAGTGGGTCGACGCGGTCTGCAACTCCATCAACAACGCCCTGGACAACGACCGGGCCTGCGTCGCCAACCCGGTCGGCACCTTCGCCGACTACCGCGGCCAGATCACCGAGAAGAAGCTGGCGGGCCCCTTCCGGGCCGGCTGGCAGATGGACTACCCCCTCATCCAGAACTTCCTCCAGCCGCTCTACTACACCAACGCCTCCTCCAACGACGGCAAGTGGTCCGACGAGCAGTTCGACCGGCTCGTCGACGAGGCCAACGCCGAGACCGACACCGCCGCGGCCGTGGCGAAGTTCCAGCAGGCCGAGGAGGTCGTCCGGGACAGCATGGCCGCCATCCCGCTCTGGTACCAGAACGGCAGCGCCGGCTACTCGCAGCGGCTGTCCGGCGTACGGCTCAACCCGTTCTCCGTCCCCGTCTACGACGAGATCAAGGTCAGCTGACCCGCCATGGGGCGGTATGTGATCCGGCGCCTGCTCCAGATGGTCCCGGTGTTCGTCGGCGCCACCCTGCTGATCTTCCTGATGGTGCACGTGATGGGCGACCCCATCGCGGGACTCTGCGGCGACCGCGAGTGCGACCCGGCCACCGCCGCCCAGCTCAGGAAGGAGTTCGGCCTCGACCAGCCGGTGTGGCGGCAGTACCTGACCTACATGGGGAACGTCTTCACCGGCGACTTCGGCACGGCGTTCAACGGCCAGCCGGTCACCGAGCTGATGGCGACGGCGTTCCCGGTCACCGTCCGGCTGACGATCGTCGCGATCCTCTTCGAGATCGTCGTCGGCATCACCCTGGGCGTCGTCACGGGCCTGCGCCGGGGCAGGCCCGTGGACACCGGCGTCCTCCTCGGCACCCTCGTCGTCATCTCCGTCCCCACCTTCGTCACCGGTCTGCTGCTGCAACTGCTGCTCGGCGTGGAGTGGGGGTGGATCGCACCGTCGGTGTCCCCGGCGGCGACCTTCGACGAGCTGATCGTCCCGGGCCTGGTGCTGGCCTCGGTCTCCCTGGCCTACGTCACCCGTCTGACCCGCACCTCCATCGCGGAGAACCGGCGCTCCGACTACGTCCGCACCGCCGTCGCCAAGGGACTGCCCCGGCACCGGGTCGTCACCCGGCACCTGCTGCGCAACTCCCTGATCCCCGTGGTCACCTTCATCGGCACCGACATCGGCGCCCTGATGGGCGGCGCCATCGTCACCGAGCGCATCTTCAACATCCACGGCGTCGGCTTCCAGCTCTACCAGGGCATCCTCCGCCAGAGCACCCAGACCGTGGTCGGCTTCGTGACCGTCCTGGTGCTGGTCTTCCTGGTGGCCAACCTGCTGGTCGACCTCCTGTACGCCGTACTCGACCCGAGGATCCGCTATGTCTGAGCAGCCGTACGCGATGTCCGAGCAGCCGTACGCGGTGCCGGAGCAGCCGTACGCGCCCGGGGGCGCCGTCGCCGGGACCGGCATGGGCGGCACGATGGACCTCGCGACGAGCGAGGGCGCGTCGCTGGAGGCGGCGCCGCGGGGCCCGGACGACGCCGGCCCCGGCGCCAAGCCGCGCTCCCTGTGGTCCGATGCCTGGCGGGACCTGCGCCGCAACCCGGTCTTCCTCCTCTCCTCCCTGGTCATCCTCTTCCTGGTGTTCGTCTCCCTGTGGCCCTCGGCGATCGCCTCCGGCTCCCCCCTGTCGTGCGACCTCGCCAAGGCCCAGGAGGGCTCCCAGCCGGGCGCTCCCTTCGGCTACGACGGACAGGGCTGCAACGTCTACACCAGGACCGTCTACGGCGCCCGTACGTCCGTCACGGTCGGTGTCCTGGCCACGCTGGGCGTCGCCGTCCTCGGCAGCGTGCTCGGCGGGCTCGCCGGGTTCTTCGGCGGGGCGGGGGACGCGGTCCTGTCCCGGATCACCGACATCTTCTTCGCGATCCCGGTCGTCCTCGGCGGTCTGGTCCTGCTGTCCGTGGTGACCGGCGACACGGTCTGGCCGGTCATCGGGTTCATGGTGCTGCTCGGCTGGCCGCAGATCTCCCGGATCGCCCGCGGCTCGGTCATCACCGCCCGGCAGCACGACTACGTCCAGGCCGCCCGCGCCCTGGGCGCCTCCCCCGCCCGGACGCTGCTGCGGCACATCGCGCCCAACGCCGTCGCCCCGGTGATCGTCGTGGCGACCATCGCGCTCGGCACGTACATCGCGCTGGAGGCGACCCTGTCCTACCTCGGCGTCGGCCTGAAGCCGCCGACCGTCTCCTGGGGCATCGACATCTCCGCCGCCTCCCCCTACATCCGCAACGCCCCGCACGCCCTGCTGTGGCCCTCCGGCGCGCTGGCGGTCACCGTCCTCGCGTTCATCATGCTGGGCGACGCGGTGCGCGACGCCCTCGACCCGAAGCTGAGGTGACGGCGTCATGCTGCTCGACGTACGCGACCTGCACATCGAGTTCCGCACCCGCGACGGCGTCGCGAAGGCCGTCAACGGCGTCTCCTACGGTGTCGACGCGGGCGAGACCCTCGCCGTGCTCGGTGAGTCCGGCTCCGGCAAGTCCGTCACCGCCCAGGCGGTCATGGGCATCCTCGACACCCCGCCCGGGCGGATCACCGGCGGCGAGATCCTCTTCCGGGGCCGGGACCTGCTGAAGCTGAAGGAGGAGGAGCGCCGCGCGGTCCGCGGCGCCCAACTGGCGATGATCTTCCAGGACGCGCTGTCGTCCCTCAACCCCGTGCTCACGGTGGGCGACCAGCTCGGCGAGATGTTCGTCGTCCACCGGGGCCTGTCGCGCAAGGACGCGCGGGCCCGCGCCGTCGAGCTGATGGACCGGGTGCGCATCCCGGCGGCGAGGGAGCGGGTCAGGGACTACCCGCACCAGTTCTCCGGCGGCATGCGCCAGCGCATCATGATCGCGATGGCGCTGGCCCTGGAACCGGCGCTCATCATCGCCGACGAGCCGACCACCGCCCTCGACGTCACCGTGCAGGCCCAGGTCATGGACCTGCTCGCCGAGTTGCGGCGCGAGTACCGCATGGGCCTGATCCTCATCACCCACGACCTGGGCGTGGTCGCCGACGTCGCCGACCGCATCGCCGTGATGTACGCGGGCCGGATCGTGGAGTCGGCCCCGGTGCACGGCCTCTACAAGGCGCCGGCCCACCCGTACACCCGGGGGCTGCTGGACTCCGTCCCGCGCCTGGACCGGAAGGGCCGGGAGCTCTACGCGATCAAGGGCCTGCCGCCGAACCTCATGGACATCCCGCCCGGCTGCCCCTTCCACCCGCGCTGCCCGATGGCCCGGGACGTGTGCCGGACCGACGTGCCGCCGCTGTACGCGGTGGACGAGGACCGGGGCAGCGCCTGCCACTTCTGGAGGGAGTGCCTGCATGGTGCCGACGGCTGAACCGGTCCTGGAGGTGAGCGGGCTCGTCAAGCACTACCCGCTCACCCGGGGCGTCCTCTTCAAGAAGCAGGTCGGCGCCGTGAAGGCGGTCGACGGCGTCGACTTCGCGCTCGGCCGGGGCGAGACCCTGGGCATCGTGGGGGAGTCGGGCTGCGGCAAGTCCACGGTCGCCAAGATGCTGGTCCACCTGGAGCGGCCGACGGCGGGCCGCATCCGGTACCGGGGCGAGGACATCACCCGGCTGTCGGGCCGGGCCCTCAAGGCCGTCCGCCGCAACATCCAGATGGTCTTCCAGGACCCCTACACCTCCCTCAACCCGCGGATGACGGTCGGGGACATCATCGGGGAGCCGTACGAGATCCACCCCGAGGCGGCCCCCAAGGGCGACCGGCGGAGGCGGGTGCGGGAACTGCTGGACGTCGTGGGTCTCAACCCCGAGTACGTCAACCGCTATCCGCACCAGTTCTCCGGCGGCCAGCGCCAGCGCATCGGCATCGCGCGCGGGCTCGCCCTGCGGCCCGAGGTCATCGTCGCCGACGAGCCGGTCTCCGCGCTGGACGTGTCGGTCCAGGCCCAGGTGGTCAACCTCCTCGACCGGCTCCAGAGCGAGTTCGAGCTGTCGTACCTCTTCATCGCGCACGACCTGTCCGTCGTGCGGCACATCTCGGACCGGGTCGCGGTGATGTACCTCGGGCGGATCGTGGAGACCGGCAGCGACACCGCGATCTACGACCACCCCACCCACCCGTACACCCAGGCCCTGCTGTCGGCGGTGCCGGTGCCCGACCCCGGCGCGCGGGAGCGCCGGGAGCGCATCATCCTCTCGGGTGATGTGCCGTCCCCGACGAACATCCCCTCCGGCTGCCGCTTCCGCACCCGCTGCTGGAAGGCGCGGGAGCGGTGCGCGGTGGAGGTGCCGGCGCTCGCGGTCCCGGCGTGGTTCCGCGCCGGGGGCGGTCCCGCGGCCCACGACTCGGCCTGCCACTTCGCGGAGGAGAAGAAGGTCGTTCCACCGGAGCGGTCGCGCGAAGATCGTGCCCAGGGAGACGCATAGCAGCACATTTGTGCAGTAATCGCGTTAACACGCAGGCAACTTGGCCGACCCGGTTCCGATATACGGACGCGTCAGGCTGAACAGCGTACGGCCGTGCGGGTGCCGTGAACGGGCCGGGAGCACCATGTCTCCCGGCCCGTTGCCGTGTCTCAGCCGCCGGGGCGTCCGGCGGTGCCGCCCGTGAGGCCCAGGGACCGCTTGAGGAAGTCCACCTGGAGCAGCAGCAGGTTCTCCGCGACCTGTTCCTGCGGGGTGATGTGCGTGACCCCGGACAGCGGCAGCACCTCGTGCGGGCGGCCGGCGGCCAGCAGGGCGGAGGACAGGCGCAGGGCGTGGGCGACGACCACGTTGTCGTCGGCGAGGCCGTGCACGATCATCAGCGGGCGGTGCGGGCCGGCCGGCGCGGAGAGCCCCTCGTCGGTGACGAGCGAGTTGTGCGCGTACGTCCCGGCGGCCGCGGCCGGGTCGCCGAGGTACCGCTCGGTGTAGTGGGTGTCGTAGAGCCGCCAGTCGGTCACCGGGGCGCCCGCGACGGCCGCGTGGAAGACGTCCGGGCGGCGCAGCACCGCCAGGGCCGCCAGGTAGCCGCCGAAGGACCAGCCGCGGATCGCCACCCGGGACAGGTCCAGGGGGTGGCTCCGGGCCAGGTCCTGGAGCGCCTCGATCTGGTCGTCGAGGGCGACCGTGAAGTCCTGGTGGATCGCCTTCTCCCAGCCGGGGGAGCGGCCGGGCGTGCCCCGGCCGTCCGCGACGACCACCGCGAAGCCCTGGTCGGCGAACCACTGGGAGGTCAGGTGCGTGTTGTGCGCGGCGAGCACCCGCGGCCCGTGCGGCCCGCCGTAGGGGTCGAGGAGCACCGGCAGTGAGGTGTCACCGGGGTAGTCCGTAGGCATAAGCACGGCGCACGGGATTCTTCGTGCGCCCCCCTCGGTGAAGCGCACGCGGGGGGACAGACCGGGATCTTCCGCATACGACCGGACAGTCGCCACGGTCTTCCCGTCCCGCTGGACCAGGGCCCGGCTCCCCGGCCGGTCGGGCACCGCCGATACCATCACGGTCACGCCCCCCGAGCGCACCGCCGAGTGCACCCCCGGCTCCTGCGAGAGGCGCTCGACGCCGAGTTCGCTGACGCGGTAGACGTGCACCTCGCCGGTCTCCCGCGGCGACGCGTCCTCCCCGGCCGACGCCGAGACCAGTACGTCGTCGGCCGTCACGTCCAGCACCGCCCGCACGTGCAACTGTTCTCCGGTCAGCGGCCGTTCGCCGACCGCGAGGACCCGCGCACCGCCCTCGTCGGTGATTCGGACAAGTTGTCCCGACGGGCTCCAGCACGGCACTCCAGGGAAAAGATCAAGCCATTCTCGATCTTCGTCGGCGTGCACCATCCGGGTCGTCCCGGAGTCGGCGTCCACCGCCAGGTACACCTGAGTTCGCTGGTCGCGAGCCTGTACGAGCAGCAGTGGCGCACCCCCCGCTGACCAGTGCACTCGCGCCAGATAGGGGTAGCGCGCACGGTCCCAGACGACCTCCGTGCGCGCCCCGTCGAGGCCGAACAGGAACAGCCGGACCTCCGCGTTGGCCGTCCCGGCAGCTGGATACGGCACGTGTTTTGGGTCACGTTTCGGATGGGCCGGATCGGAAATCCACCACCGTTCCACCGGCGTGTCGTCCACCCGCGCCACGAGCAGCCGGTCGGACTGCGGGGACCACCAGAACCCCCGCGAACGCCCCATCTCCTCCGCCGCGATGAACTCGGCCAATCCATAGGAAACCGGCTCCGACTCCGGTGCGGCGACCACCCGGTCGCCCTCCCCCTCGGCTCCCACCACCCGCAGCGCACCCCGGGCGACGTACGCGACCAGCCGTCCGTCGGGGGAGGGGCGGGGGTCGACCACCGGCCCCGCGACAGGGAGTTCGCGCGCCGTACCGGCCCGCAGCTCCGCCGTGAAAAGCCGCCCTGACAAGGCAAAAGACGCCAACTCGACGGTCTCGTCGGTGGCGTAGCCGACGATGCCGGCGCCGCCCTCGCGGCTGCGCTCGCGGCGTGCCCGCTCCTCGGGCGGGAGGTCCTCCGGGGCGCCGCCCAGGAGGGCGCGCGGGTCCGCCGCCACGCGCTCCCGGCCGTCCGCCGGATCGAGCATCCACAGCGCGTTCGCCCGGTCCGTGCCGGAGGACGAGCGGAGGAACACGACACGGGAGCCGTCGGGGGCCACCGTGAACGAACGCGGCGCGCCGAGCGTGAAACGCTGGGTGCGGGCGAGCCGCCGGGGGAAGGAGTCCGACTCGGTCGTCATACCCCGACCATATTGGCCATGCGCCCCCTTGTGCGGCTGTGCGCCACTCGATGCGCACGCACTCATAGTTATGATCACTAGCGCTGTGTGGGTATGAACCTGCTGGCAGTTGTACGGTTTTACGCGTTCCCCGCTCTGTACTTTCCCCCACGTTCCCGGGTTCTTGGAGGTGAGCCGCCGTGGCACTCTCGATTTCGGCGGTGGTGCTGCTGGCGATCATCGTCTTCTTGCTGATCAAGAAGTCAGGGCTGAAGGGCGGTCACGCGGTCGTCTGCATGCTGCTCGGCTTCTACCTCGCCTCCTCCACCATGGCGGGGACGATCAGTGATCTGACGACGAGCGTGGCAAGCATGATCGGCAGTATCAAGTTCTGACGCGCGTCGGCCCGTGGCTCCGGTGAGCGGTCGACCGGAGCCCGGCTCCGGTCGTCCTGATTCCGCGCCTTCCCCGGATCGGGGTCCGTAAGCCACCCGGCTTCGGGCGTTCTCCCCTCGGTCCGGGGTGAGCGGACCGTCAGCCCTCGGACGCGTACGGCACGAAGGCGGCCCAGGCCCCCGGCGAGAGCCGGAGGCGTGGTCCTTCGGTGTGCTTGGAGTCGCGGACGTGGACGGTGCCGGGGGTGGTGGCGATCTCGACGCAGTCGTTCGGGTTGCTGCTGTCGCTGTAGCTGCTCTTGAACCACGCCAACGTGAACGCGTCTTCGGCAGAGTCCTTGCGGATCATGTCTCTCCCACCAGTTGCTCGACGAAGGCCAGTGACTCCCGTGTGGTCAGAGCCTCGGCCCGGATGATGCCATAGCGCAGTTCGAGGATCCGGAGCTGCTTCGGGTCGTGGACGGGACGGCCGTTGAACTCGTCGTCCATGCGCCCAACTGCCGTGCCGTCCAAGAACTTCAGCACCTGGATCCGCCCTCCCGTCCCAGGGTGGTCCCAGCGGTCTGTCGGCATCACCTGAATTTCGACGTTCCGCAACAGCGAGACCTCCAGCAGGTGTTCGAGCTGCCGGCGCCACACCATCTTGCCTCCGACCGGGCGCCTCAGCGTCGTCTCTTCCAGGATGAAGCTGAGTTCAGGGGCTGGTGAGCGCTCGTAGATCGCCTTCCTGGCCATGCGCGCCGCCACAGCCTGCTCCAGTTGGTCTTCGGGGGTCACCGGCCGCCGCGTCTTCAGCAGCGCCCGTGCGTACTCTTCCGTCTGTAGCAGACCGTGCAGATTGTGGTTGCCGTACGAGAGCAGCTCCGCGGCCTTTGCCTCCATCTCCGCCAGCTGCCGGAGCTTCCTGGGGTACCGGACCTTCTCCACGTCCTCCTTCATCGCCGCCAGCAGTCCACCCGCCCCCAGCAGCTCGTCCGCCCGGTCCAGGAACTCCGGCCGGGGAATCCGCTTCCCGCCCTCGATCTTGTAGATCAGGTCCTCGCCGTACCCGAGGGCCTCCGCGAACTGGCCGGCGCGCATCCCCACGGCCTCACGCCGCAGCCTGATCTGCCGCCCCACCGTGGCGACGACCGCGATGCCCCACTCGTCGTCGGGCTCCACCTCCCAGCCCGGCTCGTCCGCCTCGGCCGTGGGCCGGTCCAAGACCCGGCCGTCCACCTGCTGCATCCCGCACCCCTCCGTCGTCCGAACGTGGCGCGACGCCCCTACCCGCACGGCGGCCCTCGACGGCCTCGACACGACCGGACAACCTCCGGACGGTCACCGTGCGCAACGGAGTCGTCACTCGTCACGGTAAGGGGGTGCGGCCGCTTCGGGTGACGCGATCCGGGGAACCGCCCCCTCTGCATCTGCGATCCCGCCGGAACCCGCGCTCTCGCGTTCCGGTGCCACGGGCGGTCTTTCCCAAGGATCACGATGGAGAAATCACCCCACCAAGCCCCACCCCTCCCGCCCGTCGGCGGGCTCTCACTCGCGCGAGTGAATATCGCCGATTGGGCTGGATTTGCGGGGTGTTGCCTGCCCTACTCTCAGCGCAACGCAACACCACACCGCAGACATGAGACGGCCCTCGCCGGGCTGCAATCCCAAGGCGAGGGCCTGACCACCGAGGAAGAAAAGGCCTTCCTGATGGATGCGCAGAACCCTAGCGTGCGCCCACACGCCCAGTCCCGTCCTACCGCCGACAAACCCCCGAAACGGCGGAACTTCGGCGGTCTCGTCCACGACAACGCCCGCCACACCACCCGCTTCACGGTGATCGGCAACCATCTCGCCCAGCACAGGGAGCTGTCCCTCCTGGCCATCGGGCTGGCCGTGTACATCCAGTCACTGCCCAAGGGCGCCCGCGTCGACATCAAGTCCCTCGTCGCGCGCTTCCCCGAGGGCGCGACCCGTATCGCCGCCGCCCTGCGCGAGCTGGAGGCCCACGGCTACCTCCGTCGCGAGCGCGAGCGCATCCCCGACGGCCGCATCGTCACCCGTACGGTCTCCTGCAACCAGCCCGGCCATCACCGCCGTGCCGCTGCGGTCGCCACCGAGCACACCCCGAGGACGGTCCCCGCCGGGCCGAGGCCGTCCGTGCCCCGCAAGGCACTCCCCGCCGTCCCACGCCCCTCGCACCCCTACCCCAAGCTCCTCGAAGCGGCGACCGACCTCCTTGCCGGTCTCCGCCGCCACGACTCCCGCCTCCTCCTCTCCGCCTGCGACACGGCCCACCTGGCCCCCGGCGTCGCCGCCTGGCTGGAGCGGGACGTCAGCCCCACCGCCGTACGCCAGGCCCTCTCCGCCGACCTGCCGCCCGAGGGCCTCCGCCGCCCCGCCGCCTTCCTGGCCCACCGCCTCACGGCCCTGATGCCGCCCCTGCCCCTGCCCGGCGCCTCCGTCGCCCCGCCGCCGGCCGTCCGGCACCCCCTGCGGAACTGCGAGGGCTGCGACCGAGGCTTCCGCGGGCCCGAACCAGGCCTCTGCCGCGACTGCCGAGCGCGGTCGGCAGCGGCCGTCTGAACACCGAACAAGCAAAGGAACCGCATGGTCAACTCGTCCCACGAGGCGATGCACCGCATCTTCCAGGAGTACCCCGGCCTGTTCACCGGTGTCTCCAAGGTGCTCGACCTCCCCTTCATCCAGCCCGCGTCCGTCACGGTGCTGCCGACGGATCTCACCGAGGTGCGACCCGTCGAGCGCCGTGTCGACACGCTGCTGCGTTTCGACTACGACGGCGAGGACTCGTTCCTGCTCGCTGTCGAAGCGCAGAGCGGGAAAGATCCGGACAAGCCCGCGAGCTGGGCCTACTACCTGTCCTTCCTTTACGCGAAGTACAAGATCCCGCCCTTGCTGCTGGTCGTCTGCCAGGACCGGAGCACGGCCGAGTGGGCCGCGCGTCCGATGGTCCTCGGACCCCCGGACTGGCCGTCTCTCACCCTGCGCCCGCTCGTGGTCGGGCCGCACAACATGCCCGTGATCACCGATCCGGAGGAGGCCCGCGCAGACCTGGCGCTGGCGGTGCTGTCCGCCATCACTCACGCGAAGGAACCGGCCGTGGATGGGATACTGAAGACCCTGTCCACCGCTCTGCACGACGCACCCGAGGCGGTCGTCGTCACGATCATCGAATTCACCGCTCAAGGCCTCGGTGGCAACCGTCGGGCCGCAGAACTCTGGAGGAACCTGGTGGCTGTGGACCTCTCCCCTTACAAGTCGTACATCTTCGAGGAGTTCCGTGACGAGGGGCGTGCCCAGGGGCGTGCCCAGGGGCGGGCCCAGGGGCATGCGGAGGACATCCTGCTGGTCCTGGAGGAACGGGGCCTCGACGTCTCCGAAGAGACCCGTGCGCGCATCACCGGCTGCGACGACCCCGACCTCCTGCGCCGCTGGCTGAAGCGCGCCATCAATGTCTCGTCCGCCGAGGACGTCTTCAGGGAGCCGGACGGCGCCGCCTGATCTTCCCGGGAGCCGTCGTCCCCGCTCCGGCGGGGCGCGGCGGCTCCCCCAGGCAGTCGTGAACGACGCCATCGACTGGCGCGAACGCCTCGCGCTCGCCATCGCCCCCGTACGCGGCGGCGCGGCGGCAGCCGGCCGGGTGGGCGGCCGGGGACAGGCGTCCGCCTCGTAGGGTTGGGCGCATGACGGAACTGCCCGCTCGACGTCTGCTGCTGGTGCACGCGCACCCGGACGACGAGTCGATCAACAACGGCGCGACCATGGCCGGGTACGCGGCCGACGGAGCGCACGTGGCCCTGGTCACCTGCACCCTCGGTGAACGCGGCGAGGTCATCCCGCCGGAGCTGCGGCACCTCACGGGCGCCGCCCTCGGCGAGCACCGCCTGCGCGAGCTGCGGGCCGCCACGGCGGAGCTCGGCGTGCACGACGTCCGGCTGCTCGGCGGCGCCGGCCGCTTCGCCGACTCCGGGATGATGGGCATCCCCGACAACGACGACCCCGGCTGCTTCTGGCAGGCCGACGTCGACGGTGCCGCCGCCCTGCTCGCCGAGGTGATCCTGGAGCTGCGCCCCCAGGTGCTCGTCGCCTACGACGACGACGGCGGCTACGGCCACCCCGACCACATCCAGGCCCACCGCGTCGCCATGCGCGCCGTGGAGCGGGCCGCCGACGCCGGCTGGAGCGTCCCCAAGGTCTACTGGAACCGCGTCCCGCGCTCCGTCGTCGAGGCCGCCTTCGACCGGCTCCGGGACGAGCTGCCCGGCCTGCCCTTCACCGAGAGCGCGACGGTCGGGGACGTCCCCGGCGTCGTCGACGACGAGCGGATCACCACCGAGATCGACGGCACCGCCCACGCCGCCGCCAAGGCCGCCGCGATGCGCGCGCACGCCACCCAGATCGAGGTCGCCCCCGACGGGCGCTCCTTCGCGCTCTCCAACGAGCTGGCGCAACCCCTGTTCACCACCGAGTACTACCAACTGGTGCGCGGCGGTCCGGTGGCGGGCCCCGGCCGGGAGACCGACCTGTTCGCCGGCGTCGGGGAGGAGGCCTGATGTCCGGTCACGGCTCCCCGCTCGCCCAGCCGCTGCGTCCGCCCTCCGCCGGACGGGCCGCCGCCTACCTGGGCCTGCTGCTGCTCGGCGCGGTCACCGGCGCCGCCGGGGCGCTCGTCCAGTCCGGCTGGTTCCCGGGCGGACTGCTGCTCGCGCTCGCGGGCGCCGCCGGCCTCTTCCTCGGCGGGGCGCGCGCCCTCCGCGGCCGGGGCGGGGCCGTCGCCCCCGCCGCGGGCTGGATGATCGCCGTCGTCCTGCTCACCACGGCCCGCCCCGAAGGCGACTTCATGTTCGGCGCGGGAGGCGGCTCCTACCTCTTCCTGCTCGGCGGTATGGCACTGGCTGTGATCTGCGCCACCCTCGCTCCGGGGCGGCAACCTGTCGGCGACGACGTCCGACTTGAGAAGTGACGTACCGCTTCGCCGTGCCGGGGCCGTGCGGGTCCGGTGCGGGTTTCGACGGCGGTCGTGGGATAAGCGCCAGAAGTGGCCAGTATGGTGGTGCGCGCCGCCGGGCCGCCTCTGAGGTCGTGGCGGGCGGCGGAGCCAACCTGGAGAACCTGCCTTGAGTCGTGAAACTGACAGTCCGTCCTCCGGGCCCCACGGGCGCGGCGGAGCCGCATACCCCTCGGGCACCCCGCCCTACGGCACACCGGTGGTGTCCGACGGCGGTGCGGACGCGGGCCGTTCGGCCGCGCAGCCGGAGGAACGCAAGACCGAGACCACGCTGACGACCCGGATCCGGATCAACATCCCCGGGTCGCGGCCCATTCCGCCGGTCGTCGTGCGCAAGCCCGTGGCGGACGCCGAGGGCGCGGGCGACGGCGGTGCCGACGCCCGGACGCAGGGCTCCCCCGCGGAAGCGGGCGCCCCGGCGGCGTCCGCGGCTGCCGGGAACGGAAGTTCCGCGTCCGCCGCGAGCACCGCCGAACCGCCCGCCGCGCAGGCGCCGGCGACCGGGGAGAAGACCAGCGACTGGTTCGCGCCGCGCAAGTCCGCGCCGGGCAAGGCCGGTCAGGGCGGCGGCCCGGCCAACGGGGCCGCGGCCGCGGGCGGTTCCCCCGCGGGCGCCAACGGCGCCGCGGGCGGCGGCGCCCCGCGTCCGGCCGGACCCGGGGCCGGCGCGCCCGGTGGCGGTGCCCCCGGTGGCGCGCGTCCGGGCTCCGGGCGGCCCGGTGGCGCCGGCGGCCCGATGAGCACGCAGGGCGCCCCCCGCTCCGGCGGTGCGAACGGCGCCGGGCTGCCCGGTGGCGCCACCGGCGGTCCGGTGGCTCCGGGGCACGGCGGCGGCACCGGCTCCTTCGACGTGACCGAGGCGCTCGCCGCGGGCCCGCTGGCGGGCGGCACGCGTCCGGGGCAGGGCGGCGGCACCGAGCCGCGCCGCGACGACCTGCCGTACTTCTCGGACGACGGCGGCGGCGGCCGGAACGGCTACGCCCCGGCGAACGGCCAGGGCGGCGTCCCCGGCGCCCCGGGTGGTACCGGTGCTCTGGGTGTCCCCGGTGCGCCGGGTACGCCCGGTGGGCCGAACGGCTTCACCGGCGCGGACGCCCCCGGCGGGCCGAGGGACTTCAGCGGCCCGGACGGCGCCGGCCGCGGTGGCAGGAGCGGCCCGAAGGGTCCCGCCGGCCCGACCGGCGGCCCGGTCACCGGCGACGGCCCGATGGTCCCGCCGATGAACGGCACGGCGCCCGGCGCCGCCACCGGCACGGTGGGCGCCCCCCGCGCTCCCCAGGCACCCGGTGGCCCCGGCGCGCCCGGCGGTCCCGGCGCCCAGGCGGGTCCGGGCGGTCCTGGTGGTCCGGGCGTGCAGGGCGGTCCCGGCACCGGGCCGCTCTTCCCCGGTGGCGGTCTCAGCGACGACACCGCGATCCTCACCCCGCAGCAGCCGGCCCCCGAGCCGGGCCCGGGCGGCGGCTACGGCCGTCATGACAACGTCTCCGGCCAGACCGTCACCAGTGGCATCCCGGTCGTGCCCCCGGGCGGCCAGGGCGCCGGTCCCGGCGGGCCGTTCGCGCCCGGCGCGCACCCCGACGGGCCGCTGCCGCACACCCCGCCGCAGCAGACCGGGCCGGCCGGGCAGAGCACGCCCGCCGCCGACTCGAAGAAGAAAAAGAAGAAGGGCCGCAGCAAGCTGGTCCTGCTCGGCGGCCTGGTCGTGGTCGGCGCCGCCGGCGTCTACGGGGCCGGCCTGCTGATGAACCACTCCGACGTGCCCAAGGGCACCACCGTGCTCGGCGTGGACATCGGCGGCGGCACCCGTGACGACGCCGTCAAGAAGCTCGACAGCGCCTTCGACACCCGGGTGAACCAGGCGCTGAAGCTGTCCGTGGACGGCGGCACCGTCACCCTGAAGCCGGACCAGGCGGGCCTCCAGTTCGACATGCAGGCCACGGTCGACGAGGCGGCCCACAGCGACTACAACCCCGTCTCGGTGATCGGTTCGCTGTTCGGGCAGCAGCGTGTGGTCGAGCCGGTCATGCCGGTCGACGAGGAGAAGCTCCAGGCCGCCCTGGAGAGCGCCGCGGGCGGCTCCGGCTCGGCCACCGACGGCTCGATCACGTTCAAGGCGGGCAAGGCCGTCGCCGTCTACGGCAAGGCCGGCAAGGGCATCGACGCGACCCAGGCCGAGACGGCCGTCGTGGCCGCCTACCGGGCCCTGGTGGAGAACGGCACCACCACATCGGTGAAGGTCCCGACGACCACCAAGCAGCCGACGGTCACCGACGCCGAGGTCGACCGGATGATGAAGGAGTTCGCCGAACCGGCGATGTCCGGCACCGTCACGGTCCAGACCGATGCCGCGCACAGCGTCGCCTTCAGCCCCGAGAACTCCCTCTGGAAGTTCCTCAAGGTCAAGGCCGTCGACGGCAAGCTCGTCGACAGCTACGACGAGGCGGCCCTGAAGGAGCTGTACGGCGGGACCTTCGACGGCGTCAAGATCACCCGCGCCACCGGCCAGAAGACCGACGTCACCGTCCAGGACGTCATCGGAGCCCTGCGCCTGGCCCTGAAGAGCACCACCGACCGGGTCGGGGTCATCGAGACCGACCCGAGCTGACACACCCCATCCGCGAGGGGCACCCGGCACCACCGCCGAGTGCCCCTCGCTCGTCCCGGCCCGGGACGAGCGGATCAGGCGGCGCCGGGTCAGTTCATCAGGGCCCGCGCGGCCTGGGCCTCCTGCCGTACGCGCGCGGCGGCGGCCTCGTCCACCACCTCCACCAGCCCCGCGTACTCCTCCAGCTCCGCCGCCCCGCCGAGGAAGTCCCCGCGCCGCACCAGCACCTGCCCCCGCTCGTAGCGCAGCCGCGCCGGATGGGACGGCACCAGCAGCGACAGCTCCACCGCCCACAGGGCCACGTCGGACCGCTCGGGCCGGGCCGCCGCCCACGACCGGATGTTGTTCAGGATGCGCATCACCACCTCCAGCGGCTCGGCCGGCGTCAGCATCGACGGCTCCAGCCGGGCCCCCGTCGCCCCGCTCACCAGCCGGTCCGCGTCACCGGCCGTGAGCACCCGGCCCCCGTCGAAGGGATCGACGAGCACCTGCCGCTCCAGGTCGCCGGGCGGCCCGAACCCCACCGCGAAGTGCCCGGGCAGGGCCACCCCGTACACCGGTGCCCCCGCCCTGCGCGCCACCTCCAGCCACACCACCGACAGCAGGATCGGCAGCCCGCGCCGGCGCCGCAGCACCTCGTGCAGCAGCGAGGACTCCAGCCGCCCGTAGTCCGCGGGGGAGCCGCGGAACCCGTACCGCTCACCCAGCAGCTCCCGCAGCGCCTCCGCCCACGCCCGCGGACCGCCCGGCCGGAACGGCACCTGCCCGGCCAGCGCGTCCAGCTCGACCTGCGCGGCGTCCAGACCGGCCTCGTCCAGCGCGGGGTCCGCCTCCGCCCCCATCAGCAGGCACAGCACGGACAGGTCGGGCCGCTCGGCCCGCGCCTCCTCGCCGAACCGACGCCGCGCATCCCCGGGCTCCCACGCGTTCACGGCGCACCAGCCCCCGGCTCCCGGTAGTGGTGGTACGCGTGGTGCGGCGCGAAGCCCAGCGCCTCGTACAAGGCGCGCGCCCCCACGTTGTCGGTCTCCACCTGGAGCCAGGCGGCCGAGGCCCCCTCCTGGAGCGCCCGCCCGGCCAGCGCGGCCATCACCACGGTGGCCAGCCCCCGTCGGCGCTGCTCCGGGTCCACCTCGACGGCGGCGAAGCCGGCCCACCGCCCGTCCACGACACACCGTCCGACGGCGGCCGGCGCCGCCCCCTCGTCGCCCGGCACGGAGGCGAACCACACCGACGGTCCGGACCCCAGCACCTTCAGGGCCACCTCGCTCACCCCCTTGCGCTGATACCGGGCGAGCCACGCCTCGTCGGCCTCCCGGGCGAGCGCCACGCCCGCCACGTCCTCGGCCGCCACCCGGTCGGCGACCGGCGCCAGGGCCCCGGTCCACAGCTCGGCGGTCACCTCCCGCACCCAGCCGCGCCGCTCCAGCTCCGCGCCCAGCAGTTCCTGGGTTCCCTCGGCGCCGGTCGCGGTCTGCACATAGGCGGGCAGGCCCCGCTCGCCGTACCAGCGGCGCACGGCGTCCAGCGCCGCGTCGAGCGGCAGGCCCGGGTCGCCGAGCGGCAGCACCGAGTTGGCGCGGCGGGTGAACCCGGAGGCGGCCCGCAGCTCCCACTGCCCGAGCCGCTCGCTCTCCACCGGCCGCCAGGCCCGGGAGGAGACCCGGGCGAGCTCCTCGTACGAGGCGGCCGGCCCCCGGCGCCGCGCCGGAGCGGCCGGCACGACCTTCCCGGCGACCAGAGAGGTCTCGTCAATACGGACACTCTCCCCGCTCTTTCGTGTGATCACCAGCACACCGGCGTCCCATGATGTGAGAACACCCAGCGTGTCAGTGAATTTCCCCTCCGTCACACCGGGCTCGCTCAAACGCCGCACAGAGACGCGTTTCCCCACGTCAGCGGCGGTAATGCGGACCTCGAGGCGTCCGGCGGCCGAGAATTCCACAGGTCGGTCCACCCCTCCTGTTCGGATCATGCCCAAGAACGGAGATACTAGGGGCGGGCATCGACGACGCCGCGCTCCCGCGCGCCAGGCGGCGGAGCCTGTGGGAGGCCCGCCAGCGCCCTATCGAGGAGGAACGACAGCGTGACCTACGTCATCGCGCAGCCTTGTGTCGACGTCAAGGACAAGGCGTGCATCGAGGAGTGCCCGGTCGACTGCATCTACGAGGGCTCCCGGTCCTTGTACATCCACCCGGACGAATGCGTCGACTGTGGTGCCTGTGAGCCGGTCTGCCCGGTCGAGGCGATCTTCTACGAGGACGACGTCCCGGACGAGTGGAAGGACTACTACAAGGCGAACGTCGAGTTCTTCGACGAGCTCGGTTCGCCCGGCGGCGCCAGCAAGCTGGGTCTGATCGAACGCGACCACCCCTTCGTCGCCGCGCTGCCGCCGCAGGCCGAGTAATACGCGAGCGGCCCGCACACCGTGCCGCCTCGGTCCCGTACGGCCCGATCGTCCGCGATCGCCGTACGGGGCCGAGGCGTTTGCCGTGACCGTCCCGTGCGGGTCGCACCGAGGAAAGTGAGCCAGTAACCGTGTCCGCAGTATCCGACCGCCTTCCGGTCTTCCCCTGGGACAAGCTGGAGCCGTACAAGAAGACGGCCGCCGCCCATCCGGACGGCATCGTCGACCTCTCCGTCGGCACCCCGGTCGACCCGGTCCCCGAGCTGATCCAGAAAGCACTGATCGACGCGGCGGACTCCCCGGGCTACCCGACGGTCTGGGGCACCCCGGCCCTGCGCGACGCGATCACCGGCTGGCTGGAGCGCCGGCTGGGCGCCCGCGAGGTCACCCACCGCCACGTCCTGCCGATCGTCGGCTCCAAGGAACTGGTCGCCTGGCTCCCCACCCAGCTGGGCCTCGGCCCCGGCGACCGGGTCGCGTACCCGCGTCTGGCCTACCCCACGTACGAGGTGGGCGCCCGTCTCGCCCGCGCGGAGTACGAGGTCTACGACGACCCGACGGAGCTCGACCCGGCCGGTCTGAGGCTGCTCTGGCTGAACTCGCCGTCCAACCCCACGGGCAAGGTCCTGCCGAAGGACGAGCTGACCCGGATCGTGTCCTGGGCCCGTGACCACGGCGTCCTGGTCGTCTCCGACGAGTGCTACCTGGAGCTGGGCTGGGAGGCCGACCCGGTCTCGGTCCTCCACCCGGACGTCAACGGCGGCTCGTACGAGGGCGTCGTCGCGGTCCACTCCCTGTCCAAGCGGTCGAACCTGGCCGGCTACCGCGCGGCCTTCCTGGCGGGCGACCCGGCCGTCCTCGGCCCCCTGCTGGAGATCCGCAAGCATGGCGGCATGATGACGTCGGCGCCCACCCAGGCGGCGGTGGTGGCGGCCCTCGGCGACGACGAGCACGTCCGCGTCCAGCGCGAGCGCTACACCTCCCGCCGCGCCCTCCTGCGTGACGCCCTCCTCGGCCACGGCTTCCGCATCGAGCACAGCGAGGCCAGCCTCTACCTGTGGGCCACCCGGGGCGAGTCCTGCTGGGCCACGGTCGCCCACCTGGCCGACCTCGGCATCCTCGTGGCGCCGGGCGACTTCTACGGCCCCGCGGGCGACACGTTCGTACGGGTGGCGCTGACGGCGACGGACGAGCGGGTGCGGGCCGCGGTGGACCGCCTGGCGTGACCCGGCGTCGTACCGCCGCTCCCGCGCGGACGCGGCGGCGCACACCGCACACGGCACGGTGAAGGGGTCCGGGGAAGCTCCCCGGACCCCTTCACGTCACCGGTCGATTCGCAGCCGCCTCAGCCGACGGGCAGGTCCTTCACCGGCAGCGTCTCCGCGCCCGGAAGACCGCCCTGGGCCAGGGACTCCGTCGGCAGGCCGCCCTTGGTGGCCGTCGACGCGGTGTCCCCGAGGATGCCCCCGGCCGAGCCGGCCGCCTCGCCCGCCGCCTTCTGGGCCGCCGGCGTCGCCTTCTTCACGGCCTTGCCGCCGGTCTTGCCCGCGGCGGGAACCGCCTGCTTGACCGTCTTGCCGCCGGTCTCGCCCGCGGACTTGGTGACGCTCTGCGCCGCGCTGTCGACCGTGTTGCCGACGTTCGCCCCGTCCAGGGCGGTCAGGCCGCCGAGGTTCGGGGTGGCGGGCAGTCCGGGGGCCGCGCTGGCGGAGCCGGCCGCACCGACCCCGGCAGCCGCTCCGGCAGCGACGAGCAGCGCGGCACGGGCGATCCTGCGGGTCAGGGGGAGGGACATGATGCTCCTTCGACGGAGGAAACGAGAAACGGTGATGACGGCTGAAGGTCCGCCCCGGCCCGGCAGTCGGCCGACTGGGTGACGGCCGCCGCCCGGGCTCGGGCGCAGTGACTACCGCTCGAGGCCCGCGAAGGTTGCGGACGGCCGACGTAAAGAGTTGGCAATGCGTCGCATTATCGGCTGCGGATGAAAACGGGCAAAAAGCGCCCGGTGTGAAAGTCCGCCGAACCCCGGGAGCCCTTTGTCCTCAAGGGTTTTCGGGCGTGGGGGAGTGAGGGCGCGAAAACCTGACCACCCGGCGTCCGTGGCCGCCGCACACCACCCGTGCGGGTGAGCGGCCGTACTACTGCGCGGTGACGATCCGCACGGCGCCGGTGCCGGCCCCGGCCGCCGAGCCCGCGGCCCCGGCCGCCTCCGTCCCGCCGCTCCGGGCGGCCCGCCACCGGGTGTCGGTGGTCCCGGCGGTCCACTCCCGGCCGGCGTACGTGACGCGCTCGATGTGCAGGGCCGAGGCGTTGGCCACCGCCCAGTGCGCGAGCTGCCAGCCGCGCTGGGAGACCCCGCGGCCGGCGGCGGCGCCGTCGGTGACGGGCAGCGTGACGGTCCGCCCGCTGGTCCGGGCCGCGGGCACGTCCACCGTCTCCGCGGTGGCGGACGCCTCCTCCGTGCTGCCCTCGGCGTCGTCCTGCGCGTCGTCCTCCGCGTCCGCCTCCCGCAGCGCGTCCGTCCCGAAGTCCCGCAGCAGTGCCGCGCGCACCGCCGCCGGCCCGGTGGCCGTCGCGGTCTGCGGGCTGCCCTCGCAGGTCAGCGTGGCCGCGGAGGTGCCGGTGAGCGCGGCGGCGAGCGCGGTGGCGTCCGCCTCGTGCTTGGCGTACGCCTCCGGGTAGCCGCTGCGCTGCACGCGCTGCGCGGCGACCGTCAGCGCCAGCTCGGTGTAGTCGGGCACCTCGGCGAGGTGCTCGTAGAAGACGGCGGCCGCGTACGAGGGGTCGGTGACCTGGGCCGCGGTCCCCCAGCCCTGTGAGGGCCGCTGCTGGAACAGACCGAGCGAGTCCCGGTCCCCGTGAGCCAGGTTGCGCAGCGCCGACTCCTGGAGCGCGGTCGCGAGCGCGATGGCCACGGCCCGCTCCGGCATGTCCCGGCTGGTCCCGACGGCCGCGATCGTGGCCGCGTTCACCGCCTGCTCCGGCGTGAACTCGTACGCCGTCCCGGAGTCCTCCGCGGAAACGACTCTGCACCCCGGGTCCCCCGCGCCACCGCTGACGTACTGGACCACGACGTAGCCCGCGACGGCGGACAGGACCACACAGGCCGCCCCGAACCGGAGGAGGCGGCCGCGGCGCTTGGGGGAAGGCGACGGCTCTGGCACGCGTACAAGGTACTGGAGAGTACGGAAACGGGGGAGACGTGCGGGACGGCCGGGGTCGGCGGGACGCGCACCCGGCGCGTTAGGGTCGACGCCATGGCCGAGACCCCGCTTGACCTCACCCTGGACGCCGCGCTGCTCACCGCGCAGCTCGTCGACTTCCCCTCGGAGAGCGGCACCGAGAAGCCGCTCGCGGACGCGATCGAGACCGCCCTGCGCGCGCTGCCCCACCTGACCGTGGACCGCCACGGCAACAACGTGGTCGCCCGCACCGACCTGGGCCGCCCGGAACGGGTGATCCTCGCCGGCCACATCGACACGGTCCCGATCGCCGGCAACGTCCCGTCCCGGCTGGACGCGGACGGCGTGCTCTGGGGCTGCGGGACCTGCGACATGAAGGCGGGCGTCGCGGTCCAGCTGCGCATCGCGGCGACGGTCCCGTCCCCCAACCGCGACCTGACCTTCGTCTTCTACGACAACGAGGAGGTCGCCGCCGACCTGAACGGCCTCAAGCACGTCGCCGAGGCCCGGCCGGAGTGGCTGCGGGGCGACTTCGCGGTGCTGCTGGAGCCGTCCGACGGCCAGGTCGAGGGCGGCTGCCAGGGCACCCTGCGGGTCCTGCTCAAGACCAAGGGGGAGCGGGCCCACTCGGCGCGCGGCTGGATGGGCTCGAACGCGATCCACGCGGCGGCCCCGATCCTCGCCCGCCTGGCCGCGTACGAGCCGCGCCGGCCGGTGATCGACGGCCTGGAGTACCGCGAGGGCCTCAACGCGGTCGGCATCGGCGGCGGAGTGGCCGGCAACGTCATCCCCGACGAGTGCGTCGTCACCGTCAACTTCCGCTACGCGCCCGACCGCACCCCGGAGGAGGCCGTCGCCCACGTCCGCGAGGTGTTCGCCGACTGCGGGGTGGAGGAGTTCGTCGTCGACGACCACAGCGGCGCCGCCCTGCCCGGCCTCTCCCACCCGGCCGCCGCGGCCTTCATCGAGGCGGTGGGCGGCACCCCCCAGCCCAAGTTCGGCTGGACGGACGTCTCCCGTTTCTCGGCGCTGGGCGTCCCCGCGGTCAACTACGGCCCCGGCAACCCGCACCTGGCGCACAAGCGGGACGAGCGCGTGGAGACGGCGAAGGTCCTGGCGGGCGAGGAACGGCTGCGCGCCTGGCTCACCGCCTGACCCACGGGACACCCGTGTGACCCCGGCCGTGGTTTGCGGCGCTTCACGGCGGACATGCTGAGGTCCCCCGTACGTAACCCGCGTAGATCTACGCTGAGGTGGAACCACTGCAAGCGGAGGGAGCTCTTATGGCCACAGGCAACCCGGAGGGCAAGAAGCAGCCACCGGAGGAACAGCGCCTGGGACCCGTCCTCCGGCGGCGGGACCAGGTCCAGGCGAGCACCACGGACCAGCGGCTGCTGGACGAGCGCGCCCCCTCCGACTGGGTGCACACCGACCCCTGGCGGGTCCTGCGCATCCAGTCGGAGTTCATCGAGGGCTTCGGCACCCTCGCCGAACTCCCGCCCGCCATCAGCGTCTTCGGCTCCGCCCGGACCCCGGTGGACTCGCCCGAGTACGAGTCGGGCGTACGGCTGGGACGCGCCCTGGTCGACGCCGGCTGGGCGGTCATCACCGGCGGCGGCCCCGGCGCCATGGAGGCGGCCAACAAGGGCGCCAGCGAGGCGGGCGGCATCTCGGTCGGCCTCGGCATCGAACTGCCCTTCGAGCAGGGCCTGAACCCCTACGTCGACATCGGCCTCAACTTCCGGTACTTCTTCGTCCGCAAGATGATGTTCGTGAAGTATGCCCAGGGCTTCGTCGTCCTGCCCGGCGGCCTCGGCACCCTCGACGAACTCTTCGAGGCCCTCACCCTGGTCCAGACCCAGAAGGTCACCCGCTTCCCCATCGTCCTCTTCGGCACGGAGTACTGGGGCGGCCTGGTCGACTGGCTGGAGAACACCCTGGTCGCCCAGGGCAAGGCCTCCGCCAAGGACCTGCTGCTCTTCCACGTCACGGACGACGTGGAGGAAGCGGTGGCACTGGTGTCGAAGGAAGCGGGCCGGTAGCCCTACTCAGCCCGTCCGGCGCTTGAGGACGAGGCCCGTCCAGGGCCGAAACGGGGGTCCGGGGGCGGAGCCCCCGGGGACGGGGGGGGGGGGGGGGGGGGGGGGGGGGGGCCCCCCCCCCCCCCCACCCCCCCCCCCCAACCCCCCCCGGGCCCCCCCCCCCCCCCCCCCCCCCCCCCCCCCGGGCCGGGGGGGGGTGGGGGGGGGGGGGGCGCGCACCCCCCGCCCCCCCTCCCCGACCCGCACAACCGCCGGAGGCCTACGCCAGCCCCCTCCGCGCCACCGCCGGCGCCCGGTGCCCCGCGATCGACGCCACCATGTCCAGCACCTGCCGCGTCTCGGCGACCTCGTGCACCCGGTACACCTGGGCACCGAGCCACGCCGACACCGCCGTCGTCGCCAGCGTCCCCAGCACCCGCTCCTTCACCGGCCGGTCCAGGGTCTCCCCGACGAAGTCCTTGTTGGACAGGGAGACCAGCACCGGCCACCCCGTCTCCACCATCTCGCCGAGCCGCCGCGTCGCCTCCAGGCTGTGCCGCGTGTTCTTGCCGAAGTCGTGCCCCGGATCGATCATGATCGACTCCCTCGGCACGCCCAGCCCGGCCGCCCGCTCCGCCAGCCCCACGGTCACCCGCAGGATGTCGGCCATGACGTCGTCGTACGTCACCCGGTGCGGACGGGTCCGGGGTTCCGCGCCCCCGGCGTGCGTGCACACCAGCCCCACCCCGTACCGCGCCGCGACCTCCGCCAGCCGGGGGTCGACGCCGCCCCACGCGTCGTTCAGCAGGTCCGCGCCCGCCTCGCAGACGGCCTCGCCGACCTCGGCCCGCCAGGTGTCGATGCTGATGACGACGTCCGGGAAACGCCGCCGCACCTCGGCCACGAAGCCGACCGTGCGCCGCGCCTCCTCCTCGGCGGTCACCTCCTCTCCGGGCCCCGCCTTCACCCCGCCGATGTCGATGATCGCGGCGCCCTCCGCGACCGCCTGCTCGACCCGGGCCAGCGCCGGCTCGTCCCGGAACGTCGCCCCCTGGTCGTAGAAGGAGTCCGGGGTCCGGTTCACGATCGCCATGATCACCGGCTCGTGCGTGCCGAACTCACGCCTGCCCAGCCTGAGCATCCCCTGTGACCTCTCCCAGTACCTCGTGGACATCCGCCGCCTGCGACCCTAACCGTCCCGCCCGCATGGCACGATCGGAGCCTGACACATCCGACACCGAGCACTGCGAGCGTGGGGACCCACCGATGGTTATGTTCTTCTTCCTGGTCGTCGCGCTCGCCGTCGTGGTCGCCGCGGTGACACTCGCCGTGGTGGGCGGCGGCGAGGGCACGGGCCCCCTCCCGGAGGCCGTTCCGCAGCGGCTGCACGACCCGCTGCCCCCGGACCGCCCGCTCGACCGGTCCGACGTCGACCGCGTCCGCTTCCCGCTCGCCGCCCGCGGCTACCGCATGGCCGACGTCGACGACGCGCTCAACCGCCTCGGCGCCGAACTCGCCGAACGGGACGCCCGTATCACCGAACTGGAGTCCGCCCTGGCCGGTGCCCGGCGGCCCGAGCCGCACGTCTCCATGGAGAAGCCCGAGCAGGAGGAGCAGCGGTGAGCGACGGCACCGCCCTCGTCGGCCCGGACGGCGCCCCGCGCTGCCCCTGGGCCCTGTCCACGCCGGACTACGTCACCTACCACGACGAGGAGTGGGGCCGCCCGGTCCACGGGGACGACGCCCTCTACGAACGCCTCAGCCTGGAGGCCTTCCAGTCCGGCCTGTCCTGGATCACGATCCTGCGCCGCCGGGCCGGCTTCCGTACCGCCTTCGCCGGCTTCCGGATCGTCTCGGTGGCGGCCTTCACCGACGAGGACCGCGCGCGCCTCCTCGCCGACCCCGGCATCATCCGCAACCGCGCCAAGATCGACGCCACGCTCGCCAACGCGCGCGTGCTCGCCGACTGGGCGCCGGGTGACCTGGACGAACTGATCTGGTCCCACGCCCCCGACCCGGCCGCCCGCCAGGTCCCGAAGACCCTCGCCGACGTCCCCGCGGTCACCACGGAGTCGACGGCCCTGTCCAAGGCGCTGAAGAAGCGGGGCCTGCGGTTCGTCGGGCCGACGACGGCGTACGCGCTGATGCAGGCGTGCGGGCTGGTGGACGACCACCTGGAGACGTGCGTGGCGAGGCGGGGCTGAGCCCCGCCCGCCGGCTCACCGCCCCAGGTACTTCGGCCTCTCCTTGTCGATGAACGCCTGCACCGCGATCGCGTGGTCCTCCGACCGCCCCGCCCGCGTCTGGAGCTCGTCCTCCTTCTCCAGGGTCTGCGCCAGCGAATGGGAGGACCCGTACGCCACCGCCTCCTTCAGCGCCGCGTACGCCACCGTCGGCCCCTCGGCGAGCGCCCGCGCCACGCCCTCGGCCTCCGCGCGCAGCGCGTCCGCCGGCACGACCCGGTTGGCGATGCCCAGCTCGTAGGCCTCCTGGGCCTTGATGCTGCGCGGGAAGAACAGCAGGTCCGTGGCCCGGCCCGGGCCCACCACGCGCGGCAGCGTCCAGGAGACGCCGGAGTCGGCGGTCAGCGCCACCCCGGCGAACGAGGTGTTGAAGGCCGCCGTGTCCGCCACGATCCGGTAGTCCGCCGCGAGCGCGAAGCCGAAGCCCGCCCCGGCCGCCACCCCGTTCACGGCGGCGACCACCGGCTTCGGCGCCTCCGTCAGCGCCCGCACGATCGGGTTGTAGTGCTCCTTGACCGTGCTCATGGTCCGGGTCGAGCCGGTCTCCCGGTCCTCCACCAGCAGCCCGATGTGCTCCTTGAGGTCCTGGCCGACGCAGAAGGCCCGGTCACCGGCGGCGGTCAGCAGCACCGCGCGGACGGCCGAGTCCTCCGAGGCCGTGCGCACGGCCTCCCGCAGGGCGACCTTGGCCGCGGTGTTCAGCGCGTTCATCGCCTCCGGGCGGTTCAGTGTGATCGTCGCGAGCCCGTCGCTCACCTCGTACAGCACGGTGTCGGCCATGGGTGTCCCCTCCGGTGTCACGGCTGCGGCGTACCCACCGGTACGCCCCTCTCGAAGGACAGCATGCGGGAAAGGCTCCGCGCGGTACGTGTGACCTGCGTCAAAGAAAACGGCACGATGTCCGGCCGGGGGACGTCCGTGCGGATGCGCAGTATCGCAGGCACATCGCCGAATTGAGTGGTTTTGCTCGCGCGCGTTGCCCAAGCGATGCCGACCGATGTTGGTCATCGGGTCCTGAGATGCGGGATAATGGCTTGGAAGCAATGTGTTCGATGCCGGTGTCGCGTGTCCCACGCTGGATTGCGCGTGCCCTTCACGGGCCGTCGGCTTTGACGGTGAGCTGGTTTGAGGAAGGGGAACGAGCATGGCGGCCATGAAGCCGCGGACGGGCGATGGCCCGCTCGAGGTGACCAAGGAGGGGCGGGGCATCGTCATGCGCGTTCCGCTCGAAGGCGGCGGTCGGCTCGTCGTCGAGCTGACCCCTGACGAGGCCGACGCGCTCGGCGACGCCCTCAAGAAGGTCGTCGGCTGACGCGGAAGCGACCATACCCTTTCAGCTGCCCCGGCATCCTCATGGGTGCCGGGGCGGCTCGTTTCCCGGGACGTCCTCGGCGCTGTTTCCCCATGTGAGCGCTCAGGGTGTCGTCCGCGGCGGCGTGTGCGACCACGGCAGTGTGGTTGACCACGGCAGTGTGCTTGACCGCGGCAATGTTCTGGGCCGCGACGGTGTTCTCGACCGCGTCAGCGTTCTCGAGCGCGTCAGCGTTTGACGGCGCACAGCAGCCCGTCCCCGACGGGCAGCAGGGACGGCACCAGCTCCTGGCTCTCGCGTACGGTGCGCAGCAGCTCGCGGATCTTTATGACCTCCGTGGGCTGCGGACCGGAGTCGATCGTGCGTCCGTTGGCGAAGCAGCCCTCGAACACCACCAGGCCCCCGGGGCGCAGCAGCCGCAACGATTCAGCGAGGTAGTCCATGACCTCTAGGCGGTCGCCGTCGCAGAAGACCAGGTCGTAGCCGGAGTCCGCGAGGCGGGGCAGCACGTCGAGCGCGCGGCCGGGGATGAAGCGGGCCCGGTTGCTGGCGAAGCCGCAGGCGCGGAAGGCCTGCCGGGCGAACTGCTGGTGCTCCGGCTCCGGATCGACGGTGGTCAGCACGCCGTCCGGGCGCATCCCGTGCAGCAGGTGGATCCCGGAGACGCCGGTGCCGGTACCGATCTCCGCGACCGCCTTCGCGTCCACGGTGGCGGCGAGCAACCGCAGCGCGGCGCCCGCGCTGGGCGACACCGAGCGCAGCCCTGCCTCGCGGGCCCGGTCGCGGGCCCAGAGCAGCGCTTCGTCCTCGGCGACATAGGCGTCGGCGAACGCCCAGCTCGTCTGCCGGTTGCCGGTAATGACCCTCTCCCTACCCCATGGTTGCCTCGGCGTGACTGTATCCGTTGCCGCCGGGAACCCGCAGATGGGACCGGGCGTTTGAAGGGGTGGGAAGGACGACCGGGGGACACAGTTGGATCACGACGAGGGACGAGACGCAGAGCAAGTGCTGACGCAGGCGTATGAGCCGTATCAGCACAGATCAAATTCTCGTAAAACCGCTTATCCGGAGCTAACGGGCGAGGTGGCTATGGTAGGGGCTCCACTGGACACCACCAGAGCCGACAGGGGAGGTGCGGCTGCGCCTGTGGATCGGGGAGGAGTGCTGCGGCGCTTCCTCGGATCGGCGGGCAGGCCGAAATCCGTGAACGACACCGCTGCTGACCACAGCCACGCCGCCGGCCTCGCCGTCGGCCCCGCCCAGACCGCGACCTTCTCCACCGACGCGGACGGGCAGGCGTGGACTCCGCCCACGTGGGAGGAGATCGTCAGCATGCACAGCGGCCGGGTCTACCGGCTCGCCTACCGCCTCACCGGCAACCAGCACGACGCCGAGGACCTCACCCAGGAGGTCTTCGTCCGCGTCTTCCGCTCGCTGTCGACGTACACGCCGGGCACCTTCGAGGGCTGGCTGCACCGCATCACCACCAACCTCTTCCTGGACATGGTCCGCCGCAAGCAGCGCATCCGCTTCGACGCGCTCGGCGAGGACGCCGCCGAGCGGCTGGCCAGCAAGGAGCCCACCCCGCAGCAGGTCTTCAACGACGCCCACTTCGACGCGGACGTCCAGCAGGCCCTCGACACCCTCGCCCCGGAGTTCCGGGCCGCGGTCGTCCTGTGCGACATCGAGGGACTGTCGTACGAGGAGATCGCCGCGACCCTCGGCGTCAAGCTCGGCACGGTCCGTTCGCGGATCCACCGCGGCCGTTCGCAGCTGCGCAAGGCGCTCGCGCACCGCTCGCCCCAGGCGCGCGCGGAGCGACGCACTTTCCTGGCCCGCGTGCCCGCTCTGGGAGGAGGGGGCGCGACCGCGTGAGTGGCACCCGTCCTACCCCTGCCGAGCAGCATCTCGGTGACCGGCTCTCCGCCCTCGTGGACGGCGAGCTCGGACATGACACCCGGGAGCGTGTCCTGGCGCACGTCGCCACCTGCCCCAAGTGCAAGGCGGAGGTCGACGCGCAGCGCCGGCTGAAGAACGTCTTCGCGGAAGTGGCCCCGCCCGCCCCCTCCGAGAGCTTCCTGGCCCGTCTCCAGGGGCTCCCCGGGGGAGGTGACACGGACGGCGGCGGTATGCCGCTCGGGGGAGGATTCGGCGACCGCTTCGGCTCCCGCCCCGCGGCGTCCGACATCTTCGGAGTGACGGCGGCGGACGAGCCGTTCGGCTTCGGCTACGTGCCCGCCCGTGACCACGGCGCCGTGCTCACACCGTCCTCGGAACGCGGCTTCCGGATCCATCCGGTCGGCCGTGGCGACACCGAGCGCTCCCGCAGCATGCGGTTCGCCGTCGTCGCCGCCGGAGCGGTGTCGCTGGCCGCGATCGCCCTGGGCGGCGTGAACACCGGCGTCCCGCCGGCCGACACGGAGGCCCGTGGCGGTTCCGGCAGCAACGTCACCCCGGCCCGCACCTCCGGCACCGGCTCCACGACGGCCCCCGACGGCCAGCGCCGCCGCGGCACCGGACCGCTGCTCGCGCAGGGCGGCCAGTTGCTCGCCGGGAACCCGGTCGCTCCCACCCAGATCTCGGCTCCGCTGCTGCCCGGAGTTCCCGCCCCGGCCCCGGCCCCTGCCGACCAGGCCTTCCAGCACGGGCTCACCACCCCCGTGGTGGCCGGCGCCGCCGCCATGTCGCCCCTGATACGTCCGCTCGGCGCCCCCCCGCCGATCGCCCTGACCGCGTGGACCACCGCGCCCGAGGTCTCGGCGCCCGGCCTGCTCTCCGCGCCCGTCCCCGCCGCCACCCCCAGCACCTCCCCCTCCGCGCAGAACGCCCGCTGACCGGCTCCGGCGCCGGTGCGCCGCGAACCTGGTTGAATCCTCACAGGACCGCGCACGTGCCCGGCGGCGGGCACGCAGGCGGCGTTCGACGTGCGGGGAGAGCATGGACGAGGGGAAGTCCCCGAAGGGGAAATGGTGGAGCCGGCCCCGACCGCAGAGCCCTGCCGGGCAGGAGAGCGGCCGTGAGAGCACCGAGGGCGACTTCGAACTGGCGCGCCCCGCGGGGGCGGCGGACGCGCCGACGAACTCCGGATCACGGGCCGGCTGGCCCGACGGCGATACGTCCGACGGGGGCTCGTCCGACGGTGGTTCGGCTGACGGCGGCCCGTCCAACGGCGGCCCGTCCGACGGGGGCTCGCCTGTCGGTGGCCCGGCCGATGTGGCTCCGTACGACGGGGGCTCGCCAGACGTCGGTTCACGTGACGGTGCCTCGGACGACGGGGGCCCGGCCGTTGTCGCTCTGCACGACGGTCACTTGTCCGAGGGCGGCCCGGTCGACGTCGCTCCGCACGACGGTGCCTTGGACGACGGCGACTACGAACTGAGCCGGCCGTTGGGGGCGGGCGCTCCTCGTCCCTCGGAGCAGGACGACTCGGGCCGGTCCGTCCCTGACGACCGGCCCGAGGACCGGGGTGGTGACTTGTCCGAGGACCGGGGTGGTGACTTGTCCGAGGACCGGGATGGTGACTTGCCCGGCGACCGGCTCGGTGAGCGGCCCGAGGACCGGCTCGGCGACTCGTCCGGTGACCGGCCCGGCGAGCAGGACGCGCAGGTCGGGGCCGTCGTCCTGCCGTCGGGCACGAGCGACCGTCCCAAGCCCTTGCACGATCCGGACCCCTACAGCACCCCGCCCTACGGCGAGCCGGGCCCCTGGGCCCCCGCACCGCCCGTGCAGCACCCGGCGCTGGCCATGCCGGCCCAGGGCGCGATGCCGGGCGGCCCGCCTCCCGCCATGCCCGGCGCCGTTCACGACGTGGTCACGCCAGGCTCGCCCGCGCCCGGCGAGACGGCCGCGACGCCCCTCCTGCCCGCGCCTTCCCGTCCCTCGGACGCTCCCGGCGCGATGGCCCCTGCTGTCCCACCGGCCCTCACACCCGCGACGGCGCCTGCGCCCGTGCCGGTCTCCACACCCGCGACGGCGCCTGCTGTCCCGTCAGGCTCAGCGCCCGCGACCGCCTCTGCCATCCCGTCAGGCCCAGCGCCCGCGACGGCCCCTGCCGACCCGTCGGCCTCCGCGCCCCTTACCCCGACGGCCCCCGCGGCCCCCGCGGCCCCCGCGGCCTCCGCGGACCCCACGTCCCAGACGGCGCCCGCCGATCCCTGGCGCCGCTACGACCCCTGGGCCGCGACCCCGCTCCGGTCGGTTTCCGGCGGGGCGTTCCAGCAGACCGGAGCCGCCGTGCTCACGGAGCCGCAGCGGCGCAAGCGGGCGCGGCGGGCGCTCGTCGGCGGGGCGCTGGGGCTCGCGCTCGTGTCCGGGCTGGTCGGAGGTGTCGTGGGCGGGTACCTGGAGCGCAACGGCGGACTCGACGGGGTGCAGCTGCCGCAGACCTCCGCGGAGCCCGCCGGGCGTGCCGCGGACGGCGTGGCCGGGATCGCCGCGCGTGCCCTGCCCAGCGTCGTCACGCTGCACGTCAGCGGCAGCGAGACGTCCGGCACCGGCACCGGCACCGGCACCGGCTTCGTGCTCGACACGCTGGGTTACATCCTCACCAACAACCACGTCGTCGAGCCCGCCGGTTCCGACGGCCGGATAACCGTCGTCTTCAACGGCGGCCAGACGGCCGAGGCCGAGGTCGTCGGCGGGGACAGCGGCTACGACCTCGCCGTCGTGAAGGTGACCGGAGTAGGGGGTCTGAAGCCCCTGTACCTCGGCAACTCCGACAACGTCCGGGTGGGTGACCCGGTCGTCGCCATCGGCGCCCCCTTCGACCTGGAGGGCACCGTCACCTCCGGCATCATCAGCGCCAAGGAGCGGCCGATCACGGCCGGCGGCGAGAGCGGCGACGGCAGCGACGTGTCGTACGTCGACGCGTTGCAGACGGACGCGCCCATCAACCCCGGCAATTCCGGGGGCCCGCTCCTCGACGCTCAGGGGCATGTCATCGGCATCAACTCGGCCATCCGTTCGGCCGCCGACGGCACCGGCTCCGACAGCGGGCAGGCCGGCTCCATCGGGCTGGGCTTCGCCATCCCCGTCAACCAGGGCAAGCGCGTCGCCGAGGAACTGATCAACACCGGCAGGGCGACCCACCCGGTCATCGGCGTCACCCTCGACATGGACTACACCGGCGACGGCGCCCGCGTCGGCGGCCAGGGCGCCGACGGCGGCTCACCGGTCACCCCCGGCGGCCCCGGTGACCGGGCCGGCATCCGGGCCGGCGACGTCATCACCGAGATCGACGGCCAGCCCGTCCACTCGGGTGAGGAACTGATCGTCAAGACCCGCGCCCACCGCCCCGGCGACCGTCTGGAGCTCACCGTCGAGCGCGACGGGAAGGAGCGCGCCCTCACCCTGGTGCTCGGCTCCTCGGATTGACAGGAACCTCACAGAAGGAGCCCCGGAACGCCGTCCCACAAGGCAAACAACGCCAAAAAGAGGTCGCCCGTACGCACTCGGACACCTCGGGACGGTACCGGCCGGACAGGTCCGACAGGTACCGTGGTCCCGGCCCGGACCACGGAAGACCCGAACCGACCACCGAGGGCCGAGGACCGCGGACATCGCAAGGAGCTTCAGGTGTTCAATGACATAGGTGCGCTCGAGCTGGTGACGATCGTCGTCCTGGCCGTGCTCGTCTTCGGTCCGGACAAGCTCCCGAAGGTCATCCAGGACGTGATGCGCACGGTGCGGAAGATCCGTGAGTTCTCGGAGAGCGCCAAGCACGACATCCGTCAGGAGCTCGGCCCGGAGTTCAAGGACTTCGAGTTCGAGGATCTCAACCCCAAGACGTTCATCCGCAAGCAGCTGGACAACGAGGACCTGGGGCTGAAGGAGATCCGCAACGGCTTCGACCTGAAGAAGGAGATGGCCGAGGTCACGGACGCGGTCCACGGGCGCGACAGCGACTCCTCGTCGTCGGCCTCCTCGTCGTCGGGCTCTTCGTCGTCGGCCTCCTCGTCGGGTTCGTCCGGCGGCCGCGTCGACATGGTGAAGAAGCCCGAGGAGCCGGCCAAGGACGACCGCCCGCCCTTCGACGCGGACGCCACCTGAGCCCCACGCGCCCCCCGGTGTGAGGGGGCGCACGCCTCACGCGCCGGGCGGCTTCCCGACAGTCGGCAGCGGGGTGGCTATGCTGCCTGGTTGTTGTGCGGACCGGACCCCCCAGGGGGAAACGCCGCCCGAAGGGGGGCGGGCCGGGTCGGTCCGCCGAGATCGAGGAGGCGTCCGGGCACATGGAGACGACGAGTCGGGCAGTCGCTGAGGCGCCGGCCGCGGAGGATGGACAGCAGGTCCGCTCCGCCCGGCGCACGGTCGACGGCTACCTGGAGGCACCCTTCCCGTGGTACGGCCTCGACGAGGCCTTCACGGGACCGCGCTGGCTCATGCAGGTCGGCACGGCCGCCGACGGGGCCGTCGAGCACGGTTCCACCGGGCACGGTGACGAGCCCTCCGTGCGGCACGAGACGGCGGGCGAGGACCGCGGGAAGTTCGCGGTCGTGGTGACCGTCGCCGCGAGCCCGTCGCGCAGGAGCGCCGACGGCACGGGGCTGCTGGAGGCCACGTCGGTCTCCTCCGCGGCCTGGCTCGCCGGAGTGGGGCTGCTGTCCTTCACCTGGCCCGGCCAGATGGACCACAGCCTGCGCGACGACTGGCTGGAGCAGCAGACCGAGACCGCGTGGGTCCTGGCCGACGACCTCTCCGGCCCGGACTGGTCCACGCTGTCCCTCCCGGTCGACGGAGTGCCGACCCCGTTCCACTACCGCGAGTCCGAGTTCGGCTGGGTCCTGGCCGGCTCGACGGAGGAAGGGGTGCACGTGGGGGCGTACGGGAGAGGGATGAGCGCGTACGGGCTCGGCTTCGCCGTCATCAAGGACATCACCACCTACGCCTGACCCCGCGCACGAGACCGGGGCGCCGTCCGCGCACGAGACCGGGGCACTCTCCGTTCACGAGACCGGGGCGCCGTCCGCGCACGACAACGGGGCGCCGTCCGCGCAGGACGGCGCCCCGACGTCGTAGGGGTCCTAGAACTTGTTCCTCGGGGTGATTCCCAGGGACAGCCCCGACAGTCCGCGCTGGCGTCCCCCCAGCTTCCCCGCGATCGCCCGCAGGGCCGAGCCCGCCGGGGAGCCCGGGTCGGTCAGCACGACCGGCCTGCCCTCGTCGCCGCCCTCGCGGAGGCGGACGTCGATGGGGATGCTGCCGAGGACGGGGACGGAGGCGCCCGTCGTGCGGGTCAGGCCGTCGGCGACGAGCTGGCCGCCGCCCGTGCCGAACACGTCGACCATCTCGCCGCAGTGCGGGCAGGGCAGGCCGGACATGTTCTCCACCACGCCGACGATCTTCTGGTGGGTCTGTACGGCGATGGAACCGGCCCGCTCGGCCACCTCGGCGGCGGCCTGCTGAGGCGTCGTCACGACCAGGATCTCGGCGTTCGGGACCAGCTGGGCCACCGAGATGGCGATGTCGCCGGTGCCGGGCGGCAGGTCCAGCAGGAGGACGTCCAGGTCACCCCAGTACACGTCGGCGAGGAACTGCTGGAGCGCCCGGTGGAGCATCGGACCGCGCCACACCACGGGGGCGTTGCCCGGGGTGAACATGCCGATGGAGATGACCTTCACGCCGTTCGCGGACGGCGGCATGATCATGTTCTCGACCTGGGTGGGACGGCCGTCGGCGCCCAGCATGCGCGGCACGCTGTGGCCGTAGATGTCGGCGTCGACCACACCGACCTTCAGGCCGTCGGCCGCCATCGCCGCCGCCAGGTTCACCGTCACCGACGACTTGCCGACACCGCCCTTGCCGGAGGCGACCGCGTACACGCGCGTCAGTGAGCCGGGCTTGGCGAAGGGGACCTCGCGCTCGGTCTGGCCGCCGCGCAGGGCGGTGGCGAGCTCCTTGCGCTGCTCGTCGCTCATCACGTCGAGCGTGACGTCGACCCGGGTGACGCCCTCGACCCGGGAGACCGCCTCGGTGACGCGCTGCGTGATCGTGTCGCGCATCGGGCAGCCGGAGACCGTCAGGTACACGGTGACCGCGACCGCTCCGTCCGCGCCGATCTCCACCGACTTGACCATCCCCAGCTCGGTGATGGGGCGGTTGATCTCGGGGTCGTTCACCGTCGCCAGTGCTTCGCGCACCGCGTCTTCCGTAGCCATAGAGACGATGGTACGGCGCGCCGCGGGCGCCCCGGGATGCCCGTCAGCGGTCGTCTACGTCACGTCCGCGCGACCGTTCTGCCGCGACTGCCGGGAATACGCCGTGGCCGTCCCGGCGGTCCTCCAGTTCCTTGAGCACGTCCTGGAGCTCGGAGCGGATCCAGTCCCGGGTGGCGACCTCGCCGAGGCCGATGCGCAGGGCGGCGATCTCCCGGGTGAGGTACTCGGTGTCCGCGATCGACCGCTCGTTCTGTTTGCGGTCCTGCTCCAGGTTGACCCGGTCGCGGTCGTCCTGCCGGTTCTGCGCGAGCAGGATCAGCGGGGCCGCGTAGGACGCCTGGAGGGACAGCATCAGGGTCAGGAAGATGAACGGGTACTCGTCGAAGCGCAGGTCGTGGGGGACGGAGACGTTCCACACCACCCACAGGATGATGACGATCGTCATCCAGACGATGAACCGTCCGGTGCCCAGGAACCGGGCGATGCGCTCCGACAGCCGCCCGAAGGCCTCCGGGTCCCACTCGGGCACGATGCGCCGCCGGGGCGGGCGCGGCTGGTCCAGCCGGGCCCGGGGGCGGCCGGCCGCGGTGGCACCGGTCGCCGCCGGCCGGCCCGTGGCGGTGGCACCGGCCGGGGTGCGCTCGACGCGGCCGCCCTCACGCTCGGGGACCATCGGTCGCCTCCCCGTCGCCCAGGTGGAACTCCGTCTCCCGCCAGTCCTCCGGCAGCAGGTGGTCCAGCACGTCGTCCACGGTCACCGCGCCCAGCAACGCCCCCGCCTCGTCCACGACGGGCGCCGCGACCATGTCGTACGTCGCGAAGAACCCGGCGACCACGGGCAGCGCCGCGTCCGGCTCCAGCGGCAGGAGGTCGTCGTCGAGGAGGGAGCTGACCAGGGTGTAGGGCGGGTCGCGCAGCAGGCGCTGGAAGTGGACCGTCCCGAGGTACTTGCCGGTGGGGGTCTCGTCGGGCGGGCGGCAGACGTAGACCTGGGCGGCGAGGGCGGGGGAGAGGTCGCGGTTGCGGACCCTCGCGAGGGCGTCGGCGACGGTGGCGTCGGGCCGCAGCACGATCGGCTCGGTCGTCATCAGACCGCCCGCCGTGTGCTCCTCGTACGACATCAGGCGGCGCATGTCGGCCGCGTCGTCGGGCTTCATCAGGCTCAGCAGCCGCTCCTTGTCCGCCTCCGGCAGCTCGGCGAGCAGGTCGGCGGCGTCGTCGGGGTCCATGGCCTCCAGGACGTCCGCCGCCCGCTCCTCCTGGAGCTTGCCGAGGATCTCGATCTGGTCGTCCTCCGGGAGTTCCTCCAGGACGTCGGCGAGACGGTCGTCGTCGAGGGCGGCGGCGACCTCCGCGCGGCGCTTGGCGGAGAGGTGGTGCAGCACGTTGGCGAGGTCGGCGGGGCGCAGCTGCTCGAAGGTGGCGAGGAGGCTCTCCGCGCCCTGCCCGTGCTCCTCCAGGGAGAAACCGGAGACCGCCGACCACTCCACGGTCAGCTTCTCGCCCCTGCCGCGCCGGAAGGCGCCCGACCTCTTCCCCTTCTGCACGAAGACCCGGTCGATCTCCCAGTCCCGGCGGGCGGGCAGCTGCTGCACGGACAGGTCGAGGACGGTGACCTCCTCGCCGGTCTCGGCCAGCGTGACGCGCCGGTCGAGCAGTTCCCCGAAGACGAGGCGCTCGGTGGGCCGCTGCTCGAAGCGGCGGACGTTGAGCACGCCGGTGGTGATGACCTGGCCGGACTCGATGCTGGTCACCCGGGTCATGGGCAGGAAGATACGGCGGCGGGTGGGCAGTTCGACGACCAGCCCGAGCAGTCTCGGCGGCCGGCGCCGGACGCGCAGCATCACCACCAGGTCGCGTACGCGGCCGACCTGGTCGCCGTTGGGGTCGAAGACGGCGACACCGGAGAGGTGCGAGACGAAGATCCGGGGAACGCCCGCGGCCATGGCCGCACCTCCTTCGTTGCCCGTGGTTGTTACCTGTGGTGCTCTTTTCGCAAATGCCCGCTCGTGCGGGCTTCAGGCTAGCCCGTCCCGATCGGGTACGCCCTGGTGAGCGGTCCGGACGGACTGGCTCCGCTGCCGCCGGACAGCCCCGGTACGCTGCGGTACGCCGCTCAGGACTCCCCCGCAGAAAGGCTGTTGTCTCTGTGACTGCGATGCCCCAGGGCCGTACCCACCGCCGGACACTGGTGAGCGCGATGTGCGCACTGGTCGTGACGGGCCTGGGCGTGACGGGGTGCAGCGAGGACCCGGACGCGGGCACGAACGGCGTCGGCAAGCTGTCGGCGGACCGTATCCAGAAGAAGACGAAGGCGGCCGCGACCGCGGTCGACACGGTGCGGCTGTCCGGGACCGTGGTCGCCGGCGGGAAGTCGTACAAGCTCGACATGCGTCTGAAGTCGGACGGCGGCACGGGCTCGGTCACCGCCGAGGGGGCCTCCTTCCACCTGCTGCGGATCGACGAGCAGCTGTACCTGAAGGCGGACGCGGCCTTCTGGAAGAACGAGGACGGCGAGACCGGCAGCGACTCCGACACGGCGGCCGCGGACAAGCTCGACGGCAAGTACGTGAAGGTGCCGTCCGGGGACCCCTCGTACAAGAAGTTCAGCGGCTTCACGGACAAGGACCTGCTCCTCGGCGACCTGCTGACGCTGCACGGCTCGCTGGGCAAGGACGGGTACCACGAGCAGTCCGGCAAGCGCACGGTCCGCATCACCGGGGGCGGCGGCTCCGGCGGCACGCTGGACGTCTCCCTGGAGGGCACGCCGTACCCGCTGCGCCTGGTGCGCGCGGGCGACGCCGGCACGCTGAGCTTCTCGGCGTGGGGCGAGGACTTCACCCTGAAGGAACCGGCGAAGGGCGAGACGGTCGACTACGGCAAGGAACTGCCCACGTCGTGAGCGGCGCGGCCGGGCGGGCGGCGCGGCTGGACGTGCGGGCGGCGCGGCCGACCGCGCGGGCGGGTCCCGCCGCCGACCGGCTACCGCGCGGGCGGCTTGGTCCGGCCTGGCCCGGCCTGGCCGGGTTCGGTCCGGCCCGGGCGCGGGCGGTCCGGTTCGGTCTGGCCCGGGCGCGGGCGGTCCGGTCCGGCTCGCGCGCGGGGCGGCCGCGGGTGCGGGTCCGCTCGGGCCATCGCGCGGGGGCGGCGATGACCGGGTCTGCTCGGGCACACCGGGCGAGGGCAGCCGCGAGGGATGAACCTGCGCGGGCGACCGCGAGGGGGGCTGTGACGGCCGGGTCCGCCCGGGCCACGCCGGGCCGGGGCAGCCGCGAGGGCTGAATCGGCTCGGGCGACCGCGAGGGGCGGCTGCGACGGCCGCGGGCAGCTGCTCGGGCTGCCGTGAGGGGGCTGCGGCGGCGGGCCGGACCCTACGAGGGGCGCCGGGCCGGGTCGGCTGCGACGGTCGGGGCCGCTCGTGCGACTACGCCGGGTCGGCTGCAACGGCCGGGGTCTGCTCGGGCCACTGTGCTGGGGTCGGCTGCGACGGTCGGGGTCTGCTCGGGCCGCTACGCCGGGGCGGGGTGAGGCGGGGGCGGGTGGCTGCCGGGCCGTGCTGGGCCGGTGCCCGGCCGCCGGGTGCCCGGCTGGACGGAGGCTACTTCCTCTTGCGCTTCTTCTTCAGCAGCAGCCGCGGCAGGCCGGCGGGCATCTCGCGCCGGGTCGTGGCCGGCGACGGCCGCGGGGCCTCGGCCAGGGAGCCCTCGGGCAGCGGCACCGTCCCCCCGGTCGGCTCCAGGCGGACCACCCTGCACTCGGCCGCCCACCGCTCCGTCATCGCCTCCCCGTCGGGCGCGTTCAGCCGCTTGCCCTTGAGGTCGGCGACGGCCGCCTCGTACGCCTCGGTGCCGGGGGCGAGCTGGACGACCCGGGCGGTCCAGGAGACCAGCCGGCCGCCCTTGTCCTTGCTGCGCACGGTCACCTCGGCCGACACGCCGTCGGCCAGGCCGGGCAGCGGCTGCTCGCCCGGTCCGTCACCGACCAGGCAGGCCGCGCCCTCGTGCCAGACGTGCCACAGCGCCCGCGCGGCCGGCTCACCGGCCGCCTTGACCCAGATGAGGCCGGACTTCTTGGTGGCCTCCTCGACGAGGGCCTGGTCGAGCAGCTCGCGTGTCATGGCCTCACCCTATCCAGGCGCGGTCACAGCCAGCCGTTGCGCTTCAGGGTGCGGTGGATGCCCAGGCACAGGACGACCGTGACCGACATGATCACGGGGTAGCCGTACTTCCAGTGGGTCTCCGGCATGTAGTCGAAGTTCATGCCGTACACCCCGCAGACCATGGTCGGTACGGCGATGATGGCCGCCCAGGACGTGATCTTGCGCATGTCCTCGTTCTGGGCGACGGACGCCTGCGCGAGGTTGGCCTGGAGGATGGAGTTGAGCAGCTCGTCGAAGCCGATGACCTGCTCCTGGACGCGGGCGAGGTGGTCGGCGACGTCCCGGAAGTACTTCTGGATGTCGGGGTCGACCAGCCGCATGGGCCGCTCGCTCAGCAGCTGCATCGGCCGCAGCAGCGGCGAGACCGCGCGCTTGAACTCCAGTACCTCGCGCTTGAGTTGGTAGATCCGTCCGGCGTCGGTGCCGCGCGGGGCGCCCTTGCGGCCCGGCGAGAAGACCTCGGTCTCTACCTCGTCGATGTCGTCCTGGACGGCGTCGGCGACCGCGATGTAGCCGTCGACGACATGGTCGGCGATGGCGTGCAGCACGGCCGAGGGGCCCTTGGAGAGCAGCTCGGGGTCGTCCTGGAGGCGGCGGCGCAGTCCGCGCAGCGAGCCCTGTCCGCCGTGCCGGACGGTGATGAAGAAGTCCTTGCCGGTGAAGCACATGACCTCGCCGGTCTCGACGACCTCGCTGTTGGCGTCGAGCTGGTCGTGCTCGACGTAGTGGATGGTCTTGAAGACCGTGAACAGGGAGTCGTCGTACCGCTCCAGCTTGGGCCGCTGGTGGGCCTGGACGGCGTCCTCCACGGCCAGCGGGTGCAGCCCGAACTCGCCGGCGATCCCCGCGAACTCGGCCTCGGTGGGCTCGTGGAGCCCGATCCACACGAATCCGCCGTCGCGCCGCACCTGGCGCATCGCCTCCTGCGGGGTGAGCGGCGCGGGGGTGTGGACGCGGGCGCCGTCGCGGTAGACGGCGCAGTCGACGACGGCCGAGGGCGTGGCGGGGTCGCGGGTGGTGTCGTAGGCGTGGCCGTCCTTGCGCGGGGAGGGACGGGACGGGCGGACCACGGCACGCAGGTCGCGGATCATCGACATGGCGGGCTCCTTCGCGACGGGCAACGAAAGGCGCCGACGACGGGTGGAACTACCCGGAATGGGGACGTCCTGACTCCAGATGTTTGGCACGTCCACAAAGCGGGGAGCACCGCACCGTCGCGGTGGCGGGTTTCGCTACTGATTCAGCTACTGCTTCAGATCAGAAGGACCAGCACGATCGGACCCTGAGGGCCGGTCGGACGGATCCGGTACAACGAAACGAAGTGCTCTTCCGTGTGAAGACGCGAGCGCGAGAGGCGGCGATCGGCCGGAGCCACAGAGCTACATCAGCGGCGGGAAGAGCGAGTGGTACTGCACGGTCGACTTCGATCCATGACAGCCCCACCTCCTCCAGCCGGTCCCCCGTAGGGGAGTACCTTCGGCGTCGGGGCTTGATCGCGACGCTTCTGCGTGCTGCCCCGAACCACCGGGCAAGAGTACCAGTCGACGGAAGTGTCAAGGCGCTGCTTTGCCCGGTACTGACGAGTTCTATTCTCGCGGCATGACGGATGTTCTCCCTTTGGTCGAGGCCCGGTTGCGTACCGCGCTGGGTGAGCCGGACGCCCGCGCCGCGGTCACCTTCCTCGGTACGGACCGCGTCGAGGTGCTGCGCTTCCACGAGGGGGACATCGTGCGCTACGCCACACTCGGCATGTCCGCGCAGCCGATGGGCGACCCCACCGCGATGGTCGCCGACCCGGTCCGGGGGCCGCGCGCCGAGTTGCTCCTGTCCGTGCGCGGCGGTCTCGCCGACACCGACAAGGTGCTCCGCCCGCTCGCCGTGCTCGCCGCGTCCCCGCAGGTCGAGGGTGTGGTCGTGGCCCCCGGCGCCTCCCTCGACGTCGGTGAACCCCTGTGGCCCGGCGCGCCGTTCACCTCGGTGCTGGTCGCCGAGCCTGGCGGTCTGGTCGAGGACCTGGACCTCGACGAGCCCCTCGACCCGGTCCGCTTCCTGCCGCTGCTGCCGATGACGCCGAACGAGGCCGCCTGGAAGCGCGTGCACGGCGCCCAGGCCCTCCAGGAGCGCTGGCTCACGCACGGGACGGACCTGCGGGATCCGTCCCGCCGGCCCGTCCCGCTGGACTGACGGCACGTGAGCAAGGTCACCAACCGGCTCGGGCCGAGCGCCGGTTGACCGGACGCCGGCTCGGTCGGCGAAGACGGTGGCCCCCTTCACCGGTTAGGCCGGCCGGTTCGGCAGGCGAAGGCGGTGACGCCCTTCACCGGTTCGGTCGGCCGGTCAGGTCCGCGAGGACGGTGACGCCCTTCACTGCTTCGGTCGGCCGGTCAGGTCCGTGAGGACGGTGACGCCCGTCGCCGGCTCAGTCGGCGAAGACGGTGACGCCGTCCTCCGTGGCGTGCCGCGGCGCGAGTTCTTCCGCGTCGTGCTCCAGCGCCCCGCGCCGTACGACGACCACCAGCGCACCGGCGGCCGCGGTGAGCGCCGCCACGACGAACGGGACGTGGACGTCGGTCCACTCCTCGATCTTGGGCGCGAAGTAGGGAGCGGCCGCCGCCGCGAACCACCGCACGAAGTTGTAGCCCGCGCTCGCCACCGGGCGCGGTGCGTCCGACACGCCCAGGGCGAGCTCCGTGTACACGGTGTTGTTCACGCCGATGAAGGCGCCGGACAGGATCGTGCAGACGACGGCCGCGGTGTGGCCGCCGTAGCCGAGGACCAGCACGTCGGCGGCGAGCAGCACCAGGGAGCCGCCGAGCACCTTCAGCGAGCCGAACCGCTTCTGCAGGCGCGGTGCCACGACGACGGAGAAGACGGCGAGCAGCACACCCCAGGCGAAGAACACCGCCCCCGACTTGTACGGCGTCATGTTCAGCACGAACGGGGTGAAGGCCAGCACGGTGAAGAACGTGTAGTTGTAGAAGAACGCCGACACGGCCGCCGAGGCGAGACCGCCGTGGCCGAGGGCCCGGATCGGGTCGAGGAGGGAGGTCCGGCGGGCCGGCCGCGGCTGCTCCTTCAGGAACGCCGTGATGCACAGGAAGCCGATCGCCATCAGGACCGCGGTGCCGAAGAAGGGGTAGCGCCAGCTCGCGTCGCCGAGCAGCGCGCCCAGCAGCGGTCCGCACGCCATGCCGAGGCCCAGGGCGGACTCGTACAGCAGGATCGCGGCCGCGCTGCCGCCCGCCGCCGCGCCGACGATGACGGCGAGGGCGGTGGAGACGAACAGGGCGTTGCCCAGGCCCCAGCCGGCGCGGTAGCCGACGAGCTGGCCGACCGTGTCCGAGGTGCCGGACAGGCCCGCGAAGACCACGACGAGGGCGAGGCCCAGCAGCAGGGTCTTGCGGCCGCCGATGCGGCTGGAGACGAAGCCGGTCAGCAGCATCGCGAAGGCGGTGATGAGGAAGTAGGACGTGAAGAGGAGGGAGACCTGGCCGGCCGTGGCGTCCAGGCCCTGGGCGATGGACGGCAGGATCGGGTCGACCAGTCCGATGCCCATGAAGGCGACGACGGACGCGCCGGCGGTCGCCCACACCGCCTTGGGCTGCCGCAGTATGCCGCCGGCTTCGGTGCGGGCTCCGGTGTCGGCTCCGGTGTCGGCGGCGGAGCCCGTGTCGAAGGGGTCCATGCCTGCTCCAATCCCGGGAGATGGATGGTTGGTGTATGCACATAGTAAGTTAGCGACTCTAATTAATGCAAACTACATCTATCTCTGGGGGTGGAGGGTGCCGCCACCCGTGCCCCGGCTTCCGTCCGGACGGGTGATCGTCCTTGACGTGGAGGGAACGGGGTAGGACCGTGGGGCTCTATGAGGGGCGAACCCAGTTGCCCGAAGTGTGGTGGCCGGGTCAGGGCTCCCGGTCTCTTCGCCGATTCCTGGCAGTGCGATGTGCACGGGACGGTGCATCCGCTGCAGCCCGTGATCCCGCCCAGCGTCGAGGCTCTCAGTGTCGTCGTCCACCGCACCCAGGTGCCGGTGTGGATGCCGTGGCCGCTGCCGGTCGGCTGGCTGTTCACGGGCGTGGCGTACGCCGGTGACGACCGCAGCGGCGGCCGGGCCTCCGCCGTGGCCTGCTCCGGTCCCGGCCCGCTCGGAGGGGTGGGCGAGCTGATCCTCGTCGCCGAGGAGCTCGGTGTCGGTCTCGGCGCGCGGTACGCCGGCATCGACGGGCCGGACCCCGGCCCGTATCTGGACGTCGAGAAGCCGCCCCAGGCCAAGGTGCTCGCCGCCGGCCGCCCGACCCCGCTCTGGCACGTCTCCGGCTCCCCCGACGACCGGGCGGTCTTCGCGGGCGAGGCGCGCGGGCTGTGGCTGTGGGCGGTGGCGTGGCCCGAGCAGTCCGGGCTCCTGATGTACGACGAGCTGGTGCTGACGGACCTGCGGGACGCGGGCGCGGAGATAGAGCTGGTGCCGTGCGGCGCGCTGTCGCCGCGGCTGTTGAAACCCTAGGGGCTGGCTGTAGGGGGTGCCTCCGGGGTGCAGGTGTGACAGGGGCCTGCGAGGTGCGGTTATGCTGGAGCGTCCCCTTCCGCCCCGTCACCGCCTGGAGCCCGCGTCGTGCGTATCGACCTGCACTGCCACTCCACGGCCTCCGACGGCACGGACACCCCGGCCGAGCTGGTGCGCAACGCCGCCGCGGCCGGCCTGGACGTCGTCGCCCTCACCGACCACGACACCACGCGTGGGTACGCCGAGGCGGTCGCCGCGCTGCCGGAGGGGCTCACCCTCGTCACCGGCGCCGAACTGTCCTGCCGTGTCGACGGCATCAGCATGCACATGCTGGCCTACCTGTTCGACCCGGAGGAGCCCGGGCTGCTCGCCGAGCGGGAGCTCGTGCGCGACGACCGGGTGCCGCGCGCCCGGGGCATGATCACCAAGCTGAACGAGCTGGGCGTGCCCGTCACCTGGGAGCAGGTCGCGCGCATCGCCGGAGACGGGTCCGTCGGACGGCCGCACGTCGCCACGGCGCTGGTGGAGCTCGGCGTCGTCCCGACCGTGGGCGACGCGTTCACGCAGGACTGGCTGGCCGACGGCGGCCGGGCCTTCGTCGAGAAGCACGAGACCGACCCCTTCGAGGCGATCCGCCTGGTCAAGGCCGCGGGTGGGGTGACGGTCTTCGCGCACCCGGGCGCGAGCAAGCGGGGCCGTACGGTGCCGGAGTCCGCGATCGCCGACATGGCCGCCGCCGGCCTCGACGGCATCGAGGTCGACCACATGGACCACGACGCGGACACCCGCGCGCGGCTGCGGGGGCTCGCCGGTGAACTGGGTCTGCTGGTGACCGGTTCCAGCGACTACCACGGCAGCCGGAAGACCTGTGTGCTCGGCGAGTACACGACCGACCCCGAGATCTACGGGGAGATCACCCGGCGCGCCACGGGGGCGTTCCCGGTGCCGGGGACCGGCGGGGCCTGAGGCTCGGGGCCGGCTCCGTCCGTTCGGCGTCCGGCGTCCATCGTCCGGCGTCCGCCGCGCCGTCCTGCGTTCGCCGTCCACCGTCCCGCCCGCGTTCGCCGCACCGTCCTGGCCGTTCCCGCCGTCCCGGACTTGCTCGTTCCGTCCGGACTCGCTCACCCTCCACGGTCCCGTGACCGTGCCCCGCGCCGTCCTCCCGGCGCTCCCACCCCCTTTCCGTACTTTCGCGCGTGTGCGCGCCGTTTCCGCAAGGCCTTGTACCGATGTTCGACCTCGCCGTCTTCGGCTCCCTCTTCCTCACCCTGTTCGTCATCATGGATCCCCCCGGGATCACCCCCGTCTTCCTCGCGCTGACCGCCGGGCGCCCGGCCGCCGTCCAGAAGCGGATGGCCTTCCAGGCCGTCTGCGTGGCCGGCGGGGTGATCGCCGTGTTCGGCCTCCTGGGGCACCAGATCCTCGCCTACCTGCATGTGTCCGTGCCCGCGCTGATGATCGCGGGCGGGCTGCTGCTCCTGCTGATCGCACTGGACCTGCTGACCGGCAAGACCGACGAGCCGAAGCAGACCAAGGACGTCAACGTCGCGCTCGTCCCGCTGGGCATGCCGCTGCTCGCCGGTCCGGGTGCGATCGTGTCGGTGATCCTGGCCGTGCAGAAAGCCGACAGCGCCGCCACGCAGCTGTCGGTGTGGACGGCGATCCTCGCCATCCACGGGGTGCTGTGGCTGGTGATGCGCTATTCGCTGCTGATCATCCGGGTCATCAAGGACGGCGGTGTGGTGCTGGTGACACGGCTCGCGGGCATGATGCTCTCCGCGATCGCCGTGCAGCAGATCATCAACGGGGTCACGCAGGTGATCCGGGCGAACTGAGCGGAGCCGCGCCGGGCCGGCCCGGCGCGGGAAAACGTACGGAGCCCCGTACGGCATTCGAGTGACTGCCGTACGGGGCTCCGAAGTGCGTGAAGAGGGATCCGCGCGTTACGAGGCCGAGGTGTCGGCCGGGCGGATCCACAGCCGCTGCCCTATGGCGGCGGCCTGCTGAACGATCCGGTTGACGGAGGCGGCGTCCACGACGGTGCTGTCCACGGGCGTGCCGTCGACGTCGTCGAGTCGCATGATTTCGAAGCGCATGGCTTCTCCCTTCGTCTGGTCATCCTCCTGAGGAGAACTACTGGTGAGTGACCCATGGGACGACGGTGCCCCCTGGTCCGTTCGTATTCAACGCGGTGCGTGTTACAAACATTCCCTACGCTAAAGAAATTTTTCGAACGACTAATTACTAACGAGTAAGAGAGCGTCATGGACCGAACGGGACCGGTTGTGTTCGCAGCGTGACCGCCGGGAGAATGGAGGTGATGAACGACGACCTCCCGGCCCTCGCCGCCCGCATCGACCGCACGAACGAGCTGCTGAACCGCATGCTCGCCGAGGTGGCGAAGACACCCTCGACCCATGCGATCTTCGTCGACGCGGGGTACCTGTACGCGGCCGCGGGCCGGCTCATCGCGGGGACCGAGGACCGCCGGGCCTTCGACCTGGACGCCGAGGGCCTGATCGAGGCGCTCATCGACCGGGCGCGGACCATCTTCGCGGACAGCCGGCTGCTGCGGGTCTACTGGTACGACGGCGCCCGGCGCCGCATCCACACCGCCGAACAGCAGTCCATCGCCGAACTCCCGGACGTCAAGGTCCGCCTGGGCAACCTCAACGCCAACAATCAGCAGAAGGGCGTCGATTCCCTGATCCGCTCCGACCTGGAGTCCCTCGCCCGGCACCGCGCCATCAGTGACGCGGCCCTCCTCGGCGGCGACGAGGACCTGGTGTCGGCGGTGGAGGCGGCCCAGGGCTACGGCGCCCGCGTCCACCTCTGGGGCATCGAGGCCCCGGAGGGCCGCAACCAGGCGGAGCCGCTGCTCTGGGAGGTCGACAGCCAGCGCACCCTCGACCTCGACTTCTTCAAGCCGTACGTCTCACGGCGTACCACCACCGCCTACGAGCCGGCCGGCGCGGCCCGGCCCACCCGCGAGGACGTCCGCTTCGTCGGCGCGCAGATCGCCGCCAAGTGGCTGGCGGCGCGGGGCAGGGAGTCCCTCGGGGAACTGCTGCCCGGCCACCCCTACCTGCCCGGCTCCGTCGACCAGGACCTCCTGGTCGAGGCGGAGGGGCTCCTTCAGTACTCCCTGCGCGGCCAGGCGGACCTGCGGCGCGCGCTGCGGGACGGATTTTGGGAGCACCTTCAGACGCAGTACTAGCGGGACCGGCTGTACTGGCGGGACCGGCTGTGCCGACGGGACCAGTGGTACCAGTGGTGTCGGCAGGGTCAGTGGCGTCGGCAGGGTCAGTGGCGTCGGCAGGACTGGCGGCTAGAGATCGTCCCGGTCCTGGTGGGCCTTGTCCCAGAAATCCGCGAGGCCGTGGGCCGTGGGCAGAGGCTGGTCCATGTTCGGCGAGTGCTCCGCGTCCGGGACGACCGTCCGGTGCGCACCCAGCCGTACGGCCATGTCGTCGAGGACCGTCACCGGCCAGGTGTCGTCGTGGGCCCCCGACAGGACGTGGAACGGCAGCGGGACGGCGGCGAGTTCGTCGACGCGGTCCGGCTCGACGGTCAACTGGCGTCCGGTGACGAGGAGTTGCGCGGGCTTGTGGTTCAGCCAGCGCCGTCGCAGCAGGGCGAGGCCCCCGAGGCCGCGGGCCGGCCCGCCGACCTCCTCCGGCGGGCCCATCGCCAGGATGGCCTCCCACACCTCGGACATCGTCAGCACCGCGAGCGCCTCGTGCAGCAGTCGCACGCGTTGCTGCTGGGCCGGGGAGATCCTGGCCGGGCCCGAGGAGAGCAGGGTGAACGAGACGAAGGGGGAGTGGTCCAGAAGGACGGCGGCCCGGGCGATCTGTCCGCCCAGGGAGTGCCCGACGAGGTGGACGGGCGTGTCGAGGGCGGCCGCCTGGGCCAGCACGTCCCGCGCCAACTCCTCCTGCGCGTAGGGCGCTTCGTCGTGCGCGGGACCGTCCGACTCGTTCTGTCCGCGCCCGTCGACGGCGACGGTACGGTACCCGCGCGCCGCGAGGGGCTCGTGCAGGAGGTGGAAGTCCTCCTTGCTGCCAGTGAACCCGGGCACCAGCAGCGCGACCCCCCGGGGCTCGACCCCGGCGGCCACGGGCGCGTCGACGACGGCGAACTCACCGCGCGCGGTGCGCAGGCGGTGGGCGCGGGCGCCGGGAGGGGGCGTGAAGCTGATCGGCGTGGTCACGGAGCGAGGTTATCGGGCGGGTGGGCCGGGGCGGTTCCCGGTGCCCGGTGTCGTGCGGAACGCCGACGGCCCGGCGCCTCCGTGCGGGAGGAACCGGGCCGTCGAGCCGTTCTGCCTTGCCTTGCCTTGCCTTGCCTTGCCTTGCCGGGCCGTTCCGGCCGGGCGATCAGCCGTCCGCGGGCTCCGCGGGGACCGTCGCCTTGCGGGTGGTGCGGCGTGCCCTCGGCTTCGCTTCGGCCGTATCGCCCGCGCCCGCGGTGGTGTCGACCGTCGTGGTGGTGGCGGCGGTCTTGCGGGTGCGGCGGGGCTTGGGCTCCGGTTCCGCGGTGGCCTGGGCCGGGATGCCGGCGGTGGTGGCCGGTTCCGGCTGGGTGGCCTTGCGGGTGGTGCGGCGGCGGGGCTTGGCCTCGGCGCCTTCGGCGGTGTCGACGGCCGCGACGGCGTCGGCGGTCTCGGCGGGTGCCTCGGTCGGAGCGGCGGCCGCGGTCTTGCGGGTGCGGCGCGGCTTGGCCTCGGGGGTCGCCTCCGCGGCGTCGGCCGGGGTCTCGGCCTTCGCCGCCGTCTTCCGCGTGCGGCGGGGCTTGGCCTCGGCGGCCTCGGCCGTGCCGGCCGGGGTCTCGGCCTTTGCCGCCGTCTTACGGGTCCGGCGGGGCTTGGCCTCGACGGCTTCGGCCGTGTCGACCGCCGCTTCCGCCGCGTCGGTCGCCGTGGCCGCAGCGGTCGCCTTGCGCGTACGACGCGGCTTGGCCTCGGCCGCGTCCGGGGCGACCTCCGGAGCTTCGACGCTCGCGGCGGCTGCCTTCCGGGTGCGGCGCGGCTTGGCCACCGTCGCCTCGGCCGTGTCGACGGCGGCTTCCGCCGCCGCCGTCGCCTTGCGGGTGCGGCGGGGCTTCGCCTCCGCGGGGTCCGCCGTTGCCGGCGTCTCCTCGGCGGTCGTCGCGGGTGCCGTCGTCGCGCTGTCCGTCGTCGTGGTGGTGGCGGCGGTCTTGCGGGTGCGGCGGGGCTTGGGCTCCGGTTCCGCGGTGGCCTGGGCCGGGATGCCGGCGGTGGTGGCCGGTTCCGGCTGGGTGGCCTTGCGGGTGGTGCGGCGGCGGGGCTTGGCCTCGGCGCCTTCGGCGGTGTCGACGGCCGCAGCGGCGTCGGCCGGTGCCTCGGTCGGAGCGCTGGCCGCGGTCTTGCGGGTGCGGCGCGGCTTGGCCTCGGGGGCCGCCTCCGCGGCCTCGACCGTGTCGACCGTCGCGACCGCGGCCTCGGCCGGGGCCGCGGCAGCGGTCTTGCGGGTACGGCGGCGAGGCTTGGCCTCCACGGCCTCCACAGCCACCACGGCCTCCGCCGAGTCGACGGCGGCCTCGGCGGCCGTGGCCACCGCGTCCTGCGCGACCGTCTCCGCCGTGGGCTCGACGACCGTCGCCGCCGACGTCTCGACGGCCGTTTCGGCCGGAGCGTCGGCCCCGCGACGGGTGCGGCGGCGCCTCGGCTTCGTCGGCGTCTCCGGGGCGTCCAGGGCCGGGCTCTCCGCCGTCGTCACGGCCGTTTCCGCAGCCGCGGGTGCGGGTGCGGGTGCGGCGGCGGTGACGGTGTCGGTCGCGGCAGGTACGGCGTTGACGGCCTCCTGCGCGGCACCGCCGCGCGTACGGCGGCGACGGCGCGGAGTGCGCGAGGGAGCCGCGTCCTCCGCCACCGGGGTCTGCTCGACGGCGGGAGCGGCGGGAGCGGCAGTCGGCGTCGCGTCGAGCGATGACCCGCCCCGGGTACGGCGTCGGCGGCGCGGCGTCCGCGCGGGGCGCTCGTGGTCGGCGGAGCGGGACTCGTCCCGGCCGCCGCCTCGGCGGTCACCGCGACCGCGTCCACCACGGCCGCCCGGCTCGCCCAGGTCCTCCAGCTCCTCCGCGTCGAGCCCGGCGCGGGTGCGCTCCGAACGGGGCAGAATGCCCTTGGTGCCGGCGGGGATGCCCAGGTCCTCGAAGAGGTGCGGGGACGTGGAGTACGTCTCCGGCGGGTCGGCGAAGTCGAGCTCCAGCGCCTTGTTGATCAGCTGCCAGCGCGGGATGTCGTCCCAGTCGACGAGCGTGATCGCCGTACCCTTCGCACCCGCGCGGCCCGTACGGCCGACGCGGTGCAGGTACGTCTTCTCTTCCTCGGGGGACTGGTAGTTGACGACGTGGGTGACGCCCTCGACGTCGATGCCGCGGGCGGCGACGTCGGTGCAGACGAGCACGTCGACCTTGCCGTTGCGGAAAGCGCGCAGCGCCTGTTCGCGGGCGCCCTGGCCGAGGTCGCCGTGGACCGCGCCGGAGGCGAAGCCGCGGCGCTGGAGCTGCTCGGCGATGTCGGCGGCCGTCCGCTTCGTGCGGCAGAAGATCATCGCGAGTCCGCGGCCGTCGGCCTGCAGCATGCGGGCGACCATCTCCGGCTTGTCCATGGAGTGCGCGCGGTAGACGAACTGCTTGATGTTGGCGACCGTCGCGCCCTCGTCGTCCGGCGCGGTGGCGCGGATGTGCGTGGGCTGCGACATGTAGCGGCGCGCGAGGCCGATGACCGCGCCCGGCATGGTCGCCGAGAACAGCATGGTCTGCCGCTTCGCCGGCAGCATGTCGATGATCTTCTCGACGTCGGGCAGGAAGCCCAGGTCGAGCATCTCGTCGGCCTCGTCGAGGACGAGGGACTTGATGTGCTTCAGGTTCAGCTTCTTCTGGCCCGCGAGGTCCAGCAGGCGGCCGGGGGTGCCGACGACCACGTCGACGCCCTTCTTCAGGGCCTCGACCTGCGGCTCGTACGCACGGCCGCCGTAGATCGCGAGGACGCGCACGTTGCGCACCTTGCCCGCGGTCAGCAGGTCGTTGGTGACCTGGGTGCACAGCTCGCGCGTGGGGACGACGACGAGCGCCTGCGGGGCGTCGGTGAGGTCCTCGGGACGGGCGCGGCCCGCCTCGACGTCCGCGGGGACGGTGACCCGCTCGAGAAGGGGGAGGCCGAAGCCGAGCGTCTTGCCGGTGCCGGTCTTGGCCTGGCCGATGACGTCCGTGCCCGACAGGGCCACGGGGAGCGTCATCTCCTGGATGGGGAAGGGGGTGATGATGCCGACGGCCTCGAGGGCTTCGGCGGTCTCGGGGAGGATTCCGAGCTGTCGGAACGTCGTAGTCAGGGTGCTGCCTCTTCTGTGTGCGCGGTGCGAGGCGAGCGCGGGGGGTCTTTGACGGACCGTGCCGGGGACGTCGGCTGCCTTACGGGCAAACCGCTGGGGCAAGCCGTATGGCACGGGACCACTGCCGACGCTCTAGCGCTCGTACCGCTGAGGGGTTCCCTCCGGTCGCCGTACGCGATGTGCCGTACGAGCCGGTAGGGCTGTCGGGTCGGAGCCGATCGGGCCACCGACCGGGCATCCTCATACGTGCGGCCCGTCGAGATACGTCAACGTACTCAGCAGGCGCTTTACCACCATACCCCGGATTCGCGCACATGCGATGGCCGATTCGGTCACGTTGTGGTTGTCACATCGACGGGCCCGGTCCTCGGAGCGTCGTGGCGGCACTGTTCGACCAGGGCCTTCCCGTGCGCGGCGGGCGAGCTATTGTGCGCTTCATGACGACCTCTGACAAGCCCGAGAACGCCGCCACCCGTATCGCAGCCCAGGACTGGGCGAGCGCCTCCACGGATCCCCAGTACCGCGCCGCGGTCGTGGACCTGCTCGGCGCGCTCGCGTACGGCGAGCTGGCGGCGTTCGAACGGCTCGCCGAGGACGCCAAGCTGGCGCCCTCGCTGGAGGACAAGGCGGAGCTGGCGAAGATGGCGTCGGCCGAGTTCCACCACTTCGAGCGGCTGCGCGACCGGCTCACGGAGATCGGCCAGGAACCGACGAGCGCGATGGAGCCGTTCGTCGCCGCGCTCGACGGCTTCCACCGGCAGACGGCTCCCTCGGACTGGCTCGAGGGCCTCGTCAAGGCCTACGTCGGCGACTCGATCGCCAGCGACTTCTACCGGGAGGTCGCCGCGCGCCTGGACTCCGACACCCGCGCGCTGGTGCTGGCCGTGCTCGACGACACCGGGCACGCGGGATTCGCCGTGGACCGGGTGCGTGCGGCGATCGACGCCGACCCGCGCGTGGGCGGACGTCTCGCCCTGTGGGCGCGGCGGCTGATGGGCGAGGCCCTGTCGCAGTCCCAGCGGGTGGTCGCGGACCGCGACGCGCTGTCGACGATGCTGGTGGGCGGTGTCGCGGACGGCTTCGACCTCGCGGAGGTCGGCAAGATGTTCTCCCGGATCACCGAGGCGCACACCAAGCGGATGGCCGCTCTGGGCCTCGCGGCCTAACGTTCGCTCGCCGCCGCTCCCGCTGCGTCTGGCTTCAGCTCCGCCGACGCTTGCCCTAGGCCGTCCAGGCTGTCTAGGCCGTCGCTGATCGTCGGCGGAGCCGGCGGCCAGCGGGACGCAGCAGCAGGGAGAGTGAGGCGGCGGAGACGACCGCCGCGCCGATGAGGCTCACCGGTGCGGAGCCGGGGCCCAGCGCACTGTGGGTGACGAAGTCGCCGAAGAGCGCTCCGGCGACGCCCGTCGCGAAGACCAGCGTGGGCGTCGGCAGCCGGTGGGACAGGCGGTGGACCGCCGCCCACGCGAGCACCAGACCGAGCACAGCGGAGCTGAGCGCTTCCAGAATCATGCGGGTCCCTCCGAGACGGCCTGGCTGTGCATCGAGGTCGTAGCCGGTCTTACCCGTGACCTGCGGAATGCAATCCTCCTCTGTGGCTGAGATGTGCTCCATCTGTGGAGGGCCGTACGGGTGTACGGAGGGTGCGGCCGGGCCCGGTCGGGGGGTGTCGGAGACGGGCCGGAGAGAGGCGAAGAGAAGCGCGGGGCGGAGCGGCGCGCGGAGGAGCGGGGACGAGAAGGGGCCCGGCGACCATGCGGTCACCGGGCCCCTTCTCGCGTATGTGCCTACAGCGCGCCGAAACCCACCTTGCGCGGGGCCGGCTCGCCCAGCTCGACGTAGGCCAGGCGGTCGGCCGGGACCAGGACCTTGCGGCCGTGCTGGTCCACGAGGCTGAGCAGCTGCGACTTTCCGGCCAGGGCCTCGGCCACTACCCGCTCGACCTCCTCGGGAGTCTGACCGCTCTCCAGAACGATCTCGCGGGGCGCGTGCTGCACGCCGATCTTGACCTCCACGGCTAAGTCCCTCCGACGGTCAGTGGTGCGCGGGCGTCCGCGCCGTACGCTGCACACATTAGCCCGGTGAGGGGACGGACACGGCATGGCCGTCCACGCCACGAGCGAACAGCGGGCGGGAACAAACGGCCGACACGCGGGAACGGCTCAGTGCTGGTCGGTGCCGTGCAGCGGGAAACCGGCGATGCCGCGCCAGGCCAGCGAGGCCAGCAGCTGCACCGCCTGGTCGCGCGGGACGCTGCGGTCGCTGTGCAGCCAGGAGCGGGCCACCACCTGGGCGAGCCCGCCGAGCCCCGAGGCCAGCAGCATCGACTCCGCGCGCGAGAGACCGGTGTCCTCGGCGATCACGTCGCAGATCGCCTCGGCGCACTCGTTGGTGACCTTGTCGACGCGTTCGCGCACCGCGGGCTCGTTCGTCAGGTCCGACTCGAAGACCAGCCGGAAGGCCCCTCCGTCGTCCTCGACGTACGCGAAGTAGGCGTCCATCGTCGCGCGGACGCGCTGCTTGTTGTCCGTGGTCGACGCCAGCGCGCCGCGGACCGCCTGGATGAGCGACTCGCAGTGCTGGTCCAGCAGGGCGAGGTAGAGATCGAGCTTGCCCGGGAAGTGCTGGTAGAGCACCGGCTTGCTGACACCGGCGCGCTCGGCGATGTCGTCCATCGCGGCCGCGTGGTAGCCCTGTGCGACAAAGACTTCCTGGGCCGCGCCCAGGAGCTGGTTCCGTCGGGCACGGCGCGGCAGGCGCGTGCCTCGCGGGCGCGCCGCCTCAGTTTGCTCGATGGCTGTCACGCCGCCTCCCAAAGTCGTCCTCTTGCGGTGTGCCGCCGCGCCGCCATCGTACTTTTCGGTAACCGTGCTGTGCGCGGTGCGAGCGCAGAATTTCACGGACCGGACGGTGACAAAAGCCGTACGCAAGGTTTCAAAGCAGGGCGTTGTGGGCAGAATGCGGCTCCGTCCCAGGTCGGCGCAGGCCGATGCGGCCGTGGGCGGCGGTCGGTCCCCGGCTCTGCATCCCTGCCACTCGTTCCCCCGCTCCAGGTCACCGTCCCGTCAGCGGTAGTCGTCCTCGTCGAGCGAGACGACACGGGCCTGTTCGACGAGGTCGGCCTCGTTCGCCCGGGCGGGATCCACGTCCTCCAGGGGGTCGTCGCGCTCCGGTGCGAGGTCCGTGTGCTGCTGGGCGGCGTCGTTCTCCGGGGCCTCGACGTCGAACTCCGCCGCGTCGTCCTCCGTGAACGTCTCGGGATCGGTGGGGTCGATGGGGTCGATGGCCATGGCGGGCTCCCTTCCTACGAACGTCCCTGAAGATGCAGGTGCCACACGCGGGTGCCCTCTGTACGAGCCTAGGAGACACCCTTTTCGGACGCTATGCGATGTGCCCACGATCCGTGCGGCCATCCGGACCGGCCCCCCAGCTGTGACGCCGAACACACGGGCCCCGACGTGATCACCTCGTAACATTGCCGCATGTCTTCGACCGAGCTGCCGTCCGTGCCGCCCACCGACGTGCTGCCGGAGGCCGCGTCCGTCCGGATCGCCGAAGGCGAGCGGCTCCGGTCGGTCGGACTGCCGGGCGTCACCCTGAAGATCCGCAGCAGGCCGCCCGCGCGCGAGGGACTCGAACCGGCGCTGTACGTGCACGGGTTGGGCGGTTCCTCGCAGAACTGGTCCGCGCTGATGGCACTGCTCGACGGGGTCGTCGACAGCGAGGCCGTCGACCTGCCCGGCTTCGGCGACTCGCCGCCGCCGGACGACGGCGACTACTCCGTCACGGCACACGCGCGTGCCGTCATCCGCTACCTCGACGCGTCCGAGCGCGGGCCCGTGCACCTCTTCGGCAACTCCCTCGGCGGCGCGGTCTCCACGCGCGTCGCCGCGGTCCGCCCCGACCTCGTCCGCACGCTCACGCTCGTCTCGCCCGCCCTGCCGGAACTGCGCGTGCAGCGCACCGCGGTGCCGACGGGACTGCTCGGCCTGCCCGGGGTGGCCACTCTCTTCAACCGGTTCACCCGTGCGTGGACGGCCGAACAGCGCGTCCGTGGCGTCACCGCCCTGTGCTACGGCGACCCCGGGCGGGTCTCGCCGGAGGCGTTCCGCCACGCGGTGGAGGAGATGGAGCGGCGGCTGAGGCTGCCGTACTTCTGGGACGCGATGACACGTTCCGCGCGCGGGCTGGTCAGCGCCTACACCCTGGGCGGCCAGCACGGACTGTGGCGCCAGGCCGAACGCGTCCTGGCCCCCACCCTCCTCGTCTACGGCGGCCGCGACCAGCTCGTCGGCTTCCGCATGGCCCAGCGGGCCGCACGGGCGTTCCGCGACTCCCGTCTGCTCACACTGCCGGATGCCGGGCACGTGGCGATGATGGAGTACCCGGAGACGGTGGCGACGGCGTTCAGGGAGCTGCTGGCGGAGAGCGGCCCGAGATCCCGTCCGGGAACCGGCCGGGACCGTGAAGCGTTCTCCGAGCGGACCGGTGGGTCCGCGGACACGGGGAGCTGAGGGGGGCGTGGGACGCCACAGCCGACGGGGGCCCGCGCCCAAGAGCGCGGCGCAGAGCGGTTCAGGGGGAGCCTCACCGGCACCGGCAGCGGCACCGGCACCGGGAGCCCCGGCCGGGGGCGCGGCGCGGGGCGGGCGGGGTGATCGGAGCGACCCGGGCGATCGAGACGGCCGTGGTCCGGGGACCGCGGGCCGGCGCGTCGCCGGAACGCCGGTACAGGGCACGCCGCGGATTCCCGACGGTACGCCGGCGTACGGCACGCCGCGGTTTCCGGACGGCACTCCGGCCGGTGGTGTGCCCCGGGTCGCTCAGGGCACTCCGGCCGGTGGTGTGCCCCGGGTCCCAGGCGGGCCGCCGGCCCAGGGTGCGCCGAGGCTCCCCGACGGGACGCCGGCCCACGGCACCCCCGGTCTCGCCGACGGCACGCCCGCCCGTGGCACGCCGAGGCTTCCCGACGGGACGCCCGCCCGTGGCGTCCCGCGGGTCCGTGGCGGTCACCCGCAGCAGCGTGAGACCGGCGGAGGCTGGGGCGAGTTGGGCGGCCCTGCGGCCAGTGGCGCCGGGCCCGTGATCCCCCGTCAGCGGCCGGCGGCCGCGGGCGGGCCGCGGCAGGAGTACCTCGACGCCTTCGCCGAGGACGAGGACGTCTTCGCGCGTCGCAAGCCCGTGTCCGTCGCCGCGTCCGCGCGCGTCAAAGACCCGTACGACACCTTCGGCCCGCTCGATCCGGACGGCCGTCAGGGCCCGGACGGGCGCCGGGACCTTCGCGGCTCCCTGGGCCCGGACGACCCCCGGGGCCGCCTCGGCGTGTCCGCCTCCGTCGCGGGCCCGGACGCGGTCCGCCGCCCGCCCGGCGCCGCCGACGGAGAGCCGCCCACCGGTGAGCCCGCTGCCGCCGCGAAGGGCGGCAAGGGGCGGGCGTTCACCGGGGTCGCGGCCGCCGCCGTCACCACCGTGCTGGCCGTCGTGGTGGCCGGGCAGGTCGCCGACTCGCGCGGGGGCGGGGACTCCGTCCAGTCGCAGTCCGCGGCCGACACGGCCGGCCGTGACGTCAGCGACTCCTCCGGGCGCGGGGACGACCGGCCGAGCCCCTCCGCGTCGGCCGCGGCGGCGCCGCTGACGTACGAGCAGAAGATGGCCCGGAAGTACGAGATCAGCGCAACGCTCGAAGGGTCTGGGACGTTCGAGGCGGTGCCGGGCGTCGACAAGGCGCCCGGCACGGGGCAGAAGTACACCTACCGCGTGGACGTCGAGGAGGGACTGGGGCTCGACGCCGAGCTCTTCGCGCAGGCCGTGCAGACCACGCTGAACGACGACCGCAGCTGGGCGCACAACGGCGCGCGCACCTTCGAGCGGATCTACTCGGGCGACCCCGACTTCGTCATCACGCTCGCCAGCCCCGGCACCACCGCCGACTGGTGCGCCAGATCGGGTCTGGACACCACCGTGGACAACGTGTCCTGCGACTCGGCCGCCACCCAGCGCGTGATGATCAACGCCTACCGCTGGGCGCAGGGGTCCGAGACCTACGGCGACGCGATGCACTCCTACCGGCAGATGCTCATCAACCACGAGGTCGGCCACCGGCTCGGCTACAACCATGTCACCTGCGACAAGGACGGGGACCTCGCGCCGGTCATGCAGCAGCAGACGAAATTCCTCGAGCACGACGGGATCCGCTGTCTGCCGAACGCCTGGCCCTACCCCGAGAGCTGACGCACGGGCCGCCCGCCGCTCCGGTCGGCGTGCCCGCGGCGTCCTCCCGGCCGGTCCGACGGCGTCACGTTTCGCGTTCGCGTGATCTCTTAGCGCGACGAAACGCGGCCCGTCCGGGAAAGTTACGACCGTTCACCCCTTTTGGTGGTGCGACGGACAACCGTCCGTCGTACCACCGCCTTGTCCGCATACGTTCTTCCCGCTGCGAGCCGCCGGGTCAACGGCGGCTCACCCAACGGGAGATCGGGGGTGCACACGTGCGCATCGGACTGCTGACGGAGGGCGGCTATCCGTATCTGAGCGGTGACGCCGGACTCTGGTGCGACCGGCTCGTACGCGGGCTCCGGCAGCACGAGTTCGACCTCTACGCGCTCAGCCGCAGCGAGCGCCAGGAGGCCACCGGCCGGGTCGGACTGCCACCGAACGTCGGCCGGGTGCACACCGCGCCACTGTGGAGGGCGCGGAACGACGGAGCGGCGCACGGTCGCCGCGCGCGCCGGCGCTTCACCGAGTGCTACGGCGAACTGGTGACCGTCCTGTGCCAAGGAAGCCCCGTCGACGCGTCGAAAGCCACAGGGGTCACAGCGGTCACAGGTGGCGCCACAACGGTCACACCCGGCACAGAGGCCACAGGAACCATAGGGGCCACAGTGGCCTCGGAGGACCGTTTAGCTTCTCAGGCGGACCGTTTCGGCAGTGCGCTGTACGGACTCGCCGACCTTGCCCGCGACGAGGGCGGACTGGTCGGCGCCCTCCGCTCGGAAAGCGCCGTACGGACGTTGGAACGCGCCTGCCGTGCGCCCGGCGCGCTGCGCACGGCGCGTGAGGCGCGCGTACCCGATCTGCTCGCCGTCGCCGCGCACCTGGAACGCCTCCTGCGCCCCCTCTCACTCGACTGGTACGAGGACCACGGCGCCGACGGCCTCGGCTCTGTGGACCTGTGCCATGCGACGTCGGGCGGCGCCGCGGCCCTGCCGGGGCTCGTCGCACGGCACTTCTTCGGGATCCCCCTGGTGGTCACGGAGTACGGCGTGCGGTTACGGACCCACTACCTCGGATCCGGTACCGGGCCGCACGCCACGGGCTCCGCGGCGGCCGCGTCGTCGGCCGGCCCGTCCGCGGAGCCGACCCCCGCCGTCCGCGCGCTGCTCGCCGCCCTCCACGGACGGCTCGCCGCCGAGGTGTACCGGCAGGCGGCCTGCGTGACCTCCGGCAACGCGCACGCCCGTCGCTGGCAGGAGCGGTGCGGGGCCGACCGGACCGCGCTGCGCACCGTCTACCCCGGCATGGAGGCCGCCCGCTTCGCCGAGGTCGGGGACCTCCCGGACGGCGCCGACCCGCGCACCCTCGTCTGGGTCGGCCGTGTGGAACCGGCCAAGGACCTGGTGTCCCTGCTGCACGCCTTCGCGCAGGTCCACAAGGAGGAGCCCGGGACCAGACTCCGGATCATCGGAACGCCGACCGGGCCCGAGGGGCCGGCGTACCTCGGCCACTGCCGGATGCTGGCCGCACAGCTCTTCTCCGACGAGGCGGACGGACCGCACGCCGTCGGGGACAACCCCGTCTCCTTCGAGGAGGTCGGCGGCCCGGAGGCGCCCGGCCTCGCGGAGGCGTACGCGGCGGGTGCCGTCGTCGTCCTCTCCAGCGTCGTCGAGGGCTTCCCGGTCGGCCTGGTCGAGGCGATGTTCTGTGGCCGCGCGACGGTGTCCACCGACGTCGGAGCGGTCGTCGAGGTCATCGGCGGTACGGGGCTGGTCGTCCCGCCGCGCAACCCGCGGGCGCTGGCGGACGCGTGTGTGGCGCTGTTGCGCGACCCCGAGCGCCGTGCGCGCCTGGGTGCGGCCGCCCGCGCACGCGCCCTCGAACTCTTCACGGTCGAGCAGAACCTCGCGGCGTTCCACGGCATCTATCTGGAGACCGTCGCCCGCAGCCCGGTCCGTCGGATCGTCCTCGACGAGGCCGGCGAGCCCCGGCCCTTCGCCGTCCCGGCGGAGGCACGGGTGCCGGGCCACTGGACCGGACCCCGCGCGCGGCACCACGCCGGACGCGGGGCCGGGCGCCTGGCGGAAGCACGGGGAGGGGACGCGCCGCCGATGCGGGCCGCCTCCACGGTGCCCGGCCACTCTCCGGCCCGGGCCGCGTCGCCGGTGTCCGGTGCGTCGGGTGTGCCCGCGGTGACGCCGGTGCCGTCCGTGGCGTCGGGCGGTACGAGGGAGGGAGCGCGATGAGCGGCCTCGATGAACTCTTCGGTGAACTGGACCGGCCCGGGACACCGGGCAGTCCAGGAGCCTGGGACGAGCGGTCGGAAGGATGGCTCTCGGGGGAGAGCGGCGAAGCGGGGGAGCGCCGTCGGCCGGTGAGCCGCGAGCAGGCGGGCGGTGACACCCACCCCGGTGAGGGCCACGGCGAACGGCACGGTGAGCGGCACGGCGAGGGCCGCCGTGAGTGGCACGGTCAGGGCCACCGTCAGGGGGAGGAGCGGGGGAGTGCCGGAGCCGTGAGCCGGGGCAGGGGCGCCGACGCGCCTTCTCCCCCTCGCGCCGAAACGGCGGCCCCCCGTGGACCGAGCGCACCCCGCCGAGGTGCCGCGGACCCCGTGAAGATCCTGATGCACCGCCATCGCGCACTGTGCGAACGGGCCGTCGACCCCTTGGAGATCGCGGCCGCCCTGGAGGCGCACGGCATCACCGACCGGACCGCCGCCCGCTTCCGGCACCGGGACGTCTTCTCCCTCGCGGAGGAGATCTACGCCCGCGTGCCCCGCGACGGCGACACGCCACCGCAGCCGGCAGCGCCCGAGGCGCTTCCGAAGGCGCGCGCCGACTGGGCGCTGCTCACCCTGCTGCCGGGCGCCCTGTGCGCGGCGACGGTCGCGGGCGCACGCCTCACGCAGGGCCAGACGCGTGCGTTCGTCGTGGCCGCGGGTGTGCTGGCGGTGGTGCTCGCCCTGGGCGCGGCCCTCCGCCGGGGCCCGCTGAGCCTCCCGGCCCGTCCGGACCCCGGCCCGCACCGGGCCGGCGGCTGGACCTGCTGGCTCCTCGCCTACGCGGCCCTCGGCGACGGTCTCCTGCGTGCCGCCGCCCACGGCGGCCCCGACGGCCTCCCCACCGGCGCCGCCGACGGGCCGTGGCCCCTCACCACCGCACCCCTGGTCGCCCTCACCCTGGCCTGTGCCCCCGCCGCCTGGAGCGCCCACCTCCTCGCCGTAAGCGTCCGGCGCCGGCTGAGCGCCAGTCGCGGCCTGGAGGAGTTCGCCGCCTCCGTACAGCCCCTGGTGCTCGGCACGTTCGCGCTGTTCCTGGGCGCGCTGGCGGCGCTCACCGGCCTCTGCGCGGCCGCCCTCGGCGAGCCCGCCGGTCTTGCTCAGGTCCTCACCCTGGGCGCCCTCCTCTACCTGGCCCGCCTCCTCACCGCGCACGGCTTCCCGCACGCCCCGGCGCTCGCCCTCGGGGTCGCCGGCGCCGCCGAGGGGACCGCCCTGGCCTCCGTCTTCGCGGCCCGGCTGCCCGGCTGCGGATTCCTGGCCACCCCCGTCGACGGCCTTCTGACCGCCTGGGGCCCGGCCGGTGTGCCCGCCCTCTGCTGCGGAGCGGCCGCCCTGGCCCTGCTGGTCCACGCGACCCGCACGCTCACCCGGGCCTCCGCCCACGCCCACGCCCGCGCGGAGCAGCCGTGCTGACGCGCGGCCACCCGGCCGCGCCGCGGCAGCCGTCCCGGCCACGACCGCGCGCAGTGCCGCCCCCACCGTGCACGGACCGCACGAGGCACGCGCTCCCTCGCCCACGCACCACCCCCGAAGGAGAAACGAGATGACCACCTCCCGATCCGGAGCGACCGGAGCGACCGGAGCGACCGGAGCCACCGGGGCACCCGCGGTCGCGGGAGCCCTCGCGGTCACAGGAGCAGCCGAAGCGGTCGCGGCCCCGGAAGCCGCCGACGCCTCCGCAACGGCCGCAGCGGCCGCAGTGACCGGAGCGCTCGACGTGACCGGGGCTGTCGGAGCGGCCGGAGCACGCACCCCGGGAGCCGCACGATGAGGGCCCTGCTGATCGGAGCCAACGGTTACCTCGGCCGCTTCGTCGCCGACCGTCTGCTCGCCGACCCGGCCGTCCAGCTCACCGCGCTCGGCCGCGGTGACGACGCCGACGTCCGCTTCGACCTCGCGACCGGCAGCCCCGGCGCGCTCACCCGCTTCCTCGACGCGGTGCACCCCCAGGTCGTCGTCAACTGCGCGGGCGCCACCCGCGGCGGTGCCCGTGAACTCACCCGGCACAACACCGTCGCCGTCGCCACCGTCTGCGAGGCCCTGCGCCGCAGTGGCTGCGGCGCCCGTCTCGTCCAGATCGGCTGCGGCGCCGAGTACGGCCCGAGCCAGCCCGGCTCCTCCACGGCCGAGGACGCCGTGCCGCGCCCCGGCGGCCCGTACGGGGTCAGCAAGCTCGCCGCGACGGAGCTGGTCCTCGGCTCCGGCCTGGACGCCGTCGTCCTCCGCGTCTTCTCCCCGGCCGGACCCGGCACCCCCGCCGGCTCCCCCCTCGGCCGGCTCGCCGAGGCGATGCGCCGCGCCATGCAGTCCGGCGACGGCGAACTCAAACTCGGCGGCCTGGGCGCCCAGCGCGACTTCATCGACGTCCGCGACGTCGCCCGCGCCGTGCACGCCGCCTCGCTCTCCGCCGCGCAGGGCGTCATCAACATCGGTTCCGGCCGTGCCGTCCGCCTGCGCGACGCCGCCGGGATCCTCGCCCGCGTGGCGGGATACGGCGGCGCCCTCCACGAACTCGACGGCCCGCCCGGCGTCCACCTGCGGCCGGCCATCGGCCACCCCCGCGCCGACCCCGACCACGCGGCCCCCGTCGCGTACCCGTATCCGGACGGCTGCGGCAGCTGGCAGCAGGCCGACGTGCGCACCGCACGCGACCGGCTCGGCTGGCGCCCCCGGATCAACCTGGAGGAGTCCCTCGCCGACATCTGGATGGAGGCGGCGTGTCGTATCTGACGGGCACCCCCGCGGGTACCGCGCACGCCGGGACCACCGACGTCCGCACCGGCTTCGGCGTCCCCGGCCTCGCCCATCCCCTCCTCGCTCCGGCCGAGTGGGGCGAACTCGCCCGTCCCGGCCGGCCCCTGCACTGGGTCGTCCTCGACGTGGCCGACGGACCCGGCACCCGCCCCGACCCGCACTGCCTGGGAGCCGCCGGCCGACTCCGCGCCGCGGGCGTCCGCGTCCTCGGCCGCCTCGACCTCGCCCACGGTACCCGTGCCGTCCCCGAGGTGATCTCCGACGCCCAGCGGTTCCTCGACTGGTACCACGCCGACGGCTTCCTCCTGGACCGTTGTCCGGCGGACCGCGTGGACCTCCCCGGGGTGCGCCGCATCACCGGCATGCTGCGCACGCTCCACCGGGCGTCCCACCTCGTCCTCGGCCACGGCACCCACCCGTACCCCGGCTACGCCGAGAACGCCGACCAGCTCGTCACGTTCTCCGGCTCCTGGAGCGACTACCGCTGGTCGCAGGTGGCCGAGTGGACCGCGGCCCATCCGCCGGAGCGCTTCTGCCACCTCGTACACGGCGTCCCCCACGGCCACCTGGAGGAGGCGCTGCGCATCGCCCGCTGGCAGGGCGCGGCGACCATCTGGTTCACCGACCGCACCGACCGCGGCGGCCTGCACGACCCCTGGGAGACGATGCCCGGCTACTGGGACGAAATCGTCTCGCGCATCGGAATGGGTGTCTCGGAATGAAGATGGCCATGGCAGTGTTACGGGGAGAACAACTGTAGTGATTGACCGACCAACGGAGTCCCCGTGTCGTTGCCACCCCTGGTCGAGCCCGCCTCCGAGCTCACCGTAGACGAGGTCCGCAGGTACTCCCGCCACCTGATCATCCCCGACGTCGGGATGGATGGGCAGAAGCGGCTGAAGAACGCCAAGGTGCTGTGTGTCGGCGCCGGCGGCCTGGGCTCGCCGGCGCTGATGTACCTGGCCGCGGCGGGCGTGGGCACACTGGGCATCGTGGAGTTCGACGAGGTCGACGAGTCGAACCTGCAGCGCCAGATCATCCACAGCCAGGCCGACATCGGCCGCTCCAAGGCCGAGTCCGCCCGCGACAGCGTCAAGGGCATCAACCCGTACGTCGACGTGGTCCTTCACGAGGAGCGGCTCGAGGCCGACAACGTGATGGACATCTTCAGCCAGTACGACCTGATCGTCGACGGCACGGACAACTTCGCGACCCGCTACCTGGTCAACGACGCGTGCGTGCTGCTGAACAAGCCGTACGTGTGGGGTTCGATCTACCGCTTCGACGGTCAGGCCTCCGTCTTCTGGTCGGAGCACGGCCCCTGCTACCGCTGCCTCTACCCGGAGCCCCCGCCCCCCGGCATGGTCCCCTCCTGCGCCGAGGGCGGCGTCCTGGGCGTGCTGTGCGCTTCCATCGGCTCCATCCAGGTCAACGAGGCCATCAAGCTCCTCGCCGGCATCGGCGAGCCGCTGGTCGGCCGTCTGATGATCTACGACGCCCTGGAGATGCAGTACCGCCAGGTCAAGATCCGCAAGGACCCGAACTGCGCGGTCTGCGGTGAGAACCCGACCGTCACCGAGCTCATCGACTACGAGGCCTTCTGCGGCGTCGTCTCCGAGGAGGCCCAGGAGGCGGCCGCCGGCGCGACGATCACTCCCAAGCAGCTCAAGGAGTGGATCGACGACGGCGAGAACATCGAGATCATCGACGTCCGCGAGCCGAACGAGTACGAGATCGTCTCCATCCCGGGCGCCAAGCTGATCCCGAAGAACGAGTTCCTCATGGGCACCGCCCTGGAGGGTCTGCCCCAGGACAAGAAGATCGTCTTGCACTGCAAGACGGGCGTCCGCAGTGCGGAAGTCCTCGCGGTGCTGAAGTCCGCGGGCTTCGCGGACGCGGTCCACGTCGGCGGCGGTGTGATCGGCTGGGTCAACCAGATCGAGCCGAGCAAGCCCGTCTACTGATCCGACCTGCCTGCCCGGACGGCGGGGGTCTCGCGCACCACGGGTGCCCGGGGCCCCCGCCGCCGTCATGAGCAGACCGTGCCGTCCTTCGGCACCGTGCCGTTCAGCAGGTAGCCGTCCACCGCCGAGTCGACACAGTCGCTGCCGCTCCCGTACGCCCCGTGCCCCTGGCCCTTCCAGGTGAGCAGCACACCGACGTCCTTGCCGAGCTCGTCCGCCATCTTCCGCGCGCCCTCGTAGGGCGTCGCCGGGTCCCCGGTGTTGCCGACCAGCACGATCGGCGCCGCGCCCGGCGCGCTCACGTCCGGGGTGTCGAACTGCCCGGCGACCGGCCAGTCGTGGCACCAGCCGGCCGTGTCCCAGCCCAGGAAGGTGCCGAACACCGGCGAGATCTCCTCGAACTCCGCCAGCAGCTTCTTCGTCTGCTCCAGCGTCGGCCGCTGCTTGTCGTCCAGGCACGATATGACCCGCTGCGAGTGGGTCATGGTGCCGTAGTGCCCCTCGGCGTCCCGTTCGTTGTAGGCGTCGGCGAGCGTCAGCAGCTCGGAGCCGTCGCCCTGTTCCGCCGACTCCAGGGCGCTGGTCAGGCTCGGCCAGCCCTGCTCGCTGTACAGCGGCAGGACGATGCCGGTCACCGCGAGGGTCTGGGTCAGCTCGCGCCCGGACGACGTCGGCAGGGGCTTCGTGTCGATCCGCTTCAGCAGGGCCGCGATCTTCGCGCTGCCCTGCTCGGGGTCCTGGCCGGTCGACTTCAGGTAGTTGTCGAGTGCGAGCTGGAAGCCCTTCGTCTGGTTCTTCGCGTGGCCCACCGTGTCGGCGGTCGGGTCGACGACCGCGTCGAGGATCAGCCGGCCCACGTTCTTCGGGAACAGGTGGGCGTACACGCCGCCCAGTTCGGTGCCGTAGGAGATCCCGAAGTAGTGGAGCTCGTCGTCGCCGAGGACCTGCCGCATGAGGTCCAGGTCGCGGGCGGTGTCGGTGGTCGAGACATGCGCCAGCAACGGGCCGGCCGCCTTCTCGCAGCCCTCGCCGAAGTCGGTGGCGTCCTCGAGGTAGGCCTGCTCCTCGGCCGAGGTGTCCGGGGTGGAGTCGACGGACTCGGCAGCCTGGATCTCCTTGTCGCTGCGGCAGCGGACGCCCTCGCTGGCACCCACCCCTCGCGGGTCCCAGCTGACCAGGTCGTAGCGCTCGCGCAGCGAGGAGACCGTGGAGCCGTAGGACGGCAGGGTGGAGATGCCCGAGCCGCCCGGGCCGCCGAAGTTGAACAGCAGCGAGCCGATGCGCCGGTTCTCCGAGCCGCTCGTCCGCGCACGGATCATCGCCAGGTCGATCGTCTCGCCGCCCGGCTTCGACCAGTCCAGCGGCACCTTCAGCGTCGCGCACTGCCATTCGCCGCCCGGCGCGGGGGCGTCGGCGCTGTCCTCGCACTGCCCCCAGGCGAGCTTCTGCCCGGTCAGCGAGGCGGGCAGCGCCGCTGTCGTGCCCGCCGTGCCGGAGGGGTCGGCCGACGCCTGCGCGTCCGTCGTGCTCCCTTTGCCGTCGCCCCCGTCCGACGTGCCGCCGCTGCACCCCGCCACCAGCAGCGCGGCGGCGGCGCCGAGCGCCGTCCACTGTACGAATCGCGCCATGTGCACTCCCCCTAGCGGACCGTCCGCTTCGGGCGGCGGACGGCTGTCAGGCCATAGTAGGCGGATCGGGCCGCGACTGCCGAAGCCTGTGGATAACCCTCTGACCTGGCGCTTTGTCATGCTCCGGATGTGATCGAAGGGTCGCCGGAAGCCCCGCGGGCCGGTGGGCCTCAGGAACAGACCGTCCCGGCGGCCGGCACCTTCCCGTCCAGCAGATAGCCGTTCACCGCCGCCTGCACGCACTTGTTCTTGCTGTCGTAGGCGCCGTGCCCCTGACCCCGGTACGTCAGCTCGACCCCGACGCCCTCGCCCAGCGCGGCCACCATCTTGCGCGCGCCCTCGTACGGGGTGGCCGGGTCGCCGGTGTTGCCGACCACGAGGATCGGTGCCGCACCGGGCGCGGACACGTCGGGATGGTCGGCGGCGCCCGGCACCGCCCAGTCGGTGCAGCTGAGCATCGACCAGGCCAGGAAGTCCCCGAACACGCCGGACGCGGCCCGGAACCGGGGCAGCTCGCGCTGCACGTCGGCGACGGAGTACCGGGGTTTGTCGTCCGAGCAGTTGATGGAGATGTTGGCCGCGGTGATGTTGCTGTACTCGCCGTTCTCGCTGCGGCCGTTCATCGCGTCGGACAGCAGCATCAGGATCCTGCCGTTGCCGGCGTACGCCTCCTCCAGTCCCTCGGTGAGGTACTGCCAGAAGTCCTGCGAGTACAGCGACTGCGCGATGCCGTTGGTCGCGGCGGTCTGGGTCAGTTCACGCGGGAAGATGCCCGGGATCGGCTTGTGGTCGAGCTCGTCGAGCAGCTCGGCGATCCGGTCCTTCACCTCCTGTGCCGTGTCCCCGACGGGGCAGTCCTCGACCTTCGACGTGCAGTCCTCGGCGAAGTTGTCCAGCGCCCGCTGGAAGCCCCCCGCCTGTCCGAGCGAGCTCTGCTCGGGCGTCTGCGTGGGGTCGACGACCGCGTCGAAGACGGCACGCCCCACGTTCTTCGGGAACAGGTGGGCGTACACGCCGCCCAGTTCGGTGCCGTAGGAGATGCCGAAGTAGTGGAGCTTGTCGTCGCCGAGGACCTGGCGCATGAGGTCCATGTCGCGGGCCGCGTCGGTGGTGCGCACGTGCGGCAGGATCTCCTCGGAGTTCTTCTCGCAGGCGCCGTTGAACTTCTTGGTGCTGTCCACGAGCGCCGTGCGCTCGGCGCTGTCGTCCGGTGTCATGTCCTGCTGGAAGTAGGCGTCGAGCTGCTGGTCGTTCTCGCAGCGGACGGGTGCGCTGCGGCCGACCCCGCGCGGGTCGAAGCTCACCAGGTCGTACCGGGTTCGCAAGGCCGCGTAGTCCTCGCCGAACGCGGGCAGCGTGGTGACACCGGAGCCGCCCGGCCCCCCGAAGTTGAAGATCAGCGATCCGATCCGCCGGCTCTTGTCGCCGTCGGCCCCGGCCCGGATCAGCGCGATGCCGATGGTGTCTCCGTCCGGTTCGTCCCAGTCCCGGGGCGCTTTCATGGTGGCGCACTGCCACGGGTCGCCGTCCGGCAGGGGGGAGGGCGCGCTGCCGCCGCCCTCGGCCTGGGACGGGGCCGGGCAGTCCGTCCATTCCAGCTTCTGCGCCGTCAGGTCCCCGTCCCGGGTGTCGTCGCCGCAGCCGGCCGCCAGGGAGCACAGCAGGACAGCCGTGGCGGTCAGGGCGAGGGCACGCGGGCGGAAAGGTTTCGGCATGATCCCATCCTGGGGTCGTGCCCGCCCACGCGCGCGGGGCGCGGTCCGTACGAGGTACGGCTGTCGCGGCCGCTCTAGAGGGCGCCCTTGCGCGTCAGGTGGTTGAAGGCCAGCCAGCCCGGCAGGACCGGCAGCCACAGTGTCAGCAGCCGGTACAGCAGTACGGCGGGAGCGGCGACCTCCTTGGGGAGGCCGACGGCGATCAGACCGACGGTGAGGGTCGCCTCCACCGCGCCGACACCGCCGGGCGTGGGGGCGGCGGAGCCGAGCGCGTTGCCGGCGAGGAAGACGACGGCGACGCCGGCGATGCTGATCGACGTGGTCTCGTCGCCGAACGCGCGGATCGACGCGTCCAGGCACATCACGAAGCAGGCGGTCAGCAGCAGCATGCCGCCGATGCCGGTGACCAGCTTCTGCGGCCGCTGGAGCACGTCCAGCATGCGCGGCACGACGCCCGCGAAGAGCGACCTCACGCGCGTGACGACGAACTTGCGCAGGAACGGCACCGACGTCACCACGAGCACGAGCACGGCGACCGTCAGCAGACCCGCGATGACCGTGCGGGACGGCGACAGCGACGGCGTCTTCTCGGTGCCGGTCAGGTAGCCGAAGGACAGCAGCATCAGGATGTGACAGCCGAGCCCGAACAGCTGCGAGGCGCCGACGCTCGCCACCGCGAGCCCCGGCCGGACCCCGGAGCGCTGGAGGAAGCGCGTGTTGAGCGCGACCCCGCCGACCGCGGCGGGCGCCACGATCTTCACGAACGACCCGGCGACCTGCGCCGCCACGGTCCGCGGGAAGGGCACCCGCTCAGGGACGAACCCCAGCAGGCTCATCGCCGCGGCCACGTAGCTCAGAGCGGAGAACAGCACGGCCGCGGCGACCCAGCCCCACTCGGCGTTGGCGATGAGCGGACCGAACTCGATGTGCGTGAGCTGGGTCAGCAGGAAGTACGCGCCGATGGCGCCGGCGATGAAGCTGATGAGGGTGCGTGGCCGCACCCGCTCCAGCCGGGCCGGCTCGACCGGCGCCTGTGGCCGGATCCGCAGCACCGCGTGCCGGATCTGCGTCAGCAGGTCCTCCTCGCGGGCCTCCTCCAGCGCCTCGTCTATGGCCCGCTTCTCGGCCCGTGCCTCGGCGCGCTCGGCCTTCTTGCCGGGCTTGTCGAGGGCCGGCTCCGCATCCGTCCCGGCGGCCTCGTGGCGGGCCTGCTTGGCCTGCCGGGATGCCTCCAGCACCGCCTCACGCTCGCGCTCCGCGCGCTCGCGGCCCAGTCTGCGCAGCGTCGCGCGCGTGGAGCGGCTGAGCGCGATGGGCTGCAGCATCGGCAGGCAGTCCGCCACCGCGTCGGGCCCGAGCACGCTCACCGCCGAGGCGACCGTGCGCTCGGCGCCCACCCGAAGCCCCAGCGTCACGAGCAACTGGGAGGTGTCCATGCGCAGCAGCAGGTCACCGGCCGCGATCTCGCCGACGCGCAGGTCGGTGAGGACCACCGTGCCGGAACGATCCACCAGAATCGCGTCGCCCACCAGCCTGCGGTGCGCGATGCGCCGGGACTGCAGGGCGCGCACCTGGTGCCAGGTGTCGTGCAGCAGCTCGTCGGTGATCTCCTCGTCCGGCAGCGAGTCCAGGGTGCGGCCGCCGGTGTGCTCGTAGACCAGCATCACGGCGTCGGGGCCGAGCTCGGAGGTCGCGATCAGCTTGGGCGCGTTCGCGCCGGCGGCGATGGCGGCGTAGGCCAGCAGCGCCTCCTGCTCCAGCGCCTGGCGCAGCGACTGCAGGCTGCTGCGGGTGGCGAAGCCGCGCAGGGTGAGGTTGCGCCACGCACGGTAGAAGAAGCCCTGGGCCTGCTGCTCGCGGTCGACCACCGTGACGTCCAGCGGAGGGCCGTCCTCCAGGGTGACGAAGTAGCGCCGGCCCCGGTCGCCGGTCTCCGCGGTGTCCGTGACCTCCTGGCGCGCGGCGCTCACCGGGTGGAAGCCGACGTGCCGCAGGCCCGCCATCAGTGTCCGTCCGGTGGGGCGGACGTTGGGCGAGCCGACCGCGTACAGCGTCCCGTAGGCCACCGTCCAGCCGATCAGCACCGTCAGGATGATCGAGAACGGGGTCGTGTAGCCGGTGACGAGCATCGAGAACGCGTCGAGGAGCAGCACGATCCACAGCACCGCGCGCCAGCGCGGTCTGCGCGACATGCCCACGGCCGTCATGTACGCGATGACCGGGGCGAGGTAGCCGTGCACGGGGTCGGTCAGGGCGTGGATGTCACCGGGGGAGGGCTGGGTGAGCGCCTCCTGGATCGAGTCCGGGGCCGCTTTGGCCACCCAGAGGTCGGTGGCGAGGGTCACCCCGTGCGCCAGGACCGCCGCGAGGACGCCGTCGGCGATGCGCAGCCCGTCCCGCTTGATCAGCCGTTCGATCGCGAAGGCCACCGGCACCAGCAGGATCGCGATGCTGGACGCCAGCCCCGCGATCTTGATGAGCAGGTCGGGCGCCTGTCCGGTGCCCTTGTTGATGTCCTGTTCCAGGCCCGACGTCGTCCCGTGCGCGAAGGCGGCGACGGCCAGCAGCACGACGACGCCGAGCACGCCCACGAGCAGGCGCATCAGGTCGGACGGACGGTGCACGCGCGCGGGGAGCAGCGGTTCGTCGCCCTCGACCTCGTCGATGGTCGTCACCTCGACGAGTTCCGGGTCCCGTTCCGCCGCGTCGGCGGGATCCGGGCGCGACGCAGCGTCAGAGGTGCCCTCCGCGTCCTCGGGATGCACACCCTGCTGCTTCATCGTCTCTTCTTGATCTCGTATCACCGGTCACCGCCCGCACGATGGTGGCATGCCCCACCGACACACAGGGGCATCAGGGTGCAAGCGCGGGGGCGGACAGTCTGCCCGAAGCACCGCCCGGGGGCGAGGCTCACGCACCGTCGCGGGCTCGTCGCATTGTCGGTGGGGTGGGGCAGGATGGGACGGATGAGCGAGCAGAGCCTTCCGGACGGCGCCCGCCCGGAGCACACCGCCAGGCCGCCGGAGGACGCGGGGACAGGGCGCGGGCACGAGGAGACACGGGGCGGGTACGCGGACGCGCCGCCCGAGCACGCGCCGCCCGAGCACGCGGACGCGCTGCCGGAGTACGCGGAGCGGGTCCTCGACGTCGCCGAGCTGATCCCGCCCGGGCGGGTCATGACGTACGGGGACGTCGCCGAGTGGCTCGCGGAGGGCGGCCCCCGGCAGGTCGGCCGGGTGATGGCCCTCTACGGGGGAGCCGTCCCGTGGTGGCGCGTGGTCCGCGCCGACGGGGTACTGCTGCCGGGCCACGAACTGCGGGCCCTCGACCACTACCGCACCGAGGGCACGCCGCTCAGGGAGGCGGGCAGGGCCACCGAGGGCCATCTGCCGCGCCTGGACATGAGACGCGCGCGATGGGACGGCGGTGAACGAGCGGAGGGTCACACCTGACAGCTTCCGCCATCGGACCCGCCCAGCGGGACCCCGTGGCCCGTACGGGGGAAACGCGGCACGTCCGTGGCATGGCGTACGTTCGAAGGGCGAGGGGCACGCGGGGCTCACGGGCCGCACGTGCCTCGCGGGTCGTGAGGGAAGAAGCGGAAGCGGCCCTTCCGGGCGGCTCGTCGGCGTAGCGTCGCCGGCACGCCTCCCCCTCATCCCTCGACCACCGCTCTGCCCGAGCGGCCGTCTGCCAACCAGCACACCCACCAGGACCGGCGAACCACGTGAGCTCCTCTTCCTCCACCAGGCGCCTGCCGCCCCCGCGCGGGCGGCAGGGGAGCCGTGGCGCTTACCGGCTGGTGCGTACCCCGCCGGAGCGGGTGGATCCCCCTCGTCTGGACGCCGCGCAGCGCTCCGTGGTTGACCACGCCACCGGCCCGCTGCTCGTCCTCGCGGGCCCGGGCACCGGGAAGACCACCACCCTCGTCGAGTCGGTGGCCGCCCGCGTCGCCCGCGGCGGAGACCCCGCGCGCATGCTGGTGCTGACCTTCAGCCGCAAGGCCGCCGTGGAACTGCGCGACCGGATGGCGCTGCGCATGGGCGCCGCCCGCGCGCCCCGGGCGACCACCTTCCACTCGTACTGCTACGCCCTGGTCCGCGCCCAGCAGGACAGCGACCTGTTCGTCGAACCGCTGCGGCTGCTCTCCGGACCCGAACAGGACGTGGCCGTCCGCGAGCTGCTCGCCGGCCAGCTCGACCTGCAACGCCTCGGCCTCGCGCACGTGCGCTGGCCGGACGACCTGCGCGCCTGCCTCACCACGCGCGGCTTCGCCGACGAGGTCCGCGCGGTGCTCGCCCGCAGCCGCGAACTCGGCCTCGACCCGGACGCCCTGGACGCCTTCGCCCGCCGCATCGGCCGACCCGACTGGCGTGCCGCGGCCTCCTTCCTCGCCGAGTACCTCGACGTCCTCGACCTGCACGGTGTGATCGACTACGCGGAACTCGTCCACCGCGCGGTCCTCCTCGCCCGCCGCCCCGAGACCGCCGAGCGGCTCGCCGCGCAGTACGACGCCGTCTACGTCGACGAGTACCAGGACACCGACCCGGCCCAGGTACGGCTGCTGCACGCGCTCGCCGGCGGCGGCCGCACCCTGGTCGCCCTCGGCGACCCCGACCAGTCCATCTACGCCTTCCGGGGCGCCGACGTGAACGGCATCCTGGAGTTCCCGCGCGCCTTCCCGCGCCCCGACGGCAGCCCCGCTCCCGTGCAGGTCCTGCGCACCTCCCGCCGCTCCGGCGCCGCCCTGCTGGACGCCACCCGGCTGCTCACCCAGCGCATGCCCCTGACCCGCCTCCCGGCGGAGAAGGTCCGCGCCCACCGCGACCTCGCCGCGGCGAGCGACGGCGGCCGCGTCGAGGTGTTCACGTACCCGACGCCCGGCACCGAGCTGGACAACATCGCCGACGTGCTCCGCCGGGCACACCTGGAGGAGGGGGTGCCCTGGCGCGAGATGGCCGTCCTGGTCCGCGCCGGCGCGCGCACCATCCCGGCGGTCCGCCGTGCCCTCACGGCCGCCGGCGTACCCCTCGACATCGACGGCGACGACCTGCCACTGCGCCATGAGCCGGCGGTGGCCCCCCTGCTGACAGCGCTGCGGGCGGTGGCCACGGCGGAGGCTGCCGGGGTGGGGGCGGTGGTCACGGCGGAGGCTGCCCGGGTGGGGTCGGTGTCCGCTGCGGAGGCGGTGGCCACGGGAGGGGCTGCCGCGGAGGAGGTGGTCACGGCGGAGGCTGCCGCGGAGGCGGCGGCTGCAGCGGGGGCAGCGGTGGCTGTAGAGGAGACGGAAGGGGCGGAGGCGGCAAAAGGCGCAGAAGCCGCGAATCCCTGCTGGCTCGACACCGAGACCGCCCTCACCCTCCTCGCCTCCCCTCTCGCCGGTATGGACGCCGCGGACCTGCGTCGCCTGGGGCGTGCCCTGCGCGAGGAGGAACGGGCCGCGGGCAACCCGCTCCCGCCCCCCTCCGACGAGCTGCTCGCGCGGGCGCTGGCCGAACCGGAGCGGCTGGTCACGCACGACCCCGCGTACGCGCGCGGTGCCCAGCGGCTCGGCGGGCTGCTGCGCAAGGCACGTGAGCGCCTCGCGGGCGGCGGCACGGCCGAGGAGGCGCTGTGGGACCTCTGGGAGGGCACGCCCTGGCCCGGGCGCCTGGAGCGGGCCGCCCGGCGAGGCGGCGCCGCCGGCCGCAACGCCGACCGGGACCTCGACGCCGTGTGCGCGCTGTTCGCCACCGCCGCGCGCGCGGAGGAGCGCACCGGAGGCCGGGGCGCCCTGAACTTCCTGGCCGAGATCGAGGCGGAGGACATCGCCGCCGACACCCTCGCCCGGCGTGCCGTGCGCCCCGACGCCGTCCGCCTGATGACCGCGCACCGCGCCAAGGGCCTGGAGTGGAGCCTGGTCGTCGTGGCCGGCGTCCAGGAGGGGCTGTGGCCCGACCTGCGCCGCCGGGGTTCCCTCCTGGAGGCGGACCGCATCGGCCGCGACGGACTCGCCGAGCCGCTCACGCCGGGCGCCCTGCTCGCCGAGGAACGGCGCCTGTTCTACGTGGCCGCCACGCGCGCGCGTGACCGCCTCGTCGTGACGGCGGTGAAGGCGCCCGCCGAGGACGGCGACCAGCCCTCCCGGTTCCTCACCGAACTCGGCGTCGAACCCAGGGACGTCACGGGCCGCCCGCGCCGCCCCCTGGCGGTCGCGGCACTCGTCGCGGAACTGCGCGCCACGACCGTCGACCCGGAGGCGTCCGCGCCCCTCAGGGAGGCCGCCGCACGCCGTCTCGCCCGCCTGGCCGCCCTCGCCGACGAGGACGGCCGGCCGCTGGTGCCGTCGGCGCATCCGTACCGCTGGTGGGGCATGTTCGAGCCGACCGAGAGCAAGGTGCCGCTGCGCCACCGCGACCAGCCCGTCGTGCTCTCCGGCAGCGCCCTCGACCAGCTCGCCAACACCTGTGCCCTCCAGTGGTTCCTGGGCCGCGAGGTGAAGGCCGACGAGCCCGCCACCGCCGCCCAGGGCTTCGGCAACGTCGTGCACGTCCTCGCCGACGAGGTCGCCTCCGGGCACACCCCGGCCGATCTCGACGTCCTCATGGAGCGGCTGGACTCCGTGTGGAACGCGCTCGCCTTCGACGCGCCCTGGAAGTCGGCGCAGGAGAAGGACAACGCGCGCGTGGCCCTCGAACGCTTCCTGAAGTGGCACGTCATGGACCGCACGGGCCGCACGCCGGTGGCCAGCGAGCACGACTTCGACGTCACCCTCGAAGCGGGCGACTACGAGGTGCGCATCCGCGGCCAGATGGACCGGGTCGAGGCGGACGCCGACGGCCGCGCCTACGTCGTGGACTTCAAGACCGGCAAACAGGCCCCCACCGCGCGCGAGGTGGAGCGCCACCCCCAGCTCGCCGTCTACCAGCTCGCGGTCCGCGAGGGCGCCGTCGACGAGGCCTTCGACGGCGTACGCCCGGAGCCCGGCGGTGCCGAGCTCGTCCAGCTGCGCCAGGGCGCCGCCAAGCGGGACGGCGGCGAGAGCCTGCCCAAGGTGCAGGCCCAGGAAGCCCTGGCGGGGACGTCGGGGGAGTGGATCGGCGACCTGCTCGCCACGGCGGCCGGCAAGGTCCTCGACGAGAGGTTCACCCCGACCTCCGGCCAGCACTGCACGCACTGCGCCTTCCGCGCCTCGTGCAGCGCCCGGCCCGAGGGACGGCACGTGGTCGAGTGACATGGCGGACGCGGTCCGCGGACCCGCGGCACCTACGGTGTGACGGACCGCACCCCACGCGCTGACCTGCGCATCCTCCATCCCGCCGGGGTGATTTGTCACCGACTGTCAGTGCCCGCCGCTAGCCTCTCCGTCATGCCCGCCCGTATCACCGATCCCGAGCAGCTCAAGGAGCTCCTCGGGATCCCGTTCACCCCGGAGCAGACGGCCTGCATCATCGCGCCGCCCGCCCCGCAGGTGATCGTGGCCGGAGCGGGGTCGGGCAAGACGACCGTGATGGCCGCGCGCGTGGTGTGGCTGGTCGGCACCGGCCAGGTCGCGCCCGAGCAGGTCCTCGGCCTGACCTTCACCAACAAGGCCGCCGGCGAGCTCGCCGAGCGCGTCCGCAAGGCCCTGGTCAGGGCGGGTGTCACCGACCCCGACGTCATCGACCCGGACAACCCGCCCGGGGAGCCGGTGATCTCCACGTACCACGCCTTCGCGGGCCGTCTGCTGACCGACCACGGCCTGCGCATCGGCCTGGAACCGACGTCCCGTCTGCTCGCCGACGCCACCCGCTACCAGCTCGCCGCGCGGGTGCTGCGCGAGGCGCCCGGCCCCTACCCGGCGCTCACCCGGTCCTTCGCCGACCTCGTCAGCGACCTCCTCGCCCTCGACTCCGAACTCGCCGAGCACCTCGTCGACCCTGACGACCTGCGCGCCTGGGACGCCGCGCTGCTGCACACCCTGGAAGGCGCCAAGCTCACCAACGCCGACCTGCGCAAGGTGCCCGAGGCCGCCGCCGCCCGCCGGGAACTCGCCGACCTGGTGCTGCGCTACAGGGCCGCCAAGCGCGCACGCGACCTGCTCGACTTCGGCGACCAGATCGCCCTCTCGGCGCGCCTCGCACGGATCACCGAGGTCGGCCGTGTCCTGCGCGACGAGTTCCGCGTGGTCCTGCTGGACGAATACCAGGACACCTCCGTGGCCCAGCGCGTCCTGCTCGCCGGTCTCTTCGGCGACGGCACCGGCCACCCGGTGACCGCCGTCGGCGACCCCTGCCAGGCCATCTACGGCTGGCGGGGCGCCTCCGTCGCCAACCTCGACGACTTCCCCGAACACTTCGCCCACGCCGACGGCCGCCGCGCCACCCGGCAGGCGCTCAGCGAGAACCGCCGGAGCGGAGGCCGCCTCCTCGACCTCGCCAACGGCCTGGCCGAGCCGCTGCGCGCCATGCACGCGGGCGTGGAGGCCCTCCGCCCCGCCCCCGGCGCCGAACGCGACGGCGTGGTCCGCTGCGCCCTGCTGGCCACCCACGCCGAGGAGATCGACTGGATCGCCGACTCCATCGCCCACCTGGTGGACACCGGCAAGGCGCCCGGCGAGATCGCCGTCCTGTGCCGTACGGCCGGCGACTTCGCGGAGATCCAGGGCGCGCTGGTGGCCCGGGACGTCCCCGTCGAGGTGGTCGGCCTCTCCGGGCTGCTGCACCTGCCCGAGGTCGCCGACCTCGTCGCCGTCTGCGAGGTGCTCCAGGACCCCGGAGCCAACGCCTCCCTGGTCCGCCTGCTCACCGGCCCGCGCTGGCGCATCGGGCCACGCGACCTCGCCCTCCTGGGACGGCGGGCGCGGCTGCTGGTGTCCCACGCGCGCGGGGACGCCGCCGACGACCCGGACCGGCGGCTCGCCGAGGCCGTCGAGGGGACCGACCCGTCCGAGGTGATATCGCTCGCGGACGCCCTGGACACCTTCCTCGAGTCACCCCTGTACGGCGACGACGGCGCCGGTGACGACGACGGGCTGCCCTTCTCCCCGGACGCACGCGTGCGCTTCGCCCGGCTCGCCGCCGAACTGCGCGACCTGCGCCGCTCCCTCGCCGACCCGCTGATGGACGTCCTGCACCGCGTGCTGGCCGTCACCGGCCTCGAGGTCGAGCTGTCGGCGTCCCCGCACGCCCTGGCCGCCCGCCGCCGCGAGACCCTGTCGAACTTCCTCGACATCGCCGCCTCCTTCGCCGCCGGCGAGAGCGAGGCGAGCCTGCTGGCCTTCCTCGGCTTCCTGCGCACCGCCGCCCAGTACGAGAAGGGCCTCGACAACGCCCTGCCCGGCGGCGAGAACACCGTCAAGGTGCTCACCGCGCACAAGTCCAAGGGCCTGGAGTGGGACGTCGTCGCCGTACCGGGCCTGGTCACCGGGACCTTCCCCAGTGCCCAGGGCCGCGAGAAGTGGACGGCCCAGGCCCGGGTGCTGCCGCACGGGCTGCGCGGCGACGCCGACACGCTCCCCGAGATCGAGACCTGGGACGCACGGGGCATGAAGGCCTTCCACGAGGCCATGAAGGACCACCAGCACACCGAGGAGCTCCGCCTCGGCTACGTCACCTTCACCCGCCCCCGCTCCCTGCTCCTCGGCTCCGGCCACTGGTGGGGCCCCACACAGAAGAAGCCCCGCGGCCCCTCCGCCTTCCTCCAGGCGCTCCACGACCACTGCGCGGCCGGCCACGGCGAGATCGAGGTCTGGGCGGACGAACCGGAGGAGGGCGCGGAGAACCCGGCCCTGCACCGGGCCACCGCCGACCAGGTCTGGCCGCTGCCCCTGGACGACGCGGCCCTGGCCCGCCGCCGCGCCGCCGCCGAGACCGTCCTCGCCCACCTGGACGCCCTCGCCGCCGCCGGGGACGGCCACCCCGCCACCCACGACCACGACCCCGGCACCTACGACGACCCGGACTGGCCCACACCCGCCGACGAGGACGAGCCCGTCCACGACGGGCCGCCGTCCCTGGAAACCCCGTACGACCACCCGTTCCCGGACGACCCCTTCCTGGACGACCCGTTCCCCGAGGAGCCGTTCCCCGAGGCCCCGGCCGCCGACGAACCGCCGTACGACGACGCCCCCCACGAGCCGCCCCACGATCCGCTCGACGACAGGCAGCCGTACGACACGTCGCCGTACGACACCCCGCCGTACGACGAGCCGCCCCACGACGAGCCCGACCCCTTCGACGACGGCCGGCCCGCGGTCGCCGCCTCCCCGGAAGAGCCCTCCCCCGGCCGGCAGCACGGGTGGGCCCCCGCCCGGCCGACCGTCCCGCACCAGGCCACGGCACCGGAACCGCCCGTCGGGCGCTCCCACCCGCCCGAGCCCCGGCACGCCCCGGGCGCCCCCCTCACCCCCGAGGAGGCGCGTGCCGTCGCCTCCTGGGACCGGGACCTCGACGCGCTCACCGGGGAACTCCTGCGCACCCGGCAGAGCGTCACCGAGGTACCCCTGCCCACGACGCTGACCGCGTCGCAGCTGCTGCGTCTCGCCGCCGACCCCGACGGGTTCGCGCAGGAGCTCGCGCGCCCCATGCCGCGCCCCCCGCAACCCGCCGCCCGCCGGGGCACACGCTTCCACGCGTGGGTGGAAGCCCGCTTCGAGGAGTTGACGCTCCCCCTGCTGGAGCCGGAGGAGCTGCCCGGCCAGGACGCGGAGATCGCCGACGAACGCGACCTGGAGGCCCTCAAGGAGGCCTTCGAACGCACCGAGTACGCCCGCCGCACCCCCCACCGCGTCGAGGCGCCCTTCCAGCTCGCCCTCGCCGGGCGGGTCGTACGGGGACGGATCGACGCCGTCTACAAGGACGGCGACGGCGCGACGGCGACGTACGAGATCGTCGACTGGAAGACCGGCCGGATCCATGCCGCCGACCCCCTCCAGCTCGCGCTGTACCGTCTCGCGTGGGCCGAGCAGGCGGGAGTGCCCGTGGAATCCGTCACAGCGGTGTTCCTCCACGTCCGCACCGGCGAGACCGAACGACCCGAGCACCTGCCCGATCGGGCCGCTCTGGAGCGCCTGTTGACGGGGGAAGAGGCGTCCGCGGACGCGTCCGGGGCTCCCGGCGTGCAACAAAACCCTGCGGAAGGGCCCGGCGAGGATGCCGGCCCGGGCCGATAGGCTCGTGACCATGAGCCATCCCGTTGACAGTGTGGTCAGCGCCGTCCGCACGTACATCGAGCGCCACCGTGCCGCCTTCCTCGACGACCTCGCCGAGTGGCTGCGCATCCCGTCGGTGTCGGCCCAGCCCGACCACGCGCCCGATGTACGCCGCAGTGCCGACTGGCTCGCCGGCAGGCTCAAGGAGACCGGCTTCCCGACCGCCGAGGTCTGGCAGACCCCCGGCGCGCCCGCCGTCTACGCCGAGTGGCCGTCCGAGGACCCCGGGGCACCCACCGTCCTGGTCTACGGCCACCACGACGTGCAGCCCGCCGCCCGCGAGGACGGCTGGGACGGCGACCCCTTCGAGCCCGTCGTCCGCGACAACCGCCTCTACGCGCGCGGGGCGGCCGACGACAAGGGCCAGGTGTTCTTCCACACCCTCGGCGTCCGCGCCCACCTCGCCGCCACCGGCCGCACCACCCCCGCCGTCACCCTCAAGGTGCTGATCGAGGGCGAGGAGGAGTCCGGCTCCCCGCACTTCCGCGCCCTCGTCGAGGAGCACGCCGAGCGGCTGGCCGCCGACGCCGTGATCGTCTCCGACACCGGCATGTGGTCCGAGGACACCCCCACCGTGTGCACCGGCATGCGCGGCCTCGCCGAGTGCGAGATCCGGCTGTCGGGCCCCGACCAGGACATCCACTCCGGCTCCTTCGGCGGCGCCGTGCCCAACCCGGCCACCGCGGCCGCCCGCCTCGTCGCCGCCCTCCACGACGAGCACGCGCGCGTGGCCGTCCCCGGCTTCTACGACGGCGTCCTCGACCTCACCGACCGCGAGCGCGAGCTCTTCGCCGAGCTGCCCTTCGACGAGCGGCAGTGGCTGCGCACCGCCAGGTCGCACGCCGCCCACGGCGAGGCCGGGTACACCACCCTGGAGCGCGTCTGGGCCCGTCCCACCGCCGAGGTCAACGGCATCGGCGGCGGCTACCAGGGCCCCGGCAGCAAGACGATCATCCCGGCGTCGGCCTTCGTGAAGCTGTCCTTCCGGCTCATCGCCGGGCAGGATCCCGACCGGATCGAGAAGGCCGTCCGGGCCTGGGCCGACGAGCAGGTGCCCGCCGGGATCCGGCACGAGATCACCTTCCTGCCGGCCACCCGCCCCTGCCTGACACCGCTCGACCACCCGGCCCTTCAGTCCGTGGCCCGCGCCATGGGCCGGGCCTTCGAACGCCCCGTCCGCTTCACCCGCGAGGGCGGCTCGGGCCCGGCCGCCGACCTCCAGGAGGTGCTCGGCGTCCCCGTGCTCTTCCTGGGCATCTCCGTCCCCTCGGACGGCTGGCACGCCCCGAACGAAAAGGTCGAGCTGGACCTGCTCCTCAAAGGCGCCGAGACCGCCGCCCACCTCTGGGGCGACCTCGCGGAGACCTGGCGCCATGCGCCCTGACGTCCCCGCTCCCTGCGGAGCGACCCACCGCGCGGGGCACACTGGAGTGACCGCCCCGTCCCACGGCACCGCACCTGACCCGGCCGCCCTCCGCCGCCCGTCCCGCTGAACCGCCCGCCGAAAACAACCGTTCCACCGGGGGAGTTGGAAGCACCCGTGACCACCTGGACCGACCAGAACGCCGACCGACCCATCTCGCTCACCGCCCCGAGCGGCGTCGACCGGGCCGCCCACCACCGGCTCGACGAGGCCTGGCTCGCCGCGGCGTGGAGCCACCCCACGACCCGCTGCTTCGTGGTCTCCGGCGGCCAGGTCCTCATCGACGAGACGGCCGACGGCCGCACCGAACTCGTCATGACGCCCTCCTTCGAGGCCCCCCTGACCGAGGCGCACCGCTACTTCCTCGGCATCGACGAGGACGGCGTCAGCTACTTCGCCCTGCAGAAGGACGGCCTGCCCGGCCGCATCGACCAGTCCGCCCGCCCGGCGGGCCTGCGCGAGGCGGGCCTGCTGCTGTCGCCGCGCGACGCCGGACTGATGGTGCACGCCGTCGGACTGGAGAACTGGCAGCGCACCCACCGCTTCTGCTCCCGCTGCGGCGAGCGCACCGTCATCGCGGCGGCCGGCCACATCCGCCGCTGCCCCGCCTGCGGCGCCGAGCACTACCCGCGCACCGACCCGGCCGTGATCATGGCCGTCACCGACGAGGACGACCGGATCCTGCTGGGCCGCCAGGTCCACTGGCCGGAAGGCCGCTTCTCGACGCTCGCCGGCTTCGTCGAGCCCGGCGAGTCCATCGAGCAGTCGGTGCGCCGCGAGGTCTTCGAGGAGGCCGGCATCACCATCGGCCAGGTCGAGTACGTCGCCAGCCAGCCCTGGCCCTTCCCGTCCAGCCTGATGCTGGGCTTCATGGCCCGCGCCACCTCCGTGGACATCGACGTCGACGGCGACGAGATCCACGAGGCCCGCTGGTTCTCCCGGGACGAACTGAGCGCCGCCTTCGAGTCCGGCGAGGTCCTGCCGCCGTACGGCATCTCGATCGCGGCCCGCCTGATCGAGCTGTGGTACGGCAAGCCCCTGCCCACCCGCAGCTTCGTCTGACCACGACGAAGGGGGCCGCCCCACCGGGACGGCCCCCTTTCACGGCTGTGCCGCCGACGGCCTACCGGTCGCCGCTCACACGCCGACCTTCTGCTTCACCTGCGCCAGCGACGGGTTCGTCAGCGTCGAGCCGTCGGCGAAGAGCACCGTCGGGACCGTCTGGTTCCCGCCGTTCGCCTTCTCGACGAACGCGGCCGACTCCGGGTCCTGCTCGATGTTGATCTCGGTGTACGCGATGCCCTCACGGTCCAGCTGGCTCTTCAGCCGACGGCAGTAGCCGCACCACGTGGTGCTGTACATCGTCACAGTGCCCTGCATCTCGCTCGCGCTCCTCTGGCAGCTCGGGAAGGTCGTCCGAGGAAGGAACGCACGCGGCCGGGCCGCCATTCCCGCCCAGGGCACACACCCGACGTGACGCCTGCCGCACCGGTCCTCCGCGACGCCCGCACCGGCCCTCGGCGACACCCGCACCGGCCCTCCGCGACGCCCGCCGCACCGGCCCCGCGTGATGCCTGCCGCACGGGCCTCACGTGACGCCTGCCGCATTAGTACGACGAAAGGTGCCCGCCTGTGGACAACCGGCTCGTCCGTCCCGGGCGACCTGGCAGCATGGCTGTGTGACAGCAGCAACGCACTCCACCCTCTTCCCGCAGGTACCGGACTCGGCCGACGCGGTGCTCGAAGGGCTCGACCCCGAGCAGCGCGAGGTGGCCACCGCCCTGCACGGCCCGGTGTGCGTACTGGCCGGGGCCGGCACCGGCAAGACCCGGGCCATCACCCACCGCATCGCCTACGGGGTGCGCGCGGGCATCCTGCACCCCTCCAGCGTGCTCGCGGTCACCTTCACCAACCGCGCCGCCGGCGAGATGCGCGGCCGGCTGCGCCAGCTCGGCGCCCAGGGCGTCCAGGCCCGCACCTTCCACTCGGCGGCGCTGCGGCAGCTTCAGTACTTCTGGCCGAAAGCGATCGGTGGCTCGCTGCCCCGGCTCGTGGACCGCAAGATCCAGCTCGTCGCCGACGCGGCGGCCGTCTGCCGCCTGCGGCTCGACCGCGGTGAGCTGCGGGACGCCGCCGCGGAGATCGAGTGGTCCAAGGTCACCCAGACCGTCCCCGCGGACTACCCCTCGGCCGCGGCCGAGGCGGGCCGCGAGGCCCCCCGCGACCCCGCCGAGATCACCCAGCTCTACGCCGCCTATGAGGACCTCAAGCGCGAGCGCGCCGTCATCGACTTCGAGGACGTCCTGCTGCTGACCGTCGCCGTCCTCCAGGACCGCCGCGACATCGCCGAGCAGGTCCGCGCCCAGTACCAGCACTTCGTCGTCGACGAGTACCAGGACGTCAGCCCCCTCCAGCAGCGGCTGCTGGAACTGTGGCTCGGCGAGCGGGACAGCCTGTGCGTGGTCGGCGACGCGAGTCAGACCATCTACTCCTTCACCGGAGCCACCCCCGACCACCTCCTCGACTTCCGCACCCGCCACCCCGGCGCCACCGTCGTCAAGCTGGTCCGCGACTACCGCTCCACCCCCCAGGTCGTCCACCTCGCCAACGGCCTGCTCGCCCAGGCCCGCGGCCGTGCCGCCGACCACCGCCTGGAACTGATCTCCCAGCGCGCCCCCGGTCCCGAGCCCGTGTACGCCGAGTACACCGACGAACCCGCCGAGGCCGAGGGCGCCGCCCGCCGCATCCGGGAACTGCTGGACGCCGGCGTCCCGGCCGCCGAGATCGCCGTCCTGTTCCGCACCAACGCCCAGTCCGAGACCTACGAGCAGGCCCTGGCCGACGCCGGCATCCCGTACCAGCTGCGGGGCGCCGAGCGCTTCTTCGACCGGCCCGAGGTGCGCAGGGCGATCACCGCGCTGCGCGCGTCCGCCCGTTTCGGCCGCAACGACACCCTCCTGGAGGACACCGTCGACCTGCCCTCCCAGGTCCGCGCCGTCCTCTCCGGCGAGGGCTGGACCTCGCAGCCGCCGGCCGGCTCCGGCGCCGTCAGGGAGCGCTGGGAGTCGCTGGCGGCCCTGGCCGACCTCGCCCAGGACTTCGCCGCCGCCCGCCCCGGCGTCACCCTCGCCGACCTGGTCACCGAGCTCGACGAGCGGGCGAACGCCCAGCACGCCCCGACCGTCCAGGGCGTCACCCTCGCCTCGCTGCACTCGGCCAAGGGGCTGGAGTGGGACGTCGTGTTCCTGGCCGGCGTCGCGGAGGGCATGATGCCGATCACCTACGCCAGGACCGACGAGCAGATCGAGGAGGAACGCCGCCTCCTCTACGTCGGGGTCACCCGGGCCCGTGAACGCCTCCACATCTCCTGGGCCCTCTCCCGTGCGCCCGGCGGCCGTCCCAGCCGCCGTCCCAGCCGCTTCCTCGACGGGCTGCGCCCCGGCTCGGGCCCCGCCGCCGGCCGGACCGGCACCGCCGCCGGCGGAGGCGTCGAGCACGGCCACCGCAGCGCCAGGACGAGCGCCCCCGCCGTACCGCGCCGGACCCACCGCGTGCCGGCCCGCTGCCGGGTCTGCGGACGCACCCTGACCGACGCCGGCGAGATGAAACTGATGCGCTGCGAGGACTGCCCGTCCGACATGGACGAGGGACTGTACGAACGGCTGCGGTCCTGGCGCGCCCTCCAGGCACGACGCAACGGTCAGCCGGCCTTCTGCGTCTTCACCGACAAGACACTGATGGCGATCGCGGAGACGGTTCCCGACGACGTGGGTGAACTCGCGCGGATCCCGGGCGTCGGCATGCGCAAGTTCAACCGCTACGGAGCCGATGTCCTGGCCATCTGCGCAGGCCAGGACCTGGAGGGGGAGGCCGGGGGCGATTGATCCGAACTCGTCGAAAAAATAGTTTGCGCATGCCCCAGCAATCCCCATAGGTTCTTAGCCACGAGACCGGAGGCCTTCTCGAAGGCCCTGATCCCGTGCTGTACTTACATATCCGCCGGACTGGGCTCACCCCGGTCCCCCGAGACGCCGAGAGGAGGCGATTCCAGTGATCATCAACAACGCCGGTTCCATCAGCACCGTCAAACTGACCGATCCCTCGATCGTCTCCCTGTGCATGCTCGGCGGCTCCGACCTGGGCACCGGTCTGTCCGGCATTCGTGCCGACCGGTCGGCGTCCTCCTCCGTCGCCCCCGCGGGCCTTCCCGTCCGCGAGCGCAGCGAGCGACCGACCAAGGCACTGGAAGCAGCAGTAGCGGCACAGGCGAAGGCCTATGCCTTTACGGCGACCGGTGCCGGATACCGGAAGCAGACGACGCAGCACCACCTGATGTGGGCCTTCCGTGGGCCACAACCCTGGAGTGATCCAGCCTGATTTCCAGGCCGGCGCCTTCAGGGCCGCGGAACCCCATCCGGGATCCGCGGCCCTTCTGTTTGTCCTCCAACGGGACGACGGAGCGAAGGGGCCTCGGGACAAGAAAAGAACCCGGTACTCAGCCGCCACCCGGCCCAACAGGGCCGGACCGACCAGACGAGGAAGACGAACCGTGCAACTCGAAGCGCACGCCCCGTCCGTACCGCCTTCCGAGACGATCCCCCCGCCCGGCCCCACGGAGGACTCCACCTTGACCCCGCTGACCGCGCTCACCGCGCTCGACGACGCCATCGAGAACCTCGGCGTACCCGTCCCCTGCCGCTCCTACGACCCGGAGGTCTTCTTCGCCGAGTCCCCGGCCGACGTCGAGTACGCCAAGTCCCTGTGCCGCACCTGCCCGCTGATCGAGGCCTGCCTCGCCGGCGCCAAGGAGCGCCGCGAGCCCTGGGGCGTCTGGGGCGGCGAGCTGTTCGTCCAGGGCGTCGTCGTCGCCCGGAAGCGGCCGCGCGGCCGCCCGCGCAAGAACCCGGTCACGGCATGAACACCGCAGGAACGATCGATCGCCCCCTCACGCACGACCCCAAGAAGCAGGCCCCGATGAAGCCGTCCACCAACGCGCCCGCAGGCTCCGCCACCGAAGACGTCACCACCACCGGCGCGATCGACTCGCGTCAGAACAGGACCCGAGAGATGCAACTCATCCCAGAAGCCCTGGCGCGTGCGCATATGCACGAGCGCCTGCGCGAGGCCGAGCAGGAACGCCGGGCCCTGCGCCTGGCGACCGCCCGCCGGATGCAGCGCCGGGCCGAGCGCGCCTCGCTGCGTGCCCGCCGGGCGCTCGCCATGGCCGTGATGCAGTAACCCCTCCCACCTGAAGCGGTGACCTCCCGGCAGGGAGGTGAAGCTCTCCTCGCGGGGGCCGGTCCGTCCGAACGGACCGGCCCCCGCCGTGCGTTGCCTCCGGCGATCCACCGGCCGCGGCGCCGCTGTCCGAGGACGCCCCGCGCCCCCGGACGGTTCACGCTTCCGCCGCCAACTCCTCCGCCACCATGCCCTCCTCAGGGACGAACCCCGGGAGCCACTCCTCCAGCTCCTCGCGCAGCCGCACCGTCGCACCGAGCTGGCACAGCACCCCGATGGTGCTCAGGGTCACCCGGTGGATGAGGAGATACGCCGGGGGCAGGTTCAGCTTCTTGCCCAACTGGTGGGCGGGGGAGCGCGGATCGGCGATCCTGGCCGCCTGACTGCGCATCCAGTCACGGGTGAACGTGAACTCCTCGACCCGCGCCGGCTCGATGATCGGCAGCAGGTAGTCGAGGACCGCGTCCGGGTCCAGCTCGATGGACTCCTTGACGAAGCCCTCCGCGCACAGAAGGGCGTACACCGCGTCCGCCTCGCCGTCGAGCGTCATCCGCAGGGACTCGCCGATCGGCCGCGGCAGGCCACCCGAGAGCCGGTCGACCGTACCGAAGTCGAGCACGCCCAGACGCCAGTCGTCCTCACCCCCCGGGCCGCCGGGCAGCAGCCGGAAGTTGCCGGGGTGAGGATCGGCGTGCAGCAGGCCGGTGCGCGCCGGGCCGGAGAAGAGGAAACGCGACAGCAGCTGACCGGCCCGGTCCCGCTGCTCCCGGGTGCCGCCGGAGATCACCTCGGACAGGGGCACCCCGTCGATCCACTCGGTGACCAGGACCTGGTCGCACTGGTGGACCACCGCGGGCACCACGACGTCGGGGTCGTCGGCGAACTCCTCCGCGTGTTCCTGCTGGGCCCGCGCCTCCAGGCCGTAGTCCAGTTCCTCGGAGACGCGGTCCCGCAGTTCGGTGATCAGCGGCTTGACATCCATGCCGGGGACCAGCGGGCCCAACAGCCTCGCGAACCTGCTCAGTTGCGTGAGGTCGGAGAGGAGGGCCTCGCCCGCCCCCGGGTACTGGACCTTGACCGCGACCTCGCGCCCGTCGTGCCACACCGCCCGGTGCACCTGGCCGATCGAGGCGGCCGCGGCCGGTTTGTCGTCGAACTCGAGGAACAGCTCCGGCCAGTCCTCGCCGAGGCGTTCGGCGAGCACCGAGCGCACCGTGCGGGTCGGCATCGGCGGGGCCGCTTCCTGGAGTCTGGTGAGGGCTGCCCGGTAGGGGCCGGCGATCTCCTCGGGGAGGGCGGACTCGAAGACGGACAGGGCCTGCCCGAACTTCATCGCACCGCCCTTCAACTCGCCCAGCACCTTGAACAGCTGTTCCGCCGTGCGCTGTTGCAGCTCACGGCCGACGATCTCCGCGGACTCGCCCACGATCCGTTTGCCCAGCCCCCAGGTGGCCCGGCCGGCGAAGCCGAGCGGGAGCGCGGCGAGCTTGGCGGTCCGGGTGACCGCCTTCCGGGGAAGATCAGACATGCGCCCTCCAAGTCCCAGCCGGCCGCGCCGCGTCCGTCGTACGGCCCGAGTCCTTCGAATGCCGTTGCCCCGCCATTGTCGCGCGCGATCCCCCCTCCTCGGAGGGGTGTTCCGCGCTGCCCTTCCCCGCGGCCCCGCAGGGGCAGGCGGAGTGGCCCGGCACCGGCCGCGCGTGCCACTGGAGAGCGGGTGGCGAGACCTCCCAGCGGGCCCCGGCGCTCGACGGGAGCCGGCCGTCGAGGAAGGTCAGTGCGTGGGCGGCCGCCAGTCCGGCGACCGTCGTGGCCAGCGTCAGGTCGCAGGCCCGGGCCGGGCGACGCCTCCCGGAGTGCCACTGCGCGACCAGTCGCGGCCAGGTCGGGTCGCGGTCGGTGCGCGCCCGGTGCAGACAGCCGGCGCATCCCGTCTCACCGGGCAGGACGAGCGGGCCGACCACGCCGGTCGCCTCCACCACGCCCGCGTGGAGATGGGGTGTCCCCGAGGCGACCAGGGGCTCGGTGGCCGACGGCGGGGGCGCGTACACGGACACGTCGTCCCTCGGGGCGAGGATCACCAGGGAGAAGCCCGGGGTGTGCGTCCCGGCCGGTGACCGCGCGCCGGCACGGGGCGGGCGGCCCGGAGCGGCCCGGCGCACCGCGCGGCGGGCGGCCTCGACCCGGCGTTCACCGACCGCCTCGGCCGGCAGGCCGCCCGGGGCGACGTCCCCCGGCTCCACCCGGCCCTCGTCACGTACGTCCACCTCACCGACACCGGCTCCCGCCAGCAGGGAGGCCAGCACCGCGCCCACCCGGCCCGCGCCCCGGACCTGCACCCGCAGCCGGCGCCGGGCGGCGAGCCGCCCGAACGCCTCCCCCGGGTCCGACGTCGTCAGCGACAGCGAGGCGAGGTCGGGGCGCAGCCGGTCCAGGACGTCCCGGCTCTCCCTCAGCGCGTCGGCGTCCGGCCCGCCGCCGCGCGCGTCGTCCAGCAGCCCCGCCTCCGCCAGCCGCTCCACCAGCCGGTCGACCCGGCCGTCGGGCAGATTCCTGCGACGCCCCTCCTCGCGCAGGAGGGCGAGCCCCCGGGTGCCGTCCAGCTGGTCCAGGAAACCGGCCGTCGCCGCATCCAGCGGGCCGAGCGTCATCGCGTGCGCCGGTGCCATGCCGAACTGCACGGTGTTCAGGTCACGCCAGCCGCGCCGCAGCGCGGGCTTCACCATCGGATGCATCGAAGACCCCCCGTCCGCCTGGAACTTCCCCGTACGCCGGCGGAGCGGGGGCGTGGAGGCGACCTCGCTCCGCCGACGAGTGCCAGCATGCCGGGCCCCGCCGACAGGCGCCGAAAGTTGTCCACAGGCAGACGGATTCGTCGTACAAATCAGTCGTTTATGGTGGACACCGGGACGGGCGGCTGCGGGTCCGGGGCGGAGCGACGGAACCGAACCGTCCCGGGGGCGGGACTTCCGCCGTGTGCAGCGGGTAACGTCTTGGCGTGCCCGCCGACCCACCGCACCGCGCCGGAACGCCACAGCGCAGCATGACGAGCCAGCCGCCGAGCGGCCACGGGGCGAGCGCGATCGAGGTCCGCCGGAGCGCCCGCCGACGCCGCACGGTCTCCGCGTACCGCGAGGGCGATCGCACCATCGTGCTCATCCCTGCCCGGATGTCCGAGGCCGAGGAACAGCGCTGGGTGAGCGTCATGCTCGACAAACTCGCCGCCCAGGAGAGCCGGCGCGTCCCCGGCGACGCGGAGCTGGCCGAGCGCGCCGGACGGCTGTCGGTCCAGTACTTCGGCGGCCGGGCCCGCCCCGCGTCGGTCCGCTGGGTCACCAACCAGAACACGCGCTGGGGCTCGTGCACTCCCGCGGAGGGAAGCATCCGCCTGTCGCATCGGCTGAAGGGCATGCCCGAGTACGTCATCGACTACGTACTCCTCCACGAGCTCGCGCATCTGCTCGTGCCCGGCCACGGCCCCGACTTCTGGCGGCTGCTGGAGGCCTACCCGCGCACCGAGCGGGCTCGCGGCTACCTCGAGGGCGTGGCCGCCGCCGCGCGTCTGCCGCATCCGCCCGGCGCCCGCGACGAGTGAGGACGGCCGCGAGGACCGTCCGGCACCCACGCGCGCGGGTTGTGTACCGGGACTGTACCGACATCGTCCGATGTCCGAGTTTGCCGTTAGCCTGGCGCGACGCACTCGCAATCGGGATGGGGGACGGTCGTTACGCATGCCCAGGGAATTCCAACGCGGCCACAAGGCCAGGATCAGTGACCTCACGGCGGGCACCGATCTGTACGTAGGCGTGCAGATCTCCGCCCCCGGCCTGACCTTCGACATCAGCTGCTTCGGCCTCGACGCCGACGAACGGCTCTCGGACGACCGGTACTTCGTCTTCTTCAACCAGCCGAAGTCCCCCGAGGAGTCCATCCAGCTCCTGGGCGCCCAGGCCGGTGACACGGAGTCCTTCCGCGTCACCCTGGACCGGGTCCCGCCGCAGATCCAGAAGCTGTCCTTCACCGCGACCATCGACGGCGCCGGGCAGATGTCGCAGATCGACCCCGGATACATCCGGATCGTCGCGGGCGGCGAGGAGGTGGCCCGCTACGCGTTCGACGGTGCGGAGTTCTCCACCGAACGGGCCGTGATGCTGGGCGACTTCTACCTGAAGGACGTGTGGCGCTTCGCGGCCGTCGGGCAGGGCTTCGACGGCGGTCTGGAGGCACTGCTGAGGAACTTCGGCGGCGAGGTGCTGGAGGAGGAGGCGCCCGCCGCCCCGCAGCAGCCGCAGGCCGGTGCCGCCCCGGGCTTCGCCCCGCCGGCCCAGGCCGCCGCCCCGCCCGCCTTCGGCGCCCCCTCCGCTCCGGCTCCCGCGCCCGCTCCGGCTCCCGCGCCCGCTCCGGCTCCCGCGCCGCAGCAGCCGCAGCCCGCGGCGCAGGGCTTCGCCCCGCCGGCCGCGACGCCCGCGGCCGCGCCCCCGCCGCCGCCGGCCCAGCCCGTGCACACCGCGCCGACCATCGTCGCGCCCATGACCCCGCCCGGCGGCGCCCAGGTCCCGCCGCCGGGCCCGGCCCCCGCGCCCTACGGCCAGCCCGGCCAGCAGCCGCCGTACGGCCAGCCGCCCCAGCAACAGCCCTACGGCCAGACCGCCGCACCGACCGCCCCGCCACCGCCCGGCTACGCCCAGCCCCAGGCGCCCCAGGCCCCGCCCGGCTACGGCCAGCAGCCCCCGTTCGGACAGCCGCCGGGCCAGCAGCCCTACGGTGTGCCGCCGCAGGGCGCGCCCCAGGTCGGCGCCGGGGTGACCGCCGCGCTCGAGCAGTTCAAGGAGACGCCCACCGGGCAGCGCTGGACGCAGCAGAACCGCAAGATGGTCCGCGTCGACCTCGGCATCGGTGGCCAGCCCGTGCTCGCCCGCCAGGGCAGCATGGTGCTCTACCAGGGCAAGGTCGACTTCAGCTACAAGGGCGCCGGGTTCGCCGGCCGGATCGTGGGCAACGCGACCGGCCAGGAGATGCAGCTGATGCGCTGTACCGGCCAGGGCCAGGTGTTCCTCGCCGAGGACTCCACCATGCTGCACCCCATCGAGCTCCAGGGCGACGGCATCTGCGTCTCCGCCGAGAACGTCCTCGCCTTCGACGAGAGCCTCCAGCACGAGGTCCGCCGCATCGAGGGGCACGGCATCCCCGGCGGAGCGCTCTTCACCATGCAGTTCACCGGTACCGGCACGATCGTCGTGAAGACGCACGGCGCGCCCGTCGTCCTGCCGGTCACCCCCACCACCTTCGCCGACTGCAACGCCGTCGTCGCCTGGTCGGCGGCCTCCCAGGTCGTCGTCTCCAGCCAGGTGCGGATGCGCCGCAACGCCTACCCGGGCGACACCGGGGAGAGCGTCAACCTCCAGTTCCGGGGCGCGCCCGGCAACTTCATCGTCGTCCAGCCGTACGAGGTCTGAGGGAGCCCGTCATGAACCAGCCGCTCGCGGGCTACGCCCCGGCACCCGTCACCGCCCGGATGGAGAACCACGGCAACCACATGCTGAAGGTCGCCCTCCAGACCGGCAACGACCTCTTCGCGCGCGTGGGCTCGATGGTCGCCTACGAGGGCTTCATCCAGTACGAGCCCAACCCGCCGGCCGTGCGCCAGATCGCGCGCGACTGGATGACCGGCGAGGGCGCGCCGCTGATGAAGTGCTCCGGCGACGGCCTGCTCTACCTCGCCGACTACGGCGCCGATGTCGTCGTGATCAACCTCAACGGCGACGGCATCTCCGTCAACGCCACCAACCTGCTCGCCTTCGACGCGCACCTCACCTGGGGCGTGGAACGGGTCAAGGGACTGGCCAAGTTCGCCGGACAGGGCCTGTGGAACACCAAGATCTCCGGGCAGGGCTGGGTCGCGCTGACCTCCCGGGGCAAGCCGATCGTCGTCGACTGCGGCGGTGGCGAGAACGAGACGTACGTCGACCCCGACGCGCTCGTCGCCTGGTCCCCGAACCTCAAGGTGAAGGGCAAGCGCAGTTTCAAGGCGCAGTCGCTCCTCGGCCGGGGCAGCGGCGAGGCCTTCCAGATGGCCTTCTCCGGCGAGGGCATCGTCGTCGTCCAGCCCAGCGAGGACAGCACCGACCGCCTTCGGGTCCGGGGCTGAGGGGGAGCCAGAGTCACCATGCAGAGCCCGCTTTTCGCCTACAACGACCAGCAGACCCAGGAGCGCTGGAGTCTGCAGAACAAGCAGATGCTGCGCGTCGTCCTGGAGGGCCACGACGACATCCTCGCCCGCAAGGGCACCATGGTCGCCTACCAGGGCCTCGTCGAGTTCGACGCCGAGTTCCAGAGCAACAGCCAGTCACGCGCGCGTGCGCGCACCGGTGAAGGCCTGGACCTGATGCGGTGCCACGGCCAGGGCACCGTCTTCCTCGCCAACCTGGCCCAGCACGTCCACCTGGTGGACGTGGACCAGGACGGTCTGACCGTCGACAGCAGCTACGTGCTGGCGATGGACTCCTCGCTGCACCACGAGGTCATCGCCGTCGACAGCCTCTACGGCATCTCCGGTTCGGGGAAGTACCAGCTCAACATCACCGGCCGGGGCCGAGTCGCCCTGATGACCTCGGGCGTCCCGCTGATGATGCAGGTCACACCCGACAAGTACGTCAACTGCGACGCCGATGCGATCGTCGCCTGGTCCACCGGGCTGCGGGTGCAGATGCAGGCCCAGACGCACTCCTCCGGGGTGTGGCGGCGCCGCGGCAACACCGGTGAGGGCTGGGAGCTCAGCTTCATGGGCACCGGCTTCGCCCTCGTCCAGCCCAGTGAACTGCTCCCGCCGCAGAACGCCCAGATCGGCTCGGGCCTCGCCGCCCAGTACGGCATGGGGCAGCAGGGGGCGCGCGGGCAGAATCAGGGCAACGTCTGGAGCTGACCGCCCGCGGAGCACACGCGTAAGGGGCGACCGTCCAGGAGGTCGCCCCTTACTCATGCGTCGGACCGAAGACGCGCGCGGGTGGCTCGCAGCAGTCGTACGACGGAGTCGTCCGCCACGTCGGCGACCTCCGTGTACGCGAACCAGCGCAGGTCGAGGGACTCGTCACTGATGGCCTCCACGGCCCCGGCCGGGGCCAGCGCGGCGTACTGGACGTCCAGATGCCAGGCGCAGGGCGTGTGATGCCGGTCCAGTCGCACCGGGCCGCCCGGCAGCAGGGTCAGTCCCGGGATGCCGGACTCCTCGGTCGCCTCCCGCAGGGCGGCGGCCGCCAGCGTGTCGTCGGCCGGTTCGCAGTGGCCGCCCATCTGCAACCACATGCGCATCTTCTTGTGGAGGGTCAGCAGGACGCGTCCCCGCTCCGGGTCGATCACCAGGGCGCTCGCCGTGATGTGCCCGTCCCCGCAGGCCTTCCACATGCCGTCCGGGTGGCTCTCGAGGTGCTCCAGGTAGGTCTGGCGCAGCTCCTGCTGGTCCTCGTAGCCCTTCAGCACGAGGACCGCGTCGTCATGGAGGCTCACTCGGTGTCGTCGCCCTTGTCCTGCTCGTCCTTCTTCCTCAGGTCCGGCTTCTCGCCGGACCCGCCGCTCGCCGCCTCGCCGAGCATCTTGTCCCACTCGGAGAAATCCATCTGCTCGCGGTGCACGAAACCGTCGGGGTCGTCCAGGTCGCCGGCCGTCGGCAGCATGTCCGGGTGGGCCCACAGGCCGTCACGGCCGTCGACGCCGCGCGCGTCCGTCAGCGAGGCCCACAGGCGGGAGGCGTCGCGCAGACGGCGCGGGCGCAGCTCCAGACCGATCAGCGTGGCGAACGTCTGCTCCGCCGGGCCGCCCGAGGCACGGCGGCGGCGCAGGGTCTCACGCAGCGCGTCCGCGGACGACAGACGGGGCTTCGCGGCCGCGTGCACCACGGCGTCCACCCAGCCCTCGACCAGCGCCAGCGCCGTCTCCAGACGGGCCAGCGCGGCCTTCTGCTCGGGGGTGTCCTCCGGCTGGAACATGCCCTGCTGGAGCGCGTCCTGCAACTGCTCGGGGTTCTGCGGGTCGAACTGGCCGACCACGTCCTCCAGCTTCGCGGTGTCGACCTTGATCCCGCGCGCATAGCCGTCGACCGCGCCGAACAGGTGCGAGCGCAGCCACGGCACGTGCGCGAAGAGACGCTGGTGGGCGGCCTCGCGCAGGGCGAGGTACAGCCGCACCTCGTCCTTGGGCACGCCCAGGTCCTTGCCGAACCCGTCGATGTTGACCGGGAGCAGCGCGGCCTTGCCGGCCGGGCCCAGCGGCAGGCCGATGTCGGTCGAACCGACGACCTCGCCCGCGAGCACGCCGACGGCCTGCCCGATCTGCGAACCGAACATGGCGCCGCCCATCGAGCGCATCATGCCGATCAGCGGGCCGGCCATGGCCTGCATCTCCTCCGGCAGCACGTCGCCCATCGCCGTGCCGACGCGCTCGGCGACCGGGTCGACCAGCTCCTTCCACGCGGGCAGCGTCGCCTCGACCCACTCCGCGCGCGACCAGGCGACGGCCGAGCCGGCGCCGGACGGCAGGGACGTCACGTCGTCCAGCCACAGGTCGGCCAGGCGGACGGCCTCCTGCACGGCGGTGCGCTCGGCCGGGCCGATGCTGGAGTCCTTGACGCCGTCGGAGGTGCCCTGCGACACCGTCTGGCGGGCGATCTGCTTGGCCATGTCCCAGTTCACCGGGCCGCCCTCGTAGGAGAGCATCTGGCCCAGCTGCTGGAACGCGGCGCCCAGGTCGGTGGGGTTCAGCGAGCCGAACACGGCAGCGAGCGGATTGTCGGCTCCCGGACCGCCCGGGCCGCCGAAGCCTCCGGGCAGCCCGAAACCGAACGGGTTGGCCGGTCCCTGACCACCACCGCTCTGCGGGTCCTTCTTCTTGCCCTCGTCGCCGTCCTCCGGCTCCTCCGGCGGAAGGCCGAATCCGAATGGGGTGTCACTCACGGGGTTCCTCGGCTGGTAAGGCCACCGGCTCTCGTCCGGCGGCGCGGCTGCCCTGCAACACCACCCAGCGTAGACACCCCGGCTCGATCGGGCCTCGGTGCTTCGCCGACTCTCGGCCTGCGGCAGGATGGATGCCACCTGGTACGCACGCGTCATCGCGCTCGTATGGAAAACAACCGCTGGAGACACCTGGTGAGTTCCCCAGATCCGCAGGTTCGCGCAGCGCGAAACCACTCGACCCCGGTCGGCGGGCGAGGGCCCGTCGTGGCCGTCACCGGCGCCGCGACCGGGGTGGGCGCGCTGCTCGCCGAGCGCCTCGCCGCCTCGGACGAGATCAAGCAGGTCGTCGCCATCGACGAGCGGCGGGGGGAGTGCGACACGGCGCAGTGGCACATCCTCGACGTCCGCGACCCGGCGATCGCCGACAAACTGCGGGGCGCGGACGTGGTGGTCCACCTCGCGCTCGACCTCGACCTGGGGAGTGACAGCGCCGCCCGGACGGCCTACAACGTGCGGGGAACGCAGACGGTGCTGACCGCCGCGGCGGCCGCCGGGGTGCACCGGGTGGTGCTGTGCACCTCCGCGATGGTCTACGGGGCGCTGCCCGACAACGAGCTGCCGCTGTCGGAGGACGCGGAGCTGAAGGCGACGGCCGAGGCGACCGGGGTCGGCGACCTGCTGGAGATCGAACGGCTGGCGCGACGCGCACCGCGGGCGCATCCGGGGCTCAACGTCACCGTGGTCCGGCCGGCGGTGCTGGTGGGCGGCACGGACACCGCCCTGACCCGGTACTTCGAGTCCCCCCGGCTGCTCGTCGTCGCCGGCTCGCGCCCGGCCTGGCAGTTCTGCCACGTCGAGGACCTGTGCGGCGCGCTGGAGTACGCCGTCCTGGAGAAGGTCGACGGGGAACTGGCCGTCGGGTGCGACGGGTGGCTGGAGCAGGAGGAGGTCGAGGAGCTCAGCGGGATCCGGCGGATGGAACTGCCGTCGGCGGTCGCGCTGGGCGCCGCCGCCCGGCTGCACCGGATCGGGCTCACGCCGTCCCCGGCGGGGGACCTGGCGTACACGATGTACCCGTGGGTGGTCAGCGGCAGTCGGCTGCACGACGCCGGGTGGCGGCCGCGGTGGACCAACGAGGAGGTGCTCGCGGAGCTGCTGGAGGAGGTGTCCGGCCGGCACACCGTGGCCGGGCGGCGGCTGGGGCGCAAGGACGCCACCGCCGCCGGCGCCGCGGGGGCGACCGTGGCACTGCTGGGCGCCGCGGCCGTGGTGCGGAGGGCCCGCAAGGCCCGGCGGAGGTGAGGGAGGGGCGCGGGTGCGCCCCGGGAACCCGCCGACGGCCCCGGCGTCTCGGCCTTCCCGGCCCCGGCGCCCCGGCCTTCCTGGTCCTGTCCCCCTTGTCGTCCCGTCCCCCTTGTCGTCCTGTTCCCCTTGTCGTCCTGTTCCCCCTCGTCCCCGGCGTGCGGCACGATGAGGGCATGGCACCGAGCAATGATCACCCCGGCGAGCAGCCAGCGCAGGACCCCGTCAAGCTGATCGCGATCCGTGAGACGGCGCTCTCCGTGGACGAGGTGTTCACGGCCGTCGGGGACGCCGCGGCCGGTGGGACGGCGCTGTTCGTGGGGACCGTACGCAACCACGACGGGGGTGCCGACGTCGACGCGCTCGGGTACTCCTGCCACCCCAGTGCCGAGGCGGAGATGCGGCGGATCGCGGAGAAGGTGGCCGCCGAGTACCCGGTGCGGGCGCTGGCCGCCGTTCACCGGGTGGGGGACCTGACAGTCGGCGACCTCGCCGTCGTCGTCGCCGTGTCGTGTCCGCACCGGGGAGAGGCCTTCGAGGCCTGCCGCAGGCTGATCGACGACCTCAAGCACGAAGTGCCCATCTGGAAGCACCAGACGTTCTCCGACGGGACGGAGGAATGGGTGGGCGCCTGCTGAGAGACGGGCCCCCTGCCCTGCGACGGCCTCCGGTTGCGTAACCGCCCCCCTGGCACGAGCGTTGTCCGTACGGATGGTTAATCTGCTGATCAGTCAGTTGCGGTCGCTCGATTGGGGTTGGGAGGTCGGCATGGCGGTGCTCGCCTGGTTGCTGATTCCGCTGATGGCTGCGGTCGGTGCCGGTCTGTGGGGCAGCTGGGCCCACCGGACCCGCAAGGTCCGTGGCGACGGTCCCGAACTGGACGGGTACGCCAGGTTCCGCGCGGCGATGGAGAAGCCCTCGTCCCGCACGTGACCCGGGCGGAGCCCCTGACGGTGCGCTGACAGAGGCGTCCCGTACTGTCGAGGCATGCCACGCCGCACCGCGACGATGCTCGCCTCCACCCTGATGCTGATCGCGCTCCTGTGCGTGGGAGTGCTCATCAAGGCGCCGTACTCGGAGATGTCCCCGGGGCCGACGGTGAACACGCTGGGCGAGCACGACGGCGAGCCGGTGCTGCAGATCTCCGGCCGGAAGACCTATGCGACGACCGGCCACCTCAACATGACCACGGTGCGGGTCACCGGCGCCGACTACCGGATGAACCTCGTCGAGGCGGTCTACGGCTGGCTCGCCCACGACAGCAAGGTCGTGCCGCACGACACGCTGTACCCGGACGGCAAGACCGAGGAGGAGTCCACCCAGGAGAACGCCGAGGAGTTCAGCCAGTCCCAGGAGAGCGCCAAGGTCGCCGCCCTGGAGGAGCTGGGCATCCCGGTGCAGTCCTGGGTGATCGTCTCCACGGTGGTCAAGGGCTCGCCCGCCGAGGGCGAGCTGCACGCCGGTGACGTCATCAAGACCGTCGACGGTACGGACATCAAGGCGCCCGAGGACGTCGCGAAGCTGGTCACGAAGCACAAGCCGGGCGAGAAGGTCGTCTTCGGGATCGTGCCGGCCGCGGCCCAGGCCGCCGCCGAGAAGGCGAACAGGACGGCGACCGAACTCGAGTCCGTCACGATCACCACGGCCACGTCCGACGACGAGGGGGAGGAGCGGGCGATCGTCGGGATCTCCGCCGGGACCGACCACACCTTCCCCTTCACCATCGACATCAAGCTCGCCGACGTCGGCGGGCCGAGCGCCGGCCTGATGTTCGCGCTCGGCATCTACGACAAGCTCACCCCGGGCAGCCTGACCGGCGGGAAGTTCGTCGCCGGCACCGGGACGATCGACGACGACGGCACGGTCGGCCCGATCGGCGGCATCGAGATGAAGACCGTCGGCGCCCGCGACCAGGGCGCCCGGTACTTCCTCACGCCCGCCGACAACTGCGCGGCCGCCGCCAAGGACACCCCGAGCGGGCTCACCCTCGTCAAGGTCGGCACCATCGACGACGCCCTCGACGCCCTGAAGGACATCCGCAGCGGCGACACCGCCGACCTGCCGAAGTGCACGACGAAGTAGCAGCCGGGCCGCACGGCCGCCCGGCGGGGCGGACCGCGCGTGTCCTCCGCCCTACTCCTCGAAGGTCGCCGACAGGGCCTCCGCCAGGCCCGGGACCAGACCGGCGCCGGTGAGGACCTCCGTCGAGGCGTCCTTCTCGCGCAGGCGCAGCGCCGACTCACGGCTGCCGTCCCGCAGGACCGCGACCGTCATTCGGACCTCCTGGCGCTCGGGGTGGTCCGCGACCCACCGGGCCAGCTTGGCCTCGCTCAGGCCCTGGGGGACCTGCGCCTCGGCGGACGGGGGCAGCATCAGGCGCTCCACGGTCAGGGCGCAGCCCGTCACCGCGTCCGGCCAGGCGATCGTGGCCAGGAACTCGTCGAGCGGCTTGTCCGTTGGCACTTCATCCTGCTCGATCGGGGTGAGGCCGGTGGTCTCGGACTCTTCCAGACCGAGCTGGGCGGCGAGCGAGGGTTCCTGCACCCGCAGCCGTGCGGTGTCTACGAGGGCGAAGAGGCGGGCGGGCTGGTCCCAGCCGAGGCCGGAGGCGTACTCGTCGATCTCGAGCACGGCCCGGGTGAGCGGGTTCGCTGCCATGGGAGTGTTGGACATGGTCACAATCCTGCCTCGTTCCCGGCCGGAATCGGGAACCGAGTAAACGGTGAGTAAGTTGCATAGGTGTGGGCCCACGATCACGGGGGGCCACCCACGGTCCACGAACACGCGGGCCTGACGGACTCAACAGCGACTTCGAGGTGCGCACCTTGGCTTTCCAGATGCCGGACCGCGGCGGAGGCCCGACAGGGCCGCGGATGAGAGTGGGCCGCCCGTCCCGGCGCGTCCGGACCCTGCTCATGACACTGGGCGTCCTTGCCGTGCTCGGCATGGCGTTCACCATGTTCGCCGGGTTCTGGACGGACTGGCTCTGGTACCGGTCGGTGGACTACTCGTCCGTGTTCACGACGACCCTGTGGACCAAGATCGGGCTGTTCTTCGTCTTCGGTCTGCTGATGGCCCTCGCGGTCGGGTTCAACATCTGGCTGGCCCACCGGCTGCGCCCGCCGCTGAGCGCCATGTCGATGGAGCAGCAGAGCCTCGACCGCTACCGGATGGGCATCGCGCCGTACAAGAAGTGGCTGCTGCTCGCGATCACCGCCCTGGTGGGCCTGATCGCCGGCGCCTCGGCGTCCGGCCAGTGGCGGACCTGGCTGATGTGGGTCAACGGCGTCTCCTTCGGCCAGAAGGACCCGCAGTTCCACCTCGACGTGAGCTTCTACGCCTTCGACCTGCCGTGGTACCGGTTCCTGCTCGGCTTCGGCTTCGCCGCCGCGATCCTCTCCCTGATCGCCGCCGCGCTCACCCACTACCTGTACGGCGGGCTGCGCGTCACCAGCCCCGGCGCGCGCGCGACGGCCGCGGCCACCGGGCACCTGTCGGTGCTGCTGGGCATCTTCGTCGCCCTGAAGGCGGTGGCCTACTGGCTCGACCGGTACGGCCTGGCGGTGAAGTCCAGCGACTTCAAGGCCACCGACAACTGGACCGGCCTGCGGTACGTCGACGCCAACGCCTACCTGCCGGCCAAGACCATCCTGTTCTGCATCGCCGTTATCTGCGCCCTCCTCTTCTTCGCCACCCTCTGGCGGCGCACCTGGCAGCTCCCGGTGATCGGCTTCGGCCTGATGGTGCTCTCCGCGATCCTGATCGGCGGCCTCTACCCGGCGATCGTCCAGAAGTTCCAGGTCCAGCCGAACGAGCAGGCCAAGGAAGCGCCGTACGTCGAGAAGAACCTCAAGGCGACGCGTGAGGCGTACGGCATCGACGGCGCCGAGGTCACCGAGTACACGGGGACGAGCAAGACCGAGGACAAGACCCAGCTGCGCGACGACGTCGACGCCACGGCGAGCATCCGCATCATGGACCCGAACATCGTGTCGCCGACGTTCCAGCAGCTCCAGCAGATGCGTAAGTACTACGCCTTCCCGGACAACCTGGACGTCGATCGCTACAGCGTGAACGGCACCGACCAGGACACGGTCATCGGTCTGCGCGAGCTCAACCTCGCGGGCGTGGACAAGCAGAACTGGATCAACAACCACTTCCGCTACACGCACGGCTACGGCGTGGTCGCCGCCAAGGGAACCACGGCGGACACCGAGGGCCGGCCGGCCTTCACCGAGTCGAACCTCCCCTCGGAGGGTGTCCTCGGGCAGTACCAGCAGCGGATCTACTACGGCGAGAAGACGACCACGTACTCGATCGTCGGCGGTCCCCAGAAGGAGATCGACTACTCCGACGACGAGGGCGAGAAGACCACCAGCTACACCGGCAAGAGCGGGGTCAACCTCTCCAGCCCGGTCAACCGCGCCGCGTACGCGGTCGCCTTCGGCGAGCCGCAGATCCTGTACTCGGGAGCGATCGGCGACGGTTCGCGGATCCTGTACAACCGCACGCCGAAGGAGCGCGTGGAGGCGGTGGCCCCGTGGCTCACCATCGACGGCGACGCCTACCCGGCGGTCGTGGACGGCAAGATCCAGTGGATCGTCGACGCGTACACGACCACCAACGGATACCCGTACGCCTCCCGTACGACCCTCGGTGACACGACGGCCGACTCGCTGACCGCCACCAACACCAACCGCGCGGTCGTGGCCCAGCAGAACCAGGTCAACTACATCCGCAACTCGGTCAAGGCGACGGTCGACGCCTACACCGGTGAGGTCAAGCTCTACCAGTGGGACACCGAGGACCCGGTCCTGAAGACCTGGATGAAGGCTTTCCCCGGCACGGTCGAGAAGAAGTCCGCGATCTCCGACTCGCTGATGGCCCATCTCCGCTACCCGCAGGACCTGTTCAAGGTCCAGCGCGAGCTGCTCACCCGCTACCACGTCAAGGACGCGACGACGTTCCTCAGCGGCAGCGAGGTGTGGCAGGTGCCGGACGACCCGACCAACAAGTCGGGCGACGCGGTGCCCCCGTACTACCTGAGCATGAAGATGCCCGACCAGGAGGCGCAGGCGTTCTCGCTGACGACGACGTTCACGCCCAACGGCCGGGACAACCTCAGCGCGTTCATGGCGGTCGACTCCGAGGCGGGCACACCCGACTACGGCAAGATCAGAGTGCTGAAACTACCGACCAGCACCACCGTCGACGGCCCCAAGCAGGTCCAGAGCCAGTTCAACTCCGAACAGGACATCGCCGAGTCGATCAGGCTGCTGAGAGGCGGCGACTCCGAGGTCGAGTACGGCAACCTGCTCACGGTGCCGCTCGACGGAGGACTGCTCTACGTCGAGCCGGTCTACGTGCGCGGTGGTGGGCTCAAGTACCCGCTGCTGCGGAAGGTGTTGGTGACCTACGGAGGCAACACCGCCTTCGAGGACACCCTCGACGAGGCACTCAACAAGGTCTTCGGCACGGAGGGCACGACACCGACCCCGCCGGCGGACGACGGTGACACCACGACCCAGCCGCCGACGTCCGGCGACGCGACGGTCCAGGAGGCGCTGAAGGACGCCCAGGAGGCCTTCGAGGCCGGCCAGGAAGCCCTGAAGAAGCCCGACTGGGAGGCGTACGCCAAGGCGCAGAAGGAACTCGAGGCCGCGCTCAAGCGGGCCGAGGAGGCGCAGGCCGAGGTGGACCGGAGCAGCAGCAGTGGTAGCAGCGGCAACAAGGCCACCAGCAGTCCCAGTCCGAGCGCGAGCGCGAGCACGAGTGGGAGCGGCGGAACAGGCAGCAGTGCCAGTCCGAGCAGCAGCCCCAGTCCTGTCAGCAGTCCCAGCGGCTGACCGAGGCGGCCGATCGAGGCGGCCGATCGAGGCGGCTTGATCGCGGTCGCTGACCGAAACGGCTGGTCGTAAAGGCCCACCCCGTGTCGTGGTACGGTTGTGGAACACGACGCGGGGTGGAGCAGCTCGGTAGCTCGCTGGGCTCATAACCCAGAGGTCGCAGGTTCAAATCCTGTCCCCGCTACTGAAACCGAAGGCCCGGATCCTGAAAAGGATCCGGGCCTTCGTGGTGTGCGAACGCATGTGCTCGCCCCCGGGATCGTCGCGCCGCCTCGGGGAGTTGGGCGAACTGTGTTTGACTTGTCTCTCTGTGGGCATGTCGACAAAACGCTGAAGTGACCTCACGGGCTGCGGCATACGAGGTGTACCCGGGGTGCAGGTGGTGCGACGATGGACGTTATGGGGGACAAGGCAACTCTGTTCGAGACAGGGCGGTTTGTGCAGCCTTCCACCGAGGAAGCGACCCCGGGCGAGGCTCCGGACGACAGCCGGGACGAGACGGGGGAGGCCGTCGAGGAGGCCCGCCGACGGATGGCCGCCGAGGCCGGCGACGTCGAGGCGATGAGCGTCCTCGGGGCCATGCTGCTGCGCCGCGGCGATCTCGACGGTGCCGAGCCCCATCTGCGGGCCGCCACCGCGGGCGGCGACCGGGCCGCCGCCAACAACCTGGGTGTCCTCCTCCACCAGCGCGGCTACGCCGACGACGCCGCCGGATGGTGGCGGGTCGCCGCCGTCGCCGGCTCCGCGGCCGCCGCGCACGCGCTGGGCCGCTACCACCGTGAGCGCGGGGACGAGCCCGCGGCGGAGTACTGGCTGCGCCAGTCCGCCGAGCAGGGGCACGTGCTCGGCGCGTACGCCCTCGCCGATCTGCTGGAGCACCGCGGGGACCGGGGAGCCGAGCGGTGGATGCGGGCCGCGGCCGAGCGGGGGCACCGGGAGGCGGCGTACCGGCTGGCCCGCGCCCTCGACCGGCGGGGGACGCAGGACTTCGGCGGTGACCACGGCGTCTCCGCGGCGGCGGAGGCGGCGGCGGAGCAGTGGTACCGGCAGGCCGCCGCGCGCGGCCACCGGCGCGCCGCCCTGCACCTCGGGGCGATCCTGGAACAGCGGGGCGACATCCAGGAGGCCGGGCGCTGGTACCTGACGTCCGCCAAGGACGGCGAGCCGCGGGCGGCCTGCGCGCTCGGGTTCCTGCTGCGTGACGCCGGCGACACCGAGAACGCCGCCGTGTGGTGGCTGCGGGCCGCGCAGGACGGTGACGGCAACGCGGCGAACGCGCTGGGCGCGCTGTACGCCGAGCGGGGCCAGACCCAGACCGCCGAGCGCTGGTACCGGACCGCGATGGACGCCGGCGACGACAACGGCGCCTACAACCTCGGGCTGCTCTGCGCCGAGCAGGGCCGTACCGCACAGGCCGAGCAGTGGTACCGGCGCGCCGCCTACGCCGGGCACCGGGAGGCCTCCAACGCGCTCGCCGTCCTGCTGCTCCAGGGCGGGGACACGGCCGGAGCCGAGCCCTGGTTCTCCAAGGCCGCCGAGGCCGGCAGCGTCGACGCCGCGTTCAACCTGGGCATCCTGTTCGCGGGACGGGGCGAGGACGCCGTGGCGCTGCGCTGGTACGAGCGGGCTGCGGCGGCCGGGCACACCGAGGCCGCGCTGCAGGTCGGGATCGCCCGGCTGCGGGTCGGTGACGAATCGGACGCCGAACGGCACCTGCGGTGCGCGGCCGGCGGCGGGAGCGCGGAGGGGGCGTACCGGCTTGCGACCGTGCTCGACGCGCGCCGTCCGCCGACGCCCGCGCACGAGCTCGGGGAGTCCGTGCACGAGAAGACCGAGTGCGAGGAGTGGTACGAGCGGGCGGCCTGCCAGGGGCACCGGCGGGCGCAGGTGCGGGTGGGCATGCTGGCCGCCGCGCGGGGCGACGTGCCGGAGGCGGCGCGCTGGTACCGGGCGGCCGCCGAGGCCGGGTCGCGCAACGGTGCCTTCAACCTGGGCCTGCTGCTGGCGCGGGAGGGGAGCGAGCCGGAGGCGGCGGTGTGGTGGGCGCGGGCCGCCGACGCCGGCCACGGTCGGGCGGCGTTGCGCCTCGCCCTGGTCTACGCGCGTCGTGGAGAGCTCGCGGAGGGGCAGCGGTGGGCGGACCGGGCGGTGTCGCTGGGGCCCCGGGAGGTGGCCGAACGCGCCGCACGGCTGCGGGACGCGCTCCGCGAGGAACTGTCGGCCTAGAGACTGGAGAGGGGAACGCGGAGGCCCCCAGAGGTGTCCCGCCGGGGAGCGCCTCATCCGGTGTGACCGAGGTCGCGTGGCGGGGCCCCCGGTACGGATTTGCCTCGTGCCGCCGTGTTGACGTAACGTTGCATTCAACGACGCGGGGTGGAGCAGCTCGGTAGCTCGCTGGGCTCATAACCCAGAGGTCGCAGGTTCAAATCCTGTCCCCGCTACTGAACACCGAGGGCCGGAATCCGAAAGGGTTCCGGCCCTCGGTGCATGCTCAGTGCGGTGCATGGTCAGTCATGGTCGGCGCGTGCTCGTGTGCGGGCTTCGCCGCCCCCCCGCCTGCCGCACCCGGCGGAAGCCGCAGCCGTCCCCGGGTAGACGGAAGCCCCGGCCCCCGTGATGGGGTGCCGGGGCTTTCCGGGGGTCCTGGCCGCTGCTGTCCCGGCCGTCCCGCGCGTTCGCGCGAAGGCCGTCCTACGCCGCCGCGCAGTTCGGGCATATGCCGCGGTACGTCACCTCGACGTCCGAGACGGTGAAGCCGAAGCGCTCGGAGTCGGGGAGGTCCGCCAGCGGGTTGCCGCTCGGGTGCACGTCCCGGATCGCACCGCACTGCGCGCACACCAGGTGGTGGTGCGGGCGGTGGGCGTTCGGGTCGTACCGCTTGGCGCGCTTGTCGGTGGCGACCTCGAGCACCTCGCCGAGCGTCACCAGCTCACCCAGCGTGTTGTAGACGGTCGCCCGCGAGATCTCGGGCAGCTTGGCCACGGCCCGCGCATGCACCTCGTCGGCCGTCAGGTGGACGTGTTCGCCGTCGAGGACCTCGGCCACGACGCGCCGCTGCGCGGTCATTCGCCATCCGCGGCCGCGCAGCCGTTCCAGAAGGTCACTCATACGTTTCAGCCTAACAGCAGGGGGACCAGGTCCCGAATGGGTGTGACTTTGGAGCGTTGCTTGACTTAGACATTGTCCATTGTAGGATCGACCTCGGCTTCGGCCAAGCGACAGGAAGCGGCAGAAGCCAGGACCAGGCAGAAGTGACGTAGGTGCCCAGAGCGAAGCTCCGGGGCGCAGGTGCGCGCCCCGGCCCGTTCCACCGCCGCAGTTCCTGAGTTCCGTGATCCGCCCAGCCCTCTAAAGGATTACCCCCATGACCGAGAACCATGACGCGATCGTCACTGATGACAAGCCGGCGGAAGCAGGGAAGTGCCCGGTGGCGCACGGGCGCGCCGCGCACCCCACTCAGGGTGGCGGCAACCGCCAGTGGTGGCCGGAGCGCCTCAACCTGAAGATCCTCGCCAAGAACCCGGCCGTCTCCAACCCGCTCGGTGAGGAGTTCGACTACGCCGAGGCCTTCAAGGCCCTGGACCTCCCGGCCGTGAAGCAGGACATCGCGGAGGTTCTGACCACCTCCCAGGACTGGTGGCCGGCCGACTTCGGCAACTACGGCCCGCTGATCGTCCGTATGGCCTGGCACAGCGCGGGCACCTACCGCATCAGCGACGGCCGCGGTGGCGCCGGCGCCGGTCAGCAGCGCTTCGCGCCGCTGAACAGCTGGCCGGACAACGCCAACCTCGACAAGGCCCGCCGTCTGCTGTGGCCGGTCAAGAAGAAGTACGGCCAGAACCTCTCCTGGGCCGACCTCCTGATCCTCGCCGGCAACGTCGCCCTGGAGACGATGGGCTTCGAGACCTTCGGCTTCGCCGGTGGCCGCGCGGACGTGTGGGAGGCCGATGAGGACGTGTACTGGGGTCCCGAGACGGTCTGGCTCGACGACCAGCGCTACACCGGCGACCGTGAGCTGGAGGAGCCCCTCGGCGCCGTCCAGATGGGTCTGATCTACGTCAACCCCGAGGGCCCCAACGGCAACCCGGACCCGATCGCCGCGGCCCGCGACATCCGCGAGACGTTCCGCCGGATGGCGATGAACGACGAGGAGACGGTCGCCCTGATCGCGGGCGGCCACACCTTCGGCAAGACCCACGGCGCGGGCCCGGCCGACCACGTCGGCAACGACCCCGAGGCCGCCTCCATCGAGGACCAGGGTCTGGGCTGGAAGAGCACCTTCGGCACCGGCAAGGGCGGCGACACCATCACCAGTGGCCTCGAGGTCACCTGGACCAGCACGCCGACCCAGTGGGGCCACGGCTTCTTCAAGAACCTCTTCGGTTACGAGTGGGAGCTGACCAAGAGCCCGGCCGGCGCCCACCAGTGGGTCGCCAAGGACGGGGCCGGCGCGGGCACCATCCCCGACGCCCACGACCCGTCGAAGAGCCACGCCCCGACAATGCTCACGACCGACCTGTCGCTCCGGTTCGACCCGGCGTACGAGCAGATCTCGCGCCGCTTCCTGGAGAACCCGGACGAGTTCGCGGACGCCTTCGCGCGGGCCTGGTTCAAGCTGACCCACCGTGACATGGGCCCGGTCGTGCGCTACCTCGGCCCGGAGGTCCCCTCCGAGACGCTGATCTGGCAGGACCCGCTGCCGGAGCGCACCGGCGAGCTGATCGACGCCGGGGACGTCGCCGCCCTCAAGGCCAAGATCGCCGAGTCGGGCCTCACGGTGTCCGAGCTGGTGTCCACCGCCTGGGCGTCGGCCTCCTCCTTCCGCGGCAGCGACAAGCGCGGCGGTGCCAACGGCGCCCGCATCCGCCTCGAGCCGCAGATCGGCTGGGAGGTCAACGAGCCCGACCGTCTGCGGTCGGTGCTGCGCACCCTGGAAGGCGTCAAGGAGTCCTTCGACGCCGCCGCCCAGAGCGCCGGCAAGCAGGTCTCGCTGGCCGACCTGATCGTGCTCGCCGGTGCGGTGGGTGTCGAGAAGGCCGCCAAGGACGCCGGCTTCGACATCGAGGTGCCGTTCACGCCGGGCCGGGTGGACGCCACGCAGGAGCAGACGGACGTCGAGTCGTTCGCCGCGCTCGAGCCGAAGGCCGACGGGTTCCGCAACTACGTCGGCAAGGGCCAGCGCCTGCCGGCCGAGTACCTGCTGGTCGACAAGGCCAACCTGCTGAACCTCAGCGCGCCCGAGCTGACGGTCCTGGTCGGTGGTCTGCGCGTCCTGGGCGCGAACTACCAGCAGTCGAAGCACGGCGTCTTCACCGAGACGCCGGGCGTCCTGACGAACGACTTCTTCGTCAACCTGCTCGACCTGGGCACGAGCTGGACGTCGACGACCGACGACCAGACCGTGTTCGTGGGCAGCGACTCCGCCACCGGCGAGGTCAAGTGGACCGGCACCCGTGCCGACCTGGTCTTCGGCTCGAACTCCGAGCTGCGCGCGCTCGCCGAGGTCTACGCGAGCGACGACGCGAAGGAGAAGTTCGTGAAGGACTTCGTCTCCGCGTGGGTCAAGGTCACGAACGCGGACCGGTTCGACCTGGTCTGAGCCGGGGGCCCCGCCTGAGCGCGGGGCTCGTCCGGGCGTGAGGTGAGCGACGGGCCGGATTCCCTTCGGGGGGTCCGGCCCGTTCCCGTGTGCGTGTGCGCCCGTGCTCAGGCCGGTACCTGCTGCCGTGCCGGCAGCCAGCAGCGGATGATGTCGCGGACCGAGACGATGCCGGCCGGCTCGCCGCGGTCGAGGACGACGAGGTGCCGGAAGCCGCCGTGCGTCATGGCGCGGGCCGCTTCCTCCAGGGTCCAGACCGGGGTGGCGAAGACGACGGCGGTGGTGGTGTGGGCGTGGGCGGGCTCGGTGTCCGGGTCCTGCCCCAGGCCGACGGAGTTGAGGATGTCGCGTTCGGTGAGGATGCCGATGCCGCCGGCGTCCGGGTCGTGGACCACGGCCGCGCCGACGCGGCGGGCGGACATCAGGGCGGCGGCCTGGCGGAGGGTGTGGGCGGGGCCGATGGTGAGGACCAGTGTGCTCATGGCGTCGCGGACGAGCATGGGTTCCGGGTCACCTCCTGGAAGCGCTGCGACCACCGGGATGGTGCAGCGATTCACAAGTTCACAATGCGGGGGTGGCCTCAGCGTCTCAGGTAAAGCACGGGTCAACAAGAGGGCGTGCGGGGCCAATTGAGGGCGCACGCGCTCATCTGTGAGGTTCAGGCGCGCGGGGCGAGATACCCCAGCAGCTCGTCGTGGAGCAGGCCGTTGGACGCGGCCGCGTCGCCGCCGTGCGGGCCCGGACGGCCGTCGAGGCCGGTGAAGGTGCCGCCGGCCTCCGTGACGACGATCGCGTTTGCGGCCATGTCCCAGAGGGAGAGCTCCGGTTCGGCGCAGAGGTCCACGGCGCCCTCGGCGACCATCATGTACGGCCAGAAGTCGCCGTACGCGCGCGTGCGCCACACCGCGCGGGTGAGGTCCAGGAAGCCGTCGAGCCGGTCCTGCTCCTCCCAGCCGCTCAGCGAGGAGTACGCGAAGGAGGCGTCCGACAGCTCCGCGACGCGTGAGACGTGCAGCCGGGTGGCGGAGGAGAGGCTGCGGCCGGTGTACGCGCCGTGCCCCTTCGCGGCCCACCAGCGGCGGCCCAGGGCGGGCGCGGAGACGACGCCGACGACGGGCTCGTAGCCGCCCTCCGCCGCCTCCATCAGGGAGATCAGGGTGGCCCAGACGGGGACGCCGCGGACGTAGTTCTTGGTGCCGTCGATCGGGTCGATCACCCAGCGGCGGGGGCCGGTGCCCTCCACGCCGTACTCCTCGCCGAGGATCGCGTCGCGGGGGCGGGCGCGCTGGAGGTGGCCGCGGACGACCTCCTCGGCGGCCTTGTCCGCCTCGCTCACCGGCGTCATGTCCGGTTTTGTCTCGACCTTGAGGTCGAGGGCCTTGAAGCGGGCCATGGTCGCGGCGTCGGCGGCGTCCGCGAGGACGTGCGCGAGGCGGAGGTCGTCGAGGTAGTCCGGCATGGGGAAACGGTATCCGCCGGGGTGGGGGCGGGGCCACGGGGGGTGGACCGGGCCCGGCCCGACGCAGCGGCCGGACCCGGCTGATCGCGCCGGTCCCGGCTGGTCCGCATCGGTCCCGGCTGGTTCGCATCGGACTGGCTGGTCCGCACCGGTCTCGGCTGGTTCGCAGCGGTTCCGGCTGGTCCGCATCGGACCTGGCCGGGCCGCCCCGGTCCCGTCGGGTCCGCATCGGACCCGTCCGGGCCGCACCGGTCCCACAGCCGGGCCGCACCGGTCCCACAGCCGGGCCGCATCGGTCCTGGCTGGTCCGCACCGGTCCCACAGCCGGGCCGCATCGGTCCTGGCTGGTCCGCACCGGTCCCACAGCCGGGCCGCATCGGTCCTGGCTGGTCCGCACCGGACCCGGCCGGCCCGCACCAGACCCAGTCGACCGCACCGATCCGGCCGACCGCCGTCGGACTCCTACCCCCTCCGCGAACCCTTGACAGTGCGCACAGGCCCGTCAAATCTGGGCGCAGAGTCGCTCGCCCCAGGGAGGCGATGATGCCGGCAGCCCGGGAATCCCTGCTCGACGCCGCCTTCACGGCCGTCACGCGCCGGCCGTGGGCCGCCGTGCGGATGGTCGACGTCGCCGCCGCGGCCGGGGTGTCGCGGCAGACGCTGTACAACGAGTTCGGGAGCAAGGACGGGCTGGCCAGGGCGCTGGTCAGGCGGGAGGCCGACGGATACCTCGCCGGGGTCGAGCGGGCGCTGGCCGGCCACGGGGACACCCGGGACCGGCTGACCGCGGCCGCCGAGTGGACGGCGTCGGCCGCCCGGGGCAACGCGCTCGTACGGGCCATGCTCACCGGCTGCTGGAGCGAGCGTCTGCCGTCGCCGACGCTCTCGGCCGTGCCGTCCTCCACCTCCGTACCGGCGCAGCGGCGGGCGGACGGGCCGCTGCCCTCGCCCGGCGAACTCGTGACGACCGTCCGCGACCGGGCCGTGTCCGCGCTCGCCGGTGGCCCCGGAGCGACGCCGGACACCACGGAAGTCGCCCGTTCCTGCGAGCTGGCCCTTCGCCTCGCGCTGTCCTGTGTGGCCGCGCCCCCCGGCGAGGGCGGGGTCGCCGACCTGGTCCGCGGCGCCCTGCACCGCCGGCCCACCGGCTAGCCGCCGGTCTGCGCCGGCCCAACGGTCAGCCGCCGGTCTCCGCCGGCCCAACGGTCAGCTTCCGGTCACCACCGGCCTGCCGACTGGTCGCTGGTCTCCGCCGACTCACCGGCCAGCCGCTGGTCTCCGCCGACCCACCGGCCGACCGCCGGTCACCACCGGCCCGCCGGCTAGCTTCCGGTCACCACCGGCCCGCCGGCTAGCTTCCGGTCACCACCGGCCCGCCGACTGGTCGCCGGCCTCCCCCGACCCACCGGCTAGCCGTCGGCCACCACCGGCCGTCGGCCACCACCGGCCGTCGGCCACCACCGGCCGTCGGCCACCACCGGCCGTCGGCCACCACCGGCCGTCGGCCACCACCAGCCCCCGGCCACCACCAGCCCCCGGCCACCACCAGCCCCCGACCCATTGCCTAATGCGCCGACCCCGACAACTGGAGCCCTATCACCCCGATGATCACCAGGCTGATCGAGACGATCTTCAGGATCGACACCAGGTCGCCGAGGAAGATCATCCCGTAGATCGCGGTGCCGGCCGCGCCGATGCCGGTCCAGACGGCGTACGCGGGGCCCACGTCGAGTTTCTTGAGGGACAGGGTCAGCAGGCCGAAGCTGCCGAGGGCGAAGACGCAGAAGGCGATCGTCGGCCACAGCCGGGTGAAACCGTGCGACAGCTTCAGGCAGACGGCGAAGCCGGTCTCGAGCAGTCCCGCGACGATGACCAGCAGCCACGCCATGTGGTGTCCTCCCGTATGTGCGGCTCGGTGCGATTATGCACTTACCGGACTCACGCACCGACAAACACCGGGGAGGTCAGTCGCCTTCCGTGCGCTCCCGCGTGGACAGCAGCCGGCGCAGCGAGTACAGCCGCGCCGGGTCGGCGTGCCCCTCGGTCACCCAGGCGTCCAGCGCGCAGTCCGGTTCGTCGTGGCTGCACGCGCGCGGGCAGCCGGCCGTGCCCGGCTCCAGGTCGGGGAAGGCGTGGATCACCCGGGACGGGTCGATGTGGGCGAGACCGAAGGAACGCACGCCCGGGGTGTCGATCACCCAGTCGTCCGTGCCCGCCAGGGGGAGGGCCAGGGCCGAGGTCGTGGTGTGCCGGCCGCGGCCGGTCACCGCGTTCACATGGCCCGTCAGCCGGCGCCGTTCCTCCGGGACCAGCGCGTTGACCAGGGTCGTCTTGCCGACGCCGGAGTGGCCGACGAACGCCGTGATCCGCCCGGTGAGGTGCTCGCGCACCCGGTCCGCCGCGTCGCCGTTCTCCAGTTCCCCGCGGCTGGTGACGACGTAGGGGATGTCGAGGTCGCCGTACAGCTCCAGCAGCTTGTCCGGCGGGGCCAGGTCCGACTTCGTCATGACCAGCAGGGGTTCCAGGCCGCCGTCGTAGGCCGCCACCAGGCAGCGGTCGATCAGCCGGGGCCGGGGCTCGGGGTCGGCCAGGGCCGTGACGATCGCCAGCTGGTCGGCGTTGGCGACCACCACCCGCTCGTAGGGGTCGTCGTCGTCCGCGGTGCGGCGCAGCACCGAGGTGCGCTCCGTGATGCGGACGATGCGCGCGAGGGTGTCCTTCGTCCCGGAGAGGTCGCCGACGAGGGCGACGCGATCGCCCACGATCGCCGCCTTGCGACCGAGTTCGCGGGCCTTCATGGCCACCACGATCCGGTCGTCCACGAGGCAGGTCAGACGGCCGCGGTCGACGGTGAGGACCATGCCCTCGGCCGCGTCCTCGTGCTTGGGCCGGATGTGCGTGCGCGGCCGGTTGCCCTTGCGGTTGGGGCGGCTGCGGATGTCGTCCTCGTCGGTGTGCTTGCCGTAGCGGCGCATGGCGAAAGTCCCTAGGCCCCGAGCATCCCGGTCCACAGCTCCGGGAAGTCCGGCAAGGTCTTCGCCGTCGTCGCCACGTTCTCGATCCGCACGCCGTCGACCGCCAGCCCGATCACCGCGCCGGCCGTGGCCATGCGGTGGTCGTCGTAGGTGTGGAAGACCCCGCCGTGCAGGGGGCGCGGGCGGATGTGCAGTCCGTCGGCCGTCTCGGTCACGTCCCCGCCGAGCTCGTTGATCTCCTTGGTGAGCGCGGCCAGCCGGTCCGTCTCGTGCAGCCGCAGGTGGGCCACGCCCCGCAGGGTGGAGGGTGAGTCCGCGAGGGCGGCGACCGCGGCGATGCCCGGGGTCAGTTCCCCGACGTCACCGAGGTCGACGTCGACGCCGTGCACCGCGCCCGAACCGGTGAACACCAGGCCGTACTCGGTCAGCTCGCAGGAGCCGCCCATCTCGGTGAAGATCTCGCGCAGCCGGTCACCCGGCTGGGTGGTGCGCGCGGGCCAGTCGGGGACGACGACCCTGCCGCCGGTGACCAGCGCCGCCGCGAGGAACGGCTGCGCGTTGGACAGGTCCGGCTCGATCGTCAGGTCCCGGCCGAGCAGCGCGCCCGGCGTGACCCGCCAGACGTTCGGCTCGCCGCCCGACTCCGGGGTGTCCACCTGGGCGCCGACCGCGCGCAGCATGTCCACCGTCATCCGGATGTGCGGCAGGGAGGGGAGCGTCGAGCCGGTGTGGCGGACCTCGACGCCCTGGTTGAAGCGCGGGCCGGACAGCAGCAGGGCGGAGACGAACTGCGACGACGAGGACGCGTCGATCTCCACCGGACCGCCGTCCAGCGCGCCCCCGCCGTGCACCGTCAGCGGCAGCGCGCCCCGGCCGTCGTCGTCGATCCGGGCGCCGAGCACCCGCAGCGCGTCGATGACGCCGTTCAGGGGACGTTCGTACGACCGGGGGTCGCCGTCGAAGCGGACCGGGCCGTCGGCGAGCGCGGCCACCGGCGGCAGGAACCGCATCACCGTGCCGGCGTTGCCGACGTCGACCGTGGCCGGGCCGCGCAGCCCCGCGGGCAGCACCCGCCACGCCTCACCGCCGCTCTCGGGACCGCCCGCCACGGTGGAGCTGGACGACACCGTCTCCTCGATGCCCACGCCCATCGCCCGCAGCGCGTCCGCCATCAGCAGGGTGTCGCGGGAACGGAGGGGGCGGCGCAGCCAGCACGGCTCGGAGGCGAGGGCGGCGAGGACGAGAGCGCGGTTCGTGACCGACTTGGACCCCGGCACGTGGACCGTCGCGTCGACGGCTCCGCTCGCGTGCGGGGCGGGCCAGAGGGCGGTGTGGGCGGGGTTTTCCGGCATGCGACCACTCTATAAGCAGGGCGGGATCCGGGTGCGGCGCCGTTGTGGCTGGTCCGGCCCCGCGGCGGGGCCGCCGGTCGCACCCCGCGTCCGCCCGGGTCCCCGCCCGCGCGCGGGCGCCCCGTTGACCGGCGCTCCTGGCCACGGTCCCCGGCGCGGCCGTGGCGCCCCCCGCACCCGGGGCGAGCGCGTGTCACCACCGCCCCGGCGCCCCCGCGGGGACGCCTCCGGAAGCCCGCACCCGTGGGGCGGCTCCCCGAAGACCCCTCACCACCCCAACAGCCACCGCCCGCCCCCCATCAGGGAGCACAGGCTCACCGCGTGGAAGAGGAACAGCCACAGCCCCGCCGGTACGTGCGTCAGGCGCGCGAGCTGGTCCGCGTCCGAGTCGCCCGCCCCGCCCCGCGACCGCTTCGCCTGGAGTTCGAACGCCGGGCGCACCCCGCCCAGCAGCAGGAACCACACCACCGCGTACGCGAACGCCGCCTGCACCTGGGGGCCGGTCAGCCAGGAGACCAGCAGGAAGGCGCCGCCCGTGAGGATCACCGTCAGGGCCCCGTACGCGTTGCGGATCATGACCAGCATGGCGATCAGCAGCGCGGTCGCCAGCCACAGCAGCAGGGTGATGCGGCCGGCACCGAGCAGGGCCGCGCCGCCCAGTCCGAGCAGGGGAGGGGCGGTGTAGCCGGCGGCCGCGGTGAGGATCATGCCGAGGCCGTGCGGCTTGCCCCGGCTGACGGTCAGGCCGCTGGTGTCGGAGTGCAGCCGGATGCCGGTGAGCGTGCGGCCGGTGAGCAGGGCGACCAGGCCGTGGCCGCCCTCGTGGGCGATGGTGATCGCGTTGCGCGATATGCGCCACAAGGTGTGCGGCACCACTACGGCGAGGGCCGCCACCACGGTGGCCAGCACCACCCACAGGTCGGGGTCGGGCTGGGTTCCCGTGAGACGGTCCCAGAGGTCGGGCAGCGCGGTGGCGGCGGAGCTGTCCATGTGTCCCGGTGGCTCCCTCTCGTCTTGTGCCGGCCCCGTCCCGTGTGGACGGGTGCCGGCGGTGTCGGTGTCGGTGGGTCTCGGCGCTGTCGGGCGTGTAGGGGGTGTCGGTGGTGTCGGGGGTCGGCGGTCCGGTGCGCCGACGGGTCCCGGCCCCCGGCGCCGGCTCCCGGCCCGGGGCGGTGGCCGGGGGGCGGGTGAGCCTGGCAGTGTGGCACGTATGTGCGGACGGTATGCAGCGAGTCGCAGGCCCGAGGATCTCGCGGGAATCTTTGAAATCGAGAAGTGGGAGCCCGAGGAGTCCCTGGCCCCCGACTACAACGTGGCGCCCACCAAGGAGGTCCACGCCGTCCTGGACCGTCCCTTGAAGGACGCCGGCGACCGGCGACCGGTTCGCCAGCTGCGCAAGCTGAAGTGGGGACTCGTTCCCTCCTGGGCCACGTCGCCCGAGGGCGGCGCCCGGATGATCAACGCCCGTGCGGAGACCGTCCACGAGAAGCCGTCGTACCGCCGTGCCTTCGCCGCCCGGCGCTGCATCCTGCCCGCCGACGGCTACTACGAGTGGGTCACCGGCCGGCAGGAGCGGGAGCTGGAGGTCGAGGGCAAGAAGAAGCGGCCCCGCAAGCAGCCGTACTTCGTGCTCCCGGCCGACGGCTCGGTGTTCGCGATGGCCGGGCTGTACGAGTTCTGGCGCGACCGCACCCTGCCCGACGACCACCCCCAGGCCTGGTGGGTGACCTGCTCGGTGATCACCACCGAGGCGGAGACGGCCCCGCTCGCCGTGGCCCCGGCCGACGGTCCGCACGCGCTCGCCGACATCCACCCCCGGATGCCCCTGATGCTCACCCCCGACCGCTGGGACGCCTGGCTGGACCCGGCGCGCACCGACGTCGAGGACCTGCGCCCCCTGCTGGAGCCGCCCCCGGCGGGTCTGATGCGCGCCTACCCGGTGTCCACGGCCGTCAGCAACGTCCGCAACAACGGCGCGGAGCTGCTGAAGGAGCTGGAGGGGCCCGAGGAGGGCACACTCTTCTGATGTGACTGTGACGACCGAGACCATCCCCACCGACGCGGGGGACGCGCGCATCACCTGGCACCGGGCCGGGAAGGCGCGGCTGCTGCTGGCGGTGAGCCACGGCGTCGGCGGCGGCATCGAGGCCCGTGACCTCCGGGCGCTCGCCGCCGCCCTCCCCGCGCACGGCGTGACCGTGGCCCTCGTCGAGCAGCCCTGGCGGGTGGCCGGCAAGAAGGTGGCGCCCGCGCCGAAGACGCTCGACGCCGGCTGGCGCGGGATCTGGCCGACCGTCGCGAAGGCCGGACTGCCGGTGATCTCCGGCGGACGGTCGGCGGGCGCGCGCGTGGCCTGCCGGACCGCCGCCGAACTCGGCGCCCACGCCGTGCTCGCGCTCGGCTTCCCGCTGCACCCGCCGGGCCGGCCGGAGAGGTCCCGCGCCGCCGAACTCCTCGGCGCCGGGGTGCCCACCCTGGTGGTCCAGGGCGGCAACGACCCGTTCGGCAGGCCCGAGGAGTTCCCCGAGGGGCCGTACGAGCTCGTCGAGGTGCCCCACGGCGATCACGGCCTGGCGGTGCCCAAACGGGCCGGGATCAGCCAGGAGCAGGCGCTGGAAACCGTCACCTCCGCCGTCGTCCGCTGGGCCGCGCGCCTGGGATGACGGACCGGGAATGTTGCGGGACGGGACGCTGTTGAGGCGGACAGAAGTGCTGAACACGCAGCACCGACGTCGTGGGAGAGGAAGTCCGCCGCATGGGTTCGACCATCTGCCCGCTCGCCGCCCACCACCACCCGGTGGACGGGCTGCGCCCGGGAGAGTCCGATTCGAGCCGCAGCAGCCGCCCGGATCTGGACTGGACGGTGCTGCACGCGGCCAAGACCACTCCTTTCGGAGCGGCGGCAGGCACCGGTCGTCGTCTATCCTCCGATTCGAGTGGGGCCGGTGTCGGTCCCGCCCGCGATCTTGAGGAGGTGGGTCCGGTCACCGGTACCGACGCAGGGACCGACAACGGCCAGGCGGAGCTGCCCGAGGGCCAGGGCACAGGCGTGGAACCGGGCACGGAGTCGACCGCGGAGCGCAGCGCGCGCTTCGAGCGGGACGCGCTCGAGTTCCTCGACCAGATGTACTCGGCCGCGCTGCGCATGACGCGCAACCCGGCCGACGCCGAGGACCTGGTGCAGGAGACGTACGCCAAGGCGTACGCGTCCTTCCACCAGTTCCGCGAGGGCACCAACCTCAAGGCCTGGTTGTACCGGATCCTCACCAACACGTTCATCAACTCGTACCGCAAGAAGCAGCGTGAACCCCAGCGCAGCGCGGCCGAGGAGATCGAGGACTGGCAGCTGGCGCGCGCCGAGTCGCACATGTCGACCGGTCTGCGGTCGGCCGAGTCGCAGGCGCTGGACCACCTGCCCGACTCGGACGTGAAGGCGGCGCTCCAGGCCATTCCCGAGGAATTCCGCATCGCCGTGTACCTCGCCGATGTCGAGGGCTTTGCGTACAAGGAGATCGCGGACATCATGGGGACACCCATCGGTACGGTGATGTCCCGGCTGCACCGGGGCCGCCGGCAGCTGCGCGGCATGCTCGAGGACTACGCCCGAGAGCGCGGGCTGGTGCCGGCCGGCGCCGGCAAGTCGGACGAAGCGAAAGGCTCGGGCTCATGAGCTGCGGAGAGCCGCACGAGACGGACTGCAGTGAGGTCCTCGACCATCTCTACGAGTTCCTCGACAGTGAGATGCCGGACGTCGATCGCGACAAGTTCAAGCAGCACTTCAGCGAGTGCTCGCCGTGCCTGGAGAAGTACGGGCTCGAAGAGGCGGTGAAGAAGCTCGTCAAGCGCTGCTGCGGCCATGACGACGTACCCACCGACCTGCGTTCCAAGGTCATGGGCCGGCTCGACCTGCTCCGTTCGGGGCAGGCCGTGCCCGAGCACGACGTGACGGCCACCCCGCAGGAATCCTGACGGCGACCCCGCGGGGCCGTCACCCGAATGTGCTAATCCGCGGGTGATACGCCCGCAGAGCCACCCCCCGCCACCCTAGGCTCCGGAACCTGAACCGGAGCCTGTGGAGGCGTGGCCGGGGGGAGGGTGGCATGGGAGAGATCCCGGCGCGGGCGCGGGTGTACGTCGTCTCCGTCGCCCTCGGGGCCCTGCCCTGTCTGCTGCCGCTGCCGTCGGTGCGCGCCCCCTGGTGGGCGGTCCCGCTGCTCGCCGCGCTGTACGCCGGCGGTGAGCGGATCGCCCGCCGCCGCTTCGCCGGCACCTTCTACCCCGTGCTGCTCGCCGGGGCCTTCCTGCTGCCGCCGTACGCCGCCGCGCTCGTGGCGCTGCCCGGCGCGCTGCTCTCCGCCGTCGAGCAGCGGCCCTGCCTGCCGCGGCGGATCTGCCGTGCCGCCCACCTGGCGATCGCCGTGTGGGCGGCCGCCCGTGTGCACGGCGCGCTGGACGCGCGGCACGCCGTCGAGGCCTCCGACGTCCCGCAGGTGTTCCTGCCGGCCGGGGCCGCCGTCCTGGTGTTCTGCGGGGTGCTCGCCGCGCTCGACGGAACGATCCTGGCGCTGGCCGAGGGGCTGCCGCCCACCCGGGTGTGGCGCGGGCTGTTCCTGGGGTCGCTCGCCCCCGTCGCGGTGCACGGGCTGGCCGGGCTGATGATGGCCGTCCTCTGGCACAGCCCCTACGGGCCGGTCGCCGCGCTGCTCGTGCTCTTCCCGATGGCCGTCTCCTGGTGGATGTTCGCCCAGTACCACCGGGAACGGGCCGCCCACCAGGCCACGATCCGGGCGCTGGTGCAGGCCGTCGACATCAAGGACGGGTACACCCGCGGTCACAGCGAGCGGGTCGGACAGGCCTCGATGATGATCGCGCGCGAGCTGGGCATGGACGAGGGGCGGGTCGAGGTGCTCCGCTTCGCCGGCATCCTGCACGACGTCGGCAAGCTCGGCGTCCCCACCCGGCTGCTGCGCAAGGACGGGCCGCTGACGCCGGAGGAACGCCGGGTGATCGAACTGCACCCGGAGTACGGACACGAGATCACCCGGGGCATCTCCTTCCTCGGCGAGGCCCGCTCGGCGATCCTCCACCACCACGAGCGGGTCGACGGCAGCGGCTACCCCTACGGGCTGGTGGGCAGCCAGATCCCGGAGTGCGCCCGGGTCGTGGCGGTCGCCGACGCCTTCGACGCGATGACCTCCACCCGGTCCTACAGCAGGGCGCGTCCGGTGGCGGTGGCCCTGGAGGAGCTCCAGCGGTGCTCGGGCTCCCAGTTCGACCCCCGGATGGTGACCGCGCTGGCCCGGGTGATCGGCCGGGAGGGGTGGCGGCCGGTGGTCACGGCCGACGAGCCCCGGCCCACGGTGCCGCCCCCCGCCCCCGTCCACGGCGGGTCCGGAGCGCGCCGATGACCTCCCGCCGCCCCCTGGTCGCCCTGCACGGCAGCGCCGCCGTCCTCGTCGCCGGCTCCCTCCTGGTCACCCTCCGCTCGGGCGTCGAGGAGCGGCCCGTCGCGCTCGCCTTCGGGGTCCTCGTCGCCGTCGGCGAGCTGACCCTCCCGCCCGCCCGGCTCCTCCCGGGCGGGGCGGCCCCGAGGGGCGGGCCCGCGCCGCGCGAGGCCGCGCCCCTCGGGGCCGCCGGGGCGCTGTCGTACGCGCTGCTCGGCGAGCACGCCGGGCAGGCCTCGCACCACGGGGTCGCACAGGTCGTCTCCGTCGTGTTCGCCGCCTCCCTGCTCGGCAGCGTGCCGCACCTCGCGCGCGGGGACGGGCCCGTCCTGGACCACCTGGCGCGCCGCGTCCTGGCCGTCGGCTTCACCGCCGTGTGCTTCCAGCCCCTCTACCACCACGGGGTGTTCGACCCCTGGAGCGGCCCGGCGTACGCCCTGCTGCTGATCGCGCTGCTCGTCCTGACCGTGCTGTGCGACGCGGTGGTCGCGGCCGCGCTCGCGCACTCCCGCACCCGCTGGCCGTTCGCCCCGCTGCTCCGCGACGAGCTGCGGTCGGTGCCCGGGATCGGGTCGGCCGTGTGCGCGACGGGCGCGGTGATGGCGCTCGCGGTGGCCGTGGTCGGGCTGTGGGCGCTGCCCGTGTTCTCGGTGCCGCTGCTGCTCACCCAGCACTCCCTGCGCCGGTACGCCGCCGTCCGCGCCACCTACCGGCAGACCATCGCCTCCCTCGCCCGCGCCACCGAGATCGCCGGGTACACCCCCGCCGGGCACGCCCGCCGGGTCGCCGCCCTCAGCCAGGCCGTGGGCCGGGACCTGGGGCTGACGGAGCCCGAACTCACGGTCCTGGAGTACGCCGCGCTGATGCACGACATCGGCCAGCTCAGCCTGGTCGACCCGGTCCCGGCGGGGGCCACGGCCGGGCTGCCGGCCGCGGAGCAGCGGCGGATCGCGCTGCTGGGCGGGGCCGTCGTCCGGCAGACCGGGGCGGACGGGCAGGTCGCGGCGGTCGTGGAGCGGCAGGCCGACCCCTACCCCGAGCAGCCGGTCGCCGCCCGGATCGTGCGGGTGGTGAACGCCTACGAGGAGAAGGTGCGCGACGCCGGCCCCGGCGGACCGCTCACCGCGCTGGAGGAGCTGCGGCTGGGGACGGGGACGCACTACGCTCCGGAGGTGGTGGAGGCGCTCGCCCGGGTACTGGGCGATCAGGGGCGCGGTGGGTGAACGCCTCGGCCGGCAGGGCCCGCGGGCGCCGGCCGGGACGGTCTGACCTCCCCGCCGGTGGGTAACCCATGGGTAATGAGCGACCTTCCAGCCACACGTGGTTGGATGCGAGGGAGAGGGTGTCCGGGGGCACCGGCCAGCCCACACCACGGCACTGGCAGGCGGGAATCGTGAGGATCTTCGGCAAGGGACGGCACCGGCCCTCCGCCTCCTGGCGGCAGGCCACCGACCGCGCGTTCACCCTGATCGGCGACGGCCGGTACGAGGACGCGGGGGCGCTGCTGACACGTGCCGCCGATCTGGAGCCCTGGCTGTCCGAGTCCTGGTTCAACCTGGCCCTGCTGCACAAGTTCCGGCACGACTGGGAGCAGGCCCGCACCGCCGGGCTGCGCGCGGTCGCCCTCCTCGACCGGGAGAGCGGCGCCCCCGACTGGTGGAACGTCGGCATCGCGGCGACCGCCCTCCAGGACTGGCCGCTGGCCCGCCGCGCCTGGCAGGCCTACGGGCTGAACGTGCCGGGTGCTGCCACCGTCGTCGGCGAGCCCCTCGGAATGGACCTGGGCAGCGCCGCCGTACGGCTGTCCCCGGAGGGGGAGGCCGAGGTGGTGTGGGGGCGGCGGCTGGACCCGGCCCGGATGGAGGTGCTGTCGATCCCGCTGCCGTCGTCCGGGCGGCGCTGGGGCGAGGTCGTGTTGCACGACGGGGTGCCGCACGGCGAGCGGACCACGTCCGCCGGGCACGCCTACCCCGTCTTCGACGAGATCGAGCTGTGGGCGCCGTCCCCGGTGCCGACCTGGGTGGTCCTGCTGGAGGCCGCCACCGAGTCCGACCGGGACGCGCTGGAACAGCTGGCGGGCGACGCGGGGTTCGCCGCGGAGGACTGGTCGTCGTCGGTGCGGCTGCTGTGCCGGATGTGCTCGGAGTCGCGGATGCCCTCCGATGAGGGCGACGGCGAGCACCTGGACCCGCACGACCACAGCGAACCGGGGCATCCCGGGCCGCTCGGGCACCGTACCGACGGCCAGTTGTGGGTGCCGGAGCGGGAGTGCGGGGTGGCCGCGCCGGCGTCTCTGGTGCGGGGCCTGCTGGACGGGTGGGTCGCCGACAGCCCGGACTCCAGGGATTGGCGTGATCTCGAAGAGGTCTGCTGAGGCCGGCTCCCGGCGGCGGGCCCGTCGTGTCCGGTCGCGCCCCCGCGGCGGAGCCGCATGCCGGACACGGCCGCGCGCCCCTTCCGGGCGCGTCCCCGTACCCTGTATCCGCAACTTCACCCCCCGTTTTGAGGAAGGCATCGTCGGTCATGGCGCAGCAGGACACCGATCAGCAGCACGCGGGCGTGCTCCCCGTGGACGACGAGGGCTTCGTCATCGACACCCAGGACACCGAGGAGCGGGAGCGGGCGTACCGTGAGCGCGGCACCTCGCGGCCGATCACCGTCGTCGGCAACCCCGTCCTGCACAAGGAGTGCAAGGACGTCACCGAGTTCGACGACGAGCTGCTGAAGCTGGTGGACGACATGTTCGCCAGCCAGCGCACCGCCGAGGGCGTGGGCCTGGCCGCCAACCAGATCGGCGTCGACCTCAAGGTCTTCGTCTACGACTGCCCCGACGACGATGGCGTGCGGCACGTCGGTGTGGTGTGCAACCCCAAGCTCGTCGAACTGCCCGCCGACCGGCGCCGGCTGGACGACAGCAACGAGGGCTGCCTGTCGGTGCCGACCGCGTACGCGCCGCTCGCGCGGCCGGACTACGCCGAGGTGACCGGTCAGGACGAGAAGGGCAACCCGATCAAGGTACGCGGCACCGGATACTTCGCACGGTGTTTGCAGCACGAGACCGACCACCTCTACGGGTACCTGTACATCGACCGCCTCTCCAAGCGCGAACGCAAGGACGCGCTGCGGCAGATGGCCGAGAACGAGCCTCGCTACCCCGTGGTCGCCAACGACTGAGCCGCGCTCCGCGCTTCCGCACCCCAGACGCCTGGCCGGGATTCCCCCCGGCCAGGCGTCGTTCGTGTGTCCGACGCACGTTCGATCGCTGCTGCACATCTACTGAGCCGCAATCGGTCATGCGACGGGGGATTCTCGTCAGGTTGAGGGAGTGAATGCAGCAAATCCGTTCCCAGAGCGGTCAGTTGTAGGGCTGAATGGGATGTGCGGGGATACGCAACGGCGCACGCCCGGCTTGGCGGGAGAGGTGTGCGCACCGGCGGCTGAGAGGGGTTGTTCGTGCCAGCTTTCCCATACAGCACCACATACAGCACCACATGCAGCACCACATGCAGCACCACGGCGACGGTGACCGCGGTCGCGGTCCCGTCCACGCTCTCCCTCCCGGTCATCGAGGCGGTGTTTCCCCGGCAACTGCACCCGTATTGGCCCCGGTTGCAGGAGAAGACGCGCTCCTGGCTGCTCGAAAAGCGGCTCATGCCGGCCGACAAGGTCGCCGAATATGCCGACGGCCTGTGCTACACCGACCTGATGGCGGGGTACTACCTCGGTGCCTCCGAGGAGGCGCTCCAGGCCATCGCCGACTACAGCGCGTGGTTCTTCGTCTGGGACGACCGGCACGACCGCGACGTCGTGCACGGCCGGGCCGGCGACTGGCGGAGGCTGAGGTCGCGCCTGCACGCGGCGCTGGACGCGCCGGACGACCACCTGCGGCATGAGGATCCGCTGGTCGCCGGGCTGGCGGACAGCGTGGGCCGGCTGTTCTCCTTCCTCCCCGGCACCTGGAACGCCCGGTTCGCCCGGCACTTCCACGCCGTCATCGAGGCCTACGACCGGGAATTCCGCAACCGCGTCGAAGGACGCGTCCCGGCCGTCGAGGAGTATCTCGCGCTGCGCCGGCTCACCTTCGCCCACTGGGTCTGGACGGATCTACTGGAACTGAGCGCGGGACACGAAATACCGGAACCGATACGAAAACACCCGGCCTATCGGCGGGCGGCCCTGCTGAGCCAGGAATTCGCCGCCTGGTACAACGACCTCTGCTCACTCCCCAAGGAAATAGCGGGCGATGAGGTGCACAATCTCGGAATCAGTCTCGTCACCCATGAGGGAATGAGCCTGGAAGAAGCCGTCGAGGAAGTCCGGCGGCGCATCGAGCGATGCATATCGGATTTCCTGGCCGTGGAGCGGGACGTACTGCGGCTGGCCGACCGGGTCGACGACGGGACGGTCCACGGAAAGCAGCTGAGCACCGCCGTCGGTGCCTGTCTCGCGAACATGCGGAACTGGTTCAGCTCCGTCTACTGGTTCCACCACGAGTCGGGCCGCTACCGGGTCGACAGCTGGGACGACCGGTCCACCCCTCCGTACGTCAGCAACGAACCGGCAGGTGAGAAATGACCGTCGAGTCGGTGAAACCCGCGACGCCCGACGCCCCGGAACTGCGGGAGCCGCCCCTGGCCGGCGGCGGGATTCCGCTTCTCGGCCACGGCTGGCGGCTCGCCAGGGGTCCGCTGGCCTTCATGACCCGGCTGCGCGACCACGGCGACGTCGTCCGCATCAAGCTCGGCCCCAAGACGGTCTACGCCGTCACCGACCCCGGCCTCACCGGAGAGCTGGCCCTCGACCCCGACTACATCATCGCCGGACCCCTGTGGGAGTCCCTGGAGGGCCTGCTCGGCAACGAGGGCGTGGCCACCGCCAACGGGCCGCTGCACCGGCGCCAGCGACGCACCATCCAGCCCGCGTTCCGGCTCGACGCCATCCCGGCCTACGGGCCGATCATGGAGGAGGAGACGCACGCGCTCGCCGAGCGCTGGAAGGACGGCCGGACGGTCGACTGCACCTCGGAGGCGTTCCGCATCGCGGTCCGCGTCGCCGCCCGCTGCCTGCTGCGCGGCCGGTTCATGGACGAACGCGCGGAGCGGCTGTGCACCGCCCTCGCCAGCGTGTTCCAAGGTATGTACCAGCGCATGGTGGTACCGCTCGGACCGCTGTACAAACTACCGCTTCCGGCCAACCGTGAATTCAACCGGGCTCTGGCCGATTTACATCTCCTGGTCGACGAGATCATCGCCGAACGCCGGGCATCCGGTCAAAGGCCGGACGATTTGCTGACGGCATTGCTGGAAGCGAAGGACGACAATGGCGACCCCATCGGGGAACAGGAGATCCACGATCAGGTCGTCGCGATACTCACCCCCGGCAGCGAAACCGTCGCGGCCACGATCATGTCTCTGCTGCTGGTCCTCGCCGACCACCCGGAACACGCCGACAAAGTGCGCGCCGAGGTCGAGGACGTAACCGGGGGGCGGCCCGTCGCATTCGAGGACGTGCGCAAGCTGACGCACACCAACAACGTCGTCGTGGAAGCCATGCGTCTGCGCCCCGCCGTATGGATTCTGATGCGGCGGGCGGTCACCGACACCGAACTCGGCGGGTATCGCATTCCGGCCGGTGCCGACATCGTGTACAGCCCGTACGCGATCCAGCGCGACCCCCGTTCCTACCGGCGGCACCTGGACTTCGACCCCGACCGGTGGCTCCCCGAGCGGTCGGGCGACGTTCCGAAGTACGCCATGCGCCCCTTCGGGGTGGGCAAGCGCCAGTGCCCCGGCGACCACTTCTCCATGGCCCTGCTCACCCTGGTCACGGCGGTGCTCGCGGGCACGTTCCGCTTCGAGCAGGTCGCCGGCTCCGACGCCGCGACCCGGGTGGGCATCACCCTGCGCCCGAAGCGGCTGCTGCTGACGCCGGTACCCCGCTGACCGGTGCGTCTCCGGCGTACGGTCAGGCGGCCGACGGCCCGCGGAACGTGCGCCGGTAGGCGTTCGGGGTGGTGCCCAGCGCCCGCACGAACTGGTGCCGCAGCGCCGCCGCCGTCCCGAAACCGGCGCGCCCGGCGATCGCGTCGACCGTCTCGTCCGTCGACTCCAGCAGGTGCTGGGCGAGCAGGACGCGCTGGCGCAGGAGCCAGCGGTAGGGGGTGGTGCCGGTCTCCTGCTGGAAGCGGCGGGCGAAGGTGCGCGGTGCCATGTGCGCGCGGGCCGCGAGCTGCTCGACGGTGACCTCCCGGTCGAGGTGCCGCTCCATCCAGGCGAGCACCTCGCCCACCGTGTCGCACCGCGACCGGGGCAGCGGCCGTTCGACGTACTGGGCCTGGCCGCCGTCCCGGTGCGGCGGTACGACCATCCGCCGGGCGATCCGGTTGGCGACCTCGGGCCCCTGCTCCTTGCGGACCAGGTGCAGACAGGCGTCGATCCCGGCGGCCGTGCCGGCCGACGTGATCACGGGGTCGTCGTCGACGTAGAGGACGTCGGGCTCGACGTCCGTGCGCGGATACCGCCGGGCGAGCTGCTCCGCGTGCCGCCAGTGCGCCGCGCAGCGCCGCCCGTCCAGCAGCCCCGCCGCGCCCAGCACGAACACCCCGGAACAGACGCTCAGCACCCGCGTCCCGCGGTCCACGGCCCGCCGCAGCGCGTCGAGCAGCTCGGGCGGGTAGTCGCGTGTCAGGTACGCCTTCCCGGCCGGCACGGCGATCAGGTCGGCGCTCTCCAGGCGTTCCAGGCCGTGCTCCGTGCGCACCCCGAAACCTGCGGGGGTGGTCAGCGCGGGCCCCTCCCCGGAGGCGACCGCGAAGTCGTACACCGGCAGCCCCTCGTCACTGCGGTCGAGGCCGAACACCTCGCACACCACACCGAGTTCGAAGGGGTGCACACCGTCGAGGACGACCGCGACCACGTTCTTCAGCATGCCGCCAGTGTGCCGTGCGAGTGGCAGGATTTTGAAGGTGTACGGCAGTCCTGCCACTGCCATGAGCGTCACGGGCGCACGATGCTTACCCCCATGAACGCACTCGGCTCCTACCTCACGGTCCTGGTTCTCTTCCTCCTCCTCGCGGGTCCGGCGCTCGTGGGACTGGCCCGCGAACGCCGGATCGACCGTCAACTGAGGGCGGCCAGGACTCAGAAGTCCTCGTCCAGGTCGACCGTGCCCTCCACGGCCACCTGGTACGCCGACACCCGGCGCTCGAAGAAGTTGGTCAGCTCCTGAACGCCCTGCAACTCCATGAAGGAGAACGGGTTCTCCGAGCCGTACACCGGGGCGAAGCCGAGGCGCGTCAGTCGCTGGTCGGCGACGCACTCCAGGTACTGCCGCATCGAGTCGGTGTTCATGCCGGGGAGCCCGTCACCGCACAGGTCGCGCGCGAACTGAAGCTCGGCCTCGACGGCCTCCCGCAGCATGTCGGTGACCTGCTGCTGGAGCCGGTCGTCGAAGAGGTCCGGCTCCTCCTTGCGGACGGTGTCGACGACGTCGAACGCGAAGGACATGTGCATGGTCTCGTCCCGGAACACCCAGTTGGTGCCGGTGGCGAGGCCGTGCAGCAGGCCCCGGCTGCGGAACCAGTAGACGTACGCGAAGGCGCCGTAGAAGAACAGGCCCTCGATGCACGCGGCGAAGCAGATCAGGTTGAGCAGGAAGCGGCGCCGGTCGGCCTGGGACTCCAGGCGGTCCAGCTTCTCCACCGAGTCCATCCAGCGGAAGCAGAACTCGGCCTTCTCGCGGATGGAGGGGATGTTCTCGACGGCGGCGAAGGCGGCCGCGCGGTCGTCCGGATCGGGGAGGTAGGTGTCCAGGAGGGTCAGGTAGAACTGGACGTGGACCGCTTCCTCGAAGAGCTGCCGGCTGAGGTACAGCCGTGCCTCGGGGGAGTTGATGTGCTTGTACAGCGTCAGCACCAGGTTGTTCGCGACGATCGAGTCGCCCGTCGCGAAGAAGGCGACCAGCCGGCCGATCAGGTGCTGCTCGGCCGGCGTGAGCTTCGCGAGGTCGGCCACGTCCGAGTGGAGGTCGACCTCCTCCACGGTCCAGGTGTTCTTGATGGCGTCCCGGTAGCGCTCGTAGAAGTCCGGGTAGCGCATGGGGCGCAGAGTCAGCTCGAAGCCGGGGTCGAGAAGGTTCTTCGTGGTGGAGCTCATTACTGGCAGGCCTCGCAGGACTCGGGGTTTTCCAGGGAACAGGCGACGGCGTCCTCGGGCGCCGGCTGCTGGACGGGAACGGTGGCCTGCGCGGCGCGGGCGATGCGGGTCGCCGGGCGCGAGCGCAGGTAGTACGTCGTCTTCAGGCCCGATTTCCAGGCGTACGCGTACATCGAGGAGAGCTTGCCGATGGTCGGCGTCTCCAGGAACAGGTTCAGGGACTGCGCCTGGTCCAGGTACGGGGTGCGGGCGGCGGCCATGTCGATCAGGCCGCGCTGCGGGATCTCCCAGGCGGTGCGGTAGAGGGCGCGGACGTCGGCCGGGATCCAGGTGAAGTCCTGCACCGAGCCGCCCGAGTCGCGCAGCGCCTCGCGGGTGCGCGCGTCCCAGACGCCGAGCTCCTTGAGCTCCCGCACCAGGTAGGAGTTGACCTGGAGGAACTCGCCGGACAGCGTCTCGCGCTTGAACAGGTTGGACACCTGCGGCTCGATGCACTCGTAGACGCCCGCGATGGACGCGATGGTGGCGGTCGGCGCGATGGCGAGGAGCAGGGAGTTGCGCAGACCGGTGCCGGCGATGCGCTCGCGCAGGGCCGCCCAGCGGTCCGGCCAGGTGAACTCGACGCCGTAGTGGTCCGGGTGCAGGACGCCCCGGGCGGTGCGGGTCTTCTCCCAGGCCGGCAGCGGGCCGTTGCGCTCGGCGAGGTCGGCGGAGGCCTCGTACGCGGCGAGCATGACGCGCTCGGCGATCCGGGTGGAGAGGGCCTTGGCCTCGGGGGAGTCGAAGGGCAGGCGCAGCTTGAAGAAGACGTCCTGGAGGCCCATCGCGCCGAGGCCGACCGGGCGCCACCGGGCGTTGGAGCGGCCCGCCTGCTCGGTCGGGTAGAAGTTGATGTCGACGACGCGGTCGAGGAAGGTGACGGCGGTGCGGACGGTGTCGTCCAGCCGCTGCCAGTCGATGCCGTCGCCGTCGACGAAGGCGCCGAGGTTCACCGATCCCAGGTTGCAGACCGCCGTCTCCCCGTCGTCGGTGACCTCCAGGATCTCCGTGCAGAGGTTGGAGGAGTGCACGACGTGGCCCGGCGTCGCGGTCTGGTTGGCGGTGCGGTTGGCGGCGTCCTTGAAGGTCATCCAGCCGTTGCCGGTCTGCGCGAGGGTGCGCATCATCCGGCCGTACAGCTCGCGCGCCGGGATCGTCCTCCGCGCCAGGCCCGCCGCCTCGGCCCCGCGGTAGGCCGCGTCGAACTCCTCGCCCCACAGGTCGACCAGCTCGGGCACGTCGGAGGGGGAGAAGAGGGACCACTGCGCGTCGGCGTTCACCCGGCGCATGAACTCGTCGGGGATCCAGTGCGCGAGGTTCAGGTTGTGCGTACGGCGGGCGTCCTCACCGGTGTTGTCGCGCAGCTCCAGGAACTCCTCGATGTCCGCGTGCCAGGTCTCCAGGTAGACCGCGGCCGCGCCCTTGCGCCGGCCGCCCTGGTTCACGGCGGCGACGGAGGCGTCGAGGGTCTTCAGGAACGGGACGATGCCGTTGGAGTGCCCGTTGGTGCCGCGGATGAGGGAGCCGCGGGAGCGGATCCGGGAGTACGACAGCCCGATGCCGCCGGCGTGCTTGGAGAGGCGGGCGACCTGGTGGTAGCGGTCGTAGATCGAGTCCAGCTCGTCCTTGGGGGAGTCGAGGAGGTAGCACGACGACATCTGGGGGTGCCGGGTGCCGGAGTTGAAGAGCGTCGGGGAGGAGGGGAGGTAGTCGAGGCGGCTCATGAGCCCGTAGAGCGCGGCGACTTCGTCCACGGCCCGCGCGGTGTCGTCCTCGGCGAGTCCGGCGGCGACGCGCAGCAGGAAGTGCTGGGGCGTCTCGACGACCTTGCGGGTGATCGGGTGGCGCAGGAGGTAGCGGCTGTGCAGGGTGCGCAGGCCGAAGTACCCGAAGCGGTCGTCGGCGTGCGGGTCGACCAGCGCGTCGAGCCGCGCGCCGTGCAGCGTGACGAACGCGGCCGTCCGGTCGGCGATCAGCCCCTCCCGGTGTCCCACGGCGACGGACCCGGTGAAGGAGGTCACGCCCTGGGAGGCGGCCTCGGCGCGGATGCCGAGGGTGAGCAGACGGGCGGCCAGCCGGGAGTAGGCGGGGTCCTCGGAGATGAGGCCGGCGGCCGCCTCCGTGGCCAGCTCGCGCAGTTCCGTCTCGTCCGCCCGCGCGGAGCGGCCCCGCAGGGCGGCGGCGGCGACCCGGCCCGGGTCGCCGTCGGGCAGGTCGGCGGTCAGCTCGGTCAGGGTCCGCAGCAGGGCGGTACCGGGGCCGTCGGTGTCCTGCGGGGTGGCTGAAGCCGGATCGGCTGGCGCGATGGTCACGTGGGGGCTCTCCCTCGCTCGGCAAGGGGCCTGGCGGAGGGCAGGGGGCAGCACACGAGCGCGCACGGCGTCGCGTCCACCGGCCCACTCCACGAGGCCCGGACGTCAAGGCACCCGAGCCGGACGGCCGGGCGCACTGTCGGCAGGTCCTCGGACTGGACGGGTGTGCGCACATGGGTAGGCGCGCACACGAGTACACCGTTGCGGGACAGTTCCGGATTCACACCGGATTCCCCTGCGGCGACAGCGAGCACGAGCATACATCTTGTGCTCGCCCGTCACGCCACCCCCAGATGTTGTGTTGCCGGTGATCTCAGAGCGTCAACCGGTAGGTCAGGAGAGTGATGTCGTCCAGGTGCGGCACGGGATTCCAGTCCCGCTCGGGTGTGCGGACGAAGCCCAGCCGCTCGTAGAGCCGGTGGGCGGTGTGCATGGCCCGCTGGCTCGACAGCACGACGGCCGTGCAGCCCCGCGTGGTCCGCGCACGCTCCACACAGGCCCGCACGAGGGCCTCGCCGGCGCCCCGGCCGCGCTGCTCGCGCGCGACCGCCAGCGCGCGGATCTCGGCCTCGCCGGGCCGGGCGATGTCGGCGACGGGCCCGGGGCCCGGTACGAAGGTGACCCCGCCCAGGAGCAGGTCGCCCGCCACGGCCACGAGGACGGTGGCGGCGGCCGCCCGCGCGGCCACGTCCTTCAGCACGGGCAGGTACGCGTCGCCCTCGCCGTAGTCGAGGAGGCCGTCGTCGAGATAGGCGCGGGCGGTCAGGTCGCCGAGGCCGGCGTGTTCGGAGGGTTCCGCTTCCCGGATCCTTATGTCCATGGCGCGCAGTGTGCCCCACGCACACGACGGTGGGCCGCCGGATTTCTCCGCCGGCCCACCGAGAGCCTTGCCGCGTGCGACGTTCCGGCTAGTGGGACGTTCCGGCGGTCGCCGGCGGCAGCTCCACCTGGACGCCCGGGTCGCCGGCGTCCGCCGTGTAGTCCTCCGGGCTCGTCTCGTCGACGCCCTCCGGGGCCTTCAGCGCCTTCAGCACGAAGGTGAGGACCACCGTCACCACCACGTTCAGCACGAACGCCGTCAGACCGATATACCCGATCTCGCCGATGCCGGGGATCTCCTTCGCCGACCCGCCGAAGTGCTTCTGGGTGGGGGAGGCCACGCCGTAGGCGGCGAGCGTGCCGTAGAGCATGCCGACGGCCCAGCCCGCGAGCAGCGCCCAGCGGTGGAACCAGCGGGTGAACAGGCCGCCGACCAGGGCCGGGAAGGTCTGGAGGATCCAGATGCCGCCGAGGAGCTGGAAGTTGATGGCGACCGTCTTGTCCATCGTCAGGACGAACGCCAGGGCGCCCACCTTCACCAGCAGCGAGACCAGCTTGGAGACGCGGGTCTCCTCCTTGGGCGTCGCGTCCGGCTTGATGAAGTCCTTGTAGATGTTGCGGGTGAACAGGTTCGCGGCCGCGATGGACATGATCGCCGCCGGGACCAGCGCGCCGATGCCGATCGCGGCGAAGGCCACGCCCGCGAACCAGTCCGGGAACATGTCCTCGAACAGCTGCGGGATGGCCAGCTGCCCGTTGGTGACCTTGACGCCGGCCGCGATCGCCATGAAGCCCAGCAGGGCCAGCAGGCCGAGCATGAGGGAGTACAGCGGCAGGATCGTGGTGTTGCGGCGGATCACGTCACGGCTCTTGGAGGACAGCGTCGCGGTGATCGAGTGCGGGTACATGAAGAGCGCCAGCGCGGAGCCCAGGGCCAGCGTGGCGTACGTCCACTGACCCGCCTCGGCCGGCGCCAGCGCGCCCCGCGGCTTGCCCGTCGCCGGGTTGGTCTGCGCGAACGCGTCACCCGCCTTGGCGAAGACGTCGTCGAACCCGCCCAGCTTGATCGGGATGTAGATGATCGCCACCGCGATCACGATGTAGATCAGCGTGTCCTTCACGAACGCGATCAGGGCGGGCGCGCGCAGCCCCGACGAGTAGGTGTACGCGGCCAGCACGCCGAAGGCGAGCAGCAGCGGCAGGTCCTTGACGAACCAGTTGGTGTTCTCGCCGCCGCCGACCCCCATCACGTCCAGCACGGCCTGGATGCCGACGAGCTGGAGCGCGATGTACGGCATGGTCGCGAGGATGCCGGTGACGGCCACGGCCAGCGACAGGCCCTTGGACCCGAACCGGCCGCGCACGAAGTCCGAGGTGGTGACGTACCCGTGCTTGTGCGAGACCGACCAGAGGCGGGGCAGGAAGGTGAAGATCAGCGGGTAGACGAGGATCGTGTACGGGACCGCGAAGAAGCCGGACGCGCCGGCCGCGTAGATCGCCGCCGGGACCGCCACGAACGTGTAGGCCGTGTACAGGTCGCCACCGAGCAGGAACCAGGTGATCCAGGTGCCGAACGACCGGCCGCCCAGGCCCCATTCGTCGAGGCTGTGCTCGTTCTCGGCCCTGCGCCAGCGGGCCGCGAGGAAGCCCATGACGGTCACGGCCAGGAAGAAGAGGACGAAGACGGTGAGTGCGACGCCGTTGACCTCGTTGTTCATCGGGACGCACCCCCGTCCGAGGCCTTGCGGGCGCGCTGGTCACGCTGCCACAGCCGGTACGCGATCATCGTGAGCACGGTGGAGATCAGCACCCAGGCCATCTGGTACCAGTAGAAGAAGGGGATGCCGATCAGCGTCGGCTCCACCTTCGCGTACGAGCCGACCCAGAGCATCGCCACGAAAGGCGCGAACAGGCAGAGGGCGATGACGACGCGTACGGGCGTCACCACCGGACCTCTTGAGACGTGTGGTGCTTCCGGCATCGGGCGACTCCATCCCCTCGTTGATCGCGCGTGCAACGCACGCGAAATGTAGGGGACGGATAAAGGTCAGCGGAAGACCTCGTCCGGATATCGGGACCTCCGCTCCTGCCCGCTCCACCCGAACCGGGGGGGCGGGAGCTCGGTGGGAGCTCGGCCGCGGTGGCCGCCTACTCCTGCGGGCGCTTCAGCCGGGCCACGAACTTGTAGCGGTCCCCCCGGTAGACGGACCGCACCCACTCCACCGGCTTGCCCGCCTTGTCCAGGGAGTGCCGGGACAGCATCAGCATCGGCAGGCCCACGTCGGTGCCGAGCAGGCCCGCCTCGCGCGGGGTGGCCAGGGAGGTCTCGATGGTCTCCTCGGCCTCCGCGAGGTGGACGTCGTAGACCTCGGCGAGGGCGGTGTAGAGGGACGTGTACTTGACCAGCGACCTGCGCAGGGCGGGGAAGCGCTTGGCCGACAGGTGCGTCGTCTCGATCGCCATGGGCTCGCCGTTGGCCATGCGCAGCCGTTCGATGCGCAGCACGCGTCCGCCGGCGGTGATGTCGAGGAGCCCGGCCAGCCGGTCGTCGGCCGTGATGTAGCCGATGTCCAGGAGCTGGGAGGTGGGTTCGAGGCCCTGGGCGCGCATGTCCTCGGTGTACGAGGTCAGTTGCAGCGCCTGGGAGACCTTGGGCTTGGCGACGAACGTGCCCTTGCCCTGGATGCGCTCCAGCCGGCCTTCGACCACCAGTTCCTGGAGGGCCTGGCGCACGGTCGTGCGCGAGGTGTCGAACTCGGCCGCGAGGGTCCGCTCGGGCGGCACGGGGGTGCCGGGCGACTGGGTCTCCGTCATGTCGAGCAGGTGCTTCTTCAGGCGGTAGTACTTGGGCACGCGCGCGGTACGGACGGTAGCCCCACCCTCGTTCTCCGCACTGCTGACGTCGGTGCTCATGGCCTGCCTTCCCGGCTCCGGATGCCGAACGGCCGACATCCCATCGGCCGCGGCTCACATCGTGGCACGGGTTCGTGGGCGGGGTGACCGGTGCGGGTGACCTCGCACGCTCCGTGATCCCCTCTGTATACCCGCGGGACCCGTCTTGGTCTAGTCCAGCACGCCGTCGTAGGGCGGTGGTCCGTTCCGCGCGAGGGCCTTCGGCGGGCGCCCCGGAAATTGAAAAGTCCCTGCATATCGCGGTCGCGTAACGGACGACTCGGCGCCTGTGAAGCACCCTTGACAGCCCTATTGGTCTGAGCCAAGCTCCCCGTACTGGTCTACACCATTGGTCCAGGTCCTGGCCCCACGGACGGTACGCGTTGACGCTCGACCGCGGCGGGGAGGCAGGGGGGTTTGTGGCATCCCTGAGGAGGATGGCGTGAAGCGCAAGCTGATAGCCGCGATCGGTATCGCGGGCATGATGGTCTCCATCGCGGCGTGCGGGGACAGCGACAAGGGGGGCTCGGACAAGGGTGCCGAGGCTAAGGAGCTGACGGTCTGGCTCACCGTCGACGCCCAGAACAACTGGCCCGAGCTGGTGAAGGCCGCCGACGCGGCGGTGCAGAAGAAGCACCCCGGCCTCAAGATCGACCACGAGTACTACGGCTGGCCGGACAAGAACGCCAAGCTCGACGCGGTCCTCGCCACCGACAAGGCCCCCGACGTCGTCGAGATGGGCAACACCGAGATGCTCGGCTACATGGTCAAGGGCGCCTTCGCCCCCCTCGACGCCTCGCAGTTCGACAACTCCTCCGCCTGGCTGGACGGCCTCAAGACCTCGGTGACCTACGAGGACAAGACCTACGGCGTCCCCTACTACGCCGGCGGCCGCGTCGGCAACTGGCGCAAGGACCTCTTCGCCGCCGCGGGCGTGAAGACCGCCCCGACCACCTACGCCGAGCTGACCGCCGCCCTGGACAAGGTCCAGAAGAAGGAGGGCGACAGCTTCAGCGCCTGGTACCAGCCCACCCGCGACTGGTACGCGGCCATGTCCTTCGTCTACGACGCCGGCGGCTCCATCGCGACCGAGTCGGGCGGCCAGTGGAAGGCCAACCTCTCCTCGCCGGAGTCCCTCAAGGGCCTCAACGAGTTCAAGAAGATCGTCGACACCTACATGCACGGCGACAAGACCAAGGACGAGTCCGACCGCTACATCGTCTACGGCCAGGGCAAGTCCGGCATGATCTTCGCCCCCGCCTGGGAGGGCGCCACCGCCGCGGCCCCGGAGAACGACAAGACGGGCAAGCTCAAGGACAACGTCGAGAACTTCGTGCTGCCCGGCCCGTCCGGCAAGAACCTCCCGGTCTTCCTGGGCGGCTCCGACCTGGCCGTGCCGGTGAAGTCGGACGCGCAGGACCTCGCCGCCGAATGGATCAACGCCTTCACCGGCCCCTCCGGCCAGAAGGGTCTGATGGCCAAGGGCAACCTGCCCAACAACAAGACCGACCTCGCGACCCTGAAGAACGACCCCGAGACGGTCGTGCCGGCCACCGCCGCCGAGTCCAACTGGTTCGTCCCGATGGCCCCCGGCTGGGGCCAGGTCGAGAAGGCCCAGGTGCTCCAGACCATGCTCCAGAACATCGGCACCGGCAAGAAGACGGTCGAGGAGGCCGCGAAGGAGGCGGACGCCGCGATCGACAAGGTCATCAACACCAAGTGACCTGAGAGCAGGGCCCCGACCCCCCAGGGTCGGGGCCCTGCTTCCCGGACGACCGAGGGACCGCTGAGGAGCGCGCGGATGAGTGCCGCAGACACGACCACCCCTGCCAAGGTGCCGCCGACGCGGCCCTCACCCCCACCACGGGCCGCCGCGGGAAAGCCACCGGGACGGCGGGGCGCGGCCGGCGCCGGCACCCCCTGGCTGCTGCTCGCGCCCTGTCTGCTGGTCCTCGCGCTGGTGATGGGCTATCCGCTGGTCCGCCTGGTCACCCTGTCCTTCCAGAAGTTCGGCCAGTCCCAGCTCTGGGGCTTCCAGCCCGCCGAGTCCGTCGGCTTCGACAACTTCTCGGGCGTGCTGGGCGACGGCGAGTTCTGGCAGGTCGTCCTGCGCACGATCGTCTTCGCCGCCGGCTGCGTGCTCCTCACGATGGTCCTCGGCATGCTGATCGCGCTGCTCCTCCAGCGGGTCTCCGGCTGGGTGAAGACCCTGGTCAACATCGCCCTGGTGGCCAGTTGGGGGATGCCGGTCATCGTCGCCACCACCGTCTTCAAATGGCTCTTCGACTCCGACTACGGCATCCTCAACGCGGTCCTGAGCAGGCTCCCCGGGGTCGAGCTGATCGGCCACAACTGGTTCGCGAGCGGACCGCAGGGCCTCGCCGTCATCATGCTGCTGGTGATCTGGGGCGCGGTGCCCTTCGTGGTGATCACCCTCAGCGCCGGCCTCACCCAGGTCCCGGCCGAGCTGGAGGAGGCCGCCCGCCTCGACGGCGCCGGCGCCTGGGGCGTCTTCCGGTACGTCACCCTGCCCATCCTCAAACCGGTCGTCGTGATGCTCACGACCCTGTCGGTCATCTGGGACATGGGCGTCTTCCCGCAGGTCTTCGTGATGCGCAACGGCCACCCGGAGCCCGAGTTCCAGCTGCTGACGACGTACTCCTACGACCGCGCCTTCGTCGTCAACGACTACGGGCAGGGCTCGGCGATCGCCCTGATCACCGTGCTGCTCCTGCTCGGGGTGGTCGCCGTCTACATGCGCCAGATGCTGAAGATCGGAGAGGTCGAATGAGTACGGTGTCCGCTCCGGGGCGGTCGAAGCTCGGCTGGAACCTCCTCGGTCTCCTGGTCTTCGCCGTCGCCGGCTTCCCCGTCTACTGGATGCTCAACACGGCGTTCAAACCGGCGAAGGACGCCATCGACCCCGAGCCGAGCCTGCTGCCGACCGGCGGGACCTTCTCCAACTTCGGCCGCGCGCTCGACATCGCCGACTTCTGGGGCCCGGTCGGGCGCAGCCTGGCCGTCTCGCTGACGGTCGTCGCGATCGGCGTCGCCGTCGGCATGCTGGCCGCCCTCGCCATCTCCCGGTTCGCCTTCCGCGGCCGCAAGATCGTGATCGTGGGCATCCTGGCCGTGCAGATGGTCCCGCTGGTCGCCATGATCATCCCGGTCTTCCTGCTCCTGAACGACCTGGACCAGTACGACAAGCTGTCCGGCCTGATCATCACCTATCTGACCTTCATCCTCCCGTTCACGGTGTGGACCCTGCGCGGCTTCATCGTCAACATCCCCAAGGAACTGGAGGAGGCCGCGATGGTCGACGGCTGCACCCGCACCGGCGCCTTCGTCCGCGTCGTCTTCCCGCTCCTGGCCCCCGGCATGGTCGCCACCTCGGTCTACGCCTTCATCCAGGCCTGGAACGAGTACCTCTACGCCCTGATGCTGCTCAGCCAGAAGAACCAGACCGCGACCGTCTGGCTCGGCAACTTCACCACCAAGCACGGCACCGAGTACGCCCCGATGATGGCGGGCGCCACCATGATGGCCGTCCCGATCGTCGCCCTGTTCCTCCTCGTCCAGCGCAAGATGGCCGCGGGTCTCACCGCGGGCGCGGTGAAGGGATGACGCCCCGATGACGACCATCGCCAGCGGCACCGACACGCTCACCCGGGACGCCCTGACCGTCCTCCAGCCCGGCTTCCCCGGCACCACCGCCCCCGACTGGCTGCTGCGCCGCCTCGGCGAGGGCCTGGCCTCGGTCGGCCTGTTCGGCCGCAACATCGCCTCCCCGGACCAACTCGCCGCCCTCACCGCACAGCTGCGCGCCGAACGGGACGACGTCCTGGTCGCGATCGACGAGGAGGGCGGAGACGTCACCCGCCTGGAGGTGCGCACCGGCTCCTCCTTCCCCGGCAACCACGCGCTGGGCGCGGTGGACGACGTGGACCTGACCCGCCGGGTCGCCCACGAGCTGGGCCGCCGGCTCGCTGAGTGCGGGGTGAACCTCAACTGGGCCCCGTCGGCGGACGTGAACTCCGACCCGGCGAACCCGGTGATCGGGGTCCGTTCCTTCGGCGCGGACCCCGGCCTGGTCGCCCGGCACACCGCCGCCTATGTCACCGGCCTCCAGTCCGCCGGCGTGGCGGCCTGCACCAAGCACTTCCCCGGCCACGGCGACACGGCCGTCGACTCCCACCACGCGCTGCCGCGCGTCGACGTGCCGGCGGCCGTCCTCGCGGAGCGGGAGCTGATCCCGTTCCGGGCGGCCATCGGCGCCGGCACCCGGGCGGTCATGAGCGCCCACATCCTGGTCCCGGCCCTGGACCCGGTCCGCCCCGCGACGCTGTCCCGCCGCATCCTCACCGGCCTCCTCCGCGAGGAACTCGGTTACGACGGTCTGATCGTCACCGACGGCATGGAGATGCGGGCCGTCGCCGGCACCTACGGCATCGAGCGCGGCAGCGTCCTCGCGATCGCCGCCGGCGCCGACGCCATCTGCGTGGGCGGCGGCCTCGCCGACGACGAGACGGTGCGCCGTCTGCGCGACGCCCTGACCACCGCGGTGCGCACCGGGGAACTGCCCGAGGAGCGCCTGGCCGACGCGGCGCGGCGGGTACGGTCCCTGGCCCGCTGGACGGCCTCGGCACCCACCGCGGCCGCCGAGGCGGAGCGGGACATCGGCCTGACCGCAGCCCGCCGCGCCCTGCGCGTCACCCGCGCCGACGGCTTCACCCCGCTCACCGGGGCCCCCTACGTCGCCGCCCTCACCCCCGTCGCCAACATCGCCGTCGGCGACGAGACGCCGTGGGGCGTGGCCGCCGAGCTCGCCCGTCTGCTGCCCGGTACCGGGACGGGCAGCTTCTCCGGCGAGCACGCGGGGCGCGCGGCGCTGGCCGCGGCGGGGGAGCGGCGCATCGTGGCCGTGGTCCGCGACGAACACCGCCACCCGTGGATGGCGGCGGCCCTGGACACGCTCCTCGCCGCCCGCCCCGACACGCTCGTCGTCGAGATGGGCGTCCCCCAGGCCGCTCCCCGCGGCGCCCTCCACCTCGCCACCCACGGCGCGGCCCGCGTCTGCGGCCGGGCGGCGGCGGAGGTCGTCGCGGGCACCCGGTGACCCACCGGTCCGCCGCACGCCGAAGGCGCCGGCCCCGGGAGGGGACCGGCGCCTTCGGCTGCGCGCGGGGCAGGAGCCGGGCGCGCGGGGCAGGTGCCACGTGTGCGGGCAGGTGCTAGATGCCCTGCCACTCCGGCTTGTTCGCGTACGTGTGCCGGAAGTACTCGGCGAGCTTCAGCTTGGCCGCGGCGGCCTCGTCGACGACGACCGTGGCGTGCGGGTGCAGCTGGAGCGCGGAGGCCGGGCAGACCGCGGCGACCGGCCCCTCGACGGTCGCCGCGACCGCGTCCGCCTTGCCCTCGCCCGTCGCGAGCAGCACCAGGTGCCGCGCCTCCAGGATGGTGCCGATGCCCTGCGTGATGACGTGGTGCGGGACCTGCTCGATGTCCCCGTCGAAGAACCGGGCGTTGTCGACGCGGGTCTGCTCGGTCAGCGTCTTGATCCGCGTCCGGGAGGCCAGCGAGGAGCAGGGCTCGTTGAACCCGATGTGTCCGTCGGTGCCGATGCCGAGCAGTTGCAGATCGACCCCGCCGGACTCGGCCAGCGTCCGGTCGTACGCCGCGCACGCCGCCGGGACGTCCTCGGCCGTGCCGTCGGGGCCGAGGAACGCGTCCATGCCGATGCCGAGCGGCTCCAGCACCTCCCGCCGCAGCACGGAGCGGTAGGACTCCGGATGGTCGGCGGGCAGCCCCACGTACTCGTCGAGCTGGGCGATCCGCGCCCGTGAGGTGTCCACGGCACCGGAGCGCACCCTGGCCGCGAGCGCCCGGTAGACCGGCAGCGGGGTGGAGCCGGTGGCCACGCCGAGCAGGGCGTCGGGCTTGCGCCGCAGGAGGTGGGCCATGGCCTCGGCGATGAGCTCGCCGCCCGACCTGGCATCCGGAACGATGACAACTTCCACGCTGGGCCTGCCGTTCTGGAAAGAGAGCTGAAGGGCTGGAAGGAGGAGCCGGAAAGGGCTCGACACGGGCGACCGTAAGGCTAAGTGGTTTAGACCAATTTTAACAGAGGGGGATCCCGCGGGCACGGCGTACGACGGCGGCCGGCCGGGGTGCGCGGCACCGTCCGGCGCACGCGGGCGGAGGCGCGACGGCGCGAGCGGGAGGAAGTCGACGCGTGCGCGGAAATTGCCCCGCCCAACCGCCCCGCAGAGCAACCCGCACAGGCTAGGCTGCGGTGTGGATACTAGGGCGTCCGACTAGTCCCCCGATTCGGGCGGCGGGTACGCTGACCGATTCCGGCGCATCACCTCCGGCGCATGGACACAGGCAACTGGTCTAGTCCACAATCGAGTGGACGTCGTGCGAAGGAGCACCACCGCACTTCCGCCTTCCCCGCACAGGAGGGCGGACGGAGGATCCGGAGCTCTCTGCCCTGACTGCCCCGGCTCCTCACCTTTCGGCCGACCGGGACCGCACACCCCACGGCCGGGATTGCTCCGGGCTGCGGTGCCGGGAGGGCTGAGGGTCCCTCTCAGGCGCCGCGGCCCGCGGGTGTTTTTCGGCCGGGTCCGGCGCACGGGTACGCTCGCAGACGTGCCCTCCATGAACGAACTCGTACGCCAGCACACCGCACTCGGCGACTCCGACCTCGAGTGGCTCCACCTGCTGGTCTCGGAGTGGCAGCTGCTCTCCGACCTCTCCTTCGCCGACCTGGTCCTGTGGGTCCCCACCCGCGACGGCACCCGCTACGTCTCCGTCGCCCAGATGCGCCCCAACACCGGCCCCACCTCCTACCAGGACGACATGGTCGGTCACCTCGTGCCCCGCGGCCGCCGCCCCCTGCTGGACGCCGCCCTCGACGAGGGCCGGATCGTGCGCGAGGGCGACCCGGAGTGGCGCGAGGAGGTCCCCGTCCGGGTCGAGTCCATCCCCGTCCGGCGGGACGGCCGTGTCCTCGGCGTCATCGCCCGCAACACCAACCTGCTCACCGTGCGCACCCCGAGCCGTCTGGAGCTGACCTACCTCCAGAGCGCCTCCGACCTCGCGCAGATGATCGCGGCCGGCTCCTTCCCCTTCCCCGACCAGCAGATGGACATGGACGCGGCCCCCCGGGTCGGGGACGGCCTGATCCGCCTCGACGCGGACGGCATCGTCCAGTACGCCTCCCCGAACGCGCTGTCCGCCTACCACCGCATGGGCCTCGCCTCCGACCTGGTCGGGCAGCACCTCGGCCAGATCACCGCCGAACTCGCCCCGACCCGGGGCCCGGTGGACGAGGCGCTCGCCAAGGTCGCCAGCGGCTGGGCGCCCCGCGAGTTCGAGATCGAGGCCCACGACGGGGTCATCCAGTTCCGTGCGATCCCGCTCAAGCCCAAGGGCGCTCGCATCGGCTCCCTGGTCCTCCTCCGGGACGTCACGGAACTGCGACGCCGCGAGCGGGAGTTGATCACCAAGGACGCCACCATCCGGGAGATCCACCACCGGGTGAAGAACAACCTCCAGACGGTGGCGGCCCTGCTGCGCCTCCAGGCCCGGCGCATCGAGTCCGAGCGTGGCCGGGAGGCCCTGGAGGAGGCCGTGCGCCGGGTCGGCTCGATCGCCATCGTCCACGAGACGCTGTCCCAGAACCTGGACGAGCGGGTGGAGTTCGACGAGATCGCCGACCGTGTCCTCGCCATGGTGGCGGAGATCTCCCCGGGCAAGGTCACCGGCCGCCGCAGCGGACGCTTCGGCATCCTGGACGCGGAGGTCGCCACCCCGCTCTCCATGGTCCTCACCGAGATCCTCCAGAACGCGCTGGAGCACGGGTTCCGCGAGGGCGACACCGGCACCGTCGAGGTCTCCGCCGTCCGGGGCGGCTCCACCAAGGAGGCCCGGCTGCTGGTCACCGTCCAGGACGACGGCGTCGGCCTGCCCGCCGGCTTCGACCCGCACACCTCCGGCAACCTCGGCCTCCAGATCGTACGGACGCTGGTCGAAGGGGAGTTGGGCGGCACCTTCGACATGGTCCCGGCGCCGGAGCGCGGCACCCAGGTCATCCTGGACATCCCGGTGCGGGCCCAGAAGTAGGACCGGGTACAGAAGCGGGGCCGGGTGCAGAAGCGGGGCCGGGTGCAGAAGCAAGGCCCGGTGCAGAAGCGGGGCCAGGTGCAGAAGCAAGGCCGGCCCCCGGGTGCACAGCACGAAGCCCCGGACCGTTCCAGGTCCGGGGCTCGAATGCTCGTTGCCAGCGATTGCTGCGCATCGGGGGTACTGCGCGCTGCGGCTCGGGGGCGGGAGTTGCGTACTCGCTGTACGCGCCGCCAAGCTCAGGCTGTGTGCGGGGCGGGTGTTGTCAGGCGGAGGCCTGACGGGCCCGGTTGCGGGCGGCGCGGCGCTTCATCGCGCGGCGCTCGTCCTCGCTGAGACCACCCCAGACGCCGGAGTCCTGACCGGACTCGAGCGCCCACTGCAGACACTGCTCGATAACGGGGCAGCGACGGCAGACGGCCTTGGCTTCCTCGATCTGCAGCAGCGCAGGACCGGTGTTGCCGATGGGGAAGAAGAGCTCGGGGTCTTCCTCGCGGCAAACGGCGTTGTGACGCCAGTCCATGGCTGCTACCTCTCCTTGGTAAAACGTGCAAGTTGCTTGTGAATGTGAACGCTTTCACGAATCCCTCAACAAGTGAAGGGCCACCAGCCAGGTTTCCTGGCGTGGTCCTGTGGATTGAAGAGGGGTTCCGGTGATCAGTGGAGGCTGGTGTTGCGGGCCGTCCCGATCGCCACGTAGAGACTCGCAAACCTCAGCGGCGGATACAACCCCTTCCGGAAAGTTTTTTTTGATTCCTCGGTGTCGACTAGGTCACAGCCGTACTTCCATGGGGTGGATCCTGGCCTAAACGTTCGAGTGAAAGGACTTCAGCCCTTTCTGCTCACACAATCACACGCAGTGCACGGCGTACGCCTGTGAACGTCACGCTGGTACGCAGCCCCAGGTGGTCACCGTCCATCTGGAGAGGGAGCGGCACCTTCGAATGCAAGGTGAACTGGTCCAGATCGTGCAGGGAGACGGCGTGCTTGCCATAGGGACCCCGCTGGGGGGACGAAGTGAGCAACTGCGTCCCATACCGGACAACCGCGGCGGTGGACAGACGACTGAGACCGAATACGTCGAGCCCGGTATCGAACGAGGCCTTAGGTGACGCGTACACCGGGCGATTGCCCAGATAGGTCCACGGAGCCGTGTTGCAGACGATGGACAGCACCAAATCGGTCACCGGCTCGGCGCCCGGACGCTCCAGGGTGATCGAGCCGTGCCGGCGCTGCGGTTCGCCCAGGAGCTGGCGCACGGCTTGGCGGACGTAGAGAGCGTGTGTGGATTTCCTGCCGCGTTCGCGGTGCTGCTCGACCCGGCCCACCACACCCGCGTCGAAGCCGAGCCCGGCGTTGAAGGTGAACCAGCGGGCCGGCACCGCCTCGTCCTCCGTGCCGGGCGTGCCCGAGGTCAGTCCCAGCCCGACCGTGCGCTCCCGGCCCTCGCGCAGCGCGTCCAGCAGGGCGCCGGTCGCCTCCACGGGATCGTTGGGCAGACCGAGGGCGCGGGCGAAGACGTTGGTGGAGCCACCGGGGACCACGGCGAGACCGGGCAGGCGCTCGGGGTCGGGCCCGTCGTGCAGCAGGCCGTTGACCACCTCGTTGATCGTGCCGTCGCCGCCCAGGGCGACGACCATGTCTATGTCCTCGCTCTGCGCCGCCTGCCGGCCCAGATCGCGCGCGTGCCCCCGGTACTCGGTGGTGACCGCCTCGAGCTTCATCTCGCTCGCGAGCGCGTGGATGAGGACGTCACGCGTCCGTGCACTCGTAGTGGTTGCTGCCGGGTTGACCACGAGAAGTGCACGCATGGAGGGCAGCGTACCTACTGGGTGGTACCCGGGCCCAGGCCGTTCGGAGATCGGGTGGGGGAGCCCGCCGTGAGCCTCGACACGGACGGGCCCCGGCCCCGCACGGGTACCCGCGGGCGTGCCCGCGCGTGCGGGCTACCCTTCAGGGGTGAGCCGTGAGCAGACCCCCGCCGCCCCCGAAACCGCAGGCCCCCGCCCGCGCCGTCTGACGTACGCCGCCGGGCTCACCGCCCTGGAGGGGCTGGCGCTGCTCGTCGGCGGTGTGTGGGTGCTCGTCCTCGGGATCACCGGGGATCCGGACGACCGGCAGCAGGCCGTCACCGGCGGGGTGACGCTGATGGTGCTCGCGCTGCTGCCGCTGCTCGCCGCCCGCGGACTGCTGGGCCGTCGCGGCTGGAGCCGGGGTCCGGCCGTCATCACGCAGATCATCGCGCTGCCCGTCGCCTACAACCTGCTCCAGGCCGACAGCATGGCGATCCCGGCCGGGATCGCGCTGGCGGTCGTGGCGGTCGCGGCACTGGTGCTGCTCGTCAACGGCGAGACGACCCGGGCCCTCGGGATCCGGGGGCCCGGTAACGCGCGGATCCCGGAGCACACGGAGAAGCCGGAGAACGCGCGGGACAAGGGCGACGGCCCGAAGCCGGAGAACGCCCGGAAGCGGAAGTAGGGCCCGGGCCTACTCCTCCACGAGCAGCTTCTCCCGCAGCTGCGCCAGCGTCCGCGCCAGCAGGCGCGAGACGTGCATCTGGGAGATGCCGACCTCCTGCGCGATCTGCGACTGGGTCATGTTGCCGAAGAAGCGCAGCAGCAGGATCCGCTTCTCCCGGGGCGGAAGGTCCTCCAGCAGCGGCTTGAGCGACTCGCGGTACTCGACGCCCTCCAGCGCCTCGTCCTCCGCGCCCAGCGTGTCCGCCACGGCCGGGGACTCGTCGTCGGTGTCGGGGACGTCGAGGGACAGCGTGGAGTACGCGTTGGCGGACTCCAGGCCCTCCAGGACCTCCTCCTCCGAGATCGCCAGTTTCTCGGCGAGCTCGTGGACGGTGGGGGAGCGGCCGTGCAGCTGGGACAGCTCGGCCGTCGCCGTGGTCAGCGCGAGCCGCAGCTCCTGGAGTCTGCGCGGCACCCGCACCGCCCAGCCCTTGTCGCGGAAGTGCCGCTTGATCTCGCCGACGACCGTCGGGGTCGCGTACGTGGAGAACTCCACCCCGCGGTCCGGGTCGAAGCGGTCGACCGACTTGATCAGCCCGATGGTGGCGACCTGCGTGAGGTCGTCCAGCGGCTCACCGCGGTTGCGGAAGCGGCGCGCGAGGTGCTCGACGAGCGGCAGGTGCATGCGGACCAGCTGGTTGCGCAGCTCCGCGTACTCCGGGCTGCCCTCCCTCAGGGAGCGCAGCTCCAGGAACATCGCCCGCGCCCCGCTGCGGTCCTGCGGTGCGCGGTCCTGAGGCACGCGGTCCTGAGGCACGCGAACCTGCGGTGCGCGGTCCTGGGTCGCGTGCCGTGTCCCCGGCACGCCCTGGTCGTCGTCTCGCTCGTGCTCGCTCATCGTCCCGCCCGTCGCACTCTGTCGAGCCCTCGCCTCCGCCCGGCCGGGGGTCGCCCCGATCCGCCTCTCCCGAGGTGAGCCCTGAACGGCACTGTCCGGGGAGCCGGCCGGCGCGGAGGACACGTCGTCCTCCGGGTGCGGCCGGGCCTGCTCGGGAATGCCGTCGACACCGTCCGTCATGCGTCGGGAACCGCCCGGCGAGACCGGATTCCCGGCGCTCTCGGCCGGCAGCTCCCGTGTGCCGCGCTCTTCGTCCCGCACCGGACCGTCCCCGTTCCTCACGCCGGCCCGGGTCCCGCGCCGCGCTGTTTGTAGAGGCTGATCGAAACGGTTTTGTCCTCGTCCACGGCGGAGGAGACCTTGCCGGCCAGGGCGGACAGCACGGTCCAGGCGAAGGTGTCGCGCGAGGGCGCGTGGCCGTCGGTGGTCGGCGCCGAGACGGTGACCTCCAGCGAGTCGTCGACCAGGCGGAAGACGCAGCTGAGCACCGAGCCGGGCACGGCCTGCTGGAGCAGGATCGCGCATGCCTCGTCCACCGCGATGCGCAGGTCCTCGATCTCGTCCAGGGTGAAGTCCAAACGGGCCGCGAGGCCGGCCGTGGCCGTCCGCAGCACCGACAGGTAGGCACCCGCAGCCGGCAGCCGGACTTCCACGAAGTCCTGGGTCGCGGGCTCGCCTGCGATCTGGGACACCCTCACCTCCAAGGTGGTACAAGTCTTCGGGGGCCGAGGGTCGCCCCCCGGGGTAACGCGTGTGTGGTGCAGCGGTGACGCTACCGCGCCCTCAAGTGTCCTGTCCCGGGACCCCAACCCCCTGGCGTCACTCACAGTAAAGCTGTGAACACGCTCCGTGTCTAGGGGGTCTGCGGACCCAAAAGGGAAGAGGGTGCGCCGGGTTGACGTACCCAGGCGTCTGATGCTCGAACCGTACCCGCCGGACGGCCGGACCGTCCCGGGCGCCCCTCAGACGAGGACGTGGTCGACGAAACACCAGCGCCAGTCCTCGCCGGGTTCGAAGGTCCGCATGACCGGATGGCCGGAGTCCTTGTGGTGCCCCGTGGCGTGGCGGCCCGGCGAGGAGTCGCAGCAGCCCACGTGGCCGCACGTCAGACACAACCGCAACTGCACCGGGTGGGTGCCGTCCCGCAGGCACTCCGTACAGGTCTCGCTGAGCGGAACCGGATCGGGGTGCGGCAGCGCGTCGGCGTGCGTGCACTGTTTCATGATTGCCAGATTACGACGGGCGTGCGGACGCCCGCGCGGAAAAACGAGGGTGGGCGGGACATGGACGTGATGCCACTGCTGTTGCTGGTGGCGGGCAGTACGGCGATCGCCGCGGCGGCCCGGCGCACCCCGGTGCCCGCCCCGCTGCTCCTGGTCGGCGCCGGCCTGGCCGTGTCGTACGTCCCGGGGGTGCCCGACTACGCCCTCGACCCCGAGATCGTCCTCCCCCTCCTGCTGCCGCCGCTGCTCCACACCTCGGCGACCGACAGCTCCTACCTCGACCTGCGCGCGCAGGCGCGGCCCGTGGCGCTGCTGTCGGTCGGGTACGTGCTCTTCGCGACGGTCGTCGTCGGCTGGGCCGCCCACCTGCTCGTGCCAGGGCTGCCGCTGACCGCGGCGCTGGTGCTGGGCGCGGTGGTGGCGCCGCCGGACGCGGTCGCGGCCACGGCGGTGGCGCGCCGGCTGGGCCTGCCCTCCAGGATCACCACCATCCTCCAGGGCGAGTCCCTGCTGAACGACGCCACCGCGATCACCGCCTACAAGGTGGCCCTGGCCGTCGTCGTCGGCGAGGGCGTGTCCTGGGCCGGCGGCATCGAGGAGTTCCTGGTGGCGGCGGTCGGCGGCACCGCCGTCGGCCTGATCCTGATGGCCCCGCTGCACTGGCTGCGCACCCGCCTGAAGGAACCGCTCCTGCAGAACACCCTGTCCCTCCTCATCCCGTTCGTCGCCTACGCGGCCGCCGAGCAGTTCCACGCCTCCGGGGTCATCGCCGTGGTCGTCGTCGCCCTCTACCTCGGCCACCGCGCGTGGGAGGTCGACTTCGCCACCCGCCTCCAGGAGGAGGCCGTGTGGAAGATGGTCGCCTTCATCCTGGAGTCGGCGGTCTTCGCCCTGATCGGCCTGCAACTGCCGGTCGTCCTGAGGGGCCTCCGCGCCTACGAGGGCATGGACGCCGCCTGGTACGCGGTCGCCCTTTTCCTGGTGGTCGTCGCGTGCCGCTTCCTGTGGGTGTATCCGGCGACCTTCCTGCCGCGGCTGCTGTCGGCGCGCATCCGCGCGCGCGAGGAGAACCCGACCTGGCGCGGCCCGATCGTCATCGCCTGGGCCGGCATGCGGGGCGTGGTGTCGCTCGCCATCGCCTTCTCCATCCCGCTCACCGTCGACCACGGCGAGGAGCCCTTCCCGTACCGCGACCTCATCCTCTTCCTGACCTTCACCACGGTCATCGGCACCCTGGTCGTGCAGGGCCTGACCCTGCCCCCGCTGATCCGGCTGCTGAAGTTCCCCGTCCGCGACCCGCAGGCCGCGACGCTCGCCGAGGCCAACGCCCAGGCGCAGGCCTCCCGGATCGCCGAGGAGCGCCTGGACGCCCTCCTCGCCGACGAGCGCAACGCCCTGCCGCAGCCCCTCGCCGACCGCCTGCGCACCGTCCTGGAACGCCGCCGGAACGCCGTATGGGAACGCCTCGGCCAGGTCAACGCGGTCACCGGCGAGACCGTCGACGACACCTACCGCCGGCTGGCCCGCGAGATGATCAGCGCCGAACGCGAGGTCTTCGTCCGCCTCCGCGACGGCCGCTACATCGACGACGAGATGCTCCGCGCGCTGCTGCGCCGACTGGACCTGGAGGAGGCGGCGGCCCACCGGGAGGCGGAGTAGGCGCGCCGGCCGCGACGGTCAGCCGTCGAACGGCGCGCCCGTCACCACGGCCGCGAGCCGGGTGCCCCGCGCGAAGGAGCCCTCCTCAGCAAGGACGACAAGTCCGTAGAGCAACTTGGCGACATAGAGACGTTCGACCGGCAGGCCGTGGCGGCTGCCGAAGTCCTCGGCGAAGGCGTCGAGGGCGGGGCCGGTGCGGGCGTAGCCGCCGAAGTGGAAGCGGTCGTCCAGGCGCCAGTCGCCCCGGGGACCGCCGAAGGCCGCCGTCTGCAACGCCCGGACCTCGTCGCCGAGGAAGCCGCCCCTGAGGACCGGCACGCCCAGGGCGCGCGTGCCGGGGGCGAGGCCGGCGGCCAGACCCGCGAGGGTGCCGCCCGTGCCGCACGCGACGGCGACGACGTCGGCGTGGCCCGTGAGCTCCTCGCCCAGCGCCCGGCAGCCACGGACCGCCGCCGCGTTGCTGCCGCCCTCGGGGACGACGTACGCGTCCTCGGCGCCGGCCGCGCGCAGGACGGCGGCGAGGGTCTCGGGGTCGGTCTTGCGGCGGTAGGACGAGCGGTCGACGAAGTGCAGCCGCATGCCGTCGGCCGCGCAGCGGGCGAGGGAGGGGTTCAGCGGCCGGTCCGCGAGCTCGTCGCCGCGTACGACGCCGACGGTGGGCAGGCCCAGCAGCCGGCCGGCGGCGGCCGTGGCCCGCAGGTGGTTGGAGTAGGCGCCGCCGAAGGTGACGACCGTCCGGCCCGCCGCCGCCTCCAGGTTCGGCGCGAGCTTGCGCCACTTGTTGCCGACCAGCTCCGGGTGGATCAGATCGTCCCGCTTCAGCAGCAGCCGTACGCCGTGCCGGGCGAACCGGTCGTCGGACACCTCGTGCAGGGGGGAGGGCAGCCGGGGGCGCAGGGCGGCGGGGTCGGTCACCCGCCCATTGTCGAACACCGTTCGGTGCGCGAAAAACGCGCTGTGCCCAGTCGGCCGTTGATCCATTCCCGCTCTTTCGTGTAATAGCACGAGCACTCTGAGCAATGGAAAGGTTGGCCCCGAAACAAATGCATCGGCGCATTTCGGCGCCCGTGCATGATCGGGAGGGCATTTCTCTATGTCGGTAGGCGAAGAGGTCCGCACCACGCAGGTCAAGCCGCAGCAGAGTCTCGGCACCGCGGCCGCGCGGAACCTGGCCACCACGACCAAGTCCGTGCCGCAGATGCAGGAGATCAGCTCCCGCTGGCTGCTGCGGACGCTGCCTTGGGTGGATGTGCAGGGCGGCACGTACCGGGTGAACCGGCGGCTGACGTACGCGGTCGGAGACGGCCGTATCACGTTCGTCAAGACCGGCGACCGCGTCGAGGTCATCCCCGCCGAGCTGGGCGAACTGCCCGTACTGCGCTCGTACGGCGACGAGGAGGTGCTCTCGGAGCTGGCCTCCCGCTGCCGCCAGCGGGAGTACGCCGCGGGCGAGGTCATCGCCTCCTTCGGAAGCCAGACCGACGAGGTCTACCTGCTGGCGCACGGCAGGGTCGAGAAGATCGGCACCGGCCCCTACGGCGACGACCAGATCCTCGGGGTCCTGGCCGACGGCGCCTATTTCGGCGACCAGGCGCTGCTCGACGGCGAATCCATCTGGGAGTACACCGCGCGCGCCCACACCGCCAGCACGGTGCTGATCCTTTCCCGCGCGGACTTCGAGCAGGTCGCGGAACGCGCGGACTCCCTGCGCGAGCACCTCCACCAGCAGCGCACGATCCCCCAGCAGCGCACCAACAAGTACGGCGAGAAGGCCGTCGACCTCGCCGCCGGCCACGCCGGCGAGCCGGACATCCCGCACACGTTCGTCGACTACGACGCCCGGCCCCGCGAGTACGAACTGAGCATCGCCCAGACCGTGCTGCGCATCCACACGCGCGTCGCCGACCTGTACAACCAGCCGATGAACCAGACCGAGCAGCAGTTGCGGCTCACGGTCGAGGCGCTGAAGGAGCGCCAGGAGCACGAACTGGTCAACAACCGGGACTTCGGGCTCCTCCACAACTGCGAGTACGACCAGCGGATCCAGCCGCACGACGGGGTCCCCAGCCCGGACGACATGGACGAGCTGCTCAGCAGGCGCCGCGGCACCAAGCTCTTCCTCGCCCACCCGCGCGCGATCGCCGCGTTCGGCCGCGAGCTGAACAGGCGAGGCCTCGTCCCGGAGACGATCGACGTCGGCGGCAACCGGATCCCCACCTGGCGCGGGGTCCCGATCTACCCGTGCAACAAGATCCCGGTCACCGAGGCCCGGACCAGCTCGATCATCGCCATGCGTCTCGGCGAGCAGGACCAGGGCGTGATCGGCCTGCGCCAGTCCGGCATCCCCGACGAGATCGAGCCGAGCCTGTCCGTGCGGTTCATGGGCATCAACGAACAGGCCATCATCAAGTACCTGGTCACGGCCTACTACTCGGCCGCCGTGCTGGTACCGGACGCGCTGGGCGTCCTGGAGAACGTCGAGATCGGCCGCTGGCAGTGACCTCTCCCGTCCGGACGCCGCGTCCCCGCCCCCCGGGGCGGGTACGCCCTGGGCGTACGCGCCGGGCGGCAGCGCAGCGGCCACCGTTCGCGGACCCTGCGAGGGGGACTCGATGACCGACTTCGTGACGGAGACCAGGCCGTGCTCCGAGGAGACGGGTGGAAGGCGGGAGCCCATCGCAAGCCGTGGCGACAGCGGGTCCGGAGCGTTCGACGGGCAGGAGGCGACGGCGATCCTGGAGGAGGCCCGGGCCTCGGTCGACCCCGCCCTGCGCACCGCCCTCGACGCCCTGCCCCGCGCACTGCGCCGGATCGCGCGCTACCACTTCGGCTGGGAGCACGCCGACGGCACACCGGCCGCCGGCAACGCCGGCAAGGCGATCCGCCCGGCGCTCGTGCTCACCGCGGCCGACGCCCTCGGCGGCCCGGCGGCCCGCGCGGCGGCCGTACCGGCCGCCGCGGCGGTGGAACTGATCCACAACTTCACGCTGCTCCACGACGACGTCATGGACCGGGACACCACACGGCGTCACCGCCCCACCGCCTGGACCGTGTTCGGCGACGCCGACGCGATCCTCGCCGGGGACGCGTTGCAGGCACTGGCCCTCGGACGGCTGGCCGCGGACCCCCACCCGGCGTCCGCGGCAGCCGTCGCCCGCCTCGCCGCCTGCGTGGTGGAGCTGTGCGCCGGGCAGCAGGCGGACACGGCCATGGAGAAACGGGCCCCCACCGAGGTCACCCTCGACGAGGTGCTCACCATGGCCGAGGCCAAGACGGGCGCGCTGCTCGGTTGTGCCTGCGCCCTCGGTGCCCTGTACGCCGGGGCGCCCGAGGAGGACGTCGAGGCGTTGGACGCGTTCGGCCGCCAGGCCGGGCTCGCCTTCCAGTTCATCGACGACGTGATCGGACTGTGGGGCGACCCGCGGCACACCGGCAAGCCTGCGGGCGCGGATCTCGCGGCCCGCAAGAAGTCCCTGCCGGTGGTCGCCGCGCTCGCCTCCGGCACCCCGGCCGCCGCGGAGCTGGCCGAGCTGTACACGGCCCCCTACGACCAGGGCGACCTGGAACGGACCACGCGCGCCGTCGAGCGGGCCGGCGGGCGCGCCTGGGCGCTGGAGCAGGCGGCCGACCGGATGGCGCGGGCGATGTCGGAACTGGCCCGGGCGGTCCCGGAGCCCGAGTCGGCGGGCGGGCTGCTGTCCCTGGCGGAGTTCGTGACGCGGCGCACCACATGACGGCGCCGCCCCGCTGACCCCGGGGCCCCGGTCCGTGCGGCTCCTGACCCCGCACGGCGCCGGGGCCCCGGCCCGCGGGTCCCGCCCATCCCACGGTGCCGCGGGACCCGCCTCGGCGCATCCGGGCCGCACCGGCCGCCCCCCCGCCCCGCCTGGTTGCCGGTCGGGCCGCACCGGCCGCCCGCCGCCCCGCCTGGTTGCCGGTCGGGCCGTTCTCGCCTCGCCCCGCCCCGCCCGGTTGCGGGACCGGTCGTTCCCGCCTCGCCCGCCCCACCCCACCCGGTTGCCGGACCGGTCGTTCCCGCCTTGCCCCGCTCCCCGCCGTGTGCCGGCTCGCCCGGCCGGAGTTCTCGCCGGTGTCCACGCACGACAGCGGTGACCGGCCTACCCTGGTGGCATGGACAGGGAACATCAGGTCTGTCCCGCCTGCGGGCAGCCCGTGGACACCGTCGTCCGGCGCTACAAGACACTGGGCGCCTGGGTGCCGCGCTGGGTCGCGGGCCCCTGCCACAACCCCGACTGCGAGGCCTACGTCGAGGCGGGCGCGGAGCTGCACGGCCACCAGGAACGGCACGGCCACGCGGAGGGGCACGGCCACGCGGAGGGGCACGGCCACGCCGGGCACGCCGGCGGTTCCGGGCCCGGCGAACCCGGCCACGGGGACACAGGCCGGCCCGGTGGTCCCGGGCACGAGCCCGTCGGAGGCCCGGATTCGGGTGTCTCGGCAGACCGCACCGAACCGGACGAGGACGTCGGAATCCCTCCCGCCCCGATCTCCTGACGCATGTCCGAGGGGCCATCGTGGTTCGATGGCCGGACAGCGGGGAGGGGCGGACATGACAGAGGCAGCTGGGCGCCGCCGCCTATGGCGGTGGGCCGTGGTCGTCTGGGCGGTGACCGCGGCCGTCGGAGGCGGCCTGACCCTCTGGCTCCAGGACGACGCCGCCGCACCGACGGGACCGACCGGCTGGCAGAGGGCCGGCGTACCCACACCGCTCCTCGGGAGCGAGGTGACCGACAGCCCGTGCCGGCCGTACGGGTCGATCCCGCCGGACACGACGGTCCTGTGCGCCTACGCGGAGACCCGCTAGCCGTCGGCCGCCGCCCGCGGCAGCCCGCCCGTCTCCGGGTCGCGCCCGGTCAGGCAGTACAGGCCGCCCGCCGGGTCGCGCATCACCGTCCAGTGGGAGTGGGAGGCGACGAGGACGGCACCGAGCCGTTCGTGCCGGGCGCGGACCGCGTCGAGGTCCGGGCCGCACGCCAGGTCGAGGTGGGCGGAGAGGGGGCGTTCGTCGTCCAGCCGCTGGAGGAGGAGACGGACCGGCAGTCCGGCGGGCGGCGCGACGGAGTGGAACTCCGGCCGGGAACCGGGCCGGGACGTCCAGTCCGGCAACAGGGCCGTCCAGAAGGCGACTTCGCCGGCGTACGCGGACGGCGGGACGTCCAGGCACACCTGGTCCAGACGGCTGCCGGACACCACGGGCGGCCGTACGGACTCGCCGTGCCAGGGGACCGCGCAGAACAACTGACCGGCGGGAGAGCGCAGGACGGCCCAGCCGTCGTGCGGGGCGACCGTCTCGGCACCGAGCGCCAGCGCGGCACCGACGAAGCCGGGCACGTCCTCGACACAGAGGTCCAGATGCGCTCCACCCCCGCCCCCGGCGACCCGCTGCGCCTTCACGCACCCGTCCGCGCCCTCCGGCAGCAGCGTGACGAACTCCCCCCGCTCGCCCCGCGCTTCGGACAGACGCGTGGCCGTGACGGCCGTCCAGAACACGCAGGCCCGCTCGAAGTGCTCGGCGGGCCGGTCGGCGAAGGCGTACGCCCAAGGGACGGGGATGCTCATGGGGCGATGGTAGGCGCCGGCCACCGCGACCCGGCCGGCCTCACCTTCGTCATGCCTTCGTCATCCCTTCGTCATGCCGAAGGGGCCCGGTGGTGATACCGACCGGGCCCCTTCGTGTTGTCCCTCCGCCCGCGGTGGTGCACCGACCGCCGGCCGCGGGACGGCCTGAGGGTGTCAGGCCTTCTTGGTCTCCCAGAAGATCTTGTCGATCTCGGCGATGAGCTCCAGGGCCTTCTCACCGGTCTTCGGGTCCGTCGAGGCCTTGGCGGCCGACAGGGCCTTCAGGGTGTCGTTGACCAGCTGGTGCAGCTGCGGGTACTTCTCGAAGTGCGGGGGCTTGAAGTAGTCGCTCCACAGCACGGAGACGTGGTGCTTCGCCAGCTCGGCGCGCTGCTCCTTGATGACGGTGGCGCGAGCCTGGAAGTGCGGGTCGTCGTTGGCGGCCATCTTCTCCTGCACGGCCTTCACCGACTCCGCCTCGATGCGGGCCTGGGCCGGGTCGTACACGCCGCAGGGCAGGTCGCAGTGGGCGCTGACCGTGACCTTGGGGGCAAACAGGCGGGAAAGCATGGAGCATTCCTTCCTCGTGATCGTCTTCTCAGGTGGGACATTACTCCCTGCGAGACGGGTTTTCGCGAGTGCCCCCATGGGCTTAGGACAAAAGTCCGGGGTCAGACTGAGACTGGTGGAGGAACGGACCAGGGGAGGTGTCGGCGATGCCGGAGCCGTCGCAGGAGACCGGGCGGGGGAGGGCGGCCGCGCCCTTCGGGCTGGCCGAGGTGACCGGCCCGTCCATGGTGCCCACGCTGCTCCACGGGGACCAGCTGGTGGTGCGGTACGGCGCGCGGGTCAGGCCCGGGGACGTCGTCGTGCTGCGGCACCCCTTCCAGCAGGACCTGCTGGTCGTCAAGCGGGCCGCCGAGCGCCGCGACGGCGGCTGGTGGGTGCTCGGGGACAACGCGTACGCCGGAGGCGACAGCACCGACTACGGGACCGTGCCCGACGAGCTGATCCTCGGCACGGTGCGGTTCCGCTACCGGCCGCTGAAGCCGGATCAGCGCTCGCCGCTCGCGGTGCTGCGCTGGGCGCTGTCGGCGGCCAGGCCGGTGCTGGCCGACCGGTCGGCCTCCAGGCGTTTGCGGGCGCGGTAGGCCGCCACGTTGGCGCGGGTGGCGCAGCGGTCGGAGCAGTAGCGCCGGGAGCGGTTCGTGGAGGTGTCGAGGTAGGCGTTGCGGCAGGGCGCGGCCTCGCACAGGCCGAGGCGGTCCACGCCGTACTCCGTCAGGTGGAACGCCAGGCCCATCGCGGCGATGGCCGCGTACCCGGCGGTCGCGTTCGACGGGTGGTCGGCGAGGTGCATGTGCCACAGCGGGCGCCCGTCGTCGTCGCGGACGTCGTGCCCGGAGATCTGCGGGCTCACCGGGAACTCCAGCAGCAGGGAGTTCAGCAGGTCCACGGCGAGGGTCTCGTCGCCGCCGTCGGCCGCCTCGAAGACCGCGCGCAGCCGGGCCCGTACCGAGCGGAAGCGGGTGACGTCCGCGTCGGTGGCGCGGCGGGCCGCCGACTGGTTCACGCCGAAGAGGTCGCGGACGGCCTCGACCGAGGTCAGCGTGTCGTTGCCCCGGGCCGGCTCCTCACTGTTGACGAGGCGCACGGCGTAATCCGAGTAATAGGCCAGTTCCACTTGTAGTCCTTACGGAGGCGCTCTATGGTCGGGAGGCGGACGGAGTAACGGCCGGTCGTGCATCCAGGGTATTACGTGACCGAGGGGACGGAGGGGTTCGATGACGGACGGGCAGGCCATCACGACCGGTACCGACTGGGCGGCCTGGCAGGAGAGCTGGGACCGGCAGCAGGAGTGGTACATGCCCGACCGGGAGGACCGCTTCCGGATCATGCTCGACATGGTCGAGGCGCTCGTCGGCACCACGCCGCGCGTCCTGGACCTCGCCTGCGGCACCGGCACCGTCACCGCCCGGCTGCTCGCCCGCTTCCCCGGCGCCACCAGCACCGGCGTGGACCTCGACCCGGCCCTGCTCGCCATCGCCGAGGGCACCTTCGCGGGCGACGACCGGGTCACCCTGGTGACCGCCGACCTCAAGGACCCGCACTGGCGGGCGGCACTGCCGTACGACTCCTACGACGCCGTCCTCACCGCCACGGCCCTGCACTGGCTGCACAGCGAACCCCTCGCGGCCCTCTACGGCCGGATCGCGGAACTCGTCCGCGACGGCGGTGTCTTCATGAACGCGGACCACATGATCGACGAGGCGACGCCCCGGATCAACGCGGCCGAGCGCGCCCTGCGCCACGCCCGTATGGACCGGGCCAGGGCGGCCGGCGCCGTCGACTGGGCCGAGTGGTGGCAGCTCGCCGCCGCCGACCCCGTCCTCGCCGGGCCCACCGCCCGCCGCTTCGAGATCTACGGCGAGCACGCCGACGGCGAGATGCCCTCGCCGGCCTGGCACGCGCGCGTGCTGCGGGAGAAGGGGTTCGCCGAGGCCCGCCCGGTGTGGGCCTCGCCGTCGGACACGCTGCTCCTCGCCCTCAAGTAGGACGCGCGGCGACCGGGGCGGCCAGGTGGGCGGGCACGCGGAAGGGGCGGCACGGGAGACCCGTACCGCCCCTGCGCGCCGGACCGCGGTCCGTCACAGCACCTTGGACAGGAAGGCCTGCGTCCGCTCGTGCTGCGGGTTCGTCAGGACCTCGCGCGGGTTGCCGGACTCGACCACCACACCGCCGTCCATGAAGACCAGGCTGTCGCCGACCTCGCGGGCGAAGCCCATCTCGTGGGTGACGACGACCATCGTCATACCGGACTCGGCCAGGTCGCGCATGACGTCGAGGACGTCGCCGACCAGCTCCGGGTCGAGGGCCGAGGTCGGCTCGTCGAACAGCATCAGCTTCGGGTCCATGGCCAGGGCCCGGGCGATGGCCACCCGCTGCTGCTGGCCGCCGGACAGCTGCGAGGGGTAGTTCTGCGACCGGTCGGCCAGGCCGACCCGGTCCAGCAGTTGCAGGGCGCGCTCCCTGGCCTCGGCCCGGCTCACGCCCTTGACCTGGACCGGGGCCTCCATGACGTTCTCCACCGCGGTCATGTGCGGGAACAGGTTGAACCGCTGGAACACCATGCCGATGTCCCGGCGCTGGAGCGCGACCTCGCTGTCCTTGAGCTCGTACAGCTTGTCGCCCTTCTGGCGGTAGCCGACCAGATGGCCGTCCACCCAGAGCCGGCCCGCGTTGATCTTCTCCAGATGGTTGATGCACCTCAGGAAGGTGCTCTTGCCGGAGCCCGAGGGGCCGATGAGGCAGAACACCTCGCCGGACCGCACCTCCAGGTCGATGCCCTTGAGCACCTCGACCGCGCCGAAGGACTTGTGGACGCCCTCGGCCTTCACCATGGCGGTCATGCCGCACCAGCCCTTCCGCTCGTCAGCGACGTCAGGTTCGCCTTGACCTTCTGCCACGGGGTCGGCGGCAGGCTGCGGGACGAACCACGCGCGTAGCGGCGCTCCAGGTAGTACTGGAAGACGCTGAACACGCTGGTCATGACCAGGTACCAGATGGAGGCCACGAAGAGCATCTCCATCACCGCGTACGAGGTGGAGCCGATCGTCGAGGTGGCCCGCAGCAGCTCGTTGTACGTCACCGCGTACACCAGCGACGAGGTCTTCAGCATGTTGATGAACTCGTTGCCCGTCGGCGGCACGATCACCCGCATCGCCTGCGGGATGACGATCCTGCGCAGCGTCTTGCCGTGGCTCATGCCGAGCGCGTGCGCGGCCTCCGTCTGGCCCTCGTCGACGGCCATCAGACCGGCGCGGCAGATCTCCGCCATGTACGCGGCCTCGTTCAGGCCGAGGCCCAGCAGGGCGCACATGAACGGTGTCATGACGTCCGTCATCTCGTCCTTGTAGATCGGACCGAGATTCAGGAGGGGGAAGATCAGTGCCAGGTTGAACCACAGCAGCAGCTGGACGTAGACCGGCGTACCGCGGAAGAACCAGATGTAGACCCAGGCCACCCAGCTCGTCACCGGGTTCCTGGACAGCCGCATCACGGCCAGCACGATGCCCAGGACCACGCCCACGACCATCGCCAGGACGCTGATCAGCAGGGTGCGGCCGGCGCCCGCGAGGACCGTGGAGTCGAACAGCTTGTCGCCGACCGCGGCCCACTGGATCTTCTCGGCCGTGGCGAAGGCGTTGACCAGCAGGGCCACCAGCACCAGGACCACGACGGCGCTCACGTAGCGGCCGTAGTGGCGGACCGGGACGGCCTTGATCGCCTCGGGCGGAACGGTCCCGCTCTCCTTGGTGACGCCGGCCGTCGGCCGCGCGCCCGGCGGTGTCTTGTCGAACTTGTCAGTCACGGTGACTGCCCTTCAGTGCTGCCCGGACGGTCACTTGCCGCCGTTGATCGCGGCCTTGTCGATGGCGCCGCTCTCGGCGCCCCACTTCTCCAGGATCTCCTGGTACGTGCCGTCCTCGATGATCGCGTCGACGGCCGCCTCCAGCGCGGAGGTGAGCTGCTTGTTGTCCTTGTTCACGGCGATGCCGAACGGGCCGGCGTCGACCTGCTCGCCGACGACCTCGAAGGCCTTGCCGCCGTCGGCCTTGCGGGCCAGGTCGACCGCGACCGGGTAGTCGTTGACGCCGGCGACGGCGCCGCCCGACTTGACCCGGGTCTGGGCCTCGGTGTCGTTCTCGAACGACTCGATCGTGATCTTCTTCTTGCCGCCGTCGGTACAGGCCTTCGACTGCTTCTGCAGGGCCTCCTCGTACGTCGTGCCGCGCTGCACGGCGGCCGTCTGGCCGCAGAGGTCCTCGATCGAGCCGATCTTCTTCGGATTGCCCTTCTGGACGTACACGGCGGTGCCGGCCGAGAAGTAGTCGACGAAGTCGACACCCGGGCCGAGCTTCTTGCCGCTGTCGTCCAGGCCCTCCTGGCGCGCCTTGTTGTCCGTGATGGACGACATCGCGACGTCGTAGCGGCCGGAGTTCAGGGAGGTGATCAGGCCGTCGAAGGAACCGGAGGTGAACTTGAACTCCACGCCCAGCTTCTCGCCCAGCGCGGCGGCGATGTCGGGGTCGACACCGACGATCTTCCCGCTCTCCTGGTACTCCATGGGGGCGTACTCGGCGTTGGTGCCGACCTGGATGACGCCCGCCTTCTGGATCTCGGCGGGCAGCTTCGAGAAGAGCGGCGCGGCGTTCCCGCTGGTCGACGTCTCGGAGGAGCTCCCGCCATCGGTCTGGTCACCGCAGCCGGTGAGCAGCAGGGCGCCCGCGACCGCGAGGGAACCGACCGCGGCTAGCCGGGTGTGCGCGGCGGTGGAACGGCGGATGGAGCGTGCGGTCATGGTCAGTGCCTCCGGCGGGTGGGTGGAGATGCCGATGGGTCGACGAGAACACACACCTTTGGGTGTCGCGACCTCGTGCGATTACGGCATCTTGCCATTCGGACGGCGCCATTCAGGGGGCCGCCCATGTCAAAATCGGATAACGGGCGGCCCTCGAACCGCACCAGTCCGGTGCAGCACGACCGGGTCGAACCGCACCTTCTGCGGGAATCCATCCGTCCGGCCGCAAGATTTTCGGCATTTCCCGCCATGTGGTCGGTCGTGGCGTGATGTGTGAGTCCTTTGGCGTCTGTGTCAAGAGTTCGGCCGGGAAATCCCCCTTCCTGCGACCATGAGTCATGTCACTGGCATATGACAGCACGCGGGGGCTGTGGGGGTCCTGCAAGAACCGGCATGTGACCTTGCACGGATTGGACTCGTCGTCGGTGCTGTCCGTCCGGTAAGAAGGTTCTTTACACCCCTCATCCGGGGCTCAGGGCGCGTGTGCGGCGCGCCCGACGCGCAGGCGCCCGTACGTGTCACCACCGCTGGGTCCTGCGCGGTGCCCGCCCACTTCTCAACCAGGAGTGGCCACCCTCAACCATGAACACCTAAGGGGTAAGACACAGTGGCAGCGGAGATCGTCAATCCTCGCAGCGAGAGTGAAACCGACCATACGGGCCAGGAGGGCGGTGCGGAGCCCCTCGACTCGTTCGACCCGGCGTTCGCGTTGCACCGCGGCGGAAAGATGGCCGTGCAGGCCACCGTCCCGGTCCGTGACAAGGACGACCTGTCCCTCGCCTACACGCCCGGCGTCGCACGCGTGTGCACCGCGATCGCGGAACAGCCGGAGCTGGTGAACGACTACACCTGGAAGTCGTCCGTCGTCGCCGTCGTCACCGACGGCACGGCGGTCCTCGGGCTCGGTGACATCGGGCCGGAGGCGTCCCTTCCGGTGATGGAGGGCAAAGCGATCCTGTTCAAGCAGTTCGGCGGTGTCGACGCGGTCCCGATCGCGCTGGCCTGCACGGACGTGGACGAGATCATCGAGACCGTGGTGCGCCTCGCGCCCTCGTTCGGCGGAGTGAACCTGGAGGACATCTCGGCGCCGCGGTGCTTCGAGATCGAGCGCCGGCTCCAGGAGCGGCTCGACATCCCGGTCTTCCACGACGACCAGCACGGCACGGCGGTCGTGACGCTGGCGGCGCTGCGCAACGCGGCGCGGCTGAGCGGGCGGACCATCGCGGACCTGCGGGCCGTCATCTCGGGCGCCGGCGCGGCCGGTGTCGCCATCGCGAAGATGCTGGTCGAGGCCGGTATCGGGGACGTCGCGGTCACCGACCGCAAGGGCATCGTCTCCGCGGACCGGGCGGACCTGACCGACGTCAAGCGCGAGCTGGCCGGGTTCACCAACAAGGCCGGGCTGACCGGCTCGCTGGAGAACGCGCTGGCCGGCGCTGACGTCTTCATCGGCGTCTCCGGCGGTACGGTCCCCGAGGAGGCCGTGGCCTCGATGGCGAAGGGCGCGTTCGTCTTCGCCATGGCCAACCCGAACCCCGAGGTGCACCCCGACGTCGCTCACAAGTACGCGGCGGTCGTCGCGACCGGGCGCTCGGACTTCCCGAACCAGATCAACAACGTGCTGGCGTTCCCGGGCATCTTCGCCGGTGCGCTGCAGGTGCGGGCGTCCCGGATCACCGAGGGCATGAAGATCGCGGCGGCGGAGGCGCTGGCGGGTGTCGTCGGTGACGACCTCGCCGCGGACTACGTCATTCCGTCGCCCTTCGACGAGCGGGTGGCGCCGGCGGTCACGGCCGCCGTCGCCGCGGCGGCTCGCGCCGAGGGTGTCGCGCGTCGCTGACGCGGGCCGGCGAACGGCCCCGCCCGGACCCGGGCGGGGCCGTTTCCCATTTCCCATTCCCTGTTCCGGTCCGCCGTCCGTTTAGCTGTTCCGGTCCGCCGCCCGTCCGGGTGGCGGAGGGCGGGGGTGCGGCCGGTGCGGCAGTGCAAGAGGGCATTGCTCACAGCGCCGCCCGGTTTCCGTCCGGGTGCCTGGACCCTATCGTCGTGTGCATGTTCGCCGTCTACGCCGCTCGCATCGACCGTGACCAGCCGCTGAACGGCCTGGAGTCGGGGGAGCGTCCGGCTCCCGGGGTCCGGCCCGGCTGGAGCACCGTCCGGGTCCGTGCCGCCTCCCTCAACCACCATGACCTCTGGTCCCTGCGGGGCGTGGGCCTCGCCGAGGACAAGCTGCCGATGATCCTCGGCTGTGACGCCGCGGGCGTCGACGAGGACGGCAACGAGGTCGTCCTGCACTCCGTGATCGGGCAGAGCGGGCACGGGGTCGGCCCCGACGAACCCCGCTCCATCCTCACCGAGCGCTACCAGGGCACCTTCGCCGAGCAGGTCGCCGTGCCGACGTGGAACATCCTGCCCAAGCCCAAGGAGCTCTCCTTCGAGGAGGCCGCCTGTCTGCCCACCGCCTGGCTGACGGCCTACCGCATGCTCTTCACCAACGCCGGGGTCCGCCCGGGCGACTCGGTCCTCGTCCAGGGCGCCGGGGGCGGTGTCGCCACGGCCGCGATCGTCCTCGGCCGGGCCGCCGGGCTGCGGGTCTTCGCGACCAGCCGGGACGAGTCCAAGCGGAAGCGTGCCCTGGAGCTCGGCGCCGTGGAGGCGGTCGAGCCGGGCGCGCGGCTGCCGCAGCGGGTGGACGCGGTGATCGAGACCGTCGGGGCCGCCACCTGGTCCCACTCCGTGAAGTCCCTGCGGCCCGGCGGCACGCTCGTCATCTCCGGCGCCACCAGCGGTGACCGGCCCTCCCATGCCGAACTGACCCGCATCTTCTTCCTAGAACTCAAGGTCGTCGGCTCGACGATGGGCACCAAGGACGAGTTGGAGGACCTGCTCGCCTTCTGCGCCGCCACGGGTGTCCGGCCCGTCATCGACGAGGTGCTCCCTCTCGACCGCGCCCGTGAGGGCTTCGAACGGCTCGCGTCCGGCGACCAGTTCGGCAAGATCGTCCTCACCTCGCGCTGAGGAGGGCGGCAGCCGTGCGAAGCCGGCGCCGGCCCGGCGGTGCCGACGTAGGCTGACCGCTCGCCCCGGTCCGCCCGCCGGGACCTTCGCCGACCGCGGCGTCACCCACGCGTGGGCGCCCGCAGTATCGCCCCGATGTGGGCCGCCGCCGTCGACAGATGGCGGCGGGCGTCACGGAGCTGGTCCGCCGTGACGCCGTGGTCGCGGGCCGCGTCGCGGATGTCGTCACGGAAGCGGTCCAGCAGACGGTCCAGGTCGCGGGCCGGGTCGCCGCTGGGGGCCTCGTGGGCCCAGGCCGGCTCGTAGTCGGCGGGGAAGTCCACCGGAGTCTCCGAGTACGCCGGCCCTTTGGCCGTCGTACCGTCCGGGCCGGTGCTGCCGCTGCCGCGTCCGAACCCGAAGTCCTTGCCGAACTCCTTCCCGACGTCCTTGCCGAACTCGCCGAACTCCTTGGCCAGCTCGGTCAGCCCCTCCCGGACGCCCGTCGGCCAGTCACCCCGGGCGAAGTGGTCCTGGACCTGTTCCTGGACGCGTCGCGCTATGCGCTGCACCTCCTCCTGGGCCTGGGTGCGCGCCCGGTCCTGGGCCTCCTTGGCCTGACGCCGGGCCCGCTGGGCCTCCTCGCGGGCCCGCCGGCTCTCGTCCTTGGCCCGGCGTGCCTGCTCCTTCCACTCCTGCTTGACGCGGCGCATCTCCTCCTTCGCGGCGCGCCACGCCTCCTTGTCGCCGAACTCCCCGGGCTCCCCGAGGTCGCCGGGGGCCGGTCCGGAGCCCTGGCGGGCCTGGGAGGCCGCCGCCCGCATCTCGCGGCGCAGATCGCCCGCGGCGCCGCGTACGTCGGCCCGGATCTCCGCGGCGAGCTCGGCGACCGATTCGCGGATCTCCAGTTCCAGGTCGGCCAGTTCGCCGCTGCGGTCGGCCAGTTCGGCGCGGCCGGCGTCGGTGATGGCGTACACCTTGCGGCCGCCCTCGGTGGTGTGGGTGACCAGGCCCTCGGCCTCCAGCTTGGCCAGACGGGGGTAGACCGTGCCCGCCGACGGCGCGTAGAGCCCCTGGAAGCGCTCCTCCAGGAGGCGGATCACCTCGTAGCCGTGGCGTGGAGCCTCGTCCAGCAGCTTCAGCAGGTAGAGACGCAGGCGGCCGTGGGCGAAGACGGGGGGCATGTCAGAGCACCTTCTTGTCGGTCGTGCTGTCGGCCGGGGCGTCGCCGTCGGAGGAGGTCGCGTCGGCCGGGCCGCCTGAGGCATTCTCCCCCGGAGCCGAGGGTGTTCCGCCGGGCGGAGCCGCGGGTGTTCCGTCGGACGGAGCGGGCGCCTCCGGCTCCCAGGGCTCGTCCTCCGTCTGGGGCCGGCGCAGCAGGGCGATCGAGCCGGAGACCGTCGTCGCCTTCAGGCTGCCGTTGCCCGCGCCGAGCCGGCCGGTGATGCGCTTGGCCCCCCAGTGGCCGTTGACCCGCAGGTCCTCGAAGGCGTTGGAGACGGCGCCGCGCGCGGTGTGGGCCTCCACCTCCGCGTCCGCCGGGTGGGGCAGCCGGATGGCGATCTCACCGGAGACGCTGGCCAGGCTGACGGTGGTGGGGCGGCTCGTCGGATCGAGGTCGACGATCATCGATCCGCTCACCGAGTCGGCTTTCACGGAGGAGCCGGCCTCCACCACCGTCAGGTCCCCGGACACCGAGTTGAAGCGGAGGTCGCCGGTGAGGGCCTGGGCCTCCACGTTCCCCGAGACCGTGTCGGCGCGCACCGGGCCCGTGAGCCTCACCAGGGTCGTGTCCCCGGAGACACCCTTCACCTCGGCGTGCCCGTCAAGGCCGGAGACGACCGTCCCTGCGCTCACCGCGCCCACCGCGACACGGGTGTGCGCGGGCACGGTCAGGGAGACGACGGCGCTGCGCCGCCAGCCCTTGGGATCGAGCCATTTGAGGAAGCCCTTCCAGGGCAGGTCCTCGTAGGCCACCGTCAGGGTCCCGTCGCGATGGGTCACCGCCAAGGGCGGTCCCTCGATGTGCGAGACCTCCAGACGGGCGGGGCCCTCGTCGGTCCCCACCACGTTCACCGTGCCGTCGACCACGCGGACGTGCAGTTCGCGCACCGGCTCGTCGAAAGAGAGCGTGCTGGGCTCGGCGACGGACCACTCGGACATGGCAGACCTCCTCGACGGCGCGACGCGCCATATCGCGTTCCCTGTCAATCACGATATATCGCGGCAGGGGGAAGTCAAGACACTCGATGCGGTGAACGGCGCCGTCGAGCCGCTGGCCCGCAGGCCCGCACGGACCGGCCCAACGGCCACGCCGCCGCGCAGACGGACAGGCGACCAGACGCCGAAGGGCGCCCCGAAGGGCGCCCACACATACGGCGAGAGGGGCCGACGGACCGCCGCCGGCTGCCCCGGCGGCGGCTACTCGTCGTCCGGCGGCTACTCGTCGTCCTCGTCGTCCAGCCGGGCCAGCCACGTCGCCAGCCGCTCCACCGGGACCTCGAAGTCCGGGTTCAGGTCGACGAACGTCCGCAGCTGCTCGGCGAGCCACTCGAAGGTGACCTCCTCCTCGCCGCGCCGCTTCTCGAGTTCCTCGATGCCTCGGTCGGTGAAGTACACGGGTTGTTCTCCTGGGGAATGGGCCTGGTCCGCGGGTGATACGACTCCAGGGTATGCGGCACCGCTGCCGGCCGGACCCGCCGCCGGCGCACACGGCAGCGGCCCCGCCGCCCCGGCGCACACGGCAGCGGCCCCGCCGCCATGGAGGCGACGGGGCCGCTGCACGCGCTACCGGTGCTCAGCGGTGTTCAGAGGCTCAGGCCTCGAACACCTCCCGCACCAGCTGCTCCTGCTCCGCCTGGTGCCGCTTGGCCGAGCCGACCGCCGGGGACGAGCCGTGCGGCCGCGAGATGCGGCGCAGGCGCTCGCCGTGCGGGACGTCGGCGCCGACGGCCAGGTCCAGGTGGTCGATCAGGTTCAGGGCGATGAACGGCCAGGCACCCTGGTTGGCCGGCTCCTCCTGGGCCCACAGGTACTTCTCGGCGTTCGGGTACTTGGCGATCTCCGCCTGGAGCTCGGCACCCGGCAGCGGGTACAGGCGCTCGATGCGGAGGATCGCGGTGTCCGTGACGCCGCGCTTCTGGCGCTCGGCCTCCAGGTCGTAGTAGACCTTGCCGGCGCAGAAGACGACCTTCTTGACGGCGTTCGGCTCGACCGAGGCGTCGCCGATGACCGGGCGGAACTGGCCGCTCGTGAACTCCTCCGCCTTCGACGCGGCGGCCTTCAGGCGCAGCATCGACTTCGGGGTGAAGACGACCAGCGGCTTGTGGTGCGGGTTGTGCACCTGCCACCGCAGGAGGTGGAAGTAGTTCGACGGCGAGGTCGGCATCGCGACCGTCATGTTGTTCTGGGCGCAGAGCTGGAGGAAGCGCTCCGGGCGGGCGGACGAGTGGTCCGGGCCCTGGCCCTCGTAGCCGTGCGGGAGGAGCAGGGTGACGCCGGAGGTCTGGCCCCACTTCTGCTCCGCCGACGAGATGAACTCGTCCACGACCGTCTGCGCGCCGTTGACGAAGTCGCCGAACTGCGCCTCCCACATCACGAGCGCGTCGGGGCGGGCCAGCGAGTAGCCGTACTCGAAGCCCATCGCCGCGTATTCGGAGAGGAGGGAGTTGTAGACGTTCAGGCGCGCCTGCTCCTCGGAGAGGTACATCAGCGGCGTGAACTCCTCGCCGGTCTCCCGGTCGATGATCACCGCGTGGCGCTGGCCGAAGGTGCCGCGCTGGGAGTCCTGGCCGGCCAGACGGACCGGGACGCCCTCCAGGAGGAGGGAGCCGACGGCGAGGGTCTCGCCCATGCCCCAGTCGATGGTGCCGTCCTCGACCATGGCCGCCCGGCGCTGGAGCTGCGGCAGCAGCCGCGGGTGGGCGGTGATGTGGTCGGGGATGTTGACCTGGGACTCGGCGATGCGCTTGACGATCTCGGCGGAGACCGCGGTGCCCACCGCGACGGGGAAGCCGTCCTGCGGCGCCTCGGCGTCGCCGGACGTCGGCTGGGAGGTGGCCTCGCGGACCTCCGTGAAGACCTTCTCCAGCTGGCCCTGGTAGTCCTGGAGCGCCTGCTCGGCCTCTTCCAGGGTGATGTCGCCGCGACCGATGAGGGACTCGGTGTACAGCTTGCGCACCGAGCGCTTCTTGTCGATCAGGTCGTACATCAGCGGCTGGGTGAAGGCCGGGTTGTCCGACTCGTTGTGACCGCGGCGGCGGTAGCAGATGAGGTCGATCACCACGTCCTTGTTGAACGCCTGGCGGAACTCGAAGGCGAGCCGCGCGACGCGGACCACGGCCTCCGGGTCGTCGCCGTTCACGTGGAAGATCGGGGCCTCGATCATGCGGGCCACGTCCGTCGCGTACATGGAGGAACGCGAGGACTCGGGGGCCGCGGTGAAGCCGACCTGGTTGTTGATGACGATGTGGACCGTGCCGCCGGTGCGGTAGCCGCGCAGCTGCGACATGTTCAGGGTCTCGGCCACCACGCCCTGGCCCGCGAAGGCCGCGTCGCCGTGGATCGCCACCGGCAGGACGGTGAAGTCCGTGCCGCCCTTGTTGATGATGTCCTGCTTGGCGCGCGCGACGCCCTCCAGGACCGGGTCCACGGCCTCCAGGTGCGAGGGGTTCGCGACCAGGGAGACCTTGATCTGCTCGCCGTCCAGGCCGGTGAAGGTGCCCTCGGCGCCCAGGTGGTACTTCACGTCGCCGGAGCCGTGCATCGACTTCGGGTCGAGGTTGCCCTCGAACTCGCGGAAGATCTGCGCGTACGACTTGCCGACGATGTTGGCGAGGACGTTCAGGCGGCCGCGGTGGGCCATGCCGATGACGACCTCGTCCAGGCGGGACTCGGCCGCCGAGTCGATGACCGCGTCGAGCAGCGGGATGACGGACTCGCCGCCCTCCAGCGAGAAGCGCTTCTGACCGACGTACTTGGTCTGGAGGAAGGTCTCGAAGGCTTCCGCCGCGTTCAGCCGGCGCAGGATGCGCAGCTGCTCCTCGCGCTCCGGCTTGCTGTGCGGGCGCTCGATGCGGTCCTGGATCCACTTGCGCTGCTTGGGGTCCTGGATGTGCATGAACTCGATGCCGGTGGTGCGGCAGTACGAGTCGCGCAGCACGCCGAGGATGTCGCGCAGCTTCATCAGGGACTTGCCGGCGAAGCCGCCGACGGCGAACTCGCGCTCCAGGTCCCACAGGGTGAGCCCGTGCTCGGTGATGTCCAGGTCGGGGTGCTTGCGCTGCTGGTACTCCAGCGGGTCGGTGTCGGCCATGACGTGGCCGCGGACCCGGTAGGAGTGGATCAGCTCGAAGACGCGGGCGGCCTTGGTGACGTCGTCGTCGTGGCTGGCGTCGATGTCCTTGAGCCAGCGGACCGGCTCGTAGGGGATCCGCAGGGCCTCGAAGATGTCGTCGTAGAAGCCGTTCTCGCCCAGCAGCAGGTTCGCCACCGCGCGCAGGAACTCGCCGGAGGCGGCGCCCTGGATGACCCGGTGGTCGTAGGTCGACGTGAGCGTCATGACCTTCGAGATGCCGAGCTTGTTCAGGGTGTCCTGGGAGGTGCCCTGGAACTCCGCCGGGTAGTCCATGGAGCCGACGCCCATGATCACCGACTGGCCGGGCATCAGGCGCGGGACGGAGTGGACGGTGCCGAGGCCGCCGGGGTTGGTCAGGGAGACCGTGACGCCGGTGAAGTCGTCCATCGTCAGCTTGTTGTCGCGGGCGCGACGGACGATGTCCTCGTAGGCCTGCCAGAACTCGAAGAAGTTCAGCGTCTCGGCCTTCTTGATGGCGGCCACGACGAGCTGGCGGTCGCCGTTGGGCTTCACCAGGTCGATGGCCAGGCCGAGGTTGACGTGCGGCGGCTTGACGAGGGTCGGCTTGCCGTCCTTCTCGCCGAACGACCAGTTCATCGACGGCATGGCCTTGATGGCCTGCACCATCGCGAAGCCGATCAGGTGCGTGAAGGAGATCTTCCCGCCCCGGGCGCGCTTCAGGTGGTTGTTGATGACGATGCGGTTGTCGAACAGCAGCTTCACCGGGACGGCGCGCACGGACGTGGCCGTGGGCAGCTCCAGGGAGGCGTTCATGTTCTTGGCGACGGCGGCGGAGGGGCCGCGCAGCGTCACGAACTCGGGGCCCTCGGGAGCCGCGGTGGCCGGCGCGGCCGGCTTGGCCGCGGGCGCGGCGGGCTTCGCGGGCGCCGGGGCGGCGGCCGCGGGCTTCGGGGCGGCGGCGGCCGGCGCGGGAGCCGGGGCGGCGGGCGCGGCCTGGGCCGGGGCGGCCGGAGCGGCCGGGGCAGCCGGAGCGGCGGGTGCCGCGGGTGGGGTGGTGGTCCCTGCGGCCCCCGCGGCCGCAGTACCCGCCGGAGCCGGAGCGCTGGCGGCCCCCGGCTTGTAGTCGGCGAAGAAGTCCCACCAGGCACGGTCTACGGAATTCGGGTCCTGGAGGTACTGCTGATAGATCTCGTCGACGAGCCACTCGTTCGCGCCGAACGCGGCAGCGGGATTCTTGCCCGCTTGGTCTGCGTCGGTCGAGATGCTCGATGCGTTACTGGGGGACTGTGGCGACACGGCGGCAACCGCCCTCTTCCGCTTCACAAGGTGATGGACAGCGGGAATAAAGGCTACGCCTCCCAGCCCGCGAAGGTCAGGCCGGGCAGCTCCATCGTCGCGTATGTCACATCGACAAGGGTGTTTCGGGGCTGGAAATGGCGGGAAACAAGCGCGGTTGACGTTCAAAACGGGTGCGTCGATACAGGTCGCGCACGCTGAGCGTGCGGACCGCGGCCGGCCTGGGCCGGTGCTGTGCCTGATCACACGTGTCCATCAGCCGTTCGTCGGTGCGGACGCTCGTGGATCTTGGGGCTCCGCTTCGCACTTTACGTCAACTTGGCACGGATGGCTCTCCCGGAAGGGTGACAAGAATCCGGCAACCCCGCTCGGATTCGGCCACTCCGATCCGGCCGCCGTGGAGATCGACCGCCCAGCGGGCGATCGCGAGTCCCAGCCCCGTGCCGCCGTCGCTGCCCGGGCCGTGCGGCCGGCGGACGGCCCCCCGGTTGAACCGCTCGAAGACGCGGCGCCACTCCGAGCGCGGGATGCCGGGCCCCTCGTCCAGGACCTCCAGCTCCAGCGACTCAGGCATCGGCCCGCGCCGTGCCTTCACCGTGACCCGGCCGTGCGGCGGACTGTGCTTGACCGCGTTGTCGATGAGGTTGGCGACGACCTGGTGGATGCGCTCGGGGTCCGCGTGCGCGGTCAGCTCCGGCGGCGAGACGTCCAGGTGCAGATGGACGTCGGTGCGCGTGTGGCTGCCGCCCGAGCCCATGGTCGCGCGCGCGGAGGCCACCATGTTGGCCTCCTTGAGCACCCCCGACAGGTACGGCCACACCTCGAAACGCCGCTTGCGCAGCGGTACGACGCCGTTGTCCAGCCGAGACAGGTCCAGCAGCGTCTCCACCAGCCGGCCGAGCCGCTCCGTCTGTTTCAGGGCCGTGCGCATCGTCTCGGGGTCGGCCTCGGCGATGCCGTCGACCACGTTCTCCAGGACCGCGCGCAGACCCGCGATGGGGGTGCGCAGCTCGTGCGAGACGTTGGCCACCAGCTCCTTGCGCTGACGGTCCTGCGCCTCCAGCTCGTCGGCCATGATGTTGATCGTCTGGGCGAGGTCGCCCAGCTCGTCCCGGCGGTTCTCGCGCACCCGGCGGGTGTAGTCGCCGTGCGAGATGGACCGGGCGACCGTGTTCATCTCGTCCAGCGGCGCGGTGAGCGAGTGCGCCACGAACTGGGTGATGAGCAACGTGGCGATCATCGAGAAGATGGTGATGAAGCGCAGTTCGGTCGCGGTGCGCAGGGCGATCAGCACCAGCCCGGTGGTGATCAGCACCGAGATGACGACCAGCGCCCCCAGCTTGGTGTTGATCGAGAACGGTCGTACGCCGCCCCAGGGCTCCCCGGGGCCTCTCGGTGCGTCCGGCCCGCCGCTCATGGCGTCGGCGTCTCCAGCGCGTAGCCGACGCCGTGCACCGTGCGGATCCGCTCGGCGCCGATCTTCCGGCGCAGTGCCTTGATGTGGCTGTCGACGGTCCGGGTGCCGGAGGCGTCCGCCCAGTCCCACACCTCGGCCAGCAGCTGCTCACGGGAGAGCACCGCGCGCGGGGTGTTCGCCAGGCAGACCAGCAGGTCGAACTCGGTGGGCGTGAGGTGCACGTCCTCGCTGCGCACCCGCACCCGGCGCTGGGCGTGGTCGATCTCCAGCTCACCGAGGCGCAGGATGCCGGAGCGGGGCGTGGCCGCCGCGAGCGCCGCGCGCTCCACGCGGCGCAGCAGCACGTGCACGCGCGCCGCCAGCTCCCGCATCGAGAACGGCTTGGTCATGTAGTCGTCGGCGCCCACGCCGAGCCCGACCAGCATGTCGGTCTCGTCGTCGCGCGCGGTGAGCATCAGCACCGGCACCGGGCGGGCGGCCTGCACACGACGGCAGACCTCCAGGCCGTCGAAGCCGGGCAGCATGATGTCGAGGATCAGCAGGTCGGGCTGCCAGGCCTCCGCCGTGTCGACGGCCGCCGGGCCGTCACCCGCCGTTTGCACGAGGAATCCCTCGGCGCGCAGGCGGGCCGCGATGGCGTCGACGATCGTCGGATCGTCCTCGACCACCAGAACGCGGCGCTGTGCGCCCGGGGTCGCCGTCGTGCCGTTGTGCGAGGTGTGTGTCTGCTCCATCGCCCGCCCCTGAGGTGTGCTTTTCCGGGACCAGTGGGGTGATCCCTTGATTGCGCATGACTGCGGTTGACGCCTCAATGATCGACGTCAGGGCAGCAGCGTACGGGGAGTCACCGCGCCTTTGCTATCCGGGTACGACGGCGAGGTGCACGACGTCCGGCACGCCTCGGGCAACCGGGATCTCTTCGGTACGCACCCGTTGGAACCCGGCATTTCTCAAGGTTCCTTCGAATTCAGGCGCCGGCTGCGCGGACCACACGGCCAGTACCCCGCCGGGCCTCAACACCCTTGCGCAGCCCGCGAGTCCGGCCTCCGAGTAGAGCCCGCCGTTGCCTTCGGTGACGGTCCAGCCGGGCCCGTTGTCGACGTCGAGACAGAGCGCGTCGAACGTGGCGGAAGTCTCATTGACGTAGTCGAGCAGATCCGCTTCCACGATCGTCGTGCGCGGATCGGCGAGGGCGGTGCGGGAGATCGCGGCGAGCGGGCCGTCGAGGTGCCAGTCGACGACGGCGCGTTCCCGCTCCACGACCGTGACGCGTCCCCAGCGGGGGTCGGCGGCGGCGTGCGCGAGCGAGAACCCGACGCCCAGGCCGCCGATCAGCACGTCGGGTGCGGGGCGTCCGTCCAGCGCGGTCAGGGCGGCGTCGACGAGCAGCCGCTCCGAGCGGCCGTCGGAGGTGTCCATCAGGAAGCAGCCGTTGGCGATGATCTGGAGCAGCTCCCCGTGCCGGCGCAGCACGACCTCGCCGTACGGGCCCTCACGACGGTCCAGGACTTCGGGCCGGCCGCCGGGTTCGGGGGACAAGTCGCGGGAGAGGGGCATCGCCCCATCCTGGCACCGGGGGCGGGGGAGGGCGGGGGATTTCGGGGGGCCGGTCTCGGGCCCGTTCTGTGCCGGGCCTCGGTCCTCGGGCCCCTGGTCCTCGGGCCTCGGGCCTCTGCCCTCGGGCCCCTGCCCCGGGCCTCGGCTCCCAGCCCCTGGCGCTCGGCTCCGGTCCCTGGTCCTCGGCCCTCGGCTCCGCTCCTCAGCCCCCGGTTCCCGGCCCTCGGCTCCGATCCTCGGCTCCAGTCCCCCGGCTCCGATCCTTTGCCCCGGTCCCCGGACCCCGGCCCTCGGCACCGGTCCCCGGCCCCCCGGTCACGAGTCGCCGCCCCCGCTCGCACCCAGGAACTTCGCGCTCGTCAGCGGTGCCACCACCGTCCAGCCCAGCGATTCGTACAGCGCGCGCCCCGCCGGTGTCCCCGCGAGGACGCCGGTCTCCGTGCCCTCGGCCGCCGCGGTGGCCGTGAGCGTGCGCATGACGGCGCTGCCCAGGCCGCGGCGGCGGTGCCCGGGGGCGGTCTCGATCTGGTCGAAGACGGCGGTCGCGCCGGTCGGGGCCACCTGGCCCCGCGCGGCGAAGGAGCCGTCGGGCGCGGTGACCAGCACGCGCGTGACACCGCCGCGCGTCCACACGCGCAGCCGGTAACCGTCGGGCGCCTCGGCCGGTCCCGCCTCGGCCGGTCCCGCCTCGGCCGGTCCCGCCTCGGCCGGTCCCGCCTCGGCCGGTCCCGCCTCGGCCGGTCCCGCCTCGGCCGGTGCCGCCCCGGCCGGTCCCGCCTCCGCCGGTGCCGACCTCGGTCCCCCTTCCGCCGCTTCCGGTGCCGTGCGCAGTGGCAGCGTCATCAGCCACCCCGGCTCCGGGTCCACCCACCAGCCGGGGCCCAGCCATCCCGCGGTCACTGTCGGGTCCCGGAAGACCTTGAGCCACACGCCGGCCCCGGTCACCCCGTCCGCGACCTCGCGCACCACGCCTTCCTCGACGTCGTCCCCGATCCGGGCGAGGACGTGCCGCGACACGTGCGCGGCCTGCCCCACGTCGACGGTGAACCCCCAGGGCCGCCGCACGGGCGGAGAGGCCCCGCGCGACACGACCCACCCGTCCACCCAGGCCCGTACGATCCCGTCCACCCCGACCTCCGTAATGGCCAGAAAAGGCATTCACCACTTACGCGGAACGACTGTACGGCGCCGCGCGCCGGGCCCGGCGGACGTGATCGCTCACAGCGAACGACCCCGCGGGAACATTCGCGGCCGCCCGTGCATTGAGTCGGCATAACTCAACTTGACTGCCGAAGGGGAGATCATGGCTGCTGAGTCCGCAGCGTTCACACCGCTCACCCTGCCCGTACTGCCGCTCGACGACGAGGTCGTGCTGCCCGGGATGGTGGTACCGCTGGACCTCAACGACGCCGATGTGCGCGCCGCGGTGGAAGCGGCCCAGGCCGCCGCCCGCTCGGAACCCGGGAAGCCCAGGGTGCTCCTGGTGCCGCGCATCGACGGCACGTACGCGAGCACCGGCGTGCTCGGCACCGTCGAGCAGGTCGGCCGGCTGGCCGACGGCGACCCGGGCGCGCTGATCCGCGGCCGCGGCCGCGTCCGGATCGGCGCCGGCACCACCGGCCCCGGCGCTGCCCTGTGGGTCGAGGGCACGCGGCTCGACGAGAAGGTGCCCGAGCCCCTGCCCGGCCAGGTCGCCGAACTGGTCAAGGAGTACAAGGCGCTGGCCACCGCCTGGCTGCGCAAGCGCGGCGCCTGGCAGGTCGTCGACCGCGTCCAGGCCATCGACGACGTCTCCGCGCTCGCCGACAACTCCGGCTACTCGCCCTTCCTGACCACCGAGCAGAAGGTCGAGCTCCTGGAGACGGCCGACCCGGTGGCCCGTCTGAAGCTCGCCACCCAGCAGCTGCGCGACCACCTCGCCGAGCAGGACGTCGCCGAGACCATCGCCAAGGACGTCCAGGAGGGCGTCGACAAGCAGCAGCGCGAGTTCCTGCTGCGCCGTCAGCTGGAGGCCGTCCGCAAGGAACTGCGCGAGCTCAACGGCGAGAGCGAGGGCGAGGAGTCCGACGACTACCGCACCCGGGTCGAGGCCGCCGACCTGCCGGAGAAGGTCCGCGAGGCCGCCCTCAAGGAGGTCGACAAGCTGGAGCGGGCGAGCGAGCAGTCGCCCGAGGGCTCCTGGATCCGCACCTGGCTCGACACCGTCCTCGAACTGCCGTGGAACGAACGCACCGAGGACGCCTACGACATCCAGGGCGCCAAGGCGGTCCTCGACGCCGAGCACGCGGGCCTGGAGGACGTGAAGGAGCGGATCACCGAGTACCTGGCGGTGCGCAAGCGCCGCAGCGACCGGGGCCTGGGCGTGGTCGGCGGACGGCGCGGCGGTGCCGTGCTGGCCCTGGTCGGCCCGCCCGGCGTCGGCAAGACCTCGCTCGGCGAGTCGGTCGCGCACGCCATGGGCCGCGCCTTCGTCCGCGTCGCCCTCGGCGGTGTCCGGGACGAGGCGGAGATCCGCGGTCACCGGCGTACGTACGTCGGCGCGCTGCCCGGCCGGATCGTCCGCGCGATCAAGGAGGCCGGTTCGATGAACCCGGTCGTCCTGCTCGACGAGATCGACAAGGTCGGGTCCGACTTCCGCGGCGACCCGGCGGCGGCCCTGCTGGAGGTGCTGGACCCGGCGCAGAACCACACCTTCCGCGACCACTACCTGGAGGTCGAGCTCGACCTGTCGGACGTCGTCTTCCTCGCCACCGCCAACGTCCTGGAGGCCATCCCCGAGGCCCTGCTCGACCGTATGGAGCTGGTCCGCCTCGACGGCTACACCGAGGACGAGAAGGTCGTCATCGCCCGTGACCACCTGCTCCCGCGCCAGCTGGAGCGGGCGGGCCTGGACAAGGACGAGGTGACCCTCGACGAGAGCGCCCTGCGCAAGCTGGCCGGCGAGTACACGCGCGAGGCCGGCGTGCGCACCCTGGAGCGGTCCGTCGCCCGGCTGCTGCGCAAGATCGCCGCGCAGCACGAACTGGGCGAGCGGGAGCTGCCGTTCACCGTCACCGAGGCGGACCTGCGCGGTCTGATCGGCCGGCCGCACCACGTGCCCGAGTCCGCCCAGGACCCGGCCGAGCGGCGCACCTCGGTGCCCGGCGTGGCGACGGGTCTCGCGGTCACGGGCGCGGGCGGCGACGTGCTGTACGTCGAGGCGTCGCTGGCCGACCCGGAGACGGGCGCGGCGGGCCTGACCCTGACCGGTCAGCTGGGCGACGTGATGAAGGAGTCGGCGCAGATCGCGCTGAGCTTCCTGCGCAGCCACGGCGCCGAGCTCGAACTGCCGGTCGCCGACCTGAAGGACCGGGGCGTGCACATCCACTTCCCGGCGGGCGCGGTCCCCAAGGACGGCCCGAGCGCGGGCATCACGATGACGACGGCCCTCGCGTCCCTGCTGTCCGGACGGCTGGTCCGTACGGACGTGGCGATGACCGGCGAGGTCTCGCTGACCGGGCGGGTCCTGCCGATCGGCGGCGTGAAGCAGAAGCTGCTCGCCGCGCACCGCGCCGGGGTGACCACCGTGATCATCCCCAAGCGCAACGAACCCGACCTGGACGACGTCCCGGCGGAGGTCCTGGACAAGCTGGACGTCCACGCCGTCACCGACGTCCGCCAGGTCCTGGAGCTGGCGCTCGCCCCCGCGACCAGCGGAGCGACGCCGGAGGTTCCGGTCGCGGCGTGACGGACGCGTCCGGAGGGGATAGGCCCGGGTCCCGTGAGGGAGGCCCGGGCCTTCGCCCGCCCGGCCGCCACCGGGCCACGGAGTCGCGGCGTCGCGGAGTCGCCAGGCCACGGCGTCGCGGAGTCGCCAGGCCACGGCGTCGCGGAGTCGCCAGGCCACGGCGTCGCGGAGTCGCCGGGCCACGGAGTCACCGAGTCACGGCGTCACGGAGTCACGGAGTCAGCGAGCCACGGAGTCGCGGAGTCGCGGAGTCACCGGGCCACGGCGTCACGGCGTCACGGCGCCAGGGAGTCGCGGGGCAGCTGCATGCCACGGCCGCCCTCGGCCCGGGGTGCGGCTACGCACGTAGAATCGGCACGGAACCGGATCAGGAGCGCTGACGTGCACGAGGACGGAAACGGCGACGGACGCGGGGGCGCATCCGAGGTGTCGCGAAGAGGTGTGGACCAGGAGTTCCTGTCCCTGGAGCGGGAGCTGACGGTGCTGCTGCGCCGCGCCCGGGCCAACCAGGGCGAGATGGCCCGCGAGGTGCACCCGGACCTGGAGTCCGCGGCGTACGGCCTGCTCGTCCGGCTGGAGGAGTGCGGGCGGCAGCGGGCGACCGAGCTCGCCGCCTACATCGGCGTCGGCAAGGCCACCATGTCCCGCCAGCTGCGCGCGCTGGAACAGCTCGGCCTGATCGCTCGCGCGCCGGACCCGGCGGACGGGCGCGCCTGGCTCGTCGACCTGACCGAGGAGGGCCGCACCCGGGTCGGCCGGGTCCGCGAGGCCCGCCGGGCGCGGTACGTCAGCCAGCTCGCCCACTGGGACCGCGGTGAGGTGGCGGAGCTGGCCCGCCTGCTCCACGAGCTGAACCAGGGCATGGCCAAGCAGGCCTGAACCGGCGCACGGGCCGGCCCGCCTGAACCGGCGCACGGCCGAGCCGGCCCAAGCAGGCCCGAACCCGTGCGCGGCCCAGGCCAGGCCTGGGCCAGGTCCAGGCCGGGCCCGGGCCATGGCCAGGCAAGGCCCAGCCCCCGCCTCACAGCTCCACGAAGACCGCCGTCGCGTCGTCGTGCCGTTTGGCGCGGCCCAGGAACGTCCGCCCGGTGTCCGCCCGCTCCAGCTCCCGCACCCGTTCCACCAGCGCGCGAGGGCCGTCCTTGCGGACGTGGCCGAACAGGTCCCTCCAGTCGCCCTCCCGGAAGGTGTCCACCCACCGCGTCACCCCGTCGCTGAGGGCCGCCAGGGCGGCCACCTCGGAGCGCGGGACGGCGCCGGTGACCGCGCGGGCCGCCACCGCCGGGTCCGCGGCGGCGGTGAAGAAGCCGCCCTCCTTGTTGCGGACCCGCGTGTCGCAGATCTCCGCGCTCGCCAGCAGCGCCGGCGGGACGAGCGCCAGGCGGTCGTCCAGGACGGGGGTGACCGTGCCGTCGGGCGAGGCCAGCAGGAGCGCCGAGTCCGACAGGACCAGGTACTCCACCGCGTCCGGGGACCAGCGGGCGAGAACCACCGTCGCCTGGGGCGTACGCGGGTGAGAAAGGTCACAGGTGCCCGAGTGGGCGTCGGCGGTACGCGTCAGGGCGAGGGAGAGTGCCTCGGCCAGGGGAACATCCGGGAGTGAAACGGTCAGTTCGGTCAGGGCGCCGCCCAGACGCGCCGTGTACCAGGGGACCGAATGGAGACAGCCCGTGCCGCTCCGGGGCGGCGTCACGCCGTCCAGCAGGACGAGTGAACCGCCCTGACCGGAGGCGGGAAGTCCGACGCTCGCGAAGTCCTCGTTGGGGTAGGCCCGATCACCGGGCTCCGACACAAGTTCCGTGCGCATCCCGCCAGTCTGCACGACCCCTTCACACCCTTCGCGAAAGGCTGGCAACACTCCCCGGGCGGGCGCACCGTCGCAGGTCAGGCGCCTGTTTTGGGCGGGAATAACGCACTCCGGGAAGGCGTGGCGGCGAATATTGCCAAAGCCCGCCGCCCACGTCCAACCGGCGCCCCGCGCAAGGGCCTCGCGGGTGCCTGAGTGACTTGCCCCTCAACTCCCCTCCGATGTTCACTCCTTCGGGTGGCGGGGCAGTCGATGCGCGACCCCTGCCCACCGGCACTGGGAGGGTCGGGGACCGTACCGGACGTACGCACCCGTTGACGGAGCGTCATCCGGCCCATGGGTAACACGAGTCAGGAATGCGAGCACCGGTGCAGAAGACGCGGCCTCGGCGCACAGGCAGCAAGACGGCCTCCGAGGGGGGCGCGGAGCGCACCCCTGTCGGAAAGGGCCGCCCGACCCACGTACGCAACCGGCTGATCGTCGCGGTGGCCGTGGTGGCCGCCGCCGTCGCGGGCGCCGGAGCCCCCTCCGTCCTCGACGCCTCCGGGCAGTTGAAGGACGCGCAGGATCTGGTGACCCTCGCGGAGCGGACCCAGGACGCGCTGGTCCTCGCGCAGTCGATCGCCGACGAGCGGGACGAGGTCACGGTCTACGTCGCGGCCGGCCGTACCAAGGCCTCGGCGCCCTCGACGCAGAGCAGTACCCGCGTGGACCGGCAGGTGCGGGAGCTGACCGCCGACGCCGACACGCCCGCCGGGCTCCGTGCGGAGCTCGCCGGACTCGCCTCCGTCCGGCAGACGGCCCTCACCGGCAAGAGCACGGCGCTCGAGGCGCACCAGGCGTACTCCGCCGCCATCACCGCGCTGCACGGTCTGGCCGAGCGGCTCGCGGAGCAGATGCCGCCCCGCGCGGGCTCCGGCGCCCACGCCCTCGCCGACCTCGACACCGCCGTCCAGCAGGCCGACGCGGCCCGCGGGCTGCTGCTCGCCGCGCTGAACGTGCCGACGTCCACCGAGAGCGTCTACGACCCCGTCACGGGCGTGTCGTCCACCGAGACGGTCTCCTCCGGCGGCGACGCCAAGCGGCGGGACGCCCTCACGGCCGCCGCCCAGCAGGCCCGGCTGCGCTCCGACGCGGCCCTGACGGCCTTCCGGGAGAACGCCCCGCAGCCGGCCGTCGACTCCTACGACTCCACCGTCACCGGCGGTGACGTGGAGGCCGCCGAGAAGTACCTGGCGGCCCTCACCGACCAGCCGGAACTCAGCGACGACGAGCTCGACACCAGCGTCAAGAAGCTGGACGCCGCGCTCTCCGCCCGGGTCGACCTGATGCGCGGCGCCGAGTCGTCGCTCTACGACCGCCGCACCAAGGACCTCGCCCAGCTGCGCGACGACGACGTCACCGCGCTGGAGATCCGCATCGCCCTGCTCGGCGCCCTGATACTGGTCGCCATAGGCATCGCCACCGCCCTCGCCCGCAGCCTCACCCGCCCGCTGGCCGTGCTGCGCCTCGGCTCGAAGCGGCTGGCCGACGCCGAGGACCCGGCGGCCGAGGAGCCGCTGCGGTTCACCGGCCGCAACGACGAGTTCGCCCAGGTCGTCCGCTCCGTCAACGCCCTGCACGAGCACGCCGTCGCCCTCCACGAGCGCGTCACCACCCTGGAGTCCGACCGCAAGCACCTCGTCGGCCAGCGCCAGAAGATGGCCGACGCCCGCGAGGGACTGCGCGCCGAACTCGCCGACGCCGCCGCCCGCCTGGAGCGGCTGCGGTCCAGCATCAGCGGCACCTTCGTCAACCTCTCCCTGCGCACCCTGGGCCTGGTCGAGCGCCAGCTCGCCGTCATCGAGGGCCTGGAGGAGCGCGAGCAGGACCCCGACCGCCTGGCCACCCTGTTCAAGCTCGACCACTTCGCCACGGTCATGCGCCGGCACAGCGAGAACCTGCTGGTGCTGGCGGGCACCGAGCACGTCCAGCAGCACGCCGGACCGATCCCGCTGGTGGACGTGGTCCGCGCCGCGGTCAGCGAGATCGAACGCTACGAACGCGTCCGCATCTCCGCGCTCCCGCCGCACGCGCACGTGGCCGGCTTCGCCGCCGACGACCTCAGCCACCTGCTCGCCGAACTCATGGAGAACGCCACCTCGTTCACCCCGCCGGACCTGCCCGTCGAGGTCTCCGGCTGGCTCCTGGAGAACGGCGAGGTCATGCTCTCCGTCCAGGACGAGGGCATCGGCATGACCGAGGAGCGCCTGACCCGCCTCAACAGCCGCCTCACCGAGTTCGACCCGGAGACCCCCTACGACCAGGAGGGCGAGGAGGGACTCGGCCTCGGCCTCTACGTCGTGGCCCGCCTCGCCCACCGGCACGGGGTGCGGGTGCAGCTGCGCGAGCAGAAGAAGGGCGGTGTCGCCGCGGTCGTCGTCGTCCCGACGCCGCTGTTGGCCACCGCGCCGGCCACCGCGGTCCCGGCGTCCTCACCGGCGCCCTCCGCGGGCCAGTCGTTCTCCCTGCCCGGCGCGGACGCCGAGGCCAACTCCAACGTCCTGCCGGGCCGCTCCAAGGAGACCGGCGACAGCGGCGACCCCCTGGTCGCCCTGGCCGAGAAGGCGGTCCGCGAGGCCGAGTCGCCCACCCGCGACCAGGCCCCGGACCGGTCCCCGGCCCCGGCCGAGTCGCCCACCGGCGACCAGGCCCCCGCACAGCCCCCGGCCCGGCCGGCGCAGTCCCCGGCCGAGTCCCGCACCGACGCGCGGACCACGCCGGAACCGCACTCCCGGTCCGAGACCACGATGGAACTCCTGCTGCCGGACCCGCCCGGGGAAGCGGACGGCACGCCGGAGGAACAGGGACCCGCCGCACCGGCCACCCCGCGACCCGGGGCCACCGACGGCGCGGACGCCCCCCAGGGGTCACCCGTCCCGGGCCAGGACGCCTCACAGGGACGGCCCGCCCCCGGCGACGGCGGCGGCGCGCACGGCGGGGACGGCACGGACGGAGTCAGGCCCGACCAGGGCGAGGCCGAGACCGCGGCGGAGGCGGAGGCGGAACACACCCGCACCCCCGACGCCCCGGAGGAACTCCTCACCGACAAGGGCCTGCCCAAGCGCACTCCCAGGATCACCGCACCCACCACGGCCCCACGCCAGCGGACCGGCTCTGTCGACGCCGACGCCCTCCGCCGCCGGCTGGGCGGTTTCCGTCGGGGGGCGGAGGCCGGCTACCGCGACGTCGAGGCGGAGATCGCCGAAGAGACGGGGCGGAACGCGGCACCGTCACCTCAAGCAGCACACGCACACGCCGAAGAAGACACGGGGGGCACAGTCGAGGAGGCAAGCAGTTGACCGCGCCCAGTACCTTCGGACTGAGCAGTGAAGCCCGAAACCTGCACTGGCTGTTGACCAACCTCGTGGAGGAAGTGCCAGGGATCCAGTCCGTCGCGGTCGTCTCCTCCGACGGCCTGCTCCTGCTCTCCTCGGACCCCGGGCGCAACGACGCGGCCCGTCAGGTGCAGGAGGCGAAACCCGCCGGTCCGCGCGGGTCCGCCGCCGACCTCGCCACCATCGTCTCCGGCATCGGCAGCCTCACCATCGGGGCCGCCAAGCTCATGGACTCCGGCTCGGTGAAGCACACCATGGTCGCCATGGAGGAGGGCAGCCTCTTCGTGATGTCGATCAGCGACGGCTCGCTGCTCGGTGTCCACGGCTCCGCCGACTGCGACATGAGCGTGGTGGCGTACCACATGGCCCTCTTCGTGGGCCGCGCCGGACATGTGCTGACCCCGGAGCTGCGCAGCGAGCTACGGCAGTCCCTGGAGTCCACGACGGCGGGGAGCACCCGATGAGCAGCTCTCCGAAGAAGGCCGCCGCGCTCCCGGTCCGCGGCGGCGACCGCAAGCCCGCCCGGGTACGCCCCTACTCGCTCACCGGCGGCCGTACCCGCTTCGGCCACGTCCTCCTCGTCGAGACGTTCGTGGCCACCACGGCCGAACTCGAGGCGCCCGAGGAGCGCAGGGAGCTGACGAACGGTTCCCTGACCACCCGGGTGATGCCGGAGCTGAGGGCCATTGTCGAACTGTGCCGCCGTATGCGTACGGTGGCGGAGATCGCCGCGCTGCTGAAGATGCCGCTCGGCGTGGTCCGCGTGCTCCTCAGCGACCTCGCGGACCAGGGAAAGATCCGTGTGTACGGCACCGGGACCGGTCACGGTACGGGCCGTCCCGACCGCGCTCTGCTGGAAAGGGTGCTGAGTGGACTCCGTCGTCTCTGACGCCGCTCGTGGCGTCTCCCCGTTCGTCGAGCCCGCGCCCGACGAGCCGTTGCAGCCCTGGCAGACGGACCGCACCCGGCCCCCCATCGCCACGAAGATCGTGGTGGCCGGCGGCTTCGGTGCCGGTAAGACCACCTTGGTCGGCACCGTCTCGGAGATCGAGCCCCTCCAGACGGAGGCGCTGATGACCGAGGCCAGCGAGGCCACCGACGACCTCACGGGCACCCCCGAGAAGGTCACCACCACGGTGGCCATGGACTACGGCCGCATCACGCTCGACGACGACCTGGTGCTGTACCTCTTCGGTACGCCGGGCCAGCAGCGGTTCTGGTTCATGTGGGACGACCTGGTGCGCGGTGCGATCGGCGCCGTCGTCCTCGCCGACACCCGCCGTCTGAAGGACTGCTTCCCGGCCCTGGACTACTTCGAGAGCTGCGGACTGCCGTACGTCGTCGCCGTCAACCACTTCGACCACAGCGAGCGGTTCGACCCGGAGGACGTGCGGGAGGCATTGACGATTCCGCCGCACATACCTGTAATGATCATGGATGCGCGCCGCCGGATCTCGGTGATCGAGACCCTCCTGGCCCTCGTCGGCCACGCGCTCGACGAAACCCCCGAGTAAGGCCCCCCCGGGCCACCTAGGAGACACCCCCGCATGCGGAAGATACTCGTCGTCGGAGCCGGTCAGTCCGGTCTTCAGCTCGCCCTCGGCCTCCAGTCGCACGGGTACGAGGTCACCCTGATGTCCAACCGGACGGCGGACGAGATCCGGTCCGGCCGGGTGATGTCGACGCAGTGCATGTTCCACACCGCCCTCCAGCACGAGCGCGACCTCCAGCTGAACTTCTGGGAGTCCCAGGCCCCGAGGATCGAGGGTGCCGGCGTCTCGGTGGCGGCCCCCGGCTCGCACGACCCGGGCCCGACCCAGCGCGTGATCGACTGGGTCGGCAAGCTCGACGGGTACGCCCAGTCGGTCGACCAGCGGGTGAAGATGGCCGGCTGGATGGAGACGTTCGCCCAGCGCGGCGGCCAGCTGGTGATCCACGGCGCGGCGGTCTCCGACCTCGACTACTTCGCCCGGGCCTACGACCTCGTGCTGGTCTCCGCGGGCAAGGGCGAACTCGTGCAGATGTTCGGCCGCGACGCGTCCCGCTCCCCCTACAGCGAGCCGCAGCGGGCCCTCGCGGTGTCCTACGTCCACGGTCTGGGCCCGCGCCCGGAGCACCCGGAGTTCGACGCGGTCCGCTGCAACCTGGTGCCCGGCGTCGGCGAGCTGTTCATCATGCCGACGCTGACCCTCTCCGGCCGCGCGGACATCCTGTTCTGGGAGGGCATACCCGGCGGTCCGCTCGACGTCTTCAAGGGCGTCAAGGACCCGGCGGAGCACCTCTCCCTGACCCTGGAACTCATGGAGAAGTTCACGCCCTGGGAGTACGCGCGGGCCACCGAGGTCGAACTGACCGACGCCGGCGGCACCCTCGCCGGCCGGTACGCGCCCACGGTCCGCAACCCGATCGGCCGCCTCCCCGGCGGCGGCCTGGTGCTCGGTGTCGCCGACGTGGTCGTCGCCAACGACCCGATCACCGGGCAGGGCTCCAACTCGGCGTCCAAGTGCGCGGCCGCCTATCTCGCCTCGATCCTCGAGCGGGGCGAGAAGGAGTTCGACGAGGAGTGGATGCAGGCGACGTTCGACCGGTACTGGGAGACCGCCCAGCACGTCACCAAGTGGACCAACGCGATGCTGGCCCCGCCGCCGGAGCACATCCTCAACCTCATCGGCGCGGCCGGTCAGCTCCAGCCCGTGGCGAATCGATTCGCCAACGGGTTCAACAACCCGGCGGACTTCGAGAACTTCTTCTACGACCCGAAGAAGACCGAGGCCTACCTGATGGAGGTCTCGGGCGCAGCGGGCGCGTAAGCCTGCGCCGGCCCGCCCCGGCCCGACGGCCCGTCCCGGCCCGGCGGGCCGACCGACCCGCCGGACGTCCGCCGGACCCTCCGGCCCCGCCGCCGACCCGCCGACCTCGGCCGCCGACCCCGGTCGTCGGTCGCAGGGCCGTTCGACCACTGCCGCCGTTCGGCCGCCGTCCCGGGGCGGCCGCTGGGCCCGGTCGTCGACCACCCCTGCTAGGCCGGCATGCCGAACCCCTGCCGCCAGGGCGGCGGGGGGTTCCGCCACCCCCTCCGACCGTCGGGCGGCATCTCAGCTGCACTTGGCTGCTCGGCCGTCGGCCGGTCGACTGCCGCCCCGGCCTGGCGTGCAAAACCGTGTCGCGAGGGCGACCGGAGAGCTCCGCCGCCACCGTCGACCGTCGGGTGACGGGGTCTCCGGCCGTAGGACGGCATGTCGGCTGCACTTGGCTGCTCGGCTGCTCGGCTGCTCGGCCGCCGGGTCGGTCGACAGCCGCCCCCGGCCCGGTCCGCGCGCCCGCGTCGCCAGGGCGGCGTGGAGCTTCGCCATCACCGTCGACCGTCGGGTGACGGGGTCTCCGGCCGTAGGGCGGCATGTCGGCTGCACTCAGCTGCTCAGCCGCTCGGCCGCCGGGCCGGTCGACAGCCGCCCCCCGGCCCGGTCCGCGCGCCCGCGTCGCCAGGGCGGCGGGGAGCTTCGCCATCACCGTCGACCGTCGGGTGACGGGGTCTCCGGCCGTAGGGCGGCATGTCGGCTGCACTTGGCTGCTCGGCTGCTCGGCTGCTCAGCTGCTCGGCCGCCGGGCCGGTCGACAGCCGCCCCCCGGCCCGGTCCGCGCGCCCGCGTCGCCAGGGCGGCGTGGAGTTCCGCCATCACCGTCGACCGTCGGGTGACGGGGTCTCCGGCCGTAGGGCGGCATGTCGGCTGCACTCAGCCGCTCAGCTGCTCAGCTGCTCGGCCGCCGGGCCGGTCGACAGCCGCCCCCCGGCCCGGTCCGCGCACCCGCGTCGCCAGGGCGGCGGGGAGCTCCGCCACCGCCCGCGGCCGTCGGGTCACAGCGCCTCCGGTCGGCCGTCGCGACCGACGGCCGGGATCGGCGGTCGGCCGTCGGGCCGTGCGGCGGCCCCGGTGTCCGGTCGGACACCGGGGTGCACGGGACCGGCCTCCGGTCGGCCGTCGGGAGGTGTGGGCTCTGTCTCCGGTCGGCCTCCGGATGGTGTGGGCTCTGTCTCCGGGCGGTCGTCGGGTGGTGTGGGCTCTGGCTCCGAGCGGCCGTCGGGTGGCACCGCTGACGTTGCCGGTGGGGTGTCGGGTGGGGCGGACCCCGTCTCCGGGTGGGCGTCGGGTTGTCCGGCCCCCGGGCGGGCGTCGGGGCGTACTGCTCCCAGGACCGGGGCGGCGGCGAGGGGGGAGACCTTGACGTGGCCGCCGGGGCGCGGGGCCTGGACCACGCGGCCCTTGCCCAGGTACATCGCCACGTGCGTGGCCTCGGGGAAGTAGATCACCAGGTCGCCGGGGCGCAGCTCGTCCAGCGGGACCCTGGGCAGCCGTGCCCACTGCTCCTGGCTGGTGCGGGGGATCGGTGCCCCGGCGGCCCGCCACGCCTCGGACGTCAGGCCCGAGCAGTCGTAGGACGCCGGGCCCTCCGCGCCCCACTCGTACGGCTTGCCGAGCTGCCGCACGGCGTAGCGCACCGCGCGGCCGCCCTCCTCCGAGGGGTTGCGGTCGTCGCTCAGCGCGCCCGACGCCATGAGCGTCTCCTGGGCCTTGGCGACGCCGTCGCGCTCCAGCTCGGCGAGGGCGGTGAGCTGGCCGGCGGTGAGGGAGGCGAGCAGCTTCTCCACGGCGTCCAGGCGGCGGCGCACGTCGTCGCGTTCCTTCTTCCGGCGTTCGGTGAGGGTGAGCTGGGCGTCGAGGGCCGCGCGCGCCCGGCGGGCCAGTCCGTCGGCCTTGCGTTCGCTGCCCTCCAGCCGCCCCACCGTCTCGGCCCGCTCCCGCGCCAACTGGCCGATCACATGCCCCTGGTCGAGGGCGTGCTGCGGATCGCGGGCCAGCAGCAGCCGTACGTAGGGGGAGATGTCGGTGGTGTTCTGGTACTGCTGCCGGGCCAGGCGTCCGGCGGCGCCCCGGCTGTCCAGCAGCGACAGACGGGTCCTCGCCAGTTCGTCGCGGAGCCGGTCGGCCTCGGCGCGCCGTTCCTTCAGTTTCTCCTCGGTGGCGTTGTAGGCCTCGGTGGCCTGCTCGGCCTCCCGGTACAGCCGCTGAAGGTCCGTCAGCAGACCGGCCACCGACCGCTCGGCGGGCTCCGGGGGCCGGGGAACGGCCGTGGCGGCCTCGGGGATCAGCAGGGTCTGCGCGGCCAGTGCCGCCGTGCAGACCGTTCCCGCCAGACGGGACATCCTTCCTGACACGTCATCACCTCCGCCGCGGGGCGGCCCCTCCACCCCGCAGGGCGAGCATCAGGGGTGCGCGGGCGGGTCGCGTGGCAGGCCTGCGCGGTTCGGCCCAACGGGTTCACCCGTCGGCGTCACCCCGCTTGCCGTCCGGGGCGGTGTCGGGCTTGGACCACGGCCACCTCGGCCGGCCGCCCGCCCGTCCCTCGGGGTCGTACTCGTACTTCCAGCCGCGCGGCAGCCCGAGCCGGCCGCCGTGCCCGCGGGGCACCCGCCGGTAGACGAGGACGGTCGGCGGACCGCCCGCAGCGTCGGGGACGGGGATGCGGTACGTCTTCGGCGGCTGCCCGGTGAGGCCCAGCAGCACGGGGAGGACGCGGCCGTCCATGGGCCCGCCCTCGAAGGGGGTGTCTTCGCGTTTCACGGCACCAGTGTCGATCAGGTCCCCGCCGCGAGCGCACCGTGCACCACGTCGGCGGTCTGCGCGTCCCGGGCCGCGGTCACCGTCAGGACGGCCACGAACTGCTCCACCAGCCAGTCCCGCAACTCCTCGGCGGGCGGCTGCTTGTCCTCGTCGAGCCAGATGAGCGAGGCCGCCTCGACGGCGGTGATCCACATCCGGACGGTCATCCGCAGCCGGGGGCCGGGGGCGGCCACCCCGAGGTGGTTGTAGATGTGCTCGGCCGCGGCCCGCCGCACGCCGTCCACCAGGGCGGTCGTACGGGAGGTCTCGACGACGCTGCCGCCCTGGAGGAGGGCGCTGAAGCCGGCGTCGTGCTGGTCGACGAAGGTGAGGTAGCGGTCCAGGGCGCGGGCGAGGCGGGGGAGGAGGGGGCCGTCCTGGGGTTCGTCGAAGCAGTGCTGGAGCACTTCGGCGGCGGACCGCAGCGCGGCCTCGTAGAGCTGCTGCTTGCCGCCGGGGAAGTACCGGTACACCAGGGGCCGGGAGACTCCGGCCGCCTCCGCCACGTCGTCCAGGGAGACGTCCTCGGGGGCGCGGTGCGCGAAGAGGGAGAGCGCGGCGTCGAGCAGCTGACTGCGGCGCTCCTCGACGCTGAGCCTGCGGTAGGCGGGGGCGGCGGGGGTCATGACGTGCAGCGTAATCGCCCGCCCCCGCCGGGCGCCCGGCCAGGTGGCCATGAAGGCGAGGTCAGGCCAGCAGTCCGGACGACCGCCACAGCTGCCGTCCCACGCCGCGCAGCACGCCGATGTCGTCCAGGAAGTCGGTCAGCTTCCTCGCCCCGTTCTGCATCACCTCGCGGCGGTGGCCGCTGGCCTTGACCTGGGCCATCGCCACCCGCTTGTCCAGGCCGACGTTGGTGTAGACCTCGGGGTTGACGAAGGCGACGGAGAACACGCGGGCGAACTCCCCGGAGGTCACGCGCGTGAACTCCTGGGACCACCTGGGCGCGGTCATCATCTGGCGGCGCAGCTCCTCACGGGCGTACCGCACGTGCCGGGCCTCCTCCACCACGTGGATGCGGGTGACGCCCCGGATCAGGGTCTGGACCCGCTCGTCGGGGAAGGTCAGCCGCTGCATCCAGTCGAGGACCTCCTCGCCGAGCAGGGTCGCGGTGAACGACCCGGGCGTGGTGGAGATCGTCTTGAACAGGCGGCCGAGGTTCTGGTGGACACGGCTCACCGGGTACCAGGGGGTGCCGCCCTGCGCGATCAGCCGGGCGAACATCTTCGAGTGCCGGCACTCGTCCTCGATCTCGGTGAGCGCGTACCGCACGTGCGCGCTCGTGGCCGACTTGTCGTAGATGTGCCGGCACAGCAGCTGCATCAGGATGATCTCGAACCAGATGCCGAGCGAGGCGAGCGCGGCCGCCTCGTGCTGGGAGAGCAGGATCCGCTGCTCCTCGCTCATCCGCTTCCACATCGGCGTGTCGTACAGCGACACCAGCTCCGGCGGCCAGAACCACTTGCCCTCCTCGAAGGGCGCGTCCCAGTCCAGCTCCTTGTCCGGGTCGAACGAGTGCTTGGCGGAGGAGGCGAGGAGCCGCTCGGCCACCTGCTCCCGGTCCTTGAGCAGCCCGAGCGCATCGCGCAGCCCGTCGAGCGCGTCGGCTTCCGTGAGGGTCGTCATGGCTCTTATGAGACTGCTTGTCAGCAAGACCGTCAATCCCCCGCGCACGACTTGTTGACCCGTCGTCTACCCCGTTCGAACGCGCGGCAACGGGCGGCTATCCCGAACCGGTGGATCCGACGGGCGTCGCCCCACGCGGCCGATGACCGCCGGGAAGGCGCCGGGTGCCGGTACCGCTGAGCGGCACCGGTGCCGGCGCCGGCACAGATGGGCGGCACCGGCGCCGGCGCCGGTGGGCGGACTACTGGGCCGAGCAGCCCAGCCCCTCCGGCACCTCGAACGCGACCGGCCGCGCCCCCTGGGCCGGGAACGACGTGCGCAGGGTGAAGGCGTACGGTGTCGGGCCGTGCGCGCGCAGGTGCAGCAGGCGGGCCTCCGCCTCCGCGACCGTCGGGCGGTGGCCGGCCGGGACCCACCACAGGGTCGTCATCGCCTCCTGGACCCGCTCGAACCACTCCCGCCGCCGGGAGAGCATCTCGCGGTGCTGCCCCTGGTACATGTAGGCGGTCAGGGCGTCCGTGTCCCGCCACACCGACATGTTGACGATCAGCCAGTCGTCGCCGAAGACCGCGATGTCGGTCGCGTTGCCCTCGTCCGACTGGAGCCGCCACACGAAGCCGGCCGCCGCGTCCGCGTCGGCGTTGACGGGGTCGAGGGCGTCGACGAAGTCCTTCAGTTCGGGGGAGTCCAGCGGGAACTTGAGCCGGGCGAGGTTGACTTGGGCGAGTTCGAATGCGGTGGCGTCGGTCATGACCGAACGGTAGGACGCACCTGTCCGGTCCGGAACCCCCCGTCTCACGAGGTGAGCACCGCCTCCATCACCGCCCGCGCGATCGGCGCCGCCAGCCCGCCGCCGGTGATGTCCCGCCGGTTCGCCGCCGAGTCCTCCACCACCACCGCGACCGCCACCTTCGGCTCCAGGTCCCGGTGGCCCTGCGCCCAGGACACGAACCAGGCGTACGGCGTGCCCGCGTTGCCGATGCCGTGCTGAGCGGTGCCGGTCTTGCCGCCGACGGTCGCCCCGGGGATCGCGGCGTTCGTGCCGGTGCCCTCCCGCACCACGTCCGTCATCAGCTGCCGCAGCCGCCGCGCGGTCGACGGGTACATCACCTGCCGGGCCGGGCGCGACCCGGCCGTGGCGACCGTCGTCCCGCCCCGCCGGGTGGTCCGTTCCACCAGGTACGGCGTCCGCAGCTGCCCCCCGTTGGCGACGGCCGCCGCGACCATCGCCATCTGGAGCGGAGTGGCCCGCGTGTTGTACTGCCCGATCGAGGACAGCGCCAGCTGCGCCCGGTCCACCGAGGTGTCGAACGTGCTCGGCGCCACGGAGAACGGGATGCGCACTCCCCCGGAGGAGGTGCTCCCGGGCGCGTCGAACCCGAACGCCTCCGCCGTGGCCGCCATGTTCGCCACCCCCACATCCACGCCCAGCTTCGCGAACACCGTGTTGCACGACCACATGAACGCGTCCCGCAGCGAGGCGTCCTCGCACCCTCTGGACGCGTTCGCCAGCCGGGTCGTCGTCCCGGGCAGGGTGTAGGGGGCGGGGGAGTCGGTCGGCGCGTCGAGGTCCCGGATCACACCCGCGTCCAGCGCCGCCGCCGCGGTCACCACCTTGAACGTCGACCCCGGCGGATACGTCTGCCGCACCGCCCGGTTCAGCATCGGCCGGTCCGGGTCGGCGTTCAGTCGCGTCCACTCCCGTTCCACCGCGGGCCCGTTGCCCGACAGCACGGCCGGGTCGTACGACGGCGCCGAGAACAGCGCCAGGATCCGTCCCGTCGCCGGCTCCACCGCCGCCACCGCGCCCTTGCGCCCGGCCAGCCCCTGGTACGCCGCCCGCTGCGCCCCCGCGTTCAGGGTCGTCACGACGTTCCCGCCGGCGGGCCGCGACCGGGTGACGTCGTTCCACAGCGGGAACGGCCGCAGCAGCGGGTCCGCGCCGGAGAGGACGCCGTCCTCGGTGTGCTCCAGGAACGTCGTCCCGTACACCTGCGAGGCGAACCCGGTCACCGGCGCCCACAACGGCCCGTTCGTGTAGGTCCGTTCGTACCGCAGCTGCTCCCCGGTGTCCCAGGAGCCGGTGACCGGCTCGCCGCCGACCAGGATGTCGCCGCGGGGCTGGCCGTAACGGGCGATGGAGGCGCGCCGGTTGGCCGGGTTGTCCTCGTAGGAGGTGGACCGGACGACCTGGACGCGGGCCGCGTTGACGAGGAGGGCCACCAGGAGCAGGACGCAGAAGACGGCGGCGTGCCGGATGTGGCGGCTCACGGTGCCGCCTGTCCGTCGTACTGCCGCCGTGCCGAGTCGCTGACCCTGATCAGCAGCGCCACGATCGCCCAGTTGGTGACGACCGACGAGCCGCCCTGGGCCAGGAACGGCATCGCCATGCCGGTCAGCGGGATCAGCCCGGTCACCCCGCCGGCGATCACGAAGACCTGGAGCGCCACGATCGAGGCGAGGCCGATCGCGAGGAGCCGGCCGAAGGGGTCGCGCAGGGCGAGGCCGGCCCGGTAGCCGCGCTCCACCAGCAGGCCGTACAGGAGGAAGAGGGCGGAGAGGCCGGCCAGGCCCAGTTCCTCGCCGGCCGTCGCCAGGATGAAGTCGGACTTCGTGGCGAAGCCGATCAGGACGGAGTGGCCGAGGCCCAGGCCGGTGCCGAGCATGCCGCCGGCCGCGAACGAGAACAGCGACTGGGCGAGCTGGTTGGGGCCCTGGCCTGCCTCGATCGACGCGAACGGGTGCAGCCAGTCCTCGATCCGGCTGTGCACGTGCGGCTCCAGCCGGCCGACGGCGACCGCGCCGAGCGAGGCCAGCAGCAGCCCGACCGTGATCCAGCCGGTGCGGCCGGTGGCGACGTAGAGCATGACGACGAACAGGCCGAAGAAGAGCAGCGAGGTGCCGAGGTCGCGTTCGAGGATCAGGACACCGACGCTGAGCAGCCAGATCGCGACGATCGGACCGAGGACGCGGCCGGTGGGCAGCTGCATCCACCAGATCTTCCGGCCCGCGTGCGCCAGCGCCGTGCGGTTGGCCGCCAGGTACGCGGCGAAGAACACGGCGAGCAGCACCTTCGCGAACTCGCCCGGCTGGATGGAGAAGCCCGCGACGCGGATCCAGATGCGGGCGCCGTTGACCGCCGGGAAGAGGATCGGCAGCGCCAGCAGGCCGAGCGCGCCGACCACGCTGACGTACGCGTACCGCTGGAGCAGCCGGTGGTCGCGCAGCGCGGCCACCACGAAGGCGAACAGGGACACGCCCAGCGCGGACCAGACCAGCTGGGTGGGCGCCGCCCGGTCGTCGGGGGTCTCCAGGTCCAGCCGGTAGATCAGCACCAGTCCGATCCCGTTGAGCAGCACCGCGATGGGCAGCAGCAGGGGGTCGGCGTACGGGGCGCGCAGCCGTACCGCCAGGTGCGCCAGGAGCGCGAGCACGCCGAGTCCGGCGCCGTAGCCGGCGGCCCCGGGCGGGACGGTGCCGCTCCGGGCGATCCCGACGGCGCAGTACCCGTACACCGACAGCAGGACGGCCAGGAGGATGAGGGAGAGTTCGATGCCGCGGCGCCGGGGGAGGCGCGCGGCGGGCGCCGGCGTCTCGACCGCCCTGGCGATGGCTTCGGCTCCGGCTCGCGTCATGTCCGGAACCTACCCAAATGAGGCTCCTTGTGAGCCTTGGTGTGGGTCTCGGTGTGAGTGTGCCGCGCGGCTCCCGGGTTCCGGGGGGTGGGCGGGCATGGCCGGGCGGGTGCGGGCGGCGGGCCCGGGCGCATGGTCACCTCCACGCGGGCGCACACGGAACCGATCTGACTGTTCGCCACGTTAGGTGCGACGCGTGCGGGGCGCCTGCCGCACTGGGCCATCGGGGGGCGTGCGGGGAGAAACGATTACTCGGTCAGCTCCTCCAGCAGCCGGGCCGTCGGCAGGCCCGCCCTCAGGTAGTCGACGAACAGCTCGTTGTGCAGGGCCCAGGGCGAGCGCCGCGACCGGATCAGCCGGATCGCCTCCTCCGCCGAGAGGCCCCGGCGGACCAGCGTGTGGGCGACGACCAGCCCCGAGCGGTTGTAGCCGTGCCAGCAGCGGACCAGGACCGTGCGCCCCTCGTCGAGCGCCTCGCCCGCCGCCTGGGCCAGCCGTATCACGCCCGCGAGCTGGGTGCCGTCCAGCGGCCCGTCGGGGATCGGCCACACCTGGTGCCGGACACCCCGGTCGGGCCCGTGCCCCGGCACCCGCAACAGGGTCTGGACCAGATCGAACTCGTCCCGGACGACGGCGAACTCCCGCTGCCCGGTGCGACCGCGGAACTCATGGCCGCCCATCCACAGACCGGGCGTGATCTCGTTCCACGGAGCGTCCGGAGCCGGTACGTCGGGTTGCTTCCTGCGGGTCCGCAACGGCGCCTCCCCCACCACGTCCCTGAGGCATTCCCAGCTCTCCCCCCGGGCAACCGCCTTCTTGCCCCTGGAGCGCCCCACCTGTTCCCATGGTCATAGGGGTGATGGTGCATGACCGGACTGCGCGTCGTACCGACCTGGCGCCACGGCCAGGAACGGCTCTACGTCTGCCTGACCGACGGCCGGAACATCGCCTGGTACGACCGGGAGGCCGGCCGGGTCAACGTCCTCGCCGACGACCGCAGGGCCGACGTCCTGGAAGCCCTCGGCCCCTTCCTGACCGGCCCCGTCACCGTCGGCCCGCCCCCGGTGCCCACCCCCGCGGAGCTGGCCCGCCTCGCCCTCCACCCGGACGACGACCTGGCCCCCAACCGCCCCGGCGAGGCCCTCCTGGTCGCCCTGGAGCGCGACCCCGGCCCCGCGCACCGGCTGCGCCCCGACCCGCGCCGCCGCGCGCTCGCGGCCGAGCAGGCCGTCGGCGAGGTCCTGGACCGGCTCGACGGCGCCGGCTGGCACACCCTGCACTCCCTCCCGCTGCCCGGCGGCGACCGCATCCACCACCTGGCCATCGGCCCCGGCGGCCTGTTCGCCGTCCACGCGCTGTACGCCCGCCGGCAGCGGGTCCTGGTGGCCGACCCGGAGGTCGCCCTGGGCCGCCACGACCCGTCCCCCCTGCTGCGCCGCGTCCGCGCCGACGCGGACCGCGCCTCCTACGTCCTGACCGCCGAGGTCCGTCCGGTCCTCGCCCTGGTGGCCCCGGCGGACGTCCGGATCACCGCGCCGCCGCGCGAGGTCCGCGTCCTGCGGGACACGGAGCTGGCCGCGCTGGCGCGCGCGGGCGGCGTACTGAAGCCGGCCGACGTGGAGGGTCTGCACGCCATGGCCCGCGACCGCGGGACGTGGAGCGCCGCCGGCTGACGGAGGTGCCGGGAACCGTGGCCGGTGTGATGGGCGGCTTGGCCGTGGGGATGGGACGGCTTCGCCGGTCTGCCGGTGTGATGGGCGGCTTGGCCGCTGGGATGGGAGGGCTTCTCCGGAGGGGTGGGCGGCTTCGCCGGTCTCCCGGTCCCTCGGTCGCCCGGTCTGCCGGTCTGCCGGTCTGGTGGGCGGCTTGGCCGCGGGGGTGGGGCGGCTTTTCCCGGGAGGGGTGGGCGGCGGCTTCGCCGGTGTGATGGCCGGCCTGGTCGCCGCCATGAGGGCGTGCCTCGCCGGTACCGGCCGGGGCCGCTGACCGGAACGCTCAGGGCACCTCGCCGGCTGCACTGTCGTCGAACAACTGGTCGAGCAGGTCTCCGTGGGCGTGGACGCGCGCGATCACGTCCTCCGCGCGGAACGCCAACCGCTCCGGCGCCCCGCACTCCTCGACCTCCTCCCAGGTCACGGGCGCCGACACCGTGGGCTCCGGCCGGGCCCGCAGGGTGTAGGGCGTGGCGGTGGTCTTGCGCGCCGCGTTCTGGCTCCAGTCGACGAAGACCTTGCCCGGGCGGAGGCTGCGTGTCATCCGGTGGACGACCAGGCGGGGCATGGTCCGCTCCGCCTCGACCGCGAGCCGTTTGGCGTAGTCCGTGACCCGTTCGGAGGACGCCCCGCGCACCGCCGCCAGCAGGTGCAGCCCCTTCGCCCCGGAGGTCTTGGCGTACGTGGTGATCCCGTCCGCCGCCAGCCGCTCCCGCAGCCACAGCGCGACCTCGCAGCACTCGACGACGGTCGCGGGCGCGCCGGGGTCGAGGTCGAGGACGAGCCGGTCGGCCTCCTCGGCGTTCCGGATCACCCACTGGGGCGTATGGAACTCGGTGACCAGGTTCGCCGCCCACATCAGGCTGGCCAGGTCCTGCACGAGCACCATCCGGGAGGGCCCGTCCGCCCGCGGCACCTCGGCGGTGGTCACCCACCCGGGCGTGCCGGGCGGCACGTTCTTGGCGAAGAAGAGCTGTCCGTCCGGCCCGTCCGGGTAGCGCAGGAAGGACAGCGGCCGGTCCCGCAGATGGGGCAGCAGGGCGTCCGCGACCGTCGCGTAGTAGTGCAGCGTCTCGCCCTTGGTGAAGCCGGTCGCCGGATACAGCACCTTCTCCAGATTGCTCAGCGCGAGCCGCCGCCCCTCCACCTCGGTAATCGGCGTCATACGATGAGAATCACACGAATCGCCGGAAATTTTCTCTCGTATCGCATTCGTCATCGAATGCCGAACGCCGAATGCCGAACGCCGAACGCCGAACGCCGAACGCCGAATGCCGGGAAAGGTGCCGCACGTGCGATCCATATGGAACGGTGCGATCTCCTTCGGCCTCGTCAGCATCCCGATCAAGCTGGTGAACGCCACCGAGAGCCACTCCATCTCCTTCCGCCAGATCCACACCGAGGACGGCGGCCGCATCCGCTACCGCAAGGTGTGCGAGCTGGAGGACCGCGAGGTGAGCCAGGCGGAGATCGGCAAGGGGTACGAGGACGCCGACGGCACGATCGTCCCGATCACCGACGAGGACCTGTCCCACCTGCCGTTGCCCACCGCGAAGACGATCGAGATCGTCGCCTTCGTGCCGGCCGACCGCATCGACCCGCTCCAGATGGACGCCGCGTACTACCTCCAGGCGGGGGGCGCCCCGGCGGCGAAGCCGTACACCCTGTTGCGGGAGGCGCTGAAGCGCAGCAACAAGGTCGCCATCGCCAAGTACGCGCTGCGTGGGCGGGAGCGGCTGGGCATGCTCCGCGTGGTCGGCGACGCGATCGCGATGCACGGCCTGCTCTGGCCGGACGAGGTGCGCGCCCCCGAGGGCGTCGCCCCGGACACCTCCGTCAGCGTCCGCGACAAGGAACTCGACCTCGCCGACGCCCTGATGGACACCCTCGGCGAGGTCGACCTCGACGACCTGCACGACGAGTACCGCGAGGCCGTGGAGGAGGTCGTCGCCGCGAAGGCGGCCGGCGAGACGCCCCCGGAGACCGCCGCGCCCGAGGCCGGCGGCAAGGTGCTGGACCTGATGGCGGCCCTGGAGAAGAGCGTGCGGGCGGCGAAGGAGTCGCGCGGCGAGGAGCCCGCGGCGCAACCGGAGCCGACGGCGGAACCGGAGCAGGCGGAGGTCAGACGCCTACCGCAGCGGCAGCCGGCCCGTACGGCACCGAAGGAGACGGGCGGCAAGAAGTCGACGTCGACCGCGAGGAAGACCGCCTCCTCCTCGACGAGGAAGTCGACGGCCGCCAAGAGCACCGCGAGCACGGCCAAGGGCGCGACGAAGAGCACCGCGAAGAGCACGGCGTCCGGCCGGGGCGCGGCCGCGAAGAAGACGACGGCGAAGACCACCGGGAAGAAGACGGCGGACAAGGCGGCGGACAAGACGGCGGCGGACAAGACGGCGGCGGCGAAGGCAGCGCCGGAGAAGGCTGCGGCGGGGAAGACGGCGGAGAAGAAGACGGCCGGCCGCAGGCGCTCGGCCTGACCTCGGCGCGTGGATGGTGTCAACTTGACCCGGTCCTCTTGACCCGGTCCTCCCGGACGAGACACCGGCCGGACCTTGCCCGACCGCGTGAGCGGGGGCAGGCCATGGCGTCGGCTGCCGGCCGAGTTCAGGCGGCTTCCTCCACCTGACGTCCGTCTCCAGGCCCCTCGGCCGCGGTTGCCCCACCCGCGTCCCCCGGAGAGGCCGGCGGGCCCCCGCCCGCCCGTCCCCCGAACAGCAGCAGCCCCGCCCCCACCGCCAGCCCCACCGCGGCCGCGACGGGAAACCGGCCGCCGTCGGTGAACCCGTGCCCGGCGAAGAACGCCAGCGCTCCCGCGCTCACCCCCACACCGGCCCACATCCGCCACGCCCGCGCTCCCCGCAGCCCGGCCTCGACCCTCACCCGCCCCGCCCATGCCGACAACGCCCGCTCCAGCGGCCGCAACGCCCGTACGACACCCACCAGGACGACCGCGAGCACCAGCAGCCACGGCACCCGCATCCCCCACCAGGCCGCCGACCCGTAGCCGGGCTCGGGGGCGAGGCCGGTCAGGTAGAAGGCCGCGGCGACCACGAGCACCGGCAGCATGTGCCACAGGTAGAGGGTCATGCTGACGGCCCCCAGACCCCGCACCGCGCGCCACACCCGCTCCCGCTCCAGCAGCCGCCGCACCGCGGGCGCCACGAGCAGACACGCCCCGACCTGCGCCACCGCCCACGCCAGCATGGCCGCCGACGGAGGGTCCGTGTTGCTGGGCTCCTGGCCGGTCACCAGGATCAGGCTGACCGGGTAGGGCCCGAATCCCACCAGCGCGGCGAACCCGGCCCCACCGCCCACCGCGAGGGCGAGCGGCAGCGACCGTCGCCCGCCCAGCCGGCCGTCCCGCCAGCAGAAGCCCAGCTGGTAGACCACGCCCCACACGAGCACGTAGTCGAGCGCCCCGATGTACGGCGCGTCCGCCGCCACGTCCAGGACGCCGACGAGGAGGGCGGCGGCGGCCATCCCCGCCGGGGCGCGCAGCCGCCACCGCCGGTGCAGGGCGTGCAGTGCCGGGGTCAGCGCGCTGAGCAGCAGGTAGACCGGCAGGAACCAGAACTGCATGGCCATCGCCCACCCCACCAGCGCCAGCGTGACCGGGTCCACGCCGAGCGCCGAGCACACCCCGACGGCCACCAGGACGAGCCCGCTGTAGACACCGGCCGGCAGCAGCAGCCGTACCGCCCGCCGCCCGACCCATCCGGCGGCGGTCCCCCCGCCGGCCCGCGCCCGCGCCCAGGACCCCGCCGCCGCGTGCCCTCCGGCGAGGAAGAACAGCGGCATGATCTGGAAGCCCAGCGTCAGCCACCGCGTCCACGGGACCGCCGCCAGCAGCTCCGGCGCGCCGATCGTCCCGTCCGGATGCCGCTCCAGCCCGGTGATCAGCCAGTGCCCGAGCACCACCAGCAGGATCGCCCACGCCCGCAGGAAGTCGACGTACCTCTCCCGTCCCATGCCCGGCATGCTTCCGCACCCCCGACTCTCCTACGCCACCGGTCACTTGTCGCAACCGATCCGTGGCCGTCACGACACCTGCCGATACCGCTCCCGGGTGGAGATTCCCCGCTTCACCGTCACGGAATGTGTCCGGTCGGTCCTGCCCCTGCGACAGGCGTGGGGATCCTCCGTACGGGCCGCCGCGCGACGTGGCGACCGGTCGGCCATGAATACGTGACGATCCGTCAGGCGCGCCGCCGCCCTTCGTTCGTTCCTTGCGCGGGAGATCTTGACGGCCCGAATGTTACCGGTAACATCGCCAAGCGTCGGAGTTCGTCATTGGCCGCCCACGCCGCCGTGGGCCTTCTCCTGGAGCCCGCGTGACCGACCGGACGACACAGCGTCGCGCCCCCGCCACCACCACCCCGGCCTTCACCCCCACCGCCGTCGTCGCGTCCTGTGCCGGCTTCGTCCTCATCGGCGCCCTCCAGGCCTTCTACGGTCCCGCGATCCCGACCCTGCGCGAGGAGTTCGGCCTCACGCCCTCGGCCGCCGGTCTCGCCCTGAGCGCCCACTTCATCGGCGGGGTCGTCGGCGTCCTGCTCTTCGACCGCCTGTACGGCCGGACCGGCAACCGCCGCATCCTCGGCGCCTCCTACCTGCTGATGGCGCTCGGCGCGGCGGGCTTCGCGCTCGCGCCCGCCTGGCCTCTCGCCCTCACCGCCGCCCTCCTCGCGGGCCTCGGCTTCGGCGGCATCGACTACGGCCTGAACCAGCTGTTCGCCGTCGGCTTCGGCCACCGGTCCGCCGCGCTGCTCAACATCCTCAACGCCCACTTCGGCGTCGGCGCGATCCTCGGCCCGGCCCTGATCGGCGCGGTCGGCGCCGACCGACACGAGGCGGTCTTCCTGGGCTTCGCCCTGGCCAACCTGCCCCTGCTGCTGTGCCTGAAGGGCGTACGCGACCGAGCCCCCCGACCGGGCGAGGCCGACGCCGACGCCGAGCCCGCGGCCACCCCCGGTTCCCCGGCACTGGCCCGCAGCCTGGCCTCCGTCCTGGCCGTCTTCGTCGCCCTCTACGTCCTGCACGTCGGCATCGAGGCCGGTGTCGGCGGCTGGGAACCCACCCACCTGGAAGCCGTCGGCTACGGCGCCGGCATCGCCGCCACCGCCACCTCCGTCTACTGGCTGATGATGACCGCCGGCCGCTTCCTGGTCGCCCCGCTGGCCCTGCGCTTCTCGGCGCCGGCCATCATCACCGTCTCCTGCGCCGGCATGACCGTCTGCCTCCTCCTGGCCGCCGTACCCGCCCTGGCGCCCTACGCCTACGCGGGTGTCGGCCTCTTCATCGCGCCGATCTTCCCCACCGGCCTCCCCTGGCTGCACCGGGCGGCCCCCCGGGCCCGCCGGGCCGGCGCCGTCGTCATCGCGGCGTCCATGGTGGGCGGCGTGGCGGCCGGCCCGGCCCTCGGCAAGGTCATCGAGTGGTCCGGCACCCAGGCCGTACCCCTCCTGCTCGCCACCCTCTCGGCCACCTGCCTGGCCGCCACACTGTGGCTGACCCGGGTGACCCGCTCGGCAGGCCCGTAGCGAGCCGCGGGTGCCCGACGCTCCCGCACCCCCGGCACCGGGTCGGGCAGTGAGCCCTGGCGCGTCCAGGTATCTCCGCACCTCCCTCCCCAGCCCCCAAGCCCCCGGACCCCACCCAGCAGGCAGCCCCCGAACCCACCCGCGAAGGAAAGGCCCGCCATGCCCGCCCTCACCACCACCCAGGACGGCTTCCTCCTCCACGGCCGGCCCCTGAGGATCATCTCCGGCGCCCTGCACTACTTCCGCGTCCACCCCGACCAGTGGCCCGACCGCCTGCGCAAGGCCCGCCTCATGGGCCTGAACACGGTGGAGACGTACATCCCCTGGAACCTCCACCAGCCCGAACCCGGCACCCTCGCCCTCGACGGCCTCCTCGACCTCCCCCGATTCCTCCGCCTGGCCGCCTCCGAGGGCCTGCACGTCCTGCTCCGCCCCGGCCCGTTCATCTGCGCCGAGTGGGACGGCGGCGGCCTGCCCCACTGGCTCACCGCGGACCCGGACATCCGCCTGCGCAGCAGCGACCCCCGCTTCACGGACGCGGTGGACCGCTACCTCGACCTCCTCCTCCCCCCGCTCCTGCCGCACATGGCCGCGTCCGGCGGCCCCGTGATCGCCGTACAGGTGGAGAACGAGTACGGCGCCTACGGCGACGACACCGCCTACCTCAAGCACCTGGAGGACGCCTTCCGCGCCCGCGGCGTGGAGGAACTCCTCTTCACCTGCGACCAGGCCGACCCGACGCACTTCGCCAAGGGCGGCCTCCCCGGCGTGCTCACCACGGCCACCTTCGGCAGCCGCGTCGACCGCTCCCTGGCGCGCCTGCGCGAGCACCAGCCCGAAGGCCCGCTGATGTGCGCCGAGTTCTGGATCGGCTGGTTCGACCACTGGGGCGGCCCGCACCACGGCCGGGACGCCGCCGACGCGGCCGCCGACCTGGACCGCCTGCTCGCCGCCGGCGCCTCCGTCAACGTCTACATGTTCCACGGCGGCACCAACTTCGGCTTCACCAACGGCGCCGACCACCACCACGCCTACGTGCCCACCGTCACGTCGTACGACTACGACGCCCCGCTCACCGAGAGCGGCGACCCGGGTCCGAAGTACCACGCCTTCCGGGAGGTGATCGCCCGCCACGCCCCGGTCCCGGACGAACCGGTGCCCGCCCCCTCCCCGAAGCTCCCGCCGACCACGGTGGAGCTGACCCGCCGCGCACCGCTCCTCCCGCCCCCCGACGGCCCGGCCGACGCCCCGTACCCCTTCCTCACCGAACACCCCACCCACGCCCCGGACCCCGTCTCCGCCGACGTCCTGGGACTTCGTGCCGGATACGTCCTCTACCGCACGACCGTTCCGGTGGAAGGGGCCGGTCTGCTGCACTTCACCGGCGGCGTGGGCGACCGCGCCCAGGTCTTCCTGGACGGCGCTCCCGCGGGCGTCGTCGAACGCGAGCGCCACGAGGAGACCCTCCCCGTCCGCAGCCCCCGCCCGGGTGCTGTCCTGGACGTCCTCGTCGAGAACATGGGCCGGGTCAACTACGGCCCCCGCATCGGCACCCACAAGGGCCTGTCGGGCCCGGTCACCTTCGACGGCACACCCCTGCACGGCTGGTCCTGCCACCCGCTCCCCCTGGACGACGCACCCGCCCCGGACACCCTCCCGCCCACCCCCACCCCGGCGTCCGCCCTCGCCGAACCCGCCTTCCACCACGGCACGTTCGACGTCACGACCCCCGCCGACACCTTCCTGTCCCTCCCCGGCTGGACCAAGGGCCAGGCGTGGATCAACGGCTTCCCCCTCGGCCGCTACTGGAACCGCGGCCCCCAGCGCACGCTCTACGTCCCCGCCCCCGTCCTGCGCCCCGGCACCAACGACCTGCTCCTCCTCGAACTCCACGCCACCACCGCCCCCCGAGCCCACCTCACGGACACCCCCGACCTCGGCCACCGGAAAGAGTGACCCCCCGGAGACGGCCGCCGCCCCCTCCGACCCCCGCCCCGCCCGCCCCACCCGGCCTATCCTGTGGTCTGCCGTAACCGGGGCGGCGCAGGGCCGGTCCCCTGCCGAAGAAGAACCGGCCCCCGCTGAAGAAGAAAGAGCCCTCGATGACCACCCCCGACGCCGACCCCGGCGCAATCGTCGCTGCGGTTGCGGCAGCGGCTGCGGCTGCGGCAGCTGCCGACGACGACGGTGGCGGCGGCCAAGCCGACAAGGGACAGGAACCCGGCAAGGGCAACGGCAAGGAACAGGGACAGGAACAGGGACAGGGACAGGAACAGGGACAGGAACAGGAACCCGGCAAGGGCGCGGGCAAGGGACAAGGCCCGGGACGCAGCCGGCGCAACTTCGCGGGCGCGCGTCCCGTGATGGGAGACGTGGCGAAGCTGGCCGGCGTCTCCAAGCAGACGGTCTCGCGGGTGCTGAACGACCACCCGGCCGTCCGGCCGGAGACCCGCGAGGCGGTCCTCACGGCGATGCGCACGCTCGGCTACCGCCCGAGCCGCAGCGCCCGCTCGCTGGCCAGCGGCCGCACCCGGATGCTCGGAGTGATCTCCTTCGACGCGGCCCGGTACGGCCCCGCCTCGACCCTGACGGCCGTCAACACGGCGGCGCAGGAGGCCGGTTACCTGGTCAGTTCGATCGCCCTGGACACGGCCGACCGCGACACGGTCGTCCGGGCGGCGGACCGGCTGTCGGCGGAGGGCGCGGACGGCGTGATCGCGATCGCGCCGCAGCTGTGGGTGGCGAGGGGGCTGGCCGAGGCCCGCCTGGACACCCCGCTCGTCGTCCTGGACAACGACCTCGGCGACGGCACTCCCGTGGTCACCTCGGACGCCGTCTCCGGCGCCCGCAAGGCGACCGGACACCTCCTCGCCCTCGGCCACGCCACGGTCTGGCACGTGGCGGGCCCGTCCGGCTGGACGTCGGCGGACCGCCGCGCGGACGGCTGGCGGGCCGTCCTGGAGGCGCACGGCGCCGAGGTCCCCGCCCCCCTCACCGGCGACTGGAGCGCCGACTCCGGCTACGAACGGGGACGCGAACTGGCGAAGAACCCCCAGGTCACCGCCGTATTCGTGTCGAACGACCAGATGGCCCTGGGGGTTCTGCGGGCCCTGCACGAGGCGGGCCGCAGCGTCCCCGGCGACGTCAGCGTGGTCGGCTACGACGACATCCCGGAGGCCGCCCACTTCCTGCCGCCCCTGACCACCGTCCGCACGGACTTCTCGGAGATCGGCACCCGCTCCCTGCGCGTCCTGCTGAACCGCATCGAGGCGCCGGAGACACCGCCGCCCCCGCTGACGGTCGTCCCGGTGGAGCTCCGCGTCCGCGCCAGCACGAGCGGGCGGGCACGCGGACCCCGCTGACGGCCGGGGCCACGTGGTCACGTGGCCGCCCGCTCGCCGTTCACTTCCGGTAGCCGAGGATGGTCATCATGCCGGACTCGGCGTGGTACTGGTTGTGGCAGTGGAGCATCCACAGTCCCGGGTTGTCGGCGTTGAAGTCGATGACGAGTTTGCGGTGCGGCAGCACCAGCGCGGTGTCCTTGCGGGCTCCGGCCGAGTCGATGCCGGCGAGGGCGAAGGTGTGGCCGTGCAGGTGCATCGGGTGCCACATGTCGGTGGCGTTGGCGAGGGTCACGCGGACCCGTTCCCCTTCCTCGATCGGGAAGCGCTGTTCGATGTCGTAGGGCCGGTGGTCGAAGGACCAGTCGAACTTCTCCATGCTGCCGGTCATCCGGAAGCGCAGTTCGCGGTCCGGGGCGCGGTCCTGGAAGGCCACGGACTCGTCGGGCACCATCCGTCTCGCCGGCACGAGCCGGCCGTCGAGTTCCCGGGGGCGCACGGAGGGCCCGGGCAGCTTCCCGCCGCTCGTCCGCAGGACCGCCAGGGCCCGGCCCTTCTTCCCCTCGGCGAGGGCGACCAGCGGGAACACACCGTCCTTGACGGTGACCAGGACGTCGTAACGTTCGCCCATGCCCAGGATCAGCGCGTCCGTCCAGGTGTGCTCGACGGGGTAGCCGTCGGTGTGGGTCACGGTCATCCGGTGACCGCCGAGCGCGACCCGGAAGGGCGTGTCGCCCCCGGCGTTGATCAGCCGGATCCGGATCCGGTCGCCGGGCCGCGCCCGGAACACCGAGGGCGCCCGCGGCAGCCGGCCGTTGGCCAGGTAGTACGGGTAGTCGACATGCCCGCCGTCGCTTCTCAGGATGCTGCTCCGCACCCCGTGCAGGATGCGGGAGGGGCCGGTGGCCTTTCCGCCTCCCGGCCGGCCGGTGCCGGAGGGCCCGCCGTGTCCGGACCCCGTGTGCAGGTCGTCCTCGCCCATGTCCATCGGCACGCGCCGGCCCTTGCTCAGCTGCGTGAGCACGCCGTCCGGAGTGGAGCCGTCGACACCGTCCACCCAGTCGTCCAGGACGACGACCCACTCCTTGTCGTACGACAGCGGCTCCTTGGGGTCCTCGACGATCAGCGGGGCGTAGAGGCCGCGGTCGAGCTGCATGCCCGAGTGGGAGTGCAGCCAGTACGTGCCCGGGTGCGCCACGGCGAAGCGGTAGGTGAAGTCCGCGCCGGGCCTGATCGAGTGCTGGGTGAGGCCGGGGACGCCGTCCATGTCGCAGCGCAGACGGATGCCGTGCGAGTGGAGCGTCGTCGCTTCCGGCAGGTGGTTGGCGAGCGTCATCTCGAGGATGTCGCCCGTCGACACCCGCACCTCCTTGCCGGGCAGCGAGTCGCCGTACGCCCATGATCTGACGGTCCGCCCGCCGAGGTCGAGGGAGGTCTCGGTGGCCGTCAGCCTGAACTTGCGCACGGGCCCCTTCCCGCGCGCCTCCTCGGCGGCGACGACCTCGGGGTCGGACGGGTTCACGTATCCCTCGGGTCCCTTGGGTACGAAGCCGCCACCGTCGTGACCGTCGGTCCTGCCCGCCGAGTGGGGGTGGAGCCCCGAAGGCGATCCGGACGCCGAGCGGGGGCCGGGCCCCGCACCCGGGCTCGTCCCGGACTCCGGCCGACGCTCGGCCCCCGGGCGCGAGCCGGAACCGGAACACGAGGTCAGGGCTCCCGATCCGACGGCCGCGATCGAGGCACCGAGCAGGCTACGCCGCGTATGAGTGTGCATAACCACATAACACCTGTCTTATGGGCGTATCCGGGCGAACCGGAACGGCGCGTCTCATGAATCCCGTGCCCCGCCCACCCGATCGATGGCCATGACCTCACGGAGCGAGGTGGTTCGGGGCGGGTGCCTCACCTGTTCCGGAGCCGTTCTGGAGCCTGTCCCGTATCCGTTCCGGAGCCTGTCCCGGACCCGCTCCGGAGCCCGTCCCGGAGCCCGTTTTTTTCCGGAGCCCGTTCCGGAGCGTGGAACTTTCCCGCCCCGACAGCGGCCGCCCTGTCGGAAATCGGGCGTCGACGGCTGCCGGCTCGCCTCGCGGGCCGGGGGCGCCGCATAGTTCCCAGGTCGTTCGACGGGCGTTCGTCGGTCGCTCGTCGGTCGCTCGACGGTCGTGCGCCGGTCGTGTGCCGGTCGTGCGTCGGTCGTTCGACCGAAGGTGTCCGCACGTGGTCGCGAAGGAGCCCGGAGTGAGTGCAGCAGTGATGGAGGAACGCCGCGACCGGCGTACGGCGACGCTGGTCATGGCCTGTCTGGGGGTGTTCGTCGGCTACTTCCCCGTGACGACGGTCGCGGTGAGCCTGCCGGTCATCCAGCAGGCGCTGGACGCGTCGACGGCCGACCTGTCCTGGGTGTCCGACGCGTTCGTCCTGCCGGTCGCCGCGCTGATCCTCACCGCCGGCGTGTTCGGCGACGTCCACGGACGCAAGAAGGTCTTCCAGACCGGCCTGGCCTTCTGCGCGCTGGGCGCCGCGGTCGGCCTGTCCGCGCAGTCGGTCGAGACGGTCTGGATCGGCCAGGCGCTGGCGGGCGTGGGCGCCGCCGCGCTGCTGCCGATGACGCTCGCACTGATCAGCCACGCCGTCCCGAACCCGCGGGAACGCGGCAAGTACATCGGCCTGTGGACGACGTCGATGATGGGTTCCCTGGCCGTCGGCCCGCTCGTCGCCGGCGTCATCGTCGAGCACGCCGCCTGGCGCTGGATCTACCTGCTGCCCCTTCCCCTGTCGTTGATCACCATGGTCGTCGCGGCCTTCGTCCTGACCGAGTCCCGCTCCCCGGTCGAGCGGAAGCTGGACTGGCCGGGCCAGATCACCGCCGCCCTGGCCATCGTCGCCCTGGTGTACGGCGTCATCGAGGGCGGCGCCACCTCGTTCACCGCGGCCCGGGTCGTCGCGGCCCTGGTGGTGGCGGTCTGCTCCGCCGTGGCGTTCGTCCTCGCCGAACGGCGCAGCCCGAGCCCGATGCTGGACCTGTCGCTGTTCCGCAGCCCCGCCTTCACCGGGTCGGCGCTGGTCGTGATGATCAGCTTCCTGGGACTGCTCGGCTTCTTCTTCGTCCTCAGCCTCTACCTGGGCATGGTCCAGCGGCTCAGCACCCTGGAGGCCGGCCTGCGGCTGCTGATGGCCACCGCGCCGCCCATGATCCTGGGCACCGCGGTCGGCCGGCTGATGCGCCACCTGTCACCGCGCACGCTGATCACGAGCGGACTCGCCCTCACCGCCGTGGCGCTGTTCTCCCTGATGAACGCCGGCACCGACACCTCCTTCGCCTCCCTGGCCTGGCGCCTGGCACTCCTCGGCCTGGGCCTGGGCCTGGCCTTCCCCTGCATCACCGCGACCGCCGTCTCCTCGGTGCCGCACCACCAGGCGGCCATGGCCGCGGCCGGCAACAACGCCTTCCGCCAGGTCGGCGGCGCCCTCGGCCCCGCGATCCTCGGCGCACTGCTGACCGGCAAGGCGGTCGCCGCCCTGCCCGGTCACCTCGCCGCGGCCGGCCTGACGGACGCGACCAGCCGCCGGATACGGGACGCCGTGGAAGCCGACGGCCTCGGAGCCGTCGCCGCCCTCCCCCTGGGCCGCGACACCGCCCCCGCCCTGCACGCCCTCTCCCGGTCCTTCCTGGACGGACTCCAGCTGTGCCTGCTCGTCTCCGGCGTCACCATGCTGTTCGGCGCCGCACTGGCAGCCTGGCTGCTCCGCCCCCGCCCCCGCACCGACACTCCTCCCACGGGCCGCATCACCGCCCAGCGCGACGAACACACCACCACGACCGCCAGGACCATGACCGCTACGACCACAACCGCCAGGACCATGACCGCCACGACCACGACCGCCACGACCACGACCGCCACGAACGCCACGACCACCAACGCGGCCACGGCGGCCGACTCCCGCTAGCGGCGGAACGGCCGCTAGTGGCGGAACGGCCGCAGCCCTGAAGCCGCGCACGCCACCGGACCGGAGACATGTCGCGGCGCCTGCGGCCCTCAGGCCGGGGCGGCCCCTGCGGCCAATAGGCCGGGGCGGCCCCCGGGGCTCTCAGGCCCGGGCGGCCGACGGCAGCTCCACCCGCCGCCCCACCCCCACTTCCTCGGCCCCCTCGTGGCTGACGACCGCGAACGCCCCGGCGGGAACCCCGGGCAGCAGCGCCACACGGGACGCCACCGCCAGCAGCTCCTCCTCGCCGGCCCCGGTGACGAAGAAGACGTAGGCGTCCTCGACCTGCTCCCCCTCGTCGTAGACCTCCGCATCACCTTGGTCCTCGACATCGACCAGGAAGTCCTCGACCTGGTCGATCCAGGAGGACTGGGACGGGGAGGCACCGTCCGGCGGGTTCGGGACCGACGACAACGGCACGTGGATCTCAACGATCATGGTGGACACCCGGCCATCCTTCCTCACGCGAGGCCCGAACGGCACAGGCGTCCGTCACCCGTGCGAGGGCCGCGAGAGCTAGGATCCGGGCCATGTCCCTGACCATGGACGACGTGGACCGCTTCGAGGCGTCGAGGCCCCGCCTGGAGGCCATCGCCTACCGCCTCCTCGGCTCCGCGAGCGAGGCCGAGGACGCCGTGCAGGACACGTTCCTGCGCTGGCAGGCCGCCGACGTCGACCACGTCGAGGTCCCCGAGGCCTGGCTGACGAAAGTCCTCACCAACCTGTGCCTCAACCAGCTCACCTCGGCCCGCGCGCGGCGCGAGACCTACGTGGGCCAATGGCTCCCCGAGCCGCTGCTCGCCGGAGACCCGATGCTGGGCCCGGCCGACACCGCCGAACAGCGCGAGTCGGTCTCGTACGCGGTCCTCGCCCTCCTGGAGCGCCTCTCGCCCAACGAGCGGGCGGTGTACGTGCTGCGGGAGGCCTTCGACTACCCGCACCGGGAGGTCGCCGAGATCCTGGGCATCACCGAGGCCGCCAGCCAGCAGATCTTCCACCGCGCCAAGAAGCACGTCGCCGACGGCAAGGCCCGCACCGAGACCGACGAGGCCACCACGCGCCGGATCGTCGAGGAGTTCCTCGCGGCCGCCACCAGCGGCCGGACCGAGCCCCTCGTGCAGCTGCTCACCCAGGACGCCATCTCGATGGGGGACGGCGGGGGGAAGGTCCCGGCCCGGGCCAAGGCGTTCGAGGGCGCTCTCGCGGTCGCGAAGTTCATGCGGGGCCTGTTCGCCCCCGGCAAGGCCAAGCGCGCCCTGGTCGGCGGCTCACCCGAGATGTACCCCACGACCGCCAACGGCGGCCCCGCCGTGGTGGCGGTCGTCGACGGCCGCGTCATCGGCGTCATGTGCCTGGAGATCACCGCCGAGGGCATCGCCGCGTTCCGCAACCAGGTCAACCCCGACAAGCTCGAACGCGCGACCCGGCGGTGGTCGGCCACCGACCACGGCGAACCCCTGCTGGTCACCTTCTGACCACGCGGTGAGGCACGTTGAGGCGCTGTGAGGCGCCGTGAAGTGCTGTGACGTGCTTCACACTCCACTCCTGTCAGGAAACGGGAGGCCACCCGGTTCAAGTGGCGAACCCGCCCCAGACAGCAGTCAGGAGTACGGACATGCAGCACCGCATCGTCGTCCTCGGAGCCGGATACACGGGAGCCATCACCGCCGGCCGCCTCGCCAAGCGGCTGCACCGCGACGACGTCGCCATCACCCTCGTCAACGCCGAGCCCGACTTCGTCGAACGCGTACGGATGCACCAGCTCGCGACCGGCCAGGACCTCAGGCCCCGGCCGTTCAGCGAGATGTTCGCGGGCACCGGCGTCGAACTGAGGCTCGCGAAGGTCACCGCCGTGGACGTCGACCGCAAGACCGTCGCCGTCCACACCGCGAACGGCGCCGAAGAGCTGACGTACGACACCCTCGTGTACGCCCTCGGCAGCGGCTGGACCGACCAGGGCGTCCCCGGCGCCGCCGAACACGCCCACGAGATCGCCGGTCGCCCCGGAGCGCTGCGGCTGCGCGAGCGCCTGGCCCGGCTGGACGCCGGACAGCCCGTGGTCGTGGTCGGCGGCGGACTCACCGGCCTGGAGGTCGCGACCGAGATCGCCGACGCCCGCCCGGACCTCGCCGTCGCCCTCGCCGCCCGGGGCGCCCTCGGCGACTGGCTCTCCGCCAAGGGCCGCCGGCACCTGCGGAAGGTCTTCGACCGGCTCGGCATCACCGTGCACGAGCACACCGCCGTCACCGCCGTCGGGGCCGACCACGTCACCACCGCCGACGGCACCCCCGTCCCGGCCGCCGTCACCGTCTGGACGACGGGCTTCGCGGCCCACCCGATCGCCCAGGCCACCACCCTGGAGACCACCGAAACAGGCCGGATCGTGGTCGACGACACCATGCGCTCGCTCTCACACCCCGACGTGTACGCCATCGGCGACGCGGCCCTGGCGACGGGCGCCGGCGACAAGCCCCTGCGTATGTCGTGTGCCTCGGGCGTCCCCACCGCCTGGCAGGCCGCCGACGCCATCGCGGCCCGCCTGACCGGCGGCAAGCTCCCGCACGTGCCGCTCCGCTACTTCAACCAGTGCATCTCCCTGGGCCGCAGGGAAGGCCTGATCCAGTACGTCACCGCCGACGACCGCGCCGTCGACGCGACCCTCACCGGCAGGCTCGCCGCCCTCTACAAGGAACTGATCTGCAAGGGCGCGGCCTGGGCCGTCGCCAACCCGACCCTCGCCCTCCCGACCCCACGCCGCCACGCCGTCCCGCAGCCGCCCCGCACGGACCCCGCCCCCAAGCCCCCGGCGGCAAGCGACCGGCGCGCCGCACAGGCCACCGATGGTGTGCTTTCCCGGCGGATCGCCGGACCGGGCCCGCGGGCGGACGTACGCTGACGGCCGTACAAGCAGAGCCGCAGTCCGGGTGGGGGAGTGTCGTGGACGGCCTTACGGAGGCGAACCTCAGGGCGCTGGCCGGTGCCCGTTCCTTCGAGCGCGGGCTCGGGTACCTCGATGCGGTGGCCGGGGTCGACGTCGGTGACGCCCGGGTCACCGCGACCGTCCACGGCACGGAACGGTACGAGGCGGAGCTGGCCCTGGACGAGCCCGGGGGCCTGGCCGGCGCGTGCGACTGCCCGTACGGCCTGGAGGGCAACTTCTGCAAGCACCTGGTCGCGCTCGGCCTGACCGTGCTCGCCCGGGGGGACAGCCTGCCGAGGCAACGGAAGGCGGCTCAGGATCGAGCACACGGCCTCGACGCCTGGCTGTCCGGCCTGTCGAAGGATGAACTGCTCGCCCTCCTACGGGACCAGATCGCCGAGGACCGGCAGCTGCGCCGCCGCCTGGAACTGCGGGCCGCGAACGCCCGGGGCGACCTGCCCGCGGTCCGGGCCCGCGTCCGTGAGCTGCTGGACATCGGCCCGTTCGCACGGTACGGGTACGTCGAGTACGCCGACGCCCGCGCCTACGCCGACCAGGCCGGGCAGGTCCTGTCCGCGCTCAGGGCGCTGACCGGCTCGGGCCGGGCCGCCGACGCGATGGTCCTGGCGCAGGAGGCGATGCTGCTGCTGGCCAAGGCGTTGGAGAGCGTCGACGACTCCGACGGACGGCTCATGCAGATCGGAGCCGACCTCGCCGACGCCCACCACGACGCATGCCGCGCCGCCCGCCCCGACCCGGAGGAACTCGCGCACTGGCTGGCCGGCCACGTCCTCGGCGAAGCCGACGACCTGACCGACATCGATCCGCTCGACTACGAGGACGTCCTCGGCGAACCGGGGATGACCGCCCTGCGGAGACTGGCGGTCGAGGCATGGCGGGGCAACCGCACCGGCTGGGCCGAGAAGTACCTGATGGAGCGCATGGCCAAGGCGGGAGGCGATGTCGACGCTGTGATCGCCGTGCACGCGGCCGACCTCGCCCCGAACGGCCACACCCACCTGCTCATCGCCCGTGAACTGGACGGCGCGGGGCGCCCCGACGAGGCCCTGCGCTGGGCGGAACGCGGCATCAGGCACACCGAGGACCTCGCCACCGCCGACACCGCCCTCATCGACTACCTCTCCGACCGCTACACGCGGGCGAACCGGCTCCCCGAAGCCGTAACCCTGCGCCGCGACCACTTCGCCGCCCGCCGCACCCTGCTCACCTACAGACAACTCCGCGCCGCCGCCCAGGCCGCCGACTGCTGGCAGACCGAGCGAGAGGAGGCACGTACCCTCCTCCGCACAGAAGCGAACCGGCGGCAGAACAGCCGATACGACGGCCCTGTCCTCATCGACGCGCTGCTCGACGACGGAGACGTCGACGTGGCCTGGCAAGCCGCCACCGAAACCGGCGCCCACGAGCGCCAATGGCGCACCCTCGCCGACCAGTCCCGCGCCGACCGCCCCGCCGACGCACTCGACGTCTACCTACGCCTGGCCGAGCCGCTCACCGGACAGACCGGCAACGCGGTCTACGAACAACTCGTCAGCCTGCTCCTGAACATCCGCGACTGCCACCACCACCTGAACACACCGCACGAGTTCACCACGTACATCACGGCCCTGCGCACAGCCCAGAGGCGCAAACGGAACCTGCTGCGACTGATGGACGAACGGGGCCTGTGACCCGGGCGGAGAGGGTGCTGCCCGGCAGCACCCTCACTCATCCCCCGGTGGAACTCCCCGCGCACTCGTGCAAGTCGGTGGTGGTGCTCACGATGTCAGGATGCCGATCAAGCTGCCAAGGGCGACGGGCAGACTGTGATCACAGTGACGCGTCCGCCGCACAGCGTGGCGAGCTCCTCGGGGCTTGTCTCCTCTTCGGTCCGGGCCGTCCGGGAAGCCACCTCTGGTGGCCTGGCCTCTGCCGGAAGAACCACGGCCCGGCCTTTATGAGCTGATACACCCTCACGCTCGTGTACCTGGGGACGCGGTGGTCGGGGATCGTGGCCCGGCCGGCGCGGGTCCGGGGGATACCGGGCTCAGGCGCTACCAGCCACCGATCGAAGCAGGACGTAGGGCGTCCAGGTACGGGACAATAGCGGCCGTGAATGACACCGTTGCGGTTGCCTTGGTCACTTCTTTGTCAACGCTGACCGCTGCAGCGCTGGCGGGCTCGATCTCGGCTTGGACGACCAGTAGGCAACTTCGGCATCAGGCTCTCCTGGCGGGGGAGGAACGCGCCGAGCAGCGCGCGAACGCCTACAGGGACATGCGGCGCGAGTCGTACGAGCGATTTCTATCTCAGGCTGATGCTGCCTACCGAGTGCTGGACAGCGGTTGGATGGCAAGGCCGTTCACCGAGCCACCGCATTGGGAAGCGGGATTCACCGCGCGGAGGGAACTTGACGAGGCTTACATCAGGGTTCGCCTGGTGGGACCGGAGCAGGTCGCAGAACTGGGAGCAGTGCTAGTACGGAGCATAGGCAAGGAATTTCGATTGCATGCACGTATCGTGGGCTCTCGTCCCGATGCGCCGGACTGCGCCGCTGAGCTCGATCCGTCCGCCCGAGCGCAAGCACTCAACGCTCGGTTTGCAACGAGCGGTGAATTCGTCGCCGCGGCGCGCGAGGCACTCGGCGCTGAACTCCTGCACATGCCTGGTGCGGTCAACACCGGGCGTAGCGATTCCGGGCGGTGAAAAGAGCCCGGGGAAGAGGAGCGCGCCGTCACGCGTCCAGTCACCTACTGGCTCGTGCGCACGAACATAATCGGCCACCCTCAACCGAGATGCGTACACGCCGATTTGCCCAGCAATCAGGGCCCGCGGTAGCTCGATGTCGAGCATGATGTGGAGAGTGGACGCCAGACTCTCAGCTCTGGAAGCTGCGATCGTCTGCGGCGCTTTTAACCGCTGAGCTGGGCGAACGCCTGCGCGCAGATCTGAACGTCTTCGGCCATGGGCTGGTCGAACTGGGCCGCGTGTCCCCCGACACGGCCGAGCGCCTCGGCGGAACTCCTGCGCCTCGCCTCGGCAAGCGGACTCGGCCGGGATCACTCCGTCGACGAACGCTTGCCGACCACGGTCGAAGAACACGAGGAAAGGACCTGACGCCATAACCGACCGGCGAGGAGTGGTGTCCAACGGCGCGGCGGCTGGAACGTCTCCGGCTAATGAGCGAGGCGTCGGCAGCCGACAGCCTGAACCGTTCCTCAGACGCTGGCTGGTCGCGGTGTGAGGTTGCTCCCTCGATCAGCTGGCCTGGCCGTACGGCATCGCCCCCTGCGCTGTCGTACGGGGCTCTTTGCTGCTGTCCCAGCGCACGTGGTGCGCAGCTTGGGTACACCAGTGCCGATAGTTGCACTTACCTGGGCGGAGCAGGCTGGGAACACGTCGGCCGCCGACGTGACGACCGATGTTCCCCGTGACTCCCCGTCGTGTCTGGCACGCCCGGTGGCCCCCCATGTGTTCTATCGGTCGGCTCCTGGTAGTACTCCGCTGCGGCACAGCAGAGGCGGACAGGACTTGCAATCATGTCGCCGTGGTCACCATTGATGTCGGCGGGGTAGCCGATGAGCGCATGTTGCATCTTCTGCTGAAGAGAGAGCTGCGCTTCCCAGACTTCTACGGCATGAACTGGGATGCCTTCTGGGACGCGATCACCGGTCTGGTAGAGATCCCGGACCACCTCCGATTTCTAGGCTGGGACCAGCTCATCAACGTCGTTCCCCGAGGAGCCACCAAGCTCGAAAACGCACTCGACCGTTACCGAGAGATGTACCGCCCCCAGTTCGTCGCCGAGTACGGGTAGTGCTAAGCAAAACCGTCGTGGCAGCGATGTCACCGTGGGTTCAAATCCCTCCGCCTCCCGTGCGATGAAGAGTAACAGCGGCCCCTGGCCAGGTCAGAAAGGATTGGGGGACATCGCGCTGGGTGACGCCCGTGCGCCGCAGTGGCTCCCTCGAGCGATTGGGCACGGATGGGCACGGACCTCTTCGTCCCGAAGCAGCTACGACGGGCGCTCTGCCTTGGGCCGATGTGGTCCTCACCTGCTGCGATGGTGCGCCGGTGTGCATAGTTGTCCGCTGCTGTGCGCGGGTGTTGTCACGCAGTAGGAGCTCCGCAGGAGTGTCGCGCGGGACTTGCGCCATTTGTTGCGGGTCGGCGTCGATGAGTGCAGCTCCAGATCAATCCCCATGTCCCATGATGCACACGCCGTGCCGTTGCACAGCCACAGCTGATCACGGACGGCCCCGTGACCTGCGGCTGCCTACACGATCAACGTTTTTTTCGCCCTCCTTGGCGGGTGTCTCTTTTGCCTCGGTTCTTGTCGGGGATCTTGGCGACCTGCGTTTTGCCACCTCAGGGGTGGTGGGTTCGTACTCGTGGTGGTCCTCGTTGGTCATCATTTGGCCACCGCTGAGCAGCCTCGGACGGCCCAGAGACTGCCTGGCCATGGCTCACATGAACGGCGTCAACCAGCGGAAGCAGCCCGCCATTGTGCGGTGATGCACCCCTCTTCGGTGTCCCACCACCCCTTGGCGACGCCCTGATTGAGCAGCCTTTGGACTTTGGCAAGGTCGGCGGTGGGCGGGACGTCCAGAGTGACCATGCTGAACCGCTCTATGCCCTCACCGCAGACTCCGAGTTCATGAAAAGCGTCGATCACGCTCTGCCGTGCGGCTCCCGAGCCGCCGTCACGGAGCACGATGAGGCGGATGGTGCAGTTCTCCGACCGCCGTACCACCTCGCCGGCCCACCACACGCCCTCCTCGTCGGGCTCGGTGGTCACGATGTCTCCGCAGGCAATGCCTCGGACGAACCAGGGGATGTTGTCGAGCCGCGCGGTGCCGTCGCCCTGGTCGACAGCCCACAGGCTCTCCACCGACGTCGGAGGCCAGTCGTCCTCGATCTCAAGCCGGAAATGCACCTTCACGTAAGGGCCTTCGGGGTTCGTCATGGTGTCCAGGATGTACAGTCCTGCCGCGCCGGCCGCGGGTGAGCTACCGGAGACGTCTGCTTCGAGTTGGACACGGGTTGGTCTATGCCTCAGCCGACGACAGCCAGCCACGATGGCGGGTGCGCCGACTGACCAGGCGCGCGTATGCCTCGCTGCACCCCACCGGCTTCCACCACGCTGCCGGTGCCGTCGACCAGAGCCCGGCCGCCTCGTAACGACGGTGTCTGTGCCCTCAGCTTGGGAAGCCGCGATCATTCGGGGCTGGTTCGGGCGCTGACCTGGTCGAATGGTCAAGGTGCGGCCTCGTCGGGCACGGCTGCCTTCACCGTGGTTCCCCGCTGTTCCCCGCCCGCTCTGGTGTGCTTGTGGTGCAACCGCGCTGTCAGTGGTTCCCCGTACGCTACTGAGCGTTGGGTCGGTCAGCTGTCTCGGTATGGCGAGAGCGCGGCCAAGGGGGGTGGCTCAGACTGGCGCTCGTCCCCGATCAGGTGTCCTCGCTCCTCGCCTTCCGGCCGTACGACCTCCGGCACGCGGGCGTCTCCCAGTGGCTCAACTCTGGAGTGCCCGCCCCGGAGGTTGACGCCCGCGCCGGCCACTCGGTGGACGTGCTCTTGAAGATCTACGCCAAGTGCATCGACGGCCATGAGCAGGAGATGAACGACCGGATCATGCGAGGACTCGCGGAGGAGTAGGTAGGAGCGTCAAACGTTTTGCGCAGCCCCGAGCGACTACTGCTCGGGGCTGTCGCGTGAGGCGGGGGATGCTGGGGACAAGCGTCGAACGTTTCGCGCTTCTACTCCATGGCGGCTGGCGAACACCGGGAAGCGGTCGCTGACCTGCGAAGAGCCGCCCAAGATCATCACGCTATTGCAATGTGATCACTGTCATCCGGCTGCGGAGCGCTGCACTTGATGGCACATACGCGAAGACCCCGTACCAGTCGTTTCCGCTGGTGACGGGGTCTGTAAAGCACTCACGCTTCTGCAATGCGAGTGCCCCCGGCAGGATTCGAACCTGCGCACACGGCTCCGGAGGCCGTTGCTCTATCCCCTGAGCTACGGGGGCGTGCCCCTGAACTTCAGGGGCTGTGTGGCGTTGAGCTGCTCGCTCGCGGCGACGGGTAGAACACTACCAGCTCTGTCGGGGTGGTCAGGAACGGGTTTCCGTGAGTCGGGGGAGCGCAGGTCCCGAGGTCGGCGCGCCGGAGTCGCAGGGTCCGTGGGCCCTGGGTCCCCCGCACGGGGTGGAAGTGGGGAAAACCCGGACGCGGTGGCCGGTCTCGACCTACTCTCGAGGTGTGTCAGGCGCGTCCGGCCGGGTGCTTGTTGTGGACGACAACAAGGTCATTCGGCAGCTGATCAGGGTCAATCTCGAGCTGGAGGGCCTCGAGGTCGTGACCGCGTCCGATGGTGCCGAGTGTCTGGATGTCGTTCATCAGGTTCGGCCCGATCTTGTGACCCTCGATGTCGTCATGCCCCGGTTGGACGGGCTCCGGACGGCGGCGCGGCTGCGTGCCGATCCGCTCACCCGTGATCTTCCTCTCGCGATCATCAGCGCCTGCACCCGGTACGAGGTCGAGGCCGGCCTCGACGCGGGCGTCGACGCCTTCCTTCCCAAGCCCTTCGAGCCCGCCGAACTCGTGGCCCTCGTACGCGGCCTGCTGGAAGGCAAGCGTGGGGAAGGCGGCGGGGGAGTGGAAGGCGTGGGGGCGAGGACGGGAACAGGGACGGGTACGGGGAGCGTGACGGGTAACCTGTCCGGCGCCGAGTAGAGCGGGCCCTCGGGCCACCGTCCACATCCCGGACCCTCCCCAAACCGGCTCGCCTACCCACCCCCCTCCTCCCCTACGCTTGTCCCGTGACCCCCGTCGAGCTGTCCCGTACCGTGCTGCACGCGGTGCGTCGTGCTGTCGATGCCGGGGAGCTGGGGGTGGCCGTGCCGTCGCGGGCCGTGGTCGGACCCCCCGGGCCCGGGGGGAGCGGGGACTACGCCACCAACATCGCCCTCCAGCTCGCGCGTCCCGCCGGGCAGCCGCCGTTGCGGGTCGCGGAGGTGCTGCGGGCCCATCTGGCGGGCGAGGCCGGCGTCACCGGGGTGGAGATCACCGGGCCGGGGTTCCTCAACATCAGGGTCGATCACACTGCCGCCGCCGTCGCGCTCGTCGAGCGGATACGGGAAGAGGGAGAGCGATACGGGCACGGCGACACCCTCGCCGGGCGCGTCTTCGAGCTGCGGGTGCCCTTCGACGTGCGCGCCGAGGTCCTCGCCGACGCGCTCGCGCGGATCGTCGGCTCGCAGGGCGGGCGCGTCGAGGTCAGGCACCGCGAGCCGGTCAACCTGAGGCCCGTCCCCGCCCCGGAGGACCCCGCTCCGCTCGGGCCCGACGCCGTTCAGTGGGCCCTGCTCCATCCCGCCCCGCACGACCGGCCCCGCGTCAGCGCCGACCATCTGGTCCAGCGGGAGGGAAATCCGCTCTTCCGCGTCCGGTACGCCCACGCCCGCACCCGCGCCCTCGGCCGCAACGCGGCAGATCTGGGGTTCACCGCCGAGCCCGGCGACCCCGACGGTCGCGATGGTCACGACGACATCGGTGCGGCGTCCGTCCGGGAACTCGTCGCCCTGCTCGCCGACCACCCCCGGATCCTCGCCACCGTCGCCGCCGTTCCGCACCCGGACGGCATCGCCACGCCCTCCCGCCTCACCCGGCACCTCGTCGCCCTCGCGGACGCCACCCTCGTCCTGCTGCCCACCGTCCTGCCCCGCGGTGAGGAGAAACCCTCGGCCGCCCACCGCGCCCGGCTCGCGCTCGCCGAAGCCGCCGGGACGGTGCTGGCCGGCGGCCTGACCCTGCTCGGCATCGACGCACCCGATCACCTCTGAAAGAGCACGTTCACGATGAGCCGTTCCGCACACCCCGCCGGGCCCCGTCACGCCGACGTCCTCCCCGAAGGGCACCACGCGGCCCCGCCCGCCGACCTCAACACCCTCGACCCCAAGGTGTGGGCGCAGACCGTCACCCGCACCGCCGACGGCGTCGTCACCGTCGGCGGGGTCGACGTCAAGACGCTCGCCGAGCAGCACGGCACGCCGGCGTACATCCTCGACGAGGCCGATTTCCGGGCGCGGGCACGGGCGTGGCGCGTCGCCTTCGGGGGCGACGCCGACGTCTTCTACGCCGGGAAGGCGTTCCTGTCCCGCGCCGTCGTGCGGTGGCTGCACGAGGAGGGGCTCAACCTCGACGTCTGCTCCGGCGGCGAGCTGGCCACCGCCCTCTCCGCCGGCATGCCCGCCGAGCGCATCGCCTTCCACGGCAACAACAAGTCGGTGGAGGAGATCCGCCGCGCCGTGGAGGCCGGTGTCGGGCGGATCGTGCTCGACTCCTTCCAGGAGATCGTGCGGGTGGCGCACATCGCGCAGTCGCTGGGCAGGCGGCAGCGCGTGCAGATCCGGATCACCGTCGGGGTGGAAGCCCACACCCACGAGTTCATCGCCACCGCCCACGAGGACCAGAAGTTCGGCATCCCGCTGGCCGGCGGGCAGGCCGCCGAGGCCGTACGGCGTGCTCTCCAGCTCGACGGTCTCGAGCTGATCGGCATCCACAGCCACATCGGGTCGCAGATCTTCGACATGTCCGGCTTCGAGGTCGCCGCCCACCGGGTCGTCGGCCTGCTGAAGGACGTCCGCGACGAGCACGGCGTGGAGCTGCCGGAGATCGACCTCGGCGGCGGCCTCGGGATCGCGTACACCAGCGACGACGACCCCCGCGAGCCGCACGAGATCGCCAAGGCGCTCACCGAGATCGTGACGCGCGAGTGCGAGGCCGCCCGCCTGCGCACACCGCGGATCTCCGTCGAACCGGGGCGCGCCATCGTCGGCCCGACCGCCTTCACGCTGTACGAGGTCGGCACCATCAAGCCCCTCGACGGGCTGCGCACCTACGTCTCCGTCGACGGCGGCATGTCGGACAACATCCGTACCGCGCTCTACGACGCCGAATACAGCGTCGCCCTGGTCTCCCGGACCTCCGACGCCGAGCCGATGCTGGTGCGCGTGGTCGGCAAGCACTGCGAGAGCGGGGACATCGTCGTGAAGGACGCGTTCCTGCCCGGGGACCTGGCACCGGGTGACCTGATCGCGGTGCCCGCCACGGGGGCGTACTGCCGGTCCATGGCGAGCAACTACAACCACGTCCTGCGTCCGCCCGTCGTCGCCGTGCACGACGGTGAGGCGCGGGTCGTCGTCCGGCGCGAGACCGAGGAGGACCTGCTGCGGCTCGACGTCGGATGAGGCGGGGGACGCCGGGGGAGCGGGAGAATTCCCGTGGACGCCGGGGCGGAAGATCTCCTGTCTGCCGCCCCTGTGGAAATGAAATCAATGTCTCACGATCCGGACCGAGGACAGAAACTGCGGTCCGGTGAGTGAGACTGGAGCAACCGTAGACGGTATGAGGAAACGAGGTCGGATGATGCGTACGCGTCCGCTGAAGGTGGCGCTGCTGGGCTGTGGAGTGGTCGGCTCAGAGGTGGCGCGCATCATGACGACGCACGCCGACGACCTCGCCGCGAGGATCGGCGCCCCCGTCGAGCTGGCGGGCGTCGCGGTGCGGCGGCCCTCCCGGGTCCGCGAGGGCATCGACCCGTCCCTGGTCACCACCGACGCCACCGCGCTCGTCAAGCGCGGCGACATCGACGTCGTCGTCGAGGTCATCGGAGGCATCGAGCCCGCCCGTACCCTCATCACCACCGCGTTCGAGTACGGCGCCTCCGTCGTCTCCGCGAACAAGGCGCTGCTCGCCCAGGACGGCGCCGCCCTGCACGCGGCCGCGGACGAGCACGGTGAGGACCTCTACTACGAGGCCGCCGTCGCCGGCGCCATCCCGCTGATCCGGCCGCTGCGCGAGTCCCTCGCCGGCGACAAGATCAACCGGGTGATGGGCATCGTCAACGGCACGACCAACTTCATCCTCGACAAGATGGACAGCACGGGGGCCGGGTACCAGGAGGCGCTGGACGAGGCCACCGCCCTCGGGTACGCGGAGGCCGATCCGACCGCCGACGTCGAGGGCTTCGACGCCGCCGCCAAGGCGGCCATCCTCGCCGGGATCGCCTTCCACACGCGCGTGCGCCTCGACGACGTCTACCGCGAGGGCATGACCGAGGTCACCGCGGCCGACTTCGTCTCCGCCCGGGAGATGGGCTGCACCATCAAGCTGCTCGCCCTCTGCGAGCGGGCGGCCGACGGGGGGTCCGTCACCGCGCGGGTGCACCCCGCCATGATTCCGCTGACCCACCCGCTCGCCTCCGTGCGCGGCGCGTACAACGCCGTGTTCGTGGAGTCGGACGCGGCGGGACAGCTGATGTTCTACGGCCCCGGCGCGGGCGGTGCGCCCACCGCCTCCGCCGTGCTCGGCGACCTCGTCGCCGTGTGCCGCAACCGGCTCAGCGGGGCGACGGGGCCCGGCGAGTCGGCGTACGCCGCCCTGCCCGTCTCGCCGATGGGGGATGTGGTCACCCGCTACCACATCAGCCTCGACGTGGCGGACAAACCGGGCGTTCTCGCCCAGGTGGCCACCGTGTTCGCCGAGCACGGCGTATCCATCGATACGGTGCGCCAGCAAGGACGACAGGACGGGGGCGACGACGCCTCCCTCGTCGTCGTCACCCACCGCGCGTCCGACGCCTCCCTGACCGGGACCGTCGAGGCGCTGCGCAAGCTCGACACCGTGCGGGGTGTCGCCAGCATCATGCGGGTTGAAGGAGAGTAACCAGCAATGACCCACCAGTGGCGCGGAATCATCGAGGAGTACCGGGACCGGCTGCCGGTATCCGACAGCACGCCCGTCGTGACGCTCCGCGAGGGCGGCACGCCCCTCGTGCCCGCGCAGGTGCTCTCCGAGCGCACCGGCTGCGAGGTCCACCTCAAGGTCGAGGGCGCGAACCCGACGGGGTCCTTCAAGGACCGCGGCATGACCATGGCCATCACCCGGGCCAAGGAGGAGGGCGCGAAGGCGGTCATCTGCGCCTCCACCGGCAACACCTCCGCCTCCGCCGCCGCGTACGCGGTGCGCGCCGGGATGGTCTCGGCCGTCCTGGTCCCGCAGGGCAAGATCGCCCTGGGCAAGATGGGGCAGGCCCTCGTGCACGGCGCGAAGATCCTCCAGGTCGACGGCAACTTCGACGACTGCCTCACGCTGGCCCGCGAACTGAGCGACAACTACCCCGTGGCGCTGGTCAATTCGGTCAACCCGGTGCGGATCGAGGGCCAGAAGACGGCCGCGTTCGAGATCGTGGACATGCTCGGCGACGCGCCCGACATCCATGTCCTGCCGGTCGGCAACGCCGGCAACATCACCGCGTACTGGAAGGGGTACCGGGAGTACGCCGCCGACGGCGTGGCCGCGAAGACCCCGCGGATGTGGGGCTTCCAGGCGTCCGGCAGCGCCCCGATCGTGCGCGGCGAGGTGGTCAAGGACCCGTCGACCATCGCCACCGCGATCCGGATCGGCAACCCCGCCTCCTGGCAGTACGCGCTGGCGGCGCGGGACGACTCCGGCGGCCTCATCGACGAGGTGACGGACCGTGAGATCCTGCGCGCCTACCGGCTGTTGGCCGCGCAGGAGGGCGTCTTCGTGGAGCCCGCGTCCGCCGCGTCCGTGGCCGGTCTGCTCAAGGCCGCCGAGCAGGGCAAGGTGGACCCGGGGCAGACGATCGTGTGCACTGTCACCGGCAACGGCCTGAAGGACCCCGACTGGGCCGTCGCCGGCGCCCCGCAGCCGGTCACCGTCCCCGTCGACGCGGTGACCGCGGCCGCGCGCCTCGGCCTCGCCTGACGAGTCCTGCCTGACGAGCCCCGCCCGGCCCGCCTCGCCTGGCGAGTCGGGCCTGGGGAGCCGGGTCGGGCGAGTCGGGCCGGGGGGAGCCGGGCACCCTTCGGGGGCACCCCCGCCGGGGTGTCCTCGTCAGGGGTGCACGGGGGGCTTGCGACACGCATCGTGCGCCGCCTGTGCGCCCTATGTCGCCACAGAACCTTCCTTCGATAGGCTGTACCGAACCCGCCCCGCATATGCCCGTGCATAGCGCGCGGCCGGTGACGGGGCCGCGCCGCCGCGAACGGCCCGTGGGTCCTCGTACGTCATCGAATGTCATTCGACCATCACGCAGCTCAAGGAGAGTCAACGAGCGATGGCCGGTCCAGCGTTCCGCGCCGCCGCCGTCCGGGTGCGCGTCCCCGCCACCAGCGCCAATCTCGGTCCGGGCTTCGACGCCCTGGGCCTCGCGCTGGGGCTCTACGACGACGTCGTCGTCCGGGTGGCCGACTCCGGGCTGCACATCGACATCGCGGGTGAGGGCAGCGAGACGCTGCCGCGCGACGAGAAGCACCTCCTCGTCCGCTCCCTGCGCACCGCCTTCGACGCCCTGGGCGGCCAGCCGCGCGGCCTGGAGATCGTCTGCGCCAACCGCATCCCGCACGGCCGCGGCCTCGGCTCCTCCTCCGCCGCCATCTGCGCCGGCATCGTCGCCGCCCGCGCCGTGACCATAGGCGGCGAGCCCAAGCTCGACGACACCGCCCTGCTGGAGCTCGCCACCGAGATCGAGGGCCACCCCGACAACGTCGCGGCCTGTCTGCTCGGCGGCTTCACCCTCTCCTGGATGGAGGCGGGCGCCGCGCGGGCCATCAGGATGGAGCCCTCCGATTCCATCGTTCCGGTGGTTTTCGTGCCCGGTAAGCCGGTTCTGACCGAGACCGCCCGCGGTCTGCTCCCGCGCACCGTGCCGCACGTCGACGCCGCCACCAACGCGGGCCGCGCCGCCCTGCTCGTCGAGGCCCTGACCCGGCGCCCCGAGCTGCTGCTGCCCGCCACCGAGGACCGCCTCCACCAGGAGTACCGCGCGCCCGCCATGCCGGAGAGCGCGGCGCTGGTGGAGCGGCTGCGCGCCGACGGGATCCCCGCGGTGATCTCCGGCGCCGGCCCCACCGTGATGGCGCTGGCCGACGCGGGCACGGCCGACAAGGTCGAAGCCCTGGCCGGCGAGGACTGGGCCGCCAACCGGCTGAGCCTGGACCTGCGGGGCGCGAGCGTGCTCCCGCTGGCGCCCTGACACACGGTTGCCGGATTTCGAGAGGGGGAATGTTTGTTGGATCCGGTAGTGTTAACCTCAAGTCTGCACCCGACCCCACCATGGCGAGGTGCTTCGTGTCCCCGTCCGGGACAGACATTCTTCCGGGAGCTCCCCAAGCCGCACTGTGTTCCGTACGTCGTACCTGGGCAGTACGCCGTACAGCGACGCTGAGCGGTCTGCCGGGCACGCTCCGGAATCGGTGCGACCGCGCCACGTGACACAAGGTGTCACGGCTCGTCGAGGAAGCGCCATCACCAGAAATCTCTTCCGCCGCTTTGGCGGACCACCGCCCCGGCTTCGCCACAGCAAGGACCGAAGTCGGACAGCACAACCGGTCGCCGAGCCAGACAGGCCGACGTCCGCTCCAGGGAAGGACCCTTCGTGAGCGACACCACCGATCTGATGGGCGCACGTGTCGAGGAGACCGCTGCCGCGCCCGCCACGGACGCCTCCGCGCCTGCCACCGGTGCCGGCTCCCGGCGGCGCCGCGGTACCGGCCTCGAGGGCATGGTGCTGGCCGAGCTGCAGCAGGTCGCATCCGGCCTCGGCATCAGGGGCACCGCGCGCATGCGCAAGAGCCAGCTGATCGAGGTCATCAAGGAGGCGCAGGCTTCCGGTGGCGCCCCGGCCGCGAAGGCCGAAGCCCCCGCCGAGACCAAGCCGAAGCGCCGCGCCACCTCCAAGGCGCGCACGGGCGAGGACGCCGCCGAGAAGAAGGCGGACGCCGCCCCGGCAGAGGCCCCCGCCGAGAAGGCCGTGGCCCAGCAGCAGATCGAGATCCCCGGCCAGCCGGCCGGGGGGAACGACGCCCCCACCGAGCGCCGCCGTCGCCGCGCCACCGCCGAGGCGGGCAGCCCCGAGACCGTCACGGCCGAGGCGAAGAGCGCCCCCAAGGCCGAGACCCCCGTCCAGACCGAGCAGGCCGACGGCAAGACCGACGCCGACGGCGCCGAGGGCCGCCGCCGCGACCGCCGTGAGCGCGGCCGCGACCGCGACCGCCGCGGCAAGGGCGACGACCAGCAGGGCCAGGGCGGTCAGCGCCAGCAGCAGAGCCAGCAGCAGGGCGGCGGCCGCCAGGACCGCAACGCCGGTCCGCAGGACGACGACGACTTCGAGGGCGGCCGTCGGGGCCGTCGCGGCCGTTACCGCGACCGCCGTGGCCGCCGTGGCCGCGACGAGATCGGCGCCGCCGAGCCGCAGATCGCCGACGACGACGTCCTGATCCCCGTCGCGGGCATCCTGGACATCCTCGACAACTACGCCTTCATCCGTACGTCGGGCTACCTGCCGGGCCCCAACGACGTCTACGTCTCCCTCGCCCAGGTCCGCAAGAACGGCCTGCGCAAGGGCGACCACCTCACCGGCGCGGTCCGTCAGCCGAAGGAAGGCGAGCGGCGCGAGAAGTTCAACGCGCTGGTGCGCCTGGACTCCGTCAACGGCATGGCGCCCGAACACGGCCGCGGCCGACCGGAGTTCAACAAGCTCACCCCGCTCTACCCGCAGGACCGCCTCCGCCTGGAGACGGACCCGGGTGTGCTGACGACCCGGATCATCGACCTCGTGTCGCCGATCGGCAAGGGCCAGCGCGGTCTGATCGTGGCCCCGCCGAAGACCGGCAAGACCATGATCATGCAGGCGATCGCCAACGCGATCACCCACAACAACCCCGAGTGCCACCTGATGGTCGTCCTGGTCGACGAGCGTCCGGAAGAGGTCACCGACATGCAGCGGTCGGTCAAGGGCGAGGTCATCTCCTCGACCTTCGACCGCCCCGCCGAGGACCACACCACGGTCGCCGAGCTCGCCATCGAGCGTGCCAAGCGCCTGGTGGAGCTGGGCCACGACGTGGTCGTGCTGCTCGACTCGATCACCCGCCTGGGCCGCGCCTACAACCTGGCCGCGCCCGCCTCCGGCCGCATCCTGTCCGGTGGTGTCGACTCGACGGCCCTGTACCCGCCGAAGCGCTTCTTCGGTGCCGCGCGCAACATCGAGGACGGCGGCTCGCTGACCATCCTCGCCACCGCGCTCGTCGACACCGGGTCCCGCATGGACGAGGTGATTTTCGAGGAGTTCAAGGGCACCGGCAACATGGAGCTCAAGCTCGACCGGAAGCTCGCCGACAAGCGCATCTTCCCGGCGGTGGACGTCGACGCGTCCGGCACCCGCAAGGAGGAGATCCTGCTCGGCGCCGAGGAGCTCGGCATCGTCTGGAAGCTGCGCCGGGTGCTGCACGCGCTCGACCAGCAGCAGGCGATCGAGCTGCTGCTCGACAAGATGAAGCAGACGAAGTCGAACGTCGAGTTCCTGATGCAGATCCAGAAGACGACGCCCACGCCGGGCAACGGCGACTAGTCGCTCCGCTCGGAGAGCCGGAGAACCTCGGTCGTCGGGCAGCCGCGGGCCCGCCTGTGGCCGGTCGCGCCCACGCGGCGGAGCCGCACAGGCGATGCAGTCCCGCGCCCCTTAGGGGCGCGTCAGGGCCGTCCCCCTCGGGGGGCGGCCCTTTCGCTGTTCAGCGGCACGGTACGATCACGCCCTTCGGTCATGTATTCGACCGTGTACTCCGTGAACATCTGATCCCGAGGGGGGACTTGTGGGTACACCCACGCCCGGGGGCGGCCGGCACAGACGCCGGATACGGATCGCCCTGCCCGTCGCCGCGGCCACGGTCGCCGCCGCCGTCGCCGGCGCGCTGTTCCTGTCGTCCGCCCAGGCGGCCGAGGCACCGCCGGCGCCCGAGTACGGCACGCCGCTGTCGTCCGAGGCGCTCCAGGAGCTCGCGGCCGTCGCCGTCGCCGGTGACGACACCCCCGGAGAGACCTCCAAGACGTCCTTGAGCGCCGACAGCAGCGCGAGCAGCACCGAAAGCAGCACCGAGAGCAGCAGCAGCGAGAGCAGCACCGAGAGCAGCAGCGCCGGCAGCGTCGACGCGAAGATCATCGGCGGCAGCACGACGACCCTCACCACCGCGCCGTGGATGGCCCAGCTCTGGTACGGCGACGACCGGGGCACCACCAGCACCAGCGACGACATCGGCTTCTTCTGCGGCGGCGCGGTCGTCGCCCCGACGAAGATCCTCACCGCCGCGCACTGCGTCAAGGGCTACGACTGGCACGCCAACGGCTTCGTCGTCACCGGCACCACGCAGCTGATCTCCGCGGACGGCGACCTGCACGGCGGCACCGCCATGGGCGTCTGGCGCCAGTGGAACCACCCGTCGTACAGCGCGACGACCATCGACAACGACGTCGCCGTCCTGACGCTGCCCGCCCCGGTCAAGGCCACGCCGATCCGGATGACGACCAACCTGGACTCCGCGTCCTACACGGCGGGCACCACGGCCACGGTCTACGGCTGGGGCCGCACCAGCTCCGCCACCCAGGACATCTCCGAGACCCTGAAGGCCGCCGAGCTGCCGATCCAGTCCAACGCCGCCTGCACGGCCTACTACGGCGCCGACTACATCAAGGGCCACATGGTGTGCGCGGGCACGCCCGCCACCGGCAGCGACACCGGCACCACCTCCGCCTGCAACGGCGACTCCGGCGGCCCGCTCGTCGTCGACGACCGGATCGTCGGCGTCGTCTCCTGGGGCGTGAAGGACTGCGTCGAGAGCGGCGCCTACAGCGTCTTCGCCAAGATGTCCACGTACGTCATCCCGGTCTATCCGCGCGTCGACGACACCAACCTCAGCGGCGACCACCTGGCCGACCTGTGGGTGCGCAACTCCTCCGACAAGACCGGGTACGAGATCGACTCCAAGGGCACCTCGCTGGCCGCCCGCGAGTCCTGGGGCACCTGGAGCGGCTACAACCTCGTCCTCCAGACCGACCTCGACCGGGACGGCTACCAGGACCTGCTGCTGCGCCGCGCCTCCGACGGCGACGTCTTCTGGAAGCACTACGTGCCCTCCAGCGGCACCTGGGCCACCAAGCTGATCGGCGACAACTGGAAGACCCGCCGGACGATCGTCACCCCCGGTGACGTCACCGGCGACTACCTGCCGGACATGCTCGCCGTCGACGCCTCGGGCATCCTGTGGATCTACCCCGGCAAGGGCAACGGCGCCTTCTCCGCGCCCGTTAAGGTCGGCAGCGGCTGGAGCCAGTACGACGTCGTGCGCGGCCACGGCGACTTCACCAACGACGGCAAGACCGACCTGATCGCCCGCAACTCCAGCACCGGCGCGGTGTACCTGTACCCGGGCACCGGCACCGCCGGCACCACCGCGTTCGGCGCGCGGATCAAGGTGACGACCTGGAGCAAGACGACGTACAACGCCTTCGACGCCGTCGGCGACGTCAGCGGCGACGGCATCGCCGACTTCCTGGCCCGGACCCCCGCCGGCACGCTCTACCTGTACAAGGGCACCGGCAAGGCGAGCACCGCGGCCTTCGCCGCGCGGATCTCGCTCGGTACGTCGTTCAAGCAGTACGACCTCTTCGCCTGAGGTCGCCCGAGATCGCCTGAGGTCGCCCGACGTCGCGCCTGACGTCGCTCGGCGTCTCCCGATGGCGTCGCCCGGTGAGCGGGGTGCGCCCCGTCCCGCCGTCCGACCACGCTCCGCGCCCGGCCCCTCCAGGCCGGGCGCGGTCCGTTGTGCGCCCCCTCCCGACTTTCGCCCCCCGGCGGGGTGGGGTGACGATGGTGAGCATGCCCGCCGAGAGCACGCCGGAGCCCGGCACACCGGGCGGGACCGGCGCAACCGACCGGTCCGGCGGCGGTGGTCCGCGCCGGGGCGCGCGAGGCCGCCGCAGGGCGCTGACGGCCGCGGCATGGACGGCGGCGGGCATCGTCGCCCTCGGCGGCACCGGGACGGGCTACCTCTACGTCCGGCTCAACGGCAACATCGCCAGCGTCGACATCGACCGCCTGCTGGGCGCCGACCGCCCCGCCAAGGCCGACAACGGCTCCGAGAACATCCTCGTCCTCGGCTCGGACACCCGTTCCGGTCCCAACGGCGAGCTCGGCGGCGGCGCCGACGACGGCAGCGCCCGCTCCGACACGGCGATGATCGTCCACGTGTACGAGGGCCGCACGGAGGCCGGCGTGGTCTCCCTCCCGCGCGACACCCTCGTCGACCGCCCGGAGTGCACCGACGCCGAGGGCGTCACCCACCCCGCGGCGACGGACGTAATGCTCAACTCGGCGTACACCACCGGCGGCGCGGCCTGCGCGGTGAAGACCGTCGAGTCGCTCAGCGGTCTGCGCATGGACCACTACCTGGAGGTCGACTTCGCCGGCTTCCGCACGCTCGTCGACGAGCTCGGCGGGGTCGAGGTCACCACCACCCAGGACATCCGGGACCCCGGCAGCCACCTGGACCTGAAGGCCGGCACGCACCGGCTGGACGGCGAACGGGCCCTCGCCCTGGTCCGCACCCGGCACGGCGTCGGCGACGGCTCCGACCTCGGCCGCATCCAGCTCCAGCAGGCCTTCCTCAAGGCCCTGGCCGAGCAGGTCGGGAAGATCGGCCTGTTCACCGGCGGCACCCGGCTCTACGACCTCGCCGACACCGCCACCAAGACCCTCACCACCGACTCCGGCCTGGGCTCCCTCAGCGCCCTGATGTCCTTCGCGAACGGCCTCCGTGACATCGACGCCTCCCGTATGACGACGGTCACCCTGCCCGTCCGGTACGACCCGGCCGACCCCAACCGGGTCGTCGTCCAGGAGCGGCAGGCCCGGCAGGTCTGGGCGGCCCTCCGGGACGACCGGCCCGTCCCCGGGACGGCCACGCGGGGCACGGCCACCGGCGAGGCGCAGGAGGTGATGGGCTCCCCGTGAGGGGAGCCGGGACGCCCCGGGAATACACGACGGCCGCCCCCGGTTTTGGGGGATGGCGCCAGTCCTGGCAGACTGGTACGTCGGCTCCGGTTCACGCTGTCGCACCCCGCGACCGCGACCCGGCGCCCTCCCGAAACCTAGGAGACACCTTGAAGCGCGACATCCACCCCGCGTACGTCGAGACGCAGGTCAGCTGCACCTGCGGCGCGTCGTTCACCACCCGTAGCACCATCGAGTCCGGCGCGATCCGGGCCGACGTCTGCTCCGAGTGCCACCCGTTCTACACGGGCAAGCAGAAGATCCTCGACACCGGTGGCCGTGTGGCCCGCTTCGAGGCCCGCTTCGGCAAGGCCGCCGGCTCCAAGAAGTAGCGAGCCCCTGGGGCCGAAAGGCCCTGTCGCCGGTCCACGGCCGCGCCCCGCCCGGGGAGCGCCGGGACCGGCGTTTTTGGTCGCCCGCCTTCCCTTCCGTACGCAGCACAGGAGCCAGAGATGTTCGAGGCCGTCGAGGAACTCGTCGGTGAGCACGCCGACCTGGAGAAGAAGCTCGCCGACCCGTCGGTCTTCGCCGACCAGGCCAACGCGCGCAGGCTGAACAAGCGCTACGCCGAGCTCACCCCGATCGTCGCCACGTACCGCTCCTGGAAGCAGACCGGCGACGACATCGACACCGCGCGCGAGTTCGCCGCCGACGACCCGGACTTCGCCGCCGAGGTCAAGGTGCTGGAGAAGCAGCGCGAGGAGCTGACGGAGAAGCTGCGCCTGCTGCTGGTGCCGAGGGACCCGAGCGACGACAAGGACGTCATCCTGGAGATCAAGGCGGGCGCCGGCGGCGACGAGTCCGCGCTCTTCGCGGGCGACCTGCTGCGCATGTACCTGCGCTACGCCGAGCGCGTCGGCTGGAAGACCGAGATCATCGACGCCACCGAGTCCGAGCTGGGCGGCTACAAGGACGTCCAGGTCGCCGTGAAGACCAAGGGCGGCCAGGGCGCCACCGAGCCCGGCCAGGGCGTCTGGGCCCGGCTGAAGTACGAGGGCGGGGTGCACCGGGTGCAGCGCGTCCCGGCGACCGAGTCCCAGGGCCGGATCCACACCTCCGCCGCCGGTGTGCTCGTCACGCCCGAGGCCGAGGAGGTCGACGTCGAGATCAACGCCAACGACCTGCGCATCGACGTCTACCGCTCCTCCGGGCCCGGCGGCCAGTCCGTCAACACCACCGACTCCGCCGTGCGCATCACGCACATTCCCACCGGAGTCGTCGCCTCCTGCCAGAACGAGAAGAGCCAGTTGCAGAACAAGGAGCAGGCGATGCGTATCCTGCGCTCCAGGCTCCTCGCGGCGGCACAGGAGGAAGCGGAGCGGGAGGCCGCCGACGCCCGGCGCAGCCAGGTCCGCACCGTCGACCGCTCCGAGAAGATCCGCACCTACAACTTCCCGGAGAACCGCATCTCCGACCACCGGGTCGGCTTCAAGGCCTACAACCTGGACCAGGTCCTGGACGGCGACCTCGACGCGGTGATCCAGGCCTGCGTCGACGCGGACTCGGCGGCGAAGCTCGCCGCCGCGTAAGGCGCACGTACGCACGACGAGTACGACACGGAGGACTTGCGTGAACCTGCTGCTCGCGGAGGTGGCCCAGGCCACCCAGCGGCTGGCCGACGCCGGCGTGCCCTCGCCGCGCAACGACGCGGAGGAGCTCGCCGCGTTCGTGCACGGTGTGAAGCGCGGTGAACTCCACTCCGTGAAGGACTCCGACTTCGACGCCCGGTACTGGGAGGTCATCGCCCGGCGCGAGCAGCGCGAGCCGCTCCAGCACATCACCGGGCGGGCCTACTTCCGCTATCTGGAGCTCCAGGTCGGGCCGGGTGTCTTCGTGCCGCGGCCGGAGACCGAGTCCGTGGTCGGCTGGGCCATAGACGCCGTCCGGGCCATGGACGTCGTCGAGCCCTGCATCGTCGACCTGTGCAGCGGCTCCGGCGCCATCGCGCTGGCCCTCGCCCAGGAGGTGCCGCGCTCGCGCGTGCACGCCGTGGAGCTGTCCGAGGACGCCCTGGTGTGGACCCGCAAGAACGTGGAGGGGTCCAGGGTCGACCTGCGCCAGGGCGACGCCCTGACGGCCTTCCCGGACCTCGACGGCCAGGTCGACCTGGTCATCTCCAACCCGCCGTACATCCCGCTCACCGAATGGGAGTACGTCGCCCCCGAGGCGCGGGACTACGACCCCGACATGGCCCTGTTCTCCGGCGAGGACGGCCTCGACCTCATCCGCGGTCTGGAACGGACCGCACACCGGCTCCTGCGCCCCGGTGGCGTCGTCGTGATCGAGCACGCCGACACCCAGGGCGGCCAGGTGCCGTGGATCTTCACCGAGGAGCGGGGCTGGGCCGACGCGGCCGACCACCCCGACCTCAACAACCGCCCGCGCTTCGCGACGGCCCGCAAGGCACTGCCGTGAGCGCCACCCCGCATTCCCACCCCCAGCAGTACGTGCACGAGGAGGCCCGCTAGACATGGCTCGGCGATACGACACCAATGACGCGACCGACCGCGTGACGGGTCTGCGCGAGGCCGCGTCCGCCGTCCGCCGCGGCGAGCTGGTGGTCCTCCCCACCGACACGGTCTACGGCATCGGCGCCGACGCGTTCTCCAAGGAGGCCGTGGGCGACCTGCTCGAGGCCAAGGGCCGGGGCCGCAACATGCCCACGCCCGTCCTGATCGGCTCCCCGAACACGCTCCACGGTCTCGTGACCGACTTCTCGGAGCTGGCCTGGGAGCTGGTCGACGCCTTCTGGCCGGGCGCGCTCACCCTCGTCGCCCGGCACCAGCCGTCCCTCCAGTGGGACCTGGGCGACACCCGGGGCACGGTGGCGGTGCGCATGCCGCTGCACCCGGTCGCCATCGAGCTGCTGACCGAGGTCGGCCCCATGGCCGTCTCCTCGGCGAACCTCACGGGCCACCCCGCGCCGGAGAACTGCGACTCGGCCCAGGGGATGCTCGGCGACTCCGTCTCCGTCTACCTCGACGGCGGTCCCACCCCCGGCAACGTCCCGTCCTCCATCGTCGACGTCAGCGGCGACGTGCCCCTGCTGCTGCGCGCGGGCGCCATCGGCGAGGACGAGCTGCGGAAGGTCGTACCCGACCTCGAGGTGGCGAATTGACAGCCCCTGACGCGGGGCGTGGCATAGGCAGCGGAGTACGCGCTGCGGAAGAGACGACGACGTTCGGGTTCCCGCGCGACACCTTCCGCATCCTCCACGTCAGCACCGGCAACGTCTGCCGCTCGCCGATCACCGAGCGGCTGACCCGGCATTTCGTGTCGCAGCGGCTCGGGATCCTGGGCGGCGGGCTGATCGTGGAGAGCGCGGGCACCTGGGGCCACGAGGGCGCGCCCATGGAGGCCAACGCGGAGACCGTGCTGGCCGACTTCGGCGCCGACGCCTCCGGCTTCACCGGTCGCGAGCTCCTCGACGACCACGTCATCCGGGCCGACCTCGTCCTGACCGCCACCCGCGACCACCGCGCCCAGGTCATCTCCATGGGGCACTCGGCGGGGCTGCGCACCTTCACCCTGAAGGAGTTCACCCGTCTGGTGGACGCGATCGACCCGGCCACGCTGCCCCCGCTGGAGGACGGCGTGGTGATGCGCGCCCGCGCCCTGGTGCGCGCGGCGGCGGCACTGCGCGGCTGGCTGCTGGCGCCGACGGCGGAGGCGGACGAGGTGTACGACCCGTACGGGGCGCCGCTGCCGTTCTTCCGGTCGATCGGCGACGAGATACACCAGGCGCTGGACCCCGTCGTCACGGCGCTCACCGGGGTGCCGGCGCGGATGTAACCCCACCCGCCCGGCACCACCTCCGAGCGGCGCCCGCCTCGCCCGGCGCCTGCCTCGCCCGGCCCTGCTTCCGGGCGGCGCCCGCCTCGCCCGGCACTGTTTCCGGGCGGTGTCTGCCTCGCCCGGCACCGAGTCACAGGGGTGCCTGCCTCGTCCGGCACCGACTTCGAGCGGTGCCTGCCTCGCCCGGCACCGATTCCGAGCGGTGCCGAGTCCCAGCGGTGCCTGCCTCGTACGGCGCCCGGTCCTCCGGGGCCCGTCCTGCCTGTTTCCGCCCTGCGCGGGGCCCCGGCTCCTCCGGTGTCTGTCCTCCGTGTGCCAGCCTCGCGCGGTGCTCGGTCCCTCCGGTACCTGTCCCGTGTGTGCTCGCTCGCACGGCGCCCGGTTCCTACGGCACCCGTCCTGTCGGCGTCCGTCCCGCCCGGGTCCCGGTCCTCCGGTGCTCGCCCGGCCGGCGCGGCGCCGGCCCCGCGCGGCGCCGCACCCGGGCCCGGTCCTGCGGTGTCCGCTCGCGCGGCGCGAGGGCCGTCGGTGTCCGTCCGCGCGGCGCGAGGGCCGTCGGTGTCCGTCCCGGCCGGGCCCGGTGCCCGGTCCTCCGGCGCCCGGCCCCGGTGGCGCCCCTTCCAGGTCGGCCCGTGCGCCACGAGTTTCTTCCGGTCGCCGACACCGGGCGTGCCCGGCCTCCCCGGCCTACATTGGACCTACGCCACCGTCGCCGCCCCGGAGTCCAGCGGAGTCCACCATGCCGGTCACCCATGCCCCAGAGGCCGACGTCCTGCAACGGCAGGACCCCGAGCTCGCCGGGATCCTGCTCGGGGAGCGGGAGCGGCAGGCGTCGTCGCTGCAACTGATCGCCGCCGAGAACTTCACCTCGCCGGCCGTGCTGGCGGCCCTCGGCTCCCCCCTGGCCAACAAGTACGCCGAGGGCTACCCGGGGGCCCGGCACCACGGGGGCTGCGAGATCGTCGACGTGGCCGAGCGCCTCGCCGTGGAGCGGGCCAGAACGCTGTTCCACGCCGACCACGCCAACGTACAGGCCCACTCCGGGTCGTCGGCGGTGCTGGCCGCCTACGCCGCGCTGCTGCGCCCCGGGGACACCGTCCTCGCCCTCGGGCTGCCCGACGGCGGCCACCTCACGCACGGGGCCCGCACCAACTTCTCCGGCCGCTGGTTCGACTTCGTGCCCTACGGGGTGGACGCCGAGACCGGGCTGATCGACCACGAGCAGGTGCGGACGCTGGCCCGCAGCCACCGGCCCAAGGCGATCGTGTGCGGGTCCATCTCCTACCCCCGCCACATCGACCACGCCTTCTTCCGGGAGGTCGCCGACGAGGTCGGCGCCTACCTCATCGCCGACGCCGCCCACCCGATCGGGCTCGTCGCCGGGGGAGCGGCCCCCTCCCCGGTGCCGTACGCGGACGTCGTCTGCGCCACCACGCACAAGGTGCTGCGCGGGCCGCGCGGCGGGATGATCCTGTGCGGCGCGGAACTGGCGGAGCGGGTGGACCGGGCGGTGTTCCCCTTCACCCAGGGCGGGGCGCAGATGCACACGATCGCCGCGAAGGCGGTCGCGTTCGGCGAGGCGGCAACACCGGCGTTCGCCGCGTACGCCCATCAGGTGGTCGCCAACGCGAGGGTTCTCGCGGCCGGGATGGCGGCCGAGGGGTTCGCCGTCACCACCGGGGGGACCGACACCCACCTCGTCACCGCCGACCCGGCGCCCCTCGGCGCCGACGGACGCACCGCGCGGGGCCGGCTGGCGGCGGCCGGGATGGTGCTGGACTGCTGCGCCCTGCCGCACGGCGCGGCCGTCGGGGGCGCGGCCGCCGCCCGCGGCCTGCGGCTGGGCACGGCCGCGGTGACCACGCAGGGCATGGGCGAGGAGGAGATGACCCGGATCGCCAAGCTGATGGCGGGGGTGCTGCGGGACGACGTCGAGGTGAGGGCGGTGCGCGAGGAGGTGCGGGAACTGGCCCGGGCCTTCCCGCCGTATCCCGGCTGAACCGGGGTAGGCGCGCATCCGTACAGCCACCCGTGCAACCATCGTGGCTACCCGGAAGTCCCCAACCATATGCGGCCGTCGCTAGGGTGTGGGGCTGAGATGGCCGGCGAGACCTGTGGGGAAGCCCGTGCGTGAATACCTGCTGACGCTCTGCATCACGGCCGCGGTGACGTATCTGCTGACAGGGCCGGTACGGAAATTCGCGATCGTGGCCGGGGCGATGCCGGAGATCAGGGCCCGTGACGTGCACCGGGAACCCACTCCGCGGCTCGGCGGGATCGCCATGTTCTTCGGGCTGTGCACGGGCCTGCTGGTCGCCGACCACCTCACCAACCTCAACCAGGTCTTCGAGACGTCGAACGAGCCGCGCGCCCTGCTCTCCGGGGCGGCGCTGATCTGGCTGATCGGCGTCCTGGACGACAAGTTCGACATCGACGCCCTGATCAAGCTGGGCGCGCAGATGATCGCCGCCGGCGTCATGGTCATGCAGGGTCTGACGATCCTGTGGCTGCCGATCCCCGGCGTCGGCACGGTCGCGCTGACCCAGTGGCAGGGCACCCTGCTGACGGTGGCGCTGGTCGTCATCACCATCAACGCGGTCAACTTCGTCGACGGCCTGGACGGCCTGGCCGCCGGCATGGTGTGCATCGCCTCGGCGGCGTTCTTCATGTACGCCTACCGCATCTGGTACTCGTACGGCATCGAGGCCGCCGCCCCCGCGACCCTGTTCGCGGCGATCCTGATGGGCATGTGCCTGGGCTTCCTGCCGCACAACATGCACCCGGCGCGGATCTTCATGGGCGACTCCGGCTCGATGCTGATCGGGCTGGTCCTGGCCGCGGGCGCGATCTCCGTCACCGGACAGGTCGACCCGGACGTGATGAACCTGTTCTCCGGCTCGGAGCGCAACACCGTGCACCAGACGGTGCCCGTCTACATCCCGCTGCTGCTGCCGCTGACGATCATCGCGATCCCCGCCGCCGACCTGATCCTGGCCATCGTGCGCCGCACCTGGCGCGGCCAGTCGCCGTTCGCGGCGGACCGCGGGCACCTGCACCACCGGCTGCTGGAGATCGGCCACTCGCACAGCCGCTCGGTGCTGATCATGTACTTCTGGTCGGCGCTGATCGCGTTCGGAGCGCTGACCTACTCGGTCAACTCGGCGTCCATGTGGATCGTCCTGGGCGTCGTGATCCTCAGCGCGATCGGACTGGTGCTGCTCCTGCTGCCGCGCTTCACACCGCGCGCCCCGCGCTGGGCCGAGGCCTTCGTGCCGCCGCGCTACCGGCGCCGCAAGGTCCTGCCCGAGACGGCGGCGCCCGAGACGGCGGCGGCGGTCGTGGCCGAGGGGAACGGCCCGGCGGAGGAGGAGCCGGCCGAGGAGTCGGCGGAGCCGCGTACACCGGTCGCCGTCGGCGTCTCCGGGGTCAACGGGGCGACCGCCGTGGGACCTCGTTCGCGTCCCGCCCCACGCACTACAAGGTAAGAATCTGACGAGAGCATTGCCAAGTCGTGGGGAAGCCGCGGGGCGGCAAAGCGCCCTAATACCAGACAAGAGGGCGCTGTATCTGCACAGACGCGCACTGTCACTCTCATGTGTGACAGCAAGCACACCATCCAGGTAAAGACCTCATCAAATAGTTTGTGATACGGTTCACGAGAACCCGGGATAGAGCCGAAGGACCGTAGTGCGACGGTCCAAAGGTGTGAGGTCTTCACCCCCTCGGACCGGGACTACGCTCGTCCATGACGACACCCCTGCCCCCTTTGAAAGCGGAGTTGCCGCCATGCCGTCCAACGACGTCCGGATCCTGGCCCAGGCCGCCGTGCCCACGGCTGCCGTCGGCGCGATTGCCGCCGTCGTCAGCGGTGTGGTCGCGGGCGGCAAGGGAGCCGTGGGCGCCGTCGTCGCGACGGTGGTGGTCATCCTGTTCATGGGGCTCGGCCTCTACGTCCTGCAGCGCACTGCCACATCGCTTCCGCACCTCTTCCAGGCCATGGGACTGATGCTGTACGCGGCGCAGATCCTGCTGCTCTTCATCTTCCTGGCCGCGTTCAAGAACACGACGCTGTTCCACCCCCGGGCCTTCGCCGTCTCGCTCGTCGCCGGCACCCTCGTGTGGATCGCCGCGCAGACGCGGGCCCACATGAAGGCCAAGATCCTCTACGTCGAGCCCGACTCGACCGCCTCCATGAAGGGCGACCGGCCCGAGAAGTCGGGGCGCTCGTCGTGAGGGGTAGGGCCGGGATAAAGACGTCTGAGAGATCCTGCTATCGTCCGGTGCCAACTGCGGCATCGCGGGCGCGGGCATCCGAGCTGACGCCTGCTCATACGCGAGGCGAGATGCCCCCACGCCGCCCCCACATCCGTAACACCAGTCCCGTGCCGAATCGCGGCCGCACGCCGCGCCGACACAACGAGGTTGCCGTACCTATGCGCCACGATGAAGGAGCCCGCGGTGAGTGCTGACCCGACGCAGGTGCTCGCCTTCGAGACCGACTGCCACCTGTTCGACGGTTGTGGCTTCCCGGCTCCGGGCCTGCACTCGTTCCTGTTCGAGCCGCTCTGGGGCGACGCGGACGGCAACGGCCTGTACTTCAACAAGCCGATGCTGCTGGCCCTGCTCGGCTCCATCATCGTCGTGGGCTTCTTCTGGGCTGCGTTCGCCAAGCCCAAGGTCGTGCCGGGCAAGCTCCAGATGATCGCCGAGACGGGCTACGACTTCGTCCGCCGCGGCATCGTCTACGAGACGATCGGCAAGAAGGAGGGCGAGAAGTACGTCCCGCTCGCCGTCTCCCTGTTCTTCTTCATCTGGATGATGAACCTCTGGTCGATCATCCCGGTCGCCGCCTTCCCGGTGACGTCGATCATCGCGTACCCGGCGATCCTGGCCCTGATCGTCTACGTCACCTGGGTCTCCCTGACGTTCAAGCGGCACGGCTTCGTCGGCGCCTTCAAGAACTTCACCGGCTACGACAAGTCGCTGGGCCCGGTGCTCCCGCTCGCCATGACCATCGAGTTCTTCTCGAACCTGCTGGTCCGCCCGTTCACGCACGCGGTGCGACTCTTCGCGAACATGTTCGCCGGCCACACCCTGCTGCTGCTGTTCACGATCGCCAGCTGGTACATGCTGAACGGCATCGGCATCGCCTACTCCGCCGTCTCGTTCGTGATGGTCATCGTGATGACGGCCTTCGAGCTCTTCATCCAGGCTGTTCAGGCGTACGTCTTCGTCCTCCTGACCTGCACCTTCATTCAGGGCGCGCTCGCCGAGCACCACTGAGCACCCCTGCTTCGAACCCCCCTAGTCGTCCGGTGGCCAACCCCCACCGGTCCGTAAAGAGAAGGAAGAATCGGCATGTCCAACCTTGCTGCTGTCACCGGTGACCTCGGTTCCGTCGGTTACGGTCTTGCGGCCATCGGCCCCGGCGTCGGCGTTGGCATCATCTTCGGCAACGGCACCCAGGCCCTCGCCCGCCAGCCCGAGGCGGCCGGTCTAATCCGCGCCAACCAGATCCTCGGCTTCGCCTTCTGTGAGGCGCTGGCCCTCATCGGTCTCGTCATGCCGTTCGTCTACTAAGACGAGCCCTGACGACCGACCCTTTCGACGAAAGGCACTGATGTGACATCCGCCCTGGTTTTCCTGGCGGCTGAGGGTGAGAAGGAGAACCCCCTCATCCCGCCGTGGCCGGAAGTTGTCATCGGCCTCATCGCTTTCGTCATCGTCTTCGGCTTCCTCGCCAAGAAGCTCCTTCCGACCATCAACAAGGTCCTGGAAGAGCGTCGCGAGGCCATCGAGGGCGGTATCGAGAAGGCCGAGGCCGCGCAGACCGAGGCCCAGAGCGTCCTCGAGCAGTACAAGGCCCAGCTCGCCGAGGCCCGGCACGAGGCCGCGCGTCTGCGCCAGGAGGCGCAGGAGCAGGGCGCCACGCTCATCGCCGAGATGCGCGCGGAAGGCCAGCGGCAGCGCGAGGAGATCGTCGCCGCCGGTCACGCCCAGATCGAGGCCGACCGCAAGGCCGCCGCCTCCGCGCTGCGCCAGGACGTCGGCAAGCTGGCCACCGAGCTGGCCGGCAAGCTGGTCGGCGAGTCCCTCGAGGACCACGCCCGCCAGAGCCGCGTCATCGACCGCTTCCTCGACGAGCTCGAGGAGAAGGCCGAGGCGTCGCGATGAACGGAGCGAGCCGCGAGGCCCTGGCAGCCGCACGCGAGCGTCTCGACGCGCTGACGGACTCCACGTCCGTGGACGCGGCGCAGCTCGCCGCCGAGCTGGCGGCCGTCACCGCGCTGCTCGACCGCGAGGTGTCGCTGCGTCGGGTCCTGACCGACCCGGCGCAGGACGGCGAGGCCAAGGCCGGGCTGGCCCAGCGCCTGCTCGGTGGCCAGGTGAGCGGGACCACCGCCGACCTGGTGGCCGGCCTGGTGCGCTCCCGCTGGTCGCAGTCGCGCGACCTGGTGGACGCGCTGGAGCAGCTGGCGGACATCGCCGACCTCACCGCCGCGCAGAAGGCCGGCACGCTCGACGACGTCGAGGACGAGCTGTTCCGCTTCGGGCGGATCGTCTCCTCGAACACCGAGCTGCGCGCCGCGCTGACGAACCGGAAGGCCACCGCCTCGGCCAAGGGCGAGCTGCTGCGCAGCCTGCTCGGAGGCCGGGCCGACGCGGCCACCGAGCGTCTGGTGACGCGCCTCGTGACCGCGCCGCGAGGCCGTAGCCTGGAAGCGGGACTCGAGTCCCTGTCCAAGCTCGCCGCCGAGCGCCGGGACCGCGTCGTGGCCGTCGTCACCTCCGCGGTGCCGCTGAGCGACGGGCAGAAGCAGCGCCTCGGCGCCGCCCTGGCCAAGCTCTACGGCCGCCAGATGCACCTCAACCTCGACGTGGACCCCGAGGTCCTCGGCGGGATCCGGGTGCAGGTCGGCGACGAGGTGATCAACGGCTCCCTCGCGGACCGCATCGAGGACGCCGCCCGCCGCATGGCGAGCTAGCAGCAACTCAACACGCAGTAGTGCTTACGGCCCTGGTTGGGCCGTGCAGAGGATTCCTGGGGGTCGCCCCCAGACCCCCAAAGAAACTTCGGGCCCAACAAGGAGAGCAGGGAACCCAGATGGCGGAGCTCACGATCCGGCCGGAGGAGATCCGGGACGCGCTGGAGAACTTCGTCCAGTCGTACAAGCCGGACGCGGCCTCGCGCGAGGAGGTCGGTACGGTCACCCTTGCCGGCGACGGCATCGCGAAGGTCGAGGGTCTTCCCTCGGCCATGGCCAACGAACTGCTGAAGTTCGAGGACGGCACCCTCGGCCTCGCCCTCAACCTCGAGGAGCGCGAGATCGGTGCCATCGTCCTCGGTGAGTTCAGCGGCATCGAGGAGGGGCAGCCGGTCACCCGCACCGGCGAGGTGCTCTCCGTGGCCGTCGGCGAGGGCTACCTCGGCCGCGTCGTCGACCCGCTCGGCAACCCGATCGACGGCCTCGGCGAGATCGAGACGTCCGGTCGCCGCGCCCTCGAGCTGCAGGCCCCCACAGTCATGCAGCGCAAGTCGGTGCACGAGCCGATGGAGACCGGCTACAAGGCCGTCGACGCGATGACCCCGATCGGCCGTGGTCAGCGTCAGCTGATCATCGGTGACCGCCAGACCGGCAAGACCGCCCTGGCCGTCGACACGATCATCAACCAGCGCGACAACTGGCGCTCGGGCGACGTGAACAAGCAGGTTCGCTGCATCTACGTCGCCATCGGCCAGAAGGGCTCGACCATCGCGTCGGTCCGCCGCGCGCTGGAGGAGAACGGCGCGCTGGAGTACACGACCATCGTCGCCGCCCCGGCCTCCGACCCGGCCGGCTTCAAGTACCTCGCCCCGTACACCGGCTCGGCCATCGGCCAGCAGTGGATGTACGAGGGCAAGCACGTCCTGATCATCTTCGACGACCTGTCGAAGCAGGCCGACGCCTACCGCGCCGTGTCGCTGCTGCTGCGCCGCCCGCCGGGCCGCGAGGCCTACCCGGGTGACGTCTTCTACCTGCACTCCCGTCTGCTGGAGCGCTGCGCCAAGCTCTCCGACGACATGGGTGCCGGCTCGATGACCGGTCTGCCGATCGTCGAGACCAAGGCCAACGACGTCTCGGCGTTCATCCCGACCAACGTCATCTCCATCACCGACGGCCAGTGCTTCCTGGAGTCGGACCTGTTCAACGCCGGTCAGCGCCCCGCGCTGAACGTGGGTATCTCCGTCTCCCGAGTCGGTGGTTCCGCGCAGCACAAGGCGATGAAGCAGGTCTCCGGCCGTCTGCGCGTCGACCTCGCCCAGTTCCGTGAGCTGGAGGCGTTCGCCGCCTTCGGTTCCGACCTGGACGCCGCGTCGAAGGCGCAGCTGGAGCGCGGTCAGCGCATGGTCGAGCTGCTGAAGCAGGCCCAGTACCAGCCGATGTCGACCGAGGACCAGGTCGTCTCCGTGTGGGCCGGCACCACCGGCAAGATGGACGACGTCCCGGTCGCCGACATCCGCCGCTTCGAGAAGGAGCTGCTGGAGTACCTGCACCGCAGCGAGCAGGGCCTCATGACCTCCATCCGTGAGGGCGGCAAGCTGTCCGACGACACGCTGACGGCCGTGGCCGACGCGATCGCCGACTTCAAGAAGCAGTTCGAGACCTCGGACGGCAGGCTGCTCGGCGAGGACGCCGCGTCCGTCGCCAAGTGACGTAAGGAAGGGACCTGACTCATGGGAGCCCAGCTCCGGGTCTACAAGCGTCGCATCCGATCCGTCACCGCGACCAAGAAGATCACGAAGGCGATGGAGATGATCGCCGCCTCGCGCGTCGTCAAGGCGCAGCGCAAGGTGGCGGCCTCCACGCCCTACGCGACCGAGCTCACCCGCGCGGTCACGGCGGTCGGAACCGGCTCGAACACGAAGCACCCGCTGACCACGCAGGCCGAGAAGGTCACGCGGTCCGCGGTGCTGCTCCTGACGAGCGACCGTGGTCTCGCCGGCGCCTTCAACTCCAACGCCATCAAGGCCGCGGAGCAGCTGACGGCGGGCCTCGAGGCCGAGGGCAAGCAGGTCGACACCTACATCGTCGGCCGGCGCGGTCTCGCCCACTACAACTTCCGTGAGCGCAAGGTCGCGGAGTCGTGGACGGGCTTCACCGACGAGCCGACCTACGCGGACGCCAAGAAGGTCGCGGCCCCCCTGATCGAGGCCATCGAGAAGGAGACGGCCGAGGGCGGCGTGGACGAGATCCACATCGTCTTCACCGAGTTCGTGTCGATGATGACGCAGACGGCGCTCGGCGACCGTCTGCTGCCGCTCAGCCTCGAAGCGGTGGCCGAGGAGTCGACGGCGAAGGGCGAGATCCTTCCGCTGTACGACTTCGAGCCCTCGGCGGAGGACGTCCTCGACGCCCTGCTGCCGCGCTACGTGGAGAGCCGCGTCTACAACGCACTGCTCCAGTCGGCCGCCTCCAAGCACGCCGCCACGCGGCGCGCGATGAAGTCGGCCACCGACAACGCCGGAGAGCTCATCGAGACGCTCTCCCGGCTTGCCAACGCGGCCCGCCAGGCCGAAATCACCCAGGAAATCAGCGAGATCGTCGGTGGCGCGAGCGCCCTGGCCGACGCGACCGCGGGGAGTGACCGCTAATGACCACCACTGTTGAGACCGCGACGGCCACGGGCCGCGTCGCCCGGGTCATCGGCCCGGTCGTCGACGTGGAGTTCCCCGTCGACGCGATGCCGGACATCTACAACGCCCTCCACGTCGAGGTCGCCGACCCGGCGAACGCGGGCGAGAAGAAGACGCTGACCCTGGAGGTCGCCCAGCACCTGGGTGACGGCCTGGTCCGCACCATCTCCATGCAGCCCACCGACGGCCTGGTCCGCCAGGCCGCCGTCACCGACACCGGCACGGGCATCACCGTCCCGGTCGGCGACTTCACCAAGGGCAAGGTGTTCAACACCCTCGGCGAGGTGCTGAACGTCGACGAGTCCTACGAGGGCGAGCGCTGGTCCATCCACCGCAAGGCCCCGAACTTCGACGAGCTCGAGTCGAAGACCGAGATGTTCGAGACCGGCGTCAAGGTCATCGACCTTCTCACCCCGTACGTCAAGGGTGGAAAGATCGGTCTGTTCGGTGGTGCCGGCGTCGGCAAGACGGTGCTCATCCAGGAGATGATCTACCGCGTCGCCAACAACCACGACGGTGTCTCCGTGTTCGCCGGTGTCGGTGAGCGCACCCGTGAGGGCAACGACCTCATCGAGGAGATGTCGGACTCGGGCGTCATCGACAAGACCGCGCTGGTCTTCGGTCAGATGGACGAGCCCCCGGGCACCCGTCTGCGCGTCGCGCTGGCCGGCCTGACCATGGCCGAGTACTTCCGTGACGTCCAGAAGCAGGACGTGCTGTTCTTCATCGACAACATCTTCCGCTTCACGCAGGCCGGTTCCGAGGTGTCGACCCTGCTCGGCCGTATGCCCTCCGCGGTGGGCTACCAGCCCAACCTGGCCGACGAGATGGGTCTCCTCCAGGAGCGCATCACCTCGACCCGTGGTCACTCGATCACCTCGATGCAGGCGATCTACGTCCCCGCGGACGACCTGACCGACCCGGCCCCGGCCACCACGTTCGCCCACCTCGACGCGACGACGGTTCTCTCCCGTCCGATCTCCGAGAAGGGCATCTACCCGGCCGTGGACCCGCTGGACTCCACGTCCCGCATCCTGGACCCGCGCTACATCGCGCAGGAGCACTACGACGCCGCCATGCGCGTCAAGACGATCCTGCAGAAGTACAAGGACCTCCAGGACATCATCGCGATCCTCGGTATCGACGAGCTCGGCGAGGAGGACAAGCTCGTCGTCCACCGTGCCCGTCGCGTGGAGCGCTTCCTGTCCCAGAACACCCACGTCGCCAAGCAGTTCACCGGCGTGGACGGTTCGGACGTGCCGCTGGACGAGTCGATCGCCGCGTTCAACGCGATCTGCGACGGCGAGTACGACCACTTCCCGGAGCAGGCGTTCTTCATGTGCGGTGGTCTTGAGGACCTCAAGAACAACGCCAAGGAGCTGGGCGTCTCCTGAGCCCCGTGCTCGGTAGAGGGGGCGGGCGCGTCCCGCCCCCTCTCTCACGCCCACTAGACTTGTAACCAACACCCGGCAGACCCGCCGGGTGGTGACCCGAGGAGCCACCTTGGCTGCTGAGCTGCACGTCGCGCTGGTCGCGGCCGACCGAGAGGTCTGGTCCGGCGAGGCCACCCTGGTCGTCGCGCGCACCACGTCCGGCGACATCGGCGTCATGCCCGGTCACCAGCCGCTGCTCGGTGTGCTGGAGTCGGGCCCGGTGACCATCCGTACGAGTGAGGGTGGAACGGTCGTCGCCGCGGTGCACGGCGGTTTCATCTCGTTCGCGGACAACAAGCTGTCGCTGCTGGCCGAGATCGCCGAGCTGTCGGACGAGATCGACGTCCAGCGCGCGGAGCGGGAGCTCGAGCGTGCGAAGGCGGAGGGCGATGCCACCGCCGAGCGGCGCGCGGACGTACGACTGCGCGCGGCGGCGGCGAGCTGACCCAGCCCGCCGTGTGATGTCCCTCAGCCGCGGCCGGCACCGGAGCGATCCGGAGCCGGCCGCGGCTGAGGCAGATCTGGATGTTTTTTCCGTTCCGTTACCTATTTCGGTACCTAGGAGACGAGGAGGTCGGTGTCGATGGTCCTCGCTCTGACTGTGTGCGGAATCGTCGTGGCCCTGGTGGTGCTGGGCCTGTTCGTCTTCGGTCTGCGGCGCAGGCTCATCCAGCGGTCCGGCGGCACCTTCGACTGCTCCCTGCGCTGGGACGTCCCCGAGAAACCGGACACCAGCGGCAAGGGCTGGAGCTACGGCGTCGCCCGCTACAACGGCGACCGCATCGAGTGGTACCGCGTCTTCTCCTACGCCTACCGTCCCCGCCGGGTCCTGGAGCGCGCCTCGATCGAGGTGGCCGGCCGCCGTCTCCCCGAGGGTGAGGAGGAGCTGGCGCTGCTGTCCGACGCGGTGATCCTCGCCTGTACGCACCAGGGGACGCGGCTCGAACTGGCGATGAGCGAAGACGCGCTGACCGGTTTTCTCGCGTGGCTGGAGGCAGCCCCGCCCGGACAGCGCGTCAACGTCGCTTAGGTGGCCTGATCGTCTACGACAGGCCGCTGTTGATGGCGCTCACCAGTTCGCCGCTGCTGGTGTCACCGCTGAACTCCCAGAAGAACGCGCCGCCCAGGCCCTGGTTCTTGGCCCAGGTCATCTTCCCGGCGATCGTCGACGGGGTGTCGTAGGACCACCACTGGGTGCCGCAGTAGGCGTAGGCGGTGCCCGCGACGGTGCCGGTGGCCGGGCAGGAGTTCTTGAGGACCTTGTAGTCCTCGATGCCCGCCTCGTAGGTGCCGGGTGCCGCGCCGGTCGCCGTGCCGCCGGGGGCGGACTGGGTGACGCCGGTCCAGCCGCGGCCGTAGAAGCCGATGCCGAGCAGCAGCTTGGCGGAGGGGACGCCCTTCGCCTTCAGCTTGGCGATCGCGTCGGCGGAGTCGAAGCCCGCGGTCGGGATGCCGGAGTACGACGTCAGCGGCGAGTGCGGGGCGGTCGGACCGGTGGTCGCCCAGGCGCCGAAGTAGTCGTACGTCATCACGTTGTACCAGTCGAGGTACTGGGCGGCGCCGCCGTAGTCGGCCGCGTCGATCTTGCCCCCGGACGAGCCGTCGCCCGTGATGGCGGCGGTGATCAGGTAGTTCGAGCCGAACTCGGTGCGCAGGGCGGACACCAGGTTCTTGAAGGCGGCCGTCCCGCTGGTGTCGCAGGTGAGGCCGCAGGCGTTCGGGTACTCCCAGTCGATGTCGATGCCGTCGAAGACGTCGGCCCAGCGCGGGTCCTCCACGACGGCCTTGCAGGAGGCGGCGAAGGCGGCCGGGTTGGCCGCGGCCTGCCCGAAGCCGCCCGAGTAGGTCCAGCCGCCGAACGAGTACAGCACCTTGATGTTCGGGTACTTGGCCTTCAGCTGGCGGAGCTGGTTGAAGTTGCCGCGCAGCGCCTGGTCCCAGGTGTCGGCGGTGCCGCTGACGGACTGGTCGGCGGTGTAGGTCTTCTCGTAGGCGGCGTAGGTGTCGTCGACGACGCACTGGCCGTTCTTGACGTTGCCGAACGCGTAGTTGATGTGGGTGATCTTCGAGGCGGAGCCGGAGGTCACCAGGTTCTTGACGTGGTAGTTGCGGCCGTAGACGCCCCACTCGGTGAAGTAGCCGAGCTTGACCTTGTCGCCGGTGGCCGGGGGCTGCGTGGTTCCGCCGGTGGTGCGCACGGCGACGGCGCCGCTGGCCGGGCCGGTCTGGTCGGCGGTGTCCCGGGCCTGGACGGTGTAGGAGTAGTCGGTCCCGGCGGTCAGACCGCTGTCCGTGTACGACGTGGTGGTCACCGTGGCGACCTTGGCGCCGTCGCGCAGGACGTCGTAGTTCTTGACGCCGTTGTCGTCGGTGGCGGCGGTCCACGCCAGGGTCGCCGAGGTGTCGGTGACGCCGGAGGCGGTGGGGGTGCCCGGCGCGGAGGGGGCCGCGTCGCCCGGGACGGAGGTGCCGTCGCAGCTGCCGCCGTTGAGCTTGCAGTTGGCGGGCGAGCCGGAGCCGGAGCCGTTGAAGCCGAAGGAGACGGACGCACCGGGGGCGAGGGTGCCGTTATAGGTCTTGTTCTTGGCGGTCCAGTGGGTGCCGGAGGAGGTGACGTCGGCGTCCCAGGCGGAGGTGACGGCGGTGCCGGAGGGGAAGTCCCACTCGACGGTCCAGGAGGTGAGGGTGGTGGTGCCGGTGTTCTTCACCGTCCACTTGCCCTCGAAGCCGGTGCCCCAGTCCTGGGGCTTGGAGTAGGTGGCGGTGGCGGAGGTCGCGGCCTCGGCGGGGCTCGCGAGGCCGACCAGGCCGGCGAAGGGGAGGAGCAGGGTCGCGAGTCCTGCGGCGACTCGGTGTCTGAAGCGCATGGTGCGCCTCCTCGGGGGGAGTCGGGGGGCATGACTGAGCCTTCACACCCACGGTGCCGCGAGAATAGAAAGGTCTGGACCACAGGTCAATAGGTCTGGACCACCAGGCGGGGCTCTGCTCTAGATCCCCAACTCCTGCGCAAGAACGGCCGCTTGGACCCGGCTGCGCAGCTCCAGCTTCGCCAGCAGACGGCTGACGTGCGTCTTCACCGTCGCCTCGGCCATGTCGAGACGCTCGGCGATCCCCGCGTTGGACAGGCCCTCGCCGAGACACGCCAGGACCTCGCGCTCACGCCGGGTCAGCGATTCCACGACCGCCGGGTCGGCCCTCGGCTCCCGGGCCGGCCGGGCCGCGAACTCGGCGATGAGACGCCGCGTGACGGCCGGCGCGACGACGCCCTCGCCCCGCGCGACGGTCCGCACCGCCGCGATGAGGTCCCGGGCCTCGGTGTTCTTCAGCAGGAACCCGGCGGCCCCGGCGCGCAGCGCCCCGAACACATAGGCGTCGAGGTCGAAGGTGGTCAGCACGAGCACGTCCGCGAGCCCCTCCCCGACCACCGCCCGGGTCGCCGCCACCCCGTCCAGACGCGGCATCTGCACGTCCATCAGCACCAGGTCCGGCCGCAGCTCCCGGGCCAGCGCCACCGCCCGCTCCCCGTCCGCCGCCTCGCCGACCACCTCGATGTCCGGCGCGCTGCGCAGGATGAGGACCAGCCCGGCCCGGACGGCGGACTGGTCCTCGGCGACCAGGACGCGGATCATGCGAGGTCTCCTTCGGTGAGGGGGAGTGCGGCGCGCACCGTCCACCGGGCGCCGTCGGGCCCGGCGGCGAAGCTGCCGCCGAGCAGCGCAGCCCGCTCCCGCATGCCGACCAGTCCGGCGCCGGAGCCGGGCGCGCGCGGGTCGTCCCGACGGCCGTAGGGGCTGGTCACGCGTACGTCGAGCACCCCGTCCCGCTGCGCGAGCGCGACGGCGACCGGGCCGGGGGCGGCGTGCTTGAGCGCGTTGGTCAGCGACTCCTGGACGATGCGGTAGGCGGCGAGGCCGACGGGGGCGGGGACGCGGACGGCGGGGGCGTCGAGGGTGACGTCGAGACCGTTGGCCCGGGCGCCCGCCACGAGCGCGCCGAGACCGTCCAGGGTGGGAGCGGGCGCCGGTTCCGGGTCGCCGCCGGTGTCGCGCAGGATGCCGATCAGCCGCCGCATCTCCGCCAGCCCGTCCACGCTGTTCTCCCGGATGACGCCGAGGGCCTGACGGGAGGTCTCCGGGTCGTCGAGGGAGAGCGCCGCCGTGGAGTGGATCGCGATCGCCGACAGGTGGTTGGCGACCATGTCGTGCAACTCCCTCGCCATCCGCGCCCGTTCGGCCACCACCGCCTGGGTGCGGTCCATCTCGGCGAGCAGCGCGGTCTGTTCGGCGCGCAGCCGGGCGGCCTCGGCCGTCTCCCGGTGGTTGCGGACGATCCAGCCGGTGGCGGCCGGCATCAGCGCCACCAGACCGGTGACCACCCCGGCCAGCAGGGCCTCCGGCACCCGCCAGACCGCGACGGGCACCACGGTGGCGGCCACCGTGAGCAGCCCCGTGATCCACGGGATGCGGCGGGCGGTGGCGGGCGGGCCGTACACCACGGCCGCGTACACCAGGTCGGTGAACATCACGACCGTGACCAGGTTGCCCCGGGTGAGGGTGTCCGCGGTCAGCGCGCCCACGCCCACCAGCAGCGCCGTACGCGGCCGGACGCGGCGCAGCGCCTCGCAGCCGGCCGTCACCGCGAGCGGCAGCAGGACCGGCCAGCGCCCGTCGAGGAGCACGATCGGATCGTCCGCCGGACGGGTGCCCAGACCGACGCCCCACAGCAGCAGCCCGCCGAGCAGCCCGGCCAGCGCGGCGCCCACGTCGAAGCGGTGCGGTCGGGGCAGTCGTACGGCCATGTCCCCATCCAACACGGCGGCCGCGTCGCCCGCCTGATGCCCGGGGAGGGTTCCGCACTGCATCCTTCGATGTACCGCGCATTCGTCACCGGCGACGACGACCACGGACGTTCCGCCCGGGAGCCTGGAGGGGTGACCGAGAGGAGCGAACCGTGATCGTCGCCCTGATCGCCGTGTGCGAGATCGGATTCTGGGTGCTGCTGGCCGCCGGCCTGGCCGCCTGCTACCTGCTGAGCATGCCCCGCACGGGCATCGCGCTGCTGCTGTGCGAGCCGCTCCTGGAAGTGGTCCTGCTGGTCGTCACCGCGCTGGACCTCAAGCACGGCGCCGAACCGAACTGGACGCACGGCCTGGCCGCGCTCTACATCGGCTACACGGTCGGCCACGGCCACCGCACCGTGAGGTGGCTCGACGGCCACGCCGCCCACCGGCTGGCCGGCGCGCCCCGGCCCGCCGGACCCCCGCGGTACGGCATGGCCCGGGCCCGGCACGAGGGCGGGATCTGGCTGGGCACGCTGACGGCCGCCGTCGTCGCGACCGTGCTGCTCCAGACCGCCGTCTGGTACGTGGGCGACCCCGGCCGCACCGGCCCGCTGGAGAGCTGGCGCTGGGTGGCCTGGCGGGCGGCGGGCATCCACGGCCTGATCGCACTGACGTACCTGATCCGGCCGAAGAGGGCGCCGGAGGGACCGCCGTCGGACCGGGCCCTCGGCGGCCGGGAGAAGGAGGAAGCCCGGCGATGAGACGGGCGCTCCGGGATCGCCCGGGGATCCGCCCCGGGGCCGCCCGGGGATCCGTCCCGGGCCCGCGCGGGGATCCGTCCGGGGATCGCGCGGGGATTCGTCCGGGGATCGCGCGGGGATTCGTCCGGGGATCGCGCGGGGATTCGTCCGGGGATCGCGCGGGGATTCGTCCGGGGATCGCGCGGGGATCCGTCCGGGGATCGCGCGGGGATCCGTCCAGGGATCGCCCGGGGATCCGTCAGCGGATCGCCCGGGGACCCGTCCCAGGGCCGCCTGGGGGTCCGTCCGGTGATCCGCCCCGGGACGGCCCGGGAATCCGCCCGGTGATCCGCCCCGGGATCGCCCGGGGATCCGCGCGGGGCCCCGCCCCGGAACCCGACCAGGGCCCCCGGGGCGGCGTCCGCCTAGGCGCGTTCCCCGCCGGGTACCCACAGGACGTCGCCCACGGTCCGGTTGGCCGTCCGGGCGAGGATGAACAGCAGGTCCGACAGCCGGTTGAGGTAGGTCGCCGTCAGCGGGTTCATCACCTCGCCGTGCACCTCCAGCGCCGCCCACGTCGAGCGCTCGGCCCGCCGGACCACCGTGCACGCCTGGTGCAGCAGCGCCGCGCCGGGCGTGCCGCCCGGGAGGATGAAGGACCGCAGCTTCTCCAGCTCGGCGTTGAAGCGGTCGCAGTCGGCCTCCAGCCGGTCGACGTAGGACTGCTCGACCCGCAGCGGCGGGAACTCCGGGTTCTCCACCACCGGGGTCGACAGGTCCGCGCCCACGTCGAACAGGTCGTTCTGGACGCGGGTGAGGACCGTGACGACCGGCTCGTCCAGACCGCCCAGCGCGAGCGCCGTGCCGATCACCGCGTTCGCCTCGTTCGCGTCCGCGTACGCGGCGATCCGCAGGTCGGTCTTCGCCACCCGGCTCATGTCGCCGAGGGCGGTGGTGCCCCGGTCGCCGGTCCTGGTGTAGATGCGCGTCAGATTGACCATGCGGCCAATCTAGACGGTCCTCGGGGATCCGTTCCGTTCCCTTCGTCACGGCTCCTCCGTACGGTGCCAATCGGTGCGAATCCGACAGGAATTGACGACGTGACCGGCGTCTCACGGCCTGAGACGTGAAACGCGTTACTAACCGGTCACACAGCCCCTCACGCCCGCTAGTGTCCGGCCGAGAGCCATGGGGAGGGCGACCGATACGCCGGATGGCTGATGCCGGTGAGATCGGCCGCACGAGTGGGCAGGGCTTCTCCAGGCACTGCTTCCGCACCGGCCCCAGGGGCCTCACCCTTGCGGGTGAATTCGGTATCGGTTCGCTCACAGACGGCAACCTCCGACCGCTTCGTGCAGTCAGAGGAGGCAACACCGGACACCACACCGCGGAGCACGAGACGCACGCTTAGGGGAGTGCTATGTACATCAGGGGCGACCACACCGAGCTGGTCGTCGGGGGCCGCCTCGACGTCCGCAGCGCGGCGGACGCCCGTACGGTCCTGCACACGGCGGTGGACGACGGCGCCGGAGACCTGGTGCTCGACCTGTCCGAGCTGGACTCCTGGGACGCCACCGGACTCGGCGTCATCATGGGCGTCCACCGCCGGGCCGGCCGCTGCGGCCGCCGTCTGGTCCTGCGCGACGTACCGCCCCAGATGCAGCGCCTGCTGGTGGCCACCCGCCTGCACCGCATCCTCGCCATCGAGGGCGGCATCGGCGTGGAGTCGCTCCCGCAGGTGTAGGACCCGGCAGCGGGGCACCCGGCACACCACGGCACCCGCGGGCGACGCCACGCGGCACGCGCCGGTGACACCCGTGGGCGACACCTCGTGGCGCCCACGGGCCGACCCGTGGCGAACCGTGCGACGCGCGCAATCCTCACGAGACCGTGACGTCTCGGGCGGCGCGGCACCCCGGGCTGTCGTGGATACTGTGCGAAGGTTTACGGTTCGTCTGCCCGCCGCCCGCAGCCCTCGAGCGGGCACCGGACCAGAAGCGACAGCGCAGTGTGCAGCAAGGCCGGGAGGGGCTACCGCCACACGACGCTTTTGGGGGGCTTTGACCTATGGACCCGACGCACCGGGGAACCGAGGAGTACGGCCACGACGGAGGCACCTCCCCGTCGAACGCGTTCGACGCGTTCGAGGCCGGGGGAGTCCCCGCTTCCCGCCCGCGGCCCGCCAGGGACCCGCTGGCGCCCGACCTCGGCCAGCACGCCCCGGCCCTCGCCCGCACCGTCCGCATCGTCTCGGGGGACCACCTCCTCACGGTCAACCCCGTCGACGGCAGCGAGATCGAGCTGTGCCCGCCCACCGAGCGGCCCCAGCGGCCCGCCCGGCGCACCCCCGAGGCGCGCGCCGAGGCCGACCGCGCGGCCAGGCCGCCCCTGCCGGCCGGCCCCGCCCAGACCCCGCAGCCGCTCCTGGGCCGCCAGGACGAGCGCGAGGAATTGGTCCGGCTGCTCGCCCGCGGCCGCTCCGTCCGCCTCACCGGCCCCGCCGGCTCCGGCCGCACCAGCCTGCTCGACCTCGTCGCCGAGGACTGCGCCGACCTCGCCCCCGACGGCGTCGTCCGCCTCACCGGCCACCGCCGCACCGCCCACGACCTGCTGCACGACCTCTTCCACGGCGTGTACGACGCCCCCCACCACCGCCCCGAGGACGACGAACTGCGCGCCCTCGTCGGCGAGATCGGCGCCGTCGTCCTGATCGACGACCTGGAGTTCGGCGGCGCCGCCCTCGACGAACTGCTGGACGCCACCCCCGAGTGCGCCTTCCTGCTCGCCACGGCCCCCGACACCCCCGCACCCTCCGCCGACTCCGCCGTCGAGGAGGTCGCCCTCAGCGGCCTGGGCCGTGCGGGGGGCGTCGAGGTGATCGAGCGTGCCGTCGGCCGCGTCCTCACCGAGGAGGAGGCCAACTGGGCCGGCGACCTCTGGTTCGAGTCCGAGGGACTGCCGCTGAGGTTCGTCCAGGCCGGGGCCCTGCTGCTCCAGCGGGACACGCTGCGCGCCACCGCCGGCGCCGTCGACGAGTTCGGCGTCTTCGAGGACGCCCGTCCGCTGGCCGACTCTGTGGACACCGACGCCGGCCGGGCCGAGCAGATACCCCTGCCCTCGCTGGGCGAGGCCGCCGCGCCCGCCCCGCTGCTCGCCGCGCGCCTGAGTTCCTCCGCCCGCGCCACCCTGCGCTTCGCCGTCGCCCTCGGCGGGGAGGTGCCGCACCAGGCCCACCTGCCCGCACTGGTCGGTGACACCCATGCCGACGCGGCCCTCGGCGAACTCGTCGCCTGCGGCCTCGTCTCCCCGGTCGGCACCCGCTACCGGCTCGCCGCCGGCGTCCAGGCCCAGTTGGAGGCCGCCGGATACGACGACGACGTCGCCGACCGCGCCCACACCGCCGCCCGGCACTACGCCTGGTGGGCCGGACACCCCTCGGTCACGCCCGAGCGGGTCTGCGCCGAGGCCGACGCCATCCTGGCCGCCCTCCTCGTCACCGTCCCCGCCACCGAGCCGCCCGGCGAGGACGAGGAGGCCACCGCCGTCCAGCTGGCCCGCGCCGCGGCACCCGCGTTCGCCGCCGGACTGCACTGGGGCGCCTGGGAACAGGCCCTGCACGAGGGCGCCGAGGCCGCGCGCCTGGCCGGACAGCCCGCCGACCGCGCCTACTTCCACCACGAACTGGGCGTCCTCGCGCTGTGCGCCGGACAGCTCGACCGGGCCCGCTCCGAGCTGGAGGCCTCCCTCGGCCTGCGCGGCGCCCTCACCGACAAGCGGGGCACCGTCGCCGGCCGCCGCGCCCTCGCCCTGGTCTCCGACCGCTCCGGCGACATCCCCGGCCTGATGGCGCCGGCGGTCGCCGAGGAGGAGCCCGGCGTGCGCCGCGAGGAGCCGGTGTCCCCGCCCCTCGGCTTCCCCGCCGTGCTCCCGTCGTCCCCGCCCACCGGCCCCACCCTGGTCTCCGCCCAGCCGTCCGCCCAGCCGTCCGCCCAGCCGTCCGCGCAGCCGTCCGCCCGGACGCCGGCCCCCGACCACCGCGGCCGGGGCGGCCTGCGCGGCCTCGCCCGGCGCAACCTCGTGGCGGCCGGCGCGGGCGCCCTGCTCGTCGCCGTGCTCGGCACGGTCGTCACGCTCGGCGCGACCTCCAGCAGCGACGCCACCGACCCCTCCGACCGCGTCGGCGTCAACCCCTCCGCCGACACCGGCACGGGCGACGGCGGCCTCGGCGAGGGCACCCCGGGCGAGGACACCGGCACCGGGTCCGGGGACACCGGGGAGGCGGCCGACGGGCCCGTGGACCCGGGGCCGGACGGAACGCCGGGAACCGCGGACGACCCCACGCCGACGGGATCGGCGGAGCCGGCGCCGGGGGCGAGCGGCTCGCAGGACGAGCAGGACCCGGACGACGACGGATCGTCGCCGGCGCCGAGCAGGTCCACGTCGTCGAGCCCCGAGTCCACGCCGTCGTCGTCCGCGTCGTCGTCGGCGGGGTCCTCCGAATCGCCGAGCACGTCGACGGACCCCGACCCGGAGGAGTCGCCGTCGGACCCGTCCGACACGCCGAGCACCCCGGCCACGGAGAGCAACACGGTCTCCTCCGCCCCCGTCAGCCCGTCCGGCGTGCTCCAGAGCAGCGCCGCGGGCACCCCGGCCGGGGATTCCTCGGCTTCGGTCATCTGACCCCGGCGGACACACCGAGGGCCGGGTCCGTCACACCGGACCCGGCCCTCGTCGTCGTACGGCCGTATCGCCGTCGCTCGTCGCTCAGAACAGCCGCAGCTTGTCGTCCTCGATGCCGCGCAGGGCGTCGTAGTCCAGCACCTGGCAGCCGATGCCGCGGTCGGTGGCCAGGACGCGGGCCTGGGGCTTGATCTCCTGGGCGGCGAAGACGCCGCGCACCGGTGCCAGCAGGGGGTCGCGGTTGAGCAGGTCCAGGTAGCGGGTGAGCTGTTCCACACCGTCGATCTCGCCGCGCCGCTTGATCTCGACCGCGACGGTCCGGCCCTCGGCGTCCCGGCAGAGGATGTCGACCGGGCCGATGGCGGTCATGTACTCGCGGCGGATGAGGGTGTAGCCGTCGCCGAGCGTCTCGATGCGGTCGGCGAGCAGTTCCTGGAGGTGCGCTTCCACGCCGTCCTTGATCAGGCCGGGATCGACACCGAGTTCGTGCGAGGAGTCGTGGAGGATCTCCTCCATCGTGATGATCAGCTTCTCGCCCGCCTTGTTGACGACGGTCCAGACGCCTTCCTCGTCGCCGGTGCCCTCCTTCAGCGTGCAGGGCGGCGACATCCAGTTCAGGGGCTTGTAGGCCCGGTCGTCCGCGTGGATGGAGACGCTGCCGTCCGCCTTCACCAGGATGAGACGGGGGGCGGAGGGGAGGTGGGCGGTGAGCCGGCCCGCGTAGTCCACGGAGCACCGGGCGATGACGAGACGCATGGTCGGCAACGCTACTCGAAGCCCCCCGGGCCACGCGATTCGCCCATCCCGCCGCCCGCCGCCACCACCTGCCACCGTGGTCCCGGGGGACGCACCTTTTCACCTGGAAAACGTGAGTTCCAGGGTGGCCGATACTGCGCCCAACCATCGCTTCCTATGTGCTCATTCTCCTGGTGCGGTCACGGTCGGTTGCCTACGGTAGAGAACGGGAGGTCGCGGTGCGTGTACTCAGCGTGCTCGATGTTGGCTGCATGGCGGACTCCCTTTCCCTGTCCGGCAACCCCTGCGCGCTTCGGGGGTGCGAGAGGAGAACCCATGTCGCTCGACGTCTCACCGGCCCTACTCGAACAGGCCGAGCGAGGCGAGGTCGACGAAGCAGAATTCGTCGACTGCGTCCGGACCTCCCTGCCCTACGCATGGGAGATGATCAGCTCCCTGGTGGCCCAGCTGAAGGTGGACGGCGGTCAGTTCGCCGACAACCAGACGCCCCCGCCGGACGAGCAGGCACGTGGGCAGTTGCTGCGCGCGCTGGCGAGTGACGCGATTCGCGGCGCGCTGCAACGGCACTTCGGCGTGCGGCTGGCCTTCCAGAACTGCCACCGGGTGGCGGTGTTCCCGGTGGACTCCTCGGTGGACGGGTCGCTGGCCCGTTTCACCTCGGTCCGCAGCCAGGTGCTTAACCAGTCCCCGGAGTTCCGGGACTGCTGAGGCCGTGTGTGCCCCGCTTGCCGCTCCCCGTGGGGGAGGTGCGTCACCGGAGCGGCAAGCTTCCCGGCCGGAAGGGCCGTTCACCGCAGGTGGGGGAGGACCTCCGCGCCCAGCCGCCGTACGTTCTCCTCGGTGGCCGCCAGGTCGCCGGAGCCCTCCACCAGCAGTACGAAGCGCGAGATGCCGGTGCGCTCACCGGTCGCCGTGAGGCGGTCGACGCAGAGCCGCGGGGTGCCCACCGGGTGGAGCCCGCAGAGCAGTTCGGTGTACGCCACCGGGTCCCGCATGCCGCGGGCGCGGCCGTCGACCGTCACATGGGCGTCGAGGCCCTGCTTCATCCAGCCCGGCATCGCCTTCACCAGCGTCTCGACGGCGTCGGTGCGCCGGTCCGCGATCTGGCAGACGCCCGCCGAGACATGGCCCGCGGCCCGGATCTCGTCCGCCGGCCGTCCGGCCGCGCGCGCGTGCTGCCGCCACAGGGCGACCATCTCGGCCTTCTCCTCGTCCCCGACGTGCATCCCGAGCAGCATCGGCAGTCCGCGCTCGGCGGCCAGCCGCACACTGGCGGGTGAGGTGCAGGCGACGACCACCTCCGGGCCCGCCGCGTCCGTCAGCGCCTCCGACGGCCTTGGGACGACGGGCACTTCGCGGAAGCGGTACCGTTCGCCGTCGGCCCCGACGGACGGTTCGCGCAGCCAGCGCACCAGCAGATCGAGTGATTCCGGGAACCCCTTCTCGTACGCCGTCAGGCCCGAGCCGAACACCTCCAGGTCGACCCAGGGGCCGCCGCGTCCCACGCCCAGCGTGAAGCGGCCGCCGCTGGTCAGGTGCAGCAGCGCGGTCTGTTCGCCGAGGGCGACGGGGTGGACGGTGGGCAGCACGCTGACCGCCGTGCCGACCCGGATGCGCCGGGTGCGGCCCAGCAGCAGGGCGGCCAGGGTGACGGCGGACGGACACGTGCCGTACGGCACGAAGTGGTGTTCGGCCAGCCAGACCGAGTCCAGGCCCGCCTCCTCGGCGACCTCGGCGGAGCGGACCGCGCGGTGCAGTGCCTCCCCGTGCCCCTGTCCCGGGAACTGGGCCGCCAACACGAAACTTCCAACACGCATGGGACTTTCCTGCTTCCTTGGCTCCGACACGGAGCTCCCCCGCCCGGCATAACCGTCTGACACGTGCCGAGGACACGGTGTGGCGGGGAGATTTGCGGATTGTCTGCAGAATCGGGCATTCCGGAGGGAGACTTGTGGGGGTTGGTGCCCTACGGGTACCCCCACGGCCTCCGCGTAGGCTGGACGCGAACCCTGCTTCCTGTAGAGCCCCGTGAGGTGTCCCGTGTCCCCGCGTCGCAACCGACCGAAGGGTGACGGCTCGTCCGGCCGGAGCGCCGAGGACGACCGGTCGAGCCGCTACGGCGGCTGGCAGTCCAGCGTGGACTGGCAGGGTGAGGAGTGGAGCGTACGGCATGTGGCCGGGGCGAGCGCGCAGGGCAAGTCGTACCGCTGCCCCGGCTGTGACCAGATGATCCCCGACGGGGTGCCGCACGTCGTCGCCTGGCCGGAGCACGCGGGTGTGGACGACCGCCGCCACTGGCACAAGGCCTGCTGGAACGCGCGGGACCGCCGCACCCCCGGGGTGCAGCGGTCCCGTAACGGCCCGAGGTTCTGACGACCTCCTCGGCGGTGCCTACACGTCCCGCTTCTGCAACAGCGCGACGGCGCCGGCGAACACGACGGCGGTGACGCCGAGCGCGATCCACAGCGGGTCCCAGCCGGACGGGCCGGTCTCGGTCAGCGAGGAGGAGTAGAAGACGCTGAGCTGGTTGGGGATCGAGTACTCGAACAGCGCCTCGCGCAGGTCCACCAGGGACTCCGAGAACATGAACAGCGCGATCACCAGCGGGGCCAGCACGAGGCCGATCATGAGGGTGATGGCGCCCGCCGAGTGCCGGATGACCGAGCCGGCGGCCAGCGACAGCAGTCCGAGCAGGGCGATGTAGAGGGACACCCCGAACGTGGCCTTCAGCCATTCGCCGCCCGACGGCTCACGGGCCTCGGGGAGCAGGGCCACGTCCACCATCGCGACGAGGACCGTCGACACCAGCGTCACCACGAACGCGACCAGGAAGAAGACGACCGCCTTCGCCACGAGCACCCGGCCGCGGGACGGGCAGGCCACCATCGTGGTCCGGATCATGCCGGTGCCGTAGTCCGAGGCGGTGGTCAGCACGCCGAGCGTGATGATGCACATGCTGCCCAGGAGCAGTCCGAAGAAGCCGAGCGACAGCGCGTTCTCGCCGGACAGGTCGCTGGAGCTGGCGGAGACGATGAACGCCGTCAGCAGACCGATGCCGACGACGAGCAGCACGAACACACCCAGCGTCCACATCGTGGAACGCACCGACCGGATCTTGGTCCACTCGGAGGCGACGGCGTGCCCGAGGTGGGCGCGCACGACCGGGATCGGCGAGGTGTAGGAGGGGTACGCGGACCCGGGCGCCGCCTGCCAGGCGGGCGCGGCCTGCGGGGTCGGGGGCTGCGGCGTGCTCATCGGGCGTCCTCGGTCGTGGTCGGGGCGGGGGCGGCGGGCCGCGCCTGCTCCGGCGGCGCGACGGCGGCCGGAGCGGCCGCGGGGGCTACAGGAGCCGCAGGGGCGCCCGGTGCCGCCGGGGGACGGTCCTGCGGTGCGGCGGCCGGTGCGGGGGCCGGAGCGGCGGACTGCGTCGGTGCGGGTGCGGGTGCGGGTGCCTGTGCCGGGGCGGGCGCCTGCGGCGGTACGGGTGCCTGCGGCGGCTGCGCGTACGGGTTGGCTCCCGCCGGTCCCACGGCTCCCGCGTGCCCTGCCGGGCCACCCGGAGCCCCCGGACCGCCGGGCACGCCCGGCATGCCGTACGGCGCCGGAGCGGGCCCCTGGGCGGGCTGCGGCGGCGCCCAGCCCTGCTGCGGGGGCGGCGGGGCGTACCAGCCCGGCTGGCCCTGGCCCGGCACCGGCACGGGCGGCAGCGCCCCCGGCGGCAGGGGCTGCTGGAGGCCGGCCTTCTGGTCGATGGTCGAGCGGTAGTCGACGGCCCCCTGCGTCATCCGCATGTACGCCTCCTCCAGCGAGGCCTGGTGCGGCGACAGCTCCCACAGCCGTACGCCGGCGTCGTGGGCGAGGTCGCTGATGCGGGGCAGCGGCAGACCGGTGACGCGCAGGGCGCCGTCCTGCTCCGGCAGCACGTGGCCGCCCGCCTCGGTGAGCGCGGCGGCCAGCTTCTCGCGCAGCTGCGGCTCGGTGAGCGGGGTGCGGACGCGCGCGAAGTCGGCGGAGTTGGCCGAGATGAAGTCCCTCACGCTCATGTCGGCGAGGAGCTGGCCGCGGCCGATGACGATCAGGTGTTCGGCGGTCAGCGCCATCTCGCTCATCAGGTGCGAGGAGACGAACACGGTCCGCCCCTCCGCCGCGAGGGACTTCATCAGGTTGCGCACCCACAGAATGCCCTCGGGGTCGAGGCCGTTGACCGGCTCGTCGAAGAGCAGCACCTGGGGGTCGCCGAGGAGCGCGGCGGCGATGCCCAGCCGCTGCCCCATGCCGAGCGAGAAGCCCTTGGAGCGCTTCCTCGACACGTCCTGGAGGCCGACCACGCCCAGCACCTCGTCCACCCGCCGGGCCGGGATGCCCGAGAGCTGGGCCAGGCAGAGCAGGTGGTTGCGGGCGCTGCGCCCGCCGTGCACGGCCTTGGCGTCCAGCAGCGCGCCGACCTGGCGGGGGGCGTTCGGCAGCTTGCGGTAGGGGTAGCCGCCGATCGTCACCGTCCCCGAGGTCGGGTTGTCGAGACCGAGGATCATCCGCATCGTCGTCGACTTGCCCGAGCCGTTCGGCCCGAGGAAGCCCGTGACGGTACCCGGTCGCACCTGGAAGGAAAGGTTGTACACAGCGGTCTTGTCGCCGTAGCGCTTGGTCAGGCCGACTGCTTCGATCATGCTCCGCACCCATCGACAGGTTCAGGACAGCGGGGCGCACGCCCCCCGTAAGGGTTAGGAGGATATCGAGGCGCTGACGGTTCCGCTCAAGAGCAAGCAAAGACCAAAGCTTCACGCATCGCGTCGGCGCAGCAGCAGGTACCCGCCCGCCAGAGCCGCCACCGTCCACACCGCCATGATCGCCAGCCCGCCCCAGGGGCCGTACGGCGTGTCGTCGCCGACCGGGGTGACCACCTGCATGACCTTGCTGCCGGCCTGGTCGGGCAGGTACCGGCCCACCTTCTGCGTCGCCTCGACGTTGCCGAGGATGGTGGAGATCAGGAAGAAGAACGGCATCAGGATGCCCAGCGAGAGCATCGGCGAGCGCAGCATCGCGGCCACGCCCATCGAGAACACCGCGATGAGCGTCATGTAGAGACCGCCGCCGATCACCGCCCGCAGCACGCCCTGGTCGCCGATCGACGCCCGGTGCTCGCCGAGCATGGCCTGCCCGAGGAAGAACGCGGCGAAGCTCGTGGCCGTCCCGACGACGAGGGCGAGCCCCGCGGCCACCGCGATCTTGCTGAACAGGAAGGTCCCGCGCTGCGGCACGGCCGCCAGCGAGGTGCGGATCATGCCGGTGCTGTACTCGTTCGACACGACCAGCACCCCGAACACGATCATCGCGAGCTGGCCGAGGCTCATGCCCGCGAAGCTGATGAACGTCGGGTCGAAGGAGCCCCGGGTGCCGCGGTCCATGCCGTCGAACTCGTTCCTCGACAGCGCGGAGATCAGCATGCCGAGGGCGATCGTGACCACCACGGCGAGGGAGAGCGTCCAGACGGTGGACGCGACCGAGCGGATCTTCGTCCACTCCGAACGGATGACCTGGGTCGCCGCCATGCTCAGCCCTTCCTCCAACCGTCGCCCCACGTCTGCGCGGGAGCCCGGCCGGTGTGCGCGTGGTACTCGACCGATCCCGCGGTCAGCCGCATGAACGCCTCCTCCAGGGAGGCCTGCTGGGGGCTCAGCTCGTGCAGCACGAGCTGGTGCCGGGCCGCCAGCTCCCCGATGACCTCGGCCTTGCCGCCGTCGACCTCCAGGGAGCCGTCGCCGGTCTCCACGACGGTGATCCCGGCACTGTGCAGCACGTCGAGCAGCCGCTCCCGCTGCGGGGTGCGGATCCGGACGTAGGCCCGTGAGTTGCGGGCGATGAAGTCGGCCATGGAGGTGTCGGCGAGCAGCCGCCCCTGGCCGATGACGACGAGGTGGTCGGCGGTCAGCGCCATCTCGCTCATCAGGTGCGAGGAGACGAACACGGTCCGCCCCTGCGCCGCCAGTGATTTCATCAGATTGCGGATCCAGTGGATGCCCTCGGGGTCGAGACCGTTGACCGGTTCGTCGAACATCAGGATCCGCGGATCACCGAGGAGCGCGGCGGCGATCCCCAGCCGCTGCCCCATGCCCAGCGAGAACCCCTTGGCCTTCTTCCTCGCCACGGCCGTCAGCCCCACCGTGTCCAGCACCTCGTGCACCCGCCGCCGGGGGATGCCGTTGCTCTGCGCCAGGCACAGCAGGTGGTGGTAGGCGCTGCGGCCCGGGTGTACGCCCTTGGCCTCCAGCAGGGCCCCGATGTACGTGAGCGGGTCCTTCAGCCGGTCGTAGTGCGTGCCGTCGATCCGGACGTCCCCGGCGGTGGGCCGGTCCAGCCCGAGGATCATCCGCATGGTGGTGGACTTGCCGGCGCCGTTGGGACCGAGGAAGCCCGTGACGATGCCCGGTCCGACGGTGAAGGTCAGGTGGTCGACCGCCACCTTCTCGCCGTACCGCTTGGTCAGCCCGTCGAGCTCGATCATGCGGTCACGCTATGACCCGGAAAGGGCGGATGCCACCCCGGCGTGACGAACGGAGGGCGACGCCGTGGCGACGGTCCGGGCACGGGGGACGGGACGGATGCCGACTCCCCGCGTCCGCTGACGCCCTCCACCCCGCCGCGTTATGCTCCAGCCGCCTTGATCACGGGGAGCGGCGCCGGGGGGCGCCGGAGAACTCGACACCCACGGGGGGAAGCATGGTTGCGGACAGCGGACCGCTCACGGGCGGGCGACTGGCGCGGGCCGGGCTGGCGGTCGTCGCGGCGGGCGCGGCGGCCGGGCTCGCGGCGGAGTTCCACCTGCTGGGCTGGACGTCCGTCCCGGGCAACGGATGCGGCGGCCGGTACAGCCCCTGCCCCGACGGCACCACGCCCACCCTCGTGCTGGCGTTCCTCCTCACCTTCGCCGGCTACATAGCGCTCCTGATCACCATCGGGAAGCTCACCGACCGCCGCCCCGGCAAGGTCCTGCCCGCCGTGCTGGCCACGACGGGCGTGGTGCTCGTGCTCTGGCCCGGCTGGCAGGCGTACCTGTGGATGCGCGGCCCGGTCCTCGACACCGTCTGGAAGGCCGGACACGACCGGCCCTCCACCGTCCTGGGGGAGGGGGTGTGGGTCGTCGGCACGGACGACCCGGCCGTGGTCCGGGTGCGCACCGACGCCCTGGTCGCCTACGACGCGCACGACGGCGGCCGCCGCTGGGCGCTGAAGGCCCCGACCCGCACCACCGTGTGCGGGATGAGCGACACCGTCGTCGACGGCATCGGCCTGGTCGCCTTCGGCCGCGACGGCAAGCCCTGCGACACGCTGTGGGGCGTCGACCCGTCCACCGGCCGCACGGTGTGGAAGCGCACCGTCGCCGAGGCGGTCCCGTACGCCGGCGGCGACGGCGGTCTGCTCGCGGCCGACGCAGGTGTGGCCGTCGCGCTGACCCAGGAGACCGTCCAGGGGTACGGGCTCACCGACGGCGTACCGCGCTGGACCGCCGAACTGACCGGGAAGGGCGGCGACGAGAGCTGTGCGCCCGACGTCGTCTCCGCGGCCGGCGGCACCACCCGGGTCGTGGTCACGTGCACGGAGGACGGGGCGACCGACGCGAAGCTGGTCGTCCTGGACACCGCCACCGGCAAGCAGCGCGACAGCCTGCCGCTGCCCGTGGAGAGCCCGCTCGACACCGCGACGGTCGTCTCCGCCGAGCCGTTCACCCTCCTGCTGGAGGAGAGCGACGAACGCGGGGTCGCGGCCGTGCTGTCCTACCCCGAGGACGGCGCCGACCCGGTGGAGATCCCGCTCACCGCCGACGAGGAGGACCTCGTCGTCGCCCCGGGGACCGGCGGAGAATTCGATGCGCGGCCGACACTGTGGGCCGCGGTCGAAGGGAACGTCCTCGTCGTCGCGGCCAGGAAGCCGGGCGCGAACTACCCGGCGCGGGTCTCCGGCTACTCGCTGCGCGACGGACGGCGCGTGTGGCACACGGACCTCGGGAGCGGCAACGACATCGCGGCGCTGGCCCCGGAGGGCTCCGACCGGGGCAGGGTGGCCGTGCTCGGGGACAGCGGCCGTCTGTTCACGCTCGACGCGGCCGACGGGAGCCGGGTCGGCGAGGACGACGGCATCGGCGTACGCGGACTCGACTTCAGCACCGTCTACGGCAGACAACTGGTGCGCGCGGGCGACACCTGGGTGCTGGTCAACGCCAACGGCGGCGGCTACCCGCCCGCCCTCGGCATCCGGTAGCCCATGCGAAAGGGGCGGCGGGCCCGAGCCCACCGCCCCTCACACGCACCGGTGACTACCGGGTCTGCTGGGCCGGAACCCCGCGGGAGATCGGCTCGTCGTCGGTCGACGTGCCGGCGGCGGCCACCGCGGCGCCGGTCAGCGTGGCGAGCATCTCGCGGACGTTCGTCAGCTGGGCGTTGATCGAGTCGCGGCGGTTGGTGAGGGCCGCGAGCTCGCGCTCGGATTCCGAACGGATCCGGTCGGCCTTGGCGTTGGCGTCGGCCACGATGTCCTCGGCCTGGCGCTGCGCCGTCTCGACGGTCTGGCGGGCGCGGCGCTCGGCGTCGGTGCGCAGCTTCTCCGCCTCCAGACGCAGCTGCTCCGCGCGGTGCTCGATCTCCGCGAGGCGCTTCTCCGCCTTCTGCTGACGGGACGCCAGGTCGCGCTCGGACTGCTCGCGGCGCTTGGCGAGGTTCGTCTCGAAGTCGGCGGCGGCCTGCGCGGCCTTGGCGCGGGTCTCCTCGAAGAGGGCGTCGGCCTCCTCACGCTTGGACTGCGCGTCCTTCTGGGCCTCGGAACGCAGCTGCGAGGCGTCGCTCTTGGCCTTCTCGACGATCCGGACGCCCTCGTCCTCCGCCTTGGCCTTGCGCTCCGCGGCGAACGACTCCGCGTCGCTGCGGACCTGCGCGGCCGCCGACTCGGCGAGTTCGCGGTGCTGCTCGGCCGCGCGTCGGGCCTCCTCACGCAGATCCGCGGCCTCCTCCTCCGCCAGACGGAGGATCTTCTCGACACGCGCGCCGAGACCGGCGTACGACGGCTCGGCGTCGCTGACGGCCGCCTGGGCGTTCTGCGTCTCGAGGTGGAGTTCCTCGATGCGCTTTTCCAGAGCGGTGATGCGGGCAAGAGCGCTGTCACGGTCGGAGACGAGCTTGGAGATCCGTTCGTCCACCTGAGCGCGGTCGTACCCACGCCGCACAAGCTCGAAGCCGTAGGGGGAAGTGTCGCTCATGGGGTTCCTGTCGAATGAGACCGGTGAGGTGATAGGTGGAATCCTAGGGGCCGAAGCGCTGTGTCATCGAGCGGATACGTGTTTGATCTGAGGAATGACACCCCTTTTGGGTGGCCGACCCCAGGACGGCTTGCCACAAACCTGCTCAAACACCTCAGATTTCAACGGAATTCTCACATTCCGCTAGCTATCTGACGACTTGCCACCCGAACGGGGGGCTCCGACCGTCGCGCCCGCCTTGACGCCACCGTCCTTGCCCGACGACGGCGCCTCGAACGACTCGAGCGCCTCCAGCACGTCCTGGACCCGCGAGATCTCCGCGTTGATGTCCTCGCGCCGGCGGACCAGCACCTCCAGCTCGCGCTTGCCCTCCTCGACCGAGCGCCGGGCCTCACGGATCGCCTCGGCCTTGAGCTCCTCGGCCTCCTTGACCAGCGTGGACTTCTTCTGCTCGGCCTCCTTGAGCAGCCCCTCGGCCTTCCTCACCGCGGCGATACGGACCTTGCCCGCCTCCGAGTTCGCCTCCGACACCAGCTCCTTGGCCTTGGCCTGAGCCTTGGCCAGCTGCTCCTCGGCGGCCTTGATGAGCGCGTCGCAGCGGTCGCCGGTCGACTTCATCGTCTCGGCGGCCTCACGGCGGGCCCGCTCGTGCAGCTCCTCGATCTCGGAGGTGATGCGGTCGCGCAGCTCCTCGGCCCGCTCCCTTATGGCGGTCGCGTCCCGGCGGGCGCCGACGAGCAGCTCGTCCGCGTCCGTACGGGCCTTCTCCACCCGCCCGTTGCCCTCGACCGTCGCCTCCGAGACGAGCCGCGCGGCCTCCTGGCGGGCCGCGCCGACCATCGTGTCGGCCTGCGCCTCCGCCTCCGCGGTGGTCTTCAGCGCCTGCTGCTGCGCCTCGGTGAGCAGCTTGTCCGCCTCGGCGGCGGTCTCCGTGATCAGCGTGTCGACCTGCTCGGCCGCCTCCGAACGCCGCTTGTTGGCCTCCTGGCGGGCCTCGTCCAGCGTCCGGTCGGCCTCGTCGCGCGCCACGCTCATCATCCGGTCGGCCTCCGCGGCCGCCTCCGCCTTGACGCGCTCGGACTCGACCCGGACCCGCTCGGCGTGCTGCCGCGCGGACCCGACCGTCGCGGCGGCCTCGGCGCGCAGCCGCTCCGCCTCGTCGGTGGCGTCCCCGACCAGCTTCTCCGCCCGGGCGACCGACTCGGTGCGCAGCCGCTCGGCCTCGTCGACCGCCTCGGTGCGTACCCGGTCGGCCTCGGCGGCCGTCTCGGTCGTCAGGCGCTCGGCCTCGGCGATGGTCTCCGTCTGGAGGCGCTCCGCCTCGGAACGGGCCTCCGTGATGAGGGTGTCCGCCTGCGTCGCCGCGTCCGAACGGATGCGGTTGGCGTCCTCGCGGGCGTCGGCCCGGGTGCGGGCCGCGGCCTGGTCGGCCTCCGCGAGGGCGTCCGACGCCTCCGTGCGCACCCGCTGGGCGTGCGCGGAGGCCTCCGAGCGCAGACGCTCCGCCTCCGCGATCGCCTCGCCGACGGTCCGCTCGGCCAGCGCCCGCGCCGCCTCCGACTCCTCGCTCGCCTCGCGCCGGACCCGGCCCGCGTCCTCGGCGGCCCGCTCCCGCTCGGCGTAGGCGTCGCCGCGGACCCGGTCCGCCTCCTCCTCGGCCTCCCGCCGCGTACGGTCCGCCGCGTGCTCGGCGGCACTGCGCAGCCCGGCGATCTCCTCCTGGGCCTGCTCGTGCAGCCCGGCCACGGAGTCCCGCACCTGCTGGGCGTGCTGCTCCGCCGCCGCGACCATCTCGCCGGCGCGCCGGTCGGCCTCCTCCACCAGGCGTACGGCCTCGGCCTGCGCGTCCTCCACGCGCTTGCGCGCCGACGCCAGCAGCTCCTCGCTCTGCTCGCGGGCCCGCGAACGCTCCTGGTCGGCCTCCTGGCGGGCCGCGCCGAGGAGTTCCTCGGCCTCGCGGCGGCGCCGGGCGGCCTCCTCCTGGGCGGCGGCCAGCGTCTCGGACGCCTCGGCCGCCAGCCGCTCGGCGGCGGCCTGCGCCTCCGCGCGCACCCGGTCCGCGGTGTCCTGCGCCTCCGACTTCAGCCGCTCCGCCTCGGCCGCGGCCTCCGACCGCAGCCGTACGGCGACGGCCTCGCCCTCGGCCCGCGAGGCGGACGCGTCGGCGGCGGCCTCGGTGCGCAGCCGGTCGGCCTCCTCGGCCGCCTGCCGCTGGAGCGCCCGGATCCGCTCCGCGGCCTCCGAGCGCAGCCGCTCGCTCTCCTCGGAGGCCTCGCGACGGATCCGCGCGGCCTCCTCCCGGGCGTCGTCCAGCGCCTGCTCGGCGGCGGCGAGCCGCTGCTCGGCCTCCGACTGGAGCCGGGTCAGCTCCTCGGCGGCCTCGGCCTGCCGGGCCTGAACGGCCCGTTCGGTCTCCTCGCGCAGTTCGCGCGCGGCCCGCTCGGCGTCCGCCGTGAGGGCCTCGGCCCGCTCGGTGGCCTCCTCGCGGAGCCGGTCGGCCTCCTGGCGGGTGCGCTGGAGGGTCTCCTCGGCCTGCCGGCGCAGCGTCGTCGCCCGCTCGATGGCCTCGGTGCGGACCTTCTCGCTGTCCGTGGTGGCCTTCTGGCGCAGCTCGTCCGCGTCTGCCTTCGCCTTGGACAGCAGTTCCTCGGCGGTCTTGGCCGCCTCCTCGATCTGCTGGACGGCCTCCTTGCGGGCCTCCGCGCGGATCTTCTCGCCCTCGGCGACCGCGTCGGCGCGCAGCTGCTCGGCCTCGCCGCGCAGCCGGCGGGCCTCCTCCTGGAGCTCGACCGTCTTGGCCCGGTACTCCTTGGTGTCGTCCTTCGCCGCGCCCTTGAGCTGCTCGGCGATGTCGTGCGCCTCGGCACGCAGCCGGTCCGCCTCGGCCTCGGCCTCCCGGCGGATGCGCTCGGCCTCCTCGGCGGCGGCCTTGGTGGTGCGCTGCGCGTCCTCCTGCGCCTTGTTGAGGACGTCCTCGGCGGTCTTGGCCGCCTTGGACAGCTGGGTCGCGCTCTCCTCGGCGGTGATCGTGCGGGCCTTCTCGGCCGCCTCGGCGAGGAGCTTCTCCGCCTCGGCGCGGGCGTCGGCGACGATCTGCTCGGCGTCCGTCCGGGTGGCCTCGGCCTCCTTGGTGGCCTCGCTGACCAGCCGGGCGACCTGCTCCTTCGCCGTACGGGTGCGCTGCTCGTTGGTCGACTCCGCGGTCTGGAGCGCCTTCTCGGCGGCCGCCTTGGCCTCGGCGACGAGCTTCTCCGCCTCCGTGCGGGCCTCGCGCAGCGCCGTGTCGGCCTCCGCGATGCGCTGCTCGGCGGTCCGGCTCAGCTCCTGGGCCTGCCGGCGGGCCGCGTCCGACTCGGACGCGGTGGACGAACGCAGCTGCTCGGCGTGGTCGGTGGCCTCCTGGGCCTGCGCCGACGCGGCGTTCAGCAGGCGCTCGGCGTCCGCGCGGGCGCGGCGCAGGAGCTGCTCGGCCTCCGCGCGGGCGCCCTCGGCCTCGCTCTGGAGCCGCTGGCGGGCCTCGGCGGTCAGCCGTTCGGCCTCGGCGCGCGCGGCCGCCATCGCCTGCTCGGCCTCGGCGCGCGACTCGTCGAGGAGGCGGCGGGCCTGGGACTCGGTGCGGGCGCGCAGCTGTTCGGCCCACGCCACGTTCTCGTTGACGTGCGACTCGACGGTCTGCCGGCGCTCCGCCAGCTCCTGGTCGAGCTGCTGCCGGCGGGCCACCGCCTCCGCGTGCAGCTCCGCCTGGAGCCGGGCCGCCTGCTCGGCGTGCTCCTGGAGGATGCGCTGGGTCTGCGCCCGCGCCTGGCTCAGCTCGCGCTCGGCGTCGGCGCGCAGCTGGTCGGCCTGCACCTGCGCGTTGCGCAGCAACTGTTCGGCCTGATAGCCGAGGTCACCGCCGTCGAAGGCGGGCCGGGACATGATGGTGCGCCGCGCCTCGTGCAACTTGGCGCGCAGCACCTCGACCTGGTAGCCGAGGTCCTCGGCATGCTGGATCGCCTTTTCCCGCTCAGTCTTCAGCCGTTTCATCTCGGCTTCGAACCGAGTGAGGTGGTCGACGTCAGCCGCCGGCTCCCGCTCCTGGCTCTCGTAGCCCCGCACTGCGCGGTCCCATCCGTCCCCTGGTCGCAAGCTTGTGAACCGAGCTCCGTCCATCCGCCGAACGGGGCCCCCGGGGAATGGTGTCAGATCGACGGCGGAGCACGGGCTGCTGCCCCGACCCTCGCCCCCCGAAACCCGGACCCCGGCTGGTCCTGCCGCCGGGACGGCAGGACAACGGTCGCCCGTGATGAGCGGCGACCGCCCCCAACCCTACCGGCCCCTATGTACGAGGGTCAGTGCTCAGGTGACTCAACAGGCGCCGAAGTGACCAGTTCTGTCAGTACGCCATGGCAATCCTTTGGGTGCAGGAAGGTGATTCGTGACCCCATGGAGCCGCGTCGGGGCTCTTCGTACAGAACGCGTACGCCCTTGGAGCGGATGTCCGTGGCGTCGCCGTCCACATCCGCCGTACCGAAGGCGATGTGGTGGACGCCCTCGCCGTTCTTCGCCAGCCATTTGGCGACCGTGGAGTCCTCCCGGACGGGCTCCAGCAGCTGGAGGTACGAGGCGCCGCCGTCGGACGTATCGTTGATCTTGAGCATGGCCTCGCGCACCCCCTGCTCCTCGTTGACCTCGGAGTGGAACACCTCGAAGCCGTACGTGGAGCGGTAGAACTCGACGGTCGCGTCGAGGTCGTGGCAGGCGATCCCGATGTGGTCGATTCGCGTCAGCATGGACTCAGTGCAACGCTCCGGAGGTGGTTACGCAACGTGCGCGCGATCACACCGACGGCCCGGTGACGGTGCGGGCTGCCCGTCAGTACATTCGAAGTAAACCCTCGTTCACTCCTCGGCCCGTGCAGGCCGGTAAGGGGATCGCAGCTCATGACCGCAACCAACAGCACGACCTCGGTGATCGTCGCGGGCGCGCGGACGCCCATGGGCCGCTTGCTCGGCTCGCTGAAGTCCTTCTCCGGAGCCGACCTCGGCGGCTTCGCCATCAAGGCCGCCCTCGACCGTGCGGGGATCGGGGGCGACCAGGTGCAGTACGTGATCATGGGCCAGGTCCTCCAGGCCGGCGCGGGGCAGATCCCGGCCCGCCAGGCGGCGGTCAAGGCCGGCATCCCGATGAACGTGCCGGCGCTCACGATCAACAAGGTCTGCCTGTCCGGCCTGGACGCGATCGCGCTGGCCGACCAGCTGATCCGCGCGGGTGAGTTCGACGTGGTCGTCGCGGGCGGCCAGGAGTCCATGACGAACGCCCCCCACCTGCTGCCGAAGTCCCGCGAGGGCTTCAAGTACGGCGCGATCGAGATGCTCGACGCGATGGCCCACGACGGACTGACCGACTCCTTCGAGGGCGTCGCCATGGGCGAGTCCACGGAGAAGCACAACACGCGTCTGGGCATCGCCCGGCCCGAGCAGGACGAGATCGCGGCCCTCTCCCACCAGCGGGCCGCCGCCGCGCAGAAGAACGGCCTGTTCGAGGCCGAGATCACCCCGGTCGAGATCCCGCAGCGCAAGGGCGAGCCGGTCGTCTTCAGCAAGGACGAGGGCATCCGCCCGGAGACCACCGCCGAGTCGCTCGGCAAGCTCCGTCCGGCCTTCGCCAAGGACGGCACGATCACCGCGGGGTCGGCCTCGCAGATCTCCGACGGCGCGGCGGCCGTGGTCGTGATGAGCAAGGCCAAGGCGCAGGAGCTCGGTCTGGAGTGGATCGCCGAGATCGGAGCCCACGGCAATGTGGCCGGACCGGACAACTCTTTGCAGTCGCAGCCGTCCAACGCCATCCTGCACGCCCTGAAGAAGGAGGGCCTGGAGGTCGCCGACCTCGACCTCGTCGAGATCAACGAGGCCTTCGCCGCCGTCGCGGTCCAGTCAATGAAGGACCTCGGTGTTTCCACGGAAAAGGTGAACGTCAACGGCGGTGCCATCGCCCTCGGTCACCCGATCGGCATGTCCGGCGCCCGGCTCGTGCTGCACCTGGCCCTGGAGCTGAAGCGGCGGGGCGGCGGGGTCGGCGCGGCCGCGCTGTGCGGCGGCGGCGGCCAGGGTGACGCGCTGATCGTGCGGGTACCCAAGGCCTGAGCCCTGTCGTAGTGCCGTGACGGGAGAGGTCTGCCGGGCGTCACGAGCCGGCGGACCTTCCCGGTCAGGGCACTGGCCACCGGTACGCCCCTACGTCCCGAACGGAGCTGTGATGCAGGACGTCTCCTCGCTGGTCGCCCGGGCCAGGGAAGGCCGGCCCCGGGCCGTGGCCCGGCTGATCTCCCTGGTGGAGGGGGCGTCCCCGCAGCTCAGGGAGGTCATGGCGGCCCTGGCGCCGCTGACCGGCAACGCCTACGTGGTGGGCCTGACCGGCTCGCCGGGCGTGGGCAAGTCGACGTCCGCCTCGGCGCTGGTGACGGCGTACCGCAAGCGGGGCCGGCGGGTCGGCGTCCTGGCCGTCGACCCGTCGTCGCCGTTCTCCGGCGGGGCCCTGCTCGGCGACCGGGTCCGGATGGCGGAGCACGCCTCCGACCCGGGCGTCTACATCCGCTCCATGGCGACCCGCGGCCACCTGGGCGGCCTGGCCTGGGCGGCCCCGCAGGCGATCCGCGTCCTGGACGCGGCGGGCTGCGACGTGATCCTGGTCGAGACGGTCGGCGTCGGCCAGTCGGAGGTCGAGATCGCCTCCCAGGCGGACACGTCCGTGGTCCTGCTGGCCCCCGGCATGGGGGACGGCATCCAGGCCGCCAAGGCCGGGATCCTGGAGATCGGCGACGTCTACGTCGTCAACAAGGCCGACCGGGACGGCGCCGACGCCACCGCCCGCGAACTCCACCACATGCTCGGTCTCGGCGAGGCACGCGGCCCCGGCGACTGGCGTCCGCCGATCGTCAAGACGGTGGCGGCCCGCGCCGAGGGCCTCGACGAGGTCGTCGAGGCCCTGGAGAAGCACCGCGCGTGGATGGAGGAGCGCGGCGTCCTCGCCGAGCGCCGCCGCGCCCGCGCCGCCCGCGAGGTCGAGACGATCGCCGTCACCGCCCTGCGCGAACGGATCGGCGACCTGCACGGCGACCGGCGGCTCGGCACCCTGGCGGAGCGGATCGTCGCCGGGGAGCTGGACCCGTACCGGGCGGCCGACGAACTGGTGGCGGGGCTCACCGAGGGGTGAACCCCGCCCGCTCACCTCAGCGCTTGCAGATGCGTACGACGCTCTCGCTCACACCCGACTTGGTCCAGAGCTTCATCGAGGTGATGCCGCCGGTCCTGTTCGTGGTGAACGAGAACGAGCCGTGCGCCTGCCCCTCGTCGGCGGTGAGGTCCCTGCCGCCGACGTAGGCGCTGCCCGCGTACGCCTGGACGAACGCCTTGGTCGGGCGCAGCCAGGTCTCGTCGTCCCACACTGTGAGGTTCACCGTGGCGGACCGGTTCGTCCACGAGACGGTCGCGCGGGCCCCGCTCTTGGGGCCGCCGACCGAGCAGGTCGTCGTGTGCGCGGACCGCACCGGCTCCCGCGTCGCCGACAGCGCCGGGCCGGCGGCCGTGGTGGCGAGGACCGCCGCCACCGCCGCCGCGCCCACCGCGCACCTGATCCGCATGCTCTTTTCGGGCATGGACATGCCTCCGTTCTCTGCTCGGATGGAAGGGACGGCGGGCCCCCGGATCCGTCACCCAAAGTGCTGATCCGGCCCGCCGACACCACCGTGCCCGCCGCCGGACCGGCAGGCTAGATCCGGCGCGTACCCCATCCCGGGACCGCCGGAATACAGGCCCTGAGCTGGGGGAACGCGGTGCATGAGGAGACGGTCGCGGAGGACTTCGCGGAGGCGATGCGGCGGATCCGCCGCGAGCGGGGGCTGTCACTCTCCGAGCTCGCCAAGCGGGTGAACTACAGCAAGAGCCACCTGTCGAACGTCGAGCACGGCCGCAAGCGCCCGCACCGCGAGCTCGCCGCGAAACTGGACGCGGCGCTCGGCTCCGGCAGCACCCTGCGACGCCTGTGCGAGACACCGGGCGCCCTGCCCGGGCAGCGCGCGACCCCGTGCCCGTACCGCGGCCTCGACCACTACGGCAGGGACGACGCCCGCTGGTTCTTCGGCCGGGAGAGGGCGACGACCGCGCTGGTGGACCGGGTCGCCGAAGCCGTCCGCACCGGCGGCGGGCCCGTCGTCGTGTTCGGTGCCTCGGGGTCCGGCAAGTCCTCGCTGCTGCGGGCCGGACTGCTGCCCGCCGTGACGGAGGGAGCGCTCCCTGGACCGGACGGCCGGCCGTGGCACGGCGTCGTCATGACGCCCACCGCCCGCCCGGTCGACGCCCTGGCCCGGACCCTCGCCGGGCCTCTCGACGCCGGTGAGGCCGCGCTCGCCGGGCGGATCCGCGCCGGGGCGGCGCCGGCGGAGGCAAGCGGACTGCTGCTCGTCGTGGACCAGTTCGAGGAGGCGTTCACGCTCTGTCCGGACCCCGCCGAGCGGGCCGCCTTCGTCGACGCCCTGTGCGCGCTGCCGCTCGTCGTGATCGCCGTACGCGCCGACTTCTTCGACCGGTGCCTCACCCACCCGGCGCTCGTCGGCGCCGTCCAGCGCCGGCCGATGGCGCTGGGCGCGATGAGCCGCGACGAACTCGCCGCGTGCGTGACCCGGCCCGCCGGACTGGCGGGACTGGAGATCGAACCCGGCCTCCTCGACGTCCTGCTGCACGACCTCGACCCGGCCGGCCGCGGTCACGAGCCCGGAACGCTGCCCCTGCTGTCGTACGCCCTGCTCGCCACCTGGCAGCAGCGCACCGGCCGGCGGATCACGGTGGCCGGGTACCGCCGGACCGGCGGGATCCAGGGGGCGATCGCCGCCACCGCGGAGCGGACGTACCTCGATCTGTCGCCCGTGCAGCGGGACGTGGCACGGCAGCTGACGCTGCAACTGGTCCGGGTCGGGGAGGAGGGCGCGGACAGCAGACGGCACGTGGAGCGGGACCGGCTGGTGGCCGGGGCCCAGGAGGTGCTGGAGGCGTTCACGCGGGCACGGCTGTTCACCGTCGACGGCGACCGGGTCGAGATCACCCACGAGGCGCTGCTGCGGGCCTGGCCGCGGCTGGCCGGCTGGATCGACGCCGACCGGGAGGGGCTGCGCACGCACCAGCGGCTCACCGAGGCCGCCCGCGCCTGGGCCGACGCCGGCCGGGTGCCCGGACTGCTCCTCCAGGGCGCCGCGTTGGCGGTGGCCGAGCAGTGGGCGGCCGATCATCCCCGGCGGCTCACCGCGGCCGAGCGCGCGTTCCTGGCGGCCGGCCGCCGGGAGGCCGACCGCGGGCTGCGCCGGCTGCGGCGGGCGCTGGCCGCCCTCGCCGGGCTGCTGGGGCTGCTGCTGGTCGTCGCCTCGGTGGCGTTCGAGAACGGGCAGGAGGCGCGCCGGCAGAGCGACCTGGCGACGCGTCAGGCACGGGAGGCCGAGGCGGTCGCCCTGACCGAGCGGATCAGCGCCCTGCGCACCGCCGACCCGGCCCTCGCCGCCACCCTCTCCGTCGCCGCCCACCACCGGGCCCCGGGCCTGCCGGCCGCCCGCGGCGCGCTGCTCAGCAGCACGGGCCTGCCCCACCCCACGCCACTGCCGGGCAACGACGCCACCGTCTCGGCGTTCGCCTTCGGCCGGGACGGGACCACGGCCGTCGGCACCCGCCAGGGAGTGGTACGGCTGTGGCGCGGCGCACGGATGACGGGCGAGGTGCGGCTCGGGGCGCGGCACGCCGTGTGGGGGCTCGCGTTCGCGGCGGACGGACGGAGTCTCGTCGTGGCGGACACGGTGGAGACCCGGGTGTGGCGGGTCGACGGGCGGTCCGCCCGGCCCGGCGGGGTGGTGTGGGCGGACGGCGGAGCGCGTGACGCCCGGTTCGCGCCCGACGGGCGGACCCTCGCCGTGGCCGGCGCGGACGGGGCGCTGCGGCTGTGGGACCTGACGGACCCGGACCGGCCGCGCGGACCGGTCGTCCACCGGGTCTCCGACCGCGCCCTGTACTCCGTGTCGTTCAGCCGGGACGGCTCCCGGCTCGCCACCGGGGGCGAGGACGGGCGGGCCACGGTGTGGGCGCGCGGCACGCGCCGCCTCGGGTACGAGGTGGCCGGCAGCGTGTCCTTCACGGGCGCCTCGGTCGGCGAGGCCGCGCTCAGCCCCGACGGCCGGCACCTCGCCGCCGGACTGTCCGACCGCGACGTGTGGATGTGCGCCCTGGACCGCGGCGGCCGCTGCACCGCGAGGACCCGGACGGGACAGCGCGCGGAGGGCTACACGACCGGGATGGCCTACAGCCCCGACGGCTCCCTGCTCGCGGTCGCCGGGGAGGCCGGGGGCCTGCAACTGCGCCACCCGCACACCGGGTTGACGCTGACCACCCTCGCCCACCCGAACGGGTTGCAGTCCGTGGCCTGGGGCCCCGGCGGCCGCGAACTGTACGCGGGGGCCGCCGCCGGCGGCACCGCCTCCGTCTGGCGGCTGCCGCTGCCGCTGCTCCTCGGCCACGCCGGCCAGGTCTACGCCGTCGCCCTCGACGACGCGCACGCCCGTGCCGCCACCGCCGCCCTCGACGGCACCGCCGCGCTGTGGGACGTACGCGATCCGGCCCGCCCCCGGCGCCTGGCCGGCCTGCCGCACCTCGCGTGGGTGTCCGCCGTCGCCTTCGACCCGACCGGCACCCGGCTCGTCACCGGCGCCTGGGACGGACGGATCACCCTGTGGGACGTACGGCGCCCGGGCGCCGCCCGCGTCCTCGACCACGTCACCGTCCACCGGCAGGCCGTCAACGACGTGGCCTTCGGACCGGACGGCGGGCAACTGGCCAGCGGCAGCCGCGAGACGGGGACGCGGCTCTGGGACGTCTCCACCGGCGGCCGCCTCACCGAACGCGCCCGCCTGGACGGTGCCAAGGGCGTCCAGGCGGTCGCCTTCGGGCTCGGCGGGACGGTGCTCGCGACGGCGGAGGCCGACCACGCCGTACGGCTGTGGGACACCCGGGGACGGGGGCGGCCCCGGCCGCTGTGGGCGCGGGCCCGCCACACCGCGATGGTCACCGATGTGGCCTTCGCCGAGCGGGGCGCGCTGCTCGCCTCCGGCGGCCGGGACGGGGCGGTCCTGCTGTGGCGGCTCGACCCCGACGGGGCCCGGCACCGGCCGTCCGGCGACCCGCGGCCGCTGCTCGGCCACACCCGCCACATCGCCGCGCTGGCCTTCGCCCGGCGCACGGGCACGCTGCTCACGGCCGGCGAGGACGGAGCGGCGCTGCTGTGGGACGTCGGCCGTCCCGGGCCGGTCCTGCGGGAACGGCTGGACAGTCCCGGTGAGCCGTTCGGCGACGCGGCCGTGAGCGCGGACGGACGGACCGTCGTCACGGCGGCGGGCTACACGGCACGGGTGTGGACCACGGGCACCGAGGAGGCCGAGCGGCGGGTGTGCGCGGCGGCGGGGGCGCCGCTGACGGAGGACGAGTGGCGGGTGCGGGTGCCCGGGATCGGTTATCGGCGCACGTGCGCGGAGGGGGACTGAGGGGGGCGGGGCCGAGGGGGCGGGACCGAGGGGGCGCGCGGGTGCCGGCGGTCCGCGCGTTCCCTCTTCTGGCGTCGGGTCAGTCGTCGTCGTGGTCGTCGTGGTCGGCGGTGAGGTCGCTGCCGTCCGTGTCGTGGGCGTCGTGGGCGTCGTCGGCGTCCGTGTCGTGGCGGTCGGCGGTGACCTCGGCGTTCTTCAGGCCGACGGTCCAGTCGTGCTCCCGGCCCGCGGAGTCGGTGGTCTCCACCTCCCAGCTTCCGGTGCCGTCGTCGTCCAGGTCGACCGAGGTGACGACGCCCCGCGCGGCGGCGGCCTCGGCGGCCTGCGCGGCCGTGACGCCGGCGCCCTTCAGCAGGCGGCGCTCGCCGGTGTCGTCGGCGTCGGCGTCGTCGTCGCGGTCGGTCTCCGTGCCCAGGATCCGGCCGTCCGACGGGTCCACGCGGACGGTGTAGGAGGTGGTGCCCTCGCCGAGGACGTCGACCTCCCAGCCGGGGCCGCTGCCGCTGCCGGTGCCGTCGTCGTCGAGCTCGACGGAGAGGGCCGTGCCGGGCCGCGCCTCCAGGGCCGCGGCGACGGCCTGGGCGGCGGTGAGGCGGGCGGTGCCGTCGTCGGCCTTCGCGGTGCCTTCCCGGGACCGCGAGTCGCTCGTCCGGACCTGCGCGTCGCCCGCCTCGGCCCCCGTGCCGCGCACCTCGGTCCCTGTGCCGCTCACTTCTGCCCCCGTGCCGCGCACCTCGGCCCGCGCTCCGGTTCCGGCGTCGTCGTCCGCGAAGGCGACGGCCGTGCCCGCGCCGATCACGGCGGTCGCGGTGACGGCGGCGATGACGAGCTTGCGCTTCATGGTGGTTCCTCCCGTTACAGGTCGATCGCACCGTTTCGGCGCGACGGGAACCACCTTCGCCGACCGACGCTGAGAGGAACCTGAAGCCACCTGAAGATCCCTTCAGCTTCGGTTTGCGACGCTGAGGGGCATGCGACTGTTGATCGTCGAGGACGAGAAGCGCCTCGCCCTGTCCCTCGCCAAGGGCCTGACCGCCGAGGGGTACGCCGTGGACGTCGTCCACGACGGCCCGGAAGGCCTGCACCGGGCGGGCGGGACGCCGTACGACCTGCTCGTCCTCGACATCATGCTGCCCGGCATGAACGGCTACCGCGTCTGCGCCGCCCTGCGCGCCGCCGGGAACGACGTCCCGATCCTCATGCTCACCGCCAAGGACGGCGAGTACGACGAGGCGGAGGGCCTCGACACGGGCGCGGACGACTACCTGACCAAGCCGTTCTCCTACGTCGTCCTCGTCGCCCGGGTGAAGGCCCTGCTGCGGCGGCGCGGGCAGGGCGCCGGGGCCTCGCCGGTGCACGTCCACGGCGCGCTGAGGGTGGACACGGCCGCGCGGCGGGTCTTCCTGCGGGACGAGGAGGCCGCGCTGACCGCCAAGGAGTTCGCCGTCCTGGAGCAGCTCGTGCTGCGGGCGGGTGAGGTGGTGTCCAAGGCGGAGATCCTCGACCACGTCTGGGACTTCGCCTACGACGGCGACCCCAACATCGTCGAGGTGTACGTCAGCGCGCTGCGCCGCAAGCTGGGCGCCGGGCTCATCCGGACGGTCCGCGGCGCCGGGTACCGGCTGGAGACCGGGCGGTGAGGCGGCGGCTGGACTCCGTGCGGGCCCGGGCCACGCTCGGCGCGACCCTCGTCGTCGCCGTCGCGCTGGTGGCCGCCGGGACCGCCGTCCTGCTGTCGCTGATGTCCAGTCTGAGCGGCCAGGCGAGCACCCTGGCGGAGCGGACCGCGCGGGAGGTCGCCGCCGAGCTGGCCGCCGGGCTGCCCTACGGACAGTTGTCCCTGGACGACGACGACCGGCCCGTCCAGGTCGTCGCCGAGGACGGCACCCTGGTCGCGGCCGGGGAGGACCTGCAACGGATCAGCGGCACGGGCACGGACGCGGTACGCCCGACGGCAGCCGCGCCGCCCGCCCGGGACGGCGAGGACGGCGAGGACGGCGAGGACGGCGACGACGTCGGCGACGACGCCGGGGAGGGCGGCGCGGACGGCAAGGACGGTGGGGAGGGCGGGGACGGCGGGGAGGCTCTCGAAGCCGGGGAGATCGGCGACGAGACCTCCTACTCCGACGGCTCCGCCACCGTCGACGGCGACACCGCCGACTACCGCTTCGCCACCGTGTCCGTGGAGACCGGCGACCGGGGCACGCTCACCGTCCACGCCGGTGCCCCCCTGTCCGCCGAACGGAGCGCCGTCGGCGCGGCCCTGACCGTCATGCTGATCGGCTTCCCGCTGCTGCTCGCCGTGGTCGCGGGCGTCACCTGGCGGGTCACCCGGCGGGCGCTGCGCCCGGTGGAGGGCATCCGGCGCGAGATGGCCGCGATCACCGCCTCCGCGGATCTGGCCCGGCGCGTTCCCGAGCCGGACACCCACGACGAGATCGCCCGGCTCGCCCGGGCGACGAACGAGACCCTGGCCGCGCTGGAGACCGCCGTGGAGCGCCAGCGCCGCTTCGTCGCCGACGCCTCGCACGAACTGCGCAGCCCCATCGCGTCCTTGCGCACCCAGCTGGAGGTGGGTGCCGCGCACCCGGAGCTGCTGGACGTCCCCGGCGCCGTCGAGGACACCGTGCGGTTGCAGAACCTCGCCGCCGACCTGCTGCTGCTCGCCCGGCTGGACGCGGGGGAGCGGCCCGCGGACACGCGGGTCGACCTGGCGGTGCCGGCGCGGGAGCAGGCGGCCGGCCGGGCGCGGGTCACCGTGGACGCGGAGTCCGTGGACGTGACCGGGTCGCGGGGGCAGCTGGGGCGGGTGCTCGCCAATCTGCTCGACAACGCCGAGCGGCACGCCCGTTCGGCGGTCACCGTGGCCGTACGGCGGGAGGGGCGGTGGGCCGTCGTCGAGGTCGCCGACGACGGGGACGGCGTCCCTGAGGCGGACCGGGAGCGCGTCTTCGAGCGGTTCGTCCGGCTCGACGCCGCGCGCAGCCGCGACGACGGTGGGACGGGGCTGGGGCTGGCCATCGCCCGCGACGTGGTCGTACGGCACGGCGGCACGCTCACGGTCCGGCAGGCGTCGGCGGGCGGAGCCCTGTTCGAGCTCCGCCTGCCGGTAGCCGGGTAGCCGGGTAGCCGGGTAGCCGGACCCGAGCGGACGCGGGACGCGAGGGACGCTAGGGGCGTCCTCGCTGGGTGCGCAGGTGGTCCGCGATGGGCTTCAGGGACGTCTCCAGTTCCACGAGCGCCTCGGGGGAGAGCAGGTCGATGAAGTGCCGCCGCACGGACGCCACGTGATGGGGCGCCACCTTCCTCATCGTCTCCAGGCCGTGGTCGGTGAGGACCGCGTACAGACCGCGGCGGTCCGACTCGCAGTTCTCCCGGCGCACCAGGTCGGAGTTCTCCATCCGGGTGATCTGGTGCGAGAGGCGGCTCTTGGACTGGAGGGTGGCGGACGCCAGGTCGCTCATCCGCATCCGCACGCCCTCCGACTCGGAGAGGTTCACCAGGATCTCGTAGTCGTTCATCGTCAGGCCGAACGGCTGGAGGTCCTTTTCGAGCTGATACGTCAACAGCCTGTTGACCTCCAGGTGGGTGCGCCAGGCGCACTGCTCCGCATCGGTCAGCCAGCGCGTGGCCGTGTCGGTCTCCATGATTGAAGTCTACCTAAGAAGTTGAAAAGCTAACTAGTGAGGGCGGTGTGACGGTGCGCACGCGTTCGATGTCACACTCTGCAGACTACCGCTCACAGACCGAAGCGACGCTGGAGGTCCCCCAGCTGTCCGGGAAGGCGCGGTGCGCCGCTCTGCCCGCCGTGCCCGCCCGGCCGTCCGCCGCCGCCGGGCACCCCGGGCTCCGCCGGCACCGCCCCGGTGGCCTGCTCGGCCATCAGGGTCTCGCTCGACTGGAGCAGCACCGTACCGGCCCCCACGAACTCGAACTGGTGCTCCTCGCCGGAGACCCCGCCCAGGCCCGTCAGCGCACGTAGACCGCCCATCACGCCCGTCATGTACCCGTGGTCGTAGTGGTGGCAGGGGGACGGGCAGTCGGCCCATCCGACGAGCGCCTGCGGGTCCACCCGGATGGGCGGTTCCATGAACACCACGGGACCGTTGGACGCGGCCACGAACTTCCCGGTTCCGATCAGCGTCAGGAAGCCCGGAACGATCGACTGCTTCAGCGACAGACTTGGCTGAAAAGCGAGGAGATTGCCCGAGCGAATGGTCAGATTGCCGTCGTCCAGGTCGTACGAGTTCACGTCGAAGGCCCGGTCGGCGAGGAGCATCTTGCCGGAGCCCTCCGCCACGACCCACTCGCTCGCGTGCAGTGGCGAATGGAACGACGTGCGCACCAGGCGGTCCAGCCGGCCGTGCCCGACGCCGTTGAAGTCGATCGAGCCGTAGTAGGCGATCATCTTCCCCTTCTGCAGGAACCACTGGCTCCCCTTGAGCTCCACGCAGAAGGTGTACGCGTTGACGTTGTCGTCGACGGGCAGGGTCGCCGGGTCGAGGACGGTGGGGCCGGTCCCCGGGTGGGGGTAGGTGGTCACAGCTTCTCCTCCGACGCCTGGACGTACACCGCACCACTGCCGCTGAGCTCCAGCTGGAACGCCTCGCCGGAGCCGCGGCCCACCATGTCCCGCCAGCCGAGCGCCGTCGACAGCTTGTTGCGGACGTCGCCGTGGTGGGCGACGTAGGCCTGCGGGTCGACGTGGACCGGGCGCTGCGGGGTGATCGGGATCTCGAAGACGCCGCCGTGGGCCATCACGGCGACCGCGCCGTGCCCCTTGAGCGTCGTGGTGAACAGGCCCTGGCCGCTGATCTGGCCGCGGACCATGCCCATGACGCCGCCCTGGGAGCCCATGAACATCGTGCCCTGCCGGAGCGTGCCCTCGAAGGCGAGCAGCCGGTCCGCCTCCACGTACAGCGTGTCGCCGGTGAGCTGGATGACCTGGACGTGGTGGCCGCCGTGCCCGAAGAGGACGGTGCCGCTGCCCTCGACGGTCATCAGGGGGGTGTCCTCGTCGGCGAGCCGCCGGCCGATCATCGACATGACGCCGCCCTGGCCGCCCTGCATGTTGGGCGTGAAGGACACCTCGCCCTTGTACGCGAGCATCGCGCCGCGCTGGCTGAACAGCCGCTGACCGGGCAGGACGGTCGCCTCGACCATCCTGGAGTTGATCTCACGGAAGGGCATCTCAGACGTCCCCCGCGATCGTGTTGCGCTCGCTGGGCTGTACGTACACCAGACCGTCCCCCTCGAAGCGGATCTGGAAGGCCTCGCCGCCGCCCTCCCCCAGGAACGTGCGGAACGTCACACCGGACTGGAAGGACTGCCGGACGTTCCCCTGGTGCGCGATGTACGCACCGGGGTCGACGGTCAGCGGATACTGCGGGCTCACCCTGAGCACCACCGCCGGTCCGTCCGAGGTGATCGCCGCCCGGCCATGGCCCTCGACGGTGGTCGTGAACAGGCCGTTGCCCTGGGAGGCGCCGCGCAGACCGGTGAAACTCGTCCCCGTCCGCAGGCCGGAGTCCGTCGCGAGCAGGTTGCTCGACTCGACGTACAGCTTGTCCCCCCGGAGATCGACGAGGTTGATCTCGGAGGCCCGGTCCGCGAACCAGCACGTCCCCCGCCCTTTCACCTCCATCACGGTCATCTGCTCGCCGGTGAGCCGCCGCGTCACCATCCCGCGCAGCCCCTCACCGCCGCCGCTCAGCTTCTTGAAATCCATCTGCCCGTCGTACGCGACCATCGAGCCGTTCTTCGCCTTCACGGCGTCCCCGGTCATGTCGACGGCGAGCACCTTGCTGCCTTGGAGTCGGAACATCGCCACGCAGCGAAGGTAGCCGCCGGGCGGCTCCGCCGACAGGTCCCACGGGTGGACTTCGCCCCTGATCGTCCCCTGATGGCCCCCGGAGGGGGAGGAGGCACCGCTCCCTGACATCGGCGACTCCCCCGACGGGGAGGGCGACCCCCGCCCCCGCCCCGCGCCGTTCGTTTGCCACAATGGGCGGACCCTTGTGCGTGCGTTCACAAACGGCCCAGCACATCGACACCGAAGGTGACCCGTGGACCTCAAGACAGCCTCCGCCCTCCGCCGACTGCGCCTGGTCTCCGCCCCGGAGGCCATCTCCTTCCTCCTGCTCCTCGTCTGCTCGGTGCTGAAGCGGACCACGGACTTCAACGCGGTGCCGGTCATGGGCGCGGTGCACGGCCTGCTCTTCGTCCTGTACGTGATCTTCTGGGCGGACGCCTGGAACCGCGCGAAGTGGCCCCTGGGGACCGCGGCCCTCTACCTCGTCCTGTCGGTCCTGCCGACCGGCGGCTTCTTCGCCGACCGCAGGCTCCGCCGTGAGGCCGAGGACGCGGTCATCGCCTCCCGCGCCCGCAAGGAAGGCGTGGTGAACGCATGATCGTCGCCTTCTCCGTCACCCCGCTCGGCGTCGGCGAGGACGTGGGGGAGTACGTCGCCGAAGCCGTCCGCGTGGTCCGCGCCTCCGGGCTGCCGAACCGCACCGACGCCATGTTCACGTCCATCGAGGGTGAGTGGGACGAGGTCATGGACGTCGTCCGGCGGGCCGTCGCCGCCGTGGAGGAACGGGCGCCGCGCGTGTCCCTGGTCCTCAAGGCGGACATCCGTCCCGGCGTCACGGACGGACTCACGTCGAAGGTGGACACGGTCGAACGGCACCTGGCGCACGAGGGGGAGTAGCGGCGCGGGCGCCGGCACCCGCCGCGCGCCCACCGCCCCACGCCGGGCCCTGCCGGGGTACGGGGTGCACCGCCTCACGCCGGGCCCGCCGAGGCTGCCGGGCGGGCGCACCGTCCGCGCCAAGCCCGCGGCCCCGAGCCGGCCCTGCCGCAGTTGCCAAGCCCGCAGCCCCGTGCCAAGCCCGCAGCCCCGTGCCAAGCCCGCAGCCCCGTGCCAAGCCCGCAGCCCCGCGGCAGGCTCGCAGCCCCGCGGCAGGCTCGCCGCCCCGTGCCAGGCTCGCCGCCCCGTGCCAGGCCCGCCGCCCCGCGGCAGGCCCGCCGCCCCGTGCCGGGCCCGTCACGGTTGCCGGGCTCACCGTCTCGCCGAAGCCCGTCGCAGGTACTGCCGTACCGCCCGCTGGGCCACCGGACCCAGCTCCTCCAGCGCGCCCACCAGCACCCCGAGCTGCTCCAGCGCGTCCAGGGCCGCCGTGGCACCCGCCTCGTCGACCCCCTCGTACAGCTCGATGCCGACGAACGAGGCCGCGACCGCGCGGGCCAGTCCCGCCGGGTCCGTGAACGCTCCGAAGGGGGTGCCGGCGAGTACCCGGCGCAGGACCTTCTCGATCTCCACGACCCACACGTCGAGCCCGGCGGCCGTGGCCGGGCCCAGGGCCTCGTGCGTGCGGGCGCCGGCCAGGAGCTGGCCGAGCCGTGTGACGTGGCCGTCGGCCCGTTCCCGCTCGTGGATCTCCCGGCCGAGGGCGAGCAGTTCGGACAGTGAGCCGACCGCCGCGAAGCGGGCCCGGTAGCGCGCCACCGTGCGCTCCGCCCCGTACCGGCAGGCCGCGGCGAGCAGTTCGCCGACCGAGCCGAAGTGGTAGAAGACCAGCGCCTGGTTGACCCCGGCGGCCGCCGCCACCGTCCGCGCCGACGTCCCGGCGATGCCCTGCTCGGTGAGGGTGCGCAGCGCTCCGTCCAGCAGCCTGGTCCTCGTCTCCAGCGACTTGGCGGTCTCCGGGCTCACGCGCGGGCCTCCCCGCGCACGGCGGTGCCGGCGGTGACGGGGCCTCGGGAGTCGAACAGCGGTCCGACGTACCGTTTCACCACGCTGAACGGAGCCCGGCCGGACAGATCGAAAGTGCGCACGAACCCCACGGTCTCACGGCCGGAGGCGCCGGCCTGCGGCACGTCTCCGACGGCGAAGGGCACCGCGCGGCCCGCGCGCGGGGTCCTTCAGGGGGCGCAGGAGGGGACGCAGGACGTACGGCGCACGCCCGCGTGCCGGTGGGGTGCGCCGGCAGCGGCGGGCGGCCGGTGTGCCCGCGAGCGGCGCCTTGAACAGCGCCAGGCACACCAGCAGGCTCAGCATCAGCGGGCTCAGGTACACCGCCGGGAGCGCGTACGGGCCCAGCAGGCCCAGGACGGACTCCAGGCCCGTCCCGGTGGAGGCGAGGGCGATGACGAGGGCGCGCACGGCGAGTTCCGCGAGCCGGCGCAGCAGCGCGCGCTCCGGCGTGATGCCCCGCTCCAGCCACAGCCGCAGCCGGTCGATGGACCAGGCCGTCGCCCAGACCAGCGGCGGACGCAGGACCAGCCGGTCGGCGAGCCCCCCGACGACGGCCCGGCGGGGGCGGTGCTCGTAGGCGGTGAGGAAGCGGACCCCGTCGCCGTCGGGGACGTAGCGCCAGGTGCCGGTGCCTTCGGCGAGCGGGGAGAGCGGGTGCGGGGAGGTGAAGCGCAGGGTGGAGGTCCGGGTGCCGTCCGGGTGTTTCCGCTCACCCGCCGGGACGCCCGTTCCGGCGATCGTCAGGAACGGCGGCACGCGTGTGGAGTAGCGGACGCGCCGGGGCTCGCCGTTGCCCCGCGGGAGGTACTCGATCGCGGTGAAACGCAGGTCCCAGCGCCGGTGCAGCGCCGGGTCGCGCGTGTGTGTCCACAGGTCGTCCAGGTCGGCGCGGATCCGCGTCTCGACGTGGAGCCCCATGCGAACCCCCCAGGTCGGGACGGTGTTTGAGCGATCGCTCAACCACCCGGGAGGGGACGGTACACCCGTTTGAGCGATCGCTCAAACGGGTGGTATCCCACATGGTTTTCAGCCCGCGTCCGAGGGCTAACCTCTCCGAGAATCGATCAAGTTCCGCCCGATGGGCGGACCTTCGGGCGGAGGCGAAGTGACAGGTCGTCACGGGCCGGGACTGGCGGGCAGGGTCGTCGCGGCGGTGGTACTGGCGGTGTCGGTGGCAGTGGTGGGCGGCGGCGACGGACCCACGCGCGCGGGCGGTGAGGCGTCCACCCGCGCGGGCGGCGGCTGCGTCCTCGGGCGTGGCGCGCTGACCCCGGAGGACCTGCCCGCCGGGTCCTCGGTGCTCGACTGCGCGGCCGTCGGACGCCTCGTCACCCACGGGGGCGCCGGGGTCACGGTCCCCGAACCCGGCACCAAGGTCACCGTCGACGCCCTGTCGGTGGACGGCACGCGGCACGGCTTCACCCTGGAGGTCGCCGCCGACGGCACGGTCTCCTACGACTACGACCTGGAGGCCGGGGCGGGCGAGGCGGGCGAGGAGGGCGAGGCGGCCCCCGCCGCCCCGGCGTCGGAGGCCGGCGCCGGGGGGCACACCCGTGCCGCGGCCCCGGCCGCCCGCGCCGCCCGCCGCGCCCCCTGTGCCGACAGCGCGTACGCCGTCGCCGACCACAAGGAGTACGGCACCTACGACTGGTGGCTCGGCGACGATGCCCTGCCCGGCAATCTCTCCGCCGCCGAGGCCCGCCGCGCCTTCGAGGACGCCATCGGCGCGATCACCGGCACCCGCAACGACTGCGGGTTCGGCGACGCGGTGGCGGCCAGGGCCCTCTTCCACGGCCGCACCCATCACGAGGCGGACATCGACCAGCAGGCCCGCTGCGCGGCGCGGGACGGCGTGAGCGTCTGGGACGCCGGGAACCTCAGCGGCGGGGTCGTCGCCACGACCTGCTCGTGGAGCCGTCCGATGTCCGGCCGCCCGGACTGGCTCAAGGAGGCCGACGTCCGCTTCAACACCAGCCACTACACCTTCACGAACAACCCCACCGGCGACTGCACCGACGCCTACGACATCCGCAGCGTCGCCACGCACGAGGCGGGCCACGTGTTCGGCCTGGCCCACGTCGGCCCCGGTCACGAGGGGCAGACCATGTTCACGAACTCCTTCGCCTGCACCACGGACGCCCGCACCCTCGGCCGGGGCGACGTCCTCGGACTGCGCAACCTCTACTGAGGAACGCCCGAGGAACGTCGGAGGCGGGCCGTGCGGCCGGGGGGGGCGTCGGGGGCGGGCCGTGCGGCCGGGGGACCGAAAACCGAGACGGGGCTGACCGCGATATGACCGGCGGGTAGGGTCTGATGCCGTGCCCAAGCCGCTCAGCCTTCCCTTCGACCCCATCGCCCGCGCCGACGAGCTCTGGAAGCAGCGCTGGGGGAACGTGCCCTCCATGGCCGCGATCACCTCGATCATGCGTGCCCACCAGATCCTGCTCGCCGAGGTGGACGCGGTGGTCAAGCCGTACGGGCTGACCTTCGCGCGCTACGAGGCGCTGGTGCTGCTCACCTTCTCCAAGGAGGGCGAGCTCACCATGTCGAAGATCGGCGAGCGGCTCATGGTGCACCCCACGTCCGTCACGAACACCGTCGACCGCCTGGTGAAGTCGGGCCTGGTCGCCAAGCGGCCCAACCCCAACGACGGCCGCGGCACCCTCGCCACCATCACCGACAAGGGCCGCGAGGTCGTCGAGGCCGCCACCCGCGACCTGATGGCGATGGACTTCGGGCTCGGCGTGTACGACGCCGAGGAGTGTGCGGAGCTCTTCGCGATGCTGCGGCCCCTACGGGTCGCGGCGCACGACTTCGACGAGGAGTGACGGCCGTCCCGGCGGGTAGTGACAGGCGTCCGGCGAGGAGCGACCGGCACACCCCGGCGGCGGGCGACCCGGTACAAGATCTCCCGGAACGGGTGGTTACGCTCATCCGCATGAAGAAGAGCGTGCTGACCCGCTACCGCGTCATGGCCTACGTCACCGGTGTGCTGCTGGTCCTGCTGTGCCTGTGCATGATCGGCAAGTACGTGCTGGACGTCGACGGCGCCGCGGACGCCACCCGGGTCGTCTCCATCGCGCACGGCTGGCTCTACGTCGTCTACCTGGTCTTCGCCTTCGACCTGGGCTCCAAGGCGAAGTGGCCGGTCGCCCGACAGCTGTGGGTGCTGCTGGCCGGGACCATTCCGACCGCCGCGTTCTTCGTCGAGCGCAGGATCAGCCGCGAGCTGGAGGCCAAGGTCGCCGAGGACGCCCCGGCGGTCGCCAAGGCCTGACCGCCACCGCCGTACGGACCCGTGCGGCGGTCTCCCGTCGACATTTACTAGGACGTCCTAGTAAATTCGGAGCATGGACGCTGACGCCATCGAGGAGGGCCGCCGACGCTGGCAGGCCCGGTACGACGCCTCCCACAAGCGGGAGGCCGACTTCACCACGCTCTCCGGGGACCCCGTGGAGCCGGTGTACGGGCCCCGGCCGGGCGACACCTACGAGGGCTTCGAACGGATCGGGTGGCCCGGCGAGTACCCCTTCACCCGCGGGCTGTACCCGACCGGCTACCGCGGGCGCGCCTGGACCATCCGCCAGTTCGCCGGGTTCGGCAACGCCGAGCAGACCAACGAGCGGTACAAGACGATCCTCGCCAACGGCGGCGGGGGCCTGTCCGTCGCCTTCGACATGCCGACGCTGATGGGCCGCGACTCCGACGACCGGCGCTCGCTGGGCGAGGTCGGGCACTGCGGGGTCGCGATCGACTCCGCCGCCGACATGGAGGTGCTGTTCCGGGACATCCCCCTCGGGGACGTCACCACCTCGATGACGATCAGCGGGCCCGCCGTACCCGTCTTCTGCATGTACCTGGTCGCCGCCGAACGGCAGGGTGTCGACCCGGCCGTCCTCAACGGCACGCTCCAGACCGACATCTTCAAGGAGTACATCGCGCAGAAGGAGTGGCTCTTCCCGCCCGAGCCGCACCTGCGCCTCATCGGCGACCTGATGGAGTACTGCGCGTCCGGCATCCCCGCCTACAAGCCGCTGTCCGTCTCCGGCTACCACATCCGCGAGGCCGGCGCGACGGCCGCGCAGGAGCTGGCGTACACGCTGGCGGACGGCTTCGGGTACGTGGAGCTGGGGATCGGCCGCGGGCTGGACGTCGACGTCTTCGCGCCCGGGCTCTCCTTCTTCTTCGACGCGCACGTCGACTTCTTCGAGGAGATCGCCAAGTTCCGCGCGGCCCGCCGTATCTGGGCCCGGTGGATGCGGGACGTCTACGGGGCGCGGAGCGAGAAGGCGCAGTGGCTGCGCTTCCACACCCAGACGGCCGGCGTCTCGCTGACCGCCCAGCAGCCGTACAACAACGTCGTGCGCACGGCGGTGGAGGCGCTCGCGGCGGTCCTCGGCGGCACCAACTCGCTGCACACCAACGCGCTGGACGAGACGCTGGCGCTGCCGAGCGAGCAGGCCGCGGAGATCGCCCTGCGCACCCAGCAGGTGCTGATGGAGGAGACCGGCGTCGCGGGCGTCGCCGACCCGCTGGGCGGTTCCTGGTACGTCGAACAGCTCACCGACCGCATCGAGGCCGACGCCGAGAAGATCTTCGAGCGGATCAAGGAGCGCGGGCTGCGGGCGCACCCCGACGGACGGCACCCGATCGGTCCGGTCACCTCAGGGATCCTGCGGGGCATCGAGGACGGCTGGTTCACCGGGGAGATCGCCGAGTCGGCCTTCCGCTACCAGCGGGCCCTGGAGAAGGGCGAGAAGAGGGTCGTCGGGGTGAACGCCCACACCGGGTCGGTGACCGGGGACCTGGAGATCCTGCGGGTCGGCCACGAGGTGGAACGGGAGCAGGTGCGGGCGCTGGCCGCGCGCCGGGCGGCCCGGGACGACACCGCCGTGCGCGCCGCGCTCGACGGCATGCTCGCCGCCGCCCGGAGCGGCGCCGGCATGATCGAGCCGATGCTGGACGCCGTACGCGCCGAGGCGACCCTCGGCGAGATCTGCGACGTACTGCGGGAGGAGTGGGGGGTGTACACGGAACCCGCCGGCTTCTGAGGGCCCGAGGCGGCAGCCGATCCACTCCCTGCCGGGCCGCTAGTGCCGTGACCGGAGAGGTTTACCGGCTCGCGACGCCGCGGAGACCCATCAGAAGCGCCCTAGGCGGCGGCTCCCGCCAGTCCGAGCAGCAGCACGCGGGTGAAACCGCGCACCCACTCCTCGTCCGCCGGCTGTCCGCTCACCAGCGTGCGGTGCACCACCGCGCCCGCGACGACGTCGAAGATGAGGTCGACCGTGCGGGCGGCCTCTCCGGGATCGGGCTCCGGGGGGAGCTCGCCGCGGTCCTGGGCGCGGGCCCGGCCCTCCAGGACCAGGTCCTTCTGCGGCTCGACGATGGAGCAGCGGATGCGTGCGCGCAGGGCGTCGTCGCGGGTGGACTCGGCGACGACCGCCATCAGACCGCTCCGGGCCTCGGGGCGGGCGAGGATCGCCGCGAACTGCGAGACCACGCCCTCGACGTCGGCGGCCAGGCTGCCGCGGTCGGGGAGCTCCAGTTCGTCGAAGAGTTCCGCGACCGCGTCGACGACCAGTTCGTTCTTGCCGGCCCAGCGCCGGTAGAGCGTGGTCTTCGCGACCCCGGCCCGGGTCGCCACGTCCCCCAGCGTCAGCTTCGACCAGCCCAGCTCCACCAGCGCCGCCCGCGTGGCGGCCAGGATCGCGGCGTCCGCCGCGGCGCTGCGCGGACGTCCGGTGCGGCTGGCGGGGCTGCGGCTCTGCATGGCCCGACCCTATCCGGCGGGTTCCCCGCTCCCCAGGGTCGTGCCGCCAGTGAGGGAGATCACCGGGGACCGGTCCCGGGGAGGCCCCCGACACCATTACGCTACGACTCGTAGCGAAAGCCCGTGCCGGACGTGCGCGGGCCGCGGCCGCCCGGCGTGGGGGGCCGCGACCGCCTGGCGCGGGTGGGGACCCGGCGCACATTCGGGTTCGCTTTTCACGCACACGCGGGTACGGGGGAGGATAGACCCATGCAGCCACGGAACATGTCCATGAGCGGGGTCGTCGACCTCGCCGCGGTGAAGGCGGCCCAGGAGGCCAAGGCGAAGGCGGAGCAGGCGCGGGCCGAAGCCGCCCGGCAGGGCGGTACGGGTGCGGTGTCCCCCGCCGACCTCGTCATCGACGTCGACGAGGCCGGGTTCGAGCGGGACGTCCTCCAGCGGTCCGCCGAGGTGCCCGTCGTCATCGACTTCTGGGCGGAGTGGTGCCAGCCCTGCAAGCAGCTGAGCCCGGTCCTGGAGCGTCTCGCCGTCGAGTACGACGGCCGCTTCCTCCTCGCCAAGATCGACGTCGACGCCAACCAGATGCTGATGCAGCAGTTCGGGGTGCAGGGCATCCCGGCCGTCTTCGCCGTCGTCGCGGGACAGGCCCTGCCGCTCTTCCAGGGGGCCGCGGGCGAGGCGCAGATCCGCCAGACCCTCGACCAGCTGGTGGCCGTCGCCGAGCAGCGCTTCGGTCTGACCGGCCTGACCGTCGACCCCGACGCCGAGACCGGCGGCCGTACGGAGCCGGCCGAGGCGCCGGCCGGTCCGTACGACGCGCTGCTCGAAGCCGCCGTGCGGGCGCTGGACGCCGGTGACCTGGCCGGCGCGGTCCGCGCCTACCGGAACGTGCTCGCCGACGACCCCGGCAACACCGAGGCCACGCTGGGTCTGGCGCAGGCCGAACTGCTCCAGCGGGTGCAGGAGATGGACCCGCAGCAGGTGCGCAAGGACGCCGCCGACAAGCCGCAGGACGCGCAGGCCCAGATCGCCGCCGCCGACCTGGACCTGGTGGGCGGTCACGTCGAGGACGCCTTCGGGCGGCTCATCGACACCGTGCGGCGCACGGCGGGCGACGACCGGGACGCCGTACGGCGGCGGCTGCTGGAGCTGTTCGAGGTGGTCGGGCCGGACGACCCGCGGGTGGCCACGGCGCGGCGGGCGCTGGCCCGGGCGCTGTTCTGAGCCGGGCGGGCGGCCTGGTTCTGACCAGTCACTAAACGCCGGGGCCCGTGATGCCCGCGTGAAAGTTCTGTCGAAGATGGTCCCGTGCGGCCGCGCTTTGCTAAATCTTGGTAATCGCGGCCGCTGTTACTGGCAGTAAGTCGGGGCAGTGGGTCTGTCGGATTCTGTCCGCCGATCAACAGCTTTGTCCTGGGTGTGATGGCCACCGACTGTCGCCGCTCGAGACCTCCGGGTCGTTGTTCGGTTATCCGGCCGTTACTAGCCAGTAACGAACCCCCTTGTGCGGGCGGCGAGAATGCACCACGATCGGCCACGCTCGGTCCGTTCCCGTGCCCCGGCAGCCGGTTGGGTCAACGGGTTTTCCTGGGTCCCCACCGAGCAGAGCGGGCGGTAGTGACGCCGGCTCTTGGGCAGGGGGGTCTTCGCCACGGCGAAGCCTGTCCAGCAAGGTTGTGCGTGATGTGTGTTCAGGCGCGACCAGTGGTTGTCGCTCGGGGGTGATCGCCGGTGATCGGTGCGCGGTTCGCGCCTCCGAGGCGGGCGCTCTCCTTCCCGAGGACGTAGCACTTCTCCCATCCCTGCCCGGCCGAGCCGCCGCCTAGGGGGCGAGCCGGAGCCAGGAGATGTACGTCCGAGAAGGAGGAAATATGGAGTCCCAGGTGCGTGGCGGGACCAGATGGAAGCGGTTCGCCGTGGTCATGGTGCCCAGCGTCGCCGCGGCGGCGTGTGTGGGCATCGGTCTGGCGCAGGGTGCCCTCGCGGCGTCGTTCAGCGTCTCCGGCCAGCAGTTCAAGGTGACGGCCGGTCACCTGCACGGTGAGGGTTTCGCCCAGTACGGCGGCATCGACACCGTCTACACCTCGACCAAGGGCGATGCCAAGACGCAGGTTCCGGTCGCGGTCTCGTCGTTCGAGGACGCGACGATCACCAAGATGTGCCAGTCGGTCAAGACGGAGATCCCCCTCATAGGCAAGACGATCTACCTTCGTCTCGAGGCGGGCAACGACGAGAAGAACCCGGTCGTCGCCGAGAACCTCTACATCGACGTCGCCCAGCTCGACGCCGACGCGGAGTTCAAGAACATCGACATCGGCGTCGCGATCCAGGACAAGACCGAGGGTCCCGCCGTGAAGGCGGGCGAGACCGTGCTGCCGGGCGGCTTCGCCCAGCAGGCGGAGACGGCCGACCTGTACGGCGTGGAGCAGACGGCGTGGGCGACCACCGCCGGCACGTTCAAGCTCAGCGGCCTGTCCATGCGCCTCGGCACGGACGCCAAGATGGAGTGCTACTGACGGCTTCCGTCACCGGGGTGTCCCGGGGCGGCTGAGCCGCCCCGGGGGGTTCCGCCGGGGGCGGGGAAGCCGGTGCTTCTCCGCCCCGCGGGCCCGGCCCGGCCGGACGCCGGGCACACCCGCACCGTCTCAGACCTTCCGGCTTCTGCACGCGTACGGCCGAGCCGGTACGTACTTCCACCGGACCCAGGGAGCTGTTTTCCATGAGTGCCGAGACTCCGGACCAGAGCGCCGGGAGGTTCACCCGGCTGCGTCTGCGCTTCCGCGACTGGCGGGGCACCCGGCCCTTCTGGGCAGGCCTGTTCACCCTGCTCGGCGGACTGCCGATCGCCTACTTCCCGTACGCCACGCTCAAGCTGGGCACCATGTCGCTCGCCATGTCGACCACCGCGGGTGCCGGCTCGCTGATCATCGGCGTCCTGCTGGTCACGCTGGGCCTGACCATGTGGTTCCAGCAGGCCACCCGGGTCTTCGCCGGTATCGCCTCGATCCTCCTCGCGCTGGTCTCGCTGGTGGTCTCCAACATCGGCGGCTTCATCATCGGCTTCCTGCTGGCGCTGATCGGCGGGGCGCTCGCCCTCTCCTGGGTGCCCGGCAAGCCCACGGCTGAGGGCGCCGCGCCGCAGGGTGCCGGGACCGCTCCCACGACGGACGGCGCGCCGGAACCCGCGCCGGGAGCCGCCGCCGGTGAGCCGGGCCTGCCCCGCTCCTGGAACGAGCCGGCCGAGGGCGGCGCGCCGTACGGCGACGGGGCGAAGGAACCGAACGGGGTGCACCGTGTCGGCTGACGAGGCCCGCACCACCGGCCCGGCCTCCCCGGACCGGCCGAAGGGCACAGGGCGCCACGCGGCGCCGAAGAAGCCCCTGCTCACCCGGTTCCACATGCCGGCCGGCAAGGCGATAGCGATGGCGGCGATGCCCACCGCCGTCCTCATGGGCATGGGGTTCACGCCGACGCTCGCCGTCGCCGACGACCAGCCCACGGCGAACAGCAAGCTGGCCGACGAGTACCAGGCGTGCGTGACGGCCCTGGAGGGCGCGGACGCCACCGCCTCCGCGTCACCGTCCCCGTCGGCCTCCGGGAGCGACTCCGCGGACGACGCGTCGGACGCGGAGGACTCCCAGGACTCCCAGGGTTCCGGGGACTCCGAGGACGCCACGGACTCCACCAGCAAGGGGAGTTCGGCGGACGGCGGCTCCTCGTCGTCGGATTCAGGTTCCGACGACGAGGCCGAGCCCGCGCCGTCGGCGTCCTCCGAGGCCGCCTCCTCGGCGGACGGGACGGCGTCGTCCTCCGGTGCCACCGCGACGGCGAGCCCGTCGGCCTCCGCGACGGACAAGAACCTCCTGGAGACCATCGGCGACGCCATCACCGACCTCTTCGACGGCGACACCTCCGACGAGGCGACGACCGGTGCGAGCCCGTCGCCGTCCGCGTCCCCGTCCGCCTCGGCCTCCGCCGACAGCGGCACCTCCTCGTCGGAGCCGGACGCGAAGGACTCCTCCGGCGAGGGCGACTCCTCCGGCGGCACGGTCGAGGACACCACCGACGCGGTCACCGACGAGGTGAAGGACACCGCCGAGGAGGCGGCGGAGGACACCGAGGAGGCCGCGGACGAGGCCACCGACGGGGCCACGTCCTCGCCCAGCCCCTCCGCGAGCTCCACCACCGACGCGGAGGACTGCGTCGCCGCCACGGACGACGAGGGCGGCGTGGACAACAAGGTGCCGGTCGCGGACGACCCGTGGTACCTGGAGGCGAGTTCGCTGCTGCTCAAGGGCGCGGACTACCAGGGTGTCGTCGAGGTGAAGACGTCGAGCGGCACCACGAAGAAGGTGCTGAAGTACGTCATCTCCGGCGGCACCGACATCGGCGATCTGCACCAGCTGGTGAACGACGACAACTCCGGCAAGACGTACCACGTGCAGGCCGGTGAGGGCACGACCTCCACCATCCGCGACGGCGACACGATCATGTACACCGAGAGCATCTCGGGCAACCTGTTCGGCCTGGTCCCGATCACGTTCAGCCCGGACAGCCCGCCGCCGCTGAACATCCCGCTGATCTACTTCACCGACGTGAAGGTCACTCAGGCCGCCCAGTTCGGCGGGACGCTGCACATCCCCGGCATGCAGCTGTACACGACCGACTGACGCACCGCCCCCGGCGCGGATCCGTGCCGGGGGCACTCCCGTGGGTGGTCAGGCCACGACGTCGATGTAGTACGACGGTCCGCTGCTGCTTCCCTGTACCGGCGTGACGTACATGCGGACGGTCCGGCCCTCCTTGAGGTCACCGCCCAGCCAGCCGCTGCAATAGCCCGCGGCGTGACCTCGGGTGTCGACGATCCGGTCGGGCACCGTGTCGAAGTCGTAGTCGAGAGCGGTCTCGACGCCCCAGCCGTCGGCCTTGGTGTCGCAGGCCCGGATGGCGTCACCGGGGATCGAGCCGTCCGGGTCGGCGTTCCAGGTGCCGTACCCGGCGCCGCCGGCGGCGTTGATGGTCACCGTTCCCGCCCAGGCCTGGCCCTGCATGCCGGCGACCAGACCGATCGCGCACACCCCCGTCGCCAACGCCCGCGTCACCGTTCTCCGGGACCTCATGGCCTTTCCCTCCCCCTTGCCGGCAGGCTCGCGCCCGCCGTACGCATCGCTCGGCACCACCGGGACCGCACGCAACGGATCACCGCCAGGGGAGGAGACTCTCATGAAACGATCATCTTTGACAGGGTGTTGATAGTTTGCGGCCCCTTCTGTGTAGGGCCCCTTCGGTGCCGGGCCTCTACGGTGCCGGGCCCCTTCGCTGTCGGGCCGCTTCGCTGTCGGGCCCGTCCCGTGCCGGACAGCCGAAAGGGCGCGCCCCTGTCGACAGGGGCGCGCCCTCAGCGCGGTACCGCCGTACGAGACCCCCGCGCGGGGGGACCGCTCAGTTGCGGGAAGAGCCCTCGCCCAGGTGGTGGACGCGGACCATGTTGGTGGTGCCGGGGACGCCGGGCGGCGAACCGGCGGTGATGACGACGACGTCGCCCGGCTCGAAGCGGTGCAGCCGGGTGATCTCCTGGTCCACCAGGTCGACCATCTCGTCGGTGCTGTTCACGAACGGCACGACGTGCGACTCCACGCCCCAGCTGAGCGCCAGCTGGTTGCGGGTGCCCTCGTCCGTGGTGAACGCGATGATCGGCTGGGCGGCGCGGTAGCGGGACAGACGGCGGGCGGTGTCGCCGGACTGGGTGAAGGCGACCAGGCCGCGGCCGCCGAGGAAGTCGGCGATCTCGGCGGCGGCGCGGGCCACCGAACCGCCCTGCGTGCGCGGCTTCTTGCCGGGGACGAGCGGCTGGAGGCCCTTGGAGAGCAGCTCCTGCTCGGCCGCGGTGACGATCTTCGACATCGTCTTCACGGTCTCGATCGGATACGCGCCCACGCTCGACTCGGCGGACAGCATGACCGCGTCGGCGCCGTCCAGGATCGCGTTGGCCACGTCGGAGGCCTCGGCGCGGGTCGGACGGGAGTTGGTGATCATCGACTCCATCATCTGGGTCGCGACGATCACCGGCTTGGCGTTGCGCCGGCACAGCTCGATCAGGCGCTTCTGCACCATGGGGACCTTCTCGAGCGGGTACTCGACGGCCAGGTCGCCACGAGCGACCATCACGCCGTCGAACGCCATCACGACGTCCTCCATGTTCTCCACCGCCTGCGGCTTCTCCACCTTGGCGATGACGGGGACGCGGCGGCCCTCCTCGTCCATGACCCGGTGGACGTCGGCGACGTCCTTGGCGTCCCGGACGAAGGAGAGCGCGACCAGGTCGCAGCCCATGCGCAGCGCGAACCGCAGGTCGTCGATGTCCTTCTCGCTGAGCGCGGGCACGTTGACGGCCGCGCCGGGCAGGTTGATGCCCTTGTGGTCGGAGACGACGCCGCCCTCGATGACGATCGTCCTCACCCGCGGGCCCTCGACGTCCAGGACCTTCAGCTCGACGTTGCCGTCGTTGATCAGGATCTGGTCGCCGCGCGAGACGTCCCCGGGCAGGCCCTTGTAGGTGGTGCCGCAGATCTGCTTGTCGCCCGGCACGTCCTCGGTGGTGATGACGAACTCGTCACCCCGCTCCAGCTCGACCGGGCCCTCGGCGAAGGTCTCCAGGCGGATCTTCGGGCCCTGGAGGTCGGCGAGGACGCCGATGGCGCGCCCGGTCTCCTTGGACGCGGCACGGACCCGGTCGTACCGGCCCTGGTGCTCGGCGTGCGTGCCGTGGCTGAAGTTGAAGCGGGCCACGTTCATGCCGGCCTCGATCAGCGACACGAGCTGGTCGTGGGAGTCGACCGCGGGGCCGAGAGTACAGACGATTTTCGAACGGCGCATGGGACGATCCTATCGGTTTGTTTCGCCGCGGAATATTCCGTCTGGCGGAAGATACAAATGAGGTGGCCGGCGCTCAGTTGCTTTCCTGCTCAGTTCGTGTTTTCGACCAGTGCGTACGTCTGCGTCGCGATCTCCAGCTCCTCGTCGGTCGGCACCACGGCGACCTTCACCCGCGCGTCCCCGGGCGAGATCAGCCGCGGCTCGTCACTGCGTACGGCGTTCAGTTCGCCGTCCACCGCCAGGCCCAGGGTCTCCAGGCCCGCGACGGCCGCCTCCCGCACCGGCGCCGCGTTCTCGCCCACCCCCGCGGTGAACGCGATCGCGTCCACCCGCCCGAGGACGGCGTAATAGGCGCCGATGTACTTCTTCAGACGGTGAATGTAGATGTCGAAGGCGAGCTTCGCCCGTTCGTCGCCCTCGTCGATGCGGCGCCGGATCTCCCGCATGTCGTTGTCGCCGCACAGGCCGATCAGTCCGCTCTTCTTGTTGAGAAGAGTGTCGATTTCGTCGATGGACATTCCGCCAACACGCGCCAAATGGAAGATGACGGCCGGATCGGCGTCCCCGGAGCGGGTCCCCATCACCAGGCCTTCGAGCGGCGTCAGTCCCATGGAGGTGTCGACGCACCGCCCGCCCCGCACGGCCGACGCCGACGCCCCGTTGCCCAGGTGCAGCACGATGACGTTCACCTCCTCGGGCGCCCGGCCCAGCAGCTTCGCCGTCGCCCGGGAGACGTAGGCGTGCGAGGTGCCGTGGAAGCCGTAGCGCCGGACGCGGTGCGCGTCGGCGGTCTCGACGTCGATCGCGTAGCGGGCGGCCGCCTCCGGCATCGTCGTGTGGAAGGCGGTGTCGAAGACGGCGACCTGGGGCAGGTCGGGGCGCAGGGACAGCGCGGTACGGATGCCGGTCAGGTTGGCCGGGTTGTGCAGCGGCGCCACGGGGATCAGCCGCTCGATCTCCGCGAGCACGGCGTCGTCGACGACGGTCGGCTCGGTGAAGCGCTTGCCGCCGTGGACCACCCGGTGCCCGATCGCGGCCAGCTCGGGCGAGTCCAGCCCGAGCCCGTCCTGGGCCAGCTCCTCGGCCACGGCCTTCAGCGCGGCGTCGTGGTCGGCGATCGGCCCGGTCCACTCACGGGAGTCCCCGCCCAGGGCGAGGGGCGTGTGCTTGAGCCGGGAGGTCTGCTCACCGATGCGCTCCACGAGCCCGGCGGCCAGCCGGCTGCTGTCCCGCATGTCGAGCAGCTGGTACTTCAGCGACGAGGAGCCGGAGTTGAGGACGAGGACACGGGTGGGACTCACTGGGCGGTCGCCTTCTCGCTCGGGGACTGTGCCTGGATCGCCGTGATGGCGACCGTGTTGACGATGTCCTGCACGAGGGCGCCCCTCGACAGGTCGTTGACCGGCTTGCGCAGACCCTGGAGCACCGGCCCGACGGCGATCGCGCCGGCCGAACGCTGCACGGCCTTGTACGTGTTGTTGCCGGTGTTCAGGTCGGGGAAGATCAGCACGCTGGCCTGGCCGGCCACCTCCGACCCGGGCAGCTTGGTCGCCGCGACCGACGGTTCCACGGCCGCGTCGTACTGGATCGGCCCCTCGATCATGAGGTCGGGACGGCGGGCCCGGACCAGCTCCGTGGCCTCCCGCACCTTGTCGACGTCGGCCCCGGAACCGGACGTGCCGGTGGAGTACGACAGCATCGCGATCCGCGGCTCCACACCGAACCGGGCGGCGGTCGCCGCCGCCTGGATGGCGATGTCGGCGAGCTGCTCGGCGTTCGGGTCGGGGTTCACGGCGCAGTCGCCGTAGACGAGGACCTTGTCGGCCAGGCACATGAAGAACACGGACGAGACGATGTCGGCGTCCGGCTTGGTCTTGATGATCTCGAACGCGGGCCGGATGGTGGCGGCCGTGGAGTGCACCGAGCCCGACACCATGCCGTCGGCGAGGCCCTCCTGCACCATCAGCGTGCCGAAGTAGTTCACGTCGGAGACCACGTCGTACGCCAGCTCCACCGTCACGCCCTTGTGGGCGCGCAGCCCCGCGTACCGCTCGGCGAAGTGGTCGCGCAGCTCGCTGGTGGCCGGGTCGATCAACTGGCAGTCGCCCAGGTCGATGCCGAGGTCGGCGGCCTTCTTGCGGATCTGCTCGACGGGCCCGAGCAGGGTGAGGTCGCAGACGCCGCGGCGCAGCAGCACCTCGGCCGCGTGCAGCACCCGCTCCTCCGTCCCCTCCGGCAGCACGACCCGGCGCCGGTCGCAGCGGGCCTGCTCCAGCAGCTGGTGCTCGAACATCATCGGCGTCACGCGGTCGCTGCTCGGCGCGGAGACCCGCTTCAGCAGGTCGGCCGTGTCCACGTGCCGCTCGAAGAGACCGAGGGCGGTCTCCGCCTTGCGCGGGGTGGCCGCGTTGAGCTTGCCCTCCAGGGAGAACAGCTGCTCGGCCGTCGGGAAGCTGTTGCCGGTCACCGACAGCACGGGGGTACCGGGGGCGAGCCGGGCGGCCAGGGTCAGGACGTCCCCGCTCGGCACCTCGCCGAGGGTGAGCAGCACACCGGCGATCGGCGGGGTGCCGGCGCTGTGCGCGGCCAGCGAGCCGACGACCAGGTCGGCCCGGTCGCCGGGGGTCACCACCAGGCAGCCCGGGGTCAGCGCGTTCAGGAAGTTCGGCAGCATCGCGCCGCCGAAGACGAAGCCGAGCGCGTCACGGGCGAGCCCGGAGTCGTCACCGAGCAGCACCTTCGCGCCGAGCGTGTGCGAGACCTGCGCGACGGTCGGCGCGGACAGGGCGGGCTCGTCGGGGATCACGTGGCAGGGCACCGGCAGCCGGCCCGCGAGCCGCTCCGCGATCGGGTCCCGGTCCTGGCGGGCGACCCGGTTGGCGACCATCGCGATGACGTCGCAGCCCAGCCCCTCGTACGCCCGGTGGGCGTTGCGGGTCTCGGCGAGCACGGACTCCGCGGTCTGCCCGCGGCCGCCGACGACACCGATCACGGAGGCGCCGAACTCGTTGGCCAGCCGGGCGTTGAGGGACAGCTCGTCCGGGAACTGGGTGTCGGCGTAGTCGGTGCCCAGGACGAGGACGACGTCGTAGGCGCGCGCGACGCGGTGGAACCGGTCGACGAGCGTGGAGACCAGCTCGTCCGCGCCCCGCTCCGCCTGGAGGACGGACGCCTCGTGGTAGTCCATGCCGTAGACAGTCGCCGGGTCCTGGGACAGCCGGTACCGGGCGCGCAGCAGCTCGAACAGACGGTCCGGTCCGTCGTGGACGAGGGGACGGAAGACGCCCACCCGGTCGACCTGCCGGGTCAGGAGCTCCATGACCCCCAGCTCGACGACCTGACGGCCGTCGCCGCGGTCGATCCCGGTCACGTACACGCTGCGCGTCACGCGTGCTCTCCGTTCCTGTCGGTTCCTGTCGGTGGCGGTCGCCGTCGGCGGGTACCCGCGGCACGGCACCTGCCGGTACACAAAAATCGCCCACCGGGGTGAGCGGGATTCTCTTGACAATACCCCCGTCCGCGGATAAGGCGCCCGTCAAGAGACAGTCTCCTCGGCGGCATGAAACAATCGGTGTGGCTCACCGGCATCAACAGCGAGCAGGAGACACAGCACGATGCGTATCGGAGTTCTCACCGCAGGTGGCGACTGCCCCGGGCTGAACGCAGTGATCCGGTCGGTCGTGCACCGAGCGGTCGACAACTACGGCGACGAGGTCATCGGCTTCGAGGACGGCTACGCGGGACTGCTGGACGGCCGCTACCGCGGCCTGGACCTCAACGCCGTCAGCGGCATCCTCGCCCGCGGCGGCACGATCCTCGGCTCCTCCCGCCTGGAGCGCGACCGGCTGCGCGAGGCCTGCGAGAGCGCCGGCGACATGATCCACGACTTCGGCATCGACGCGCTGATCCCGATCGGCGGCGAGGGCACGCTGACGGCGGCGCGCATGCTGAGCGACGCCGGGCTGCCGGTGGTCGGCGTCCCGAAGACGATCGACAACGACATCTCCTCCACGGACCGGACGTTCGGCTTCGACACGGCGGTCGGCGTCGCCACCGAGGCGATGGACCGCCTGAAGACCACGGCCGAGTCCCACCAGCGCGTGATGGTCGTCGAGGTGATGGGCCGGCACGCGGGCTGGATCGCCCTGGAGTCGGGCATGGCGGCCGGCGCCCACGGCATCTGCCTGCCGGAACGCCCCTTCGACCCGGCGGACCTGGTCAAGATGGTCGAGGAGCGCTTCGCCCGCGGCAAGAAGTTCGCCGTCGTCTGCGTCGCGGAGGGCGCCCACCCCGCCGACGGCACCATGGACTACGGCAAGGGCGAGATCGACCAGTTCGGCCACGAGCGCTTCCAGGGCATCGGTACGGCGCTGGCGTACGAGCTGGAGAAGCGGCTCGGCAAGGAGGCCCGCCCGGTCATCCTCGGCCACGTCCAGCGCGGCGGCACCCCCACCGCGTACGACCGCGTCCTCGCCACCCGCTTCGGCTGGCACGCCGTCGAGGCCGCGCACCGCGGCGAGTTCGGCAAGATGACCGCGCTGCGCGGCACCGACATCGTGATGGTGCCGCTGGCGGAGGCGGTCACCGAGCTGAAGACCGTACCGAAGGACCGGATGGACGAGGCGGAGTCGGTCTTCTAGGAGGGCCGGTCGGAGGGGCGGTCGGACGCCGTCCCGGGACTGCGGGCCGTACGGTCACGACGGGCCGGCCGGCCGGGTGGCCAGGGACCGGACGTGAGCGGCTTCGGCGGGGGCGTCGGTGCGGGTGAAGGCGTCGGCTGCCCGCAGATAGGCCTGACGGGCCTCGGCGAGGTCGCGGGCGTCCTCATGGGCGCCGGCGAGGGTCCTGAGTGTCTGCCCGGCTCCGTACAGGTCGTCGAAGGCGTAGCAGATCTCCAGGCTCTTGCCGTACGCCTCGATGGCGTCCGCCGTGCGGCCCGCCTTGCGCAGCGCGTTGCCGAGGTTGTGCCACGAGGTGCCCTCGCCCAGCCGGTCTCCCAGCTCCTGGCAGATCTCCAGGTCCTTGCGGCAGGCCTCGACGGCCTCCTCCGCACGGCCGACCGCCTCCAGCGCGATGCCGAGGTTGTTCCACGCCGTGCCCTCGTGGTGGCGGTCGTCGACCGCCCGGAACAGGTCCCGGGCCCGGATGTGGGCCTCGATCGCCTCCTCCGTCCGTCCCGCCTCCCTCAGGCAGCCGCCGAGGTTGTTCCACGCCATGCCCTCGTGGCGCAGGTCCCCTTCCAGCCGGAACAGGTCCCGGGCCCGGATGTGGGCCTCGGCGGCCTCCTCCACCCGCTTCAACCCCCACAGGGCGTTGCCGAGGTTGTTCCACGCACCGGCCTCCTGGAGCCGGTACCCGACGCGGTGGGCGGCTTTCTGCGCCGTCCCGGCAACGGTGATCCAGTCGTCGAAGTACCTCCGCCAGTTCAGATAGGTCGCCAAGCAGTCGGCCAGCCATACCGCAGAAGGGGCGAACCGTGTCTCGGTCGCCCACCCCACCGCCGCCACGAGGCCCGCCCGCTCCGTGTCCAGCCACGCCAGCGCCTCCTGACGACTCGCGAACGGCAGTCCCGACTGCCCTTCCGGCAACCACCGCAGCCGGGCGTCGGCCGCGTCGGCCCACCGCCGGTAGAACTCGAGCACCCGCGCGCGGGCGGCCACCCCCTCCCGGCTCGACTCCGGGTCCGCCGCCACCACCCCCGCACCGAACGCCCGCACCAGGTCGTGCACCCGCCACCGCACCGGAGCGTCCCCGCCGACGGCGGCCCGTGACGGGGTGATCAGATGGGTGGCCGCCAGATGCTCCAGCAGCGCCACCGCGTCACTCACGGCCAGGTCGGCCAGGGCGGCCACCGCCTCCGTGCCCGTCTCCGCACCGGGGGCGAGGCACAACAGCCGCAGCAGCCGCGCCTGTTCGTCCGGCAGCCGGGCGTACGAGGTCTCCAGGACGGGGCGCAGGACGAGCGAGCGGCCGTACAGGTCCGTCCCGGGGCGGCCCTTGTCGAGGACGGCCGTCGCGTCACCGGCCGCCCGGATCTCGGCCACCAGCGTCGCGACGTCCCGGTGCCTGCGCCTGCGCAGCATCGCGGCCGCGATCTGGAGGGCCAGGGGCAGATGACCGCACAGGTCGGCCAGTTCGCCCAACGCGTCCGGCTCCCGCTCCGGACGGTCGTCGCGTTCGTCGGCGTCGTGGAGTGCCCGGGTCAGGAGAGCGACGGATTCCTCGGCCTCCAGGGTCTCCAGGTCGACCAGCCGCACGGGAAGGGCGTCCGGCCGGTCCCGGGAGGTGATGAGGACCCGGTGGTGATCGGTGCCGGGCAGCAGCTCGCGGAACTGCTCCGGGTCCGACGCGTTGTCCAGGACCAGCAGCATCCGGCCCGGCCGCCCGGCGAGGAGGACGCGGTAGGTGTCGTACTGTCCCGTCGGGGTCGTCGGCAGGTCGGGCCCCCGCACACCCAGTGCGTCCAGCAGCGCCAGCACCGCCTGGTCGGCGGTCACCGGATCGTCGTCGTACCCCCGCAGATCCACGAACAGCGTCCCACCGGGGAACCACCCCTTCCCGCACGCCCGGTGCGCCGCCTCCACCGCCAGCGCGGTCTTGCCGATGCCGCCCATGCCGGTGACGGCGGAGATGAGGACGGGGCGGGTGTCGTCGTCGGCCGTGGTGGGCGCCAGACAGGAGAGCAGGCGGTCCAGTTCCGCCGCCCGGCCGGTGAAGCCCGGCGGCCGGGGCGGCAGGACGGCCGTCGCCCGGGGCACCGGGCCGTGGACGGTCTCCCTACGGCTTTCCGGCCTGCTTGCCGACGACCGGCCCGTGGAAGGTGCCGCCCCGGAAGTCGATGTGGTCCCCGCCGTACGTGTCCCCGCCGCCCGAGCCGCGTTGGGGACCCTCCTGGGCGTCGGAGGAGCCGGCCCGCGGACGGTGCTTGCGCAGGACCGCCACCGCGACCTTCGCCGCCTGCGCGGCGGCGAGTTCCTGGGAGCCTCCGGCGTCCGCGTCGGCCTTGTCCCCGTCGGCGAGGTCGCTGATGCCCCGGATGACCAGGGCCGGCGACTGGCCGCTCAGATGTGCCGCGTGCGCCGCGCCGGAGCCCTCCATCTCGATCGCGGCGGCGTCGTTGTAGTGCTCGCGCAGGTGCTGGGCGATCTGCGACTCGGCGTCGGCCAGGACGACGTCCCCGGAGGCGATCGGCTTGAAGTGCGGCCGGACGTCCGTCATGTCCCGCACGGCGGAACGAGCCGCCTGGACCAGGGCGTTGGAGGCGCGCCAGGCCTCGGGCCGGGAGAGGAAGCCCTGGGGGGTCCACTTGCCGCCGTGGACGGCGTACGCCTTGGTGCCCACGACGACGTCCCCGACCACGATGTCGTCCTTCAGGCTGCCCGCGATCCCGACGAACAGGACGGCCTGCGGGCGGAGCCAGTTGATGATCTGCGTCGTCATCGCGGCCGCGTTGTCCACCCCCTCGCCCAGCTCGGCGAGCGCCACCCTCCAGGGCGTGCCGTCCAGTCGGCCGATCTCGACGCGGGTCCCGTCCTCGGGGTGGACGTCCTCCTCGCGGTCGGTGATGTGGGCGCGTACGGCCGCGTACTCGAGCGCGAGCGCGGTGAGGACCACGACAGTGGGTTTCGTCTCCGGCACCCCTTTAAGGTACTGCCAGATCCATCGGGGGAAGGGGCGCTTGCCGTGGCAGAACAGGACGTCACCGTCGGGCAGTTGCTGCTCGCCGAGTACCAGAGCGTCAAGGACGAGCAGAAGGCGCGGATCGGGTTCCGGGACAACCTGCTGTACGTGACGCTGGCCGTGGTGGCGGCGGTGATCGCCGCCGCGGCGCAGGCGAAGCAGACGCGGATGCTGCTCGCCCTGCCGCCGGTGTGCGTCGTGCTGGGGTGGACCTACCTGGTCAACGACGAGAAGATCTCCGCGATCGGGCGGTACGTGCGGGGCGATCTGGGGCCCCGGCTCGCCGGACTGGCCGGGCTCACCGGTGCGGCGGAGGCCTTCGGATGGGAGAGCTTCCACCGCAACGACGCCCGCCGGTTCTCGCGCAAGCTGGTGCAGTGCGTGGTGGACCTGCTCGCGTTCTGCGTCGTGCCGTTGGGCGCGCTGGCCGTGTACTGGGCCGGAGGCGATGTCACGCCGGGACTGCTGGTGCTGTCCGCCGTGGAGGCGGGGGCCGTGGTGGCACTGGGGGTGTACGTCGTGCGGTACGCGGTGCCGTTCGGGGGCGGGAGCGGGAACGGGCTCGGCGGCGGGGGGTGAGCCGGCCACGGGGGACGAGCGGGCGACGCCGTACCGGTCGGTGCCGGCGCACCGCGTGCCGGTCACCTCACGCGATCGGTTGCCCCGGCCTCGGGGCCCGGCTGGTGCCGCCGGCCGGCTGACGCCCGTCCGTGGAGGCCTACGAGCTCCTCGGCCTCGCCCTGAGGATCGCGGACCCGGGGAGCGGCCGAGGCGTTCACCGCCCCCGAACCCACCGGTACACCAGCTCCGGCCTCCCCACCTGCCCGTACAGCGGCTTCCGCACCGCCTGTCCCGCCTCCACCAGGTGCTCCAGGTACCGGCGCGCGGTGATCCGCGAGATGCCCACGGCCTCGGCGGCCGCCGCCGCGGTCAGGCCCTCCTCCGCCTCCCGTACGGCGCCCACCACCCGCTCCAGCGTCGGCCCGCTCAGCCCCTTGGGCAGTGCCGCCGGTCCCGGGGCGCGCAGGGCGGCCAGCGCGCGGTCCACCTCGTCCTGGCCGCTCGCCTCGCCCGCGGCCGCCCGGAACTCCGCGTACCGCACCAGGCGGTCCCTCAGCGTGGCGAAGGTGAACGGCTTCAGGACGTACTGCACGACGCCCAGCGACACGCCCTCGCGCACCACCGTCAGGTCCCGCGCCGACGTCACCGCGATCACGTCCGCGCGGTAGCCGGCGGCCCGCAGGGACCGGGCCAGTTGCAGTCCGTGGCCGTCCGGCAGGTGCAGGTCGAGCAGGAGCAGGTCGACCGGTGTGCGGTCCAGCAGGCGCCGGGCCTCCGCACCGGTGTGGGCCTTCCCCACCGCGACGAACCCCGGCACCCGTCCGACGTACAGGACGTGCGCGTCGGCGGCCACGGGGTCGTCCTCGACGACCAGGACACGGATCGGTTCCTCGCCGGTCCTGCCCGTCCCACCGGTCCCACCGGTCCCACCGGTCCCACCGGTCCCACCGGTCCCACCGGTCCCACTGGTCCCGCCCGTCACGTCCGACCCCCCGGCACCCGTGCCGCGCCGGACGCCGTCCGCAGGGGCAGCCGTACCGTGAACTCCGCCCCGCCCCCGTCGGCCCCCGCCACCGACAGCGTGCCCTCGTGGCGGTGCACGGCCTGGCGGGCCAGGGCGAGGCCGAGGCCGCGCCCGCCGGGGCCGGCCGGCTTGGTCGAGAAGCCGCGTTCGAAGACCTGGGAGGCGTGCGCGGGGTCCACTCCCGCCCCCGTGTCCGCCACCCGGAGGACCAGCTCCCCGTCGCCGGGTCCGGTACGGCCCTCCGTCGACGCGGTCACCGTCACCCGCGCCGGCACGCGGCCCTGGGCGGCGTCCACGGCGTTGTCGATGAGGTTGCCGAGGATGGTGACGAGGTCGCGGGCGGGCAGCGACCGCGGCAGCAGCCCGTCGTCCAGGCCGCTCTCCCGGGAGACCACCAGCTCCACGCCCCGCTCGTTGGCCTGGGCCGTCTTGCCCAGGAGCAGGGCCGCCAGCACCGGCTCGCTGACCGCCGCGACCACCTGGTCGGTGAGGGCCTGGGCCAGTTCCAGTTCGGCGGTCGCGAAGCCGGCGGCCTCGTCCGCGCGGCCCAGCTCGATCAGCGAGACGACCGTGTGGAGCCGGTTCGCCGCCTCGTGGGCCTGGGAGCGCAGCGCCTGGGTGAAGCCGCGCTCCGAGTCCAGCTCGCCCATCAGGGACTGGAGCTCGGTGACGTCGCGCAGGGTGACCACCGTGCCCCGCCGTTCCCCGCCGGACACCGGGGAGGTGTTCACGACCAGCACCCGGTCGGCGGTCAGGTGCACCTCGTCCACCCGTGGTTCGGAGGCCAGCAGCGCGCCGGTCAGCGGCGCGGGCAGCCCGAGGTCGGCGACGGAGCGGCCGACGACCTCCTCGGAGACCCCCAGCAGCTCGCGGCCGCCGTCGTTGATCAGCGCCACCCGGTACTGGCCGTCCAGCATGAGCAGGCCCTCGCGGACCGCGTGCAGCGCCGCCTGGTGGTAGTCGTGCATACGGCTCAGCTCGGCCGCGTTCATGCCGTGGGTGTGGCGGCGCAGGCGGGCGTTGATGACGTAGGTGCCGACCGCGCCGAGGACCAGCGCGCCGGCCGCGACGCCGAACAGGGCGGTGACCTGGTCCGAGACCCGCCTGCTGATCGCCTCCACCTTGATGCCCGCGCTGACCAGGCCGACGATCCGGTCGTCGTCGTCCCGCACGGGGGTGACCGCGCGGACGGACGGGCCGAGGGTGCCGGTGTAGGTCTCGGTGAAGGTCTCGCCCTTCAGTGCCCGCGCGGTGTTGCCGCGGAACCGCCGTCCTATCTCGTCGGTGTCGGGGTGCGTCCAGCGGATGCCGTCCGGGCTCATGATCGTGACGAAGTCGACCTCGGTGTCGTGCATGATCCGCGTCGCGTACGGCTGGAGCTCGGCCGTGGGGTCGGCGGTGCCGATCGCCTCCCGCACGGAGGGGGCGTCGGCGACCGAGCGGGCCACGGCGGTGGCCTGGCGGCTCGCCGCCCCCTCGGCCTGGGCCCGGTCGCTGACGTAGGTGAACAGCGCGCAGCCCGCGACGACCACCGCGATGAGCACGGCCTGCATGGCGAACAGCTGGCCGGCCAGGCTGCGGGGTCGGGGGACGGGGAGGCGCATGCCGTCAGTGTGCCCCTGACCTCGGGCGTGAACTAAATGAACGGAAGGGTGACCGCCCTCACACACCGGGAGATAGTCACCGGGTTCCCTTATCTCGCCCGGACGTGAGCCGCACGCCGGTGATGCCGACGAAGACGTCTAAGGAGGGCAGCCGTGGCCGCCAGCAGCACCCCCGATACGGCACCTGCCGCACCCGCCGCCAAGCGGGACCGGACCCACTACCTGTACATCGCGGTGATCGTCGCGGTCGCCCTCGGTATCACGGTGGGTCTGGTCGCCCCCGACCTCGCCGTCGAGCTGAAGCCCATCGGCACCGGCTTCGTGAACCTGATCAAGATGATGATCTCGCCGATCATCTTCTGCACGATCGTGCTCGGCATCGGATCGGTCCGCAAGGCCGCCAAGGTCGGTGCCGTCGGCGGTATCGCCCTCGGCTACTTCCTGGTGATGTCGCTGGTGGCGCTGGCCATCGGCCTGGTCGTCGGCAACATCCTGGAGCCGGGCACCGGCCTCGCGCTCACCGACGCGGTCAAGGAGACCGGCCAGGCGCAGGTCTCGGCCGAGGCCAAGGACACCACCGAGTTCCTGCTGGGCATCATCCCGACCACCATCGTCTCCGCCTTCACCGGCGGCGAGGTGCTCCAGACCCTGCTCGTCGCGCTGCTCGCCGGCTTCGCCCTCCAGGCGATGGGCCCGGCCGGGGAGCCGGTCCTGCGCGGTGTCGAGCACATCCAGCGGCTCGTCTTCCGCATCCTCGCCATGGTGATGTGGGCCGCCCCGATCGGCGCCTTCGGCGCCATCGCCGCGGTCACCGGTTCGGCCGGCGTGGACGCGCTCAAGAGCCTGGCCGTGCTGATGCTCGGCTTCTACATCACCTGCTTCCTCTTCGTCTTCCTCGTGCTCGGCGCGCTGCTGCGGATCTTCGCGGGCCTGAACATCCTCACGCTCTGCAAGTACCTGGGCCGTGAGTTCCTGCTGATCCTGTCCACCTCCTCCTCCGAGTCCGCGCTGCCGCGGCTCATCGCGAAGATGGAGCACCTCGGGGTCAGCAAGCCCGTCGTCGGCATCACCGTCCCGACCGGCTACTCCTTCAACCTCGACGGCACCATGATCTACATGACCATGGCCTCGCTGTTCATCGCCGACGCGATGGGCACGCCGATGTCGGTCGGCGAGCAGATCCCGCTGCTGCTCTTCCTGCTGGTCGCGTCCAAGGGCGCCGCCGGGGTCACCGGCGCGGGCCTGGCGACCCTGGCGGGCGGCCTCCAGTCGCACAAGCCGGCCCTGGTGGACGGCATCGGCCTCATCGTCGGCATCGACCGCTTCATGAGCGAGGCGCGCGCCCTCACCAACTTCGCGGGCAACGCCGTCGCCACCGTCCTGATCGGCACCTGGACCAAGGAGATCGACAAGGCGCGCGTGGAGCAGGTGCTCGCCGGCCGGATCCCCTTCGACGAGCGGACCCTGCTCGACGACGGCCATGGCGGCCACGGCGGCCCGGCCCCGGCGGAGGCGGACGTGCCCGAGCCGCGCGAGCGCGGCGGCGAGAAGGAGCTCGCCAAGGCCTGACGCACCGGCCCCGGTCTCCGGGCGCCCGGCCCCGCCTGAACCGGGGCCGGGCGCCCGGCCGTTTTTTCCCCAGCCGTCCTTTCCGGGCGCGCGGTCTTGCCTTGACGTCGGCGTCAAGCCGTACGTTCACCGGTATGCGAATCGGCGAGCTGGCCGCACGGGCCGGGACCACGACGCGGACCCTGCGGTACTACGAGGCGCGGGGGCTGCTGCCCGCGCGCCGCGACGAGCTGGGCCACCGCGCCTACGACGAACGCGATCTGCGCCTGTTGCGGCAGATCACGACGTTGCGGGACTTCGGGTTCGACCTGGAGGAGACCCGGCCCTTCGTGGAGTGCCTGCGGGCCGGGCACCCGGAGGGCGACTCCTGCCCGGCGTCGCTCGCGGTGTACCGGCGCAAGCTGGACGAGCTGGACGCGCTCATCGGCGAGCTGGCGGCGGTCCGGGAGAAGGTCGCGGGGCAGCTGGCGCGGGCCGAGCGGGCGCGGGACGAACTGGGCGCCGAGGCGCTGGTTCCGGGGGGTCCGGAACCACTGTGCGAACTGGGAGGACGGGAACGGTGACCAAGGCGGCCGGAGTGCCCGAGGTGACGGACGCGGATTTCGGGGCGGAGGTGCTGGGGGCGGATCTGCCGGTGCTGGTGGAGTTCACCGCGGACTGGTGCCCGCCCTGCCGGCAGATGGCGCCGGTGCTGAAGGCCCTGGCCTCGGAGGAGGCGGAGCGTCTGAAGGTGGTGCAGCTGAACGTGGACCACAACCCGGCGACGACCAACCACTACAAGGTGCTGTCGATGCCGACCTTCATGGTGTTCCGCGGCGGTGAGCCGGTGAAGGCGATGGTGGGGGCGCGGCCGAAGCGGCGGCTGCTGGAGGAACTGTCGGACGTCGTCTGAGCCCTCCCGCAGCAACGCGGGCAACGCAGGCAGGGCATGCACAGCACGCACCCTGTGCACCGCACGCAGAAATCCCCCGAGGGCAATTGCCCTCGGGGGATTTCTTTATGTATATTCAATGGTTCGCGACTTCACTGTGGTCGGTCGCGGAGAAGTTCAGTAGGCACAGTATATCCGGCCGGGAGTGGAATTGTCAAACAACGGTTTTCCGGGCAGTGAAGACAGCGAATTGCGCGGTGAACAGGAATTCATCGACGGCCTGTACGCCCGCGTCGACGCCCTGCGCGGTGACACCGAGGCCTCCGTGGCGGACGCCCTCGCCCAGGGCGACAAGCCCATGCAGGCCCGGCTGGAGCGGGACATCCTGGTCGCCGAGCGCTCGGGGCTGCTCGCCGCGCTGAACGCCGTCGACGGCTCCCTCTGCTTCGGCCGGATCGACCTGGCCTCCGGCGCCGCCCACCACATCGGCCGGGTCGGGCTGCGCCTGGACGACGCCGAGCGCACGCCCGTCCTCGTCGACTGGCGTGCCGACGTGGCCCGCCCCTTCTACCTGGCCACCGGCCACACCCCGATGGGCCTGCGCCGCCGCCGGCACATCACCACCGAGGGCCGCCGGGTCACCGCCCTGCACGACGAGTTCCTCGACCTCGGCGACGCCACCCGCACCGGCCACGAGGACCCGGCCGGCGACGACGTCCTGCTCGCCGCGCTCAACTCCGCGCGCACCGGCCGCATGACCGACATCGTGCAGACCATCCAGGCCGAGCAGGACGAGATCATCCGCGCACCGCACCGGGGGGTGCTGGTGGTCGAGGGCGGGCCGGGCACCGGCAAGACCGCGGTGGCCCTGCACCGCGCCGCCTACCTCCTCTACGAGCACCGCGACCTGCTCGCCAAACGGGCCGTCCTGATCGTCGGCCCCAACCCCGCCTTCCTCGGCTACATCGGCGAGGTGCTGCCCTCGCTGGGCGAGACCGGCGTGCTCCTCGCCACGGTCGGCGAGCTGTACCCGGGCGTTCGGGCGACGGCCGGCGACACGCCCGAGGCGGCCGCGGTGAAGGGCCGCGCCGCCATGGCCGACGCCCTCGCCGCCCTCGTACGCGACCGGCAGGCGCTGCCCGACCCGGTCGTCGCGATCGAGCACGACCGGGAGGTCCTGATGCTCGACGACGGGCTCGTGCGCGTCGCCCGGGAGCGCACCCGGGCCGTGAAGCTGCCGCACAACGCGGCCCGCGAGCACTTCGAGGGCCACATCCTGAACGCGCTCACCGAGCTGTACGCGGAGCGCGTCGGCACCGACCCCTACGACGGGTCCAGCCTCCTCGACGCCAGCGACATCACCCAGATCCGCGACGAACTCGCCGAGAACCCCGAGGTGTGGGCCGCGATCGACCGGCTGTGGCCGGTGCTCACCCCGCAGCGCGTGGTCGCCGACCTCCTCGCCGACCCCGAGGGCTACGTCCCCGACGAGGACGTGGCCGCCGTGCGCCGCCCGGTCACCCGGGCGTGGACGGTCGCGGACGTCCCGCTGCTCGACGAGGCCGCCGAACTCCTCGGCGAGGACGACCGGGCGGCGCGGGCCCACGCGCAGCGCGAGCGGGAGACGCAGATCGCCTACGCGCAGGGCGTGCTCGACGTCTCCTACGCCTCCCGCACCTACGAGTTCGAGGACAAGGAGGAGGACGATCCGGAGGCCGGCGAGGTCCTCTCCGCGCACGACATCATCGACGCCGAGCGGTTCGCCGAACGCCACGAGGAGGACGACCACCGCAGCGCCGCCGAGCGGGCGGCGGCCGACCGGACCTGGGCGTTCGGGCACATCATCGTCGACGAGGCGCAGGAGCTGTCGCCGATGGCGTGGCGGCTGCTGATGCGGCGCAGTCCGACGCGCTCGATGACCCTGGTCGGCGACCCGGCCCAGACCGCCGAGGCGGCCGGTGTCGGCTCCTGGTCCGAGATCCTCCGGCCGTACGTCGAGGACCGCTGGGAGCACACCCGGCTGGGCGTCAACTACCGCACCCCGGCCGAGATCATGGAGGTCGCCGCGGCCGTCGTGCGCGCCGAGCGGCCCGGCTTCGCCCCGCCCAGCTCGGTGCGCTCCACCGGCGTCCGGCCCTGGGCGCGCGCCACCGACGACCTGCCCGGCGCGGTCGCCGATGCGGTCGGCGAGCTGACCCCCGCGGAGGGCCGGCTCGCGGTGATCGCCCCGCGCGAGCTGCACCGCCGGCTGGCCGCCCGGCTGGACGGGGTCACCGCGGGCGCCGAACCGGACCTGACGCACAAGGTCGTCCTCCTCGACCCGCGCCAGTCCAAGGGCCTGGAGTTCGACTCGGTGCTCGTGGTCGAGCCCGCCGGGTACGGAACGAGCGACCTGTACGTCGCCCTGACCCGGGCCACCCAGCGCCTCGGCGTGGTCCACACCGGGGAACTGCCGACGGCGCTGGCGGAGGCGCTGGCGTAGACCGGCCGCACCGGGGCCCCGGGGGCTCCGCCCCCGGACCCCCGGCCTGTGCCCACCCACCACCCGACTCGCTCGGGACAAGGGCGGGCGAACGCAGCCTGTCCGGCGCTTCAGGACGAGGCCCGTTCAGGGCCGAAGCGGGGGTCCGGGGGCGGCAGCCCCCGGGGACGATGGGGAGGGAAAGGGCGGCGGGGGCGAGCGACGCTCAGGCCGGCCGCAGCCACACCGTCGCCAGTGGGGGCAGGGTCAGGCGGATGCTCGCCGGGTGCCCGTGCGCGCCCTGCGGCTCGGGCTTGACCGGGTCGGGGTGCGAGACACCGCTGCCGCCGTACCGCTCGGAGTCGGTGGTGAGGACCTCGTGCCAGGCGGGGACGTCGTCGGGGACGCCGAGGCGGTAGTCGGGGCGGACGACAGGGGCGAAGTGCGAGACGGCCAGCAGGGGCGTGCCGTCGGCGTCGTACCTCAGGAACGCGAGGACGTTGTCGTCGGCGGCGTCGCCCACCACCCACCGGAAGCCGTCGGGGACGGTGTCCCGCTCCCAGAGCGCGGGCGTCGACCGGTAGACGGCGTTCAGGTCGCGGACGAGGTCGCGGACGCCCCGGTGGTCGGCCTCGGCGCCGTAGGCGGGGTCGAGGAGCCACCAGTCGGGGCCGTGGGCCTCGGACCACTCCGCGCCCTGGGCGAACTCCTGCCCCATGAACAGCAGCTGCTTGCCCGGGTGGGCCCACATGAAGCCCAGGTAGGCGCGCAGGTCGGCGCGTTGCTGCCACCAGTCGCCCGGCATCTTCGACACCAGCGAGCGCTTGCCGTGGACGACCTCGTCGTGGGAGATCGGCAGGACGTAGTTCTCGCTGTAGGCGTACACCATCGAGAAGGTCATCTCGTGGTGGTGGTGCGTGCGGTGGACGGGCTCGTGGCCGACGTACTGCAACGAGTCGTGCATCCAGCCCATGTTCCACTTCAGGCCGAAGCCGAGCCCGCCGAAGCCGCTCGGGCCCCGGTGGTGCGTGGCCCGGGTGACGCCGTCCCAGGCGGTCGACTCCTCGGCGATCGTCACGACGCCGGGGTTCCTGCGGTAGACGGTGGCGTTCATCTCCTGGAGGAACGCCACCGCGTCCAGGTTCTCCCGGCCGCCGTGCTCGTTGGGTGTCCACTGGCCGGGCTCGCGCGAGTAGTCGAGGTAGAGCATCGAGGCGACGGCGTCGACGCGCAGCCCGTCGATGTGGAACTCCTCGCACCAGTACACGGCGTTCGCCACCAGGAAGTTGCGCACCTCGCGCCGCCCGAAGTCGAACTCCAGGGTGCCCCAGTCGGGATGCGCGGCCCGCAGCGGATCCGCGTGCTCGTACAGGGGCCGCCCGTCGAACTCGGCGAGCGCCCAGTCGTCGCGCGGGAAGTGCGCCGGCACCCAGTCCATCAGGACGCCGATCCCGGCCCGGTGCAGGCGGTCCACCAGGTACTTGAAGTCGTCGGGGGTGCCGAGCCGGGCCGTCGGCGCGTAGAAACCGGTGACCTGGTAGCCCCAGGAGCCGCCGAAGGGGTGCTCGGCGACCGGCATCAGCTCGACGTGCGTGAAGCCCAGGTCCTTGACGTAGGCCGGGAGCTGCTCGGCCAACTGGCGGTACGTCAGTCCGGGACGCCAGGAGGGGAGGTGGACCTCGTACACGGAGAAGGGTGCCTCGTGGACCGGCCGGTCGGCGCGGCGGGCCAGCCACTCCTCGTCGCCCCACGTGTAGTGGGAGGCGTGCACGATCGACGAGGTGGCCGGCGGCGTCTCGGTACGGCGGGCCAGGGGGTCGGCGCGCAGCGTGCGCGAACCGTCCGGCCGGGCGATGTCGAACTTGTACAGCTCGCCCTCCCCGATGCCCGGAACGAACAGCTCCCAGACCCCGGAGGAGCCGAGCGAACGCATCGGGAACCCGGTGCCGTCCCAGTAGTTGAAGGTGCCGGCCACCCGCACCCCGCGCGCGTTCGGCGCCCACACCGAGAAGCGGGTGCCGGTCACGCCCTGGTGGGTCATGGGGTGCGCGCCGAGCACCGTCCACAGCTGCTCGTGCCGGCCCTCGCCGATCAGGTGCAGGTCCAGCTCGCCGAGTGTGGGCAGGAAGCGGTACGCGTCCTCGGTCTCGTGGACCGTGCCCTCGTACGTCACGACGAGGCGGTGCTCCGGCACCTCGCGCAGCGGCAGCAGACCGGAGAAGAAGCCGTCGCCGTCGTCGTGGAGGCCGACGCGCACACCGTCCGCGACGACCGCGACGGACAGCGCGTAGGGCCGGAAGGCCCGGACGACTACCCCGCCGGGCGTCGGGTGCGCGCCCAGCACGGAGTGCGGATCGTGGTGGGTGCCGTGCAGGAGCCGCTCCCGGTCTACGGCGTCCAGGGCGGGGGAGGGGACGACGTCGACGTCGACGTCCGGGGCCGTGACGGCGGGCTCCCGGACCTCGGCCGTCTCCGCCGCGGCTTGCGCAGCCGCCGGGACCTTCTCCACGGGCACCTTCTCCACCGGTGCCGTCTCCGCCGGGGCCTGCGCCGCCGCCGGTGCCTTCTCCGCCGTCGCCCTCCTCGCCGGTGCCTTCCTCACGGGAGCCTTCTCGGCGGGCGCCTTGCGCGCGGAAGCCTTGCGCGCGGGCGCCTTGCCCGCGGTCGTCTGCGCGGCCGCGGCCGATTTCTGCGCGGGGACCTTTGTGGCGGCGGGCTTTCCGCTGGTGGCCTTCTGCGGGGGGACCCTCTTCGCGGCGGGCTTCGCGGTGGGCTTCGCGGTGGTGGCCTCCTGCGCGGTGACCTTCTCGGCGGCGCGCTTTCCGGTGGTGGCCTTCTTGGCGGTGGCCTTCTTGCCCGCCGCCGTCGTCCTGCCCGCCGCGGCCGCCTTCTTCGCCGCCGCCTTCTGTGTCACCGCCTTCTTCGCCGCCGCCTTCTTCGCGGTGGCCTTCTTCTTCGGGTCCGGACCGTCGGACGGGGGACTGGGAGTCACGGGTGAAGCCTCCTCAGAACGGGTCGGATGCGGCGAGCCTGCGGATCGCGGACAGCGGGACGGGGAGCCAGTCGGGACGGTGCCGGGCCTCGTAGACGACCTCGTAGACGGCCTTGTCCGTCTCGTAGGCCCGCAGCAGGACGGGGTCGGTGCGCGGGTCGGCGCCGGCCACCTCGGCGTACCCGGTGCAGTAGGCGGCCCGGCACGCCTTTGCCCAGCCCGGTGCCGGCGGGTCGGCCGAGTGGGCCGCGTAGTCGAAGGACCGCAGCATGCCCGCCACGTCCCGCACCGTCGGCTGCGGCATCCGGCGCTCCGCCAGCGGCCGGGACGGCTCGCCCTCGAAGTCGATCAGCGCCCACTCCCCGGAGGGGGCGCGCAGACACTGCCCGAGGTGCAGGTCGCCGTGGATGCGCTGGGCGGTCCAGGTGTGGCCCTCGGCCGCGAGGTCGGCCAGCGCGGTGAAGGCGGTGCGCAGGGCGGGCGCGTACGGACGCAGCGCGGGCACCGCCTGCGCGGCCGCGTCCAGCCGCTGGGTCATGCCCTCCACCAGCGGCCCCAGCTGCGCGTGCCCCAGGGTGGCCGAGGGCAGCGCGCGGGCGAGCGCGGTGTGCACCTCGGCGGTGGCCCGCCCCAGCGCCCGCGCCTCGGCGGCGAAGTCCTCCCCCTTGGCCAGCTCCCGCAGCGCCAGCTCCCAGCCGTCCGCCGCGCCCTGCACGTACGGCTGGAGCACGCCCAGGACGTACGGCTCGCCGCCGAGCTCGGCACGCATCCACGCCGTGGGCGCCGGCACCCGGGGGCAGCCCTCGCGGGCCAGGGCCAGCGGCAGCTCCAGGTCGGGGTTGACGCCGGGGACGACCCGGCGCAGCAGCTTGAGAATAAACGTATCTCCATAGACGACCGACGAGTTGGACTGCTCGGACGTCAGCCGCCGGGGCACCAGGCCGGTGCGGATCTCCTGGGCCGGGTCGCGGTCGCAGCGCAGGACACCGATCCGGGCCCCGGTGCGCAGTGCCTCCAGCAGCACCTCGGCGGGCCGGGTGTCGTACAGGGCGTCGTACACGGTCCGCCCGGTGAGCGGCCCGTGCCGGACATGACCGATCAGCGCGGGCGCCAGCCGGGGTGGCAGCGCCTCGCGCGCCCCTATCAGGAGCTGGTAGGTGTCGCCGTAGCCGGTCGTCTGATGTGCGCGGATCAGCAGGTGGTACAGGCCCAGCCGGCCTCCCGCGGGCAGCAGCTCGGTGGCCGCCACCGGCGTGAACCCGGTGACCGGACTCCCCTTGCCGGCGAACCAGCGCTGCCGCGGCAGCCACTCCCGCAGCAGGGGCGTCAGTGACGCGAGGAGACCAGGGGCTGTCGTGCCGGAGAGTGTGACAGTGTCCGCCATTGCGTCACATTCCTTTCCCCGGAGGGTCGGGGTGCTACTTCTGCGTGCCCCGGGCGGGGCAGGGGAAACCGCCCCGCCGCAGGGTTCTAGACGGCGTCCCGGCGCAGCCGGAACCAGTAGAAGCCGTGTCCTGCGAGGGTGAGCAGGTAGGGCAGATCACCGATCGCGGGGAAGCGGACCCCGCCGAACAGCTCGACCGGGAAACGGCCCTTGAACGGGCGCAGGTCCAGCTCGGTGGGCTGGGCGAAGCGCGAGAAGTTGTGCACGCACAGGACGAGGTCGTCCCCTACTCCCTCCGTCGGGGGGGCCTCGCGGAGGAAGGCGAGGACGGCCGGGTTGGTGGAGGCCAGTTCGGTGTAGGAGCCGAGTCCGAAGGCGGGGTTCTGCTTGCGGATCTCGATCATGCGGCGGGTCCAGTGCAGCAGCGAGGAGGGTGATGCCATGGACGCCTCGACGTTGGTGACCTGGTAGCCGTGGACGGGGTCCATGATGGTGGGGAGGAAGAGGCGTCCGGGGTCGCAGGAGGAGAAGCCGGCGTTGCGGTCGGGGGTCCACTGCATGGGGGTGCGGACGGCGTCGCGGTCGCCGAGCCAGATGTTGTCGCCCATGCCGATCTCGTCGCCGTAGTAGAGGATCGGCGAGCCGGGGAGGGAGAGGAGGAGGGCGGTGAAGAGTTCGATCTGGTTGCGGTCGTTGTCGAGGAGGGGTGCGAGGCGTCGTCGGATGCCGATGTTGGCGCGCATGCGCGGGTCTTTCGCGTATTCGGCGTACATGTAGTCGCGTTCTTCGTCGGTGACCATTTCGAGGGTGAGCTCGTCGTGGTTGCGGAGGAAGATTCC
>NZ_JBIAPF010000003.1:0-6852 GCF_042888135.1 Streptomyces sp. NPDC003247
GGCCCGGAGCGGTTCCGGGAGATGCTGGACGGCTTCCACACCGTCGACGAGCACTTCCGCACCGCGCCCGCCGAGGCCAACGCGCCGCTGCTGCTCGGCCTGCTGGGCATCTGGTACGGCAACTTCCACGACGCCCAGGCGCACGCGGTCCTGCCCTACAGCCACTACCTGTCGAAGTTCACCGCCTACCTCCAGCAGCTGGACATGGAGTCCAACGGCAAGTCGGTGGACCGGGACGGCCGTCCCGTGGAGTGGCAGACCGGACCCGTGGTGTGGGGCACGCCGGGCACCAACGGGCAGCACGCCTACTACCAGCTGATCCACCAGGGCACCAAGCTGATCCCGGCCGACTTCATCGGCTTCGCCCGCCCGGTGGACGAGCTGAGCGACGGGCTCAAGGCGCAGCACGACCTGCTGATGGCGAACTTCTTCGCCCAGACCCAGGCCCTCGCCTTCGGCAAGACCCCCGAGGAGGTGCGCGCCGAGGGCGTGCCGGAGGAGCTGGTCGCCCACAAGACCTTCCGCGGCGACCACCCCACCACCACCGTCCTCGCCACCGAGCTGACCCCCTCGGTCCTCGGCCAGCTCGTCGCCCTCTACGAGCACAAGGTGTTCGTGCAGGGCGCCGTCTGGAACATCAACTCCTTCGACCAGTGGGGCGTCGAACTCGGCAAGGTCCTCGCCAAGCGCCTCGAACCCGCCCTCACCGAAGGCGCGGACGTCCCCGGTCTCGACCCCTCCACCGCCGCCCTCGTGGCCGCCTACCGCGAACTGAAGGAAGTGCACTGACATGCAGCTGGGTCTGATCGGTCTCGGCAAGATGGGCGGCAACATGCGCCAGCGTCTGCGCAACGCCGGCCACACCGTCGTCGGCTACGACCGCAACCCCGACGTGTCCGACGTGAGCAGCCTCGCCGAACTGGTCGAGCGGCTCGAAGCGCCCCGCGCGGTCTGGGTGATGGTCCCGGCCGGCCCGGCCACCCAGTCCGTCGTCGACGAGCTCGGCGGCCTGCTCGCGGCCGGCGACATCGTCGTCGACGGCGGCAACTCCCGCTGGACCGACGACGAGAAGCACGCCGCCGAACTCGGTGCCAAGGGCATCGGCTTCGTCGACGCGGGCGTCTCCGGCGGCGTGTGGGGCCTGGAGAACGGCTACGCCCTGATGGTCGGCGGCGACAAGGAGCACGTCGACCGCCTCCAGCCGGTCTTCGAGGCGCTCAAGCCCGAGGGCCCCTACGGCTACGTCCACGCCGGCAAGGTCGGCGCCGGGCACTTCTCGAAGATGGTCCACAACGGCATCGAGTACGCCATGATGCAGGCCTACGCCGAGGGCTGGGAGCTGCTGGAGAAGGTCGACTCGGTCACCGACGTGCGCGAGGTGTTCCGCTCCTGGCAGGAGGGCACGGTCATCCGTTCCTGGCTGCTGGACCTGGCGGTCAACGCCCTCGACGAGGACGAGCACCTGGACAAGCTCCGCGGCTTCGCCCAGGACTCCGGCGAGGGCCGCTGGACCGTCGAGGCCGCCATCGACAACGCCGTGCCGCTCCCGGCGATCACGGCCTCGCTGTTCGCGCGGTTCGCCTCCCGCCAGGAGGACTCGCCGCAGATGAAGATGATCGCCGCGCTGCGCAACCAGTTCGGCGGCCACGCCGTCGAGTCGGCGAAGGGCGAGTAACGCCGCCGTGGGGGGGGCTCCCTTCGTGGGGGCACCCCGCACGGGCTCCCGTCCTGGGGGCACCCCGCACGTCCTCGAGGCAACAGCCGGTTGACACCGGCGAAGAGGGCCCGCCAGAGTCGCGGCTGATGGAGATCAACGATCTGACACCGGCCGAACAGCGCGTCTGGCGGGCCTTCGCCACGGGGGCGACCGTCGACTTCCGCGACGACGGCGAACAGGCGGTGCGGGCCGTGGTGTTGCGCGCCCTGCTGCTCAACGGGCCTCGGGAGCCAGGGGAAATAGCGGCACTCAAGCTTGTCGGCGCGCGGATCGCCGGTGAGTTGGATCTGCGGTACGCGGTCGTCGACACCGTCGTGCGGATGGACCAGTGCCGTTTCGACACGGCGCCCCGGCTCGCCGGCGCCCGGCTGAACTACCTCAACCTCAGCGACTCCGCGCTGCCGGGACTGGCGGCGGCACGGTCCCGTATCGACGGCAGCCTGCGGATGACCCGCTGCCGGGTCGACGGGTTCGTGAGCCTCGCCGGGGCACAGATCGCCGGAGCGCTCTTCCTGGACGAGGCTGAGCTCACCGCCGAGGACCCGGCGCTGCCCGTGCTCCAGCTCAACCAGCTCACCGTCGACGACGACCTCTGCGCCCGCGGTCTGCGCGCGCACGGCCTGGTCCGGCTCGACGGCGCCACCGTCGCCGGTTCGCTCGACCTGGAGGACGCCGAGCTGAGCAACCCCGGCGCGCACGCCCTGGACGCCGAGTCCCTGGCGGTGGGGGCCAACCTGCTGGGCCGGCGGCTGCGCGCGCGGGGCAGGATCGAACTGCGCGGCGCCCGCATACCCGGCCGGGTGGACCTGCTGCACGCGTCCCTCTCCCACCCCGGGAACACCGCCCTGCGCGCCAGCAGCTGCGCGATCGGCGAGTTCTGGCTGCGCGGCGGCCCCCAGATCGAAGGCCGGCTCAACCTGCGGCGCGCCGAGATCAACCAGCTCGACCTGGAGCCGGAGATGCTCCCCGAGGAGGTGCGGCTGCTCGACCTCACCTACACCTTCCTCACCCCGCACGAGCCCGCCGAGCGCCGGCTGCCGATGCTGGAGCGCGACGACGGCGGGTTCGACCCGCACGGCTACGAGCAGCTCACCGCCGCCTACCGCAGGACCGGCGACGACCGGGCGGCCCGGCTGGTGCAGCTCGCCAAGCAGCGCCGCCACCGTTCGACGCTCCCCTGGTACGGGCGGCTGTGGGGCCACCTCCAGGACGCGGCCGTCGGCTACGGCTTCCGTCCGCTGCGGGCCGCCGGCTGGCTGCTGTCCCTGCTCGCGGTCGGCTCGGTCGCCTTCGCGCTGGAGCACCCCCGGCCGCTCAAGGCGTCCGAGGCACCCGACTTCCACCCGGTCTTCTACACCCTCGACCTGCTGCTGCCCGTCATCTCCTTCGGGCAGGAGTCCGCGTTCGCCCCGTCCGGCCTCCACCAGACACTGGCGTACGTCCTCGTCGTCACCGGCTGGATCCTGGCCACGACGGTCGTCGCGGGCGTGACGAGGACCGTCAGCCGGCAGTGACGTTCAGGGGGCGGTGACGGTCAGCCGGCAGGACCGTCAGCCTTCCCGGGCGGGCGGCCGTCCGTCGGCGGACCGGCTCACTTGCGGACCGGGACCGCGCCGGCCAGGTCGGCGATGTCCGCGAGCATCCGGGCGCTGTCGGGCTCCCGGCCGGTGAAGAGGCGGAAGGCGTCCACCGCCTGGAAGACGGCCATGCCGCCGCCGTCGAGGGTGGCGCAGCCCAGGTCCCGCGCGGTGCGCAGCAGCTCGGTCTCCAGGGGCCGGTAGACGACCTCGGCCACCCACAGGCCGGGGCCCAGCAGGTCGGCGGAGAGGGGCAGGCCGGGGTGGGCGGCCATGCCGGTGGGCGTGGCGTGCACCAGGCCGCCGACGCCGTCGGCGTCGGCGAGGAGTCCGGGGAGGCGGTCCGGCGTGGCGGCGGCGGCCCGGCCCGGCCCGAAGTGCCCGTTCAGCGCGTCGGCGAGGGCGGCGGCCCGCTCGGGCAGGGCGTCCACCACGGTCACCCGGCCGGCGCCGAGGGTGAGCGTGGCGTGCGCGACGGCCGCGCCCGCGCCGCCCGCGCCGAGCTGCACCACCCGCTCCAGCGGGGCGTCGGGCAGTCCGCGGGCGAAGGAGGCGGCGAAGCCGGTGACGTCCGTGTTGTGGCCGACGGCCCGGCCGTCCGCCTCGAAGACCACGGTGTTGACCGCGCCCAGCGCCTCCGCCTGCGGCGCGAGGCCGTCGAGGTGCGGGATGACGAGCTGCTTGCACGGGTGGGTGATGTTCAGCCCGTCGAAGCCGAGGTCGCGCGCGGCCCGCACCAGGTCGCCGACCGCCTCCGGCTCCACGCCTACGACGTCGATGTCGATCAGCCGGTACAGGTAGCGCAGCCCCTGGCGCTCGGCCTCCCGCTCGTGCAACGCCGGGCTGAGCGAGGGACCGATGCCGGAACCGATGAGTCCGACGAGATACGAGTCCTTGGTCACGCGGACCTCCTGAACCGAAAACCGAACCGAGCTCTCCTGAGCGAACCGAGCTCTAATGTACGAACTAGTACGTTAGCTATATCAGCCGAACGGGTCCACGGGAAGACCCCGGCGGCCCGTCCCCCGGCTGCTTCTACAATCACGGGCACTGGCCCTACGCCCGGAGGAACCCGATGACCAGCGTCGACGAACCGGTACGACCGGGCGGACGGATCCGCGACGCCGCCCGCACCCAGGCGGAGATCCTCGACGTGGCCACCCAGGAGTTCGCCCGCGCCGGGTACGCCGGTGCCCGCGTCGACGACATCGCCGCCCGCACCCGCACCACGAAGCGGATGATCTACTACTACTTCGGCGGCAAGGAGCAGCTCTTCACCGCGGTCCTGGAACGGGCCTACGGCGTGATCCGCGAGGCCGAGCAGGAGCTCGACGTCGAACACCTCGACCCGGTCGCGGCCATCCGCCGGCTGGCGGAGGTCACCTTCGACCACCATGAGCAGCACCCCGACTTCATCCGCCTGGTCAGCATCGAGAACATCCACGAGGCCGAGCACATCGCCGCCTCCGAGAAACTGGGCAGGCTCAGCTCCCCCGCGCTCGACGTGATCCGCCGCATCCTGACCGCCGGGCAGGAGTCCGGCCTGTTCACGGCCGACGTCGACGCCGTCGACCTGCACGCGATGATCAGCTCGTTCTGCTTCTTCCGGGTGGCCAACCGGCACACCTTCGGCGCCCTGTTCGGACGGGACCTGGTCGACCCGGCACAGCGCGAGCACTACCGGACCATGCTCGGCGACATGGTGATCGCCTATCTGACGGCGGAGCGGTCCGCGGACTGAACGCGGCGGGCTCCAGCTCTTGACACCGGGGAAACACGGGCGCAACATCCCTAGCCAACCGCTATTAACTATCCAGTGCGTTAACAAGCCGGGTCGCACCCGGCCGAGCCGTCCCGACACCCCAGGGATCCGGTCGCCCCCGCCTTCCTCGTTGTCGCCCACTCCGCCTACGGTGGAGTCCCCAGAAGGAGCACGCCGTGTCCGTCCCCGCCGCACCCCACGACGCCGCCCCACCCGGTCAGCCGAAGAAAGCCGCCACCGCGGCCTGGATCGGCAGCGCCCTGGAGTACTACGACTTCTTCATCTACGGCAGCGCGGCGGCGCTGATCTTCCCGGAGATCTTCTTCGACGAGTCCGACCCGGCCACCGCGACCCTGCTGTCCCTGGCCACCTTCGGCGTCGCCTACGCGGCCCGCCCGGTCGGAGCGCTCTTCCTCGGCCACTTCGGTGACCGCGTGGGCCGCAAGAAGATCATGGTCTTCACGCTCATCCTCATGGGCGTCTCCACGTTCCTCATCGGCTGTCTGCCCACCCGCGACCAGGTCGGCACCCTCGCCCCGGTGCTGCTGGTGCTGTGCCGGGTGCTCCAGGGCATCTCCGCCGCCGGCGAGCAGGCCAGCGCCAACTCCATGACGCTGGAACACGCCCCACCGAACCGGCGCGGGTTCTTCACCAGCTTCACCCTCAGCGGCACGCAGGGCGGCCAGCTCCTGGCCACGCTGGTCTTCCTCCCCGTCGCCGCGCTCCCCGAGGAGCAGCTGATGTCGTGGGGCTGGCGGGTGCCGTTCTGGATGAGCATCGCGGTCGCCGTCGTCGGCTACGTCATCCGCCGCAGGCTGGAGGAGACCCCGGCCTTCGCCCAGCAGGCGGACAGCGAGGGCGTGGTCAAGCTGCCGCTGGCCGTGCTGATGCGCGAGCACTGGGCGGACGTGCTGCGGGTGATCGCGGGCGCGCTCGTCGCGTCGGTCTCCACGATCTTCACCGTGTGGGCGCTGGCGTACGCCACCGGCGACGCGGTCGGGATGAGCCGCTCCTCCATGCTGTGGGTGGGCGCGCTGGCCAACGTGGCCGCGCTCGCCGCGATCCCGCTGTGGGCGTCCCTGTCCGACCGCATCGGCCGCCGCCCGGTCTTCCTGATCGGCGCCGCGGGCAGCGCCGTGGCGATGTTCCTCTACCTGTGGGCGATCTCCACGGGCTCCTACCCGCTGACCCTGGTGCTCGGCATCGTCGCCTTCGGCATCGTCTACAGCGCGGCGAACGGTGTGTGGCCCTCCTTCTACGGCGAGATGTTCGCGACCCGCGTCCGTCTGTCCGGCATGGCGGTCGGCACCCAGATCGGCTTCGCCGTGGCCGGTTTCGCGGTCACGTTCGCCGCGCAGATCGCCGGCCCCGACGGTGACGACTGGACGGCGGTGGCGCTGTTCACGGCGGCCCTGTGCGTGCCGCCGGTGATCGCGGCCCTGACGGCGCGGGAGACCGCGAAGGTGCCGACCGAGGAACTGGGCGAGCGCACCCGCCGGGAGACGGCCGAGCGGGAGACCGTGACGGCCTGAGCCAGGACCCGCGACCGAGACGGCCCGCGCCGCGAACGGACCCGCCCGGACCACCCGAGCCCACCGGGCCGGGTGGTCCGGGCGTTCCGGTGCGATGACGGGCCGGCGGGGCACCGAATGCCCTGACGGCCCGGCAGCACGGGACTCCGGGCCGGGTCCAGCCCTGGGGGCTCCGGGCCGGGTCCGGCCCTGGGGACTCAGGGCCGGGTCCGGCCCTGGGCACTCCGGGCCGATCTGGCCCTGAGGACTCCGGGCCGATCTGGC
>NZ_JBIAPF010000003.1:6950-301063 GCF_042888135.1 Streptomyces sp. NPDC003247
GCCCTGAGGACTCCGGGCCGATCCGGCCCTGAGGACTCCGGGCCGATCCGGCCCTGAGGACTCCGGGCCGATCCGGCCCTGAGGACTCCGGGCCGATCCGGCCCTGAGGACTCCGGGCCGGGTCCGGAGCATTCGGCGGGGGGGCGGAGCATCGGACGCCGTGGCGGTCCGGGCCGGGGTGTCCGGGCCCGGCGGCCAGCGGCCGGCGGCCGGCGCCCGGCGGCCGGCGCCCGGCGCCCGGTGGCCGGTGGACGGTGGCCGGTGGCCGGTGGACGGTGGCCGGTGGCCGGCGCCCGGTGGCCGGTGGACGGTGGCCGGTGGACGGTGGCCGGTGGCCGGCGCCCGGTGGCCGGTGGACGGTGGCCGGTGGCCGGTGGCACGGTCCGGCGCGTCAGAGTCCGTCCGCTCCCTTGGGGATGCCGTACGCCCGCTCCGCGCGCAGCCGGACGACCAGGCGGCGGTCGCGGACCATGGCCGCGCGGTAGTCCTCCCAGTCGGGGTGCTCGCCCAGGACGTCCCGGTAGAGGCGGACGAGTTCCTCGACGGTCTCGTCGTAGGGGTGCTCGGCGACGGGCGAGAGCTCGGCGGTGGCCTCGACGACGGTGTAGGCGCGGCGGTCGGCGGCGGACACGTGGTACGACGCCCGGGGGTCCCGGCGGAGGTTGCGGGTCTTGGCGCGGTCGTCCGTGACGGAGATCCGCACCACGCCCTCGTCCGGGTCGTAGTGGTGGGTGACGTTCGACAGCTGGGGGCGGCCGTCGCGCTTGAGGGTGACCAGTACGCCGTCGCGGCCCTCGGAGAGCAGCGCCAGCAGGGCGTGCTGCCTGGTGTCCTGAGTCATGTCCGGAACAACCGGCGGACGCCCCGCCGGCATTCCCTCCGCCACTGCGCCCCCTGCGCGCCTCAGGCCGCGAGGCCCGGTCCCCCGCATCCCCGTCAGATCGGTAGACAGTGTCTACGAAATCTTGGTAGACACTGTCCATGAGCGATGACGTGGGGAAGCCCGGCCCGGATCTACGGGTCCGGCTCGTGGACGTGGGGGTGGAGCTGGTCGCCCGCGAGGGTGCCGGGGCGCTGACGCTGCGGGAGATCGCGCGGCGGGCCGGTGTCTCGCACGGGGCGCCGCGCCGCTACTTCCCCACGCACCTGGAGCTGTTGTCGGCCATCGCCCGCCGGGGCTTCACCGAGCTGGCCGGGCGGGTGACGACCACCCTCGGCGACGGGACCGCCCCGGCGCGCGAGCAGGTCGGCGACCTGGGGATCACCTACCTGCGGTTCGCCCTGGACAACCCCGGCATGTACGAGCTGATGTTCCGGCACGACCTGTTGCGCAGCGGCCACCTGCGGCTGCGGGACACCAGCCTGCCGCTGTTCGGCGTGCTGGTGGACCTGGTCGGGCGGGTCCGCCCCGCCGCCGACGCCCGCGCCGTCGCGGGCGCGCTCTGGGCCAACCTGCACGGCATCGCCCAGCTGTGGCGCTGGGGCAGTCTCCAGTTCGCCACCGGCACCGACGACTTCGTACCGCTGCTGCGGACCGCTCTCGACGCGCACCTGGGGCCGGAGGCCGGCCGGTGAACCGCCGTGCGGTCCTGGCGGGCAGTGTGGCGGGGGCCGTGGTGGTCGCCCTGGACGGCACCGTCCTCACGGTCGCCCAGCCCACCCTCCGGCACGACCTCGGCGCCTCCGTCGCCCAGGTCCAGTGGACCGGCACCGGCTATCTCGTGGCCGTGGCGAGCCTGCTGGTGTTCGCCGGGCGGCTCGGCGACCGGTGCGGACACCGGCGCACGTTCGCGGTCGGCATGCTCGGCTTCGGCGCGGTCTCCGCGGGCATCGCGGTGGCGCCCGGCGTGGGCTGGGTGATCGCCCTGCGCGTCGTACAGGGCCTGTTCGGGGCACTGTTGCAGCCGGCGACCCTCGCCATGCTGCGGACGGCGTACCCGGCGGACGGGCTGCGGCGACCGCTCGCGGTGCGCACGGCCGCGATCGGCCTGGCGGCCGCCGCCGGGCCGGTGGTGGGCGGGGCGCTGACGACCGGGTTCGGCTGGCGGGCCGTGTTCCTGCTGAACGTCGTGCCCTGTCTGGTGTTCGGGGTGCTCGCCCTCGCCCCGGGGACACGGCCGCGCGCGGACACGCGGCCCGCCGTGGCCCTGGACGTGCCCGGGGCGCTGCTGCTCGCGGTGGCGCTGGCGTGTCTGGTGCACACCCTGGTCGCGCCGCTCGCCGTGACCGCCGCACCCGGCGCCGCGGTGGCCGCGGTGGCCGTCCTGACCGGCGCGGCCTTCGTGACGCACGAGCGCCGCACCCCCTCCCCGCTGCTGCCCCCGGACGTCATCGGCGTCCCCGCGGTGGGCGGGGCGCTCGCCCTGCTGGTCACCACGTCGGCGGCCCTCAACGGCGCGCTCTTCGCCTGTGTCTACGTCCTCCAGGACGGCCTGGGGCTCACCCCGCTGCGCACCGCCCTGCTCAGCATGCCGCTGGCCGCGCTGCTGATCGCCGCGGCGCCGGCCTCCGCGGTCCTGCTGCGCCGGGCCGGCGCGGGCCCCACGGTCGCCGGGGCGGTGGCCGTCCTCGCCTCAGGTCTCCTCGTCCTCGCCGGAGCGTCCGGACCGGGCGGCTTCTGCCTCGGGTTCGCGCTGGTGGGAGCGGGTTTCGGCACGGTCATGACGGCGGCCGGCCATGTCGTCGTACGGCAGGCTCCCGCCCGGTGGGCCGGGGTGGCGGGCGGGTTGCAGCAGACGGCGATGAACGTCGGACCGGTGCTCGGTGTGGCGTCCGCGACCGTGCTCATGGGGCAGGCCGGGCCCCGGACCCCGCTCGTCGCGCTGGCCGTGGCGGCCGTGGCGGCGGTCCCCGTCTGCCGGCTGCTCCCGGGCCGGTCGCGTCCCGGCCCCGACGCCCTCCCGGCGGACCTCCCGGCGGTCCACCCGGCGGTCCAACCGGCGGTCCACCCGGCGGTCCAACCGGCGGTCCGTCCGGCAGGCCGACCGGCGGGCCCTCCCCCGGGACCTGCCGGTCGGAGCGACACGGAGCACACCTCTCACGGCGTCGAAAAAGACCTTTTCCCGCCGTCCCTGCGCGACCATGAGGTCTGAGGTCGTTCCGGCGGGGTATGCCGGACCGCACCTCGAACGAACGTACCGGAGGAGAGCGATGGCACAGCTGCGACAAGAGGTCGACCCGAGCGAGGTCGGGCTGGACGCGAAGGCCCTGGACCGCCTCGACCAGCACGTCGCCCACCTGGTCGACGAGGGGCGGCTGCCCGGCTTCCTCGTGGCCGTCGCCCGCGGTGGCCGTGTCGCGCACCTCACCGCCCACGGCCACCGCGACATCGCCGCCGGGCTGCCCGTCACACCGGACACGATGTGGCGGATCTACTCGATGACCAAGCCGTTCACCTCCGTCGCCGCGCTGATGCTGGTGGAGGAGGGCCGGCTCTCCCTCGACGACCCCGTCGCCGCCCACCTCCCGGCCTTCGCCGACCAGCGCGTCCATGTCTCCGGCTCCGGCGCGGACATGACGACCCGTCCGGTCGGACAGCCCGTCCTGGTACGGCACCTGATGACCCACACCGCGGGTCTGACCTTCGCCTTCTACCACTGCCACCCGGTGGACGCCCTCTACCGCGAGGCGGGCCTGGAGTCGGCGGTGCTGCCGGGCTCGGACCTGGCCGAGACCGTCGAGGCGTACGCGCGTCTGCCGCTCCAGTTCGAGCCGGGCACACAGTGGAACTACTCGGTCGCCACCAACGTCCTCGGCCGGATCATCGAGGTCGTCTCCGGACAGCCCCTCGACGTGTTCCTCACCGAGCGGATCTTCCGCCCGCTCGGCCTGCCGGACGCGGGCTTCCAGGTCGACGGCGAACAGGCGGGCCGGCTGGCCGAGTTGTACGGGGACACCGACGACGGCGGCCTGGAGCCGATCCCCGGCCTGCCGCTGTCCGGGCGGCCCCGGTTCCTGTCCGGCAGCGGCGGGATGGTCGCGACCGCGTACGACGTCCACCGGTTCGCGGAACTGCTGCGCCGCCGCGGCGAACTCGACGGCACCCGTCTGCTCAGGCCGGACACGGTGGACCTGATGACCCGCAACCACCTGCCCGGTGGCGCCGACCTGCGCGCCGTCGGCAGCCGCCCGGCGCACGACGAGCCCGGCAACGACGGCGTCGGCTTCGGCCTCGGCGTCTCCGTGGTGATCGACCCGGAGCGCACCCAGGCGCCGTCCGGACTCGGCACCTACGGCTGGAGCGGGGTGGCCACGACGACGTTCTGGGTCGACCCGAGCCGCGACCTGACCGTGCAGTTCCTGACACAGGTGAGGCCGAGGAGGTCGCTGAAGCTGTACCCCGACCTCAAGCGCCTGGTCCACGAGGCGGTCACGGACTGACGGAGGCCGGGGTCGTCCCGGCCGGCCCGCGGCGGCACCGCGGCACCCGGGGGGCGCCGGAAGCACCGGGGGCGCGAGGCCCGTGGACCGGGCGGCGGACGGACGGGGCGTCAGGACCAGTGGGCCACCGCGTCCAGGTGGGGCAGGTGGTGGTCCAGCCGCTCCCGCTTGGTGCGCAGGTACGTGATGTTGTTCTCGCACGGCGGGATCAGCAGCGGCACCTGCTCGGCGACCTCGACGCCGTTGTCCACCAGCGCCTCGCGCTTGCGCGGGTTGTTCGACATCAGACGGACCGAGCGCACCCCCAGGTCCTTAAGGATCCCGGCGGCCACGCCGTAGTCGCGGGCGTCCACCGGCAGTCCGAGGGCGAGGTTCGCCTCGACGGTGTCCAGGCCCTCCGCCTGGAGGGCCATCGCCCGCAGCTTGCCGAGCAGTCCGATACCGCGCCCTTCGTGCCCGCGCAGGTAGACCACTATCCCGCGCCCCTCGGCGACGACGGCCCGGAGCGCCGCGTCCAGTTGGTCGCCGCACTCGCAGTGCTGGGAGCCGAACGCGTCGCCGGTGAGGCACTCCGAGTGCAGCCGCGTCAGCACGTCCTCGGTGCCGATCTGGCCGTACACCAGGGCCACCTGCTCGTCACCGCGGTCATGGTCGAGGTAGCCGACCGCCTGGAAATTCCCGTACACCGTGGGCAGCGGCGCATTCACCACACGCTCCACACCGCTGCGCTGCGGGGACTTCTTGCCGAGGACGCCGATTTTTTCTGTCATGATCTGGTTCCTGGTTTCTGAGCGGAGACGAAAGGCCGGGAAATGATGAGTGGTTCGGGAATACGGACGGACGTGTACGGGCCGCTGCCGGCGGACACCACGGAGGACGTACGCGCCCGCGGCGCGGGCCTCACGACGCAGGTGGCGGTCCTGCCCGTCGGCAGCTTCGAACAGCACGGCCCGTACCTGCCGTTGGCCACGGACACGCTCGTCGCGTGCGCCATCGCCCGGGAGATCGCCGCCGCGTACCCGGTGCACCTGCTGCCGCCGGTGACCATCGCCTGCTCGCACGAGCACGCGGCCTGGCCGGGGACCGTCAGCATCTCCTCCGTGACCCTTCACTCGGTGGTACGGGACATCGCGGCGTCGCTGCGCCGCTCGGGCGTCGAGGCCCTGGTACTGGTCAACGGGCACGGCGGGAACTACGTCCTGGGCAACGCGGTCCAGGAGTCGTCCGCCCGCGGCGAGCGGATGGCGCTCTTCCCGGCCCCGGAGGACTGGGAGGCGGCGCGGGAGCGGTCCGGGGTGTCGACCTCGTTGCTCACCGACATGCACGCCGGGGAGATCGAGACCTCGATCCTGCTGCACGCCCATCCGGAACTCGTCCGGCCCGGTTACGAGTCCGCCGATCTCACCGCGGACGACCGTCGCCATCTGCTCACGCTGGGAATGTCCGCCTATACCGATTCGGGCGTCATCGGCCGTCCTTCCCTGGGGTCCGCGGAAAAGGGGAAGGAACTCCTGGCGAGCCTGGCGGATTCCTTCGGCGCGTATTTCTCGATATTGACGGAACCGGCCGGGACCGCCGATCCGGAAGAAATCGAGACCGAAGCCGGAGCCGGAGCCGGAGCCGAACCCGGATCCGGATCCGGTGCCGGAGTCGGTGCCGGAGTCGGTGCCGCGGCCGAAGCGGGAATCGGAGCCGCCGGGACCGGAGCCGCGGGGGGCGAGCGCGGGTAGGGCCCGTCGGGCGCGTGGCCGGGTCCGGCGTCCGACACGGCACTCCCGGCCGCGCCCCCGCCCGCGCCCGCCGTCGAACCGGTTGCCGCCGCCGTCCCGCTCCGCAGACCCTCGTACCAGCGCACGACGAGGACGACGGCGCCCGGCAGCGCGGCCGCGAAGCTCAGCACCCCGTACACGACGGCGACCGCCAGTCCGGTCTGCGCGCCGAGTCCGGCCGCGCCGAACGCCCAGGCGGTGACGCCCTCCCGGGGGCCGAAGCCGCCGACGTTCAGCGGCAGGCTCATCGCGAGCAGGGCGAGGACCGCGAGCGGCAGCACCGTCAGGACGGGCGCGGTGCTGCCGGCGACCCGGGCGGCCACGACGAACGTCGCGACGTGCCCGGCGAGGACGACCACGGACGACAGGGCGACACCGGGCCCGTTGCACCGGGACAGCAGCCCCTCGCGCGCCTCCGCCAGCGCCGCCCGCGCCCGCCCGCCGCGCCGCCCCGCCGGGGAGTTCATCCGTACGGCGAGGACGACGGCGAGCGCGCCCACCGCACCGAGTGCGGCGAGCGGCGCGACGTGCCGTACGTCGGCCCTGACCGGGGACGGCAGCACCAGCAGGACCGTCACTCCCCCGGCGGCCAGCACGAGCTGCCCCGCCGTGCGCTCCAGCGCCACGGCCCGCACCCCGCGGCCCACGTCACCGGCGCTCCGCCCGTGCCGTACCGCGCGGTGCACGTCACCGAGGATGCCGCCGGGCAGGGCCGCGTTCAGGAAGAGCGAACGGTAGTAGTCGGCGACGGCCGGCCGGAGCGGCAGCCGGATGCGCAGACCGCGCGCCACCAGCGCCCACCGCCACGCGCTGAACACGGTGGTGACCGCCCCGATGCCCAGGGCCACCAGCAGCGTGGCCAGGTCGATCCGGCGCACCCCCTCCAGAAAGACGCCGGTTCCCATCCGCCACACCAGGACGGCGAGGACGGCGACCCCGGCGAGCGTCCCGAAGTGCGCGCGACCGCCCCGGACGACCCGCCCGACCCACGAGCGCCTCGCGATGCCCGGGGTGCCCGGGGTGCCGGTGCCGGTCCGGGCAGCAGTGGCGCAGGGTCCGGTGTCCGCGGCACGGACTCCGGTGGGCGTGCCCCGGCCTCCGGTGGCCGTGGCACGGGGTCCCGCGGCGGCTCCGGCGCCGACGCCCGCACCGGGAGCGGTCCCAGGTCCGGCGTACGGTCCCGTCGGTACCGCGTCCGCCGCTTCCACTTCCACGGCCCGGGACGGGCACACGACGGTGCCGGTGCCCGCCGGGCTCGTGCCGCGCCGGGGCGGCACGGCCGGACGGCGGCGGGCGGGCGGTGCGCCCTCGGGGCGTGTCACGGACGGCGGTGCGCCCTCGGCACGTGCCACGGACGGCGCCGTGCACGCCGGGGCGCCCACGGCGTCCGCGGTGTGCACGGCGTCCGCGGTGTGCACGGCCTCCGCGCCCATCACGCGCCGCCCGTCGGCCGCGCGAGGGCGAGCAGGTCGCTGTGGTGGACGGTGACGCGCAGTTCGCCGGCCGCGCAGGCGGCGAGCCGGGCGGTGAGGTAGGTCCGGGCGCGGTCGGCGAGGCCGGGACGCTGTTCGACGGCCGCGCCGACCCAGCCGCGCAGCCACTGCTCGGTGAGGGCGGCCTCGTCGGGGCCGAGCCGCCAGGCGCTGGGGTGCACCTTGACGGTGGCGCCGTGCTCGGCGAACGCCTCGCAGGCGACGGTGACCGCGTCGGGGCCGAGGAGGCCGCCGCGCCGCTGGTGGTCGTTGAAGGCGGCGGCGATCTCGTCGTCCAGGGGGTCGTGCGGGGTCAGTTCGACGCGGCCGGCGACCGACAGGGTCAGCAGGGCGGGGCAGCCGGCGCCCGCGCAGGCCGCGGCGAGGGTCTCGACCTCGTCGCGGGTGAGGACGTCGAGCAGGGCCGAGGCGGTGACCAGCGAGGCGCCGACCAGGGCGTCCGGGGTGAGCCGGGCGACATCGCCGCGGCGCGTCTCGACGGTGACGCGGCTGCCGTCGGCGGCGGCGCGCGGGGAGGCGACGGCCGCGAAGTGCAGCAGGTAGGGGTCGCGGTCGTGGAGGATCCAGTGCTGGGCGCCGTCGAGGCGGGGCGCCAGCCAGCGTCCCATGGAGCCGGTGCCGCAGCCCAGGTCGTGCACGGCGAGTCCGCCGCAGCGGCCGGGCAGGTTGGCGAGCCGGATCCGCAGCGGGTCCAGCAGGTCCACCGACCGCGCGGCGGCGTCGGCGGGCTCCCGCAACTGGAGCCACTCGGGGGCGTAGCGGGGCGGCTCGTCGGCGTCGTCGTCCCCGCGCAGCCGTACGGTGGCCCGCTCGCCGGGGCGGGCCACGGGCCCGGCGCCCTCGATGACGGCAGACGGGCCGGCGTCCTCCACGCCGGCCGACGGCCCGGCGCCCTCGCCGACAACCGACGAGCCGGCGCCCTCGCCCACAGCCGACGAGCCGGCATCCTCGACGACAGCCGACGGGCCGGCGCCTTCCACGACGGCCGACGGCCTGGCGTCCTCGATGACGGCCGACGGCCCGGCACCCTCCGCGACCGCCGACAGCCCGGCACCCTTCCCTACGGCCGACGGGCCGGCGTCCTCCACGACGGCAGACGACCCGGCACCTTCCACGACAGCCGACAGCCCAGCGCCCTCGCCGACAACCGACGACCCGCCACCCCCCACGACAGCCGACGGCCCAGCGCCCTTCCCCACGGCCGGGGGCCCGGCGTCCCGGGTGTCGTTCCTCGGGCCGGTGTCGTTCCTCGGGCCGGTGTCGTTCCTCGGGCCGGGCTGGGCCGGGATGTGTCCCACCACGCGCGCCACGTCCGCCGGGGTCGCCGTCGTCTTCCTCATGCCGCCCTCCGGGGTTCGTCGGGAAGCCGGCCGAGGACGCCGGCCAGGCTCTGGGCGGTGGACGCCCAGCCGTTGAGGGCCGCCCGGCGGCCGCGTGCGGCGGCCTTCAGCCGGCGCCGTACGTCGGCCTCGCCGAACCAGCCGCGCAGTTCGGCCGCGAGGGCGGCCGGGTCCTCCGGCGGGACGAGGATGCCGGGGACACCGCCGTCGGGGGCGCGGCCGACCGCCTCGGGCAGCCCGCCGACGTCCGTCGCGAGGACGGGGATGCCGCGCGCGAGGGCCTCGGTGACCGCCATGCCGTAGGTCTCGGCGTAGGAGGTGAGGACCATCAGGTCGGCGTCGGCGTAGGCGGCGTCGAGTGCGGCGCCGGTCTTGGGGCCCGCCAGCTCCAGCCGGTCCTGGAGGCCGTACCGCTCGATGAGGGCGCGCAGACGGGCGACGTACGCGGGGTCCTGCCCGAGACCGCCGACGCACACGCAGCTCCACGGCAGGTCGGTCACCGCGGCCAGGGCCTCCACCAGCCGGTGCTGGCCCTTGCGCGGGGTGACCGAGGCCACGCACAGCAGACGGGAGACGCCGTCGGTGCCGGAGGCGAGCGGGGCGATGTCGGCGCCGGGGGCGGCGACGTGAACCGTCTGCGGGGCGAGGCCGTGGTGGGAGACGAGGCGGCGGACCGCCCAGTCGCTGGTGGCGATCACGGCGGGGACGGCGCGCAGCACCTCGCGCTCCCGGGCGTCGAGTTCGGCCGCCACCTCGGGGGCGAGGCCCCGCTCGTCGCCCAGCGGGAGGTGGACGAGGACGGCGAGCCGCAGGCGCTGCGTCTCGGGCACGACGACCTCGGGGACGCCGCAGGCGACGAGCCCGTCCATGAGGACCACGGTGCCGTCGGGCAACGCGGCCAGGGTGCGGGCGAGTTCGGCGCGGGCGGCGGCCCGGGGGCGGGGCCACTCACCGGTCACGAGGTGCTTGTGGACCTGCCAGCCGAAGCCGGGCAGGTCCAGGCAGACCCGCCGGTCGTAGGCGTTGCCGCCGCTGGGGTTCGCCGGGTCGTCGACACCGCCCGGCATGACGAAGTGCACGGAACGCAGGGACATGGGGATGATCCCGCCGCTCTGGGGGACCGCCGCCCGTGCGGGCGCGGTCTGCGCGGGCACGTACGTGAGCGGGGTCTGCGGCACGGTCTGCACGGTCTGCACGGCTTTCTCCAGGGTCACGTCGGTCACAGGGCACGCTCGTAACTCGCCCAGGCGACGTGCGACTCGTGCAGGGTGACGGAGAGGGAGGCGATGCCCCGGGCGCCCTCGCCGAGCGCGCCCTGGTGGATCCGCTCGGCGAGCCGGTCGGCGATCACCCGGGCGAGGAACTCGGTGGAGGTGTTGATCCCGGCGAAGTCGGGCTCGTTGTCCAGGTTCCGGTAGTTCAGCTCGCCGGTCACGGCGCCGAGTTCCTGGGTGGCCAGTCCGATGTCGACGACGATGTTGTCGTCGTCCAGCTGCTCGCGACGGAAGGTGGCGTCCACCAGGAACGTCGCTCCGTGCAGGCGCTGCGCGGGTCCGAAGACCTCGCCGCGGAAGCTGTGGGCGACCATGATGTGATCGCGGACGGTGACACTGAACAACGGACGACCCTCCAGGTGCGGCGCGTCTGGTCCCCCGGCCGTCTGCCGCCGGAGGATGCCGTGTAGTACGGCTCTTCGCTTCCCCGTGTTCAGACGGCTCGCACTCTTTTCTCAGGTCAGGCGCTCCACCGCGGGGAGGGTGACCGGTTCGCGGGCCACGGGACGGCGGCCGGGTCAGTGGGCCTCGGGGACGGTGACCGGTCAGTGGGCCGCGGGGACAGTGGCCGGTCAGTGGGCCTCGGGCGCGTACCGGACGCGGTGGCAGAGCGCGGGCAGCTCACCGGAGGTCAGCTTCGGCATCACCTCGGGCAGTTCCTCGAACGCGCTCTCCCCGGTGACGAGGGCGTCGAGCGCCGGATCGGCGAGCAGGTCGAGGGCGAGGGCGAGCCGGTCGGCGTAGGTGCGGTGGGCGCGGGCCGGGGAGACGGTGCCGACCTGGCTGCCGCGGATGACCAGGCGCCGGGAGTGGAAGGCCTCGCCGAGCGGCAGGGAGACCCGCCGGTCGCCGTACCAGCTCAGTTCGACGACGGTGCCCTCGGCGGTGAGGAGTTCCAGGGAGCGGGCGAGTCCCTGCTCGGTGGCGCTGGCGTGCACGACGAGGTCGCAGCCGCCCGACGCCTCCTCGGGGGCGGCGAATCCGACGCCGAGCGCCGCGGCGACGTCCGCCCGCGCCGGGTCGGCGTCGACCAGTTGCACCCGTACGCCGGGGAAGCGGGCGAGCAGCGCGGCGACCGAGCAGCCGACCATGCCGCCGCCGACCACCGCGATCCGGTCGCCGACCAGCGGGGCCGCGTCCCACAGGGCGTTGACGGCGGTCTCCACCGTGCCGGCCAGGACGGCCCGTCCGGCGGGCACGGCGTCCGGGACGACCGTCACGGCGGAGGCCGGGACGACGAAGCGGGTCTGGTGCGGGAAGAGGGAGAACACCGTACGGCCGGCCAGCGCGTCCGGGCCCTCCTCCACGACGCCGACGTTGAGATAGCCGTACTTCACCGGCGCCGGGAAGTCGCCCTCCTGGAACGGTGCGCGCATCGCCGTGTGCTGGCTGACGGGCACTCCGCCGCGGAAGACGAGGGTCTCCGTGCCGCGGCTGATGCCGGAGTACAGCGAGCGGACGACGACCTCGTCGTCGGCGGGGTCCGGCAGGGTGACGTCGCGGATCTCGCCGTGACCGGGCGCACCGATCCAGAACGCACGTGCGGCGCGGTTCATCGGCCTCCTCCTGAACGATCGGGGAACTGCTCACGTACCGAGGTGCACAGGCCGCGCACAGTACGCGGCACTGATCGACTCTGTCACCAGGCCGGAGGATGTGCGGTGGCCCTGAACGACTTTTACGACGCTCACGACGCGAGGCCGGTCCAGCAGGAGACCGCTGTGGGAGCGGGCGTGCAGATCCTGGTGCTGGCCCTGCTCGGCACGGCGATCGGCATGGGGCCGGCGGGCTGGGTGACCGGGCTCGTCTTCGCCGTCGCCCTGTGGGCGGTGCTCGCGCGGGCGCTGCACCGCTCCGGGCTGCGGTCCTTCGGTCCGGCCAACCGGGTCACCCTCGGCCGGGCCACCCTCGTCGGCGGGGTGACGGCGCTGGTCGCGGACTCCTTCGTGAGCGCGCCGCCGGTCTCGCTGCTGGTCGGCCTGACGGCGGTGGCGCTGCTGCTCGACGGTGTCGACGGCAAGGTCGCCCGCCGCACGGGCACGTCGACGGCGCTGGGCGCGCGCTTCGACATGGAGGTGGACGCGTTCCTGATCCTGGTGCTCAGCGTGTACGTGTCGACGGCGCTGGGCCCGTGGGTCCTGCTGATCGGCTCCATGCGGTACGCCTTCGTCGCGGTGGCCCGTGTCGCCCCCTGGCTGAACGCGCCGCTGCGGCCCAGCACCGCCCGCAAGACGGTCGCCGCGCTCCAGGGCGTCTGCCTGCTCGTCGCGGGCGCGGACCTGCTGCCGTACGCGGCGAACGCCGGCGTCGTCCTGCTGGCCCTGGCCCTGCTGGTGTGGTCCTTCGGCCGGGACGTCCTGTGGCTGTGGCGGACCTCGCGGACCGGGACGCGGCGGGCTCCGGTGTCACCGGTGCCGGCGCTGGAGCTGGAGCTGGAGCTGGCGGGCCGTTGACCCGAACTCCGGTGCGGAAAGGGCGGGTTCAGGGAAGGGCGGTCGGCTCGCCGCCGGCCGGGGCGGGCGGTTTCAGGGAACGGCGGTCGGCGCGTCCGCCGACCGGGGCGGTCCGTCCGCCGGTCCATCCGCCAGCCCGGACGGTCCGTCCACCGGTCCATCCGCCGGTCCGCCCGCCGGCCCCTCCGCCGGCTGGGCCGCCGGTCGGACCGTACGGCGCCGTGGCGGCCACGGCGTCCATGGCGTCCATGGCGTCCATGGCGTCCACGGCCGCCACGGCCCCTTCCGGGCCACCAGCCGCACGGACCCCCGCCTCCCGGCGCCCGCCGCGGAGACGGCGAGGGCGCCGAGCAGGGCGAGGACGGCGGCCGGGGCGAGGACGGCCCAGGGGGCGCGTTCGGCGTAGGGCTGGTTCTCGGAGAGCAGCAGGCCCCACTCGGGGGAGGGCGGCTGGGCGCCGAGGCCGAGGAAGCCGAGGGAGGCCAGGGCGAGGGCGACGCCGGGCAGCCGTACGAGGGCGTGGCGGGCGACGGGTGGGAGGACGGCGGGCAGCAGTTCGTTCCTGAGCAGGTACCAGGGACCGGCGCCCAGCGCGCGGGTCGCGGTGAGGTGGACGGTGGCGCGTTCGTGCCGCAGCAGCGCGGAGGTGTGCGCGGCGAGCGGCGCCCAGGCCACGACGGCGACGGCGACGACGGGCGTGGCGGTGCCGCTGCCGAGGACGGCGGTGACGAGGAGGGCGGCGAGGACGGGCGGAACGGCGTTGACGGTGTCCACGAGCGGCCCGGACAGCCGGGGCAGGCATCCGAGCAGCACCCCGGTGGCCAGGGCGAGCGCGCTGATGGCGAGGGCGAGGAGAAGGGTGTCGAGGGCGCCGTGCGCGACCCGGGCGAGCACGTCCCGGCCGAGCGCGTCGGTCCCGAAGGGGTGCGCGGTGGACGGCGGGCGCAGGCGGGCGCCGGTGTCGAGGGCGAGCGGGTCGCGGGGCAGGCCGAGGGCGATCACCGCGCACAGCAGGAAGGCGTGGACGCACGGGGAGACGGTGCGGGCGGGCGGCGCCGGCCGGTGCAGGGTGTGCAGGGCGCCGTCGCGCAGGGCGGGGCCGATGAGGCGGCGGGCCGTGAGGCGGGCGGCGCCCGTGGCGACGGCGGCGAGCGCGACGAGGAGGAGGGTGCCGGCCTGGAGGACGGGCAGGTCCTGGGCGATCGCGGCCTGGAGGGTGGTGCGGCCCAGGCCGGGGATGTCGTAGATCTGCTCGACGGCGACGGAGCCGCCGGTGAGTCCGACGACGAACAGCCCCAGGTTGGGCAGCAGTCCGGGCACGCAGCGCCGCAGCGCCTGGCGGGCGACGCGGCGGCCGGTGAGTCCGCGGGCGGCGGCGGCCCGCGCCCAGGGTTCGGCGAACGCGCCGGGCAGCTGGTCGTCGAGGAGCCGCCCGAGGACCGCGCCCGCGGGCAGCCCGAGGGCGAGCGCGGGCAGCACGGTCCACTGGGGGCCGTACCAGCCGAGCGCGGGCAGCCAGCCCAGGTGCACACCGACGACGGTGGCGAGGACGGAGGCGGTGAGGAACTCGGGCAGCGCGGCGAGCACGGCCGAGCCCGAACCGCCGGCGGGCCGGTCGCCCAGCCGGCGGCGGGCGCCGAGGTACAGGGTGCGGGCGCACACGGCGGCGGCCGTGCCGGCGGCGACGACGAGTGCCACCGCCATCAGCAGCAGGGAGACGCCGAGGGCTTGGAGGATGGCGGGCGCGACCTCGGTGCCGGAGAGCCACGACCGTCCGGCGTCCCCGCGCGGCAGCCCGGCGAGCCACTGCCCGAGCAGGTGCAGGGGGCCGTCGTCCAGGCCGAGTCCGGCCCGGATGTCGGCGAGCGCCTCCGGCGTCGGATCGCGGTCGGTGGACCGGGACTTGAGGACGGTGAGCGCCGGGTCGGTGTGCGAGAGCCACGGCAGCAGCCCGGTCCCGCACACCAGCAGCGCGGCCAGTCCGGCACGCCACAGCAGCGCGCCCACCCTGCGACCCATGGATCAGCGCCGTGTCCCGATGCCGACGAGGGTGCGCTCGTAGGGGTCGAGCAGCACGCCGTCGACGGAGGCCGCGACGCCGGTGACGACCCGCTGGTGGACCAGGGGCACGACGGCGTCGGTGCCGAGGATCGCGGCCTCGGCGGCCATGGCGGCGTCCTGCCGCCCGTCGGTGTCAGCCACCGCCTGGGCCTCGGCGACGGCCCGGTCGACTCCCTTGTCGCACAGCAGGGCGAGGTTGTAGCCGCCGTCGCAGGTGAAGTCGCTCGCGAGGAGGGAGACGGGGTCGCCGGTGTCGAGGAGGCTGTTGCGGGCGCCGATGAAGGCGTCGAACTCTCCGGCCAGCGCGTCGCTCTCCAGCCGCGCGTACTCGCGCACCTCCAGCGTCACCTTGAACCCGGCCTTCTCCAGCTGCTGCTTCACCACCTGGGCGACCTCGGGGAGTTCGGGCCGGTTGTCGTAGGTGGCGAGGGTGATCGGGACGCCGTCGGGCCGCCCGGCCTTCGCCCGCCCGGCGGGCGAAACGCGCTTGCCGTCGGCCCAGGTGACGGCCGGTCCGTAGAGGCCGGTGCCGGCGTCCGCGTGTCCTTCGTAGACGCCCTCGGCGAGGGCCGAGGTGTCGAGGGCGGCGCGGGCGGCGGCGCGCAGGGAGGAGTCCTTGAAGGCGCCGGACTTGGTGTTGAGGAGCAGGCTGGTGGTGCGGGTGGTGGCGGTCTCGCGGCGGATGTCGGCGTCGAGGGAGGCGGCCTGGGAGACCGGGATCGCCTCGGCGATGTCGACCTCGCCGGTGCGCAGGGCGTTGGCGCGGGCGGTGCCGTCGGAGATGAAACGGGCGTCGATGCCGGAGGCCTGGGCGCGGCCGCCCCAGTAGTCGTCGAAGCGGTCCAGGCCGGCGCTGGTGCTGCCGTCGACCCCGGTGAGTTCGAAGGGCCCGGTGGCGGTGCCGACCGGATCGACGGCGTCCTTCTTCTCGTACGCCGTCGGGGAGAGGACGGCGAGGCTCGGGCTGGACAGGCGCAGGGGCAGGACGGGGTCGGGTGCGCCGGTCGTGATCCGGACGCCGGTGCTGCCCTCCGCCGTCGCGGTGAGGGTGACGCCGGAGAGGGCGGTCGGGGCGGGCTCGGCCTCGGTGGCGTGGGTGAGGGCGGCGGCGACCGCCGCCGGGGTGACGTCGGTGCCGTCCTGGAACTCGGCCTCCCGCAGGGTGAACAGCCAGGTCCGGTCGTCCTCGCGGCGCCAGGAGGAGGCGAGCGCGGGGGTGGCGGCGCCGTTGGCGTCCAGGGCGGTCAGGCCCTCGGTGACACCGAGACGGCTGAGGAGGGTGGCGTCGGCGCCGTACGGGGAGAGGTTCTCGGCGGGCGGGAAGGCGAGGGCGACCCGCAGCCGGGAGCCGTCCCCGGCGTCGGCCGCCTCGCCGTTGCCGCCGCCGGATGAGAAACAGCCGGCGAGCAGCGGGGTGAGCAGGAGGGCGGGAAGGAGCCGCGGACGGCGGAGGAAGGACATGGGGGGCATGGAGGACTTACCGGCCTATGAGGTAGGGGAAGACGGCGGAGGGGAGGAGGGCGTCGAGGGGGACGTCGAAGTGCACGATCCCCTGCCCGCCGCCGGGATCGTCGCGCTCGTCGTGCACGACGGTGCCGACCGACCGCCAGAACCCCTCGGCGCCCTCCACGGCAGGGTCGGTGTGCAGGTACACGGACCGGTATCCGCCGTCCGCGACGGCGAACGCGAGCAGTTCGGCGACCAGCCGCCGGGCGATCCCGCGCCGGCGGTGCGCGGGACGGACGTAGATCCGGCGCAGTTGCGCGGTCGCACCGGAGGGATAACGCTCGGCCACGTGCCACGGGTTGGGCGGGTGCAGCGGACCACGCGAGTCCAGCGCCCCGGTCCCGACCACCTCACCATCCTCGTCGACCGCGACCAGCAGCGTGTGGCGCTCCGGCACCAGGTACGCGGCGGCCGGATCGATGATGTCCCCGTGCCAACGGGGCACGTATCCGGTGCCGAAGTCGTGGTAGACGGTGTCCAGCATGACGGCGCGGGCGGCGTCGAGGTCGTAGGGGCGGGCGGGCCTTACGCGATACTCGCGAAACTCATGCACTTGCACATCATATGCATTAAGCGGATCGCCTTGATCACCTGCGTTGCGCCCCGCGGATATGACGGTGACCACACCTCACCCGCGGAAGCGGCTGCTGGTCGGCCACCCGATCGAGTGACAACGCCCTTCGCAGGGGAACCGGCCTGGCTAGCGTGATCCCGTTCCAGACGCCGAGGACACGCCAGGAGGCACGCACGTGGGCTGGGATCCGCAGGAACTGGCAGAGGGGTGGCTCGCGTCGGTCACGTACCCCGAGCGCGTCCGCGAGGCGTACCGCGCGAGCACGTCCGACTGGCTGCGGACCTGCCGTCACACGCGTCTCGCATGGGACAAGGTCGCCGCCCAGCACATCGCCCTGTGGGCCCACCGCCCGGGGGCACCGCACAGCGCCACCGCGCGCCGCGTCTCCGCCGTGCGCTCCTTCTACGCGTACGCCCTGGCCCACGACGCGGTCGTCTACAACCCCGCCGCCCGCCGCCCCCGCCTCACCAACGCCGCCCAGCTCACCCCCAGCGGCCTGGACCCCTGGCAGACGGCCGTCCTCCTGGCAGCGGTGGACCGGCGGACGAGCCAGGACCGCGCCTGCGGCTATCTGCAACTCGGCCTGGGCCTGCGTTCCGGTGTGCTCGTCGCGCTCACCCTGGACGACCTCGTCTCCGACAGGGACGTCGCCCGCGGCCCCGACACCCTGCGCCTGCCGGAACCGGGAGGCGGCCACCGCCTGGTCCCCCTCCCACCCGTCGTCCGTGACGCCGTCGCCACCTACCTCACACGCCGCCACCGGCCTCGCGACACCCCCCAGGGCGGCCCTCTTTTCACAGCCCGCGCCGGCACCAGGGTGCCACGGCGGTATTTCTCGGATCTGCTGCGGGGGGTGGCTGAGGAGACGGGGGTGCTGCGGGCCTCGAGCACCACGTGAACGCACACGCATGCACACGACAGCATCCATCTTCCGCCCTCGGCGTGACCTTCCTCAGGGAGGAGCCGGGCTACGACCTCCTCACCCACCTCGTCCACTACTCCTGGGTCCGCTCGGCCGCACGCGGCTGCCCCAGGGCGAGCTGGAGGACGGCAACCAGTCACGCGCTGAACCTCCCGCGCGAAACAGTCGACGCCCGTGTACAGGACTGGACGACGATGCACCGCCACGCCGTGGACTCCACTGCTCGGCGCCCGGTGGCGGCGCCGCTGACGTCCAGGGCGGTCAGGCCCTCAAATTCCCACCGCGTAGCGGCGTCAGCCCCGGCGCGCACCGGGGTGAGAACCACGGACTGTTCGCCTCGGCGCGGGCACAGTTGCTGGACCAGTCGACGGAGCTGCGGGGCTGCTGGACGGCGGGTCGGTACCGACGCCGGCCTCTCTTCCTCAGGCGGCGGGGGCGTCACACCGGTGCCCCCCTCTTACGAGTACCCAAGCGGGCCGGTGCCCGCCGCTCGCCCCTCTACATAAACACCCAGTTGCGATCGACCAACGCCAGCTTCACGAAACGCCCTTGCTCCGCCAACCACGGATGTGGCGTCCGAAAGCGCGTCATGTTACCCATCGACACCACGACGGCGTCGAGCTGTTGCGCCACGTTGAGTACCGACTGCGGGGAGGTCGATGGCACCGTCACGATACTGCCCTCGTCCACGGCCTTCTCGACGATGTCCTTGTCCTCATACTCGACCGCGTCAACGATGTCCGTCCCCAGCACGGTCACCACGCGATGGTCGGGGTAGCGGCGTCTGATCGCGGTAAGCGCGGAGCCGAGCAGACGAACGCTCGGTGGACGCGGCGACGCCGCCGTGCGTCCCGCCGTCATGATGCCGCGTCCGTCGACCACAAGACTCGGCGTCCGGTCGCCTTCCGGTTCATCCTGTGCCAGCACCTGCTCAAGGGAAGTTCCGGTGGGTTCGGCTGGCGTGGGGTTCCGAATCGCCTGATCGACGGCGGGCTCGACCATGCGGGTGAGGAGTCGTTCGAGTTCGCGATCAAGCCCCTGGGCAATGGGCGTACCGTCCGGCCCGAAGCAGTCCACTTCCTCGCTGAGGATCACCGCACCGGTGTGGCGGGTCTTCGCATGCACCTTGAGAATGCCGCTCCGATCGTAGTGGTAATCGACGTCGAAGACGTTGTCCGACGGCTCGGCACTCGGTTGTGGCACCGGCAGTTCGAGCCTCACCAGGGGGAATGTCCGCTCGTCGTCCGCAGCACGCTTACCGTCGCCCTCAACGATCTCCAGGACAACCTTGGACGCTCCGCGGACCGCAGGCATGGCACTGCGGGTCCCACGCGCCGGGAGCGTCGAGTAGCGCGGGATCACGGTGGCGAAACCTCGTTGTCGTCCACCCGCATTGAAGGAAAGGCCCAGGTCATGACTGGTGGCGACCGAGATCGTGGTCTCAGGGAGAAGGCCATCGATCTCCGCCGCCGTGATGGCGGCGCCCCGTGCGACAGCCGTCATCGGCTTGCACAGCCGGGCGTCGACCACGGCCTTACCCAGCACTCGCTCGACCTCTCGGCGTACGAGCGGAATCTGGGACGTACCCCCGATCATCAGTACGGCGTCCAAGTCATGGGCGGTCAGGCCCACGTCCTGGAGGCACTCCTCCAGCGGGACGAGCGCGCGGCGGACCAATGGTTGGACCGCCTCCTCGAACTCTTCCCTGCGAATGACGACTGGAGCATGTCCGCCGAGCGGTTCGAAGAGCACCTGATCCGTGCCGGGCTGCGACAGCACGATCTTCGTCAGCTCGACATGCCGTCTCCAGCGACGTGCCTCCAGTCGTGTCAGTCGCTCCGGGTGGCTGCCAAGCTTGGCGAGCACCAGCTTCACGAGCGCCTCGTCGAATTCGAGGCCGCCGAGCGCGGTGATACCGCGTGACGCCATCTCGTCAAAAATGCCGTCGTAGTGTTCAAGGACCGTGACGTCGATGGTGCCGCCGCCCCAGTCGAAGACGAGGAATCGGCCCTCACCGGGGAAGTCGTGGGCGTAGCTGATCGCAGCCGCCGTGGGTTCGTTGATCAAGGCTTTGACCTTGATCTTCGCAAGGCGGGCCGCGGCCCTGGTGCGATAGCGGGCGGCGCCTGTGGCGTTGGCCGGTACGGTCACCACCGCCGCATCCATCTCGCGGAGGTTGCGACGCACGCCGACCTTCATCTGATCGAAGAGAGCTGCCGCCACGACCGTGCTCCGGTACGGCTCGTCGCCGAGCCAGACCTCGTGCTCCTCGGGTACCGCGCCGGTCCGCGGAAACTTCGCCGTGTCCATTCCCCTCGGGCGCGAGGCGAGCATGCGCTTAACCGCATCGCGGGGTTCTGCCGTCTCACATTTGGCGGACCATCCGAAGCACAGGGTTCGCTGGATGTCGCGCAGCGACACGACGGACGGGAAGAGTTCGTCGAATCCTGGCCTGTTCCACTCGGCGGGCAGGGCGGCGCTGTCCACCCGGATCACCTCGGTACCGTTCCCGGTCCAGCGGGCGACGACAGAGTTGCTCGTACCGAAGTCGATGCCGAAGGTCATCGGTCGGCTCCTTGGTCGGTCACGTGAGCGGTGGATGTCGACGGCAGGCGTCTCATCTCACCACGGTGGATGATGCGTCCCGTGCGCTGGTCCGCGTAGGCAGGTGCCAGGACCTCGTAGGAAGAACTGCCCTTGTGAGCGTCGGGGTTGACCAGGTTGAAAGCATCGGGGTCGGCCTCGGTGATCCTGGTGAGCCCGGAACGCCGCATCTCCTCCTCGACACGAAGTCGCACGGCGGCGATGTCCTGCGACGTCTGAGCCGTACGGTCGATCAATGCCAGCTGCGCCAGGTGCTCCTCGTGCACACGCGTCGCGTTGAGAACGGCGGTCCGCAAGGCCTCGTCCACTGCTGCCTGCACCGCTTGCTGCACGAGGGAACCCATCTTGCCCGCGGTGGACTGTGCTCCGGCGATGGCAGCGTCCAGTTCCGCGGTGAGTCGTCGGCCGACCTCCTGAGCGGCGCTCGCTCCCGCCTTCATGGCCGCCCGGTCCACCTTCGCGGCGATCTTGTCGCTGAGGATACGGAACATGACCTCGGGGTCCGCGCGAGGATCGAGCAACGGCGCGTCGGCGCCGGCGCCGCTACTGTCGCCGGAGGCTTTCTGAGGTTTTTCGGCTCGTGCTCGTCCCGCTGGGCTGCTGCTGGATGCTGCCGCCTGGCCGTCGCGGGGAGGAGGAGTCGCAGCGTCTCGCGGTGGGACACGCCGTGCCGCCTTCTTGGCCGGCTTGCTGCGCACCCCCTCGAACTCCGGGATGCGTCGGGGTTCTGCCGCCGGCTTACGGGGTTCTCTCTTGGCGGGCATCAGTGATCGTTCCTCAGTCTCTCGACACAGCGGCCGATGATCTCCCGGGCCGCCTCGGTGGCGGTCCACGACTTTTCCTGCTCGGTGCTGGGCCGCGTGCCGCGGGCCAGGGGGCGCGGCCACGGCTGGAGCAGTTCGCTCCGGTCGTCGGGCACCCACAGGAATCGTTCGTGCAACGGGAGCTCGTAGAGGAGCTCGGCTCCCTCCCCCACGCGTCGTGCGGTCTCGATCCGTCGGATGCGGTCCTTGGCTCCGTTGATGTACTCGATCTGCTCCGCGGCGACTTGCCGCCGCAGGTCACGCCATCCCTGGCCCCACTCGGTGGAGTCGTGTTGGACACACAGAGCGAGGTAGGGGTTGAGGACATCGTGCGGCTTCGACTTGAGCCGCAGCGACTGCAGGAGTTCACTGAGGGCTCTCAAACGGCGCCGCTGCACACCGCCGACGCCCCCGCGCCGTCTGCCTCCTCGCTTCAGCACGTCCTCAAGGAGTCCTACACCCTGGTCGAGACGGTCTCGATCGCCGGGGCGAGCGTGCAGGAAAATCAGATAGGCCTGCACGACCCGTGCCTCCCGGTCTGCTGCCCCGGCGGCACCGTGGGTTTCCCCGCTGCGCAACACGGCTGCCTGTTGCAGGGCTGCGCGCACGGCGTGCTCGGTTCGCTCCGGTTCGCAGGCCATGGCCCAGTGCATGTCATCCAGAATGCGGTACATGCGCCGTGTTCCGGCCCAGAAGTGGAAGGAAGTAGTGCCCGAGATGAGCCGCCCCTCCGGGACACAGTCCTCCATCAGTCCGAAGAGCGACCGATCCCGTCCCAGGCGGCCGTCCACCGTCGCACCTTGTCGTATGTCCAACAGGGACCGTACGAGGTGGAACAGTTCCGGCGGCAGGTCCGGACCCTGGTCTGCTCGGACCCTGTCCAGAGAGGAGACATCTCCGTCCAACAGCGCCGAGCGCAGACTCCACTCATCGTGCCTGCCGTCGACCGGTGCCACCGTGCCGCCTGTTTCAAGGATCCGGCGGCACTCCTCGTCCCGCCAGGCAAGGGCTCTCACCTCGGCATCGGTCAACACGTCAGGGTCCAGACGCGCTGTCACGTAGCGTGCGCGATCGTGGTCCACTTCCTGCCAGGTGTCACCGATCACGCTCTTGGTGAGGGCGCCCATGTCGATCAGGTCATCGACGACTGGTAGAGGCAGGCGGGCGACAAGTCGCTGCCAGGCAGTGGTCGACAGGACCGCACGTCCTCGCGCCTCAACGGCCTCCGCGTGCAGTTGCCATGCGTCGACGGGGCCGAGGTCCCCCTCCGGGGCAGGCAGGCGCCCGGAACGGAGCGCTTCGGCACGAAAGCGCTCGTCGTCCTCGAGGAAGGGAAGTCCGTCGGCCGTCAGATCCTCGAGATGGCCCAGTGCGGACAGGGGAGCCATCCGGCTCAGCAGTTCGAGAGTGTCCGAGGCGACCGACCGAAGAGGGTTCGCTGCATGGGTCGCCCGTTGCCTCATATGGTCGACAAAGGTGGCGTCCTCGCCCAATTCCTCCGCGACCCTTCGCAGGCTGTGCTCGATGCGGCCGGGCAGCGGGACGAACTGCGGAAGCTGGTCGTCGAGCACGGACGCACCTGGTTGGTCCGACAGACGACCAATCGCGGCAGAGCGGCGCCGAGCGCGCAAAGGAGCGCGTACGCCGCCCTCCCGGTCTTGGCGCAGCCGTTCACGTCTTTCCAGTTCCGCAAGCCTCAGCGCCTCCAACTCGCCCGAGGCGGACGGCTCGATCGCCATGTACTCGATCCCTCCCCCCTCACCGTGAACGCCCGACTTCCTCCTTGATCGGCCCGGACACGGTGAGCGACCTGATATTAAGGCAGGACATAGCCGCACTCGTAGTCATCGGCCACACCTCACCAGCAGGATTGCCCAAGGAGGAGACCGATCCACCGCACCGGACCGTGTCATCCCACTTTTTTCCACTCCTGACACCGGTTGGTCTTGAAGTACTCGCCCTTGTTGAGGGTCACGCGCCCCGGACCGTTGAGGTTGTTGTTGGCGATGATGGAGTCGAACTCACCACTGGCGTCCTTGGCGCGCTCCCAGTAACAGCCGAACTCGTCCTCGGGGCCGGCCGTCTTGTACGTCCCCGGCTTGATGTCCTCGCCGACGAGGTACTCGCCCTCGCCCGAGAAGCTGGTCGCCGGGCCCGCCTCCTTGGTCTCCTTCGGCTTGGCAGTGACTGTCTCGGTGACGGTGGGGCCGGGCTCGGCCCCGTTCTTCGCCGCCTTGGTGACGGTCACCGTCGGTCCCGGGGCGGCCTTGGTCCCGGACGTGCCGCCGTCCGTCGTGCCGTCCTCGCCGCTCGAACCGATGCCGACTCCGACGAGGAGTGCCACGAAGGGAATGACGCCGTAGACGAGCCAGCCTCTGCGGCGAGCCGGGGCGGTGGGCCGGCCCGGCGGGAACGCCGGGGGCGGGGTGCCCCAGGGGTTCTGGTGGTGCGGGACGTGTCCGGGCGGGGTGCCCTGGCCGCCGGAGGCCGGAGAGGGACCGAAACTGCCGGGGTTCGGGGGCTGAGCGGTCATGGTGGAGCTCCGTTCTGCGTGGGTCGGTTCGGGACTCGTTCGGTGGGTTCAGCAGGTTGCTCGCGGTCGTGGCGCGGTCCGTCGGGCAAGTCCCGGTCGGGCGAGGCCCTGTCAGGCCTGGAGTCCCCGGATCCGTCGTCCGGCCTCGGTGGCCGGGTAGAGGATCGCGTCGGCGACGCGGCCGCCGGAGTCCTTGACGCCGCCGCTGAAGTTGAGGCGGCCGGAGGTGCCTGCCTTGGCGGCGACGCCGTTCCAGTAGGCCGCCTCGCGCTCCCAGCGGATGCCGTCGAGCAGCCGGTCCAGGTCCTCGACGCCGATGCGGGAGGCCGCTTCGCTCCACGGCATGGCGTGGTGGGCGGCGATGCCGACGCCCGCGAGCACGGCGGGCGCGGTGAGGGCGCTGCGCGCGGCGAAGGCGGGGAACCGCTCGGAGATCAGCCGTGCCAGCAGCGGCACGACCATGGCCTCGGCCTCCTCGGCCGGCACCCCGGCGGGCAGTTCGTCCTCGTGCACCGACTCGGCGGAGCGGGCGAGGCCGGCCCTGCCGTAGAGGGTGGTGACGACGAGTGCGCGCAGCGCGGAGAGGGTGACGACCTCCCGGTCGCCGGCCGAGACCTGCCGCTTGCTGGAGTTGACCAGCCGGCCGAACGGCATCCGCTGCCCGTCGACCTCGACCTTCACGGAGTCGGCGACGACGTGCGCGAGCCGGGTGCCGAAGTCCCGCTGGTCCATGGACATGGCCAGGTTCTTGGCGACGGCCACGCCCTGGACGTTGCGGTCGTAGAAGATCTGCCGGGCGTCCGCCGGGGCGAGATCGACGTACAGCTCGAAGGGGATGCGCACGCGGGCGAGTTCGGGGTACGTCAGGCCGTAGGTCTCGGGGTCGTCGTACAGGTCGTGCCAGGCGGTGGTCTGGGTCTCGCCGTCGATTGCGACGACCATGGTGCCCGGCGCGACAGTCAGCGTGCGCAGGCCGCTGCCGGGGACGAGTTCGTCGCTGATGGCGGCGAGCGGTCCGGCGTGCCAGAGGGTGATCGGCGGTGTGGACCAGGCGGCGCCCAGTTCGCCCTTGAGTCCGGCGGCGATGTACTCGGCGTACGGCCCGACGTTCCTGCCTTTCTGCGACGACTTCAGCGTCCGCTGCACGGTCGCCCGCAGCTCGGCGTGACGGCGAACCAGGCCGGAGGCGGCCTTGAGCTTTCGCGGGTCCTCCTCGGCGCGCGGCGACGGCACGAGCTGGACGAGCGTGGGCACGGACAGCGTGCCCACGACGGCGTCGTCGCGGAACGGCATGACGGTGAGCTGGGTCCCCTCGATGACGCCGGTCGGCATGGTGAGGCGCATGGGACTCCCCCCGGAGTGTGTTCGGAACGATCACGGACGGCGCTCACGGCGGTTCACCGGGCCGGGAAGGCGCGGCAGAGCGGCACGGCACGGCTCGACGGCGCGCCCCGGCCACAGACCTGTAGGACGGCCGCTTCCCACCGGAAGCACCAACAGATAAGCACGAGACTGAAAGCACCGTCAAACAGCTTGACGGATTTGACGCCTGCTGTAAGTTGTTGACGTCCGCTGTCGAGAGGCCCAGGATTCCGCCCATGCCACCCTCATCCGCTCAGGTGACCGCCGCCGAGATCTCCCGCATCGCCGGGGTCACGCGCGCCACGGTCAGCAACTGGCGCCGCCGGCACGAGGACTTTCCCGCGCCGTCCGGTGGCACGGACAGCAGTCCGCTGTACGACCTGGAGTCCGTACGCGCCTGGCTCGCCTCGCGCGGCCACACCTCGGCGTCGAGCCCGTCGGAAGAGCTGCGCACGACGCTGCGCCTGCACGCGCAGGGCGGCGGCACGTCGGATCTGCTGCTCCTCGTCCTCGCGGCGGCGGCCCGCGCGCCGGAGGAGCTGACGGCCGCCACCCGGCTGCCGGACGCGGACCTCGTCGCCCGCGCGCAGCGTGAGGCGTCCGCCGCGGCCGACGTCGTGCCGGGCGCGGACGCCGTCCGTTTCGGGACCGGGGACGCGGCGGTGCTGCGCGCGCTGTACACGTGTGTACGCGACGAGGGCGGGCAGGCCGCGCTGGGCGTGCTCGCGGAGCGGGAGCTGGAGGACAGTGCCGCGTCCGGCGCGTACCGGACGCCCCCGCAGCTGGCGGATCTGCTCGCGGGCCTGGTCCCCGGCTCCCCGGCCCGTGTCCTCGACCCGGCTTGCGGCAGCGGCACCCTCCTGGCGGCCGCCGCCCGCCGGGGCGCCCGCGAGCTGTACGGCCAGGACACGCTTCCGGTGCAGGCCCGGCGCAGTGCCGTGAGCCTGATGCTGACGGCTCCGGAGGCCACGGTGACCGTGCGCGCCGCCGACAGCCTGCGCGCGGACGCCTTCCCCGACCTGCTCGCCGACGCGGTGCTGTGCAACCCGCCGTTCGGCGTCCGCGACTGGGGGCACGACGAGCTCGCGTACGACCCGCGCTGGGCGTACGGCGTCCCGCCCCGCGCCGAGTCGGAACTGGCGTGGGTGCAGCACGCGCTCGCCCACCTGACCTCCGGCGGCTACACGGCCCTGATCCTGCCGCCGGCCACGGCGGGCCGCGCGTCGGGGCGCCGGGTACGGGCGGAGCTCGTCCGCAGCGGGGCCCTGCGCGCGGTGATCGCGCTGCCGGTCGGCGCGTCGGTGCCGTTGCACGTGGGTCTCCAGATCTGGGTGCTGCAACGGCCCGAGCCGGGCGGCCCGGAGCGCAAGTCGGTGCTGTTCGTGGACACGGTCGAGACGCCGACGGCGACTGCCGGACGCGGCGGCGCCGCCCACACCCGGGGCGCCGGACGGTCCGCGTCCCTGGACTGGGCCGGGCTCACGGCGCGGGTCCTCGGCGCGTGGCAGGCGTTCACGGAGAACCCGGACACGTTCGAGGGCGAGCCCGGTGTCGCGCACGCGGTCGGTGTGGTGGACCTGCTGGACGACGTGGTGGACCTGACCCCGGCCCGGCTGGTACGGGCGTCAAGGGCCGAGATCGATCCGGCGGAACTGGCGACGGAGGCCGACGCCGCCCGCCGCGACCTCGTCGAGGCCGCGGAGTCCCTCGCTCGGACGGCCGCCCACGAGAACTGGAACGCCGCGGGAGCCACGGCACGCGAGTGGCGGACGGCGACGGTGGCCGACCTCTCGCGCGGCGGGGCGCTCACCCTGCTGCGAACGGTGCCGGAGGGTGTGCGGGCCCGCGCGGAGGGCGAGGCAGAGGAGACCGGGGGCCGCCCGGTCCTCACCGGCGCGGACATCGCGCGCGGCTCGGGTCCCACGGGCGACCCGGCGGAGCTGCGCAGCGTCGTGGCGCCCCTGGTCGCCGCCGGGGACGTCCTCGTCCGAGCGGTCGCGAGCGGGGCCGGCCCCATGGCCCGGGTCGCGGGCGATGAGGACGCCGGCGCACTGCTCGGCCCTCACGTCCACCTCTTCCGGCCGGACCCGAAGCGCCTGGACGCCTGGTTCCTGGCCGGGTTCATGGGCGCGGAGGACAACATCGCGGGCGCGTCGACGGGCAGCACGGTCCTCACGGTGAACCCGGGCAGGCTGCGCGTGCCCCTGCTGCCGCTGGAGGATCAGCGGCGCTACGGGGAGGCGTTCCGGCACGTGCACGAGCTTCGGGCGGATGCGCGGCGGGCGACGCGGCTGGCGGAGGAGACGGCGCGGTTGCTGGCGGGCGGGCTCACGGGCGGGCAACTGCTGCCGCCACAGGAGACAGCTGAGGTGCGCGGCCGCCGGGACGGCGATTCGTCCCATTAGGCACGCAGGCCCTCACACATAGACCACACTTGTCGGACCGCCCCGGCCTGCCGAATCGGCTCGGGCGGTGGGGTTGGGACATTTCGGAAGGAATCCGGGGATCCAGTTGAACAGCAGTAAGCACACGGAGTTGGCGAACCACGCGTGGTCCGTCGCCGACCTCCTGCGGGGGGACTACAAGCAGTCCGACTACGGCAAGGTCATCCTGCCGTTCACGGTGCTGCGGCGCCTGGAGTGCGTGCTCGAACCGACGCGCGAGAAAGTCGCGGAGATCGCGGCGCAGCACGAGGACAGCGGGATCGACCCGGACCGCTTCCTGCGGCGGGCCTCGGGTCACTCCTTCTACAACAAGTCCGGCCTGACCCTGAAGAAGATCGCGGACGACCCGCAGAACGCGGCGCAGAACCTTCAGGTGTACGTGGGGGCGTTCTCCGACAACGCGCGGGGCGTGCTGGAACGCTTCGAGTTCGCCCAGCAGATCAAGCGGCTGGACAGCGCGGGGCTCCTCTACAAGGTCATCGGTAAGTTCACGGACCTGGACCTGCGTCCCAAGATCGTGCCCAACCACAACATGGGCTACATCTTCGAGGAACTGATCCGCCGCTTCGCGGAGCAGTCCAACGAGACGGCCGGTGAGCACTTCACGCCGCGCGAGGTCATCCAGCTGATGGTGCGGCTGCTCGTCGCCCCGGACGGTGACGCGCTCCAGCTTCCCGGTACGGTGCGCACGGTCCTCGACCCGGCCTGCGGCACGGGCGGCATGCTCTCCGCGATGGACGACCTCATCACCGAGTTCAACGAGGACGCCACGGTGGAGGTGTACGGACAGGAACTCAACCCCGAGTCGTGGGCGATCTGCCGTTCCGACCTCATGATCAAGGGCCAGAACCCGGAGAACATCGCCTTCGGCAACTCCTTCTCCGACGACGGCCACGCACGCAAGACCTTCGACTACATGCTGGCCAACCCGCCGTTCGGCGTGGAGTGGAAGAAGGTCAAGGACGAGGTCGAGCACGAGCACAAGGCGCTGGGCGAGGCCGGCCGCTTCGGTGCGGGGCTGCCGCGCATCAACGACGGCTCGCTGCTGTTCCTCCAGCACATGATCTCGAAGATGAAGCCGGTGGACGTGAACGGCGGGGGCGGCTCGCGCATCGCGATCGTCTTCAACGGCTCGCCGCTCTTCACGGGCGCGGCCGGCTCCGGAGAGTCGGAGATCCGCCGCTGGATTCTGGAGAACGACTGGCTGGAGGGCATCGTCGCCCTGCCGGACCAGCTCTTCTACAACACCGGCATCTCGACGTACTTCTGGATCCTGACGAACCGGAAGAGCCCGGACCACAAGGGCAAGGTCGTGCTGCTGGACGCGCGCGACCAGTGGCAGAAGATGCGCAAGTCGCTCGGCGACAAGCGCAAGGAGCTGGGCAAGGACCACATCGCGACGGTGGTCAAGCTGTACGGCGAGGCCTTGGCAGTGGCAGGGGACGCCAAGCACCCGCTGCACGGCAAGGTGAAGGTCTTCTGGAACGAGGACTTCGGGTACCAGCGGATCACGGTGGAACGGCCGCTCAAGCTGCGGTTCGAGGTCACGGAGGAGACGCTGGCGGCGCTGGAGGCGTCCAAGGTCATCCAGAAGCTGCCGCAGGCTTCGGCCCTGGCGGACGCCTTCAAGTCACTGATGGGCACGAGCTGGGCCACGAAGCAGGAGGCTTGGCTCGCTCTGAAGGACGCGGTGGTGCAGGCCGGTGGGACGTGGCCCACGGGGGCGCCGTTGAACAAGGCACTGCGTGAGGTGGTCGGGGTGCGGGACCCGGAGGGCGAGGTCCAGCTCGTCAAGGGGCAGCCCGAGCCGGACGCGGAGCTGCGGGACTACGAGAACGTGCAGCTGGGTGAGGACGTCGAGGAGTACCTGGAGCGGGAGGTTCACCCTCACGTGCCGGATGCGTGGATCGACCACAGCAAGACGAAGATCGGGTACGAGATCCCGTTCACGCGGCACTTCTATGTGTACGAGCCGCCTCGACCGCTCGCAGAGATCGACGCAGAGTTGAAGGCACTGGAGGCAGAGATCCAGGGGCTGCTGCGGGAGGTTACGGAATGAAGAGCGGAACTTGGCGCACCGTTCCACTCTGGTCACTCGCCTCCGAAACTCGTGTATCCGTCGAGCCCTATGAGCTCGGCGATCGGGTGGCGCATTACAGCATCCCAGCCGTTGACGCGACTGGAACTGCCCAAGTCGAGGCAACCGACTCCATCAAGTCTGCAAAGCTCCGACTGCACGGTGGAGAGGTGCTGGTCAGTAAGCTCAACCCGCGAAAGAGTAGGGTTGTAATTGTCGCAGAGTCAACGCTGCCGATCGTCTCCTCCACCGAATTTGTTGGACTGACTCCGGGCCGTGACCTCGAACTTCGTTTTCTTGCATATTTTCTCCAGTCTGAATCAACACGCCAGACATTGGACTCACAGGTTCAATCTGTAACCCGCAGCCACCAAAGGGTGGCACCGGAAGACATTACTCACCTACTCATGGCGTTGCCGTCCCTGCATGAGCAGCGCCGCGTCGCGGACTTCCTCGATGCCGAGACCGCACACATCGAGCTACTCTCCGAGTTGCGCATGAAACAGCAGGCGATGCTGCGGGAACGCCATGAGGCAGAATACTTCAGCGTAATTTCCGCCATTGATGCCCCTTGGACACAGTTGCGCCGACTGGACGCAAGGGTAACAACCGGACCGTTCGGTACACAATTCAGCGCCTCGGACTACAAGCCTCACGGAATTCCGATGATCAATACGGCTCACATTCGAGACGGGATTATCACCCCTGATCCACACCATGCGGTTTCCCGGGAAACGGCAAACAGACTTTCTCGACATCGCCTCAAAACAGGCGACATCGTAATTGCGAGAAAACGTCACCTAGGACGGTCCGCGCTAGTTCAAGAATATCAGGAAGGCTGGATCTGCGGGAGCGACAGCATCACCCTCACGATTCCCTCCACACGCGTGATTCCGGAATTTACTGCTTGCCTTCTTCGATCCATGCATATTCGCTCTCAGCTACTCAAGAACTCGCTCGCCGCAACAATCCCAAATCTCAACGAGGAGAATTTGCTCAGTTTGCAAATCCCCTATGCTCCTCTTAGCGATCAGCGGAAGGTCGTTACTCATCTAGAGCAGATCGATGCAAGCATGGCCAACTTGAGCGGGGCCATGAATCGCCAAATGGCCCTCTTGGCGGAACGCCGACAAGTGCTCATCACCGCCGCCGTAACCGGACAATTCGACGTGACCACCGCTAGCGGCCGTAACGTAGCCGAAGGAGTCACCGTATGAGCCCCGTGCAGTACGAGTCCTCCTTCGGGACCGCCATCGTCGCCGCCCTCTGCGAGCGAGGCTGGCGGGAGGCGAACCCGCAGGACTACCGCCCCGACCTCGGACTCGACACCAAGGAGCTGTTCGACTTCATCCGCGCCACGCAGCGCGACGAGTGGAACGAACTCCTCACCGTCTACGGCGGCAACCCGAACGAAGCGCAGCGTGGTTTCGCCCAGCGGCTCGACCGGGCCATCGCCGATGACGGACTGCTCCACGTCCTCCGCAACGGCGTCAAGGACCGAGGCGTCCGTCTACGTGTCGCCTCCTTCAAGCCCAACCTCATCTCCGCCGACTCCGTCCTCGACGGCTACCGGGCCAACCGCCTGACCGTCGTCCGGGAACTGCGGTACGCCACCAAGCAGGCCGACTGGGGCCACGAGCTCGACCTCACCCTGTTTCTCAACGGCATCCCGGTCGCCACGGCCGAGTTGAAGAACCCGCTCACCGGGCAGGGCGTCGAGCAGGCCAAGGAGCAGTACCGGACGGACCGCGACCCGACCGAGCTGATCTTCACGCGACGCGTCCTGGCGAACTTCGCCGTCGACCCGGACCTGGTCTTCGTCGCCACCCAACTGCGCGGTAAGGCAACCCGGTTCCTCCCCTTTAACACCGGCTCGAACGGCCCCGGCCAGCCCGGCGGAGCCGGGAACCCGGAGCCGACGGCCCACGGCACCTACGCCACCTCGTACCTTTGGGAACAGGTCTGGCAGCGGGACAACTGGCTCGACCTCCTCCAGCGATTCGTGCATCAGCAGAAGCACAAGACGCCCGGCGGCGGCACGACGAAGTCGACGATCTTCCCCCGCTTCCACCAGTGGGACGTGGTCCGCAAGCTCACCGCGCACGCGTCCGTCCACGGCGCCGGCCAGAACTACCTCGTCATGGCCTCCGCCGGCTCCGGCAAGTCGAACACCATCGGCTGGCTGGCCCACCGCCTCAGCGACCTGCACGCCCGCCGCGATCCGCACGTTCTCAACCCCGATGCCCTCGCCGACGGCCGCCTCAAGCCCGGCGAGCCGGTCTTCGACAAGGTCATCGTCATCACGGACCGCCGCGCGCTGGACGCACAGCTCTCGGCGACCGTCGGCAGCTTCTCCCAGACGGACGGCCTGGTCGTGAAGGTCGACGAGAAGCACGGCGCGAAGAGCGAGCAGCTCGCCCGGGCCCTCTCCCGGGACACCGGGAAGATCGTCACCGTCACCCTGCACTCGTTCCCGGCCCTGCTGGACTACATCAAGCGCAACCCCACCGAGATCAAGGGCACCCGCTTCGCGATCATCGTGGACGAGGCGCACTCCTCTCAGTCCGGCGACGCCGCCACCGCCGTGAAGTCGGCCCTGCGCGACCTCGGCCTGGACGCCGACTCGGACGACGAGGGCGCGACCACGCTCACCGTGGACGACAAGCTGAAGGCGAAGGCGGTGGAACGCTCCCGCGCCGCCAACCTCTCCTACTTCGCCTTCACGGCCACGCCCAAGTCCAAGACGCTCGAACTCTTCGGCACGGAAGGCGTGGAGAACGGCAAGCCCGTCTACCGCCCCTTCCACACCTACTCCATGCGCCAGGCCATCGAGGAGGGCTTCATCCTCGACCCCCTGCGCAACTACGTCACGTACAACACCTACTGGAAGCTGGCGAACCTCAACCACGACGAGAAGGAGGTCGACCCCTCCAAGGCGAACAGCCTGCTCGCCCGGTTCGCGCTCATGCACGAGCACACGGTGTCCCAGCACGCCCAGGTGATCGTCGAGCACTTCGTCCGCCACACCCGCGGCCGGCTCGGCGGACGCGCCAAGGCCATGGTGGTCACGGCTTCCCGTCACTCCGCCGTCCAGATGGCGCGGGCCATCCGGAGTTACATCGCCGACGTCGAGTACGACACCAAGTACCCGGACCTCGGCGTCCTGGTCGCCTTCTCCGGCTCCCTCACCATCGACGGCGAGGAGACCACCGAGAGCAAGGAGAACGGCGGTCTCTCGGAGAGCGCACTGCCCAAGGCCTTCGGCTACACCCGCGCCGACGACAAGGCCGCGAAGGCCGGCGGCAAGGGCCAGCAGGAGTACCGGATCCTGGTCGTCGCCGAGAAGTACCAGACCGGCTTCGATCAACCGTTGCTGACGACGATGTACGTCAACAAGACGCTCACCGGCATCGCCGCCGTACAGACCCTGTCCCGCCTCAACCGCACCGCGGAACGCAAGTCCCAAGCCGACCTCGCTGTCCTGGACTTCGTCAACGAGGCCGAGGACATCCAGGACGCCTTCCGCCCGTACTTCGAGGAGGCGCACACCCTGCCCTCCGATCCGAACCTGCTCTACACGGCCCAGAGCCGCGTCATGTCCGCCCCGGTCATCTCCGAGCAGGACATGGACGAGTTCGTCGCCGCGTACCTGGCGGCGCAGGAGAAGGCGGCCGGCTCCCAGTCCAAGTGGGAGAAGCTGCACGCCGAGCTGTACCGGCTCCTGTCCCCCGCCGTCACCCGCTTCACCGCCCTCCTGGAGAGCGAGGAGGAGGACGACGTCGAGGCCGCCGAGGAGTTCCGGGCCAACCTCAACGACTACGTCCGTAAGTACGGCTTCCTCGCGCAGATCGTCCCGTACCAGGACGCCGAGCTGGAGCGCCTGTATCTCTACGGGCGCTACCTGCTCAACCGGCTCCCCCGTCTCGCCGACGGCGGAGTCGACATAGGCGAGGTGGATCTCAGTCACCTGCGGGTGGAGAAGACCGGCGAGCACGACGTCTCCCTCAACCCCGAGGGCGCGGCCGAGCTCACGGGCTTCGGCGACGGGGTCGGCGGTGCCAAGGACGCCGAGAAGTCACTGCTGTCCGAGCTGATCGAGAGGTTCAACGCCAAGTTCGGCACGGAGTTCAGCGAAGAGGATGTCCTCCCCGCGTTCAACGCCACCAAGGAGGACCCGAAGGTCCGGGCAGCCGCCCTCGTCAACGACGAGGAGAACTTCGGCATCGTCTGGGACAAGAAGTTCGAGGAGAACATGATGGATCACGTATCCACCATCGACACCCTCGGCAAGCGGTACTTCGGCGCCGATCGGGACTTCAAGTCCAACCTCGACCGCAGCGCCCGCCGGGCCGCCTGGCGGATGATCCGCCGGGAGGAGGGGCTGGAGGACTTCTGACGACGCCGGCGGGGCCCGGTGCAAGTCGCGCACCGGGCCCCGCCGATCGTACGTCCGCCGGTTCAGCGTCCGGCGGCCATCTCCACGAACCCGGCCCAAGCCTCGGCCCCGATGGCCAGCCGGTCTCCTTCCGGTCGCTTGGAGTCCCGGACGAGGATGGCCCCCGGAACGGCAGCGACTTCCAGACACTCGCCGCCGCCACCAGTGCTGTAGCTGCTCTTGCGCCAGGCGGCTTCTGGCACGGCGTGCGCTATGCGAACGCTCATGACTCTCCCAACAGTTGCTCGATGAAGGCGGATGACTCGCTCGGCGTCAGGGCCTGTGATCGGAGGATGCCATACCTGGCCTCCAACTCACGCACCTTGGTCGCCTCGGTGTACAGCCGACTGTCGTCCTGTACCTCCGCGTACGCGATGCGCTGGCCCCTGTCCGTGTCGATCAGCGTGAACGGACCACCCAACGCAGCGTTGTCCTCGCGATCGGTCGGCATGACCTGCACCTCGACATGCCTCAACTGAGCTGTCAGCAGAACCTGTTCCAGCGTCTCCCGCATCACCTTCCGGCCGCCCAACGGTCTCCGCAGCACCGCCTCTTCGATCACGAAACTCATCAGCGGCGCGGGCCGCCGACTGAACACTTGCTGCCGAGCCAGGCGAGCGTCAAGGCGCTGCTCGATGACCTCGTCGGGCAGCAAGGGGCGCTGCATCTGGAAAACGGCCCGCGCGTAGTCCTCCGTCTGCAACAGGCCGGGCACCGCGAAGACCGCGTACAGGTTCAGCGCCGTAGCTTTGGCTTCCAAGCGAGCCGCGTCGCGGAAGTAGGCCGGATACTGAGCCCTCCCCACCTCCTCCTTGAGCGCCGTCAGCACACCCCCGGCCCCCAACACCTCATCCGCCCTCTCGATGAACCGGGCCTGCGGAATCCGCCGCCCCTGCTCGATGGACGCCACCGTGTCCGCCGAGTACCCGAGCCTCCTGCCGAACTCCGCCCGCTCCAGCCCCGCCCGCGTCCGCAGCAACTTCAACTGCCGCCCGAACGCGGTCACGACACCCGACCCCGGATCGTCCTCCGGCCGCCGCTGCTGCCGCTGCCCCGCTTCTTCGTCCCGTACGGTCACCGTCTTGCCGCCTCTCCCCTGCGTACCGCCAGGTACAGCGCCCGCGCACGCGCCGTACGAAGGATCAACGTCAGCGCGTCACCACTGGTCACGCTACGCCACGAGACGCCACCGTGAGTGCATGACCGCAACACAACCACCCCCCACCACCCACCGGTTCACGATGCGCTTCAGCTCCACCCCACGCGGCGCCCGCCTGGCCCGACGGCTGTGCGGGCACCGGCTCGACGCCTGGGGCGTCCGGTACGGCAGTGACGCGCACGACGCCGTCACCCTCATCGCCGCGGAGCTGTGCGCGAACGCCGTACGGCACGGGCACGTGGCCGGCCGGGACTTCCACGTCCTCCTCACCGCCGACCCGGCCACCGGCACCGTACGGATCGAAGTCGGCGACACCCGCGGTGAACGCCTCCCCCGCATCCCCTCCGCCGCACCGGAGCACGGCGCTCCCGGAGACAGCGGCCGCGGGCTGCTGCTCGTCGAGGCGCTCGCCGACCGCTGGGGCTGCACCGCACGCACCGAGGGCGGTCCGGGCAAGACCGTCTGGGCGGAGTACGCCGCTCCCGGCCTGACCTGACGCCACGGGCCTCCCGCGAGCTGTCTGGACGCGCCGAACCCCCACCAGCGACACTGATCCCCGAGCACATCGAAGACCACTTCGGACACTCGACGGGGGCGGGGGCCAGGTGCCGGACGTACGGCGGATCGCGGGACGCTACGAACTGCTGGAGCAGTTCGGCCACGGTGGCATGGGGGACGTGTGGCGGGGTTACGACGCCGTCTTGGACAGGCCGGTCGCCGTGAAACTGATCCGGCCCCAGGCGGTGACGTCGCCTCACCTGGCGGAGGAGTTCGCGAAGCGGTTCCGGCGCGAGGCGCGGATCACCGCGCGGATCCAGCACCCGGGCGTGCCGCAGGTGTACGACGCGGTGCTCGACGAGTCGTACGAGCATCTGTACCTGGTGATGGAGCTGGTCGACGGCGTGCCGCTGAGCGCGTACGTGCACCCGGACCGACCGCTCCCCGTCAGCTGGGCGGTGGCCGTGGCGGCGCAGGTCGCGACCGTGCTGTCGTACGCGCACGACGTGCCCGTGGTGCACCGCGACCTGAAACCGGGCAACATCCTCGTCGCGCGGGACGGCACCGTGAAGGTGCTCGACTTCGGCATCGCGGCCATCCTGCAGACGGACGTCACCAGGCTGACCGCGACGGGCAGCCCCATCGGGACGCACCAGTACATGGCGCCGGAGCAGGTGCGCGGCGGGCGGGTCACGCCACGCACCGACCTGTACGCGCTGGGGTGCGTCCTGCACGAGTTGCTGTGCGGACGGCTGCTGTTCAGCGGTGACGGCGAGTTCCACCTGATGATGCAGCACGTCAACGCGGCACCGACGCCCCTGCGGCAGCTGCGGGCCGATATACCGGAGGAGCTGGAGGAGCTCGTCCTGCACCTGCTCCGCAAGGCGCCCGAGGCGCGTCCGGCGGACGTGCAGGAGGTGTACGAGCGGCTGCGGCCCTTCCTGCCGGCGCCGGGCGAGGAGGCCGTACCGGAGGGGGCGGGGCCAGCCGGGGCACCCGATCCGACCGGTGTCTTCCGCCGCCCCTACGCGCCGCGCTCGCGTGTCGGTGCCGCGGGCGCACGGCCCGCCGCACCCACCCCCGGGGCAGCGGCGCCGCCCGTCGTTCCCGAGGCCGAGCGGGAGGCGTTGCGGGAACAGATCCGCGAGGTCCACGAGCACTACCGGGCGTTGATGGAGGAGGAGCGGTACGCGCAGGCGGCCGAGGTGGTGGACGAGGTGATCGAGCCGGCCGCGCGCGCCCTGGGTTCGGAGAACAAGGCGGTCCTCCGACTGCGCATGTTCCGAGCGGTCAGCCGTCAGCTGGGCGGTGACCACCGTGCCGCACTGCCCGAGTTCGAGGCGCTCGCCGACGCGTACGGACGCGTCAGCGGCCCGAGCAGCGAGGACGCCCGGGAGAGCCGTGCCCAGGCGGCTCGCTGCCGCGGTGAACTCGGCCAGGTCACCGAGGCGCTCGCCGGCCTGCACAGCGTCCTCGACGTCGTCAGCTCCGTCGACGGCGACGTGAGCGAGGAGGCCGTCGAACTGCGCCGCGACATCGGCATGCTGTTGCTCGCGCAGGGGCGGGCGGCGGACGCGTTCGACGTCCTGGACCCGCTGCACGCCGATCTGTGCGTGGTGTGGGGGCCAGACGACGAACTCACGGCCGAGGTGGCCGAGACGCTGGCGGTGATCCGTCTGGATCTCGACGGCGGCCCTGCCGGTTCGCGCACCTGACCTGGCTCTTCCTCTCCGCCGCACCCCGCCCGGCCCTTAGGATCCCTTCATGCCGCAGCTCGCCTTCGACATCGGTTTCTTCGCCGAACTCCCCAAGCTCCAGCCGCCGGTCAGGAAGGGCGTCCTGGAGGCCTGGGAGAAGTTCCACCGGCTCACCCTCGATCAGCTCTTCAAGGATCCGGGGCTGAAGCTGGAGAGTCTGACGAACGCGCAGGACAAGCAGATCCGGACGATCCGCATCGGACAGTTCTGGCGCGGTGTGGTCCTCGCCCCGGCCTCCGGGGACACGTTCCTCCTGCTGCGGGTCATGCCGCACGACAAGGCCATCGCCTGGGCGAAGAAGCAGAAGGCCAGCATCAACGAGGTGACGCGGGCAGTCGAGATCCGGGACGCGGCGACCCTGGACGAGATCACGCCGGCGTACGAGCAGGTGGCGCGGGCCTCGCCGAAGGAGCGGTTGTTCGCGAAGTTCTCCGACGGCGACCTGACCGCCCTCGGCATCGACGCCGAGACGCTGCGGCAGGCCCGGTCGCTCGTCGACAAGGAGCAGCTCGAGGTCTTCGCGCCGCTGCTGCCGCAGGACCAGCGGGAGGTGTTGCAGTACCTCGCGGAGGGCTGCACGGTCGAGGAGGTCTGGCAGGACATCGTCGCGCCGGCCCTTCAGGCGTCGTCGCAGCCCGTGGACACCCAGGACTACGACACGGCGATCCGGCACAGCCTGGCCCGCATCGCGCTGGTCACGGCGTCCGAGGAGCTGCGGGAGATCCTGGAGAAGCCCTTCGCGGCCTGGCGGGTCTTCCTGCACCCCTCGCAGCGGAAGGTGGCCTACCGGGCGTCCTACTCCGGGCCCGCCCAGGTCACCGGCGGGCCGGGCACCGGCAAGACCGTCGTCGCGCTGCACCGGGTCAAGCATCTGCTCGGGCACCTGCGCGACGGGGACCGCATCCTCCTCACGACGTACACGAACGCACTCGTCAACGCTCTCCGCTCCGGTCTGGAGTCCCTGGTGGAGGATCCGGAGCTGCGCGGACGCGTGGACATCTCCACGGTGGACGGCTTCGCCAGCCGTGTCGTCGCGGAGGCACCGGGCGCGGTGACGTTGCGGCCGCTGATGAACAACGAGGAGGAGAGCCGCTGGGGCAAGGCCGCGAAGGCCACGGGCTTCACCGGCAGCCCGCAGTTCCTCGCCCAGGAGTACCGGCACGTCATCCTGGCCCAGGGCATCAGGAACCTGGCCGAGTACGAGGCGGCGGACCGGCGCGGCCGCGGAAGCCGGCTGACGGCGGCACAACGGCCCCTGGTGTGGGAGACGGTCGAGCGATTCAAAACCGCCCTGGCCGAGGACGGGGCCCGCACCTGGCTGCAGACATGCGCGGAGGCGGCCCGGCTGCTGGAGGAGAAGGGGCCGCCGTACCGGCACGTCGTGGTGGACGAGGCGCAGGACCTGCATCCGGCGCAGTGGCGTCTGCTGCGCGCGGCCGTACCCGCCCGCCCGGACGACCTGTTCATCGCGGGTGACCCGCACCAGCGCATCTATGACGCGAAGGTGTCGCTGAAGTCGCTCGGCATCAAGGTGACCGGGCGGTCGGTGAAGCTGCGCAAGAACTACCGCAGCACCCAGGAGATCCTGCGCTGGTCCACGGCCCTGCTCGTCGGACGCCCCATCGCCCAGCTCGAGGACGAGGGCCGCGACGACACGCTGCTCGGGTACCGCTCCGCGCTCCACGGTGACGGGCCCACCGTGCACACGGCGGCGACCGAGGAAGCCGAACTCGACGCGCTCGTCGCTCGGATACGGGCGTGGCTGGAGGCAGGCGTCGGCGCCGGGGAGATAGGGGTCAGCACCCGCTTCAACAAGACGTGTGCGAAGACGGTGGCGCACCTCAAGGCCGCCGGCCTCCCCGCCGTACCGCTGCGGACAGCCGATCCCGCGAAGGACGCTGAAGCCGTCCGGGTCGGAACCATGCACTCCTTCAAGGGGCTGGAGTTCCGCTGCGTCGCCGTGGTCGGCGTCAACGAGGACGCACTGCCGTTCGCGAAGGCCGTCACGCCCGCCGACGTGGATGCGCAGCAGCACGAGACGGACATGATGTCCGAACGCTGCCTGCTGTTCGTCGCCTGCACGAGGGCCCGCGACGGACTGTACGTCTCCTGGTCCGGCAAGCCCAGCCCGTTCCTCGTGGAGGCGGGTGTGTGAGGTCGGAGCACCGCGTGCACGGCCACGGGCAGACGGCCGTGGCCGTCCGCGAGTGGCAGGCAGTGGTCATCGGTGTGTGATGTCGGCAGGAGGGCAGCTCATGAGGGCTCAGGGGTCAGCGCTGCAAGGGGCGAAGATACTCGAACGCACCCCGGACCGCTTCGGCTGGACGCTGCTGCGCCTCGCCGCACCCATCTCCTTCGTCTGCGGGATCTGTCACCGGACGACGGTGGCCGCCGAGGTCGCCGTCGGGACCGTGGACATGGGCACCACCGTGGTGTACTGCTCGGATTGCCGCAGCCGACAGACCGCCGGTGATACGGACGCCTCCGAAGCACGCGCCACCGCGCCAGTCGTCGTCTCCGTGCCCCAGGGCATCCCAAGCGAGGACGAGCCTGCCGCCGACCCCGGTCGGACAGTGGTGATCCGGCAGCCGGACCCTGGTGAGCCGCACGACGTGATCGAGACGAAGTCACAGATCCAGTGGACGTTCGTGCTCCGGAGCCGCCATCTCGACGACGGCCTGTGTCCGATGCCCTCGCGAGCCGCGGGGCGCGTGCGAAGAGCGAAGGTGGTGCAGCTCCACGACGGCCGCGCGTTCCCGACGGTGCTGCTGGCTTCTCTGCACAAGAAGACCGCCAAGGAGCATGTCCGCGGTGTTCGATGGCCGCGGACGCAGATCATGCCGGGCACACGGGTCACGGCCACGTTGAGCAACGGACAACTGAGGCTCTGTCTACGCCCCTTGCCACGTCCGGTCCTGATCGCGAGGAGGAGGTTCCTTTTCGAGTACGACCCTCGGGTCGTCGTCCGTGACCTCCCCGCGAGTCAGGCGCGGTCCCGGACCGGTGACGTCACCTCGCTCGACGGGTTGGTGCAGGAGACGGTTCGCAAGCTCGGCTACCTCGACGAGCACGGCCGCGCGCTCCTGCCGTTGGACAACCTGATCAGCAACGTCCGCAGGCTTCACGGCTCCGGACAGCACATGAGCGATGCCGTCCGGGCAGCCGTGAACAGACTCATGGGCAGTAAGCGGCTCACCTGGGAAACAGGCAGCTACGGGTCGAGCGGCATCCTCAACTTCCCAGCTCGGCCGGGCGAGAAGAGAATCAGACTCGTCTGCTATAGGCCCTTCGCGCTGCCCAAGCACGAGAACGGGCCCCAGCGGGTGGTGCATCTGCCCAGCGCCTCCTCGCGGCATGGAGTGGCCGGGCACCTGATGAGGATCGACCACTTGGGCAAGCAGGCCAGTGACACGGCGCAGACCGCGTACTCGGAGGCACACCGCAGGGCCGGCCTGGCCGGGTCCCACAAACTCCCGGAAGGCCACACCTACGTCAGGCCCCACCAGCGTGGCGGCAAGTAGCCGGAGGCGCAGTACGAGGTTGTACGACCATCCGTTGCGATGCGGATCGACACGTGTCCCGGTCGCGGCCTTCTCCTCGTCACTCGCCCTCACCGACGATCGGGGCGTCACCGACCGCCGCTCCGGCCCCGCAAGTCCGTGTGGGCGGTGGTGGGCACCGCGTCGAGTGATCCGCCGGGCGCCCCTCGGTGAGCATCCGGCGGATCGCCCTGCCCTCGGTCACGGTGCGGAACAGGGCGAAGAACCACCAACGCGTCGAGGTATCGGGCACACCCGCACCACTGACCAAGTGAATGCGAGCACGCCTACGCCTACGCGGGCAGCGCAGGGAACACGACCACCGAGCCGTCCTTGTCGCGGGCGATCTCGATCGCCACGTCCGTCGCGCGGCTGTCGGCCATGACACCGTCGCCAAGCCTGTGGATCCGGTTCGCCGCGCGCATCAGGCGATCGACTTCACCGGTCGTGAAGACGGGCCGCAGACCTTGCGGGCGTGCCAGCTCCAGCGCCGACAGGCGTCCCAGGACAGTGGCGATGTCCGACTCCAGTTTGTCGAGGCGCTGCTGGTCGGCCTTGAGTGCGCGCACGAAGTTCTCGAACAGGTTGCCGGCGTCGGTCTGGGCATGCTCGACCGCCTGCAGAACGATGACCCGCCGCTTCAGCGCGATGGCCAAGGCGGCGAGTTGGAGGTGGGTGCGGAACGTGCCGCCGTCCTCGTCGACGCCGGGGAACGCCTTGGTCAGCGTGCCGATCTCGACGGCCTTGCCGTCGGGCAGCTTGTCGAGTGCGCTCTGCCATTGGGCGAGGCGGCGGTCGGCGGCGGCCAGCGCCTTGCTGATGGCATGCACTGCCGAGTCCAGCCCCAGTGAGACACCGATCTTGCCCTGGTCGAGCAGGATGGCGGTGGCTTTGTCGATGGCGTCGCGGCAGCCGTCGAGTTCACTGCGCTCGTCGTCGAGCTTCTCGTCGTGCAGTTGCTCCAGCAGTTCCGTGATGTGTTCGATGGCCTGCTGGCGCTTGTGGTCGGCGTGCGCGCTCACCCCCACCGCCACGGCCATGAGCACGAGCGGCGCGGCCACGGTGAGCGCCGCGCTGCCGGCGGCCGCGACGCCGGCTGTCGCACCGGCTCCACCGACCGCGCCCGCTGTTGCCGCTCTGCCGACCGGCACGAACGCCGCGCCGGCGGCGATGCGGCCCGTCGGTTGCACGAATGCACCGCGGATGCCACCGGCCACCCCCTTCGCCGCCATCGGGCGAACGACGCCCTGCGCGAACTGGGCGGCGACCTTCGCCGGAACCACCATGCGGTACAGGCCTTCGCCTGCGGCGGTCGCCGTGGCCGCCGCGGAGGAACTTCCCGCCGATTGCGTGATGAGCTGCGACAGGTGCTGAGCCAGGGGGCTCACGGCGTCGAGCGGGATACCTCGGCCGCGGTCGAACTCGTCGGGCAACGGATGTACTTCAAGTGTGGCGATGGGCTCGTCGGCCAGGGCCGCCAGCACACTGCGCAGTTCAACCAGGCGCTCAGCCGTCATCGGCTCGTCTCCGGCCAGTGCGGGCACCCGGACGTCGCCGGTCGCCAGCGTCCACACCGGAACGATTGCCTTGCGGTCGTCAGTCATCGTCTCCCCTTGTTCTCCGACGACAGCCTACGGCTGACGTCCGACAGGCCTCCCGTGCCGTCGAGGCAGACGTTCGACGCCTCACCCCTCCGGATCGGCCCCCGCACGTGTCGGTGCGCGGAGTGCCTGGCCCGCTGTCCCGCTACCGGATGCTCTGCAAGAGATTGCCGGTGGCGGTGACCGTCCAGAACGACCATCCGTTGCGGTTCGGATTGACGTGCGGATTGAGGGCGTGCACCATGCCCACCGCCGCCCCGCTCGGAGTCTCGTACTCGCCGCGGCCGGGACCGGAGGGGATCGTCACGGTGCGGGACGAAGGGTCGTAGTAGGCGGTGATGCGACGGCCTTCGTAGACCGCGTGAATCTCGACGCCCAGTTCCGTGCGCAGTTCTCGCACGCCGTCGCCGACCAGTGTGGGCGCGGCCGGACCCTCCGCGAGCAGTTCCTCGTCAGCGGGCAGCTCCTCGGTGTCGCGGTGGCCCGTCCGACCGTCGTAGGCCGGGAGTCCCAGCAGATCATTGAGGACGTTGGCCAGCAGGCGCCTACGTGCGGCCAGGAAGTCGGGGAAGCGGTCCATGGACCGCAGCTCCGGGTCATCTGGAATCCACTGCTCGGCCAAGCGCTCCGGAGCGATGCCCGACATGTAGTCTTCGGGCAGCCTCGACGAGATCATCTTGTTGGTCTGGCCGGTGACGAAGGCAAGGTTGGCGAGGCTGTTCCACTCCTCCTTCGCGTACGTCCCCTGGACCCGGGCGCGGGGGAACACGTGGTGGAATTCGATCTTGGCGCCGCTGTTCATCGGCTGGTCGCTGATGGCGATGTTGGTCGCCCAGTCCCGCGCCGTGCCACGCAGCGCAGCGATGTAGAGCAGTTTGAAGAAGGGATGTGTGGAGTACTTCTGCTCCAGGTCCCTCGGGTGGAGAGCACTGTCCAGGGATCGGGTACCGGAGGCCCTGCGGATGAGTTCCGCGAACAGATCCTCTCCCGCACGGGACTTGATCAGTCTGGCCTCCGCGTCGAGCTTGCCCTCGACCTGCAAGGAGTAGTGGCTGAAGGCCATCGCCGTGTACACCCAGCGGCGCAGTAGCTGGGTCTCTCCCGGCCGCAGCTTGCCGTCCCGGTGGTGGAGCAGCAGAGCGGGCACGATGGTGACGTTCGGCGACGAGAGGATCTCGGACCGGGGGATGGAGCACTCGCCCTTCAGGAAGTCGATGGCGAAGCGCAGAGCCCTCTCGGTGGCCTGCCAGGCCTCCTTCAGTGCGGCCTCGTCCACGTCCGCCCCGATGAGCTTGATGTGATGGGCGCCGGTTCCCGCGAGGAGGCTCATGAGGCGCAGGACGGCTTCCCTGTTCAGAGCGAAGTTGCTGTCCTGCAGTTCCTGGTGGAAGGAGTCCATGGTGTCCAGGCCGTCGGACCAGCGGGCCGCGATGGCGCTGTACACGAGATCGCCCTTCGACAGCCGTCGGCCGCCCTTGTTCAGCCGGGCGAAGAGCTCGGCGACCTCCTCGTAGTCATCGGACTCGTAGGTGATCACGGCGATCTGGTGCTGCCGGATGTTGTTCACCTTCTGCAACCGCTGAATCCACGAGTCGAAGTTCGGGTCGTCGATCGACACTCCCGCCTTGCGCAGAACCTGGTAGAACTGCACGTTCTCCTGCAGCAGCGTCGACACCGGGATCAGCAGCAGGTCCTTCCGCTGCACAGCGCTCGGGTTGACGAACTCCTCGGTGCGCACGTCGAAGCGCAGGTCGATGAGCCGGCCGTCGGCCTTCGACTCCGGACGGTACACCCAGGCGAGGGAGGTCAACCGCTGCTGCCCGTCCAGCAGATAGAGGGGTTGGTGCGCCGACTTCGCGGCTTGGACGACGGCAGCCGTCTTGAAGGGGACGGTGAGACCGGTCTTCCACAGCAGGAGGGCGCCGACCGGGTAACCCCGGTACAGGGAGTCGAAGAGATCACGGACATCGGGCCTCATCCAGACGAAATCTCGTTGGATGGAAGGAATGACGACCCTGCCCTGCAGCAGGTCCTCGACCTGAGAAATGATCTTTTCGTTTGCCAGCCCCATGCCGCCCCCATCGCGCGAGTGATCTACCGCACACACGATAGTCATGGGGCGAACGGGGCGGGCCCACCCTGCACACATCCGCCTCCCTGGCCTCTGCCGCAACGGCGATGTCAGGACGATGGCGTTCACGGGTCAGACGCAAGAGGCAACCCGCCCCCAGAAGACAATGAAAGCGTTGGTTAACTCCCTTGCGCAGGAGAGGAGTCGTATACACTCACGGGGCACGGTCGGGCGGCGCAGCCACCCTGTCCGACCGGCCAGGCGGGAGGCCCGCATGCCCCCCGACGTACGATCCACGGCAACACGCAGCGAGGTCACCGCAGATGAACGACGCGTCGTCCCCCTCCTTCCAGCTCCTCCCCGGAGCCCCCGACTCCCCCGTGATCCTCCACGTCCCGCACTCCTCGCGGGCGATACCGGCGACGGTGCGGCAGGGCATCGTGCTCGACGACGTGGCGCTGGAGCGGGAGTTGGACCACATCACCGACTCGCACACCGCGGAGATCGCGGCGGTCGCCGCCGCCCGTTGCTCCGTCGCGCCCTGGCGGTTCGTCAACCGGTTTTCCCGGCTGGTCGTCGACCCCGAGCGGTTCCCGGACGAGCGGGAGGAGATGCTGTCGGTCGGCATGGGTGCGGTGTACACGCGGACCACGCACAAGGAGGAGTTGCGTCCGGCGGGTTTCGACGGGCGGGCGCTCGTCGGGGAGTACTTCGAGCCGTACGCCGCCGCCATGACCGACGCGGTCGCCGAGCGGCTGGCGGCCGTGGGGCGGGCGGTGGTCGTCGACGTGCACTCGTACCCGACCGAGCGCCTGCCGTACGAACTGCACGGTGACGGTCCCCGTCCGCCGATCTGCCTGGGCAGCGACGGCTTCCACACCCCGGCGGAGCTGTTGTCCCGCGCCGAGCGGGCGTTCGCCGGCTTCGGCGGCACGGGGGTCGACAGCCCCTTCGCCGGGGCTTACGTACCGTTGGAGTACTACGGCAAGGATCCCCGGGTCGGCGCCCTGATGATCGAGATCCGGCGCGACGTCTACATGACCGAGCCGGGCGGCCCGGCCGACGGACCCGGGCTGGGCGCGCTCGCCGGTGCGCTCGCGGAGCTGGTGGACGCCATCGGCTCGGTGTGACGGGCCCCGGCCGGTACGCGGTGTCGCGGCCGGCCGGCCTCGATCGTCATGTTCCGGGAGACCCCGCGCGTCCCCGCACCACCCCCGCGCCCTTTTGCCACGGGCCCGCTCCCGCCACACTGGTGCCGCTCGGCACCGGTTCCCGCCCGTACCCGGGTGGGAGGGGCGTGACTGGGGGGAGTGAGTGCCGTCGTGGCAGCAGAGGATCCGTCCGACGAGGAGGTGCGTGCCGCGATCGGCGCGTACCTGGCGCGCTCCGGCCGGGGGAAGCGCCCCGCCCCGGACCTGGAGGATCTCCTCCTCACCCGCTTGCACCTGCTCGAAGGCACGGTCACCCGTCACATCGAGTACCGCACCGAGGAGACGCGGCACCTGCCCGGCGCCGTCTCCCTCTCGGAGCGGCCGACCTACGACGTGCTGCGGGACTACAAGCTCAGCTCCCGCGAGTCACCCCTCGACCGGCCGCTCGACCTGGTCAGACGCGGCTCGGTGCACCTCAGGTCCTGCGACTGCGGCAACGGCCGGCGGCAGTGCGCCGACTGCGCGGGCATGACGTACCGGCCCTGTGAGCCCGCGCAGGTGTGCGTCGTCTGCCAGGGCGTCACCGCGTGCACGCAGTACCTCAAGCACGGCGGCCTGCCCAGCACCCCGCCCCGGCCTCCGAAGCAGGGCAGCGCCGACCGCCCCGACGAACGGGTGACCTGCGAGGGGTGCCACACGCCCGACAGCGCGTGCCCCGGCTGCCGGGGCTGGGGGAAGGTCAGGTGCCCGGAGTGCGAGACGACCGGGCGCATCCCCTGCGCGCCGTGCGGGCGCACCGGCACCACCGAGTGCACCACCTGCAAGGGGCACGGGAGTCTGACGTCCTGGACGGCGGGACGGATCGAGTGGACCCGGCGGTCCGACGTCGTGCCTCCGCCCGTCCCACGGCCCCGGCGGATCGGGGCGGACCTGGACGCGGGCGGCTGGCGGGAGGATCTCCTCGGCCTGGACGACCCTCTTCCCGGCGACCTCTCCCCCGACCACCGCACGGCCGTCGAGCCGTACCTGCGGCGCCGCAAGGACGAGAAGGAACGGCAGGTCGTCCTCCGGCGTCTGACGGTCGTCAAAGCCAGCTCTCCCGGCTCCCGCCACCTGGAGTTCTACATCTTCCGGGGCATCGACGGACGTCTGAGAACCGTGCGGCGGCTGTCGGACGAGGGCAGGTGGAAGGTCTCGCTGATCACGGCGGCCGTCGTCGCCCTCGTGGTCCTCGTCCTGGTCCTGGTCCGGTGACCGGACGCGAGCAGGACCGGTGGGGAGGTCGGGCCTCCCCACCGGTCACTGCGCCGCGATCGTCTACGGCATCCCGACCGTCGCCGGTGCCGACGCCACCGCCGCCGGTGCCGGCGCGTACCCCGTCGGCCGGGCGGTGAAGGTGCCCCGGCCCTGGGTGCGGCTGCGCAGGCGGGTCGCGTAGCCGAACAGTTCGGCCAGTGGCACGGTGGCGGTCACCACCGCCGCGCCGCCGCGCACCGCCGAGCCGGTGACCCGTCCGCGGCGGGCCGCGAGGTCGCCGAGGACCGTGCCGACGGCGTCCTCGGGCACGGTCACCGTGACCTCGGCGACCGGCTCCAGCAGGGTCATCGCGCAGGCCCGCAGGGCCTCCCGCAGGCCCAGCCGGCCCGCCGTGCGGAAGGCAGTCTCCGAAGAGTCCTTCACATGGGTCGCCCCGTCGGTCAGGGTGACGCGCAGTCCGGTGACCGGGTGCCCGCCGAGGGGACCCTCGGCGAGGGCGTCACGGCAGCCGGCCTCGACGGCCCGTACGTACTCCTGCGGCACCCGCCCGCCGACCACGGCGGACCGGAACGCGAACCCGTCCTCCTCCGACGGCTCCACGTCCAGGACGACATGGGCGAACTGACCTGCCCCGCCGTCCTGTTTGACGTGCCGGAAGACCAGCCCGGACACTCCGCGCGCCACCGTCTCGCGGTAGGTGACGCGGGGGCGGCCGACGTTGACCTCCAGTGCGAGGGTGCGGCGGATCTTCTCCACCGCGACCTCCAGGTGCAGTTCGCCCATGCCGGACAGCACCGTCTGGCCGGTCTCGGGGTCGGTCCGTACGGTCAGCGACGGGTCCTCCTCGGCCAGCCGGGCGAGTGCGGACACCAGCCGTTCGGCGTCGGCGCCGCGGCGCGGCTCGACCGCGACGGACACGACCGGCTCGGCGACACCGGGCGGTTCGAGCACGATCGGGGCGCCGGGCGCGCACAGGGTCGAACCGGCGCGGGCCGACTTCAGGCCCACCACGGCGACGATGTCCCCGGCGACCGCGCGGTCCAGCGGGGCGTGCCGGTCGGCCTGCACCCGCAGGATGCGGCCGATCCGCTCCGTGCGGCGCGCGGTCGCGTCCCACACCGTGTCTCCCTTCTCGACCGTTCCGGAGTACACCCGCAGGTAGGTGAGCCGGCCGGTGGCGGTGGCGTTGACCTTGAAGGCGAGGGCGGCGAACGGGGCGGCCGGGTCGGCGGGACGCCGCTCGTCGGCCACCTCCCGCATCCCGTGGGCGGCGGCCCGCGTGCCGCGTACGGCCGGGACGTCCAGGGGTGACGGCAGGCAGTCCACCACCGCGTCGAGGAGCGGCTCGATGCCCCGGTTGCGGTAGGCGGAGCCGCACAGCACGACCACACCGTCGCCGCTGAGCGTCAGGTCGCGCAGGGCGGTGGTGAGGGTCTCGGCGGACAGCGTCTCCCCGTCGCAGAACTCCTCCAGCGCCGCCGGGTGCCGCTCCGCCACGGCCTCCTCCAGCAGCCGGCGCCGACGCAGCGCCTCCTGGCGCAACTCCCCCACAACGGGCCTCTCTACGGCGGTCTCGGCACCGTCTTCCCAGGTCAGCGCCCTCATGCGGACCAGGTCGACGACGCCGGTGAAGGTGTCCTCCGCGCCGATCGGCAGCTGGACGACCAGCGGAACCGGGTGGAGCCGGTCCCGGATCGACGCCACGGCCGTGTCGAGGTCGGCGCCCGCCCGGTCCATCTTGTTGACGAACGCGATCCTCGGCACGCCGTGCCGGTCGGCCTGCCGCCACACGGACTCGCTCTGCGGTTCCACGCCCGCGACGGCGTCGAACACGGCGACCGCCCCGTCGAGCACCCGCAGCGCGCGCTCCACCTCGTCGGCGAAGTCGACGTGGCCGGGGGTGTCGATCAGGTTGACGCGGTGGCCGTTCCAGGCACAGCTGACGGCCGCGGCGAAGATGGTGATGCCACGGTCGCGCTCCTGGGGGTCGAAGTCGGTGACGGTGGTGCCGTCGTGGACCTCACCGCGCTTGTGCGTGGTCCCGGTGGCGTACAGGATCCGCTCGGTGACGGTGGTCTTGCCGGCGTCGACGTGGGCGAGGATGCCCAGGTTGCGCACGGCGGCGAGGTGACGGTCGGGGGTGTGGAGGTCGTTGCGCACGGCCCTTGGCCTTTCGGGGTGTCTCTCCGTGAACGGGCGGCGCGATGGACGGCGAGCGGCAGTACCGGCGCGGCGCCGGCGTCCCGCGCTCGACGACGGGTCGAGGTCGTGGGATGCCGGCCGCGGTGCCGGGTCAGCTGGATGTGGTCCGGGACGGTCCAGGATGGTTCAGGACTGCGGTGCCGGGCTGCTCATCCCAGCCGGTGACTGACGGCTCGTCGGATCATCCGGTGCCGGCCGCGCAGCGGACACCGGACGGACGAGGACACGAGGATCACCTCGTAGCGGGAACGGGGAGCGGCGGCAGCGGTGTGGTCACGCATGGCCGGGCTCCCCTCGTCGTTCGTCGCGGTGCCGCGCTGCCCCCGTGTCGTGGGCGGCGCAGGTCGTGTCATGAGTGTAGGGAGGCCTGACGGGGAACGGCACGGGATTTTTCCTCCGCGCCGTAGAAGTGCCGCCGCACCCGCCGCAGCCACGCGTCGGCGGCCGTCTCGTCGGGCCGCTCCGGCAGCACACTGCGGGTCCGCGCGAACGCCTCCTCGACGCGGCGCAGCAGCGGCAGCGCGGCCTCGGGGTCCGCGGCCACCTCCTCGCCGAACCGGTGGTAGCCGTCCGGGTCGTCGAGCCGGACGGTCAGCGTTCCCGTCGCGTACAGCTGGTAGCCCTGGTCGCACAGCCGCTTGAGGTGACGTGCGTGTTTGGTGGTGCGCCTGCGTACGTCGGCGGAGAAGGTGCCGTCACCGCGGCTGCGCAGCTTCCTGAACTGCTGGGTGGCGTAGCCGAGATAGGCGTCGCGGACCCGGTGGGCGCTCAGGAACGTGGTGCGGATGTCGAGGAGTTCCTCGCCGAGCGGGGTGCGCACCTCGTACAGGTCGTCGGGGAGCCAGACGAGTTCCGTCACGGTGGGGTTGCCGCCGAGGGCGAGCCGGCACCACTTCGCGGCCTCGTGCAGGGTGCGGTCCGGTGCCGTGCTGACGTGGGACTCCTTCGGGGGGTGCAGACCGTGCAACGACTCGGTGGGAGCCGCGAACAGGCCGAGGCGGTCGATGTCGGAGTGCGCGTGCGCGAGCCCGTAGGCGGTCGAGCCGACGATCCCCGACAGCAGGATGTTCTGGACGGTGACGGTCACAGGAGCCCCCGGTGGTGGTCTGCCGCCGCGGGCGGGCGGCGGAACCGTCATGATGCCCCGGCCGCCGGACCGGCCACCTCGCATTTTCGGCCCCGCGGGCGCCTTCGGGCCCCTCTCCGTCCCGTTCCCGGCGTCACCCGTCCGGCTGCTTGCACTGGTCGCGGGAGCGGGCCGGTGGTGCGGTGGAGGAGAGCAGGGGGGCAGCTGCCCGGGGCCCGCACGCGCCGGGAATCCGTCCCGCCCGTCCTGTCCATCCCATCCGTCTCGTCCATCCCGTCCGTCCCGTCCGTCCCGTCCTCAGGAGGCACTCGTGACCACCGCCCGCCCGTCCCAGTCCCCGTCCCACCAGGACCCCGCGACGGCCACGGCCCGTACGGCAGGTACGACGCACAGGGCACGCGCCTCGCGTACGGCGCGTACGGCGCTCACGGCGCGCACGGCGCGCACGGCCGCCCGTACGGTACGCCCCGCCCGTGTCCTGGCCGCCGCCGTGGCCACCGGGACGCTGCTGGCCACCGCGGCCTGCGCCGGGGGGACCGACTCCGCGACGGTCACGACGGACGCGGCCACGACCGTCGCCGAACGGCCCGTCGTCGAACGGCCGCTCGCGCGGCAGACCACCACCCCGTCGGCGTACCCGAGCCTGACCGAGGCCGCCGCGAAGACCGCGCTGATCACCGAGGCGGACCTGGAGGACGACTGGAACCAGGTGGACGACGCGGCGAGCTGGCGGGACTCGCTGCTCATCGGGCAGGTGGACACGGCCGACTTCCTCACGGGCAAGACCCAGGCGGCGGACTGCCAGCGCCTCCTCGACGCGCTCTACGACGACAACCTGCTGGGCGATCCGTCCGGGACGTCGGCGCTCACCGGGTTCCAGGAGGGCCGGTCCCGGCTGCTCTACCAGGTCGCCGCCTACGAGAAGTCCGATCTGGACGACTCCTGGGACTGGATGGCGTCGCTGCCCGACACCTGCGACCAGTTCACCGTGACCGGCGGCGACAGCGGCGAGAGGACCGTCCAGGTCGTCGAGGCCTCGCTGCCCGAGTCGGGCGACGCCCGGCAGGCCGTGACGGTGACGGTGAAGGGCACCACGGGCGGCGATCCGGTGACGCTCACCCTCGACGTCGCCGCCGTACGCGTCGGCGCGGACGCGATCACGGTGACCAACGGCGGACTCGACGGCGCCGACCACGACAGCACCAGAACGGCCGTGGAGCAGGGGGCTTCGCGGCTGAAGGACGTCCTGGCCGGCCGGTCCCCGAAGGCCACCCCGAGCGAAATGAACTGAGCCTTTCCGCACGCATCGGCTCACCGGCTCACGGCCCCGCGCCCGCGCGCCCACCCCGCCTGTGATCTTTGTCGCTGGTTGGACGGAGTTCCGGTTGGGCAGGCACTGCGCGTGTCCGGTAAAGATGATGTCTCTCCTGTGGGGGAAACCGTGAGTGTGTGTCTCATCGGTGCGGGCCTTTCGGGTTTGGCCACGGCACACGCCCTCAAGACCGCGGGCATCGACTTCGTCTGCCTGGAGCAGGCGCCGGACGTCGGCGGCATCTGGCGCCGGCCGCAGGCCGGTGAGCGCGGCCCGGGATACCTCTCCCTCCACCTCAACACCACCAAGCAGCTCACCGGTTACACCGACCACCCGATGCCGGCCTCGTACCCGGTCTATCCCCGGCACAGCCAGATGGCGTCCTACCTCCGCGAGTTCGCCGAGTGGGCCGGGATACTCGACCACGTCGAGCTGGGGACGTCCGTCGAGTCCGTGCGTCGGGAGCCCGACGGTTCCTGGACGGTCGTCAGCGTGGACGCCGGCGGCCGGCGCTCATCCCGCGGCTTCGCCCACGTGATCGTGGCCTCGGGACACAACACGGAGCCCTCCCTCCCGGCGCCGCCGGCCGGTTCCGAGACGTTCACCGGGACGGCCCTGCACGCCATCGACTACCGTGACGGCAGCGACCACGCCGGGCGGAACGTCGTCGTCGTCGGGCTCGGCGCCTCCGCCGTGGACATCGCCGTGGACGTCTCCCGGTACGCCGCGCGGACCTACCTGTCCGTGCGGCGGGGGCTGCACGTCCTGCCCAAGCAGCTCTTCGGCATGCCGCTCGACGAGGTCGCCGAGGCGCCGTGGTGGACGAGCATGTCCCTGGAGGAGCAGCGCCGTCTGATCGAGCAGTCCCTGCTCGTCGCCCGGGGCAGGCTCTCGGACTACGGCCTGCCCGAACCGGACCACCGGGTCTTCTCCTCGGCCGTGACCATCTCGGACGAGATCCTCAGCCGTATCCGCCACGGCGGGGTCACGCCCAAGCCCGCGATCGACTTCCTCGACGGCGGCCGGGTGGCGTTCACCGACGGCACCTCCGTGCCCGCGGACACGATCGTGTACTGCACCGGGTACCACATGTCCTTCCCGTTCCTGCCCCCCGACTGCCCGATCGGGCCGGGGGGTTCGGTCGAGCTGTACAAGCGCGTCGTCGCGGCGGACCACCCCGGCCTGTACTTCGTCGGCCTGGTCCGCCCGCACGGTTCCATCACCCGCCTCGTGGAGGCGCAGGCACGCTGGATCACCCGGATCGTCACGGGTGCGGCGGTCCTGCCGGAGCCCGAGGTCATGCGCAAGGAGATCGCCACGTACCTGAGCGGCATCGCGGGCCAGTACGGGCAGGCGGAGAGCGCGTCGATCCAGGTGAACGTGGCCCCCTACCTCCAGGAGCTCGACGCGGCCTGAGACCTTGCGCGGCTGATGCCCAATCAGGCAGAGGGGCGGGCGGGGCCATCGTACGGACGCGCGGCGGTCGTGCGCGCGCGGGGCCGCCGTGCGGACGCGGGGCGGTCGCGGGGAGGGACGCGGGGCGGTCGTGCACGCCGGAGCGTCCCGCCGCCGGCTCCGGCCGGTCGCCGCCCCGCCGTGCCGTCGCGTGAGCGGCCAGGGGCCAGGGGCCAGACGGGCGCGCCGCGAGCGTCACCCCCGGTCCGGCGTCGCTGTGGAGCGGGGGGGGAGCAGTCCGGCGACGTCGGCGTACGGCTCCCCGGGCCTGTCCTGGCGCCGCGCCCCTATCCGGCGTTCGCGGCCACGGCGGGCAGCAGGCCCGCGGGGGGACGCACCTGGTACGCCTCCGAGGAGATGTACGTGGTCACGCGGGGCGGACGGCCCCGCTGGTGGGCGAGCGCCAGGTAGGCGATGAGTCCGACGCCGTCCTCCGGCCGCCGTGAGGTCACCGCGGCCAGGGCGCGCTCGAGGGGGGCGGAGTCCAGTCCCTGGCGGTCGAGCAGGGCCACGGCGCGGGCCAGGGCCTCGCCGTCGTGCCGGACGTGGTCGCGGACCGGGACGTAGAGGGTGAAGCCGCTGGGCAGGCCGGTCGCGGTCTCGGTGAAGGCGTGGCAGGACTGGACGGGCCGGCGGACCGGCCTCGGGCCGTCCACGGCACCGGCCACGTCGTCGTGGCCGACACCTGGGGCGTCGTCCTGGCCGGCCGCGACGCGGAAGAACGCCTCGGTCTGCGCGGCGCCGAGGTCGTCGCCGGTGCGGGACAGCGCGCCGGCCTGCGCCGCCGTCAGGTCGTGGTGCGCCAGGTAGACCTTCACCCTGGGCTCCTCCCAGTCGCCCAGGTCCAGGGCGAAGAACAGGTGGCGGTCGCTCGGCGGCAGCGCGTCGAACGCCTGCCGGTGTCCGAGCCGGCGCAGTGCCTCCCGTACGGTGTCGGCGGCCCGTCGCTGCCCGGAGGCCGCCGGGTTCAGGTACACCTTGACCCGGGGGACGCCGCCGGGGAGCAGTTCCAGCGCGCACCACAGCGCCAGCGGGCCCTCGGGCTCGGCCGGGAAGAAGAGGTCCTCCAGCTCGTCCAGCCGGTCCGTCGGGACGCCCCAGCGCCCCGCCGCCTCCCGGACGGTGCGCAGTCCGGCGCGTCCGCTCCGCGCCAGGCCGCCGGCGCCGCACCCCGGCTCCAGCAGGACCCGCAGGGTCGGTGCCGCGCCCGGGACGAAGGCGAGCGAGAACTCCACCGGGGTGTGGTCGTCGGACAGGAACGTCGGTGTCACGGGCGGCAGGTCCAGCGGCCGCGCGGCCACGCCGCCCAGCATGTCGGTCAGGGTACGCGCGTAGAGGTCGGCGTCCGCGCTGTCCAGTCCCGCGACGTCGCAGAGCCTGAGCAGCTGGCGTGCCGTGCGGCCGCCCACCGTGTCGGTGCCGGGGCCGTCCGGGGAGCCGGTCCGGCGGGCGGTCACCGGCCCTCCCGCCGCGGGGCGGAGCGGGCAAGAAGATACCCGCCGGCGAGGGCGGGTATCGGGAGGGTCAACACGGTGGGGTGTTGTATGAAGACGGCGTCGGTGGACATGAGGTCCACGGCACCTCCTTAGGCTCGTGAGCAACACGGGTTACCGCATGGCTCACTACCCCTGAGGTAGAACACTCATACAGGTGAACGAAATTGGCTGGTGTTGTGATGATCACCTCGTGAGCCAGTTGAGGAACTGGCTCCACATACCGCGTTCGGGCTTGCGCCCTGCCTGCTGGGCGTTCTCGGACCGCGCGGCCGTCTCGGCGGGGGCCGGGGCGGCCGGCCGGCGCACGGTCTGTACGGGCGTGAAGCGGGCGGGCAGCGCGACGAGACCCCGGTTGAAGGGACCGGGCCGCCAGGTCAGGCTGTCCTCGGGCACGGCGAGTTCGACGTCGGGCAGCTTGTTGAGCAGGTTCTCGATGGCGGTCACCGTGATCTGCCGGGCCGGGTCCTTGGAGGGGCACGCGTGCGGGCCGGCGCTCCAGGCGAGGTGGGCGCGGTTGCTGCCCGCCTTGCGCGCGGCCGTGAGCGCCGGGCCGGTGTTGGCGGCCGCGAAGCTGACCAGTACCAGGTCGCCCGCCTGGAGCTTCTGGCCGGCGAAGTCCATGTCGGACGCCGGGTAGTGCGGGGCGAGGTTCTGCATGGGCGGGTTCTCCCACAGCGTGTCGTCGATCGCCTCGTCGATCAGACCGCCCTGGTTCGCGTACGCGTCGTGGGTGAGGAGCCGGTGCAGGGTGTTGCCGATGAGGTTGCGCAGCGGTTCGTTGCCGGCCACCAGCAGCAGGGCCAGCTGGTGCACCATCTCCTCGTCGGTCAGTGCCGCCTGGTGCTGCATCAGCCAGCTGGTGACGTCGTCGCCGGGCTTGGCCCGCTTGAGCGCCACCAGTTCGCCGACCGCCCCGAACAGCACCTCGACCGCCCGCTCGGCGTTGACGCCGTCGAACATGCCGGTGATGCCGTAGACGACCCGGTCGCCGATGTCGGCGGGGCAGCCGAAGAGTTCGTTGAACACGAACAGCGGCAGCTGCTTGGCGTAGTCGCCGAGGAGGTCGGCCGAGCCGCGCGCGCCGAACTGGGCGATGAGGTAGTCGGAGACCTGCTCGGTGCTCTGGCTCAGCTTGCGCGAGTCGACGCGGGCCATGCTGTCGGTGACCGCCTGCCGCAGGCGCAGGTGCTCGGCGCCGTCGCTGAACATGCAGTTGGGCCGGTAGGCGAGGACGGGCCCGATCGGGCTGTCGGCGGGCACCCGGCCCTCGTTGAAGTCCCGCCAGCGGCGGGCGTCCTTGCGGAACGAGACGGAGTCCTGGAGGAGTTGCAGCGCGGTGGCGTAGTCGGTGACGAGGGTGGCCTCGACCCCGGGGGAGAGTTCGACGGGCGCGGTCGGCCCGTAGTGGCGCAGGTAGCTGTAGTAGGCCTGCGGGTCGGCCGCGAACTCCGGGCCGTACAGCGGCACGCGGCCGCCGGTGTGGTGCGCCGGGCACCCGGGCGGGGGCACGGGAGCCGTGGGTCGTTCCATGTGTAGCTCCTAGTGGGCACGGTCCTGCAAGTGGCGGACGAGGGTGATGAGCGCTGCGGCCGACGACTGCTCGTCCCGCGCGTCGCAGGTGACGACGGGGGTGTCGTCGAGCAGGTCGAGTGCCTCGCGCAGGGCCCGCTCGTCCCGCAGGGGGGTGCCGTCGAAGTGGTTGACGGCGATGGCGTAGTCGAGCCCGTACTGCTCGATCAGGTCGATCACGGCGAAGGAGTCCGCGAGCCGCTCGGGGTCGACGAGGACCAGGGCGCCGAGCGCGCCGCGGGCCATGTCCTCCCACATCTGCACGAAGCGCTGCTGGCCGGGGGTGCCGAACAGGTACAGCACGACGCGGTCGCTGATGGTGAGGCGGCCGAAGTCCATGGCGACCGTGGTGGTGGTCTTGCCCTGGACGCCCTTGAGGTCGTCGACGGACTCCGCGGCGCGGGTCATCGTCTCCTCGGTGGACAGCGGCTGGATCTCGGAGATCGCCCCGATGAACGTGGTCTTGCCCACGGCGAAGTGACCGACGACGAGGATCTTCACGGCGGTCTGCGTCGCACCGCCGCGGACGTAGTCCTGCTCATCCAAACTTGGCCCTGAGACCATTCAGCACCTCCTCCAGGATCTCCCGGTCGGCGAGGGGGGCCCGCTGTACGGGCGGGCGGGTGATGAGGTAGCCGCCCTCGGTGAGGGCGGCGAGAAGGATCTTCACCACACCGAGGGGCAGCTGGGTGTGCCCCGCGATCTCGGCGACCGACAGGTAGCCGGCCGAGCACAGGTCGAGCAGGCTCTGTTCCTCCGGGGACAGCCGGGTGGGCCGCTGCTGGGTGTCGGCGGACGCCGTGACCAGCGTGATGAGGGAGAGCTGCTGCTCGTCGGGGAGTCCGCGGCCCTTGGTGATGACGTACGGTCGCACTAACTCCGGTGTCTGCGGCTCCAGCTCGTCGTAGCCGGTCATGAGCGGACGCCGAGGTTCTCGCGCGGCGGGGTCGTCAGCGCCTTGCCGAGCTGGCCGACGAGCTGCTGCATCCGGAAGGTGATGTCCTGCATGTCGACGTCGGGCGCGGCGGAGACGCCGAGGTAGGCGCCGTCACCGGCGGAGATCAGGAAGACCCAGCCGCCGTCGAACTCGACGACCGTCTGCCGCCACCGCTGACTGGCGTCCTCGCAGAAGAAGGCGAGCGAGCGGCTGAGTGACTGCACACCGCTCATCGCGGCGGCCACGCGGTCCGCGTCGTCCTTCTCGAAGTCCTGCGTACGGGCCATCAGCAGGCCGTCCGCGGAGATCAGGACGGCGTGCAGGGCCCCGGGAATCTCCAGGGCGCTGTCCAGCATCCATGACAGATCGTCGTTCACGAGATCTCATGCCCTTCGCTGCTTGCACCACGTGTGCTGCTCGACTGTTCCGCGGGGTCCGCATGCGTGGCCCGGCCCGACCGGGTGCCCCGCTGGAAGGCGCCCATGATCGCCGCCGTCTCCGCGCCGGTGCGGGCGGGGGCGGGGGCGTTCGACGCGCTGCCGGGCACGATGGCCATCGGCCGCTTGCGGCGCCGCCTGGGCAGGCCGTCGGTGGTGGTGGTCGCCACCGGCGCGGGCTCGGGGCCGCCGTGGACCGGGGTGGCGTGGGTGACGACCGGGGCGGCGGGTTCCTTCTGCTCGGGCGCGTTGGTGAGCAGGTCGTGCGGGAGCAGGAGGACCGACCGCACACCGCCGTAGGGCGAGGAGGAGTCCACGGACACCTCGAAGCCGAAGCGCTCGGCCAGCACGCCGATCACCGCGAAACCGAACTGCGGCGGGTTGCCGAGTCCGGAGACGCCGGAGACGCGTTCGCTGGAGAGGAGTTTCTCGGCGCGGGCCCGCTCCTCGTCGTTCATTCCGACACCGGCGTCGTCGACGACGATGCAGATGCCCTTGGGCACGGTGCGGATGTTGATCTCGACGACGGTGTCCGGGCTGGAATAGCTGGTGGCGTTGTCGAGGAGTTCGGCGAGGGCCAGCGCCACCGGTTCGACGGCGCGGCTCGTGATGCCGAAGTCCACCTGCGAAAGAATTTCCACCCGCCGGTAATGGCGGATTCTGCCCTGTGCGCTGCGGACCACGTCGTAGACGGAGGCCACATCGCGCTGGCGGCCCAGCCAGCCGTCGCAGAGCACGGCGATGGACTGGGCACGGCGACCGAACTGGGAGTTCGTGTGGTCGATCTCCAGAAGGTCCTGGAGAATGACCGACTCGCCGTACTTGTTCTGGAGCCGGGAGACAATCAACTGCTGCTCCGCGGCGAGGCCCTGAAGCGTCCGCATGGCGGATTTCAGGACTGTTTTCGTTGCCTCTTCGGCTCTTTCCTGCGCTGCCTCGACGGATTTCGCGTACCCGTTCTCCAGCTCGGTGTGCCGATTCCGGAGATCTGCGAACTCCTGCCTTAACGTCCGCGTCGCCCTGCGCTGACGAACAATGAGGGCGACTGCGACGAACACGGCGACGAGGAGAGCCCAGAGTACCGGGTTCTGTATGTAATCAGTCATAAGACTCTCTTCAGGCGACTGACGGCCAGTTGCTGCATTCCCGTCAATGCGGGTGGACCGGCGGACGCCCGCACCGGGGTCACCGCCCGGACCGTCCCCGTAGTCGGGGATGTCCTGCACCCATCCGCCCGCTCTACAAGCGCGGTGATCGTATCACCACACCATGACGCCACCGATCGCCAACATGGGCGTGAAAGATGAACATTGACGGCCTGTCAGTGAACGCGTCGACAGAGGTCACGACGGTCGCCGACGGGACAAGCGATAAACGCGCTTCGGCGACATTCGGGGGGCAACCGAGACGTACGGACTCTTCTCAGGAAATGCAGAGGACATACAGAGGACAGAGACGACAGAACCCGCATCCGGTAATCCCGGATACGGGTCGCGTCCACCAGTCGGCATCGCGCTCACCGAGCGGGATCCGCTGGATACGGTGAGTGATGAGTGTCCGAGGGGGGACTTGAACCCCCACGCCCGATAAAGGGCACTAGCACCTCAAGCTAGCGCGTCTGCCATTCCGCCACCCGGACCAGGTGTCTGCCGCCGTTCGGGTGTTCCCCGCGGCGACATGGACAACAATACCAAGCTTTGGGAGTGCCTTTCACCTGCGTATCCGCCGCCCCGGCGGCCCGCCCCCGGACGCCCCGTCCCCGGCACCCCGCTGCCGGGGACGGGGTGCCGGGGGGGGCGGGGCCGCCCGCGCGGTCAGGGCATCGACCGGTACTCCGGGAAGTTCCCCGGCAGCCGCTCCCCCGCCGGCCCCCGGGTGACCGCCCGCACCAGCAGCTCGCCGCCGACGAAGGCACCGCGCCAGGACGCGCCGAGGCCGCCGAAGAGCTCGTCGCGGTCGCCGCGGGAGCGGGGGGTGCCGTGGCCGACCTTGAAGGCGCGGATCTGCGGGGCCAGCCGGTCGTAGGTGGCGCGGTCGTCGGTGGAGAGGGTGGCGACGAGGGCGCCGTTGGACGCGTTCATGGCGGCCAGCAGTTCCGCCTCGGTGTCGACCAGGACGATGGTGTCGACCGGGCCGAAGGGTTCCGCGTGGTGCAGCGGGGAGGACGGCGGCGGTTCGAGGAGCGTGACGGGCTGGACGTAGGCCGAGGTGTCCTGGCCGGGCAGGAAGCGGGCTCCGTCGGGTGTCCCGCGGTACAGCGGGACGGCACCGCGGTCGACGGCCTCGGCGACCTGGTCGCGCAGTTCCTTCGCCTTGGCCGCGTTGATGAGCGGCCCGAAGTCCAGCCGCGGGAAGGGGTCGTCCGGCCGTTCGACCGCCAGGGGGTGTCCGACCGTCAGCGTGCGCACCGCCGGGAGGTACGCGGCGAGGAAGGAGTCGAACAGCTCACGCTGGACGACGAAGCGCGGGTACGCCGTGCAGCGCTGCTTGCCGTAGTCGAAGAGCTTGGGGACGACCGCGGCGAGGGCGTCGAAGTCCGAGACGTTCCAGACGCCCCAGGTGTTGAGTCCCTCCTGTTCGAGGATGTGGCGCTTGCCGAGGTCGGCCACGGCCGTGGCCACCGCGGCGCCGGTGTCGCGGCCGCCGACGAAGGACACGCAGCCGATCTCGGGCGCCCGCACCAGCGCCTCCGACAGCTCGCCCCCGCCGCCGCTGACCAGGCTGACGGGGACGCCCTCGCGGGCGGCGAGGGCACAGGCCAGGGTCAGGCAGGCGACACCGCCGTCGGTCGGGGTCTTGGCGATGGCCGCGTTGCCCGCCAGCGCCTGGACCAGTACCGCGTGCACGAGCACGCTCATCGGGTAGTTCCAGCTGGCGATGTTGGACACCGGGCCGTCCAGCGGGGCCCGCCCGGCGAGCATCTCCTCGATTCCGTCGAGGTACCAGCGCACCCCGTCGACGGCCCGGTCGACGTCGGCCCGCGCGAGCCGCCAGGGCTTGCCGATCTCCCAGACGAGCAGGAGCGCGAGGAGTTCGCGGTGGGCGGCGAGGGCGTCCAGGGTGGCCGCGATGCGGGCGCGGCGTTCCGCGAGGGGGAGGTGCCGCCAGGCGCGGTGCTGGTCCAGGGAGGCCCGGACCGCCCGGTGGGCCGTGGCCGCGTCCAGGCGGGGCGGGCCGGCCACGGGGCGTCCGTCGACCGGGCTGGTGGCGGGCAGTGCCCGGCCGTCCGCCTGCCAGGTGCCGTTCCAGAGGTTGAGGACCCGGTCGTCACGGAAGGCCTCGGGGGCCGCGGCGAGGCAGCGGCGCCAGGCGTCGGCCCAGGACGTGCCCGATTTGAGGGTGGGGGTGGTGACGGGGGCGGGGGTGGAGGTGGTGGCCATGGGGATGCTCCGCTCTCGGTGCACGGTCGAGAGGACGTAAATGAGGACAAGGGCGTCGGCCGACCGGAGAGAGGACGCGGGCGTCGGCCGACGATGGAACCGGCGGTGGGCGCGGCCCCGCGTCACGCGGGCGGGGGCGTCCCCTCCGCCAGTGCGGCGAGGACGAGCCGGGCGGTCTCCGTCGGTGTGTCGCCCACGCGCACGCCGGCCGCCTCCAGCGCCTCCTTCTTCGCCCGCGCCGTCCCCGAGGACCCGGAGACGATCGCGCCGGCGTGGCCCATTGTCCGGCCCTCGGGCGCGGTGAAGCCCGCGATGTAGCCGACGACCGGCTTGGTGACGTGGTCGCGGACGTACGCGGCGGCCCGTTCCTCGGCGTCGCCGCCGATCTCGCCGATGAGCACGATCAGCTCGGTGTCGGGGTCGTCCTGGAAGGCGGCCAGGCAGTCGATGTGGCTGGTGCCGACGACCGGGTCGCCGCCGATGCCGACGCACGTGGAGAAGCCGACGTCCCGCAGTTCGTACATGAGCTGGTAGGTGAGCGTGCCGGACTTGGAGACCAGTCCGATCCGCCCGGGCTTGGCGATGTCGGCCGGGATGATGCCGGCGTCGGACTGGCCCGGGCTGATCAGGCCGGGGCAGTTGGGGCCGATGACCCGGGTGCCGCGCGCCGTGGCGTACGCCGTGAAGGCGACGGAGTCGTGGACCGGGACGCCCTCGGTGATGACGACGGCGAGCCCGATCCCGGCGTCGGCGGCCTCGGTGACCGCCGGCCTGACGAAGGCGGGCGGGACGAAGACGACGCTCACGTCCGCGCCGGTCGCCTCGATGCCCTCGGCGACCGATCCGAAGACGGGGACCGTCCGCTCGTCGAAGCCGACGGTGCGGCCCGCCTTGCGCGGGTTGACCCCGCCGACCACGTCGGTGCCGGCCGCGAGCATCCGCCGGGTGTGCTTCATGCCCTCGCCGCCGGTCATGCCCTGGACGAGGACCTTGCTCTCCTTGGTGAGGTAGATGGCCATGGTGTGCGGTCTCCTCAGGCTGTGGTGGCGAGGTGGGCGGCGCGGCGGGCGGCGCCGTCCATGGTGGTGGCCTGCTCGACGAGCGGGTGCCGGTGGGCGTCGAGGACGGCCCGCCCCTCGGCCGCGTTGTTGCCGTCGAGCCGTACGACGAGCGGCCGGGTCAGCCGTACGGTGTCCAGGGCGCGCACGATGCCCTCGGCGACCGCGTCGCAGGCGGTGATGCCGCCGAAGACGTTGACGAGGACCGACTTCACGGCCGGGTCCGACAGGACGACCGAGAGTCCGTCGGCCATGATCCGGGCGGACGCCCCGCCGCCGATGTCGAGGAAGTTCGCGGGGCGGGCGCCGCAGCCGGCGACCACGTCGAGGGTCGACATCACCAGGCCGGCGCCGTTGCCGATGACGCCGACCTCGCCGTCGAGCCTGACGTAGTGGAGCCCCTTGGCGGCGGCCGCGGCCTCCAGCGGGTCCGTGGGCCCGGTGCTGTCGCCGCCCCAGCGGGCGTGCCGGAAGGCCGCGTTGTCGTCGAGGGTGACCTTGCCGTCCAGGGCGACGAGCTGCCCCCGCGGGGTGCGCACGAGCGGGTTGACCTCGACGAGGAGGGCGTCCTCGCGCACCAGGACCTGCCAGAGCCGGACCAGGACGTCGACGGTCTGCGGCGGCAGGCCCCCCGCGGCAGCGATCTCGGCCGCCTTCGCCGAGGTCACGCCCTCCGCCAGGTCGATCGGCACCCGGGCGACGGCCTCGGGCCGGGTCGCGGCGACCTCCTCGATCTCCGTGCCGCCCTCGGCGGAGGCGATGGCGAGGAAGCGGCCGGCCGCGCGGTCCAGGACGTAGGAGACGTAGAACTCGCTGTCGATGTCGACGGGCCGGGCCAGCATCACCGTGCCGACCGTGTGCCCCTTGATGTCCATGCCGAGGATCTGACGGGCGGTGAGTTCGGCGGCGGCCGGGTCGGCGGCGAGCTTGACTCCGCCCGCCTTGCCGCGCCCCCCGGTCTTGACCTGCGCCTTGACGACGACGCGGCCGCCGAGCCGGCGGGCGATCTCGCGCGCCCGGCGGGGCGAGTCGGTCACCTCGGCCGCCGGCACCACGATGCCGTGCCGCTCGAAGAGGTCCCTTGCCTGGTGTTCGTACAGGTCCATCCCGGCTCCCGTCTGCGAAGTCAAAGCCGATGCCGAAGCTGATGCCGAAGCGCCGATGCCGACGCCGGAACCGACACCGAAGCCCCTGCCGAGGCCGACGCCGAAGCCGACGTCGTAGCCCTGCCCAAGCCGGCGCCGAAGCGCTGCCGAAGCCCGATGTCAAAGCCGGAGTCAAGCCGACCGAAAGTGCCGCGCACCCCCTGGACACCTCCCACCGGATGCGGGATAACGAGATTCATACAGTATTCGTCGACTGTATGCAATGTACGAACGTACCGCGTGAGCCCCTCCAACCCCTACGAAGGGACGGGACTTCGTCATGCCCGACGACACCCAGGACGTGATCTCCGGTGGTCATCTCGTTGCCAAGGCGCTCAAGGCCGAGGGGGTCGACCGCATCTACACCCTCTGCGGCGGCCACATCATCGACATCTACGACGGCTGCGTCGACGAGGGCATAGAAGTCGTCGACGTCCGCCACGAGCAGGTCGCCGCCCACGCCGCCGACGGCTACGCGCGCATCACCGGCAGGCCGGGCTGCGCGGTCGTCACGGCCGGCCCCGGCACCACCGACGCCGTCACCGGCGTCGCCAACGCCTTCCGCGCGGAGTCCCCCATGCTGCTGATCGGCGGTCAGGGGGCGCTCACCCAGCACAAGATGGGGTCGCTCCAGGATTTGCCGCACGTCGACATGATGGCGCCCATCACCAAGTTCTCGGCGACCGTGCCGGACACGGCCCGCGCGGCGGACATGGTGTCCATGGCGTTCCGCGAGTGCTACCACGGCGCGCCCGGCCCCTCCTTCCTGGAGATCCCGCGCGACGTGCTCGACGCCAAGGTGCCGGCGGCGAAGGCACGCGTGCCGCGGCCCGGCGCCTACCGCGCCTCCACCCGTTCGCCCGGCGACCCCGAGGCGGTCGAGAGGCTCGCCGACCTCCTGGTGCACGCCGAGAAGCCGGCCGTCCTGCTGGGCAGCCAGGTGTGGACGACCCGCGGCACCGAGGCGGCCGTCGAGCTGGTCCGCACGCTCAACGTCCCCGCGTACATGAACGGCGCCGGCCGCGGCACGCTGCCGCCGGGCGACCCGCACCACTTCCAGCTCTCCCGCCGGTACGCCTTCGCCAACGCCGACGTCATCGTCGTCGTCGGCACGCCCTTCGACTTCCGCATGGGCTACGGCAAGCGGCTGTCGCCGGACGCGACCGTCGTCCAGATCGACCTCGACTACCGCACCGTCGGCAAGAACCGCGACATCGACCTCGGCATCGTCGGCGACGCCGGACTGGTGCTGAAGTCGGTGACCGAGGCGGCCTCGGGGCGGATCGACGGGGGCGCGTCGAAGCGCAAGGAGTGGCTCGACGAGCTGCGCGCGGCCGAGCAGAGCGCGCTCGACAAGCGGCTGCCGCAGCTGAGGTCGGACGCCTCCCCCATCCACCCGTACCGCCTAGTGAGCGAGATCAACGACTTCCTCACCGAGGACTCGGTGTACATCGGCGACGGCGGCGACATCGTCACCTTCTCCGGGCAGGTCGTGCAGCCCAAGTCGCCGGGCCACTGGATGGACCCGGGGCCGCTGGGCACCCTCGGCGTCGGCGTCCCCTTCGTGCTCGCCGCCAAGCAGGCGCGGCCCGACAAGGAGGTCGTCGCCCTCTTCGGCGACGGCGCCTTCTCCCTGACCGGCTGGGACTTCGAGACCCTCGTCCGCTACGACCTGCCGTTCGTCGGCGTCGTCGGCAACAACTCCTCGATGAACCAGATCCGTTACGGCCAGGCCGCCAAGTACGGCAAGGAGCGCGAGCGGGTCGGCAACACCCTCGGCGACGTCCCCTACGACCAGTTCGCACGGATGCTGGGCGGCCACGGCGAGGAGGTCCGCGACCCCGCCGACATCGGCCCCGCGCTGCGGCGCGCCCGCGAGTCCGGGAAGCCCTCGCTGATCAACGTCTGGGTCGACCCCGACGCGTACGCCCCCGGAACCATGAACCAGACCATGTACAAGTGAGGAGCGCCGGTCATGACCAAGGCCCTCGAAGGCATCCGCGTCCTGGACATGACGCACGTCCAGTCCGGGCCGTCGGCGACGCAGCTGCTCGCCTGGCTCGGCGCGGACGTCGTCAAGCTGGAGGCGCCCTCCGGTGACATCACGCGCAAGCAGTTGCGCGACCTCCCGGACGTCGACTCCCTCTACTTCACGATGCTCAACTGCAACAAGCGGAGCATCACCCTCAACACCAAGACCGAGCGCGGCAAGGAGATCCTCACCGAGCTGATCCGGCGTTCGGACGTGATGGTGGAGAACTTCGGTCCGGGCGCGGTCGACCGGATGGGCTTCACCTGGGACCGCATCCGGGAGATCAACCCGCGGATCGTCTACGCCTCCATCAAGGGGTTCGGCGAGGGCCCGTACACCGGCTTCAAGGCGTACGAGGTCGTCGCGCAGGCCATGGGCGGGTCGATGGCGACCACCGGCTTCGAGGACGGGCCGCCGCTGGCGACGGGGGCGCAGATCGGTGACTCGGGCACGGGTGTCCACGCCGTGGCGGGGATCCTCGCGGCGCTGTTCCAGCGCGAGAGCACCGGGCGCGGCCAGCGGGTCAACGTGGCCATGCAGCACGCCGTGCTCAACCTCTGCCGGGTGAAGCTGCGCGACCAGCAGCGCCTGGCCCACGGCCCGCTCGCCGAGTACCCCAACGACGACTTCGGCGACGAGGTCCCCCGGTCCGGGAACGCCTCCGGCGGCGGCCAGCCCGGCTGGGCGGTCAAGTGCGCGCCGGGCGGCCCGAACGACTACGTGTACGTCATCGTGCAGCCCGTCGGCTGGCGGCCGCTCAGCGAGCTCATCGGCCGGCCCGAACTGGCCGACGACCCCGAGTGGGCGACGCCGGAGGCCCGGCTGCCCCAGCTGAACAAGATGTTCCAGCTGATCGAGGAGTGGTCCTCGACGCTGCCCAAGTGGGAGGTGCTGGAGCGGCTCAACGCCCACGACATCCCGTGCGGGCCGATCCTGTCCACCAAGGAGATCATCGAGGACGCGTCGCTGGCCGCCAACGAGATGGTGGTGCGCGTCCCCCACCCCCAGCGGGGCGAGTTCGTGACCGTCGGCAGCCCGCTCAAGCTCTCCGACTCCCCCGTCGAGGTGAGCGGTTCGCCGCTGCTGGGCGAGCACAACGAAGAGGTCTACGTCGGCGAACTCGGCCTCGGGGACGAGGAACTGCGCCTGCTCAAGTCGAACGGGGTGATCTGACGTGATGGCCGAGGACCGGGTGCTGCGGGTGCGCGCACTGCTCGACGCGGTGCGCGCCGAGGGGCGGACCGCGCTGACCGCGCCCGAGGGCAAGGTGGTCGCGGACGCGTACGGGATCGCCGTACCGGGCGAGGAGCTGGCGCGGGACGTCGAGGAGGCCGTGGCGTCCGCGGCGCGCTTCGGCGGACCCGTGGTGATGAAGATCGTCTCACCGGACATCCTGCACAAGACCGACGCGGGCGGTGTGATCGTCGGGGTCGAGGGGGCCGCGGACGTACGGGCGGCGTTCCACCGCATCGTGGAGAACGCGCGGGCGTACGACGCGGACGCCCGGATCGACGGCGTCCAGGTGCAGGAGCTGCTGCCCCGGGGGCAGGAGGTCATCGTCGGCGCGGTGACGGACCCGACGTTCGGGAAGGTCGTGGCCTTCGGGCTCGGCGGGGTGCTGGTGGAGGTCCTCAAGGACGTCACGTTCCGGCTCGCGCCCGTGGACGCCGACGAGGCGCTGTCGATGCTGGACTCGATCCGGTCGGCGGAGATCCTGCGCGGGGTGCGCGGCGCGCCGGCCGTGGACCGGTGGGCGGTCGCCGAGCAGATCCGGCGGGTGTCCCAACTCGTCGCGGACTTCCCGGAGATCGCGGAGGTGGACCTCAACCCGGTGATCGCGACGCCGGAGGGGGCGGTCGCCGCCGACATCCGGGTCATCCTCGCGCGGTCCGTTCCGAAGCCGCGGCGGACGTACTCGCGCGAGGAGATCCTCACCTCGATGCGCCGGCTGATGCAGCCGTCGTCGGTCGCCGTGATCGGCGCCTCCAACGAGCAGGGCAAGATCGGCAACTCGGTGATGCGCAACCTCGTCGACGGCGGTTTCGCCGGGGACATCCACCCGGTGAACCCGCGGGCCGATGACATCCTCGGCCGCAAGGCGTACAAGAGTGTCACCGACGTTCCCGGTGAGGTGGATGTGGCGGTCTTCGCGATCCCCGCCCGGTTCGTGGCCTCCGCTTTGGAGGAGGTGGGGCGCAAGGGGATCCCGAACGCCGTGCTGATCCCCTCCGGGTTCGCGGAGACCGGCGAGCACGGGCTCCAGGCGGAGATCGTGGCGATCGCCGAACGGCACGGCGTCCGGCTGCTCGGGCCAAACATCTACGGCTACTACTCGACCTGGCAGGACCTGTGCGCCACGTTCTGCACGCCGTACGACGTCAAGGGCGGGGTGGCGCTGACCTCGCAGTCCGGTGGCATCGGGATGGCCATCCTGGGGTTCGCGCGGACCACGAAGACGGGCGTGTCGGCGATCGTGGGCCTCGGCAACAAGTCGGACCTGGACGAGGACGACCTGCTGACCTGGTTCGGCGAGGACCCGCGCACCGAGTGCATCGCCATGCACCTGGAGGACCTCAAGGACGGGCGCGCCTTCGTGGAGGCCGCGCGGGCGACCGTGCCGAGGAAGCCGGTCGTCGTCCTGAAGGCGGGGCGCACGGCGGCGGGGGCGAAGGCCGCCGGATCGCACACCGGGGCCCTCGCGGGCGACGACGCCGTGTACGACGACATCCTGCGGCAGGCCGGTGTCATCCGGGCGCCCGGCCTGAACGACATGCTGGAGTACGCGCGCGCGTTGCCGGTGCTGCCCACCCCCCGGGGGGACAACGTCGTGATCATCACGGGCGCGGGCGGCAGCGGGGTGCTGCTGTCCGACGCGGTGACCGACAACGGCCTCACGCTGATGGAGATCCCGCCGGACCTGGACGCGTCGTTCCGGGCGTTCATCCCGCCGTTCGGGGCGGCGGGCAACCCGGTCGACATCACGGGCGGCGAGCCGCCGTCGACGTACGAGGCGACGATCCGGCTGGGCCTGGAGGACCCGCGCGTCCACGCGCTCGTCCTCGGCTACTGGCACACCATCGTCACCCCGCCGATGGTCTTCGCGGAGCTCACCGCGCGTGTGGTGGCCGAGTTCCGCGAGCGCGGCGTCGTCAAGCCCGTGGTGGCGTCGCTCGCGGGGGACGTGGAGGTCGAGGAGGCCTGCCAGTACCTGTACGAGCGGGGCGTCGTCGCGTACCCGTACACGACCGAGAAGCCGGTGGCCGTGCTCGGCGCCAAGTACCGGTGGGCGCGCGCGGCGGGGTTGTTGGGGGGCGGTTCATGACGTGATCACGGTGCGGGGCCGGCCGACGGTGCGCGTCGGCCGGCCCCGGGACCCAGTGCGCACACGAAAGGCATGGGACAGGGGGCGCTGGCCAGATCTTTCGACGCAAGGGGTGCGACACACATGACAACCACCGACTTCTCGACGTCACTTCCCTACCGGGAGGTGGCGGACCGCAACGGCCGGGTGTACCGGATCGGTGAGACCGACCGGGACATCATGGGACGGCCGCGCTGGACCATGGTGCTCTTCCCGTGGATGGGCATGCTGGGCATCAGCTCCTCGGAGTACGCGTTCACCTCGGCCGAGGACACCCTGCACGAGGCCCACCTGTGGAACAGCGGGCACATCTTCTGGCTGATGGGCGTCTGGGTCTTCTTCCAGGCGGCCGTCGCCTTCCCCGCCGGGCAGCTGCGGGAGAGCGGCAGGCTCCCCGCCCGGTACGCGATGATGCTGGGCGCGCTGGGCACGGTCTGCGGCTATCTGTCGCTGGCGTTCGCGCCGCACGTGATCGTCGCCTACATAGGCTTCGGCATGTTCAGCGGCATCGGCGCCGGCCTCGTCTACGCGACCTGCGTGAACATGGTCGGCAAGTGGTACCCGGAACGCAAGGGCGGCAAGACCGGCATGGTCAACGGCGGTTTCGCCTACGGCTCGGTGCCCTTCGTGTTCCTGTTCACCTCGTACATGGACCTGGGCAACTACCAGGGCGTCCTGGTGACGGTCGGTCTGATCTGCTGCTCGGTCGTCGCCGTCGCCGGCTGGTTCTTCAAGGACCCGCCGAAGAACTGGTGGCCCGCGCACGTCGATCCGCTCCGGATGACCGACGACCCGAAGATCCGCCGGGCGCTGGAGAAGAACCCGCCGGCGGTCAAGCAGTACACCCCGAGGGAGGCTTCCCGTACCCCCGTCCTGTGGATGATGTGGTTCTGTCTGCTGTGCACGGCCGGCATCAACATCTTCGGCATCGCCTTCCAGGTGCCGTTCGGCAAGGACATGGGCTTCGCCGGCGGGATCGTGGCCACGGCGATGTCCCTGAAGGCGATCGTCAACGGCACCGGGCGCGGGGTGATCGGCTGGATCTCCGACCGGTTCGGCCGCCGCAACACGCTGATCATCGTCTGTCTGGTGCTCGGCACCGCCCAGTTCGGGGTGCTGGTCTCCGGGCAGATGGGCAGCATGCCGTTCTTCCTGTTCTGCTCCATGGTGTCCGGCTTCGGGGGCGGCGCGATCTTCCCGCTGTTCGCGGCCATGACGGCGGACTACTTCGGGGAGAACAACAACGCCTCCAACTACGGGATGGTCTACAGCTCGAAGCTCATCTCGGGTCTCGTGGGTTCCGGCATGGGCGCGGTCGTGGTCGGCGCGTGGGACTACGAGGGCGCGTTCGTGATCGCCGGCTCGATCGGGCTGGCCTCCGCGGTGCTGGCGCTCTTCCTGAAGGCCCCGGGCCGGCCGCAGGCCCGCAAGGTCGTCCCCAACCCGCAGCCGCTCGGGGAGGAGACCGCGTGACATGACGTACGGTCCCGTCGCGAACGGACCGCCGGCGGACCCCGTCGCCGCGCACCGTCCCCACCACCGGTCCGGCTGAGACCGGCACGGCCGTTCCCTCGAGGCGGCCCTCCCCCGGGCACGGGGAGGGCCGCCTCGAGGGCGTCGGCACGGGCGGGGGCCCGCCCGCGAGGCGTGTAGCCCGGCGGGCGGGGGCCCGTCCGCCGGGCTATGCCTCCTGGCGGGCGTGGTACGAGCGGCGCGTGTGCTCCGTGTGCTCGCGCATGAGCCGGGTGGCGCGCTGTTCGTCGCCGTCCGCGATGGCGGCGATGAGGTCGCGGTGCTCCTCCCAGGACTGCTGTCCGCGCTGCCGGGCGACGGGCGTGTAGTACCAGCGGACCCGCCGGTCGACCTGCGCCGCCAGTTCGGCGAGGACCGCGTTGCCCGCGAGTTCCATCACCTTGGCGTGGAAACGGGCGTTGAGGGCGACGGCGGCGTCCACGTCGTCGGAGGCGACGGCTCCCATGCCCTGGGCGAGCAGTTCGTTCAGGGCGTCGACGCCGGCCGGGTCTGCGTGCGCGGCGGCGAGCCGGGCCGCCTCGGCCTCCAGCAGGGTGCGCACGGTGAGGAGCTGGTCGGCCTCCTCCTCGGTGGGCACGTGCACGAACGCGCCCTGGGCGGGCCGCAGGTCGACCCACCCCTCGGTGTTCAGCCGTTGCAGGGCCTCGCGCACGGGCTGGCGGGAGACGCCGAGGTGCCCGGCGAGTTCGCTCTCGACGAGGTGCTGGCCGGGTTGCAGGGCGCGGGTGGTGATGAGTTCGAGCAGGGCTTCGTAGACGCGCTCGCGCAGCGGGCCGGGGCGTTCGAGCCTGGGCACCGCACCCTGCGGCAGTCCTGTCGACAACATCGTCGGTCCCCCTCCTGGGCAGCGCCGGGGCCGGCGGCCGGAAAGCCAGTATCGATTGTCTTTCGTCTACAGTCTACGGCTCACTGTAGCCAGGGCCGGGAACAGTCGCCCTCGTCACACCGGGCCGTGCGCCCCTCGGTGGCGGCCCCCCGCGCTCACGGGCAGCGCACGACCTGCCCGGCGTACGACAGGTTCCCGCCGAAGCCGAACAGCAGCACGGGGTCGCCGGTGGAGATCGCGCCCTGCTCGACCAGCTTGGAGAAGGCGAGGGGGATGCTGGCGGCGGAGGTGTTGCCGGAGTCGGTGACGTCCCGGGCGACGACGGCGTTCACGGCGCCGATCTTCGCGGCGAGGGGTTCGATGATGCGCAGGTTCGCCTGGTGCAGGACCACGGCGGCGAGGTCCGCCGGGGTGAGTCCGGCGCGCTCGCACGCCTCGCGGGCGAGCGGGGGCAGCCGGGTGGTGGCCCAGCGGTAGACGCTCTGTCCCTCCTGGGCGAACCGGGCGGGCTGCCCCTCGATGCGCACCGCGTGTCCCATCTCGGGCACCGATCCCCACAGCACGGGGGCGATGCCGGGCTCGGCGCCGGCCGGACAGGCCTCGACCACGGCGGCGCCGGCCCCGTCGCCGACGAGGACGCAGGTGGTGCGGTCGGTCCAGTCGGTGACCTCGGACATCTTGTCGGCGCCGATGACCAGCGCCCGGCTCGCGGCGCCCGCCCGTACGGTGTGGTCGGCGGTGGCCAGCGCGTGGGTGAACCCGGCGCACACGACGTTGACGTCCATGGCGGCCGGGCTCGGCACGCCCAGGCGGGCGGCGACCCGGGCGGCCATGTTGGGTGAGCGGTCGACGGCGGTGGAGGTCGCGACCAGCACCAGGTCGATGTCGGCGGGCGTGAGCCCGGCGGCCGCAAGGGCCTTGGCGGCGGCGTGCGCGGCGAGCTCGTCCACGGGTTCGTCGGGGCCGGCGATGTGGCGCGTGCGGATGCCCACCCGGCTCCTGATCCACTCGTCACTGGTGTCGACCAGGCCCGCCAGGTCCTCGTTGGTGAGGATCCTCGCGGGCTGGTAGTGGCCGACGGCGGCGATGCGCGAGCCAGTCATTGGGTGATCCCCTCGGTGCCTCGGGTAGCGGGATCCACCAGTCTGATCAGTGACTCACGGGTACGAGGGCGCGTGAAGCGACAGGAAACGGGCGTCCGGGTTGTCGGCTTCCCTATAACCGTCGGACACCCGATCAGTCCATCCCCCGAACGGGCGACGGTCGGCCGCCGCCCGCCGCCCGCTGCCCGCCGCCCGCCTACCCGGTGAACAGCTGCGTCGCCTTGCGTACGAGCTCGTAGAGGCCGTAGGCGAGGGGCGCCCCCACCCACAGCCACACGAAGGCGACCAGCGGCAGGGGGGTCCCTCCGTCCGGGCGGGGTCCGGAGCCGGGGAGGTCAGGCGGACTCGGGCTGCTGGGGCTGGGCTCGGGCGGCATCGGCGGCCTCTCTCGGGGCGGGGACGTGGTGGTGGCGGGCGTGGACGGGCCGGACGAGTTCGTTGGCGACGAAGCCGACGGCGAGCAGCCCGATCATGATGAACAGGGACAGGGTGTAGAGGGACGCGCCGTGCCGGCCGGCCTCCTCCTGCCGGTCGGCGATCCAGTTCACGATCAGCGGGCCGAGGACGCCCGCGGTGGACCAGGCGGTGAGCAGCCGCCCGTGGATCGCGCCGACCTGGTAGGTGCCGAACAGGTCCTTGAGGTAGGCGGGGATCGTGGCGAAGCCGCCGCCGTAGAAGGAGAGGATCACCAGCGCGCACAGGACGAACAGCGGCTTGGAGGAGTCCCCGAACAGGGCGATCAGGGCGTACATCAGGGCGCCGACGCCCAGGTACACGCGGTAGACGTTCTTGCGTCCGATCAGGTCGGAACTGGACGACCAGCCGATGCGGCCCGCCATGTTGGCCGCCGACAGCAGGGCGACGAAGCCGGCCGCGGCCGTCACGGAGACGGGGGTGGAGCTGTCGGCGAAGAAGTCCGTGATCATCGGGGCGGCCTTCTCCAGGATGCCGATGCCGGCGGTCACGTTCGTGCAGAGCACGACCCAAAGGCACCAGAACTGGGGGGTGCGCACGGCGCTGCGGGCCGAGACCTGCACGCCTCGCGGGGCGCCCGCCCCGGCGCCGGCGGCCGGCTCGGCGGCCCGCGGGACGCGCACCAGCAGCACGCCCAGGGTCATGAAGACCGCGTACGCCAGCCCGTGGACGAGGAAGGCCAGCGCGATCCCGGAGGGGTCGGCGCCGAACGACTCCAGCATCTGCGCCGACCAGGGGGAGGCGATGAGCGCGCCGCCGCCGAAGCCCATGATGGCGATGCCGGTGGCCATGCCGGGCCGGTCCGGGAACCACTTGATCAGGGTGGAGACGGGTGAGATGTAGCCGATGCCCAGGCCGATGCCGCCGACGAAGCCGTAGCCGAGGACGATCAGCCCGTACTGCTCGGTGGCGGCGCCGAGCGCGGAGATCAGGAAGCCGGACGAGAAGCAGACCAGGGCGACGGTCATCGCCCAGCGCGGGCCGTTGCGTTCGACGAGGGTGCCGCCGAACGCGGCGGACAGGCCGAGCATGACGATGGCGAGCTGGAAGGGCAGCGCGCTCTGGGTGCCGGTGAGGCCGAGCGCGGACTCCAGCGGTGGCTTGAAGACGGACCAGGCGTAGGCCTGCCCGATGGAGAGGTGGACCGAGAGCGCGGCCGGGGGGACGAGCCAGCGGCTCCAGCCGGGCGGTGCGACGGGGGGACTCATGAGTCCGGAACGGTAGGAAGGATTCCGGCAGTTGAGAAGGAGGCGCGTCGGGCGGGTGCGGTGAGCGGTACCCCGGGTGCGCCGAACGGTCGGACCGGCCGGTTTCCAAGCTTTCCCCAGGTGCTGCGCCGACCCTTGCCGCCCCTACCGCCATACTGTAGACAATATTCAGTCGACAGCGTTCGGCAGTTCCTCGGTACCCTCGACCGAACGGAGCTCCACCGTCATGAAAGTCGCAGTCCTCGGCGCCGGTGCGATCGGCGCCTACGTCGGTGCCGCGCTCCATCGCGCCGGCGCCGACGTGCACCTCGTCGCCCGTGGACCGCATCTCGCGGCCATGAGGCGGCACGGGGTGCGGGTGCTCAGCGAGCGGGGCGACTTCACCGCCCGCGCCCACGCCACCGACGACCCGGCCGAGATCGGCCCGGCCGACTTCGTCCTCCTGGGCCTCAAGGCCCACTCGTACGCGGCGTGCGGGCCGCTGATCGAGCCCCTGCTGCACGGCACCACCGCGGTGGTCGCCGCCCAGAACGGCATCCCCTGGTGGTACTTCCACCGGCACGGCGGACCCCACGACGGCCACCGCGTCGAGAGCGTGGACCCGGGCGGCGCGGTCAGTGCGGTGCTCGCGCCCGAACGGGCCGTCGGCTGCGTGGTGTACGCCGCCACCGAACTCGAAGCCCCCGGCGTCGTACGGCACTTGGAGGGCACCCGGTTCTCCGTCGGCGAGCCCGACCGCAGCGTCTCGGCGCGCTGTCTGGAGTTCAGCGGGGCCATGACGGCGGGCGGGCTGAAGTGCCCGGTGGAGCCCGACCTGCGCAACGACATCTGGCTCAAACTGCTCGGCAACATCTCCTTCAACCCGATCAGCGCGCTCGCCCGCGCGACCATGCGGCAGATGTGCCTGCACGGCGGCACCCGGCGGGTCATCGAGACGATGATGCGCGAGACGCTCGCCGTCGCCGAGGCCCTCGGCTGCGAGGTGGGCGTCTCCATCGAGCGCCGGCTCGCGGGCGCGGAGCGCGTCGGCGACCACCGCACCTCCACGCTCCAGGACCTGGAGCGCGGCAAACCGCTCGAACTGGACGTCCTCCTCGCGGCGGTCGTCGAGTTGGCGGAGATCACCGGCGTGGAGGTGCCCACCCTGCGCACCGTGCACGCCATCTCGGACCTGCTCGCGCTGAGGAGCGCCGCATGAGGAAACGCGACCGGACCCCCAAGACCTACGCCCGGCTCACCCACCCGCTCGTCCGCGACTCCCGCGACGAGCCCTTCCGGCAGGCGAGCTGGGAGGAGGCGCTGGACCGGGCGGCGCGCGGCCTGGCCGCCGCGCGCGGCGCGTTCGGCATGTTCTCCTGCGCCCGCGCCACCAACGAGATGAACTACGTGGCGCAGAAGTTCGCCCGGGTCGTCATGGGCACCAACAACGTCGACTCCTGCAACCGGACGTGTCACGCGCCGAGCGTCGCCGGTCTGTCGGCCGCGTTCGGCTCCGGCGGGGGGACGTCGTCGTACGAGGAGATCGAGCACACGGACGTCATCGTGATGTGGGGCTCCAACGCCCGGTTCGCGCATCCGATCTTCTTCCAGCACGTGCTGAGGGGCATCCGCAACGGCGCCCGGATGTACGCGGTCGACCCGCGGCGGACGTCCACCGCCGAGTGGGCGGAGAGCTGGCTCGGCCTCGACGTCGGCACCGACATCCCGATGGCCCACGCGATCGGCCGCGAGATCATCCACGCCGGTCTGGCGAACCGGACGTTCATCGAGCGGGCGACCAGCGGCTTCGAGGAGTACCGGGCGCTGGTCGAGCCGTGGACGCTGTCGCTGGCCTCGAAGGTGACGGGCGTCCCGGCCGCCGCGATCCGGGAGCTGGCGCACGCCTACGCCCGGGCCGAGCGGGCCCAGTTGTGCTGGACCCTCGGCATCACCGAGCACCACAACGGCACCGACAACGTCCGCGCGCTGATCAACCTCTCCCTGCTCACCGGGCACGTGGGGCGCCTCGGCTCGGGACTCCAGCCGCTGCGCGGCCAGAACAACGTGCAGGGCGGCGGCGACATGGGCGCCATCCCCAACCGCCTGCCCGGCTTCCAGGACATCCTCGACCCCGACGCCCGGCTGAAGTTCGAGACGGCCTGGGACACCGTCATCGAGCCGCACTACGGGATGAACCTGACGGAGATGTTCGAGGCGATGGAGGAGGGCTCGCTGAGGGCCGTCTACTGCATCGGCGAGAACCCGGCGCAGTCGGAGGCCGACAGCGAGCAGGCCGTACGGCGGCTGAACGCCCTCGACTTCCTCGTCGTGCAGGACATCTTCCTCACCAGGACGGCCGAGCTGGCGGACGTCGTGCTGCCCGCCACCGCGGGATGGGCGGAGACCGAGGGCACGACCACCAACAGCGAGCGGCGGGTGCAGCGCGTGCGCCGCGCCGTGACGCCCCCCGGCGAGGCGCGCGAGGACATCGACATCCTCTGCGACCTGGCGGCCCGGCTCGGCCACGACTGGAAGTACGCCGACGCCGAGACCGTCTGGAACGAGCTGCGGTCGGTCTCCCCGGACCACTACGGCATGACGTACGAGCGGCTGGAGGAGCACCAGGGCATCCAGTGGCCGTGCCCGAGCACCGAACGGCTCGAACCGACCTTCCTGCACGGCCGGTTGTGGGAGTCCGAACCCGCACAGCGCGGCCCGCGGGCGCCGTTCGGGCTCGTGCGGCACGATCCGCCGGTCGACCTGACCGACGAGGAGTACCCGGTCCGGCTCACCACCGGCAGGCGGCTGGACTCCTACAACACCGGGGTGCAGAGCGGGGGTTACGCCTCCCCGCTGCGGCGCGGCGAGTTCGTCGAGCTGTGCCCGGAGGACGCGGAGCGCTTCGGTGTCGCGGTCGGCGAACGGGTGCGGGTGACGTCCCGGCGCGGATCCGTGGTGGCGCCGGTGTGGATCGACACCGCGCTGCGGCCCGGACTGGCCTTCATGACCATGCACTTCCCGGACGAGGTGGACACCAACCGGCTGACGATCGAGGCGAACTGCCCGATCGCGGGGACGGCGGAGTTCAAGGCGTCGGCGATCCGGATCGAGAAGCTCCCGGCCCCGAACGGTGTGAGGTGACGCGGTGGACCTGCACTTCGGCGACAGCAAGCCGACCGACGACGAACGGGCGGCCGTCGACGCCCTGCTGGGCCCTCCCGGCTCGTCGTGGGAGGGCGCGGACCGGTCCGACGCGGACCTCCGGTGGGCGCGCGGCGGGCGGGCGGCCCGCGACCGCCGCGACCTGCTGCTGCCGGGGCTGCACGCGATCAACGACCGGGTCGGCTGGATCAGCGAGGGCGCCCTCGCCTACCTCTGCCGCCGTCTGACCGTACCGCCCGCGGAGGCGTACGGCGTCGCCACCTTCTACGCCATGTTCTCCGTCCGGCCCCGCCCCGCGACGGTCCTGCACGTGTGCACGGACCTCGCCTGCACCGCCGCCGGCGCCCGCGAGCTGTGCGCCGGCGCCGAGTCCGCCCTCGGCCCGGACGTCCACGTCGAGCGCAGCCCCTGCCTCGGCCTGTGCGAACGCGCCCCGGCCGCCCTCGCGATCAGGGCGGGCGACCCGGCGCGTACGGCGGTGTCGGCACCGGCGACCGTGCGGGAGGCCGTGCTCGCCGCGACCGCGCCGGACTCCGCGCCCGAGGAGCCGCCCGCGCGGGCCGCGGTCCCGCAGGCGGGCGAGGAGGGGCTGGTGCTGCTGCGCCGCGTCGGCGTGGTGGACCCCGCCTCCCTCGACGACTACCGCGCCCACGGCGGGTACGCGGCGCTGCGCCGCGCCTTCGCGCTCGGTCCCGCCGGCGTCATCCGGGAGGTCACCGACTCGGGGCTGGTGGGGCGCGGGGGCGCCGCCTTCCCCACCGGCCGCAAGTGGCAGGCCACCGCGTCCCAGCCGGACCACCCGCACTACGTGGTGTGCAACGCCGACGAATCCGAGCCGGGCACCTTCAAGGACCGGGTGCTGATGGAGGGCGACCCGTACGCGCTCGTCGAGGCGATGACGATCGCCGGGTACGCGGTCGGCGCGCACCGGGGCTACCTGTACGTGCGCGGCGAGTACCCGCGGGCGATCGAGCGCATGGGGCACGCCGTCGACCGGGCGCGGGAGCGGGGACTGCTCGGCGACGACGTCCTCGGCCAGGGCTACGCCTTCGACATCGAGATCCGCCGCGGCGCGGGCGCCTACATCTGCGGCGAGGAGACCGCCCTGTTCAACTCCCTGGAGGGCCGGCGGGGCGAGCCGCGCTCCAAGCCGCCGTTCCCGGTGGAGAAGGGCCTGTTCGGCAAGCCGACGGTGGCCAACAACGTGGAGACGCTGGTCAACGTCCTGCCGGTGCTGACCATGGGCGCGCCGGCGTACGCGGCGGTCGGCACGGGGAGGTCCACCGGCCCCAAACTGTTCTGCGTGTCGGGCAGCGTACGGCGGCCGGGCGTGTACGAGCTGCCGTTCGGCGCGACGCTGGGCGAGCTGCTGGCGCGGGCCGGTGTCCGCGACGGGCTGCGGGCGGTGCTGCTCGGCGGGGCGGCCGGCGGCTTCGTACGGCCCGACGAGACGGACGTCCCGCTCACGTTCGAGGGCACGCGGGAGGCGGGCACGACGCTGGGCTCGGGGGTGGTGATGGCCTTCGACGACACCGTCCCGCTCCCCCGGCTGCTGCTGCGCATCGCGGAGTTCTTCCGGGACGAGTCGTGCGGGCAGTGCGTGCCGTGCCGGGTGGGGACCGTCCGCCAGGAGGAGGCGCTGCACCGGATCGTGGAGCGCACGGGCGCGGCCGCCGCCGACGACATCGCCCTGCTGCGGGAGGTCGGCCGGGCGATGCGGGACGCCTCGATCTGCGGTCTGGGCCAGACCGCGTGGAACGCCGTGGAATCCGCCATCGACCGCTTGGGGGCGTACGAATGACCGTGACACCACTGGGGATCCCGCGCCGGCTGCTGGAGTTCACCCTCGACGGCGAGCCGGTGCGCGCGCCCGAGGGCGCGACGATCCTCGACGCGTGCCGGGCGGCCGGGAAGGACGTGCCGACCCTCTGCCACGGGGACACGCTCACGCCGAAGAACGCCTGCCGCCTCTGCGTCGTGGAGGTGGAGGGCGCGCGCACCCTGGTCCCGGCGTGCTCCCGCAGGGCGGAGCCCGGCATGGAGGTCCGCACCGGCACCGAACGCGTCCGGCACAGCCGCAGGATCGTCCTCGAACTCCTCGCTTCGTCGGTCGACCTGTCCACGACACCAATGGTTGCGGAATGGGTGAAGGAGTACGAGGCGAAGCCGGACCGGTTCGGTCCGGACGCGGCCCGGCTGAACGAGGAGCCCCGGGTCGACAACGACCTCTACGTCCGTGACTACGACAAGTGCATCCTCTGCTACAAGTGCGTCGACGCCTGCGGTGACCAGTGGCAGAACACCTTCGCGATCTCCGTCGCGGGGCGTGGCTTCGACGCCCGGATCGCCGTCGAGCACGACGCGCCGCTGACCGACTCGGCGTGCGTCTACTGCGGGAACTGCGTCGAGGTCTGCCCGACGGGGGCGCTGTCGTCCAAGCCGGAGTTCGACCGACGGGCGGCGGGCACTTGGGATGAATCCGCGCAGACCCGGACGACCACCGTGTGCGCCTACTGCGGGGTGGGCTGCAACCTCACGCTCCATGTGCAGGACAATGAGATCGTGAAGGTCACCTCACCGCACGACAACCCGGTGACCCACGGCAATCTCTGCATCAAGGGCCGCTTCGGCTACCAGCACGTACAGAACCGGGGCTGATCACGACATGGGACGAGTCACCGAACGACGCAAGGTGCTGCGGATACGCGACGGGGCGGTCTCCAGCCGGCCGGACACGCTCGTCGCGGAGGAGCCGCTGGAGATCCGGCTCAACGGCAAACCGCTCGCCATCACCATGCGCACGCCCGGTGACGACTTCGCCCTCGCCGCCGGATTCCTGGTCAGCGAGGGCGTCCTGGCCTCCGCGGACGACCTCCTGAACATCGTCTACTGCGCCGGGGCGACGGCGGACGGCGTGAACACCTACAACGTCGTCGACGTACGGACCGCCCCCGGCGTCACGCTCCCCGACATCACCCTCGAACGGAACGTCTACACCACGTCCTCCTGCGGCCTGTGCGGCAAGGCGAGCCTGGACGCGGTCCGTACGACGGCGCGCTGGCCCATCGCCGACACGCCCCCGGTCCGGGTCACGCCGGAGCTGCTGGCGGAGCTCCCCGACCGGCTGCGCGCCGCCCAGCGGGTCTTCGACCGGACAGGGGGGCTGCACGCGGCGGCCCTGTTCTCCGAGGACGGCGAGGTGCTGGACGTCCGGGAGGACGTCGGCCGGCACAACGCGGTCGACAAGCTGGTCGGGCGCGCCCTGCGCGACGGCGGTCTGCCGCTGTCCCGGACGATCCTGCTGGTGTCGGGGCGGGCCTCCTTCGAACTGGCGCAGAAGGCGGTGATGGCGGGCATCCCGGTGCTGGCGGCGGTCTCGGCGCCCTCCTCGCTGGCGGTGGACCTGGCCGCGGAGACCGGGCTGACGCTGGTGGGCTTCCTGCGGGGCAGCTCCATGAACGTGTACGCGGGTGAGGACCGCATCGCCCTGCGGACCGCGGCCGCACGGGGCTGAGGCGGCCGCCCGCGGCACGGCGGCGGGGCCCCGACCGGCGGGGAGCGCCCCCTGCGCCGCAGGGGCCCCGTCTCGGCCCCGGCAAACCCCGCCGGACCGGTCGGCGGCGCCCTCAGCGGGCCGTGAACCGCACCTCTCCGGCCCGCACGACCGTGCCCAGCCGGGGGAAGTCCAGCCGTACGGACGCCTCGTGCTCGGCAGCGGTGAGCGCGGCCATCGCGTCCTCGACGAAGACCAGGCCGTAGCCGAGGTCGGCGGCGGCGCGGGCGGTGGACTCGACACCGAGGTTGGTGGCGATGCCGCCGAACACCAGGGTCGTGACGCCGCGCCGGCGCAGCCGGTCGTCCAGGCCCGTGCCCTGGAAGCCGCCGACGGTCCGTTTGACGACCTCCACGTCGCCGTCGCGCAGCAGCCCGTGCACCAGGTCGCTGCCGGGCGGCTGGTCGGCGACGCCGGGGCGCTCGACGCGGACGAGGACGACGAGGGCGCCGGCCGCCCGGAACGCGTCCGCCAGTTCCCCGGCGGCGTCCAGCACGTCGGTGCCCTTGCGGGGCTCCAGGGGCAGCGCGACGATCCGGTCCATCAGATCGACGAGGACGAGCGCGGTGCGCGTGGGGTCGAGCGCGTGGGGTGCGGTCATGACGGAACGTTATCCGCCGTCAGCCGTCCGTACGGGAAATCGTGCCCGACGGGTCCGTGAACGGGGCGCGCGCGCCGGGCGCGCACTGGCCTCCGGCGGGCCGCCGTTGTCGATCGCCAGGTGTGGGGGGCTTGTGGTCGTGTCGCGCGCGGGTGCGGGTCGTGGGTGGCTGGTCGCGCAGTTCCCCGCGCCCCTGGGGCGGTGTCCTCCCGCCTGCCGCCACGGTCGCCGGAATCGGGTGACCGCACGGCCGGACCGGCTGCCACGGTCGCCGGGACGGGGTGACCGTACGGCCGGATCCGGCGGCCGCCGGGCTCCGCTCAGCCGCGGCGGGGGCCCGCGTCGACCGCGGGGCGTGGCGCGGTGGCCGTGGGTGGGGCGGAGCCGGATTCCGGGGCCGGGTCCGGGGCCGGGTCGTGCGAGCGGCGTTTGGCGATCACCGCGCAGACCATGAGCTGCATCTGGTGGAAGAGCATCAGCGGCAGCACCGCCAGGGAGGCGTGCGCGCCGAACAGAACGCTCGCCATGGGCAGCCCGGAGGCGAGGGACTTCTTGGAACCGGCGAACTGGATCGCGATGCGGTCCTCCCGGCCGAAGCGCAGCGCCTTGGCCCCGTACCAGGTCAGCGCCAGCATGACGGCGAGCAGGACGGTCTCGACGGCCAGGAGTCCGGCGAGCCGGACGGGGCGGACCTGATGCCAGATGCCCTGGACCACGCCCTCGCTGAACGCGGTGTAGACGACGAGGAGGATCGAGCCGCGGTCGACGTAGCCGAGGGCCTTCTTGTGCCGGGCGACGAACCCGCCGATCCAGCGCCGCAGCAGCTGTCCGGAGACGAACGGGACGAGCAGTTGCAGCACGATCTCGGCGAGGGAGTCCGCGGCGAAGCCGCCGGCGGTGCTGCCGAGCAGCGCGGCCGCGAGCAGCGGGGTGACGACGATGCCGACGAGGGACGAGAAGGAGCCCGCGCAGATCGCGGCGGGCACGTTGCCGCGGGCGATGGAGGTGAAGGCGATGGACGACTGGATGGTCGAGGGGACGAGGGTGAGGAAGAGCAGTCCCTGGTAGAGCGGCTCGGTGAGGAACACCGGGACGAGGCCGCGGGCGGCCAGCCCGAGCAGCGGGAAGACCACGAAGGTGCAGGCGAGGACGGTGACGTGCAGCCGCCAGTGCTTCAGCCCGTCCAGCGCCTCCCGGGTGGACAGGCGGGCGCCGTAGAGGAAGAAGAGGAAGGCGATGGCGGCCGTGGAGGCGCCGGAGGCCACGTCGGCGCCGGTGCCGCGGGCCGGCAGGAGCGCGGCGAGGCCCACCGTCCCGAGCAGCAGCAGGATGTACGGGTCGATCGGCATCCAGCTCGGCCATCCCAGGCGTTTCACGGTGCTCCACTTGCTCGTTCGCTGCCATCGGTGCGGCGGCCCGGAGGGCCCCCCTCCATCGTGCTCCTCGCCGCCGTGATCGGGAATCCGTCATACCGCTCTGACTGTTATCGCCGCCCGCGATGAGCGAGTACGGTGGTCGGTGTGTACGACCCCTCCCACCTGCGCACCTTCCTGGCGGTCGCGCAGACCCTGAGCTTCACGCAGGCCGCGCGGCGGCTCGGGCTGCGCCAGTCCACGGTCAGTCAGCACGTGCGGCGCCTGGAGGACGCGACGGGCCGGACGCTGTTCACGCGCGACACGCACTCGGTGGAGCTGACGGAGGACGGCGAGGCGATGCTCGGCTTCGCACGCCGGCTCCTGGAGGTGCACGAGCAGGCCACAGCGTTCTTCACCGGTACGCGGCTGCGCGGCCGGCTGCGGTTCGGCGCCTCCGAGGACTTCGTGCTGACGCGGCTGCCGGAGATCCTCGAGGGCTTCCGGCACGACCATCCCGAGGTCGACCTGGAGCTGACGGTGGAGCTGTCCGGCACGCTGCACGAGCAGCTGGCGGCCGGGAAGCTGGACCTGGTGCTGGCCAAGCGGCGGCCCGAGGACCCGCGCGGGGAGCTGGTCCGGACCGACGAGCTGGTGTGGATCGGCGCGGAACGGCTGCGGCTGGACGCCGACCGCCCGGTGCCGCTCATCGTGTACCCGCCGCCGGGCATCACCCGGGCCCGCGCGCTGGAGGCGCTGGAGCGGCAGGGGCGGGCGTGGCGGATCGCGTGCACGAGCGGCAGCCTCAACGGTCTGGTCGCGGCGGCGCGGGCGGGCCTCGGGGTGATGGCGCACACGCGGGGGCTGATCCCGCCCGGTCTGGTCCGGGTTCCCGAGCGGTCGGGGCTGCCGGAGCTGGGCCGGGTGGACTTCGTCCTGGTGCACGGCCGGCGCCGGACGTCCGCGCAGGGCGCGGCGGACGCCCTGGCGGCGGCGGTCCTGGCGGGCGGCGACCGGCTGCACCGGCGGGGTACGGGCCCGCGCACCGCCCCACCGGGCCGGTCCGGGCCGCCGTGACGGAATCGGGCGTTCCCGCGCTGTTCGGGGAGCGGGGGCGTGCGCGGCGCGGGCCCTTCCGGAGGGGCGTCGGGCCCGGTGACCGGGTCGGGCAGATTCGGTGGAGATTACGGCCCCGAACCTTACTCAACGGTCAGTTTTCTGTCCGACCCTTCCGCATGTGAGCCCTTTTTCCTGCACTGACCAGCGCCGACGAGAGCGCCGTCCACCGTCCGCACCCCTCCCGCCCCGACCCGGCGTGGGGTAGCTTTCACGGCGCTGCGGGGCCATGGGAAGCGGGGTGCGGGATTTGCGCGAGTTCACCACTCCTGCGACGGCGTCGGCACCGCCGGTGGGCGGTCTGGCCGACGTGGTCTTCCGGCACGCCCAGGACGACCCCCGCCACATCGCGCTCGGCCGCAAGGACGAACGGGGCGAGTGGCGGGACGTGACCGCGGCGGAGTTCCGCGACGAGGTCCTCGCCCTCGCCAAGGGCCTGCTCTCCCAGGGCATCCGGTTCGGCGACCGCGTCGCGATCATGTCCCGTACCCGCTACGAGTGGACCCTCTTCGACTTCGCGCTGTGGACCATCGGCGCCCAGGTCGTCCCCGTCTACCCGACCTCCTCGGCCGAACAGTGCTTCTGGATGCTCCACGACGCGGAGGTCACGGCCGCGGTCGTCGAGCACGAGGACCACGCGATGACCATCGCCACCGTCATCGACCGGCTGCCCGGCCTGCGGCGCCTGTGGCAGCTGGACTCCGGCTGCGTGCAGGAGCTGTACGACGCGGGCGCCGCCATCGACGACGACGTCGTGCACCGGCACCGGGAGGCGGTCACCCCCGACTCGGTCGCCACCGTCATCTACACCTCCGGCACGACCGGCCGGCCCAAGGGGTGTGTCGTCTCGCACGGCAACTTCATGTTCGAGGCGGACACCGTCATCGAGCGCTGGGAGCCGGTGTTCCACTCCAGGAAGGGCGACGAGGCGGCGACCCTGCTGTTCCTGCCGCTCGCGCACGTCTTCGGGCGGATGGTGCAGATCGCCGCGATCCGCGGCAAGGTCCGCTTCGGCCACCAGCCCCAGCTGCACGCGGCCGCCCTGCTGCCCGACCTCGCCGCGTTCCGGCCGACGTTCTTCCTGGCCGTGCCGTACATCTTCGAGAAGGTGTTCAACGCGGCCCGCCGCAAGGCCGAGCGGGAGGGCAGGGCGGGCCCGTTCGAGAAGGCCGTGGACGTGGCGGTGGACTACGCGGAGGCCGTGGAGGCGAAGGCGTGGGGCACCGGGCCCGGCCCGTCGGCGGGGCTGCGGATGCAGCACCAGTTCTTCGACAAGGTCGTCTACTCCAAGGTCCGCGCGGCGATGGGCGGCCGGGTCCGGCACGCCATGTCGGGCGGCTCGGCCATGGACCGCCGGATGGGGCTGTTCTTCGCCGGCGCGGGCGTGCAGATCTACGAGGGCTACGGCCTGACCGAGTCCACGGCGGCCGCGACCGCGAACCCGCCCGGCCGCACCCGCTACGGCACCGTCGGCCGGGCCATCCCCGGCACGGCCGTGCACATCGCGGACGACGGCGAGATCTGGCTGCGCGGCGACCACGTCTTCCAGGGCTACCTCAACAACCCCAAGGCCACCGACGAGGCCCTGCACGACGGCTGGCTGGCCACCGGCGACCTCGGCGTCCTCGACGAGGACGGCTACCTCACCATCACCGGCCGCAAGAAGGAGATCCTCGTCACCTCCGGCGGCAAGAGCGTCTCGCCGGGGCTGCTGGAGGAACGCGTCCGCGACCATCCGCTGGTCAACCAGTGCATCGTCGTCGGCAACGACCGGCCGTTCGTCGCCGCCCTGGTCACCCTCGACCAGGAGGCCGTCGAGCACTGGCTCCACATGCGCCGCAAGCCGCGGATGAAGCTGGCCGAGCTGGTGCGCGACCGCGACCTGGAGACGGAGGTGCGCCGCGCCGTGGTCGCCGCCAACACCCAGGTCTCCCAGGCGGAGTCGATCCGCACCTTCCGTATCCTCGCGCAGCCCTTCACCGAGGAGCACGGTCTGCTCACCCCGTCCCTGAAGCTGAAGCGCAGGGCCATCGAGCACACCTACGCCGCCGAGGTCGACGCCCTGTACCGCACCTGAGGCCCCGCGGGCGCGAGGAGCGGGACGACACGCGCCACGGCGACGAATCCGGGGGTCAGGAATGCATCCCGCCTCGTGATCGTTGACGATGGGAGGAACATTTGACGGACAACCGAAGGATCGAGAGCTCGTGAGCAGCAAGGTCCCCCCGATCACCCTCAACAACGGCGTCGAGATGCCCCAGCTGGGGTTCGGCGTCTGGCAGGTGCCGGACGCCGAGGCGGAGCGGGCGGTCACCACCGCCCTGGAGGCCGGGTACCGCAGCATCGACACAGCGGCGATCTACGGCAACGAAGAGGGCACCGGCAAGGCGATCACCTCCTCCGGTGTGCCCCGCGAGGACATCTTCCTCACCACCAAGCTCTGGAACAGCGACCAGGGCTACGACGCGACGCTCCGCGCGTTCGACACCTCCCTGGAGAAGCTGGGCCTGGACTACGTCGACCTGTACCTGATCCACTGGCCGCTGCCGGCCCGGGGCACGTACGTCGACACCTACAAGGCGTTCGAGAAGCTCCTCGCGGACGGCCGCGTCCGGGCCATCGGCGTCTCCAACTTCCTCCCCGAGCACCTGGAGCGGCTGATCGGCGAGACGTCGGTCATCCCGGCCGTCAACCAGATCGAGCTCCACCCGCACCTCCAGCAGCACGCCGCGCGGGAGTTCCACGCGGAGCAGGGCATCGCCACCGAGGCCTGGTCGCCGCTCGGCCAGGGCAAGGGCCTGCTGGAGGTCCCGGCGATCGTCGCCATCGCGCGGAAGCACGACCGCACCCCGGCCCAGGTCGTGCTGCGCTGGCACCTCCAGACCGGCAACGTCGTGATCCCCAAGTCCGTGACCCCGTCCCGGATCAAGGAGAACATCGAGGTGTTCGACTTCAGCCTGGACACCGAGGACCTGGCGGCGATCAGCGCGCTGAACGAGGACCGGCGCATCGGCCCGGACCCGGCCGCGTTCGACGTGGTCTGAGCGGACCCGCCACCACCGGTCCGGGGGACGTGTTCGGCGCGCCCCCGGACCGGTCGTCCGGGGACGCGTCCGGCGCACCCCCCGGACCGGTCGCTCAGCCCTGGACCGGCCTGACCGCCGTGTGCACGGTGTGGGCCGCCAGGACGAACACGTCCGGCCTGCGGTGCAGGCCCGCGGGGTCGGCCGGGTCGAGCAGCCGGTCCAGGACGGCGCGGTCGTCGGCGTCGAGCACCTCGCCGAAGCCGTCGCGCAGCCGGCCGAGGGAGGCGGCGATGTAGGCGCGGGCCCGGTCGGAGGCCGGGGCGGGCAGGTCGAGGAGGAAGGTGCGGGAGCGGGCCTGCTTCAGACCCGCGGCGCCCAGCAGGGCCGCCCAGTCCTCGGTCACCGCGACGGAGCCGGGCAGGTCGGCCCGCATCCGGGCGAACCACTCCGCCTCCAGCGCGTCGAGCCGCGCCTCCAGGCCGGGGCGGCCGATGCCCAGGTCGCGGGGGAGGAACCGGGACGGCAGCCCGCCCTCCATGATCGCCAGCGTGCCGCCGGGCGCGAGCCGCTCGGCGAACGCGGCGAGGGCGGCGCGCTGGTCGCCGAGGTGGTGCAGGCTGCGGCCGGCCCACAGCAGGTCGGCCGGGTAGTCCAGCTCGGCGAGGACACCGGGGAGGTCACCGGCCAGGGTGTCGAACCGGTCCCCGTGGCCGAGCCGGCCGGCCCGCGCCCGGGCCCGCTCCAGGAGCGGCGCCGAACCGTCGACGGCCACCACCCGCGCGCCGGGGAACGTCTCGGCGAACAGACACGAGACGACCCCGGGGCCGCTGCCCACGTCGACGATCAGCCCCGGCTCGGTCACCTCCCTGCCCAGCCAGGACAGGGCCCGCTCGTACAGGGGCGTGAAGAGTTCGGCCTGCGTCTCCAGGTGCTCGGCCATCTCGGCCCAGTCGATGTCGGTGTCCTGGCCGTGCCCGTGGTGGTGCCCGTGCCCGCCGTGCGGCCGGTCCGGGTGGTCCTCCGGCCGGTCCGGGTGGTCCGGGCCGTGGGCGGCGTCGCCCTGGTGGCCGTGGTGGCAGTGGTGTCCGTGCTGCTGGTGCGCCATGGTGGTCAGCCTCTCCTCCGGTGTGCCGACAGCGTGCGCCGACGCACCGGGCGGAGGCCACCGCTGTTGCCGTTACGGCAAAAAAACGGGGGCGGAGCTCCCACCGGACCGTCGGTGACGGTTCCGGCGGGAGCTCCGCCCGCTGTCACCCGGTCAGGACAGCGGCGGGTAGGCGTTCTGCATCAGCTGCTGGAACTGCGCGGAGAACCAGTGGCCGGAGAGCGGGGCGCCCGCCAGGGAGCCCGAGAGGTTGTTGCCGTTGCGGGCGTTGCCCGTGTACGTCGGGTCGCACATGCGGTCGAAACCCTTGCCCTCGTCGTTCTCGATCGCCGTGCTGGAGCCGTCGGACTCGCCCGGCGGCTTCATCCAGACGTAGGCGTCGATCCCGGTCGCCGGGGCGGCCTGCGGACGCTCACCGAGGCCGGCTCCGGCCTGGTTGCACCAGTTGCCGATGTGGATGCGGCGGTCGTAGCGGCCGCCGTCGACGTAGGTGTCGACGGTGGTCGTGGCGCCCGGGCCGGTGGGCCGGGCGGTGCCGCCCCAGCCGTTGCGGGAGGTGTCGATCAGCATGCCGATGCCGGAGTCGAAGCCGGCCGTCACCAGCTGGTTGCGGAAGGCCTGCGCGTACGACAGCTCGTCGACGTAGCGGTTCCAGTCGACCCACTTCGACTGGCGCACCGACGTGCCGTTGACGGTGTCGTTGATGGTGAAGTTGTTCTCCTTCAGGGCGCTGTAGTTCGCCGTGTTGGTGATGAAGCCGTGGACGTCGTCGACGGTGGCGCCCTCGGCGTTGGCGGCCTGGTAGAAGAGCTGGGCGGACGGCGCGAAGTTGTCGTCCCAGCCGAGCCAGCCGTGGTGACCGGCGTCGATGTAGTTGTAGACGTTGGGGATCGCGCCGAGCTGGCTCAGCGCGTAGCCGACGCCCTTCACGTAGTTGCCGTTGGCCAGCATGGTGTCGCAGGCCGCGGTCGCGGTCGCCCGGCTGCCGGTGTTGGTGACCAGGTTGGGCAGCGAGTCGATCTCGATGGTGGTGACGATCCGCAGCGAGGCGTACGCCGGGTCGGCGAGGATCTCCGCGATCGGGTCGATGAACTCGCTCTTGTAGCGGTCGATCTCCGTCGGGCCCAGCTCGCCGTTGGAGGCCAGGGCGGCGCAGTCACGGCCAGGCAGGTCGTAGATCACCAGCTGGACGACCTCCTCGTCCGAGCCCTGCTGCTCCAGGGCCGCGTCGAGGTGGTCCCGCAGGCCCATGCCGCCGTTCACGCCCTCGATGGCGGCGATCCGGTCGAGCCACACGCCCGTGGGCTGGTTGGAGATGCGGCTGCCGCCCGTCTCGGCGGCGGCCTTCGCGGACCACTCGGGGTTCACGTACACCTTGGCGCCGGTGTAGGGGTTGTCGGCGGGGTCGGTCGGGTCGGTCGGGTCCGTGGGGTCGGTGGGGTCGGTGCCGCCGTCGTCGACGTTGCAGGTCACGCCGTCGAGGGTGAACGTGGTCGGGACGGCGTTGGTGCCGCTGTAGGTGCCCTGGAAGCCGAAGCTGACCGACCCGCCGGTCGCCAGGGCGCCGTTGTAGCTCTCGTTGGCGGCGGTGACGGCCGTCCCGGACTGGGTGATCTTGGCGTTCCAGCCGTTGGTGATCTTCTGGTTGCCGGCGTACGACCAGTTCACCGACCAGCTGGACTTCGCGGTGGAGTTGTTGGTGACGGTGACGTTGGCGGTGAATCCACTGCCCCAGTCGTTCTGCACCTGGTAGGCGACGGAGCAGGGGACGGCGGCGATGCCGACGTCTCCGGGGACGACCGCGAGTGCCGTCCCGGAGGCACCGGCGACCAGCGCCAGCGCGGCGAGTATCGCTGTTCTGCTGCGGCTCATGAGTGCGGGTTTCCCTCTCGTTGCGGATCTCGTGCGGTGCGGATATGCGTGTGTGCGGATGTGCAGGTGTGCAGGTGCGCGTGCGGTGCGGAGGTGCGGGTGGTGCGGATGGCGTGCGGCGCGGATCTCGTGCCGTACGGGTGTGTCATCCGTTCAGGGCGCGCAGATGGTCGCGCAGCCCGATGCCGTACGCCGTGGGCGTCCCGTCGTAGTCGGAGATCAGGGACGGACCCGAGGAGCAGTCCCAGGTGTTCCAGGTCCAGCCCAGGTACGACAGGTCGCGGTCGTCGAACCACTGCATGACCTGGTCGACGAAACCGTGTGAGCAGGTGTTCTCCCCGATCTCCCCCGCCACCAGCGGAACCTGGGCGGCGACCGGGGCGAGCGTGGAGTTCCAGCAGCTCTCACTGGCACAGGAGTTGAAGTTGTACACGTGCCAGGCGGCGGCGAGGTTGCCCGCCGGATCGGTGGGCCGGTGGGCCGGCCACTGGCTGAGGTCGTTGGAGTAGGCGAGTCCCCCGGCGAGGATCAGGTTGGTGGCGCCGGTGGACCGTACGGCGTCGACGAGGTCCTGCATGCCGGCGACCTCGTACCCGATGCCGGAGCAGGTGCCGCCGTCCCGCCAGCACTGCCACGCCTCGGCGGTCGTGGCCGTCGCGCGGTCCGGGTAGGGCTCGTTGAACAGGTCGAACACCACCGCCGGGTCGTCCTTGAAGGTGTCGGCCACCGAGGTCCAGAACGCCGGTGTGTACTGCATGTTCGGCATCGGCTTCTGGCAGGAGGCGTGCACGTCGGAGCAGCCGGCCGAGTTGCCCGTGTACTGGCCCCAGGACCAGTGCAGTTCGAGTATCGGTGTCATGCCGTGCGCCTCGACACGGGCCACCAGGTCCTCGACCGCGGCGATGTACCGCGCCCCGCCGTACTCGGTCGGGATGTTGGACAGGCCCAGCCAGCACTCCTCGTTCAGGGGGATGCGGACGGTGTTGGCGTTCCAGTCGGCGATCGCCTGGACGGCGGCGTCGTCGACGGGGCCGTCGAAGATACCGCGGCCCTGCACGCACATGAACTCGCCGCCGGAACGGTTGACGCCGAGCAGACGACGGGTGGTGCCGTCGGCGTCCACGAGCTGGTTCCCGGAGACGCGCAGCACGGGCGGCTCGTCACCGGTGTCCGGCGGATCGGTCGGGGTGGAGGTGGAGGTCGGGGTAGGGGTCGGGGTGGACGTGGAGGAGGAGGTGGAGGTGGGTGTGGGTGTGGGGTCGGTGTCGACGTTGCAGGTGGTGCCGTTGAGGCGGAACGCGGTCGGTACGGCGTTGGTCCCCGACCAGGTGGCCAGGAACCCGGCGCTGACGCTCGCGCCGGTGCCGAGCGTGCCGTTGTAGCTCTCGTTCACCGCGGTGACGGTCGTGCCGGACTGGGACCACTTGGCGTTCCAGCCCTGCGTGAGCGTCTGGCCGTTCGCGAAGTCGAAGCCGAGGCTCCAACCGCTCACGGCGGCCGCGTTGTTCGTGACGGTCACGGCCCCCTGGAAGCCGGCGTCCCACTGGCCGGTGACCGAGTACTCCACCGTGCACGCGGGCGTGGCTCCTTGTGCCGTCACGACCGGCAGGGTGGCGCCCAGGCTCAGGGCGACCGTGCCGGTGACGGCTAAAAGTACTGAACGCGGGGGGTGTCGCATGAGCGACTCCTTGCAGCTCGGGCACGTCGTGACGGACGCGCCGACTGATGGAATCGCTCCCACTGGTGTCAATGAAGCTAGCGCCAAGCGTCGGCAAAGAACAAGGGAGGTGCTGACTTTCCCTCAACTTCCTTCCGTCGAATCTTTTCGACTCTTCAAGCACCTTGACCGCACTCCACCCCCTCTCCACTATGGGAGCGCTCCCACTGGTTCAAGGCTTGTTGCTCCTCCCCCTTCTCCGAGCCGCAAGGAGGAACCAGCACCATGGATCCCTCACGCAGACGCCGCGCGGCGCGGCGCCTGTGGACCGCCGTCGTGGCGGCCCTCACGCTTCCCGTGGCCATGCTGACCACCGGCACGACCCCCGCCCAGGCGGCGGCGGTCCAGTGCAGCGTGGACTACAAGACCAACGACTGGGGCTCCGGCTTCACCGCCGAACTGACCCTCACCAACCGGGGCACGGACCCGATCAGCGGCTGGACCCTGACGTACGCCTACACGGGCAACCAGAAGCTGACCAACGGCTGGAACGGCACCTGGTCGCAGTCCGGTCAGCAGATCACCGTGAACAACGCCTCGTACAACGGGACGGTCGCCGCCGGCGCGGCGGTCACCGCGGGCGCTCAGTTCACCTACAGCGGCACCAACGCCGCTCCCACGAGCTTCTCCGTCAACGGCACCGTGTGCACCGGCGCCCACCAGCCCCCCGTCACCGTGCTGACCAGCCCGGCGGCCGGTGCCGTCTACACCCAGGGCGACGCGGTGCCGCTCGCGGCCACCGCGGCGGCCGCCGACGGCGCGACCGTCACCAAGGTCGAGTTCTACGACGACACGGCCCTGCTCGGCACCGACACCAGCGCGCCGTTCTCGCTCTCCGCCTCTGGCTTGACCGTGGGCAGTCATTCCCTGCTGGCGAAGGCGTACGACAGCCTGGGCGCGTCCGCGTCCTCCGCGCCGGTCGGCATCACGGTCGCCTCGGGACCGGCCGTGGTCGCCTCGGCAACCCAGCTCGCCGTGCAGCAGGGCGCGACGGGTTCGTACGAGGTGAAGCTGTCGACGCAGCCGTCGGCGAACGTGACCGTGACGACCGCCCGGACGAGCGGGAACACGGGCCTGACGGTGACCGGCGGCGCGAGCCTCACCTTCACGCCGTCGAACTGGAGCACCGCCCAGAAGGTGACCATCACGGGCGACGCGTCCGGCACCGGCTCGGCGACCTTCGAGTCGACGGCCACCGGGCACGCGAAGGCCTCGGTCACCGTCACCCAGATCGCCGCGTCGCAGGAGTACGACGCCCGCTTCCTGGAGCTCTACGGCAAGATCACCGACCCGGCGAACGGCTACTTCTCCCCCGAGGGCATCCCCTACCACTCGGTGGAGACGCTGATCGTCGAGGCCCCCGACCACGGTCACGAGACCACCTCGGAGGCCTACAGCTACCTGCTGTGGCTCCAGGCCATGTACGGCAAGGTCACGGGCGACTGGACCCGGTTCAACGGCGCCTGGGAGATCATGGAGAAGTACATGATCCCCACCCACGCCGACCAGCCGACGAACTCCTTCTACAACGCGTCCAAGCCGGCGACCTACGCGCCGGAACTGGACACGCCGCAGGAGTACCCGGCGCAGCTGGACGGGACGGTGGCGGTGGGCACGGACCCGATCGCCGCCGAGCTGGAGACCGCGTACGGCACGGACGACGTCTACGGCATGCACTGGCTCCAGGACGTCGACAACGTCTACGGCTACGGCAACTCGCCCGGCAAGTGCGAGGCCGGTCCCTCCGACACCGGCCCCTCCTACATCAACACCTTCCAGCGCGGCGCGCAGGAGTCGGTGTGGGAGACGGTGCCCCAGCCGACCTGCGACAACTTCACGTACGGCGGGACGAACGGGTACCTGGACCTGTTCACCGGTGACGCCTCCTACGCCAAGCAGTGGAAGTTCACCAACGCGCCGGACGCCGACGCCCGGGCCGTGCAGGCCGCGTACTGGGCGGACGTCTGGGCCGAGCAGCAGGGCCAGGGCAGCCAGGTCTCGGCCACCGTCGCCAAGGCGGCCAAGATGGGCGACTACCTGCGCTACGCGATGTACGACAAGTACTTCAAGAAGGTCGGCAACTGCGTCGGCACCTCCGCCTGCCCCGCGGGCACCGGCAAGGACGCCTCGCACTACCTGCTGTCCTGGTACTACGCCTGGGGCGGCGCCACCGACACCAGCGCCGGATGGGCCTGGCGGATCGGCTCCAGCCACACCCACGGCGGCTACCAGAACCCGCTGGCCGCCTACGCGCTCAGCAGCTACGCCGACCTGAAGCCCAAGTCGGCGACGGGCCAGGCGGACTGGGCCCAGTCGCTGGACCGGCAGCTGGAGTTCTACCGCTGGCTCCAGTCGTCCGAGGGCGCCATCGCGGGCGGCGCGACCAACAGCTGGGCGGGCCGCTACGCGACCCCGCCGGCCGGCACGTCGACGTTCTACGGCATGTACTACGACCAGCAGCCCGTCTACCACGACCCGCCGTCCAACCAGTGGTTCGGCTTCCAGGCGTGGTCGATGGAGCGGGTCGCCGAGTACTACCAGCAGACCGGCGACGCGGACGCCAAGACGGTCCTCGACAAGTGGGTCGACTGGGCGCTGTCCGAGACCACCGTGAACCCGGACGGCACCTATCTGATCCCCTCCACGCTCCAGTGGTCGGGCCAGCCCGACACCTGGAACGCCGCCAGCCCGGGGGCCAACAGCGGGCTGCACGTCACCGTCGCCGACTACACCAACGACGTCGGTGTGGCCGCCGCGTACGCCAAGACCCTGACGTACTACGCCGACCGCTCCGGTGACACCGAGGCCGCGACGACGGCCAAGGCCCTCCTCGACGGCATGTGGGACAACCACCAGGACAGCCTGGGCATCGCCGTCCCGGAGACCCGCGCCGACTACAACCGCTTCGACGACGCCGTGTACGTCCCGAGCGGCTGGACCGGCACCATGCCGAACGGCGACGCGGTGAACTCCTCCTCGACCTTCGACTCGATCAGGTCCTTCTACGAGGACGACCCGAACTGGTCGACGATCGAGAGCTATCTCGCGGGCGGAGCCGCGCCCGTGTTCACGTACCACCGGTTCTGGGCCCAGGCGGACATCGCCCTGGCCATGGGCTCGTACGCGGAGCTTCTCGAATAAGCCCCCGCTAAGGCTTCGCGTACCGCGCCGGGCGGTCCCCACCGCACAGGGGACCGCCCGGTCGTCGCTCCTCCCCGCACCCGCTCGGCGCACCTGCTCCTCGCACCTCCTCCCCGCACCTCCTCCCCCCATGGCTCCACATGGCCTCACGAGGAAGGACCCCACCGTGCGAAGAACCCGCATCCTGACCGCCGTCCTGGCGCTCGCCGCCGGCCTGCTCGCGGGCACCCCGCCCGCACTGGCGGCCGACACCGGCCCGGACGTCACCGTGGCGGCAGAGTCGTACACCTGGAAGAACGCCCGGATCGACGGCGGCGGCTTCGTCCCCGGGATCGTCTTCAACCGCACCGAGAAGGACCTCGCCTACGCGCGCACCGACATCGGCGGCGCCTACCGCTGGGCGGAGTCGACCCAGACGTGGACACCGCTGCTGGACTCGGTCGGCTGGGCGGACTGGGGGCACACGGGCGTGGTGAGCCTGGCCTCCGACTCCGTCGACCCGGACAACGTCTACGCCGCCGTCGGCACGTACACCAACAGCTGGGACCCGGGCAACGGCGCCGTGCTGCGCTCCGCCGACCGGGGCGCGAGCTGGCAGAAGACGGACCTGCCGTTCAAGCTGGGCGGCAACATGCCCGGCCGGGGCATGGGCGAGCGGCTCGCGGTGGACCCGAACCGCAACAGCGTGCTCTACCTGGGCGCGCCCAGCGGCAAGGGCCTGTGGCGGTCGACCGACTCGGGCGTCACCTGGTCGCAGGTGACGAACTTCCCCAACGTCGGCAACTACGTCCAGGACGCGACCGACACCTCCGGCTACGCGAGCGACAAGCAGGGCATCGTCTGGGTCACCTTCGACGAGTCCACGGGCGGCTCCGGCACCGCCACGCAGACGATCTACGTCGGGGTGGCGGACCTCCAGAACGCGGTGTACCGGTCGACGGACGGGGGCGCGACCTGGAGCAGGCTGGCCGGTCAGCCCACCGGCTACCTGGCGCACAAGGGCGTGCTCGACGCGGAGAACGGCTACCTCTACCTCGCCTACAGCGACAAGGGCGGCCCCTACGACGGCGGCAAGGGCCGGCTGTTCCGGTACGCGACGGCGACCGGCACCTGGACGGACATCAGCCCGGTGGCGGAGGCCGACACCTACTACGGTTTCAGCGGGCTGACCGTCGACCGGCAGAACCCCGGCACCGTCATGGCCACCGCCTACAGCTCCTGGTGGCCGGACACCCAGATCTTCCGCTCCACGGACAGCGGCGGCACCTGGACGAAGGCGTGGGACTACACCTCGTACCCCAACCGCGCCAACCGCTACACAATGGACGTCTCCTCCTCGCCCTGGCTGACCTGGGGCGCGAACCCCTCGCCGCCCGAGCAGACGCCGAAGCTGGGGTGGATGACGGAGTCGCTGGAGATCGACCCGTTCGACTCGAACCGGATGATGTACGGGACGGGGGCGACGGTCTACGGCACGGAGAACCTCACGAACTGGGACAGCGGCTCCCAGTTCACCATCAAGCCGATGGTGCGGGGCCTGGAGGAGACCGCGGTCAACGACCTCGCCTCCCCGCCGTCCGGGGCGCCGCTGCTGAGCGCCCTCGGTGACGTCGGCGGGTTCCGGCACACGGACCTGACGACGGTCCCGTCGATGATGTTCACCTCGCCGAACTTCACGTCGACGACGAGCCTGGACTTCGCCGAGTCCAACCCGAACACGGTGGTGCGGGTCGGCAACCTGGACTCGGGACCGCACGTGGCGTTCTCGACGGACAACGGCGCCAACTGGTTCGCGGGGACGGACCCCTCGGGCGTGAGCGGCGGCGGGACCGTGGCCGCGGCCGCGGACGGGAGCCGCTTCGTGTGGAGCCCGGCGGGCACGGGCGTCCAGTACACCACCGGTTTCGGCTCGTCGTGGTCGGCGTCGAGCGGCATCCCGGCCGGCGCGACCGTGGAGTCGGACCGCGTCGACCCGTTGACCTTCTACGGCTTCAAGTCGGGGAAGTTCTACGTCAGCACGGACGGCGGCGCGACCTTCACCGCGTCCTCGGCGACGGGCCTGCCCAGCGGTGACAGCGTGCGGTTCAAGGCGCTGCCCGGGGTGGAGGGCGACGTGTGGCTGGCCGGCGGGGCGAGCGACGGGGCGTACGGGCTGTGGCACTCCACCGACGGCGGCGCGACCTTCGCCAAGCTGTCGAACGTCGAACAGGCCGACACGATCGGCTTCGGCAAGGCCGCGTCCGGGGCGTCCTACCAGACCCTCTACACCAGCGCGAAGATCGCCGGCGTGCGCGGCATCTTCCGCTCCACGGACCAGGGCGCCACCTGGACCAGGATCAACGACGACGCCCACCAGTGGGGCTGGACCGGCGCGGCGATCACCGGCGACCCGAGGGTCTACGGCCGGGTCTACGTCTCGACCAACGGCCGCGGCGTCGTCTACGGCGACACCTCCGACACCGGGGGCGGGGACGGCGGCGGGGACGGCGGCGGCGGTACGGATCCGACGCCGACGGGCGCCTGCGCCGTGACGTACAGCATCGTCAACCAGTGGTCGGGCGGTTTCCAGGCGGACGTGAAGCTCACCAACACGGGGACGAGCGCGTGGTCCGGCTGGAGCCTCGGCTGGACGTTCCCGAACGGGCAGACCGTCTCGCAGATCTGGAACGCCGCGCACACCCAGTCGGGTGCGGCGGTGACGGCGACGAACGTCGGCTGGAACGCGAACGTGGCGGCGGGCTCGTCGGTGGGCTTCGGCTTCACCGGGAGCTGGTCGGGGACGAACGCGGAACCGGCGGCGTTCAAGCTGGGCGAGCAGAGCTGCACGGTGAGCTGACCGTGCAGGGTCTGGTCTGCTGACCCTGCACGGTCGGCCGACCCGAAGGGGGCGCGTGCCGGATGCGGCACGCGCCCCTGTGCGGTCAGGGGGTGTAGACCGCCGGCCGCGGGGCCGTGGCCATCCCGTCGCCGAGGAAGAAGCTCGGGTGCGGGGGCTGGTTGTAGGCGGTGTTCTGCCAGGCGAGGCCGGTGCGGTACATCGTGTCGTGCAGCAGGGTCGTGATCTTGGTGCTGGTCTCGATCGGGGTCGAGTAGATCCGCAGGGCCGTGTTGTTCGTCGTCGGCCAGACGACCTCCTCGCGCCAGTCGCCGAGGATGTCGCCGGAGAGGGACGGCGTGGCCTTGGTGCTGTTGTTGGAGTGGACGCCGGAGCCGGTCAGCAGGCGGGTGTCGGAGGAGGTGCCGTACTTGTCGATGTTCGTGCCGTCGAGGAGTTCGCGCACGGTGTCGCCGTCCCACCAGGACAGGAAGTTGACGGAGGACGGCTCGCGGCCCTTGGTGGCGCCGGCCTCGTCGCGGATGTACGTGTCGGAGGCCGACCAGACCTCGGCGCCGTCGTTGCCGGCGTAGATGTCGCCGGCGACGCCCCGGCCGTTGTCGCAGCACGCCGACAGCTGCCAGCGGATCGCGCCGGTCGCCGGGTCGATGTACAGCTCGGCCGGCTGGGAGGTCGACTCCGAGACCTTGAAGTACTCCAGGCCCGACGTCGACGGGTCCAGGTCGCCCAGGTGCTGGGCGTCACCGTGGCCGGTCTTCGTGGTCCACAGGCCGTTCCCGTTGTCGTCGACGGCCATCGCGCCGTAGACGATCTCGTCCTTGCCGTCGCTGTCGACGTCCCCGACGGACAGGCTGTGCGAGCCCTGGCCGTCGTACCCCTTGCCCGTGTTGGTGGAGGAGTTGGTGTCGAAGGTCCAGCGGCGGGTGAAGGCGCCGTTCCGCCAGTCCCAGGCCGCGATCACCGTGCGGGTGTAGTAACCGCGCGCCATGATCAGCGACGGGCGGACGCCGTCCAGGTACGCGGTGCCCGCGAGGAAGCGGTCGACGCGGTTGCCGTAGGAGTCGCCCCACGACGAGACCGTGCCGCGGGCCGGGACGTAGTCGACCGTGCCCAGGGCCTTGCCGGTCTCCCCGTCGAACATGGTCAGGTACTCGGGGCCGGACAGGACGTAGCCGCTGGAGTTGCGGTAGTCGACGGACGAGCTGCCGATGACCGCGCCGGTGCCGTCGACCGTGCCGTCGGCGGTCTTCATGGCCACCTCGGCCCTGCCGTCGCCGTCGTAGTCGTACGCCTGGAACTGCGTGTAGTGGGCGCCGGAGCGGATGTTGCGGCCCAGGTCGATGCGCCACAGGCGGGTGCCGTCGAGCTTGATGCCGTCGATGACGGTACTGCCGGTGTAGCCGGACTGCGAGTTGTCCTTGGCGTTCGTCGGCTGCCACTTCAGTACGAAGTCCAGTGCCCCGTCGCCGTCGAGGTCGGCGACGGAGGCGTCGTTGGCCTCGTAGGTGTAGGCGACGCCGTCGGGGGTGGTGCCGCCGGTGGGGGCGGTGATGGGCACGTCCGTGTAGCCGGAACGGAGTTGGACCGCGTGCACGGAGTCGGACTGTTCCACGCCGCCCACGATCGCGCGGACCGTGTAGTCGGCCTGGGCGGGCGCGCCGGAGTGGAAGTAGTTGGTGGAGCCGGTGATCGGGGTGGAGTTGACCTTGGTGCCGGCCCGGTAGACGTTGAAGGAGATGTCGTCCGGGTCGGTGCCCAGCCAGCGCCAGCTGACCAGGTTGCCGCTGTCGGTGTGCACGCTCACGACACCGCGGTCGAGGGCCTCGACCTGGCGGGCCGTGGCCGCCTCGGCGATGTCCGTGGAGAGGGTGGTGAGACCGGCCGCGACCAGCGCGGTCACGGCGGCCGCGGCGGCGAGGACCGCGCCGCGGCGCCGTTTGCGGTGCGGAACCGGACGCGGCGGCGGGTGCGGGTGCGGGTGCTGCACGGGGGGTACCTCCCGGCGGGGGGCGGACAGGTTGTCACCCGTCAGTTGCCGCCGGGGGGCGCGGGGTTGCCGGGGTACGGCGGGTTGCCGTCCGGGAGGTGACGGTGCCGTCGCGCCGGTCGGGGCCGGCGGCACGGCGAGGTGGGGGCGGAGCGTTCCGCGGGGCCTGGCGGCGCGGCAACCGGCGGCCGGAACACTCCACGAGAGCCCGCCGTGCGGCAACCGGCGGCCCGGAACACTCCGCGGGGCGCCGGGCACCGGGGTCAGGCCTCGTCCGGCTGCGCGGCCGGTTTGCGGAACGCGCGGAGGGTGAACACGGGGTCCGGGCGGGGGCGGTCCTGGTCGGGGAGCCGGGCCAGCCGCTCGGCGAACCGGTCCGCCAGCGGCTCCCCGGGCGGCAGCGTGACGAACCAGCCGCGCCGCAGGTCGGCGACCGTACGGCGCGGCGAGCGGCCCTGTCCCCGGCCGGGGAAGCGGGCCCGCCCGGCCGGGACCAGGCCGCACGCGACGGCGTGGGCCTCGACGCGGGACGCCTCGTCGCGGGCGGCCCGGGGCGGCCGGGAGGCGAGGACGGCGTCGATGTCGCTGCCGACGTTGTGCGCGGCGGCCTTGTCGACCGTGGTGACCCAGACACCGCCGGGCCGCAGCACCCGGGCGCACTCGCCGACGATCCGGCGCACGTCCGCGTCGGCCTCCGGCAGGTGCAGCAGCCAGACGCTGCTGACCGCGTCGAACGCGTCGGCGCGGAAGGGCAGTCGGCGGCTGTCGGAGCGGACGACGGCGCCGGGCAGGCGTACGGCGGCCTGGCGGACCATCTCGGACGCCAGGTCGACGCCGGTCACCCGCAGGCCGTCGCGTCCGGCCGCCAGCCTGCGGGTGACGATGCCCGTGCCGCAGGCGACGTCGAGCAGACTGCGGGCCGGGGCCGGGATCAGGCCGAGGACGGCCTCCGCGGCGGCGGCCGCCCGGGGCTCGCCGCCGCGGGAGGCGTCGTAGCGTCCGGCTTCCTCTTCGTAGTCCAGCACGCCCGCTCCCCGTCTCCGCTCCGTCCGGTCCGTCGCGCGGGTCAGTGGGCCCCGTGGCCCGGGGCGAGGTCCTCCACCCGGCGGGCGAGCCGGAAGTCGAGCTCGGTGACGGCGCCGCCCGCGCTGTGCGTGTGCACGGCGACGGACACCGTGCGGTAGCCGAGGGTGAGGTCGGAGTGGTGGTCGAGCTCGTCCTGGACCTGCGCCACGTGGACGACCAGGGCGGCGGCGGCGAAGTGGGAGGCGAGCCGGTAGGCGCGGGTGAGGCGGCCGGCGTCGTAGGACCAGCCGGGCAGCTCGGCCAGCCGGTCCTCGATCTCCTCCTGCGACAGCGGTTCCACGGCCATGCGCCGGCTCCCTTCAGGGGTGTCGCGTACCTGTCCAGCCTGCCACAGGAGAGGCGTGGCGGCCCTGGTCAGAGGGTTCCCGGACGTCCGGCGGGCCACGCCTGCCCGTCGGCGCCGTGGCCGGGCCGTCCCGTACGCCTCGTACGGGACGCCGCCCCTCGGCTACGGTCACCGGCATGACGACCGTCGAGACCGGCACCGGCTCCCCCGCCGCCTCCTCCCCCGCCGTCCCGTCCGGCCTGGGCGCGGGTCCGCTGCTGCGGGCCTGGCGGGAACGGCGGCGGCTCAGCCAGCTGGAGCTGGCCCTGCGCGCGGACTCCTCGGCCCGGCACATCAGCTTCGTCGAGACCGGCCGCTCCCGGCCCAGTGAGGAGATGGTGCTGCGGCTCGCCGAGCACCTCGACGTCCCGGTGCGCGAGCGCAACGCGCTGCTGCTGGCGGCGGGCTACGCCCCGCGCTACCGCGAGACCCCGTGGGACGACCCGGCGCTGCACGGGCTGCGCGCGGGCGTGGAGCGCCTGCTCCGGGGCTACGAGCCGTACCCGGCGCTGGTGGTGGACGCCCTGTACACCGTGCAGGCGGCCAACCGCGGGATCACCATGCTGCTGGAGGGCGTCGCCGAGTCCCTGCTCACGCCGCCGCTGAACGCGATGCGCCTGACCCTCCACCCGCGGGGCCTCGCGCCCCGCATCCGCAACCTGCCGCAGTGGCGGCGGCACCTGCTGGCCCAGATGGAGCGCCAGATCGCCCTGCGCCGCTCCGCCCCGCTGCGGGAGCTGTACGAGGAGGTCGCCGCCTACCCGGTGCCGGAGACCGCCGACCCGTGCGAACCGGACGGGCCGGACGGGCCGGACGGGCCGGACGGGCCGGACGGGCCGGACGGGCCGGACGGGCCGGTGCCGTACGTCGCGCTGCCGCTGCGGATCGAGCACGGGGGGCGGACGCTGTCGTTCGTCTCCTCCATCTCCACGTTCAACACCCCCATGGACGTGACCGTCGCCGAACTGGCCATCGAGACGTTCCTCCCGGCCGACCCGGCGACGGCCGCGTACCTGCGCGCGCTGTCCGGCTGAGCCGCCGTGGTTCGTGTGGCAGCGCCGCCGCGGCATGGCACACTGGCCCGCGTGCCTCGACACGTAGGGGAGACGTGGCGTGAGTGAACGACGGCCCGCGCCCACAGTGGGCCAGGTGGTACTCGGCAGACGGCTTCAGGAGCTGCGCGAGGCGGCCGGTGTCGGCCGGGACGAGGCGGCCCGCGCGCTGCGCGTGGCCCAGGCGACCGTGCGGCGCATGGAGACGGCCGAGGTCGCGCTGAAGATCCCGTACGTGCAGGTGCTGCTGGAGACGTACGGGGTGTCCGAGGAGGAGACCGCCGCGTTCGTCGCGCTCGCCGAGGAGGCGAACCGGCCCGGCTGGTGGCAGCGCTTCCACGACGTGCTCCCGGAGTGGTTCAGCCTGTACGTGAGCCTGGAGGGCGCGGCACGGATGATCCGCTCGTACGAACCGCACTTCGTGCCGGGCCTGTTGCAGACCGAGGCGTACGCGCGGGCCGTGCTGGAGGCCGGGACGGTCGGGCGGAGGAGCCCGGAGGCGATCGAGCGGCACGTGTCGCTGCGCATGGCCCGGCAGCGGCTGCTGGACGGCCCGAACCCGCCGCACCTGTGGGTGGTGATGGACGAGACCGTGCTGCGCCGCCCGGTGGGCGTCGACCCCTCGGTGATGTACGAGCAGTTCGACAAGCTGCTGGAGTTCGCCGACCGGGACCGGATCACGTTGCAGGTCGCCGAGCTGGCCGACGGCCCGCACCCGGGGACGTCCGCGCCGTTCTCGCTCTTCCGCTTCGCCGAGCCCGAGCTGCCGGACATGGTCGTCACCGAGTACCTGTCCGGCGCCCTGTACCTCGACTCGCGCAAGGAGGTCTCCCTGCACCTGGAGGTCCTCGACCACATGACGGCGCACGCCTCGTCGACACAGCGCACCGTCACGCTGCTGCGGGAGCTCCGCGGAAGCGTGTGAGCACGGCCGTCACCACCGACCCCACCACCAGGAGAAGACCGCGCATGACCGGATCCGAGTCCGCAGCACCCGTCCGCGTCGACACCAGCAGGCCGCATCCGGCGCGCGTGTACGACTGGTGGCTGGGCGGCAAGGACAACTACCCCGTGGACGAGCAGCTGGCCCGGCGGATCCTCGCCGTGGACGGCACGGTGGTGCGCGGGGCGCGCGCCAACCGCCGGTTCATGCACCGGGCCGTGCGGGCCGTCGCCGAGGCCGGGGTGCGCCAGTTCCTGGACATCGGGACCGGCATCCCCACCGAGCCCAACCTGCACCAGGTGGCGCAGGGCGTGGCCCCGGAGTCGCGGGTGGTGTACGCGGACAACGACCCGATCGTGCTGCGGCACGCGGAGGCGCTGCTGCACGGTTCCCCCGAGGGGTCCACCCGGTACGTGCACGCCGACGTCCGCGACCTGGACACCCTGCTGGGCCGGGCGGCCGAGTCCCTGGACCTCGGCCGGCCGGTCGCCCTGTCGCTGGTGGCGCTCACCCACTACCTGGACGACGACCCGGCCGGCGACGACGTGTACGGGCTGCTCCGGACGTACGTGGCGGCGCTCGCGCCGGGCAGTCACCTGATCCTGTCGCAGGTCACCCCCGATCTGAACCCGGAGGCCATCGCGAAGGCGGCGGACAGCTTCCGGCAGAGCGGCACCCCCTTCCACCCGCGCTCGCTGGCGGAGTTCTCCCGCTTCTTCGAGGGCCTGGAGCTGCTGGGCCCGGGTGTCATCCCGGTCTCGGGCTGGCGGCCGGAGCCGGAGGACGTGGCCGTCCAGGCCGAGGGCATCGTGCCGGTGTACGCGGGGGTCGCCCGCAAGCCCTGAGGCACCGGTACCGGGTGACCCGTAGGGGCGCCGGTACCGGGTGACCCGCAGAGGCGCCGGTACCGCGTGCCCTCGGCGCGCCCCTGCCGGGTGACCCGTACGGGCGCCGGTACCGCGTGCCCTGACGCGCCCGGTACCGCGTGCCCTCGGCGCGCCCCTGCCGGGTGACCCGTACGGGCGCCGTGAACGGGTGCGCTCCCGCGCCCGCCCCTAGGTTCGAGACACGGGGCGAGCAAGGGAGCGCACGTGACCGACACGCGGACACCGCCCGCCGAGCCGGGCGCGGCCCTGCTGCGCCTCGGCCGGTTCTTCCGGCCCGGCACGACCGCCCCCGACCTGCACAGCGTCGGGCTGGCCGGCGGCCGGGAGGCGGACGCGTTCTACCGGGACCGGTGGAGCCACGACAAGGTCGTGAACTCCACGCACGGCGTGAACTGCACCGGTTCCTGCCGCTGGAAGGTGTACGTCAAGGACGGCATCATCACCTGGGAGACGCAGGAGACGGACTATCCGTCGGTGGGCCCGGACCGGCCCGAGTACGAGCCCCGGGGCTGCCCGCGCGGCGCCGCGTTCTCCTGGTACACCTACTCGCCGACCCGGGTCCGCCACCCGTACGTGCGGGGCGTGCTGCTGGAGATGTACCGGGAGGCCAAGCGGCGGCTGCGAGACCCGGTGCTGGCCTGGGCGGACATCCAGAGCGACCCCGGGCGCCGCCGCCACTACCAGCGGGCGCGCGGCAAGGGCGGCATGGTGCGGGCGGACTGGGACGAGGCCGTGGAACTCGTCGCCGCCGCCCACGTCCACACCATCAAGGCGTACGGCCCCGACCGCATCGCCGGGTTCTCCCCCATCCCCGCGATGTCGATGGTCTCCCACGCGGCCGGCGCCCGCTTCCACGCGCTGATCGGCGCGCCGATGCTGTCGTTCTACGACTGGTACGCCGATCTGCCCGTCGCCTCCCCGCAGGTCTTCGGCGACCAGACGGACGTCCCGGAGTCGGGCGACTGGTGGGACGCGGCGTACCTGGTGATGTGGGGCTCGAACGTCCCGGTGACCCGCACCCCGGACGCGCACTGGATGGCGGAGGCCCGGTACCGCGGCCAGAAGGTCGTGGTCGTGGCGCCCGACTACGCCGACAACGCCAAGTTCGCCGACGAGTGGCTGCACCCGCACCCCGGCACGGACGGGGCGCTCGCGCTGGCGATGGGCCATGTGGTCCTCAAGGAGTTCTTCGTCGACCGCGAGACGCCGTTCTTCACCGAGTACGTGGAGCGGTTCACGGACCTGCCGTTCCTGGTGACGCTGACCGGGCGGGACGGCGCGTGGGTGCCGGCGAAGTTCCTGCGCGCCGCCGACCTCGGGGACGGCGAGGAGGGCGCCGAGTGGAAGACGGTCGTCCTGGACGGCGCGACCGGCCGGGCGGTGGTCCCGAACGGCTCCCTCGGCTTCCGCTGGACGGAGGCCGGCAAGGGCCGCTGGAACCTCGGCCTGGGGGACGTCCGGCCCCGGCTGAGCCTCTTCGGCCACGAGGGCGCCGAGGGCGTCGAGGTGCTGCTGCCCCGCTTCGACACCGAGGGCGGGGAGCACGGGCAGGGGCGCGGGGACGTCGTCCGGCGGGGGGTGCCGGCCGTGCGGCTCGGCGGTCCGGACGGTCCCCTGGTCACCACGGTCTTCGACCTGCTGCTCGCGCAGTACGGCGTGGGACGGCCCGGTCTGCCCGGCCGCTGGCCCGCGTCGTACGAGGACGCGGACGCCCCCGGCACCCCCGCCTGGCAGCAGGCGCACACCTCCGTCCCGGCGGCCGCCTGCGTGCGGATCGCCCGGGAGTTCGCGCGCACGGCGGAGCGGTCGAAGGGCCGCTGCATGATCCTGATGGGCGCCGGCACCAACCACTGGTTCCACTCCGAGACCATCTACCGCGCCTTCCTCGCCCTGCTCCAGCTGACGGGCTGCCAGGGCCGCAACGGGGGCGGCTGGGCGCACTACGTGGGCCAGGAGAAGTGCCGGCCGCTGACCGGCTGGGCGACGCTGGCCGCCGCCTCCGACTGGGCGCGCCCGCCCCGGCAGATGATCGGCACCGCGTACTGGTTCCTGCACACCGACCAGTGGCGCTACGACCGGTTCACGGCCGACGTGCTGGCCTCCCCGCTGGGCGAGGGGCGGCTGCGGGGCATGACGGCCGCGGACTGCGTCGCCCTGTCGGCGCGGGCGGGGTGGATGCCGTCGTACCCGACGTTCGACCGCAACCCGCTGGAGCTGGGCGAGGCGTCCGGCGACCCGGTGGCCGGGGCGGTGGCCGGGCTGCGCGCCGGGACGCTGCGGTTCGCCTGCGAGGACCCGGACGCGCCGGAGAACTGGCCGCGCGTGCTGACCCTGTGGCGGGCCAATCTGCTCGGCTCGTCGGCCAAGGGCGCCGAGTACTTCACCCGGCACCTGCTGGGCACGCACTCCTCGCTGCGCGCCGAGGAGGCGCCCGAGGCGGTGCGGCCCCGGGACGTGACCTGGCGCGAGGAGGCGCCCGAGGGCAAGCTCGACCTGCTGCTGTCGCTGGACTTCCGGCAGACCTCCTCCACGCTGCTGTCGGACGTGGTCCTGCCGGCGGCGACCTGGTACGAGAAGCACGACCTGTCGTCGACCGACCTGCACCCGTACGTGCACGCCTTCACCCCCGCTGTGGACCCGCCGTGGCAGGCGCGCACCGACTTCGAGACGTTCAAGGCGCTGGCGGAGCGGCTGAGCGAGCTGGCCGTGGACCATCTGGGCGTGCGCCGGGACCTGGTGGCGTCGCCGTTGCAGCACGACACCCCCGGGGAGACCGCCCAGCCCGGCGGGGTCGTCCGGGACTGGAAGCGCGGCGAGTGCGACCCGGTGCCGGGCAGGACGCTGCCGCACCTGACGGTCGTGGAGCGGGACTACACGGCGGTGGGCGCGAAGTTCGCGGCGCTGGGACCGCTGGCGGAGGAGCTGGGCCTGGCCACCAAGGGCGTCACCCTGCGCCCGGACGAGGAGGTCGCGCGGCTGCGGGAGCTGAACGGCGCGGTGCGCGGCGGCCCGGCCGACGGACGCCCCCTGCTGGACACGGCGGTGAAGGCGGCGAACACGGTCCTCGCCCTGTCGGGCACGACCAACGGCCGCCTCGCCGTCCAGGGCTTCCGCACGCTGGCCGAGCGCACCGGACGGGACATGGCCCACCTGGCCGCCGAGCACGAGGGCCGACGGGTCACGTACGCGGACACGCAGGCGGCGCCGGTACCGGTGATCACGTCGCCGGAGTGGTCGGGCAGCGAGGCGGGCGGCCGCCGGTACACGGCGTTCACCCTCAACACCGAGCACGGCAAGCCGTGGCACACCCTCACCGGACGGCAGCACTTCTTCCTCGACCACGACTGGATCCACGAGCTGGGCGAGGCGCTCCCGGTGTACCGGCCGCCGCTGGACATGAACAGGCTGTTCGGCGAACCCCGTCTCGGTCCGGACGGCCACCGCGAGGTGACGGTCCGCTACCTCACGCCGCACAGCAAGTGGTCGATCCACTCCGAGTACCAGGACAACCTGTTCATGCTCTCCCTGTCCCGCGGCGGCCAGAACATCTGGATGTCCCCGCGGGACGCGGACGCCATCGGTGTGCGGGACGACGACTGGGTCGAGGCGGTCAACCGCAACGGGGTGGTCGTGGCCCGCGCGGTCGTCTCGCACCGCATGCCGGCCGGCACGGTGTACATGCACCACGCGCAGGAGCGCACGGTGGGCGTCCCGCGCGCGGAGACGACCGGGATGCGCGGCGGGATCCACAACTCGCTCACCCGCCTCCTGCTCAAACCGACCCATCTCATCGGCGGCTACGCCCAGTTGTCCTGGGCGTTCAACTACCTGGGGCCGACCGGCAACCAGCGCGACGAGGTGACGGTGATCCGCCGCCGCACCCAGGAGGTCGAGTACTGATGCGCCCGATGGCCCAGATCGCGATGGTGATGAACCTCGACAAGTGCATCGGCTGCCACACCTGCTCGGTCACCTGCAAGCAGACGTGGACCAACCGGCGCGGCATGGAGTACGTCTGGTTCAACAACGTCGAGACCCGCCCCGGCCAGGGGTACCCGCGCCGCTACGAGGACCAGGAGCGGTGGCGCGGCGGCTGGGAGCTGAACCGGCGCGGTGCGCTGCGGCCGAAGGCGGGCGGGCGGCTGCGCAAGCTCGCCGGGATCTTCGCCAACCCCAGGCTCCCGGAGATCAAGGACTACTACGAGCCCTGGACGTACGACTACCGCACCCTCACCGACGCCCCGCTCGGCGACGACTACCCCGTCGCGCGGCCCGTCTCCCAGCTGGACGGCAGGCCGATGGAGATCGAGTGGTCGTCGAACTGGGACGACGACCTCGGCGGCGCCCCCGCGTACGGCGAGCTGGACCCGATGGTCGAGCGCACCCGCCGGCAGGCCTCCGACAAGGTGCGGTTCGCCTACGAGCAGACGTTCATGTTCTACCTGCCGCGCATCTGCGAGCACTGCCTGAACCCGTCGTGCGTGGCGTCCTGTCCGTCCGGCGCGATGTACAAGCGCACCGAGGACGGCATCGTCCTGGTCGACCAGGACCGCTGCCGGGGCTGGCGGATGTGCGTGACCGGATGCCCGTACAAGAAGGTGTACTTCAACCACCGCACCGGCAAGGCGGAGAAGTGCACGCTGTGCTACCCGCGTCTGGAGGCGGGCCTGCCGACGGTCTGCTCGGAGACCTGCGTGGGGCGGCTGCGGTACCTGGGCGTGGTGCTGTACGACGCCGACAAGGTGACGGCCGCCGCGTCCGTCCCGGACGAACAGGACCTGTACCGGGCCCAGTTGGACGTGTTCCTCGACCCGGAGGATCCGGGCGTGCGGCGGGCCGCCGAGCGGGCGGGGATCCCGTACGACTGGCTGGAGGCGGCCCGCCGCTCCCCCGTGCACGCGCTGGTCTCCACGTACCGGGTGGCGCTGCCGCTGCACCCGGAGTACCGGACCCTGCCGATGGTCTGGTACATCCCGCCGCTGTCGCCGGTGGTGGACGCGCTGACGGAGACCGGCCACGACGGCGAGGACCTGGGCAACCTCTTCGGGGCGATCGACACGCTGCGCATCCCGCTGGAGTACCTGGCGGAGCTGTTCACCGCGGGCGACACCGCCCCGGTGCGGGCCTGTCTGGAGAAGCTCGCCGCGATGCGCTCCCACATGCGGGCGGTCAACCTCGGCGAGGAGCCCGACCCGGGCGTCGCGGCCGCCGTCGGCATGCGGCCCGAGGAGGTCGAGGACATGTACCGGCTGCTGGCCATCGCCAAGTACGACGAGCGGTACGTGATCCCCACCGCGGCCGTCGGCGACGCCCGGCGGCTGGAGGAGTCGGCGCTGCCCGACGCGTGCAGCCTCGACCACGACGGCGGGCCCGGCATGGGCGGCGACGGGCCGTTCGGGCAGGACTCCGGACGCAGGAGGCTGCCGCTGGTGCCGGTGGAGAACTTCCACATCCTGCGCAGACGGCAGACCGCGGACGACGAGAGGGAGGTCTGATGCCCGGTTTCGAGGTGCTGTACCAGGCGGCGGCGCTCTGCCTGACCTACCCGGACGACGACTTCCGGGCCCGGCTGCCGCTGCTGCGCGAGGCGGCCCCGCAGCTGCGGGGGTTCACCGACCACGCGGCCGTGACGCCGCAGCGGGACCTCCAGGCGCACTACGTGGAGGTCTTCGACTTCAGGAACCGGCACAGCCTGTACCTGAGCTGGTGGAGCGACGGCGACACCCGGCGGCGCGGGATGTCGCTGGTCCGGTTCAAGGACCTCTACCGGGCCCACGGCCTGGAGTTCACCGGGGAGGAACTGCCCGACTTCCTGCCCGCGGTCCTGGAGTTCACCTCGCGCACCGGCGACACCGGGCCGCTCGTCGAGCACCGCGACGCCCTGGAGCGGCTGCGCTCCCGGCTCACCGCCGCCGGCACGCCGTACGCGTGCGTGCTGGACGCGGTGTGCGCCACCCTGCCGCCCGCACCCGCCGGAGCCCGCCGATGACCTTCTTCCTCTGGGGCGTCCTGCCCTACGTCGCGTTCGTGCTCCTGGTCGCCGGGCTGGTGTGGCGGCACCGCTACGACCGGTTCGGCTGGACGAGCCGGTCCTCCCAGGTGTACGAGTCGAAGCTGCTGAACATCGCCTCCCCGGTGTTCCACTACGGCATCCTGTTCGTCCTCGCCGGCCATCTGATCGGGCTGTTCGTGCCGGAGTCGTGGACGGACGCGCTCGGCGTGGACGAGCGGGCCTACCACCTGTTCTCGCTGTACGGCGGCACGGCGGCCGGGGCGCTCGCGGTCGCCGGGATCGCGGCCCTGGTCTACCGGCGCCGCACGAACGCGCCCGTGTTCCGCGCGACGACCGCCAACGACAAGCTCATGTACCTGGTGCTGCTCGCCGCGATCGTGCTGGGCATGGCCGCCAAGCTCGCCCACTCCTCCGGCACCGGCTACGACTACCGGACCTCCCTCGCGCCCTGGTCGCGCAGCCTGTTCACGCTCAGCCCGGACACCGGAGCGATGGCGGGCGTGCCGGTGCTGTACCGGGTGCACGCCGTGGTGGGCATGGTGCTGATCGCGCTGGTGCCGTACACCCGGCTGGTGCACATGTTCAGCGCGCCGGTGCAGTACCTGTTCCGGCCGTACGTCGTCTACCGCTCGCGCGACCCCGAGCGGCTGGGGCCGCGCCCGGACCGGCGGGGCTGGGAGCGGGCCGGGTCGTAGGAGCCCGGCTCCGGGCCGGCCGGCCGGCTGCTACGCGGCCGGGCCGCGGGCGTCCCGGCCGGTGTCCTTGTCGTCGTCGACGATCTCCGCGTCCACGACGGTGTCCTCGTCCCGGGGCGGGCCGCCGTGCCCGGTGCCGTCGGCCGTCGGCTGCCGCCCGGCCTGCTCGTACATCGCCTGGCCCATGCGCTGGCTGACCGTGGCGAGCTTGTCGACGCCGTCGCGCAGGGCCGCCGTGTCGGCGTTCCGCTCCAGCAGGGCCTTCAGCTCGGCGGCGGCCGACTCGACCTCGGACCGGGTGTCGGCGGGGATCCGGTCGGCGTTGTCGCGGAGGAACTTCTCCGTCTGGTAGACGAGTTGCTCGGCCTGGTTGCGGGTCTCGGCCCCCTCCCGGCGCTTGCGGTCCTCCTCGGCGTACTGCTCGGCCTCCCGCATCATGCGGTCGATGTCGTCCTTCGGGAGCGCCGAGCCGCCGGTCACCGTCATCTTCTGCTCCCGGCCGGTGGCGAGGTCCTTGGCGGAGACGTGCATGATCCCGTTGGCGTCGATGTCGAAGGCCACCTCGATCTGCGGTACCCCGCGCGGGGCCGGCGGCAGGCCCGTCAGGTCGAAGACGCCGAGCTTCTTGTTGTACGCGGCGATCTCGCGTTCGCCCTGGTAGACCTGGATGCCGACCGAGGGCTGGTTGTCGGCGGCGGTGGTGAAGATCTCCGAACGGCGGGTGGGGATCGTGGTGTTGCGCTCGATCAGCTTCGTCATGATGCCGCCCTTGGTCTCGATGCCGAGGGACAGCGGGGTGACGTCGAGGAGCAGCACGTCCTTGACGTCGCCGCGCAGGACGCCCGCCTGGAGGGCGGCGCCGACGGCCACCACCTCGTCGGGGTTGACGCCCTTGTGCGGGTCCTTGCCGGTCAGCTCCCGCACCAGCTCCGTCACGGCGGGCATCCGGGTCGAGCCGCCGACGAGGATGACGTGGTCGATCGCGGACAGCTTGACGCCCGCGTCCTCGACGGCCTGGTGGAAGGGCCTGCGGCAGCGGTCCAGCAGGTCGGCCGTGAGCTCCTGGAACTGGGCGCGGGTCAGTTTCTCGTCGAGGTGGAGGGGGCCCTCGGCGGTGGCGGTGACGTAGGGGAGGTTGATCGTCGTCTCGGAGGAGCTGGACAGCTCGATCTTCGCCTTCTCGGCGCCCTCGCGCAGCCGTTGCAGCGCCATCCGGTCGGTGCCGAGGTCGATGCCGTACTGTCCTTTGAACTTCTTCACCAGGTGCTCGACGATCCGCTGGTCCCAGTCGTCCCCGCCGAGGTGGGTGTCGCCGTTGGTGGCCTTGACCTCGATGACGCCGTCGCCGATCTCCAGGAGGGAGACGTCGAAGGTGCCGCCGCCGAGGTCGAAGACGAGGACGGTCTGCTCCTCGCCCCGGTCGAGGCCGTAGGCGAGGGCGGCGGCGGTGGGCTCGTTGATGATCCGCAGGACCTTCAGGCCGGCGATCTCCCCGGCCTCCTTCGTGGCCTGCCGCTGGGCGTCGTCGAAGTAGGCGGGCACCGTGATCACCGCGTCGGTGACGTCCTCGCCGAGGTAGGACTCGGCGTCCCGCTTCAGTTTCTGGAGGACGCGGGCGGACAGCTCCTGGGCGCGGTACCGGGTGCCGTCCACGTCGCCCCGGTCCGGGAAGCGCCAGTGCGCGTCGCCCATGTGGCGCTTGACCGAGCGGGCGGTGCGGTCGACGTTGGTCACGGCCTGCCGCTTGGCGACCTCGCCGACGAGCACCTCGCCGTTCTTGGCGAAGGCCACGACCGACGGTGTGGTCCTGGCGCCCTCCGCGTTGGCGATGACCGTGGGCTCGCCGCCCTCCAGGACGGCCACCACCGAGTTCGTGGTGCCGAGATCGACACCGACCGGACGTCCCATCGCTGTCCCCTTCCGCCAGGGAGCCCCGCGCTCTGGACTTCCAGCACAGAACGTGCGCGGGCTCCTGTCAATGGGAGCGGGCGGGAACCCGGACGGGGGGGGGGGGGGGGGGGGGGGGGGGGGGGGGGGGGGGCGGGCCGGGCGGGGGGCGCGGGGGGGCGGGGGGGGGGGCCGGGGGGCCCGGGGGGGGGGGGGGGGGGGCGGGGGGGGGGGGGGGGGGGGGGGGGGGCGGGGGGGGGGGGCCCCCCCCCCCCCCCCCCCCCCCCCCCCCCCCCCCCGGGGGATGCCGTGCCGGACCGGCTCAGGCGAGCTTCGCCGACAGCGTGATCGGTACGGCCTTCAGGGCCTGGCTGACCGGGCAGTTGACCTTGGCGTCCTCGGCGGCGGCGACGAACGCCTCCTCGTCGAGGCCGGGCACGGTGCCCTCCACGGTCAGGTGGATGCCGGTGATGCCCTCACCCGGCTGGAAGGTGACGTCGGCCGAGGTGACGAGCTTGGTGGGCGGGTTGCCCGCGCCGGTGAGGGCGTGCGAGAAGGCCATCGAGAAGCAACTGGAGTGGGCGGCCGCGATCAGCTCCTCGGGGCTGGTCTTCCCGTTGGCCTCCTGGCTGCGGGCGGCCCAGGTCACGGGCTGCTCGCCGATGGCCCCGGAGGAGTCGAAGGCGATGACACCGTTGCCCTCGGTCAGGCTGCCTTCCCAGACGGTGTGTGCGGAGCGCGTGGTGGCCACGGCGGATTTCCTTTCCCAGACGGACGATGACGGCCGGGCGGTCCCGTCGCCGGGTGCCCGGCCCCATCCGATCACACCTCGGCCCGCCGCACGCCACGGACACCGGACGCGACGACGACGGATCACGGCCACCGACGGATCACAGCCACCGACGGATCACAGCCGACGGAACTCCTGACGGGCACGGCGGCGAGGCCCTACAGTCCCTTCCATGCTCGAACTCTTCCAAGTCCTCGGGGGGATCGCGGGATTTGGTGGGGTCGCACTCGGTGTGCTGTACCTGCTCTACCGGGACTTCGTGCGCGACATCATCCGCAACCGGATGTTCCGCGCGCTCACCGCGACCCAGGCGACCGCGCTCTTCGGCGCCGTCATCGTGCTCACCTTCGCCGTCGCGATCCTCGGAATCTTCGCCACGCTGGCCGAGAGCAAGGGCGTCCGGCAGTTCGTCGTGCTGGTCGGGATGCTCCTGCTGTTCCTGCTGGCCGTGCTCTTCCTCGCGGCCCGGATGACCCGGGGCGGCGCCCGGCCCGCCCCCGCCGACGGTGCCGTGCGGTCGCTGACCACCGTCCGCAGGCATGTGGAGCGGGGTGAGCCGGACGCGGCGGAACGCGCGCTGGAGGCCTCGCACCTGGACCGGGAGTCGGAGGCGTTCTGGTACTGGAAAGCCCGGATCGCCCTGGCCCGCGGCAACCTCCAGGTGGCCTCCGGGTACACCGACGAGGCCCTGACGCTCGACGCGCGCAGTCCGCACGGCCTCGCCCTGAAGATCATGCTCCTGCTGCTCGCCAACGACCCGGTCCGGCGTGACCGGGCGGTGCGGCTGGCGGAGGAGAACACAGGACTCAGCGCCGACCTGGACGCATGGCTGCGCCGCCTGCGGGCCGAGAACATGTTCGACGACGGGATGCTCACCCGGACCCGCTTCGAGACGCGGTGTCCGCTTCCCACACGGAGTACGGAGGATGTTCATGCGGACTGAGACGGGGGACGGGAGCGGGGGCGGCGGCTCCGCCACGAGACCGGCGGTGCTGTACGTGGGGCCGCACATCGATGCCGCGACGTTCGACGCGAGCGGTCCGGCGGCGCTGCGGCATCCCCTGTGGCCCGGGTTACCGGCCCCGCCCGTGATCGCCCGGACGCCCGAGGAGGTCGAGGCCCACCTGGCGGCGCACCCCGGCGCCGCGGTCCTCGTCCACGCCGGCGACGAACCCCCGGCGACGGCCCCGCAGCCCGACGGTGTGCTGTGGCACCTCCTGCGCGCCCGGACCGTCCTGGTGATGTGCGAGGCCGACGGGACCGCGCCGAGGCCGGTGCCCGGACCGCCGCCGGCCGAGCCGGCGTTCCTGCTCGCCGACTGGCCGCGCCCGGAGGCGCGGGTGCGGCTCCCGCGCCTCCGGCACCGGTCCCGGGAGGCGGACTGCCTGGCGTTCGCCCAGGCGCAGGGTCTGCACCGCACGGAAGTCATCACGGGCATGCACCAGGTCTGGCGCCTCCGCGCCCTCAGCACGGCGCGGCTCGGTCCGCCGGACGTCCCCACGGTCGTCGTCCATCCCCGTCTCACGTCTCCGCCCGCGGGCAGTTCCGACGCCCTGCTCTGGCACTGGCTGCGGCAGGGTCTCGTCCTGCGCCCGTGGTGGCCGCCGCGACGTCACATGGTCCTCGGCCCGCACGGCGATCTCCCCGTCCTTTCCCGCCGCATCCTGGGCGACACCACCCCGCTGACGGCAGGCGACGAGGCGGCGCCGAAGATGCGGAAGGTGGGGGACAGGCTGATGCGTCGCCCCGGCAGTGAGCACGAAGAGCGCTTGCAGGCTCCTCCGGCGGCCCTGGAGCACCGGTCTTCCATCGGCCGTTCCGCTCCTTCCCCCTCGTTCGACGCGCTCAGGATCGGCGGTTCCCCTCCCCGTACCCCTCCCCCCGCCCCCCGCGACACCTCCCGCCCCCTCCCCCACGACGGCCTCTACGTCCGTCGCAACAACGCCTTCGGCACCCGCTCCGTGCTCGGGGTGAAGGAGCTCATCGAGCAGGGGGTGATCGTCGGGCAGGACCAGATCCGGTTCGACGACTTCCTGGTGTCCCGGGACGCGGGGGTGCCCGGCCCCGGGCCGGGAGAGGCCCTCGGCGTCAGTCACGGACTCGCCGCCGTGACCGGCGGCTTCAAGGCGAACGAGGCGACGACGCACTTCGTCGAGGTCGCCCTCAGGGCGGGTCCGACGCCGACGGACCCGGCCCCCGCCGCCCAGCCGCTGCCGGTCAACTTCGTCTTCGTCGTGGACACCAGCAGCTCGATGCACGGGGAGAAGCTCGACACCGTCAGATCGGCCCTGCACACCATCTACGCCCAGCTGCGGCCCGCCGACTGCCTGGGCATCATCACCTTCGACCACCGGGTGCGGACCCTGCTGCCCGCGGCGCCGAAGGAGGAGCTGGAACGCTCCGGCCGCTTCACCTCGGCCGTGTCCGCCCTCTACGCCGAGGGCGGCACGGACATCAACCTCGGGGTGCAGTACGGCATCGACGAGATCAGCCGCAACGCGGTGAGCGGACGCTCCGTGAACTGCCTGTACCTCTTCTCCGACGGCGATCCGACGTCGGGCGAACGGGACTGGGTGAGGATCCGCACCAACATCGCCGCGAAGATCCGCGGCGACCTCACCCTGTCCTGCTTCGGCTTCGGCTCGGACGCGCGGATGCCGGAGCTGGCGGCGCTCGCCGGCCTGGCCGGCGGCCATTCGGCCTTCGTCACCCGGCCCGAGCAGGTGCGGGCCGACCTGCTGGGGGATCTGAACCGGCGCGACCATCTCGCCGCCATCGACCTCCAGCTCCGTCTGGACATCGACCCGGCGGTGGAGATCCGGCACGTGTACGCGCACGACCCGGTGACCGATCCGCGGGAGCGCGCCGCGGTGTTCCAGGAGGCCCGGCAGGCCGCCGACCGGGCCCGGAGCGACTACGGTGCCGAGGCGCTGCCCGACATCATCACCGGCGAGAAGGGCATCAGGATCTTCGCGCCCGACCTCGCCTTCGACGAGACGTACTGGGTCGTCCTGGAGGTGCGGGTACCGGCGGACCGGGAGACGGCCTCCCTCGGCAGGGCGACCGTGCAGTACGTGGACACCCTCGCCCGGCAGGGACGCCGGCACGAGATCGACCTGGCGCTGGACGCCACCCTGGCGCCGGAGACGGTGCTGGTGCACGGGGTCGGCCTGTGGACCAGCGAGGTGACCTTCCACGCGCTGGACGACCTGTACGAGCACGACAGGGAGGCGGCCAAGGCACGGCTCCAGGGCCATCTCCGCGCGCTGGACGCCGCCTACTCCCACCTGCCCGCCCCCGAGTTCCGGGACGACAAGGTGACCCTGCGCAAGTTCATGTCGCTGGCCGACTCGCTGGGCAGCACGATCGCGTTCACCGACTCCGCCATGGGCGGCACCGCACCCGCGGTCCAGGTCATGAACGCCTTCGGGCGGGTCCGCTCCGGCCACCGGGCCCGCCACTGAGTCCCCTCAGGCGGCGCGCTCCTCCCGGACCGTGCGCAGGGGCACCTGGGGACCGTCGGACTCGCGCAGCCAGCGGCGCAGGACGCGGTGGACGTGCTCGGCGCCGGTCAGGTCCTCGCCGTCGGTGACCGGGGCGGACAGGGACAGCGGGGACAGCAGGAACGGCTTGGCCTGGGCACCGCCCAGACCGCCGTGGGAGCCGATCTGCTCCTCGAAGGCGAGGACCTCGCCGTCCGCGGGGTCGTGGAAGGAGTTGACCATGATGTCGGCGGCGTGCGGGAAGGAGTGCGTGCGCCGGACCGCCTCGGCGGCCCCGGGGCCGAACACGGCGAGCGGACCGGGCTCCTCGTCGAGCCGGTCCACGGGGATCTGCGCCCCGTGCGCGCCGAGCACCACGCCGCCGTGCTCCTCGCTGCGGACGAGGAGGAAGCCTATGCCGGGGTGGTTGGCGAGCGTGGAGAGCAGGGCGGGGTGCCGGGCGTCGATCTCCTCCTTGCTCATCCGGTGCGGCACGTCGGGGAAGGAGACCAGGCCGAGGTTGCCGGAGGCCAGCACGACCGGCTCCGAGCGGCGGGACGGGCGGTGCTGCTCACCGCCCTCCTCCACCGGCCGGCGCAGGGCCGCCCGGACCGCGGCGCGCGCCTCGGCGCCGCTGCGGGTGCGCTCCGCCCGGCGCGGCACGGGCAGCCCGCAGCCGGCCCGCACCAGATCGGCGAGGGTGAGGCCGTAGCGGGAGCGGAAGGTCTCGCCGGGGCTCTGGCCGTGGTCGGACAGGACGACGATCCGGTACGGCCGCGGCGCGTGCTCGGCGACCTTCTCGACGAGCGCCAGCGCCCGGTCGAGGCGGGTGAGGACCTGCTCGGCGTCGCGGCCGAGCGGGCCGGAGTGGTGGGCGACCTCGTCGTAGGCGACGAGGTCGGCGTAGACGGCGCTGCGGCCGGCGAGCATGTCGCCCGTCACGGCGGCGACCACGACGTCCCGTTCGACGACGGTGGCGAAGGCGCGGACGAAGGGGTAGAGCCCGCCGCGGGCGACGCGCGGGCGCTCCTTGCGCAGCCGGGCCCGGGTGGACTGGCCGATCTCGCGGACGACGTCCGCGACGAACGACAGGGCGGTGCGGACGGCGTTGGCGGGGTCGGAGAAGTACGCGAAGTAGCCGGCGCGGGAGCGGGTCGCGCGGGAGCGCCGGCGGGCCGCGATGGACAGCACCAGGGCCTGTTCGCCCGCGCCGCCGCCGAAGAGGTTGCCGCGGCTGGCGCCGTCGGCGGAGAGCAGTCCGCCGTCGCCGGTGCGCTCGACCGCGCGGCGCTGGAGTTCGGCGGCGCTGGTGGGGCGGTTGCAGACCATCACCTCCCGGGTGTCCTTCTCGTACCAGCGGAAGGCGGGCACGTCGTGGTTGCTGCCGTGCAGGATGCCGAGCTGGCTCGCGCCGGTCTGGCTGGACCAGTCGGTGCGCCAGGGGGTGAGGCGGTGGGTGGGCCGGGCGGGCGGGCCCTGCCGCGGGCTGTGGCCGAGCCAGCGGGCGGCCGTCGGCATGAGCCCCTTGCCGACGGCGGTGAGGAGGACGTCGTGGCCGACGCCGTCGAGCTGGAGGAAGACGGTGCCGGGGGCGGCCGGGCAGGCCGGGCCGCCCCGGCGGCGGCGGTCGGCGAGGCGGTACAGGCGGTGCCGGTAGGCGTCGTCGTCGCGGACGGCGAGGGCGCCCCCGGTCGCGGAGGCGACGGCGGACATCACGGCGGCGACGATGACGGCGGTCTCGGGCGCCGCCTCGCTCTGCCCGGAGGGGTTCAGCCGCAGGGCGAGCAGGAGCAGCGAGCCGTTGAGGAAGAACACCAGCAGGCCGAGGACGAGGGCCGGCACGAGCAGCAGCAGGCGGACCAGGAGGGGCCACACCAGGGCCGACAGCAGACCGAACACGCCCGCGCCGGCGGCCGCGGTGACGGCGATGGTGGTGGCGCTGTCGCCGTCGGGCGACTGGAGTCTGAAGTCCGGGAGGATCCCCGCGAGGACGAGCATCGTGACCGTGGACACCCCCCACACCGCGACGCTCCGCCCGGCCTGACCGACCGCCCGCCGCCAACGCCCTGCACCCACGCCCCGAACACCTCGCCATCCGGCCCCGTCACGCGCGGGGGCCGTCTCCACCCTGCCACACCGCCGTGGCCGTCCCGGGCGGGGTCAGCCTCCGTCGTACCCGGCCGTCGGCATCGACAGCCTGCGGTGCACCCGGGCCTTCATCTGCGCGTCGTAGGCGGGTTCCGCGCAGCCCACCGTCTCGACCCGCACCCCGCGCCGCGCGCACTCCGCGAGGAACTCCTCCACCGAGGACAGGGCGCTCTCCAGCACCCGCCGGCTGGGCGCGACGAACAGGTCGACGCCGGGCCGGACGCCGTCCCACAGCACGTCGTGGTCGGCCCGCAGGCCCCGCACGAGCAGTTCGCGGCTGACGGCGTAGCCGCGCTCCGCGGCCCACCGCGCGCACATCGCGTGCTGGCCGCGGGAGTCCACCAGGAAGGGATCGTCGTCCAGCTCCTCCAGCGGCGTCAGACTCGCGATCGCCGTGACCCGCACAGGTCCCATGGCGTCCCCCTCACCTCCAGGTTTCGCCGCCGACCCTACCCCTGCCCGTAGGCTTCGGGGGAGTCGCGCGAAGGAGGCAAAGAGGTGCCGGTGGAGGTCACCTGGTGGGGTCACGCCACCTGCACGGTCGAGGATTCGGACGTCCGTGTGCTCACCGATCCCCTGTTCGCCCGCAGGCTGGCGCATCTGCGCCGCCGCCGGGGTGCGCTGCCGCCGCCCGACGCCCGGCGCGCGGACGTGGTGCTCGTGTCGCACCTGCACTCCGACCATCTGCACGTGCCCTCGCTGGCGCGCCTCGCGCCGGGCACGCGCCTGCTGGTGCCCCGGGGCGCGCCGCGCGCCGTGCCCGGTCTGCGGCGCCTGACGCACCTGCGGCTGGGCGAGATGGCGCCGGGCGAGGAGACGTCCGTCGGTGACGTGCGGATACGGGCCGTGCCGGCGCTGCACGACGGACGGCGGCTGCCGGTGGGACCGCACCGCTGCCCCGCCCTCGGGTACGTCGTCGAGGGCGCGGCCCGCACGTACTTCGCGGGCGACACGGGACTGTTCGAGGACATGGCCGAGGAGGTCGGCCCGGTCGACGTGGCGCTGCTGCCGGTCGGCGGGTGGGGGCCGTACCTCGGGGAGGGGCACCTGGACGCCGGGCGCGCGGCCGAGGCGCTGGCCCGGCTGGCGCCGCGGAGCGCGGTGCCGGTGCACTACGGCACGTACTGGCCCATCGGGCTGGACGCCGTGCGCCCCCATGAATTCCATGCGCCGGGTGACGAGTTCGTGCGCCGGGCTGCGCAGCGGGCGCCGGAGGTGGCCGTGCACCGGCTCGGGCACGGGGAGAGCGTGCGCCTGGAGGCCGCGTCGTGACGCCGTCGCTGTCGGTATCGATATCGGCATCGGCGTCGGCGTCGGTCGTCACCGTCATCCCCACGGAGTCCACGCAGCAGGCGCTGGGCTATCCGTCACTGTTCCTGCTGGTGCTGATCGGCGCGCTGGTGCCGGTGGTGCCGACCGGGGCGCTGGTGAGTACGGCGGCCGTGGTCGCCTTCCACCAGACGGCGCCGTTCTCGCTGGCGCTGCTGTTCCTGACGGCGTCGCTGGCGGCCTTCCTGGGGGACGTGGCGCTGTACTGGCTTGGGCGGCGCGGGCTGACGTCGAAGAACGGCTCGCGCTGGCTGGAGGCGATCCGGTCGCGGGCGCCGGAGGAGCGCCTCGGACAGGCGCAGGCCAAACTCGCCGGCCACGGCACGGCGGTGCTGGTGCTGTCCCGGCTGGTGCCGGCGGGCCGGATACCGGTGATGCTGGCCTGCCTGCTGGCCGAGTGGCCGCTGCGCCGCTTCGCGCGGGGCAACCTGCCGGCCTGTCTGGCCTGGACGGTGACGTACCAGCTGATCGGCATCCTGGGCGGTTCGCTGTTCCCCGAGCCGTGGGAGGGCGTGGTCGCCGCGGTCGCGCTGACCGTGCTGATCAGCGCGGCCCCGAGCGTGTGGCGCCGGGTCCGGAGGACGAAGGCGGCCTGAGGGGGAGGGGACGGCGGGCCTGGACGGGGAACGGCGGGCCTGGACGGGGAACGGCAGGTCTGGACGGGGAACTCTCAGTCCAGGATCCGGGAGCCTCCCACCGGCAGGTCCCACAGGTCCTCGCGGGCCCGGCCCGCCGCCTCCCAGGCGGCCCGCACCCGGGTGAGGGGTTCGAGGACCGGCTCGGCGGAGAGCACGAACGTCCCCCAGTGCATGGGGGCCATCCGGCGCGCCCCCAGGTCCCGCGCCGCCCGCACCGCCTCCTCCGGGTCGCAGTGGACGTCGCTGAGCCACCAGCGGGGGTCGTAGGCTCCGATCGGCAGCAGGGCGAGGTCGATGCCGGGGTGGCGCCGGCCGATGCGGGAGAACCAGTGGCCGTACCCGGTGTCGCCCGCGAAGTAGACGCGCCGCCCGTCGGGGGCGGTCAGCACCCAACCGCCCCACAGCGAGCGGCAGGTGTCGGTGAGGGTGCGCTTGGACCAGTGGTGGGCGGGGACGAAGTCGAAGCGGACGCCGGACAGTTCGGCCGCCTCCCACCAGTCGAGCTCGGTGACGCGGGTGAAGCGGCGCCGCCGGCACCAGCGGCCGAGCCCGGCCGGCACGAACAGGGGCGTGTCGCGCGGGAGCCGGCGCAGGGTGGGCGCGTCCAGGTGGTCGTAGTGGTTGTGGCTGATGACGACCGCGTCGATGGGCGGCAGCGCCTCCCAGGGGACGCCGACGGGCGTGATGCGGGCCGGCGTGCCGAGGATCCGGCGGGACCAGACCGGGTCGGTCAGGACGGTCAGACCGCCGACGCGGACCACCCAACTGGCGTGTCCGGCCCAGGTGACGGCGACGGTACGGGCGTCCACGCGGGGCAGCGGGCCGGGCGCGACCGGCACCCGGGAGATGTCGGCGAGCCCCTCCTTGCCGGGGCGTACGGAGCCCTCGCGGGCGAACCGGGCGAGGGACTTGAGGCCGGGCAGCGGTGCGGTCAACCGGTCGTGGAAGGTGCGCGGCCACATCCGCGGCTCGCCCAGCGGGCGCGGCTCGGCGAGCGGCGGGACGGGGGACGCCGGCGGGACGGTCCCCGGGTGCCCGGGCCTCGCCGGGGCCGGGGGGCCGGCTTCCCGTACGGGCGCGGTCACCACGGTGGTGCTCGCGGTGGCGGTCGGACCCGTGGCCGTGGCACCCGGGGTGGTGGTGGTCGACTCGGACTGCTGCGTCATCGAGGAGGCTCCCATCGCTGAGCTTCGTCACGGAGATCGTCGAAGACCGACCTCAGGAGGGTCAACGCGCGTTGCACGTGGGGCAGTTCCCACGGGGTGGGCGACGTGAGGCAGCGCGCGCGCTCCGCGTCCGTGCCGCCCAGCAGGTCGCCGGTGGACAGCCGGACGCGCAGCGCCCCGAGGTCGTCCCCGAAGCGGTGACCGCCCGGCGCGGGCATGCCGAGCCGGGCGGTGAGGAGGTCCTCCAGGTCCTGCGCGTCACCGACGCCCCGCGCGGACAGCGCCGGGCGCAGGGGCGCGAGGTCGACGTACAGGTGCCGGCCGGCCCGCGGCGGCCGGGCGAGGGCGCCCGCCGCCTCCACGGCGGCATGCGCGGCGGCGGCCACGCGCGCGTGCAGGCGTACGGCGTCCCGCACGCGCGCGGTGAGGGGTTCCGGCTCGGTCAGGGCGTGGGCGGCGGCCGCGGCGACCGGCGCGGCGACGCGGGCGTCGAGGGCGGTGAGGACGTCGAGCACGCGCGCGTGGAGGGCGTCCCCGTCGGCCGTGCCGGGGAAGCGGGCGACGGCGGCCGGCCAGCCCGAGGGCAGCAGGGCGCCGGCGAGGTCGCTGACGACGGTGACCCGCTCGGGCAGCATCTCGGCGGGGCTGACCAGCACGGTGTCGTGCGGGGCGTGCAGGGTGTCGCGCCAGGTCTCGTCGCTGACGAGGTGCAGGCCCTCCTCGGCGGCGGCCTCCACGGCCTCGTGCAGCACCTCGGGCGGGGCGACGGTGGCGGTGGGGTCGTCGGCGACGGACAGCACCAGCAGCCGCGGGTCACCGCCCTCCTCCCGGACCCGGCGCACGGTCTCCAGCAGGGCGAACGGGTCCGGAACGCCTCCGCACTCCGCGGGCGTCGCCACATGGAAGACGGGTCTTCCCAGCAGACGGGCGTCCGGCACCCACCAGGCCGCGCAGGGCCTCGGCACGAGGACGTCACCGCCGACGGCGGCGGTCAGCGCGAGCAGCAGCGCGGGGGCGCCGGGGCCGGCCACCACCCGCCCGGGGACGGTGGGCGTGCCGCGCCGCTCCCAGTAGCCGCAGGCGGCCTCGCGCAGGGCGGTCCCGCCGCCGACGGGTTCGCCTTCGGCGCGGGTGGCGGAGGCGGCGAGCACCTCGGCGAGGCCGGGCGGTACGGGCAGTCCGTCCGGGGGGAGCTGCGGGCCGTAGCGGACGGGCCCGTGCCCTCCCGGTTCCGTCCGCCGCATGTGGTCCTCCGCGCAGTCCGTCCCTGGTGCCCTGTACTGTCGCCGGCCGGTGGGTGTCCCGCCCCTCGGCGCGGGGACCGTCCGCCGGCCCGCGTGCCGGGTGGTGCGTGACGTCCCGGACGGGGCCGGGTGTGCTCTCGGGCTCTGAGTACCCCGCGGGGCGTCCGCCCATGACCGTCGGCCGGGGTCGCGCCGGTCACAGCGCGGCGCGGGGCGGCCCGCACGCGGTGTCAGGCGTCCTCCCGCGGGCCGCGGCGGCACAGCCGGTGCCCGGCGGCGCCGAGCGCGCCGGCGATCAGCAGCCCTCCGGCGGCCAGGGCGGGCACGGAGACGCCGAACGCGCCGCCGGCCCCGGCCCGGACGCCGTGCTGGACGGAGGGCGGCCCGCAGGAGGGGTCGTCGTGGCCGCGCGGGCAGGAGGGTTCCGCGCCGGCACAGCCCTCGTCGTGGCCCTTCGCACAGGGGTCGTCCGGTGCGCACGAGGTGCCGTGCTCCGGCGCCGCGCACGCCGTGCCGCCGTCGCACTCCGCGCCACGGACGGGGGCGGGGGCGGGGGCGGGGGCACACTCCGGCTCGCCGCCACTGTCGCAATCGGCGCCCTGGGACGGGGCGCAGGCCGGTTTGCCACCGATCTCGCATTCCTCGCCCTGGGCGGGGGCACACTCCGGCTCGCCGCCACTGTCACAGTCGACGCCCTGGGACGGGGCGCACGCCGTTTTGCCGCCGATCTCGCATTCCTCGCCCTGGGACGGGGCGCACCCCGCCTTGGCGCCGCTGTCGCAGTCGGCGCCCTGGGAGGGGGCGCAGGCCGGCCCGGTGTCGCAGGCGCCGTCCCGGGACGGGGTGCAGGCCTGCTCGGTGGTGTCGCAGGCGCTGTCCGGGGACGGGGTGCAGGCCGGTTCGTCGCCGCTCTCGGCCCGGGTGACGTCGAGGGTGGCGCTCCACGGCGCGGGCTGCCCGCCGGGTGGTGCCGGGCAGGTGCCGTGGACGGTCCGGGCGGAGCCGGCGGAGGCCGTCTGCGCCGGCGCGTCGGGTGTGCCGGCGCGGGCGATCCGGGCGGAGCCGGCTGAGGCCGCCTCCTCCGGCCCGTCGAGTGCGCCGGCGCGGGCGATCCGAGCGGAGCCGGCGGAGGCCGTCTCCTCCGGCCCGTCGGGTGTGCCGGCGCGGGCGATCCGGGCGGTGCCGGCGGAGGCCGTCTCCTCCGGCGCGTCGGGTGCGCCGGCGGAGGCGATCCGGGCGGTGCCGCGGTAGACGGGGCCGGTCGGTTCGCCGCTGCCGGGTATGAGGCTCAGCCGGACGGTGCCTTCGGCGAAGGCGTCCGAGGTGGCCGCCAGGGTGGCGGGGGCGGGAGCGCCGAGGGGGTCGCAGGTGACGGAGACGGAGACGGTGACGCTGCCGTCCGGGGCGGCCGTGGCCGGTCCTGTCCCGGCCGTCGGATCCGCGGAGACGGCCGGGGCGGCACCGGCCAGCACGGCACCGGCGAGGGCGGCGACGGACAGGACACGGGCGGTGCGGCGCATGGGGCGGCTCCTTCGGCCTGCGGCTGCGGGACACGACGTCCATGCCCCACGGCCATGACAGCCCGCACCGCCCGCCGCCGCGCGCGGCCGCCCGCCATTGGCGGGAGAAGGGCCCGCCGACCGGGTGAGGTTGCGTGCGGAACCGTGGCGGACCCGTGTCCGTGTCCACGCCGCGTCGTCTATGCCGCGTCGTCTATGCCGCGTCGTCTACGCCGCGTCCTTCAGGACCTGCTCCCGCAACCGGGCGCAGCAGCGGTTGATCAGCCGGGACACGTGCATCTGCGAGATGCCGAGCTGCTCGGCGATCCGGCTCTGCGTCATGTCCCCGAAGAACCGCAGGTAGAGGATGGTCCGCTCGCGCTCCGACAGCGCGGCGAGGCGCGGTTTCACGGCCTCCCGGTCGACCACCGTGTCGAGGGCGGGGTCGGGCTCCCCCAGCGCGTCGCCCAGGGAGTGGCCGGTGTCGCCGCCGGGCACCTCGGCGTCCAGGGACAGCGCGGTGAAGCTCTCCAGCGCCTCCAGCCCTTCCCGCACCTCCTCCTCGCTCAGCTGCGCGCACTCGGCGATCTCGGCGTCGGTGGGGCGGCGTCCGGGGACCGTCTGGGACAGGTCCTGGCAGGCGACCCGGACCCGGTTGCGCAGGTCCTGGACGCGGCGCGGGACGTGCAGCGTCCACAGGTGGTCCCGGAAATGGCGCTTGATCTCCCCGCTGACGGTGGGGACGGCGTAGCTCTCGAAGGCGTGGCCGCGGTCGGGGTCGTAGCGGTCGACGGCCTTGACCAGGCCGAGGGCGGCGACCTGCCGCAGGTCCTCGTAGCTCTCGCCGCGGCTGCGGAAGCGTCCGGCGAGGCGGTCCGCCATCGGCAGCCAGGCCTCGACGATCTCGGCGCGCAGCGTGTCGCGCGGGGGGCCCGGCGGCAGGGCGGCGAGCCGGCGGAAGGCCCGGTCGGTGTCGGGGGCGTCGTCGTGCGGGTGGTGCCTCGCGCTCGCTCGGTTCGGCATGATGCGTAGCAACTCCCTGAAGTGCTCTGTGGTGGCCGGTCGGCGCGGGAGCGCGCGACAGCGGCCGGACGGGCCTGCCGGGGCCGCGGCCTCGCGGTGGCCCCCGGACGTGCCTCCGGTCCGAAGCACTGGGTGTGCGCCTGCCCTGCGCCCCCGCCCGCAAACACCGCCGAGGCCCCCGCCCTCACACACCGCCGAGGTTTTCCGAGGGCCCGGCGGGTGATCCGACAGGGGTCACGCCGTACGCCCCCATGCCCTCGTTCCCGATGCCCGGGAGGTCCCGTCCATGAGCACCACGGTCTCCGACCACGTCCTGCGACGGCTGCGCGCGTGGGGCGTGGAGCAGGTCTTCGGCTACCCCGGCGACGGCATCAACGGCCTGCTCGCCGCCTGGGGCCGGGCCGACGACCGGCCGCGGTTCGTGCAGTCGCGGCACGAGGAGATGTCGGCGCTCCAGGCGGTCGGATACGCCAAGTTCAGCGGCCGTCTCGGGGTGTGCGCGGCGACGTCCGGACCGGGTGCCGTCCACCTCCTCAACGGGCTGTACGACGCCAAGCTGGACCATGTGCCGGTGCTGGCGATCGTCGGCCAGACGCACCGCACCGCGATGGGCGGCTCCTACCAGCAGGAGGTCGACCTGCACACGCTGTTCCAGGACGTCACCGCGGGGTTCGTGGAGACGGTCACGGTCCCCGAGCAGCTGCCGAACGTGCTGGACCGGGCGATCCGCACCGCGTACGCGCGCCGCTGCCCGACCGCCGTCGTCATCCCCGGCGACGTCCAGGAACTGGACTACTCGGCCCCCACGCACGCGTTCAGGATGGTTCCCTCCAGCCTCGACCGGAGCGAGTGGACGACCGTCCCGTCGGAGGAGTCGCTGCGGCGGGCGGCGGAGATCCTCGACGCCGGGGACAAGGTGGCGATCCTGGTCGGCCAGGGCGCGGCCGGGGCGCGCGCGGAGGTGGAGCGGATCGCCGGACTGCTCGGCGCGGGCGTGGCCAAGGCGCTCCTCGGCAAGGACGTCGTCGGCGACGAACTCCCCTACGTCACCGGCTCGATCGGGCTGCTCGGCACCCGCCCGTCGTACGAGCTGATGCGGGACTGCGACACGTTGCTGACGATCGGCTCGTCGTTCCCGTACACGCAGTTCCTGCCGGAGTTCGGCAGGGCGCGCGGTGTCCAGATCGACATCGATCCGCGCATGGTCGGGATGCGCTACCCGTACGAGGTGAACCTGGTCGGCGACGCCCGGGAGACGCTGCGCCGGCTGATCCCGATGCTGACGTCGGGCGAGGAGCGCGGCCGCGAGTGGTACGAGACGGTGTGCGACAACGTACGGCACTGGCGCGAGGTGATGGAGCGGCGGGCGGAGCTGTCGGCCGACCCGGTCAACCCGGAGTACGTCGCCCGGACGCTGGACGGGCTGCTGCCGGCCGACGCGATCGTCACCTGCGACTCGGGCTCGGTGGCGAACTGGTACGCGCGGCACCTGACGCTGCGGGCCGGGATGCGCGGCTCGCTGTCCGGGACGCTCGCGACGATGGGCTGCGCGGTGCCGTACGCGATCGGCGCGAAGTTCGCGCACCCGGACCGGCCGGTGATCGCGCTGGTCGGGGACGGGGCGATGCAGATGAACGGGCTCGCGGAGCTGATCACGGCGGCGAAGTACAAGGACCGCTGGCTGGACCGGCGGCTGGTCGTCGCCGTGTGGAACAACCGCGACCTCAACCAGGTCACCTGGGAGATGCGCGCCATGGGAGGCGCCCCGTCCTTCCTGCCCTCGCAGCGGCTCCCGGACGTGCAGTACGCGGCGTTCGCCCGTTCCCTGGGCCTGACCGGCGTACGCGTGGAGAGGCCGGAGGACGTCGAGGCGGGCTGGCGGACGGCGCTGGAGGCGGACGGGCCCGCGGTCGTGGAGTTCCTCACCGACCCGGCCGTGCCGCCCGTCCCGCCGCACGCGACCTGGGAGCAGATGGAGGCGACGGCCACGTCGCTCCTCAGGGGCGACGCGGACCGGGGCCCGGTGATCAGGCAGGGCCTCAAGGCGAAGGTGCAGGAGTTCCTGCCGAGCGCGGGCCGGGAGAAGCGGTAGCCGTCCCCCACCCGGGCACGGGGACGGGGGACGGGGCGCGGGGGACATCGGCGGGCCGCATCCGGTGTCGGCCGCCGCCCCTCGGGTACGCGGGGGGCCGACCCCTAAGGTCTGGAGGGAGACATGCAGCGAGGCAGTGACCGGCTGAGCGTCCACCGGGACGACGAGATGAAGCACGAACTGCAGGGTCTGCTCAGGTCCGGGCACCCCACGCGGTCCGAGGAGTGGCACGACCCGGAGCCGTCCGCCGAGGACGACCCGGAGGTCTGGGGCGGTCCGGTGGTGCCGGGAACCCCCCGGGCGTCGTTGGAGACCGTACGGCTGGAGCTGGCCCGCATCCTGGGCCGCAGTTCCTTCCCCGCGGGCGCGGAGGACCTCGCCCGGATCCTGCGCCGCAAGAACGCGCCGGACGCCCTCGTGGCGGCGGTACGGCGGCTGCCGCGCGAGCCGCGCTTCGCGAACGTGCAGGAGCTGTCCGAGACGCTGGTCAGGGGCGGCTGACGGGCCGTGACCGGGCCACAGGAAGCACCGTGCCGGGGGTGTCACCGCCCCCGGCACGCCAGGAAAGGACGTTGAACGATCATGCGTATCGCGTTTCTGACCGCGCCCGAGGGCGTCGAGCAGGTCGAGCTGACCGATCCGTGGCAGGCCGCGGTGGACGCCGGCCACGAGCCCGTCCTGGTGTCGACGGCCTCCGGTGAGGTGCAGGCCTTCCACCACCTCGACAAGGCGGACACCTTCACGGTGGACGAGGTCGTCGGCGAGGCCTCCGCGGACTCCTTCGGCGGGCTGGTCCTGCCGGGCGGTGTCGCCAACCCGGACTTCCTGCGCACCGACGAGCGGGCCGTGGCGTTCGTCCGGGACTTCTTCGAGCAGGGCCGCCCGGTCGCGGCGATCTGCCACGCCCCGTGGACGCTCGTCGAGGCGGACGTGGTCCGCGGCCGCGTGCTGACCTCGTGGCCGAGCCTGCGCACCGATCTCGGCAACGCGGGCGCCACCTGGGTGGACGAGCAGGTCAAGGTGTGCGACCACGGGCCGAACAAGCTGGTGACCAGCCGCAAGCCGGACGACCTGAAGGCGTTCTGCGAGACGTACCTGGAGGTGTTCGCGCGGGAGGCCGGCTGAGGGCGTACGCGTACGCCCACCGGTCCCGGTCCCCCGGCCGACTGGCCGGCCGGGGGATATGGATCGGTTGCCGGAACGGCCCCGGTGGGCTCAGGCCCCGCCGGGGCCGTCCGTTCTGCCCGGCCCCCACTTGCCGACCGGGGTCCGGCCACCGCCCGCGTCGGCCGGGGCGTCGGCGGCGTCGCGTTCCCGGGCGCCCTCGCGGGTGCGGCTCGCGGCGACGGAGCGGCGCGGATTCCGGCGCAGGTACTCGCCCTCCAGCTGGGCCATGCGGTCGTTGTGGGCGCGCAGCGCGTCGTTCGAGCCGTACAGCAGGGTGTCGTGGCGCGTGCGGTGGATCGTCTCCAGCTCCTTCATGAGCTGCTGGTCGTCCAGCCGGTCCGGGTCGACTCCGGTCATGGTCGTGCCCCACTCGTCGTGTTCGTCCATGGGGTTCGGGTACCCGCGTGCGGAACACCGACCCTCGAGCGGCCTCCGGGAGGGAGCCATGGATCTCCGATTCCTGCATCCACTGTACGAACATTCCGGTCCCTGGGCCTCTGTGTACGTCGACACCTCCCGGCACACGGAGAGCACCCCCCATGAACGGCATCTCACGGCCGCGGCGATGGCGCGGCGGCTCGCGGAGCAGGGCGCGGACGACGCCACCTGCCGGGCCGTGGAGAGCGCGATCGACGACCTGCGCCACTCCTCCGAGCCGAACGGGCGCGCGCTGTTCGCCCGCGCCGGGCGCGTCGTCCTCGACCCGCCGCTGGCCCGGCCCCCGCAGGGCGACACGGCCGAGTGGGCGCCCCTGCCCCGGGTGGCCCCGCTGCTGGAGCTGGCCGGGCAGGACCCGGTGTGCGTGGTGGCGTACGTCGACCGCCGGGGCGCCGACTTCGAGCTGCGCAGCGGGCTGGGCCGGGAGGAGGCGGGGTCCGTCGCCGGCCGGCAGCACCCGCTGCACCGCACGTCGACCGCCGACTGGTCCGAGCGGCACTTCCAGCTGAAGGTGGAGAACACCTGGGAGCACAACGCGGGGGAGGTCGCCGCCGCGCTCTCCGACTGCCAGGAGGAGACCGGGGCCGACCTGCTGGTCCTGGTCGGTGACGACCGGGAGGTGCGGGCCGTGCACGAGCGGCTGCCGCAGCGGCTCCGGGACCGCGTGGTCGAGGCCCGGCACGGCGCGGGCAGCCGGCTGCTGGACGAGGACGTCGAGCAGGCCCGGACGGAGCACACCCGGCGGCGGGCGGAAGCCGAGCTGGACCGGTTCCTGGCCGCCCGCGCACCGGACGACGAAGGGCGTACCGGGGCCGTGGAGGGCGTGCCCGCGCTGGTCGAGGCGGCCCGGGAGCACCGGATCGACGAGTTGCTGATCCGCGTCGACGGCCCGGACAACCACCGCGAGGTGTGGATCGGCGAGGACCCGGACCAGGTGGCCGTGCGCCGCACGGAGCTCAGGGCGCTCGGCGAGCAGAACTCATGGGCGGCCCGGGCGGACGACGCGCTGATCCGCTCGGCGGTCGCCACCGACGCGCCCGTGCTCGTCGTCCCCGCGGCGGGCGAGGAGGCCCCGGTGGGCGGCCTGGGCGCGCTGCTGCGCTGGAAGTGACGTTCCGTCCGGGGGGTGGAAGGAAGGTACCGCCCGGGGGCCCGTGGGGCAGGTGACGTCCCGCTCGGGGGCGGAAGAGACGTTCCGCCCGGGGGCCCGTGGGGCAGGTGACGTCCCGCCCGGGGGCGGAAGAGACGTTCCGCCCGGGGGCCCGTGGGGCAGGTGACGTCCCGCCCGGGGGCGGAAGAGACGTTCCGCCCGGGGGCCCGTGGGGCAGTGGCACCGCCGCCCCGTGCGGCGTGGGGTCAGCGGGCCCGCTCCACGCGCCGCTCGTCCCACACCGGCTCCGGGGTCTCCCGGACCCGGCCGTCGCTGCCGAAGACCAGGTAGCGGTCGAAGGAGCGGGCGAACCAGCGGTCGTGGGTGACGGCGAGGACCGTGCCGTCGAAGGCTTCCAGGCCCTCCTGGAGGGCTTCGGCGGACTCCAGGTCGAGGTTGTCGGTCGGCTCGTCGAGCAGCAGGGCGGTGGCGCCCCGCAGCTCCAGCAGGAGGATCTGGAAGCGTGCCTGCTGGCCGCCGGAGAGCCGGTCGAAGGACTGCTCGGCCTGCTGGGTGAGCTCGTAGCGGCGCAGCCGGGACATGGCCGCGCCCCGGTCCTGGGAGTGCTCCTGCCACAGGATGTCGAGGAGGGTGCGACCCTGGAGTTCGGGGTGGGCGTGGGTCTGGGCGAAGTGCCCGGGGACGACCCGCGCGCCGAGCTTCCACTCCCCGGTGTGCGCCACCTCCTCCCCGGCCAGCAGGCGCAGGAAGTGCGACTTCCCGGAGCCGTTGGAGCCGAGGACGGCGACGCGTTCGCCGTAGAAGACCTCCAGGTCGAAGGGGTGCATCAGGCCGGTCAGTTCGAGTCCCCGGCAGGTGACGGCCCGGACGCCGGTGCGGCCGCCCTTGAGGCGCATGGTGATGTCCTGTTCGCGGGGCGGCTCGGGCGGCGGGCCCGCCTCCTCGAACTTGCGCAGCCGGGTCTGGGCGGCCTGGTAGCGGGAGGCCATCTCGTGGCTGACGGCGGCGGCCTGACGGAGGTTCAGGACGAGCTTCTTCAGCTGGGCGTGCTTCTCGTCCCAGCGCCGGCGCAGTTCCTCGAAGCGGGCGAAGCGTTCGCGGCGCGCCTCGTGGTAGGTGGCGAAGCCGCCGCCGTGCACCCAGGCGTCGGCGCCGGCGGGCCCCGGCTCGACGGAGACGATCTTCTCGGCGGCGCGGGAGAGGAGTTCGCGGTCGTGGGAGACGAAGAGGACCGTCTTGCGGGTCTCCTTCAGCCGCTCCTCCAGCCAGCGCTTGCCCGGCACGTCGAGGTAGTTGTCGGGCTCGTCGAGCAGCAGCACCTCGTCGGTGCCACGCAGCAGCGCCTCCAGCACCAGCCGCTTCTGCTCACCGCCGGACAGGGTGCGCACCTGCCGCCACTGCGCCTTCTCGTACGGCACGCCGAGCGCGGCCGTGGTGCACACGTCCCACAGCGTCTCCGCCTCGTATCCGCGGGCCTCGGCCCAGTCGGCGAGGGCCTGCGCGTACGCGAGCTGCGCGGCCTCGTCGTCGACGGTCATGAGGGCGTGCTCGGCCCGGTCGACGGCGTGTGCGGCCTCGCGGATGCGGGGCGGCGCGACCGACACCAGCAGGTCCCGTACGGTCGTCTCGTCCCGTACGGAGCCGACGAACTGGCGCATCACGCCGAGCCCGCCGCTGACGGTGACGGTACCGCCGTGCGGCTTCAGCTCGCCGGAGACCAGCCGCAGCAGGGTGGTCTTGCCGGCGCCGTTGGGCCCGACGAGGGCCACGACGGCGCCCTCTCCCACCCGGAAGGACACATCGCCGAGCAGCGTCCTCCCGTCGGGGAGGTGGTACTCGAGGTGCGCGGCTTCCAGATGTCCCATGAAGAGGCATTCTGCGGGCCGCCCGCGGGCGACGGCAAACGCATAGGGCCGCGGACCGCGCCCGTACCGGCCGGCACGGGGAGGCCGTCGGCCGGCGCGAGGGGGGGGGAAGGCAGAGGCTTATCCGCCCGTCCAGCCCACCGGCTCGCCCGTCGGCCCGCCGTCGCCCACCGGCTCGCCCGTCGGTCCGCCGTCGCCCACCGGCTCGCCCGTCGGTCCGGGCTCGCCCTCGGGGGCGACGGTCGCGCCCGCCCAGGTCAGGGCCTTCCAGCCGTCGGCCGGGGAGCCTTCCAGGACGACCACGCCGGTATTGGCCAGCCGGCGGGCGGCGGCGAAGGGGATGTCGACGTTGTGGGCGCGGGCGGCCGTCCAGGTACGGATGGCGGCGCCGTGGCCGACCAGGGCGACGCAGGCGGCGCCGCTGTCGGCGGCCTCGGCGACGACGGCGTCGTAGCGGGCGAGGAACTCGGCGCCGCTCTCCCCGCCCGGCATGTGCAGCCCGGTGTTCCCGGCGGCCCAGGCCAGGGCGGTGCGCAGGTAGAGCTCGCCGTGTCCGAGGTCGCCCGGCAGCATCTCCAGGTCGCCCGCGGAGATCTCCCGCAGCCCGTCGCGCACGCGTACGTCGAGGCCGCGGGCGGCGGCCAGCGGGGCGGCCGTGAGCTGGGTGCGCACGAGGGTGGAGGCGTAGAGGGCCTCGATGTCCTCCCCTGCGAGGACCTCGGGCAGCGCGGCGGCCTGCCGCTCGCCGAGCGCGGTCAGTCCCGGCCCGGGGACGGCGGTGTCCAGCAGGTGGTCCACGTTGGAGGGCGTCTCGCCGTGGCGGACGAGGATCAGGCGCATGCGGTCGGCCTCCGGGTCGTCGGCGCGCCGCCCCGCGTCGCCGGGCGGGAAACGGCCACCCCAGGGTACCCGCGCGCCCTGACACCCCGACGTCGGCCCGACCGCCCCAGGCCCAGGATCCGGCCCCCGGCCAGCACGCGCAGGCGACCGGCCGCTCGCCGAGCCGCCCGAGACGCTGACGCTTAACCAACCTACTAGCAACCGTAATTGACGTTCCGTCAGGCTTACCTGAGGCACCATCAGTCCATATTGCAGGACAAGCTGTCTCATCATTCGGTTGGGCGCGTACGGTGACGGTGTCGCCCCCGGACTCCCCGGAGCCCGGGGACCGGTCCGTCGAGAAGGGGCACAGCCATGCCGAAAGCACGGGAGACCGCCGTCTACACCCACGGGCACCACGAGTCGGTGCTCCGCTCGCACACCTGGCGAACCGCCGCCAACTCCGCGGCCTACCTGCTCGGCTCGCTGAAACCCCACATGAAGATCCTGGACGTCGGCTGCGGTCCGGGCACCATCACCGCCGACCTGGCGGCCCTGGTCCCCGACGGGCGCGTCACCGGCGTCGACCACGCCCCGGACATCCTGGACCGGGCGCGGGCCACCGCCGCGGAGCGCGGCCTGACCAACACCGACTTCGCGGTCGCCGACGTCCACGCCCTGGACTACCCCGACGACACGTTCTGCGTGGTCCACGCCCACCAGGTCCTCCAGCACGTCGGCGACCCGGTGCAGGCGCTGCGCGAGATGCGGCGCGTCACCCGGCCCGGCGGGTTCGTCGCCGTACGGGACTCCGACTACGCGGCCATGACCTGGTACCCCGCCTCGCCCGGCCTGGACGACTGGCAGGAGCTGTACCAGCGGGTGGCCCGCGCCAACGGCGGTGAGCCGGACGCCGGCCGGCGCCTGAAGTCCTGGGCGCTGGCGGCCGGCTTCACCGACGTCACGGCCACCTCGGGCACCTGGACGTTCAGCACCCCCGAGGAGCGGGCGTGGTGGAGCGGGCTGTGGGCCGACCGGACCGTCGCCTCCGCCTACGCCGAGCGCGCCGTCAGCGGCGGCCACGCCACCGAGGAGCGGCTGCGGGCGGTGGCGGAGGCCTGGCGGGCCTGGGGAGAGCGGGAGGACGGCTGGTTCGCCGTCCTGCACGGAGAGGTGCTGTGCCGGAAAGACGTCTGATCCGCGGATGAGACCCGGGGGCCTGTCACTCCCGGGGAGGCCGTGTCACTCCCGGGGAGGCCGTGTCACTCCCGGGGAAGCAGCGGTCCGAGCGGCCCGAGGTCCAGGTTGAGGTCCTCGGGCCGCAGGCCGTAGCGGTCACGCAGCTCGGCCATGCGGTCGTCCAGCAGCATCAGGGTGAGCCCGATGCGTTCCTCCTGCTCCTCGCTCAGATCGCCCTCGTCGAAGCGGCGCAGCGCCTGCCGTTCCATCAGCTGGCGCAGCAGCTCGACGACGGTGAGGACGAGTTTGACCAGGTCGCGCTCGACGGTGTCGGGTTCGAGGTCGAGCCGGTTGCGCCGCGGGCGCGCCGGAGCGGCCCCGTCGGGCGCGCCCCTGCCGGGCCCGTCGGGCGTGCCCGGGGACTTCGGTGCGTCGGGCGTGTCGGGAGCGGTCACGCCGACTCCTCCCAGGGCGACGCGACGTTCCTGTTCACGGAACTGATGAGGGCGTTCAGGTCGATCCGGACCAGGTCCACGTCCGCGATGCGCAGGGTGATGTCGCCCGTGATGACGACCCCGCCGGCCAGCAGCCGGTCGAGCAGGTCGACGAGCGCGATCTCACGCCGTTCCACGACGGTCATGACCGCTCCTCCTCGGTGTCCCGGTCGGTGGCCGTCCCGCTCTCCCCGCCGCTCCCGCCGCCTTCCGCGACGTCGGGGTCCACGAAGGAATAGGCCGCCCACGGTCCGGTGAGCTCCACCCGCATGCCGGATTCCTCGCCCTTCGTACGGTCCACGATCTCCACGAACTCCTCCGACTGCCCGCGCGGAACCAGGTAGGCGGCGTTCAGTACGTTCTTGCCGGAGGCCCGGGACAGGGCCGGGTTCTGCGGCGGGTGGAGACGGGCGGCGTCGGCCCGCTCGGAGAGCAGCGAGTGCAGCCGGGCGGCGAACCGCTCGGCCCGCTGCCAGGCGTCGTCGTCCGCCCTGGCGCGCCGGCGGCGCTGCATCAGGTAGTCCCGGCCCGAGGCGGGCTTCGCCGGAGCCGGGGCCGCCGTGTCCTCCCGGGCGTCGCTCCCGGTCTCGACGTACACCTTCACCCCCCACTCCACCCGGCCCTCCAGCCGGTCGAGGGTGCGCCGGAAGTCCTCCTCGCGCTCCTCGATCATCACGCGGACGCCGCTGTCGTCGCGGAAGACGGTCGCCAGCCGGAGCGGCAGCGGCGTGGTGACCGCCGTGAGCGCGTCGATCACCTGCTGGTGGCCCCGGGCGGTCGCGGAGAGCCAGTCCAGGTCCTCCAGGTGCGCGCGCAGCGGCTCCTCGGCGAAGTCACGCTCCGGCACGGCGCTGACGACCGCGACGAGACCGTGGTGGTGCACCAGCTTGGCGGGCGCGCCGCCGACCCCCGTCAGCTCGGCCTGGAGGGGCGCGCCGAAGGGGCGGCAGACGGCGTACACGTACCGCAGTGCGGTCATGGGGACTCCTCCCGCGCACGGGTCCGACCGGGCTCCAGTTCCTCCAGCCGCGCCAGCCGCTCACGCAACTCGGCGTTCTCACGCGCGAGTTCGTCGCGGCGGGCGCGGCTGGACAGCGCCGGGTCGGTCTCCCACCAGTCGATGCCCATCTCCTTGGCCTTGTCGACCGAGGCGACGATGAGACGGAGCTTGATCGTGAGCAGTTCGATGTCGAGCAGGTTGATCCGGATGTCGCCGGCGATGACGATGCCCTTGTCCAGGACACGTTCCAGGATGTCGGCGAGGTTGGCCCCGCTGCCCTGGCCGTACGGCTCCGGCATCCGGCTCGGCATGCTCATCGACGGCTCCCGCCCTTCTCACGCGCCGCCTCTTCGTCCTCGTACTCTTCCTCGTCCTCGGCGTACCGCTCGTCGCCCTCGGGCTCCCGCTCCTCGTACTCCTCCTCGGGCTCCTCGTCGTACTCGGACCCGGGCTCCTCCTCGTACTCCTCGCCCTCGTCCTCCTCGGCCTCGCCGGTCTCCTCCTCGGCCTCGCCGGTCTCCTCCTCGGCGTAAGGAGCTTCCTCCTCCTCGCCGCGTTCCCTGCCGCCGCGTTCCTCCTCCTCGCGCTCCTCGCCCTGCTCTTCCTCCGCGAGGGCGTCCTCGTGGGAGCGGACGACCTCGCCGTCGCGGATCTCACCGCGCCAGGCCGCGTCCGCCTCCCCCTTCAGGGTGATGAAGCGGGCGAAGTTCTTCAGGTCGAGGCGGGCACGGCGGCCCTGGGCGCGCCAGATGTTGCCGGTCTTCTCGAAGAACCCCGTGGGGTAGTACTCGATGACCAGCAGGACGCGGGTGAGGTTGTCGGCCAGCCGGTGGAAGGAGACGACCCCCTTCGTGGTGCCCTTGGCGCCCTCGGAGGCCCAGGAGATCCGGTCGTCCGGGACCTGCTCGGTGGTCTTCGCCTTCCAGCTGCGGTTGGACCACCAGACCTTCACCTGCCAGTCGCTGGTGGTGTCGTCGGCGCGGCTCGCGCTCTTGACGCCCTTGGCGAAGGTGCTGAAGTCCTGGTACTGGGTCCACTGGTCGTAGGCCGTGCGCAGCGGCACGCCGACGTCGATCTGCTCCAGGATGACGGTGGGCTTCTTGCCCGCGCTGCGCTTGCGCTTGCTCTTGCCGCCGGCGCCGAGGTTCTTCAGCGCGCCGGTCACGCTGTCCTTGGCGCGGGAGGCGCCGAGTTCCAGCGCGGTGCGCAGCGGGCCCTTGCCCTCGGCCAGCTTGCGGCCGCCGTCCAGGGCCAGCTTGGCGAAGCCGGGGCTCTTGCCCTCGGCGATGTCGTTCAGCTTGCCGGTGGTCTCGCCGAGCTTGCGGCCGACGCCGACCAGCATGCGCTGGGCCTGGGCGGCGAGGTACTCCTGCACCTCCGCCTTCAGCCGCTCGGCGGCCTCGCTCTGCGCGACGCCGGCGAGCGGATTGCCGCCGGTCGCCTTGCCCGCGGCGGACTTCGCGGAACCCAGGGTCTCGGTCATCGCTCACCGCCTCCCTTCGCTCCTCGGGCGCGGGAGACCGTCCTCGCCGCCGCCTTCTTGGCCGCGGCGGTCTTCTTCGCGGCCAGCGCCGGCGCCTTCTTGACAGGGGCCTTCTTGGCCGGGGCCTTCTTGGCGGCCCTCTTCTCCGGAGCCCGCTTCTCGGGGGCCTGAGGCGCGGGGACCTTCTTCGCCGCCGCCTTCTTCCGCGGCGGCTCACCGCCCTCGTCCTCCGGCTCCTCTGCCTCCGGCCCCTCTTCCTCGGGCTCCTCTTCCTCGGGTTCCTCTTCCTCGGGCTCCTCGTACTCGTCCTCGTCGTACGTGTCGTCCTCGTCGTACTCGTCCTCGTCGTCCCGCCGCCCGCGCGTGCCGGGCACGTCCGGGACGACGCCCGACAACTGGTCGCGGACCTGGGCGGTACGGCCGTGCAGCCGGTCGGCGATCGCGTTGACCTGCCGCTCGACCATGGCGCCGGAGGCGGCCTTGCCGACGCCCCGCAGATCCTGGCGGAGCTGGTCGCCGATCTCCTTGAACTGGGGGTTGTCCCGCAGTTGCTGCGACAGCAGGTCGGCCACCGCCCGCGGGGTCAGGTTCAGCCGCTTCCCCGCCACCATGGAGCCGACGGCGAGCGCCAGCTTCATCTTCTTCGTACGCCCGAGGGCGTATCCGGCCCCTATCGCGAGGCCCAGTCCCACTCGGTTCATCGTGCCGTCCCGTCCGTTCCCGCGCTACGGCGCGTGGCGATCTCCAGCCGGTCGAGGAGTTCGTCCTCCCTCTGGTCGAACTCCTCCTCCGTGATCTCACCGGCCTCCAACTGCTCCTCCAGGCGGGAGAGTTCGGCCCGGACCGTGGCAGGGTCGTAATAGATCCGCTCCGCCTCGCGGAGCACCTGCCCGATCACCCATCCGCTGCCGCGCACCGGTGCGAACGGCAACAGCAGCACCTCCGAGATCAGCCCCATCTCCCGCACCTCCGCTCGTTCCGTGCGTGTTCCGTGTCAGTCCACGGCCGTCGTCCCCGCGGGCTGGGCCGGGCCGGGCTCGACGAAGCTGTACGGCGGCAGCGGGCCGTTGAGGCGCACGTCGAGGTGCGGCCGCTCCTTGCGCAGGTCCTCCACCGCGTTCGCGAACTCCGCGGCCCGGTCCCGTGCCACCAGGAACGAGACGTTGGCCAGCCAGCCCGAGGACTCCGGGCCGACGCTGACGGCGGCGGCCAGCGGCTCCAGGGCCTGCTGCACCTCGGCCGCGTCCTGGGCCTCACGGGCCTTCACCGCGGCGGCCACCATCTCGCCGAGCTGGAGCCGCTGCTCGTACGTGCCGCCGCCGGCCTGCCGGTTGGCCTCGGCGAGGGCCCGCAGCTCGGGGCTCTCCGCCATGACCTGGTGCAGCACGGCCTCCTCGATGTGGGTGGCCTTCACGTTGTACTCGACCTTGCCGTCGAGGGCCCGCAGGCGCTCCTCGTAGTGTTCGGCGCGCTCGGCGAGCACCCCGGTGACGGCCGCGTCGTCGGGGGCGACGCTGCCGAACCGCATGGGCAGCACACAGCCCTCCGCGCCGGCCTCGGCGAGGACGTTCTGGTGGGCGAGCAGTTCCCTGCGCTTGGGCCGCAGGTCCTCCGGCGCGTCGCTGACGATCGCCGCCAGCCCGCCCTCGGTCAGCACGCGCACGGGAGTGGGCGGCTCGCCCACGCCGGCCAGCCCCTCGGGGAGCGTCGTCTGCGAGCTCGCGGTGATGCCGTAGACGTACGTGCTCACTCCTCGTCCTCCTTCCTGCGGGAGGAGGTGGACCGGCGGGCACGCGGCCGCTCGGCCTGGCTCTCCTCACGGGCCTGCTTGAAGGCGCCGGAGATGGTCTCGGCGGCACCGGAGAGTGCGCCCTTGGACTTGCCGCGCGCGCCGGACTCGGTGATCTGGCCGACGACGTCGGGCAGCCCCGGGCTCTTGCGCGGGCCGGCCTCCAGGTCGAGGCGGTTGCACGCCTCGGCGAAGCGGAGGTAGGTGTCGACGCTGGCCACGACGACCCGGACGTCGATCTTCAGGATCTCGATGCCCACCAGGGAGACCCGCACGAACGCGTCGATGACGAGTCCCCTGTCCAGGACGAGCTCCAGCACGTCGTAGAGGCCGCTGCTGCCGCCCCCGCCGCCGGACTGTGTTGCCGGAACAACGGTCATACCGACCGCGCCTCCTTGTCTTGTGGATGGTGTTCTGGTGTGGCTGCGGGCGTGCGGCCTAACGGCCGCCGGGCCGATGTGCGTCGGCCCGCCCGCGTTCGTAGCGGCGGACCCGCCGGTAGCCGGTGAGCTGTCCCTGCGGGTCGAGGTCGACCTGGTAGCTCGCCATCAGGCTCATCGTGTCCGGAACCCTGGCGAGCTCCAGCACCTCGACCTCCAGCGACCAGCCGTCCTCCGTCTGCTCGAAGGACGAGACGCTCTCGGCGGTCATGCCGGTCAGCTCCGTGAGCTGGCTGCGCGCCTCGCGCAGGATCTCCATGGGCTTGGGCCGGTCGTCCGCCACTTCCTCGTCCTTGTCGTTCGAGTCGTTGTCGTTCGAGTCGTTCGAGTCGTTCGACTCCGAGTCATCCGGTTCCGATTCGTCCCGTTCCGAGTCGTTCGGCTCCGGGTCGTTCGGTTCCGAGTCGTTCGGCTTCCGTGCAGTCTGCGAATGCCCTGTGTGTCTTGTGTTCGCCATGACCACCTCTTCCTCCGGGTGGCCGGTAGGTCCTTGGCCAAACCTTCACGAACGCATGCGTCTGCGCCGCCGGGCGGACGGGCTGCGTACCGCCGGTCGGTGTATCAACCACGCAGGGCGTCGAGGCGGCGCCGGGCCGGCCCCAGGGCACGGCCGCGGCGGCCGGTCACGCCCGACCACGGGTTCGTACGGGCCTGCTCGACGGCGTCCGCGACGGTCCAGCGGCGCGGGCCGAGGGCGGGGTCGTCGAGCTGCTCCCAGGTGATCGGCGTGGCGACGGGCGCGCCGGGAAGGGCGCGCACGGAGTAGGGGGCGACGGCGGTCTGCGCGTACGCGTTGCGCTGCACGTCGAGGTAGAGGCGGCCGCCGCGGTCCTTCTTGCGGGCCTCGGTGGTCAGCCGGTCGGGGTGTTCGGCGGCGAGCAGGCCGGCGGCGTCCCGGGCGAAGGCGCGGACCTCGTCGAAGTCGTGCCGGCCGTCGAGGGGGACGACGACGTGCAGGCCGCGTGAGCCGGTCGTCATCGGCGCCGACGGCAGCCGGAGCTCGTCGAGCAGGTCGCCCGTCAACCGGGCGGCCTCGCGGACGGCGCCGAAGTCCTCGCCCCCGGGGTCGAGGTCGAAGACCATCACGTCCGGGCGGTGCGGGTGGCCGGCCCGCGACAGCCAGCGGTGCAGGGTGACGCAGGCCTGGTCGGCGAGGAGGACGAGGCCGGCGGAGTCGTCGCAGACGGTGTGGAGGACGGTGCCGTCCTCCTTCGGCAGCTCCACCCTGGTGATCCACTCCGGGTAGTGCTCGGGGGTGTTCTTCTGCATGAAGCGCGGGCCGTCGACGCCGTCGGGGTGCCGCTCCAGCATCAGGGGCCGGCCGCGCAGGTGCGGCAGCATGAACGCGGCCACCGACCGGTAGTAGGCGACGAGGTCGCCCTTGGTGTACTCCCTCGCGTTCCCCTCGCCGGGAAAGAGCACCTTGTCCGGCCGGTGCACCTCGACGGTGCGGCGGCCCGCGCGCACCCTGCGGATGCCGGGGCCGTCGCCCGCCGTCACGGCACGACCGCCGTCTCCACCAGCAGCCGGGCGGAGGCGGCGATCGACTCGGCGTCGATCCCGGCCGCGTGCAGCTGTTCGTCCGGGCTCGCCGAGCCCGGCATCGTCCGTACGGCCAGGCGCGCCAGGCGGGGCACCGGCCGGCCGTCGGTGAAGGCCTCCAGGACGGCGTCGCCGAGGCCGCCCTCCGCGTGGTGGTCCTCCACGGTCACCAGGCAGCCGGTCTCCTCCGCGGCCCGCCGCAGGGTGACCCGGTCGACGGGCTTGACCGAGTACAGGTCGATCACGCGCACCGGGATGTCCTCCCCGGCCAGGGCGTCGGCGGCCTTCAGCGCCTCGTGCACGGTGACGCCGGCGGCGACCAGTGTCAGCCGGTCCCGTCCGGAGGAGCGCAGCACCTTGCTGCCGCCCACCGGGAACTCCTCGTCGGGCCCGTAGAGCACGGGGGCGTCGCCGCGCGAGGTGCGCAGGTAGCGGATGCCGTCCAGGCCGGCCATGGCGGCGACCAGACGGGCGGTCTGGTGGGCGTCGCACGGGTACAGCACCGTCGAGCCGTGCACGGCCCGGAACATCGCCAGGTCCTCCAGCCCCATCTGCGAGGGCCCGTCCTGCCCGATGGAGACCCCGGCGTGCGAGCCGACCAGGTTGATCCCGGCCCCGCTGATCGATGCCATGCGCACGAAGTCGTACGCGCGGCTCAGGAAGGCCGCGAACGTGGACGCGTACGGCACCCAGCCGCGCGTCGAGAGGCCGACCGCGGCGGCCACGAGCTGCTGCTCGGCGATGTAGCACTCGAAGAACCGCTCGGGGTGGTCCTTGGCGAAGAACTCGGCGCGGGTGGAGTCGCTCACCTCGCCGTCGAGGGCGACGACGTCGGAGCGGGCGGTGCCGAGGGCGGCCAGGGCCCGGCCGTAGGCGTCGCGGGTGGCGACCTCCTCGCCCCGCTCCCAGCGGGGCAGGTCGAGCGGGCCCGTGGAGACGGAGTGCAGCATGCGGGCCGCGGACGGCTCGTGCACCCGGACGCGCAGGTCACGGGGGCCGCCGAGTTCGGCGATCGCCTCCTCGGGTTCCTTCAGCGGCTTGCCGTGCAGGCCCTCGCGGTCCTCGACGGCCTCGACGCCCTTGCCCTTGAGGGTGCGGGCGAGGATCGCGGTGGGCTGGCCCTTCGTGGACCGGGCCTCGCCGTAGGCGCGGTCGACGGCGTCGACGTCGTGGCCGTCGAGCTCGACGGTGTGCCAGCCGAAGGCCTGGAAGCGGCGGGCGTAGGCGTCGAGGTCGTGGCCGTGCCGGGTCGGGCCGCGCTGGCCGAGCCGGTTGACGTCGACGATCGCGGTGAGGTTGTCCAGGTGCTCGTGGCCCGCGTGCTCGGCGGCCTCCCACACCGAGCCCTCGGCCAGTTCGCTGTCCCCGCACAGCACCCACACGCGCGCCTCGGAGTGCTCCAGCCGCTGCACCGCCAGCGCGATGCCGACGCCCACCGGCAGACCCTGTCCGAGCGAGCCGGTGGCGGTCTCCACCCAGGGCAGCCGCTGCGGCGTGGGGTGCCCTTCGAGCCGGCTGCCGAGCGTGCGGAAGGTGAGCAGCTCGTCGTCTCCCAGGGCGCCGGCCGCCTTGTAGGCCGCGTACAGCAGCGGGGAGGCGTGGCCCTTGGACAGGACGAAGCGGTCGTTGCCCGGGTGGGCGGGGCGGTCGAAGTCGTAGTGGAGGTGGTTCGCCAGCAGTACGGCCATCAGGTCGGCGGCGGACATGGAGGACGTCGGGTGCCCGGAGCCCGCGGCGGCGGAGGCGCGGACGCTGTCCACGCGCAACTGCTGTCCGAGGGCGGTGAGTTCGGCGGTGTCCATCGGGTTACTGGTCTCCTTCCGAGGAGGCTCGCGGGGAGGCGTCGGGGGCGGGGTCGGCTCGGCGCACGGGACCGGGGGCGGGATCGTGCCCGCCGGGACGCGCCCCGGACCGGCGGCTGTCGGAGGGGCGCGGCGCCGGGGGCTCCTCGTGCGGGGGACGCCTGGCGGGCTCCTCGTGCGTCGGGTGCTTCGCCGGTTCCGGGGTCGGCGCGACGACCGCCGCGGTGCCGTCGTCGCGCCCCGTGCCCGTGTCGCCGCCCGCCTGCCGGGCTGGCGCGGAGGCGGGGCCGAGATCGGAGCCGGGGCCGGAATCGGGGCCCGGACCGGGGCCGGGGCCGGGGTCGGGGCCCGGACCGGGGGCGGAATCGAGGCCCGGACCGGGGGCGGAATCAAGGCCCGGACCGGGGGCGGAATCGGGGCCGGCAGCGGATTCCGCCGCGGTGGTGTCCCGGTCCGCTGCCGGACCGGGCCGCTCACCGCCGGGGGCCGGGCCCGTGCCGGCCCGGTGCCCCGCGGGCTCCCCGGGTGCCGGATGCCGCACGGGCTCCCCGTGCGTCGGGTGCTTCGCCGGTTCCGGGGTCGGCGCGACGACCGCCGCGGTGCCGTCGTCGCCCCCCGTGCCCGTGTCGCCGCCCGCCTCCGGGGCGAGGGCGGCCCCCGGTCCGGAGGAAGCCGAGGCACGGTGTCCGGGCCGGTCGGGGACGCGGGTCAGTTCCGGCGACGCCGTGTCCAGCGGCACCGCCCACGAGCGGACGAGGCCCAACTGGACGGCCTGGCGCGGCAGGACGGCGTCCAGCAGCCAGTCGGCGGCGACGCGGACGCGGTTGCCGGGCATGGCGGCGAGGTGGTAGCCGCGGGTGACCGCGCCGGCCGGCAGCCCGGAGAGCGGGACGCCGAGCGGGTTGGCGGCGGCCTTGACCCCGCCGAGGTCGACGACGAAGCCCTTGTCCTTGTGCCGGTAGGGCCGCAGCGTTCCGCCGGTCAGGGAGGCCGCGATGTTGTGCCCGGCGGCCCTGCCCTGCCGCCAGGCGTGCTGGGCGGTCATCGGCGTGTACTGTCCCGGCTTCTCCAGGTCGGGCACGGCGGCCGCGTCACCGCAGGCGAACACCTCCGGCCGGCCCGGCACCCGGAGCGTGGGCTCGACGAGGAGCCGGCCGCGTTCCATCGGCAGTCCCAGGGACTCGGCGAGCGGATCGGGCCGTACGCCCACGCACCACACCAGGGTGCGGGTGTCGACGAACGCGCCGTCGGTGAGCAGGACCCCGTCGCGGGTGGCCTCCTTCACGGAGGTGCCCGTGCGCACGTCGACGCCCCGCTCGCGCAGCACCCGGTCGGCGGTGCGCGAGAGCCGTTCGTCCAGCTCGGGCAGGACCCGCTCGGCGACGTCGAGGAGCAGCCAGCGCGGCCGCATCCCCGTGGCCGGCGGGTGCGCGCGGGCCAGCGCGTCGGTGAACAGCTGCCCCTGCGCGGCGACCTCGGTGCCGGTGTAGCCGGCCCCGACCACCACGAACGTGCAGCGCGCCGCGCACTCCGCGGCGCTGTCGGCGACGGCGGCGAGCTCCGTCTGGCGGGTGACGTGGTCGCGCAGGTACAGCGCCTCGGGCAGACCGCGGAAGCCGTGCGCGTGCTCGGCGACGCCGGGGATGGGCAGCAGCTTGTTGACGCTGCCCGCGGCGAGCACCAGCCGGTCGTAGGCGAGCGTGCCCGGTTCGCCCTCGGGGCCGGTGTACCCGACGGTGCGTCCGTCGAGGTCGATGCGGTCGGCCTCGCCGAGCACCAGCCGCACCCCCGGCAGGGTGCCGGTGAGGGAGACGGTGACCCGGCGGGGTTCGAGGATGCCGGCGGCCACCTGGGGCAGCAGGGGCAGGTACAGGAAGTAGTCGGTGGGGTTCAGCAGGGTGATGTCGGCCCGGCCGCGGGCCGCCCGCGTCAGGGTGCGGGCCGTCCGGTACCCGGCGAAACCGGCTCCGACGATCACGATGCGGGGTCGACTCACGGGTTCGCCTCCGGCTGGGGTTCCCCACGCCCTCACGGCGCGGGGAGCGTGTCGTACGAGGCTTTCCGCGTCCCCCTGGCCAGGGCCGCCAAACGTCCGGGACCCCGGCGCGGGGACGCACACCCACCGGTTCTCCGGGCCGCGCCGTCGGGCACCGGGGCGCCGGCCGGGCCCCGGCGCCGACCGGCACATCGGCGGAGGTGTTCGGGCCACGGCGGGCGGGGGCGGGTGTCGGGCGCGCGCCGGGCACCGCGGGTGGGGCGGGCGCCGCGTACCGCGCGCCACGGGGCCAGGCGGCACGTGCCGGGCACCGCAGGAGTACGGGCAGGCACTTCGTGGCAGGCACCACGGGGCCGGACGCCGCGCGAGTCGGGCGCGGACCGGGCACCACGGGCTCAGGCGGCATCTGCCGAGCGTCGCGGGAGTACGGGCACGTCGTGGCGGGCGCCACGGGGCCGGGCGCCCCCTACCGGGCGCCACGGGGCCGGGCGCCGCGCGCCGAGCGCCGCGCGAGTCGGGCGCGACGCACCAGGCACCACGGGGCCGGGCGCCCCGTACCCGGCGCCACGGGGGTCGGGCGCCGCGCGCCGGGTGCCGCGCGTCAGGCCCGGTCGCGTCGCCGCAGGCTCGCGGTGAGTGCCGCGGCCACGCCCGCGGCCAGCAGCCCGGCGCCCATCCGGTTCCGGTTGCGGGAGAGCCACTCCTGCGGGTCCCGGGTGGCGGACTCCTCGTCGAAACGGCCGTGGGCGCCGAAGTCGTGTCCGTGGGGGCCGTCGGCCGGGTTCCACAGGTTGCCGGGCCCGCCGGCCGCGGACTCGGTCTCCCGGCCGTGCCGGTCCCGCGGTTCCTGTTGCGCGTCGAAGCCCGTCCGGGCCAGGTAGCGGTCGAGGAACCCGGGGGCGACGGCGTTGGCGATCAGGGTCGCCGCCGTGGAGGCGCCCACCCAGTACTCCCGCCGCCGCGCGTGTCCCGCGGCATGCACGACGGCCCGCGCGGCGACCTCCGGCTGGTACACGGGCGCCACGGGCCGGGGCCGCCCCGGCATGCGGTTCACCACCCAGTCGAACTGGGGGGTGTTGACGGCGGGCAGCTGCACCATCGTCGTACGCACCCGGCTGCCGCCGTGCAGCAGTTCGCAGCGCAGCGACTCGTTGAACCCCTGGATGGCGTGCTTGGCGCCGCAGTACGCCGACTGCAACGGCACCCCGCGGTAGGCGAGCGCGGAGCCGACCTGCACGATCGTGCCGCGGTCGCGCGGCAGCATGTGGCGCAGGGCGGCACGCGTGCCGAACACGTAGCCCAGGTAGGTCACTTCGGTCACCCGGCGGAACTCGTCGGGGGTGATCTCCGTGAAGGGGGCGAACACGCCGGAGAAGGCGTTGTTGACCCACACGTCGATGCGGCCGAACGCGTCCGCGACCTTCTGCGCCGCGTCCTCGACCGCCTTGGCGTCGGCCATGTCGACGCTCACGACGAGCGCCTCACCGCCGGCGCGCTGCACGTCGTCCGCCGCGGCGGCGAGGCCCTCACGGCCCCGGGCGAGGAGGGCGACCCGGTCGCCGCGCGCGGCGAATGCACGGGCCGTGGCCCGGCCGACGCCGCCGCTGGCCCCGGTCACCACCACGGCCCGTCCCCGGCCGGCCGCTGTCGTCCCGCGCGTCCGCACCCGGCATCACGCCCGGTGGTGCGGCGACTCGGGGTCGGTGTCACCGGGGCGCGGTGCCGCGCCGGGCGGGGTGGGCGGCATGGGCGGGTACGGCATGCCGAGGCCGCCGGCCGGCCCGGTGGGGGTCGCCCCGGCGGCCGTGGGGCCGTGCGCGGCCGACGCCGCGGCCTCGTGGTGGGCCGGGTGCCGGTGCGGCCTGGCGGCGCCGCGCAGCACGTACGCCAGGACGCCGAGGATCGCCGCGGTGATCAGCGCGGCGGCCCAGTCCGGCAGTCCCGTGGCGAGCCCCAGCCCCACGGCCAGCGCGACGGCGGCACCCGCGTACAGGGCGAGGGCGCCGGACGCGGCGTACAGCATGGCCGTGCGGCGCTGCTTGCGGGTCTGCTCGCGCAGCTCCTCGCGGATGGTCTCGCGTGCCACCTGCGCCAGTTCGTCGACGAGATGCTTGTCCAGATGCTCCAGGTGATCGATGCGCTCCATGGAATGCGGGTACCCGGGGCCTCGGGCGCATAACGCCGGCGGGCCGCGGGGGCACCCGACGGCCCGGTGCGCCCGTGCGCCGTACGTCGTGCGCCGTACGTCGTGCGTCGTGCGCCGTGCGCCGTGCGCCGTGCGTCGTGCGCCGTGCGCACCGGCAGGCGCGGTTCACCGTCTCAGGAGAGAGCCCAGGTCGATGTCCGAGCGAAGCGACGTGGTGGAGCTGCTGGTGGAGCAGCACGCGCGTATCCGAAAGCTGTTCGAGGAGGTGGCGCGGGCCGGGGGCGAGGAGCGCAGGCGCGCCTTCCAGTACCTGGTCCGGCTGCTCGCGGTGCACGAGACCGTCGAGGAGGAGGTCGTCCACCCGTTCGTGCGCAGACATGTGCGCGGTGGTGCGCGCCTCGCCGCGAGGCGGATCGCGGAGGAGGCGCGGGCCGGGCGGGCGCTGGCCCGCCTGGACGCCGTGGAGCCGGACTCGCCCGCGTTCCCCGGTCTGCTCGCGGCCCTGCGCCGGGAGGTGCTGGCGCACGCCGCCGCCGAGGAGCGGTACGAGTTCCCGCGGCTCGACCAGGTCGCGGACGGGGGCGGGCTGGCGACGCTGGCCCACGCCGTCCGCGCGGCCGACGCGCTCGTGCCCACCCGGCCGCATCCGGTCACGGTCACCGGCGCCGCGCGAGGCGGTCCGGAGCCGGACGCCGGCCCCGCGCCGGGCGGCCGGGGCACGGACACCGGCGGCGGGCGGGGCGGTCCGGGCACGGACACAGGTCCCGGGCTCACGGACACCGGTCCCGGGCGCGCGGCGGCGGCCGCGGGGCCGCGGGCGGGCGGCCCGCGTGCGCGGGACGGCCGGACGGCGCGGGGATGGCGTGAAGGATCCTCCCCCGCGGGCCGCCCGCACTAGGCTCCTCGCCATGGACATCCTGGGAGCCACGCTGCGTGTCTGCGTCGACGATCTCGAGGCCGCCGTCCCCTTCTACGAGCGTCTGGCCGGCGCCCCGGCACTGCGGTTCGGGCGCGGTGGCGTGGAGGTGGCGGCGGTCGGCTGCTTCCTGCTGATGAGCGGGCCGGAGAGCGAGCTGGAGGTGCTGCGCAAGGTCACGGCGACGATCGCGGTCACGGACGTCGACGAGGCGTACAAGCGGCTCACCGAGCTGGGGGCGGACGTGCTCGCGGGGCCGTTGGCGACGCCGGTGGGGCGCAATCTGATCGCCCTGCACCCGGACGGTTCGGTCTACGAGTACGCCGAGACCGCCGACCGCCGGCCGTGACGCGGGCAGCGCTCGGGACCGGCCGGGCCGGGACGGTCAGCCGGAAGGCCGGCAGGTCCACATCTCGACGGTGAGCGCCCACCGCTCGTGGTCCCGCCACTCCCCGTCTATGTAGATCATCTTCGGGGAGAAGCCCTCCCGGCGGAAGCCGCAGGCCCGGGCGAGGGCGATGGAGGCGGCGTTGCCGGGCTGCACGTTGATCTCCAGCCGGTGCAGCCGCAGCGGCCCGAACGCGTGTCCCACCACGAGGTCGAGCCCTTCGCGCATCAGTCCGCGTCCGGCGGCGTGCGCGAAGGCGCCGTAGCCCAGCGCACCGCACTGGAAGCCGCCCTCGACGATGTTGTTGATGTTGATGAAGCCGGCGATGGCGTCGTCGTCCAGCGTGCACACGAGGAAGCCGGCCTTCGTGGGGTCCTCGATGAGCCGGCCGGCGTACGCGGTGTACGCGTGGGTGGTGGCCGGCGGGAACAGCCACGGGTGGTGCAGGTCCTTGCTCTCGCGGACCCGCGCGGTGAACTCGGCACCGTCCGCGTAGGTGAAGTGGCGTACGCCCACGCGGGGGCCCTCGGCGAGGTAGCGGGAAGCGGTGTGCGGCACCGGCCCAGCCTACGACGGGGGCGGCCGTGGCGCTCCGCCGCCGGGCCTGGGTCCTGTCGCCGGGCCTGGCTCCTGTCGCCGGGCCTGGCTCCTGTCGTCAGACCCGGGTCCTGTCGTCAGACCCGGCTCCTGTCGTCAGGCCCGGGTCCTGTCGTCGGACTCCCGTCCGCCCTGCGGGGCGGCGCGGCCCTCGGTCACCGCAGGGCGGGCTCGTCGAGGGTGAGCGTGCCCGCGTCGGCGTCCAGTTCGGCGTGCACCCCGAAGGGCACGGTGAGCGCTCCCTCGCAGTGTCCGAAGCCGAGTTCCTCCACGACGGGCACCCCGAGCCCGCCGAGCCGGTCGGCGAGGACCGGCCGCAGGTGCTCGTAGGGCCCACAGCGGTCCCAGGAGCCGAGCGCGACGCCCGCGACGCCGTCCAGCCAGCCGGTGCGCAGCAGGTGGGTGAGCGTCCGGTCCACGCGGTAGGGCTGCTCCCCCACGTCCTCCAGCAGGAGCAGCCCGCCGCGGGCGCCGGGCCGGGTGTGCGGGGTGCCCTGGCCGGTGGCGAGCAGGGTGAGGCAGCCGCCGAGGGTGACGCCCCGGGCGCGGCCGGGTGCCAGGCCGATGCCGGAGGAGGTGAGTGTGCGGACGGTCTCGGGGGCGAACAGGGTGGCCTTCAGGTGGTCCTGGGCGCGGGCGTCCTTGGCCAGGTCGCCGCCGGCGACGGGCCCGTACAGGGTGACCAGGCCGAGGCGGACGGCGAACGCCTCGTGGAGCGTGGTCGCGTCGCTGAAGCCGACGAACACCTTGGGGCCGGCCGCCCGCATGGCGTCCCAGTCGAGCAGGTCGACCATGCGCTGGGCCCCGTAGCCGCCGCGCGCGCAGATGACCGCGTCGACGGCCGGGTCGCACCAGGCCCGTTGGAGGTCGGCGGCCCGGTCCGCGTCGGTGCCCGCGAGGTGGCCGAGCGTGCCGTGGCGGTCGAGCACGTGCGGGGCGGCCCGCGGGTCGAGGTCCCAGCCGCGCAGGACGTCGAGGCCGGCCTGGAGCCGTTCCTCGGCGACGGGTCCGCTGGGTGCGACGACGGCGACCCGGGCGCCGGGGGCGAGCCGGGCGGGCCGCACGAGGTCCTTCACTGCGTGAACTCCAGGGTCGGGATGCCGGGCGGACGCAGCCCGAACACCTGAGCGTACAGGGAGAGCTCGGCCTCCAGGGCGCGCACCATCGTCGTGGCCCGCCGGAAGCCGTGCCCCTCCCCCTCGAAGGCGAGGTAGGCGTGCGGCACGGGGCGTCCCGCGAGGCGGGCCAGCAGGCGTTCGGCCTGGGCGGGCGGGCAGATCGGGTCGTCCAGGCCCTGGAGCAGCAGGAACGGCACGCCGATCCGGTCGGCGTGCTCGGCGGGCGAGCGTTCGGTGTAGCGGGCGGGCACCTCGGCGAGCGGCCCGACGAGGGTGTCGAGGTAGCGGGACTCGAAGTCGTGGGTCCCGCCCGTCGCCCAGGCCACCAGGTCGAGGACCGGGTAGGCGAGGGTGCCGCAGGCGTAGACGTCGGTGCCGGCCAGGGAGGCGGCGGCGGTCCAGCCGCCGGCGCTGCCGCCGCGGATCGCCAGCCGCCGCCGGTCGGCGGTGCCCTCCTCGGCGAGGGCGAGGGCGACGGCCGCGCAGTCCTCGACGTCGACCACGCCCCACTGCTCCCGCAGCCGGTCCCGGTACTCCCGCCCGTAGCCGGTCGACCCGCCGTAGTTCACCTCGGCGACGCCGATGCCGCGGGAGGTGAAGTAGGCGATCTCCAGGTCCAGCACGAGCGGGGAGCGGTCGGTGGGGCCGCCGTGCGCCCGTACGACGTACGGGGGCAGTTCGGCGTCCGGGGCGGCGCAGCCGGGGTGGTGGGGCGGGTGGACGTGGGCGTGGACCTCCCGGCCGCCGGGGCCGGCGAAGGTGCGGATCCGGGGTTCGGGGTAGTAGGCGGGGTCGACGGTGTCCTCGTGGGCGGCGCCGACGACCCGGGTGTGGCCCGTGCGGACGTCCAGTTCGACCACCTCGTGGGCGCTGCGCGGGCTCGCCCCGACGGCGACGACGCTCCCCCACCCTCCGGGCGGGGGTGCCCCCATCTCGCTTCGCTCGCCGTACGCGGCGAGCGTGGGCGCGAACTCGGTCCACGGCCCGGCCGCGTCGACGACCTCGCCGGTCTCCGGGTCGAGGACGCCGAGGCGGGCCGGTCCGCGGCCGTGGAGGACGGCGACGAGTCCGCCGTCCAGCGGGGCGAACCAGGACAGGCCCAGTTTCCACAGGGGACCGGCGAACTCCTCCGCGCGGGGGCAGACCGGCTCGTGGTCGCGGTACAGGTTCCACCAGCCCGTGCGGTCGCTGGTGTGGAGCAGACGGCCGTCCGCCGACCAGTCGACCTGGGCCACCGACTCCCGCGGCCCGCCCGCCACGACCTGTTCCGGGCCGAACGTCCCGTCGGCGCCGACCTCGGCGACGACGGCCTCGGTACCGTCCCACGGCATCCACGGATGGTCCCAGGCCAGCCAGGCGGCCCGCCGGCCGTCCGGGGAGAGCCGCGCCCCGGTGACGAACCGCCGCCGCCCGTCGGTGAGTTCGCGCACGGCCCGCCGGTCGTCCGCGGCCGATCCGTCCAGCGGTACGGCGGCCAGGACGCGGCGGACGTCGGTGGGCCCGTCGCCGGTGAACTCCTCCAGCACGCACCACACCTCGCCCCGCTCCGGCAGCACCCGGGGCTCCGCCCAGCGCAGTCCGCCGCCCACCGCCGAGACCGGGGTCAGCGGCCGGGGTGTGGCGCCGGGTTCGACGGCGTACAGCCGCTGGTCGTCGAAGTGCGTGAACACCACGAGGGGCCCTTCCCCGTGCGGCACGCCGGCCCAGGGCCGGCCGCCGTACTCCATGACCCGGCTGCGGACGTTCCAGGGCGCGGGCAGGACCGGTTCCTCGCCGCCGTCGGCGCGTCGGCGCACGAGGGTGCGCCGGCCGCCCTCGGCGGGCCGGGGCGCCGTCCACCACACCTCGTCGCCGACGAAGCCGACGTACTCGGGCCGCCCGTCGTGCGCGGCGGCGAGGCCCGCGTCGAGGGGCGAGGGCCAGGAGCCGTACGGCAGGATCTGCACGCTCTCCCCCGCGCTCTCAGGCCGTCCGCAGGAAGCGGTCGAGGACGCGGACGCCGAAGTGGAGGGCGTCGACGGGGACGCGTTCGTCGACGCCGTGGAAGAGGGCCTGGTAGTCGAAGCCCTCGGGCAGCCGCAGCGGCGCGAAGCCGTAGCCGGTGATGCCGAGCCGCGAGAACTGCTTGGCGTCCGTGCCGCCGGACATGCAGTACGGCACCACGTGCCCCTCGGGCGCGAACTCCTCGACGGCGGCGCGCATCCCGGCGAACGTGGGCGAGTCCAGGGGTGCCTGGAGGGCGGCCGTGCGGTGCACGTACTCCCAGTCGACATCGGGGCCGGTGAGGTCGTCGAGGGTCGCGCGGAACTCGTCCTCGCCGCCCGGCAGGAAGCGTCCGTCGACGTGGGCGACGGCCTCCCCGGGGATCACGTTGACCTTGTAACCGGCTTCCAGCATGGTCGGGTTGGCGCTGTTGCGGACGGTCGCCGCGACCAGCTCGGCGGCCGGCCCTAGCTTGTCCAGCAGGGTGTCGACGTCGTCGAGGCAGGGGTCGATGCCGTAGAGGACGGCGAGTTCGGTGAGCGCGGCCCGCACGGTCGGGGTGAGGCGCGGCGGCCACTCGTACTCGCCGATGCGGGTGACCGCGGCGGCGAGGCGGGTCACCGCGTTCTCCCGGTTGACCTTGGAGCCGTGCCCGGCCCGGCCGCGCGCGGTCAGCCGGAGCCAGCCGGTGCCGCGCTCGCCCGCCGCGATGGGGTAGATCTCGCGTCCGGCGCCGTCGTGGAAGGTGAACGCGCCGGACTCGCCGACGGCCTCCGTACAGCCCTCGAAGAGGTGGGCGTGCTCGTCGGCGAGGAAGCCGGCGCCGTCCTCGGCGCTGGCCTCCTCGTCGGCGGTGAAGGCGACGACGAGGTCGCGCCGGGGGCGGACGCCGGCGCGGGCCCAGGAGCGGACGACGGCGAGGATCATCGCGTCCATGTTCTTCATGTCGACCGCGCCCCGGCCCCACACCACCCCGTCGCGCACCTCGCCGGAGAAGGGGTGCACGGTCCAGTCGGCGGCCTCGGCGGGCACGACGTCGAGGTGACCGTGGACGAGCAGCGCGTCCGCGGACGGGTCGGTGCCCTCGATCCGCGCGACGACGTTGGTGCGGCCCGGGGTGCGTTCGAGGAGCACCGGTTCGACGCCCGCCTCCGCGAGCAGCGCGGCCGCGTACTCGGCGGCGGGCCGCTCCCGGCAGTCCCCGCCGCCCCGGTTGGTGGTGTCGATCCGGATGAGGTCGGAGGTGAACCGCACGACCTCGTCGTACGACCGGGCGTCAGCCATACTGCTCCTCCATCGCGGCCGAGACGATCGTCGTGACGGCCTTGAACGTGCGGATCCCCTCGTACATGGTGCCGCTGGTGTACGCCACCTTGCGCTCGCCGGTCCGGGCGACGCCCGGTACGACGGTGGCGGCCATCGCGAGGTGTTCGGCGTCGAACTCGACGGCGACCGTGAACGGCCCGGCCTGCACCGGCTCGTGGCGGACGGCGAGCCGCGCGGCGTCCTTCGCGGCCGCGCGGATGTCGGCCGCGGTGCGGGCCGGCGTCCGGCACACGGCCGCGTACCGCGACACATGGTCCTTGACCGCCACCTTCAGCGCCTCCGGCGCGTACCCGAGCGCGTCCTCGCAGGCCACGTCGTCCCCGGTGACCAGCACCACCGGCACCCCGTACTCGGCGACGACCCGCGCGTTGAGCAGCCCCTCGCTGGCCCGTACGCCGTCCAGCCACACCCCGGTGATGGAGTTGGCGAGGTAGGTGTGGGCGAGGACGCCCTCCATGCCGGCGCCGGCGTGGTAGCCGACGAACGCGACGGCGTCGACGTCGCCGTGCTGGACGCCCTCCACCATGGACAGCGCCTTGTGCCGCCCGGTGAGCATCTGCGCCCGCTCGTCGAGCCGTTCGAGGAGCAGGTTGCGCATGGTCCAGTGCGCCTCGTTGACCAGGACCTCGTCGGCGCCGCCGTCGTAGAAGCCGCGGACGGCGGCGTCGACGTCCGAGGTGAACAGGGCACGGCACCGCTCCCACTGCGGCGTCCCCGGCAGCACGTCGGCCGGCCAGGTGACGCCGGTGGCGCCCTCCATGTCGGCGCTGATGAGGATCTTCATGCCGTGTCACGTTACGTGATGTGCGGGCCCGTGCCGCGTCCACCGGAACATGCCCCCTGTATCGGCATATGCCAAGAGAAGACGCGAAGGGCCCGTTTCCCGCCGTCGGCGCTACTCTCGCCCTCCGAGCCGTGACCGGCCTCACACGGGGGGACACCGATGACGCATCCGGCCGAACGCGCCGTCATGACGCTGCGCACCCGGACCCGCGCGAAGCGCTCCGGCCGGCCGGAGCGACCGAACCGGCCGGGGCGCTCGAACCGGCCGGGGCACCCGCACCGGGCCGGGGCGCCCGTACCGGTACGGCGGGTGCCCGCGGTGCTCACGTGTCCTGCTCGCCCTGCTCGTCCTGCGTGGTCAGCCACAGCGTCACGGCGGCGGTGAGCGCGTCGAAGGCCGCGCGGATCTCCTCCCAGCTCCAGCCCTGCCGGTGCAGGACGAGGGCCGTCATCGTCATCAGGAACAGCGAGACCGCGGCCGGTTCGCCGTCGGGGCGGTGGGCTTCCATGGGGTCCTTCCCTCCACTCGGGCCGGCGTCGGGGCCGGCAGGAGGCAACGTCCCGCACCCGGCGGCGCCTTTCACGCCGCGGGAGATCGTCCGGCCCGTTCCGCGGACCAGGGAGGCCTTGTTCCGAGAAACACGCCCCTCTTTCCCGCTTCGGCCCATCCGCACCGGCCGGGCGCCCACACTGTGCCCCGGCGGCCGGACGGCCGCCGGGGACGCGCGGACGGCAGGCCCGCGCCGGCAGAAGGAGAGTTGTGACGACGACCGCACTGGTGTACCGCACCGACCGTGACCCGCTCGGCCCGGTCCACGACCTGCTGGCCTCGCCCGCGCTGCGCGAACTGGTCGAGATGTTCGACGGCGACTGGCCCGCCCGGGGCGGACCGCGCGAACGGCTGGCGAGCCTGGAGGCGTTCTCGGAGGTCTGGAACCTCCGCAAGGGAGACAGCCGGCTGGCGATCGCCGCCGACGACGGGACGCTGCCCACGGACCGGATCCTGGCCCTCGCCGGACAGTTGGGACTGGTGGAGCCTGCCCCCGTCACCGGCGGCCACTTCGACTGGGTCCTGGTCCTGGGCGGGCTGTCGACCAGCTGCCGCAGCCGGGCCGAGTACGCGGCGAGCCTGCTGGGACACGGTGCCCTCACCGCCGACGAGGTCTGCTTCATGGGCTCCTTCCGGGCGCTGCTGGAGGGCGAGCGGGACGACGCCCGGGAGTTCGCCCCGGGCGCCGGCACCGAGGTGGACATGCTGCGGGCCCTCGCCGACGCCGAGTTCCCCCCGGCCGCGCCGTGGGGCATCACCGTGGACGGCGACCCCCAGGCGGCCCCGCGCCTGGCGCAGTTGCGCGGGGAGCGGCCGGGCAAGCCGGGAGTGCGCCTGTACGCCGCCCGCAGCAGCGACCCGTCCCGCAACGCCAACACGGCCGACACCTACCGCCAGTTCGCCCGGGACGTCCGTCTGGACGCCCGACGGGTGCTGCTGGTCACCACCCACATCTACGCGCCGTACCAGCACATGGACGCCGTACGGGTCCTGGGGCTGCCGTTCCACAGCGAGATCGAGACCGTCGGCACGCCCCCGCACCTGTCGCGGCGTGTCTTCGACGCTCCCTGGTACCTCCAGGAACTGCGCTCCACGATCCTCTCCGCCCACGCCCTGGTCGTCGCGTGCGAGGCGGAGGAGTAACGCATGACAGCGGGACACGGCGGCCGGTTACCGGCCGCCGGGCGGGTGACACCCGATCACGTCGTACGGCTGATGCGGGTCTTCGAGGACCTGATGGCCGGCAAGGGCCTCGCCGCGACGGAGCTGGCGGGGCTCGGGCCGTGCGCGATCGGGCTGGTCGACGCGCGGGGCTGGCGCGCGGACGGCCTGCACCGGGTGCGGGGGTGCCTGGAGCGGGCGGTGGCCGGGTTCGTGCGCCGGGGCGACGCGGCGGGCCTGCGCAAGGGGCACACGGCGCCGGCGGTCGCCGCGTCCGTACGGGCGGCCGTCGGCCTGTCCCACTACCCCGTGCCGGACCGCCTGGCGGAGGGCGGTGAACGGCGCACCGACAGCGGGAACGTCGCCGCCTGGCGGGCCAAGGTCGCGTCGGTCGCCCTGACGGAGGTGCAGCGCTGGTGCGACCGGGAGTGGGCCGGGGCGGGCCGCGGCCACGTGGCGCCGCCCGCGGAGGACTACCCGTACTGGTGCGACGCGCCCGCCGACTGGCCGCCGCCGTGGGACCTGCGCGCCCTGACGGACGCGGCGGAACGCGTCATGGACCGGCTCTCCCCGCGGGGCCGGGAGACCGTCACCCCGCGGACGCTGACCCTCATCGGCCGCGCGTGGGCGCTGCGGGAGGCGGACCGCTACCTGGATCTCACCCGGTTCGTCCGGCAGGCCGGCGCGACGGCCGTCGTACCGGGGCTGAAGAACGGCGTCCGGGCGCGCAGCTTCCTCCAGCACGACGTCGTCGCCGCCTGGCGGCCGCCCGCGCTGTTCCTCGGCGCCACCGACGCGCCCGCCGTCCTGGCCCGCCCGTCCGCCTTCAAGGGCGCCGACCTGTTCCGGGAGGCGGGGGCCGCCGCCCTGGCGCTGGCCTTCCACCGGCTGACCTGCTCCCCCGACCTCCTGGTGGGCGAGATCGCCTCGTACGTCGCCACCACGGTCCTGGGAGGCACCGCCCGCGCGGGGTCCCGCAAGGACCTGGCGCTCACCCTGTCGGCGGCGGAGATGAAGGCCCTGCACGACCTGGTCGCCCCGCCCCGGCCGACGCTCGACCGGCCCGGGAACGTCTCCGCCGACTGGCGGGCGCTGGACGGGCCGGTCTCCGTCCGCGCCCTGTGCGAGCTGGCCACCCTCTCCCGCAACCAGCCCCTGTTCCGGTCCGGGACCATCACCCAGTACATCGAGCTCCGCCGGCAGCTCGGCCCGCTCGACGACCCCGACTCCCCGTTCCCCCCGCACGAACGGCGGGCGCTGGCCCGCGCCGACCAGAGCGTCGAGTGGGACGCCGTCCACTACTCCGGCAGAACGGGCGGACAGGCGGGCCTGCTCGAACGGCTCCAGCAGGTGATCACCCGCTTCCCCAGCGGCTCCCATCGCGGGTACGCCACCCACCGCCACCGGGGGAAGGCCGTCGCCGCCAACAAGAACGGCCACCGGCACACGGCCCTCCACTGGGCGATGCTGGGCCACTTCGACCTGGAGAACCTCCGCCGGGCCGGCCTCGTCACCGACGAGCTGGAGCTGCTGGAGGCGGGCCACCAGCACGCGCTGTGCATCACCGGGATCTGGGTGAAGTGGCTGGAGGAGGCGCTCGCCCACGGCGACCGGCTGGCCACGCCCGCCTGGGTGCACGCCCGCTACGCCCACCACTGGGCGGCGCGGACCCGGCACCGGCTGGAGCGGCTCGGCGCGGCCCGCCCGCTGCCCCGGACGAAGGTCTGGTGGACGGAGGACGAGAGCGACCGGCCGGGCATCAGCACCCGGCGCTGGCTGGTGCAGACGACCCGGCTGTACCTGCGCGCCCAGCTCGGCGCCCGCACCGCCCTCCTGGCCGGGCTGGCCACGGTCGACGACCTCACCGGGGTGCGCGCGGACCGGGCGGGGCCGCCGATCCCCGAGGCGAGCCTCGGTCCGGAAGCCGTCCTCGGCACCTACCGGGAACTGCTGCGGCTCACGGAGATCACCGCGCAGGCCGACGGCCCCGAGACCACCCAGCTCGCCCTGTGGATCGGCTTCCTCAGCGACGGCGGCATCCCGGCCGTCGAGGTGAGCGACGACAACGCGGCCGCGGAACTGTCCGCCCTCGGCCACCTCGTGCCCAGCCCCGACGTCTACGCGGCGCTCCCGGTCCACGACGGCTTCCGCCGCATCGAACTGGACACCGTCGCGGCCACCCGGTACCTGCGTTCCCGCAACTGGGACGCCGGCCTCCTCGGCCGGGTGTCCGTGCCGCCGCCGCGCGGAGGCACCCGCGGTCAGGGCAGGGTCTTCCACGCCCTCGACCGGACGGGGGCGTTCCGCAGCTGGCGCGCCGCCTGGGACTGCATGGAGTCCGAGGCCGCCACCTGAGACCGTCGCCCGGGGCCGCCGCCCGAGGCCGCCACCTGAGGCCGCCACCTGAGGCCGCCGCCCGAGGCCGCCGCCTGGGGCCGTCGCCTGGGGCCGTCGCCTGGGGCCGTCGGCGGGCGAGGGGCACCCCGCGGGGAGGTGCCCCCTCAGGCCGTCCGGCCGGCGACGATCCACTTCGACGGCAGCGCTATCCGGGTGCCGTCGGGCAGGAACTCCGTGGTGGTGAGGGGGAGGTCCCCGGCGGCGAGGACGGAGAGTCCCGCGGCGCCCAGGTAGACGGGCACCGCGTCGTCGGCGACCTCGCCGGGGGCGATGCCGTGCCGGAGGACCGGCTCCAGCTTCGGGGGCGGTCCGTCGGGGCCCTCGGCCAGGCTCGCGAGGACCGGGCGGGCCGCCTCGGCCAGCTCGACGAGGAAGGCCCGGCCGCGGCCGCCGAGGAGCGTGGCGATCCCGTCCACCAGCGGCTGCCGGTCGTCGGGCTCGCACTGGTGCAGGACGCCTCTCATGTAGACGTTGGCGTCGCCGAGTTCGGCGTGCAGCGCCTCGGCCGCGCCCTGTTCGGCGGCGTCCAGCAGCCGGTACGCCGCCTGCCCGGCGGGGTCGGCGCGGCGGGCGTGGTCCAGGGCCGCGGCGGCCAGGTCGGCGCCGACGACCTGGGGGAAGCGGTCGGCGAGGAAGCGGGTCTGGGTGCCGTTGCCGCAGCCCAGGTCGATCAGCGGCAGGTTGGGGTCGACGAGCCGGGGCTCGAAGTGGGCGAGGTGGTGGGCGGCGGTCACCGCCGGGTCGGCGTCCCAGAACACCCCGCCCGCCTCCCCGGGGGCCTCGCGCCAGAAGCCCTCCCAGGCCTCCCGGTACCGACGCGTCACGCTCATGCCCAACTCCCCTGCATACGAGGCCGATCCGCCGTAGTGACGGGCCAGTACGGTGTATCGCTCCCCGGGAGCACGGACAAGCGCACCAGGTGATCCGCCACGCCCCGCCCGTACGCCCGGAGCGCGCCGGGGTGTGCAGGGGGCAGGCCGGAGCGCGCCCGCCGTGCCTTCGGCGCTCTCCGGCCGGCGTCAGCGCCGGGGCAGCGTCAGTTCGAAGCGGACCGACTTGCCGTCGGCCGTGCGGCTGGAGCCCCACTCGCGGGCCAGCGTGCTCACCACGCGCAGCCCCCGTCCCGCCTCGTCGCCGGGCCCGGCGCTCAGCAGGGTCGGCAGCTCGTGGTCGTCGTCGTCCACCTCGCACAGCAGGGTGTCCCCGCGGACGAGCCGCAGGGCGACGGGCCGGCCGTGGGAGTGCCGCAGCGCGTTGGTGACCAGTTCGCTGACCATCAGCTCGGCGGGGTGCGCGAGGCCGGACAGCCCCCAGTCGTGGAGCTGCTCGCGCACCACCGCGCGGGCCCGGGCCGCCTCGCGCGGGTCGAGGGGGAAGGTCCACTCGGCGACGTCGCCGGCAGCGATGCCGTTGAGGCGTGCCATGAGCAGGGCCACGTCGTCCTTGCGGCCGCCCCGCGGGTTGAGGGCGCGGACGATGGTGTCGCAGGCGTCGTCCATGGAGGCGGCCGGATGCGCGGCGGACGCGCACAGGGCCGCCAGGCGCACGCCGATGTCCTCGCCGCGCACCTCGACCAGGCCGTCGGTGCACATCACGAGCCGGTCGCCGGGTTCCACCCGGACGCGGACCGCCTCGAACGGCACGCCGCCGACGCCGATCGGCGCGCCCGTGGGCAGGTCGAGCAGTTCGCTGCGGCCGTCGCCGGCCCGGACCAGCACCGGGGGGATGTGGCCCGCGTTGGCGAGGTGGAGTTCGCCCGCGACCGGGTCGTAGACGGCGTACAGACAGGTCGCGAGGTAGGTGTCGCCCAGGCGCTGGGCGAGGTCGTCGAGGTTGCGCAGGAGCTGGGCGGGCGGCAGGTCGAGGGCGGCCATGGTCTGCACCGCCGTACGCAACTGGCCCATCATGGCGGCGGAGTCGAGGCCGTGCCCCATGACGTCGCCGACGACGAGGGCGGTGCGGGCGCCGGGCAGTTTGACCGAGTCGAACCAGTCGCCGCCGACCCGTCCGAGCAGGGTGCCCGGCAGATAGCGGGTGGCGATGTCGCAGCCGGTCCTGCGCGGCGGGATGCGCGGCAGCATGCTGTCCTGGAGGGCCTCGGCGACGCTCTCCTGGTAGGTGTACATCCGGGCGTTGTCGAGCACGAGGCCCGCGCGGGCGGCGAGTTCGGCGCCGGTGACCCGGTCCATGTCGTCGAACTCGGCGCGCTCGGGGTGCCGCAGCAGGATCATGAAGCCGAGGACGACGTCGCGGGCCTTGAGCGGGACGACGAGCAGGGAGCGGCCGGTGATCAGGGGCCGGATGTCGCGCTTCTCGAACTGCGAGGCGATGGCGTGGCCCATCCGCTCGCCGACGCGCGGCACGAGGACCGGCTCGCCCGTGGTCATGCACCGGAAGAACGGGGTGTCCGCCGGGAAGGGCATGGCCTCGCCGACGGGGACCACGTCGTCCCAGCGGCCGGGTTCGTCGGTGTGCTCCACGGCGACCCGGTGCCACAGGGTGGTGGTGTCCGGCACCCCCTCGGGGAAGCCCTCGCCGGCGACGACCTGTTCCCGCAGATAGGTGCCGGCGACATCGGTGAAGCGGGGGACGACGGCCTTGCTGACCTCTGCGATCGTGCGGGAGAGGTCGAGGGAGGTGCCGATGCGGCCGCTGACCTCGTTGAGGAACTCCAGGCGTTCGCGGACGGCCGCGTGTTCGAGGTCCTCGCCCTCGTCGTCGAGGTCCTCGCCCTCGTCGTCGAGGTCCGCCGGCGCGGGCAGGCCCTCGGCGGCGGCACGGGCGGCGCGCTCGCGGCGGGCCCTGCGTTCGGCGCGCCGGGCCACACCCCAGTCGGGGGTGACGGGCACCCGGTCGTTCTGGCTGAACTCCAGGACGGGATAGCCGAGTTCGAGGACCTGGCCGACGATGCGGGCGCTCTCGCCGACGCTCATGCTGGGCAGGATCTCGGGGAGCCGGCGGGCGAGGTCGGCGGCGCCGGGGAAGTCGGTGTGCAGGGCGAAGCCGGGTGCGATGCGCTCGACGAGCGGACCGTCCGCCTGTTCCCGGTGGTACAGGGCCCGGGCGTCGGCGGCCAGCACGAGCAGCCGCTCCCGGCCCGGTCCGACGAGCGGGTACGCCCACCACAGCACGTCGACGCGGTCCCTCCCGCACCCCGCGGGCGGGGGAACCCCCGTCTCGCTTCTTCGCCCGGGCACCGTCAGCCGGGCCCGTCCCGCGGCCGGGTAGCCGAATCCGCCGTCGAGGGAGTCGCCCAGCCCCGGGCCGAGTCCGTCGGCGGCCGCGTCCTGCGCGTACGGGAGGTCACTGTCGTACGGGAGGTCCTCGTCGTCCTCGGGGAGGGCGCCGGAGACGGGCAGGAGGTCGATCGCGTCCTGGCCGATCGCCTCGTCCTTGGGGACGCCGAAGAGGCGGCGGGCGCCGCTGCTCCAGTGGGAGACGAGGCCGTCGCGGTCGACCACGACCACGGCGAGCGGGACGCGTCCGGCATCGGCGGGACCGGCCGCCGTACCGCTGTCGGCTCCGCGGCTGGGAGGCGTGCCCCTGTCGGTGCCACGGTCCATGGCCCAGACCTCTCTCCCCAGAGCTGTGCAAGATCCGTCCCCGCAGCCACCACCGTACGGCGCACGTCGCCGGGCATGTGCGGCAATCCTGGAATTGGTTTCACCGCGGCGACGACGGGTACAGAGGGGGCCCTGTCCGGTCAGGTCCGGTTCCATCAGGTCCGGTCACGTCCGGTCCGGTCGCGTCCGGTCCGGTCGCGTCCGGTTCGGTCGCGTCCGGTTCGGTCGCGTCCGGTTCGGTCCGGAGGGAGAACGGCCGAAACGGCGAAAGGGCCCGACCGCCGTGGCGTGCCGGGCCCTCGACCGTATGGGGCTACTTCTCGACCTCGGTGGCGAGGTTGGCGAGGAGCACGTCGTAGATCCGGCCGAGGCCCTTGGGGGCGAAGGTCCTCTCGAAGAAGCCGCCGATGCCGCCGGCGCCGGTCCAGGTGGTGGTGACGACGACGCGGGACTTGCCCTCGCCGGCCGGGGTGACGCGCCAGACGGTGACCATCGAGGAGTTGCGGTCCTTCTCGACGAGCTCCCCGTCGGTGGGCTCGGTGACCTCCAGGAGGCAGTCGCGGACGCGCTTGCTGGTGGCTTGGAGCTTCCAGTGGACGAGGGTGCCCTCACCGTCGCCGCCCTCGCGCACCTCGTACTCGCTGAAGTGCTCGGGCAGCAGGTTCGCACGCGTACCGCTGTAGTCCGCGAGCGTGTCGAACACCGTCTCCGGGTCCGCCGCGACGACCCGCTCGGTGGTGGCTTCGACCTGCGCCATTGCTGTTCCTCCAGGTCCGTGGTGCTCAAGGTTCCTCGGGTGTGGGGGCAAGCCAACCACCCCGGGTCCCGGCCGCCCAAATCGGGGTTGCGCAAGCGGTCGCGGGACGGTCGGAAAGGGCCGTCGCACGATCATGGGAACACTTGTTCTATTGTGGGCGCAGCGCTACCGAGGAGGCGTCATGCGCTGGGAGAACCTCACCGTGGAGTCCCGCCACGACCGGGCGGCGGACGCCGCGCTGTTCGGTGCGGACGCGGTCACCACCCGCACCTTCGACACCCCCGAGTTCCGCGGGATCACCTTCCACGAGGTGCGGGCCCGCTCGGTCCTCAACCGGGTGCCGGGCGCCTCGCGCATGCCGTTCGAATGGACGGTCAACCCCTACCGCGGCTGCACGCACGCGTGCGTGTACTGCTTCGCCCGCAAGACCCACGGCTACCTGGACCTGGACACCGGCGTCGGCTTCGACACCCAGATCGTCGTCAAGGTGAACGCGCCGGAGCTGCTGCGCCGCCAGCTGGCCTCGCCCCGCTGGCACGGTGAGCACGTCGCGATGGGCACCAACGTCGACTGCTACCAGCGCGCCGAGGGCCGCTACCGGTTGATGCCCGGCATCCTGGCGGCCCTGCGCGACCGCGCGAACCCCTTCTCGATCCTGACGAAGGGCACCCTGATCCTGCGCGACCTCGACCTGCTGAAGCAGGCCGCCGAGGTGACCGACGTGGGGATCTCCGTGTCGGTCGGCTTCACCGACACCGAGCTGTGGCGCACCGTGGAGCCGGGCACACCGTCCCCCGAGCGCCGCCTGGACGTCGTGCGCACCCTCGCCGGGCACGGCATCGGCTGCGGGGTGCTGATGGCGCCGGTGATCCCCTTCCTCGGCGACGGGCCGGCGCAACTGCGCGACACCGTCCGGGCGATCGCCGCGGCCGGGGCGACCTCCGTCACCCCGCTGGTGCTGCATCTGCGGCCCGGCGCCCGCGAGTGGTTCATGGCCTGGCTCGGGCGGCACCACCCGCACCTGGTGCGCCGCTACGAGCGGCTGTACGCGGACGGCGCCTACGCCCCGACGTGGTACCAGCGCCGGATCACCCGTCAGGTCCACGAACTGGCGGAGGAGTACGGGATCGGCCCCACGCGCGCGGGCCTGCCCCGCAGGATCCGGCCGCCCGCACCGGCGGAGCGGCCCGCCGGGTCGGGGCCGACCCAACTCAGCCTGATCTGAGCGCGTCCGGGGGCATCCCGCGACGCAATCGGGTCAACAATCGGCAGAACGGGTTCTTACGGGCGCTCTCTCCGGGACGATGCGCCGAGGGCCGTGACCACCGCGGTCCGTCGACCTCCGTCCTGGGAGGACCTGATGAGAGAACGCGCAGCCGTGCTGTGCGCTGCCGCCGCCGTCGTGGCCGGGACGATCACCGCCGCACCCGCCGCCGCCGGCCCGTCGCATCCCGCGGACACCGCCCGAACGGCGGCGCTCACCTGGAAGAAGTGCGCCACCACCGACTACCCGACGCTTCAGTGCGCGTCCCTGAAGGTGCCGCTCGACCACGCCAAGCCGGGCGGGAAGAAGATCACGCTGGCGCTGTCCCGCGTACCGCACACCGCGACGACGTACCAGGGGCCGCTGCTGGTGAACCCCGGCGGGCCCGGCGGCAGCGGGCTGACGCTCGCCGGCTTCGTCGCGTCGGCGCTGCCGAAGGAGGTGGCGGCCCAGTACGACGTCATCGGCTTCGACCCGCGCGGAGTGGGCAGGAGCACGCCGGCGCTGAACTGCGCGCCGGGCCACTTCACCCCGGTGCGCCCCGACTCGCGGCCGGCCACCGGGGCGGTCGAGCGGGCCAACCTCAAGCGCGCCAAGTCGTTCGCCGAGTCCTGCGGCAAGAAGTACGCGAGCGTGCTGCCGTACATCGACACCCTCGACGCCGTACGGGACATGGACGCCATCCGCCGGGCCGTCGGAACGCGGCAGCTGAACTACTTCGGCTACTCCTACGGCACCTATCTGGGCGCCGTGTACGCCAAGCTGTACCCGGAGCGGGTGCGGCGGCTCGTCCTCGACTCCGTCGTCGACCCCACCGGTGTGTGGTACGAGGACAACCTCGCCCAGGACGTCGCCTTCGACGGCCGCCACCGGGCCCTGATGGCGTGGATCGCCCGGCACGACGCCACGTACGGCCTCGGCACCGACCCCGAGGCGATCGAGGCGAAGTGGTACGCGATGCGGGCGGCGCTGGCGAAGCGGCCGGCGGGCGGCAAGGTGGGGGCCGCCGAACTGGAGGACACCTTCCTGCCGGGCGGCTACTACAACGGCTACTGGCCCTACCTCGCCGAGGCGTTCGCCGCGTACGTCACCACCGCCGACGCCGACCCGCTGGTCGAGGCGTACGAGAACTTCGCCGCGGTCGACGCCTCCGGGGAGAACGGCTACAGCGTCTACACCTCGGTGCAGTGCCGTGACGCCTCCTGGCCGCGGGACTGGGACGAGTGGCGCTCGGACAACTGGGCGGTGCACCGGAAGGCACCGTTCATGACGTGGAACAACGCCTGGTACAACGCGCCGTGCGCGTTCTGGCCGACGCGCTCGCTGGGCCCGGTGAACATCAGGAACGGCAAGCTGCCCCCGGTCCTGCTGTTCCAGGCGACGGACGACGCGGCCACCCCGTACCAGGGCGCCACGACGGTCCGTTCCCTGCTGCGCGGCTCCCGCCTCGTCGTCGAGGAGGGCGGCGGGAACCACGGCATCACGCTGAGCGGGAACACCTGCCTGGACAAGCACCTGGCGGCGTACCTGACGGACGGCACGGTGCCGCACGGCACCGGCTCGGTCGACGCGGTGTGCGCCGCACTGCCGGACCCCGAGCCGCTGAGCGCGAAGGCCGCCACGGGCTCGACCCGCGGCGCAACACTCCACGGACTACTCGGCTTCCGCCCCTGAACACCCACCGCACAGCGCCCCGCCGGGGGCGGTGCCGGAGCCCTGGTCCAGCATGAACCCATGAGTGAGCCGACACCCATGAGTGAGCCGACCAGGATCCCCGCCCCCGACGGTGTCGCCGGGGCGTTCGCGGTGGTGAGCCGGTGACCGCCGCGCTCGTCCGCGCGATGACGCTCGACGACTGCGCGCGCGTCTCCGAGATCCGCGTCCGCGGCTGGCGGAGCGCCTACCGCGGTCTGATGCCGCAGTCCTACCTGGACGCCCTGAGCGTCACCGAGGACGCCGAGCGGCGCCGGGCCCGGTTCGCCCAGGGCGACGGCAGTGTGGTGAACCTGGTCGCCGAGCAGGCCGGCCAGGTGGTGGGCTGGGCCGCGCACGGCCCCTACCGCGAGGGCGGACACCGCACGTCGGACGCCGAGTTGTACGCGCTCTACGTCGACCCCGCCCGCATCGGCACCGGCCTCGGACGGGCCCTGCTCACCGAGGCGGTACGCCGGACCACGGCCGACGGCCACCGGCGCATGTACCTCTGGGTCCTCCGCGCCAACACCCGCGCCCGCGCCTTCTACACCCACGCCGGCTTCCACCCCGACGGCACCGAGGAACCCACCGAGGTGAACGGCGTGCCGGTACCGGAGGTCCGCTACGTGATCGACTTCTGAGCAAACCCCAGAGCAACCCGCTCAGTGGCCCGGGGAACCACCCGCACTTCTCCGACGGACAGTCACCCCAACCCCCCAGGGGCGCGGGAAACTGCGCGACCAGCCCCACGACCCGCAGCGCACCACCCAGCACACCACCCCGCCAGCCCCCTGACGGACCGCCACCCCAACCCCCCAGGGGCGCGGGGAACTGCGCGACCAGCCCCACGACCCGCAGCGCACCACCCAGCACACCACCCCGCCCAGCCCCCTGACGGACCGCCACCCCGACCCCCCAGGGGCGCGGGGAACTGCGCGACCAGCCCCCACGGCCCGCAGTGCCCCACACACCGCACCGCCCACCCCACCGCCCACCAACACCCCGCACGAACCCCCCTCACCCCCGGCGCGCGATCCGTGCCAGCGCCCGTACCGCCGCCTCCGCCAGGGCCGGATGGGCGAGGGCGTCGGTCAGGACGGGTCGGGCCCGGTCGTCGCCGAGGGTGCCTAGGCCGTCCACGCAGGCGAGCGCCACCCGCCGGTAGGGGTCGTGCGGACTCAGCCGGCGCCGCAGCGTCGTGATCAGTGCGGGCACCGACTCGGGCGCGCGCAGCTCCACCAGCAGCCGCACCGGGTGCAGGGCGTACGCGACGCGCAGTTCGTTGGTGGCGAGGGCGGCGGCGGCGCGGGCGGTGCGGGGGTCGCCGAGGCGGGCCAGGGCGTGGGCGGCGGAGGCGCAGCGCGGCGGGTCGCGGTGGTTGAGGAGGAGGACGAGCGCCTCGAAGGCCCGCCGGTCCCCCGCGACGCCCAGCCGGAACGCGGCCATCTCCCGGGCCCACAGGGGCTGCCCGGCGGCGGTGAGCACCTCGGCGAGCGCGTCGCGGTCGTCGGTCGCCGCCAGGCGCCCGAACTCGGCGGAGTCCCCCGACTCCTGCCGCAGACGCTCCGTGAGGGATCGCGACTCCTCGTCCATGCTCCCGAGCCTAGGCACAGGCACGCGGCGGCGGGACGTACATCACAAACTCCGAGGGCTGGCGCGCTCGTTACCCGCCGGTTAGGCTCAGACGAGCGAGTTACCCACTCGCGGAACCCCTCGTGGCGGCCTGGTGACGCAGCCGCCGACGGGAGCAGTCGGTTCGGTACTCCTCGTACCTCCTGTACGAGGTACCTCCTGTACGACCCGGTCCCGGGACAGGGCCGGTCGGTCATCACCGTGCTCGGACGCGTGCGCGTCCGCAGCGACGGCCCCGGGCGTGTGCGCTCGTAGCCCGGCACCACCCGCACTCCACCCGCATTCCTTCCGCACCCGTCGCGCCCAGGCCCCTCCGGAGTTCCCGGAGCCCTCGGCGCACGGGCGCGTTCCCCGTCGTCACCCTCATTTTCTGGAGTCCCGCGATGGCCACTCCCCTGTCCCCCGCCCCGTCCCCGCTGCGGACGATCGCCGTGGTCGGCCTCGGCACCATGGGCACCGGCATCACCGAGGTCCTGGCCAAGGCCGGCCGCGAGGTGATCGGCATCGACATCAGCGAGGCCCAGGCGGCGCGGTGCGGCGCCGCCCTGGAGGCCTCCACCGCCCGTGCCGTGGCGCGCGGCCGGCTGACCGAGCGGGAGCGCGCGGACGCCCTCGCCCGGGTCCGCACCTCCACCGACCTGGGCGCGGCGGCCGACGCCGACCTGGTCATCGAGGTGGTGCCGGAGTCGTACGAGATCAAGCAGCAGGTCTTCCGGGAGCTGGACGGGATCGTGCGGCCCGGGGCGATCCTGGCGACCGGGACCAACGCGCTGTCCGTCACCCGGCTCGCCGCGGAGTCGGCGCGTCCCGAGCGGGTGCTGGGGCTGCACTTCTTCAACCCGGCGCCGGCGATGAAGCTGGTCGAGGTCGTCTCCTCGGTGCTGACCGCGCCGGCCGCCGTCACCGCCGTCACCGATCTCGCGCTGGACCTCGGCAAGGAGCCCGTCGCGGTCGGCGACCGGCCGGGGTTCGTCGCCGACGGGCTGCTGTTCGGCTACCTCAACCAGGCCGCCGCGATGTACGAGGCGAAGTACGCCTCCCGCGAGGACATCGACGCCGCGATGCGGCTGGGCTGCGGCCTGCCGATGGGCCCGCTGGCCCTGCTCGACCTGATCGGCGTCGACACCGCGCGGACGGTCCTGGAGGCCATGTACGCCGCCTCCCACGACCGGCTGCACGCCCCCGCGCCGATCCTGCGGCAGCTCAGCGAGGCCGGTCTGACCGGCCGCAAGTCGGGCCGCGGCTTCTACACGTACGAGGCGCCGGGCGGCGCGGCGGTCGTGCCGGACGCGTCGACGCCCGCCCCGGACGGGAGCGGTGTCCCCGGGCGCGCGGTGCGCGCCGTCGGTGTCGCCGGCTCCGGCACGATGGCCTCGGGCATCGCCGAGGTCTTCGCCAAGGCGGGGTTCGACGTCGTGCTGGCCGCCCGCAGCGAGGAGAAGGCGCAGGCCGCGAAGGCCCGCGTCGGGAAGTCGCTGTCCCGTTCCGTCGACAAGGGCCGGCTCACCGCCGAGGCCGCCGCGCAGGCCCTGGAGCGGATCACCCCGGCCGGCGGCTACGACGCCTTCGCCGACGTCGACCTGGCCGTCGAGGCGGTCGCCGAGGACCTGGACGTCAAGCGGCAGCTGTTCGCGGCGCTGGACAAGGTGTGCAGGCCCGGCGCGGTGCTCGCCACGACGACCTCCTCGCTGCCGGTCGTCGCCCTGGCCCGCGCCACCTCCCGTCCGCAGGACGTGATCGGCATGCACTTCTTCAACCCGGCGCCCGCGATGAAGCTGGTCGAGGTGGTCCGCACGGTCCTGACCGGCGAGGACGTCCACGCGACGGTCCACGAGGTGTGCGGGAAGATCGGGAAGCACGCCGTCGACTGCGGGGACCGGGCCGGCTTCATCGTGAACGCGCTGCTGTTCCCGTACCTCAACAACGCGATCAAGATGGTGCAGGAGCACTACGCGTCCCTCGACGACATCGACGCGGCGATGAGGCTGGGCGGCGGCTACCCCATGGGCCCCTTCGAGCTGCTCGACGTGGTCGGGCTGGACGTCTCGCTGGCCATCGAGAAGGTCCTGCACCGCGAGTTCCGGGACCCGGGACTGGCCCCGGCGCCGCTGCTGGAGCACCTGGTGGCCGCGGGCTGCCTCGGCCGCAAGACGGGCCGCGGCTTCCGCGAGTATGCCCGCCGCTGACGGCGTCGGCGACTGGTTCCGGGCCGGTGAGGACTGGGGCGGCCTGCTGGAACCGGCGGCCCCCGCCCCGCCCGCCCGGGGCGGGGGAAACCGCGCACAGGCGCGCCGAGCTGCGCACATGCAGTACGTTCAGGGCATGTCCCAGCCCGCCAAGTCCTCACGTACCCCCGCCACGCCCGACGCGCCGGAAAGTGCCGCAGGCTCCCGCGCGGCGGCCCAACGGCTCAAGATGCGCCGGGAACTGGCGGCCGCGGCCATGGAGCTGTTCGCGACCAAGGGGTACGAGGCGACCACCGTCGACGAGATCGCGGCCGCGGCCGGGGTCGCCCGCCGCACCTTCTTCCGCCACTTCCGCTCCAAGGAAGAGGCGATCTTCCCCGACCACGACGACACGCTGATCCGCGCCGAGGCGGTGCTGAACGCGGCTCCCGCGCACGAGCACCCGCTCGACACGGTGTGCCGCGGGATCAAGGAAGTGATGACGATGTACGCGGCCCGGCCGGAGATCTCGGTCGCCCGCTACAAGCTCACGCGCGAGGTGCCCACCCTGCGCGAGGCCGAGATCGCGTCGGTGGCCCGCTACGAGCGCCTCTTCACCCGCTACCTCCTCGGCCACTTCGACGAGCACGCCCACGACGACGACGCCAACGACGACCCGCTGCTGGCCGAGGTCGCCGCCTCCGCCGTGGTCACCGCCCACAACCACGTACTGCGGCGCTGGCTCAGGGCCGGCGGCCAGGGCGACGTGGAGGCCCAGCTCGACCACGCCTTCGCGATCGTCCGCAAGACGTTCGGGACGGGCATCGGGGCCGGGCGGGGCGGCTCGGCGGCCCCCAGGACGGCTCCCGCCGCGGTCTCCGCGCAGGGCGAGGTGCTGGTGACGGTCGCCCGCACCGACGCCCCGCTGGACGAGGTGATGCGGACCATCGAGCAGGCCCTCAAGGAGCGCTGAGGGGAGCTCTGAGAGAGCACTGACGGAGCGCTGAGGGCGCTCCGGCACCGCCGGTCACTGTGACGACGGCCACCCGCCCGGGTGGCCGTTTTGGCATGTCGGGGCAGGTTTTCGCGCGGATTTCCGGGCCCGTTCGATCGATCATCGCTCATTTGTTACGTAAAGATTTCATCTGAGAGCGATTTTTGGCACTCAGTGCCTTGCGGGGTGACACGCGGTGTCATACGTTGAAGGTGTCCGGGCGGCCGGCGTGCAGAGACCAGACGTACGCCGGCTGTCCCCGCAAGCCCACGGCTCGCGCGCCCGGACGCCTGCGTCACAGGCACCCTCCCGCGCCACCCCGCGCTGCCGGACCGCACCACCCGCCGAACCGACGGCCCGCCCTCACCCCTCAGCAGCACCGACGCAACCCTCAGCGCCCTTCCCTCGGGGCGCTCATCGCCGGAGGCAACACCGTGACCGTGAAGGACATCCTGGACGCGATCCAGTCACCGGACTCCACGTCCGCCGACTTCGCCGCCCTGCCGCTCCCCGAGTCGTACCGGGCGATCACCGTGCACAAGGACGAGACGGAGATGTTCGCGGGCCTCGCGACCCGCGACAAGGACCCCCGCAAGTCGATCCACCTGGACGACGTGCCGGTGCCGGAACTCGGCCCCGGCGAGGCCCTGGTGGCCGTCATGGCCTCCTCGGTCAACTACAACTCCGTGTGGACCTCGATCTTCGAGCCGCTGTCGACCTTCGGCTTCCTGGAGCGCTACGGCAGGCTCAGCGAGCTCACGAAGCGGCACGACCTGCCGTACCACATCATCGGCTCCGACCTCGCGGGCGTCGTGCTGCGCACCGGCCCCGGCGTCAACGCCTGGAAGCCCGGGGACGAGGTCGTCGCGCACTGCCTGTCCGTCGAGCTGGAGTCGAGCGACGGCCACAACGACACCATGCTCGACCCCGAGCAGCGGATCTGGGGCTTCGAGACCAACTTCGGCGGCCTGGCGGAGATCGCGCTGGTCAAGTCCAACCAGCTGATGCCCAAGCCGGACCACCTGTCGTGGGAGGAGGCGGCGGCCCCCGGGCTCGTCAACTCCACCGCCTACCGGCAGCTCGTCTCCCGCAACGGCGCCGGCATGAAGCAGGGCGACAACGTCCTCATCTGGGGCGCGAGCGGCGGACTCGGCAGTTACGCCACGCAGTTCGCGCTCGCCGGCGGCGCCACCCCGATCTGTGTCGTCAGCAATGAGCAGAAGGCGGCGATCTGCCGGTCCATGGGCGCCGAGGCGGTCATCGACCGCAACGCCGAGGGCTACCGGTTCTGGAAGGACGAGCGGACCCAGGACCCCAAGGAGTGGAAGCGCTTCGGCAAGCGCATCCGCGAGCTGACCGGCGGCGAGGACATCGACATCGTCTTCGAGCACCCCGGCCGCGAGACCTTCGGCGCGTCCGTCTACGTCACCCGCAAGGGCGGCACCATCACCACCTGCGCCTCCACCTCGGGCTACCTGCACGAGTACGACAACCGGTACCTGTGGATGTCCCTGAAGCGGATCATCGGCTCCCACTTCGCCAACTACCGCGAGGCCTGGGAGGCCAACCGCCTCGTCGCCAAGGGGAAGATCCACCCGACGCTGTCGAAGGTGTACTCCCTGGAGGACACCGGCCAGGCCGCCCACGACGTGCACCGCAACCTCCACCAGGGCAAGGTCGGCGTGCTCTGCCTGGCCCCCGAGGAGGGCTTGGGCGTGCGGGACGCGGAGAAGCGCGCGCAGCACGTCGACGCCATCAACCGCTTCCGGAACATCTGAGACATCCGAGGTCATCGATGACTGAGCGTCAGCCTGCCGACGGGCAGCGGGAGAAGGACCGGCCGTGGCTCATGCGCACGTACGCCGGTCACTCCACGGCCGAGGCGTCCAACGAGCTGTACCGGCGCAACCTCGCCAAGGGCCAGACCGGTCTGTCGGTCGCGTTCGACCTGCCGACCCAGACCGGCTACGACTCCGACCACGTCCTCGCCCGCGGCGAGGTCGGCCGGGTGGGCGTGCCGGTCGCGCACCTCGGTGACATGCGCCGGCTGTTCCAGGACATCCCCCTGGAGCGGATGAACACCTCGATGACCATCAACGCCACCGCCATGTGGCTGCTGGCGCTCTACCAGGTCGTCGCGGAGGAGCAGGGCGCGGACCTCACGCGGCTCCAGGGCACGACCCAGAACGACATCGTCAAGGAGTACCTCTCCCGCGGGACCCATGTGTTCCCGCCGGGGCCGAGCCTGCGCCTGACGACGGACATGATCGCGTACACGGTCGCCCACCTGCCGAGGTGGAACCCGATCAACATCTGCAGCTACCACCTCCAGGAGGCCGGGGCCACACCGGTCCAGGAGATCGCGTACGCGATGTCCACCGCCGTCGCCGTCCTCGACGCCGTGCGCGACGGCGGCCAGGTGCCCCAGGACCGCATGGGCGACGTCGTCGGCCGGATCTCCTTCTTCGTCAACGCGGGCGTCCGCTTCGTCGAGGAGATGTGCAAGATGCGCGCCTTCGGCCGTATCTGGGACCGGATCACCCGCGAGCGGTACGGCATCGAGAACCCCAAGCACCGCCGCTTCCGCTACGGAGTCCAGGTCAACTCCCTCGGGCTGACCGAGGCGCAGCCGGAGAACAACGTCCAGCGGATCGTGCTGGAGATGCTGGCGGTGACCCTCTCCAAGGACGCCCGCGCGCGTGCCGTGCAGCTGCCCGCCTGGAACGAGGCGCTGGGCCTGCCCCGCCCCTGGGACCAGCAGTGGTCGCTGCGCATCCAGCAGGTCCTCGCCCACGAGAGCGACCTGCTGGAGTACGACGACCTCTTCGAGGGCTCGAAGGTGATCGAGGCGAAGGTGGACCGGCTGGTCGAGGAGTCCCTCGCGGAGATCGAGCGGATCCAGGAGATGGGCGGGGCGATGGCCGCCGTCGAGTCCGGCTACCTGAAGTCGCGGCTGGTCGCCTCGCACGCCGAGCGCCGGGCCCGGATCGAGTCCGGCCAGGAGAAGATCGTGGGCGTCAACGTCTTCGAGACGACCGAGCCGAACCCGCTGACGGCCGACCTCGACACCGCGGTCCAGACGGTCGACCCGGCCGTCGAGGCCCGTGTCGTCGCCTCGCTCCGGAACTGGCGCGACACCCGCTACCAGCCGCCGTTCAACCACCCCCGCCCCTGCAAGGCGCTGGAGCGGCTGAAGGAGGCGGCCAAGGGCACCGACAACCTCATGGAGGCCACCCTGGAGTGCGCCCGCGCCGGCGTCACCACCGGCGAGTGGGCGGGCGCGCTGCGGGAGGTGTTCGGCGAGTTCCGGGCCCCGACGGGCGTGTCGTCGGCGCCGGTCGCCGTGGCCGCGCAGGACGGCTCGGCCCTGTCCGGGGTGCGCCGCGCGGTGGAGCGGACGGCGGCCGACCTCGGCGTGGGCAAGCTGCGCTTCCTGGTCGGCAAGCCCGGTCTGGACGGGCACTCCAACGGCGCCGAGCAGATCGCCGTCCGGGCCCGGGACGCCGGGTTCGAGGTCGTCTACCAGGGCATCCGGCTCACCCCCGAGCAGATCGTGGACGCCGCCCTCGCCGAGGACGTGCACGCGGTCGGCCTCTCCGTCCTCTCCGGATCGCACGCCCGGCTCGTCCCGGACGTGCTGGACCGGCTGCGTGTGGCCGGTGCCACAGATATCCCGGTGATCGCCGGTGGCATCATCCCGAAGGGGGACGCCGAGCAGCTGAGGGCCGCCGGAGTCGCCGCCGTCTTCACCCCGAAGGACTTCGACATCACCGGGATCATCGGCCGCATCGTCGACGAGATCCGGAAAGCGAACAAGCTCGACCCCCTGGAGGTCCCCGCATGACGACCGTCAACCGTCTTCGCCCCCGGCGTTCCTGTCTGGCCGTGCCGGGCTCGAACCCCCGCTTCCTGGAGAAGGCACAGGGCCTCCCGGCGGACCAGGTCTTCCTCGACCTGGAGGACGCGTGCGCCCCGCTCGCCAAGCCCGAGGCGCGGCACACCATCGTCAAGTTCCTCAACGAGGGCGACTGGACGGGCAAGACGCGCGTGGTCCGCGTCAACGACTGGACGACGGAGTGGACGTACCGCGACGTCGTGACCGTCGTCGAGGGCGCCGGGCAGAACCTCGACTGCATCATGCTGCCGAAGGTGCAGAACGCCCAGCAGGTCGTCGCCCTGGACCTCCTCCTCACCCAGATCGAGAAGACGATGGGCTTCGAGGTCGGCCGGATCGGCATCGAGGCGCAGATCGAGAACGCACAGGGCCTGAACAACGTCAACGAGATCGCGCAGGCCTCCCCGCGCACCGAGACGATCATCTTCGGCCCCGCCGACTTCATGGCGTCGATCAACATGAAGTCGCTGGTCGTGGGCGAGCAGCCGCCCGGCTACCCGGCGGACGCCTACCACTACATCCTGATGAAGATCCTGATGGCCGCCCGCGCCAACGACCTCCAGGCCATCGACGGCCCCTACCTCCAGATCCGCAACGTCGACGGCTTCCGCGAGGTGGCCGGCCGCGCCGCGGCGCTCGGCTTCGACGGCAAGTGGGTGCTGCACCCCGGCCAGGTGGACGCCGCCAACGAGGTCTTCTCCCCCTCCCAGGAGGACTACGACCACGCCGAGCTGATCCTGGACGCGTACGAGTACTGCACGTCCGAGGCGGGCGGCAAGAAGGGCTCCGCGATGCTCGGCGACGAGATGATCGACGAGGCCAGCCGCAAGATGGCCCTGGTCATCGCGGGCAAGGGACGCGCCGCCGGCATGCGGCGCACCAGCACGTTCGAGATCCCCGCCGACTAGAAAGGGCCGTGAGCGCGATGCAGTTCGGGCGCACCTACGAGGAGTTCGAGGTCGGTGCCGTCTACAAGCACTGGCCGGGCAAGACGGTCACGGAGTACGACGACCACCTCTTCTGCCTCCTCACCATGAACCACCACCCGCTCCACCTGGACGCGCACTACGCGGAGCGGACGACGGACTTCGGCAAGAACGTCGTCGTCGGCAACTACGTCTACTCGCTGCTGCTCGGCATGTCCGTCCCGGACGTCTCCGGCAAGGCGATCGCCAATCTGGAGATCGAGTCGCTGAAGCACGTGGCGCCGACCTTCCACGGCGACACGATCTACGGCGAGACGACCGTGCTGGACAAGTGGCCGTCGAGGTCGAAGGACGACCGCGGGATCGTCCACGTCGAGACCCGGGGCCACAAGCAGGACGGCACGCTGGTGTGCGTGTTCCGCCGCAAGGTGATGGTGCCGACCGAGACGTACATCAAGGAGCGCGGCGGAGAGCAGCCCGGCCGCCCCGAGCCGAAGACGCAGGAGAAGCGGAAATGAGCCGTCTCGCCCGGACCGCGGGTCTCACGGACGTCCAGGAGGAGATCCTCTCCACCGTCCGCGACTTCGTGGACAAGGAGATCATCCCGGTCGCCACCGAGCTGGAGCACCGCGACGAGTACCCCCAGCAGATCGTCGACGGCCTGAACGAGCTGGGCCTGTTCGGCCTGATGATCCCCGAGGAGTACGGGGGTCTGGGCGAGTCGCTCCTGACGTACGCGCTGTGCGTGGAGGAGATCGCCCGCGGCTGGATGTCCGTCTCCGGCATCATCAACACGCACTTCATCGTGGCGTACATGCTCAAGCAGCACGGCACGCAGGAGCAGAAGGACCACTTCCTGCCGAGGATGGCCGCCGGGGACGTCCGCGGCGCGTTCTCGATGTCGGAGCCCGCTCTGGGCTCCGATGTGTCGGCGATCACGTCGAAGGCGGTGAAGGACGGCGACGCGTACGTCCTGAACGGCCAGAAGATGTGGCTGACCAACGGCGGCACGTCCTCTCTCGTCGCCGTCCTCGTCCGCAGTGACGAAGGACACCCCGAGGGCACCGCCCCCCACAAGTCGATGACGACCTTCCTGGTGGAGAAGGAGCCCGGCTTCGGCGAGGTCCGCCCCGGCCTCACCATCCCGGGCAAGATCGACAAGATGGGGTACAAGGGCGTCGACACCACCGAGCTGATCATGGACGGCCTGCGGGTTCCGGAGAACCGCGTGCTCGGAGGGGTGACGGGGCGAGGTTTTTACCAAATGATGGACGGCGTGGAGGTGGGCCGGGTCAACGTCGCGGCGCGCGGCTGCGGCGTCGCGCAGCGCGCGTTCGAGCTGGGCGTGCGGTACGCCCAGCAGCGGCACACGTTCGGCCGGCCGATCGCGCAGCACCAGGCCATCCAGTTCAAGCTGGCCGAGATGGCTACCAAGGTCGAGGCCGCCCATGCCATGATGGTCAACGCGGCTCGCAAAAAGGACTCGGGTGAACGAAACGACCTAGAGGCAGGGATGGCGAAGTACCTCGCCTCCGAGTACTGCAAGGAGGTCGTGGAGGACTCCTTCCGGATCCACGGCGGCTACGGCTTCTCCAAGGAGTACGAGATCGAGCGCCTCTACCGCGAGGCCCCGATGCTGCTGATCGGTGAAGGTACCGCCGAGATCCAGAAAATGATCATCGGGCGCAGGCTGCTCGAGGAGTATAAGTTCCAAGGCTAGATGTCCGGGTTGGGGGTGTTTTCTTCGAGAAGAAGATCACACCCCGTCAACTCGTCCCCGCCGCCGACTCGGCTTCCTGGCTTGCCCAGTTGCCACACAGAACCGCTACGATCGCGGGAAAGCCGCCGTCCCCCCGTCGAAGCGCGGCATCATCCGCTACGAAGGTCATCCATGCCCCACAGCCAAACCTCTGCACCTCGCGACAGCCTGGCCGGCGTACGCCTTGCGCGCGGAGCATCGCCGTGGCTCCTTCCGACCGTCGCCACCGCAGCCGTCAGCCTGGTCCGCGCCCGCCGCTCGGGTGTCGCCAAGGCCGTCGCCGTACCCGCCACCGCTCTCGCCGCGGGCATGCTGTGGTTCTTCCGCGACCCCGAGCGTGAGATCGCGCAGGGCCGGGTCATCTCCCCCGCCGACGGAGTGGTGCAGAGCATCATGCCGTGGAAGGACGGACGGACCCGCGTCGCGATCTTCATGAGCCCGCTCAACGTCCACGTCAACCGCGCGCCGCTGGCCGGCACGGTGACGTCGGTCGAGCACATCCCGGGCGGGTTCGTGCCGGCGTTCAACAAGGAGAGCGAGAACAACGAGCGCGTCGTCTGGCACTTCGACACCGAGCTCGGTGACATCGAGATGATCCAGATCGCCGGCGCCGTCGCCCGCCGTATCGTCCCCTACGTCCCGGAGGGCACGAAGGTCGAGCAGGGCGACCGGATCGGTCTGATCCGCTTCGGCTCGCGCGTCGACATCTACCTGCCCGAGGGCGTGGAGATCGCGGTCGAGGTCGGGCAGAAGACCGTGGCTGGGGTGACTCGCATTGACCGTGATTGACCCCGAGACCCAGGCGGGCTGGGTGCCCGAGGCCGACGAGGTGGACGAAGAGGAGGAGATGCCCCTCTCTCTCCGGCTGTCGATAGCGGACACCCTCACCCTCGGCAACGCCACGTGCGGCTTCATGGCGGTGTACTTCACCACCACCGGCATCCTGATCCCGCACCTCACCGGCAGCCAGGAATCCGGCATGGCCCGCCACAGCGCGGCCACGGCGGTCATCCTGATGCTGTGCGCGGCGGTCTTCGACCTCTTCGACGGTCTGGTGGCGCGCAAGCTGCGCTCCTCGCCCATGGGCGCGGAGCTGGACAACCTCTCCGACCTGATCAGCTTCGGCCTCGCCCCGGCCTACTTCGTCCTGGTCTACGGCATGGTCGCCGACGACGCCCACCAGCGGGTGGCGGCGGTCGGCGCGATCGTGGTGCTGCTGGCGGTGGTGCTGCGGCTCGCCCGCTTCTCGTGCGTGACGATGAAGGACGGCATGTTCCAGGGCATGCCCTCCCCGTTCGGCGCGCTGACGGTCGTCTCGATCGTGCTGCTGGAGCTGCCCTTCGTGGCGACGCTCCTGGCCATCCTGGGGACCGCCTGGCTGATGGTGAGCCGGGTGGAGTACCCGAAGCCGCGGGGCCGCCTCGCCGGCGCGATGCTCTCGTGGATCGTCCTGTCGATGGGTCTGCTGGCGGGGTGGGCCTTCGACGCCCCGAGCGGCCAGCTCCTCCTCCAGACGGGCTGCGCCCTCCAGCTGGTCATGGGCGCGGTCATCCCGCTGTTCGCCACGGCCCGCCGGGTGAACAACTTCCGCGACAACCGACGCGAGGCACGGGCAGCACAGCTGCCCTGACGCTCAACCGAGTGGGGCCCCGGACCCGGGTGGGGTCCGGGGCCCTTCGCATGTCCGGCGGCGCGGGGGGACGGGGCCCGTCCGGACCCACCCGGCCCGTCCGGCCGCGCTGGGAGACAGGGCCGTTCGCGCCGAGCCACCCCGTCCGGCGGCGCGGGGGGACGGGGCCCGGCAGGTCCCACCCAGCCCGTCCGGCGGCGCTAGGGACGAGGCCCGTCCGGACCCACCCAGCCCGTCCGGCCGCGCTGGGAGACAGGGCCGTTCGCGCCGAGCCACCCCGTCCGGCGGCGCTGAGGAACGAGGCCCGGCAGGTCCCACCCAGCCCGTCCGGCGGCGCTGGGAGAGAGGGGGCCATTCGCGCCGAGCCACCCCGTCCGGCGGCGCTGAGGGACGAGGCCCGTCCGGACCCACCCAGCCCGTCCGGCCGCGCTGGGAGACAGGGGGCCATTCGCGCCGAGCCACCCCGTCCGGCGGCGCTGAGGAACGAGGCCCGGCAGACCCCACCCAGCCCGTCCGGCCGCGCTGGGAGAGAGGGGGCCATTCGCGCCGAGCCACCCCGTCCGGCGGCGCTGGGAGACGGGGCCCGGCAGACCCCACCCAGCCCGTCCGGCGATTGAGGACGAGGCCCGTTCAGGGCCGACGGGGGTCCAGGGGGCGGAGCCCCCTGGCGGGTCAGACCAGGAAGTCCCGGGCGATCCGCTCGGCGACCCGCTCCAGGATCGGCCCGGCCTCCGCGATGCAGCGGGCGACATCCGGCTCGGCCTCCGTCAGCGGATAGGCCCGCCGGATCCCGGCCCGCCCCAGCGCCTCCGGCGGCAGGGCGAGACGGCCGCAGACGGCCACGACCTCCTTGCCGGCCGCGCGAGCGGCGGCGGCGACACCCGCGGGCGCCTTGCCGTGCAGGGTCTGCGCGTCCAGGGAACCCTCGCCGGTGATCACCAGATCCGCCCGCTCCAGCGCCGGCGCGAACCCCAGCACGTCGAGCATGACCTCGATCCCGGCGCGGAAGCGGGCACCGAGCAGGAGCGCTCCGTAGCCGATCCCGCCCGCGGCACCCGCGCCGGGCGCGGCGGCGTACTCCGCGGCCTTCGGGCCGACCGCGGCCTCCAGCACCTTCGCGTACCGCGCGAGCGCCGCGTCCAGCGTGTCGACGTCGTCCGGGGAAGCACCCTTCTGCGGCCCGTACACCGCGGGGGCGCCCTTCGGGCCGGTCAGCGGGTTGTCGACGTCGCTGGCGAGGACCAGCTCGACGGAGGACAGCCGGGGGTCGAGGCCCGACAGGTCCACGCGGGCCAGGTCGGTGAGGCCACCGCCGCCCGGCGCGACCGGCTCGCCCTCCTCGTCCAGGAGCCGGGCCCCCAGCGCGGACAGCATGCCCGCGCCACCGTCGGTGGTGGCGCTGCCGCCGACCCCGAACACGATCGTGCGGGCGCCGGCGTCCAGCGCGGCCCGCAGCAGCTCCCCGGAGCCGTACGTGGAGGCCGTCAGCGGGGCGAACACCCCGGCCGGAAGGCGCTGGAGGCCGCTCGCCTCGGCCATCTCCACGACCGCGGTGTCACCGCGCAGCGCGAACGCGGCGGTGACCTCGTGGCCGAGGGGCCCGGCGACCCGCACCTCCCGGCGTTCGAATCCGGCCGCGACCGCCGCGTCGACCGTGCCGTCGCCGCCGTCGGCGACCGGCAGGGCCTCGACCTCGGCCTCCGGCACGACCCGGCGCAGCCCGGCCGTCACCCGCTCGGCGACCTCCACGGCCGTCAACGAGCCCTTGAACTTGTCCGCGGCCACGAGCACCCTGTGCGTGCCCTGCGCTGCAGCGTCCGCCACCTTGCATCCCCTTGCTCTCCGGGCCCCTCGCACATCGGGACCAGTCGCGCCGCAGTGACCTTAACCTCAGGACACCCCCGCCGTCATGCCCCGCCCGGCCCTCGAACAGCGACGGAGCCGCACGGCGGCGCAGGGCGGCGCCGGAAACGGGTACTCCGCAGCCATGACCCCAGTGGGCACCGATCACGAGCTCGCCGACCGCGTCCTCGGCGGCTGGCTCGGCCGGATCGCCGGCAACATGCTCGGCAAACCGGTCGAGCAGGGCGACGTGTGGACGCGCGAGCGCATCGACCGCTACCTGCGGCGGGCCGGCGCCCTGCCGCTCACCGACTACCTGCCGGCGCCGGCCCCCGGGGACGACGACGCGCCGCTGCGCCCCGAGTGGCGGCAGTGCGTGCGCGGCCGCATCCACGGCAGCTGCCGCGACGACGACGTCGACTACGCCATCCTCGGCCTGGACCTGCTGGAGACGTACGGCTTCGGCTTCAGCACCGAGCGGGTCGGCGAGCAGTGGCTGCTGCGGCTGCCGTACCTCCAGACGTTCACGGCGGAGCGGGCCGCGTACCGCAACCTCGCCAACGGGCTGAAACCGCCGCTGACGGCGACGTACGACAACCCCTACCAGGAGTGGATCGGCGCTCTCATCCGCGCCGACGTCTACGGCTGGACCTGCCCCGGCGTTCCGTACCGGGCCGCCGCGCTGGCGCGCCGCGACGCCGTGCTGTCCCACACCGGCAACGGTGTGTACGGCGCGATGTGGGCGGCGGCGCTGGTCTCGGCGGCGTTCACGGCGCCGACGGTCCGGCACGCCGTCGAGGAGGCGCTGGCCGTGATCCCGGCGAGCTGCCGGCTCGCCCGCACGGTACGCCGTGTCGTCTCCCTGCACGACACCCGCCTGTCCTGGGAGGACACGCTGACCACGGTCGCGGAGGAGACGGCGGGCCTCGGCTGGATCCACACGGTCCCCAACGCGGCCGTCCTCACCGCCGGGCTCCTCTACGGCGACGGCGACTTCACGCGCACCATCGCCCTCACCGTCCGCGGCGGCCTGGACACCGACTCCAACGGGGCGACGGCCGGTTCGGTCGCCGGGGTCCTGACCGGCGCGCGGGCCATCCCCGGCCAGTGGACGGGACCCCTGGAGGACACCGTGCGCAGCGCGGTGTTCGGTTTCGACGGGGTGCGGATCAGTGAGCTGGCGGAACGGACGCTGCGGCTGGTGGGGGCGGACACGCCGTGACCGGGGCCGTCCCCCGCTCCCGTGCGCCGCGCAGTGAGCCGGGTGGGAGGCGCGGGGCCTGGTTACCCTTCCAGGATGACCACTGCTGAGACTTCCTTCGCCGCCTACATCGCCTCCCTCCCCCGCGTCCTGGCCGGCGCCGCGGTGCTGTTCCGGGACGGCGAGGGGCGGGTGCTCCTGGTCGAGCCGAACTACCGCGAGGGGTGGACGCTGCCGGGCGGCACGATCGAGTCCGACGACGGCGAGACCCCGCGGCAGGCGGCCCGCCGCGAGACGCTGGAGGAGATCGGCCTGGACCGCGAACCCGGCCGGCTGCTCACGGTGGACTGGGCGCACGGCACGAACCGGCCGCCCCTGGTGGCGTACGTCTACGACGGCGGGGTCCTCACCGACGACGACCTCAAGGCGATCCGGTTGCAGGAGGAGGAGCTGCTGTCCTGGCGGCTGGTGCCGCGCGCGGAGATCACCGACCACCTGCGGGGCTCGCTGGGCCTGCGCGTGCTGGCCGCGCTGGACGTCCTGGCGGACGGCTCGGGCACGGCCGAGCTGGAGAACGGCCACCGGGTGGCGTAGCCGTAGCCGTACCGCTGGAGGATCAGCCCTCCACGTCGCGCGGTTTCGCGTCCACCGCCCGCAGCGCCTCGTCCCGCGTGGCCGTCCGCGCCTCGGTGCGGTGCCCGCGGGCGATGTAGTCGCGCACGACGACTTCGACGGCGTCCTGGGGGTTGCCCACGCCGGTGAGCACCATGACCTCGACGACCAGCTCGGCATCGAGGGAGACAGCGACGACCTCGACCGACCTTGGCCATGGCGGGACGTTGACATGCTCCTCGCCCTGAAGGGCGAGGATTCTGGCCTTCCCTGACTGGTTGCTGTGCCTCCCCCAAGCTCTCAACTACGTTCGAGCAGGGGGTGCCCCCATCGCGGCACGGTTTCCGGTCGGGAATCCGTGGCTTCCTGTTTCTTCGCGCTGTGCCGGGATCGCTCCTGGTCTTACCGGCGCTCCGCAGGCCGATACCGCCAGTCCGGCGGCCGTTTTGATGTTGAGTGCGGCGTTGTGGTCCCGGTCGTGGACAGTGCCGCAGGCACTGCAGGTCCACTCCCTCACGTTCAGGGGTTTGGGCCCGTCCTTGACGCCGCAGGCAGAACAGACCTGACTCGTCGGCTCGAACCGGCCGATGGTGACCAGGGTGCGGCCGTACCGTTGTGCTTTGTACTCCTTCTCTACTCTCTCGGAAGTTGTCGGATTCCGAGGAGCGGTGGTGGCCTGGGTGGGCGTCGGGAGTGGTGGCTGGCTTGTTGAGTTCTACGACCTGAAGCGCCCTTTGCCCACGGCTGGTGACTGTCTGGCGGACGAGGTCGGCGACGTCCTAGCGCGGGCCCGGAGGAACGGCGCTCGCCATCGGACCCCGTTTCTGATCCCGGCGGACGAGCGGCTGCCCGATCCGCGGATCAACCTCTACTTCCGTAAGAGCAAGATCGTCTCGAAGCAGCCGTCGACCTGGCGTCGGTACGCCTACTCGCTCGCGGTGTGGCTCGGCTTCCTCGACACCGTTGGCGTCTCGTGGGACGAGGCGACGGGCGAGGACTACACGGACTTCAAGTTCTGGCGGATCACCGACGTCTCCAACGACGAGCGCATCGAGCCCACGTCGTTCGACACCGACCGGGCGGCGCTGAACTCCTTCTACTCGTGGGCGGGGCCTCTCTACGGCTGCATCAACCCGGTGGTGACCGGTGACATCCTGGGCACCGCCGACCCGGTCGACACCTCTCCCGCCCAGGGGCGGCGCGACCCCGCGCGCCCGGCCGGCTCGACCCGTCGGCGGGTGAAGTGGCTGCTGCGGGGCGCCTTCGAGCAGTGGCGGGACATCGGGTTTCGCGGCTACGGCTTCGACGGGTTGAGGGCCGACGGGTGGCGGGGCGCCCATGAGGACCGGGACTGTTCGTTCGTCGACGGCCTGTACGGGACGGGGCTGCGGCTGGCGGAGTGGGGCAGCGTGCTGGATGTGGAGCTGTCGTCCGTGGACGCCGTCGGCCGGTTTCCCCGGGCGTACCTGGCGCGTGCGTGTGCGAAGGGCAAGCGGGAGGGACGCGAGTACCGGGTTCCGGCTGGTGTCGTGCAGTCGGTCGCGGGCTACATGGACCCGATCGAGGGTTCCCGGGCGGAGGCGGTCCGCCGGGCACGGCGGGCGGGCCGCTACGAGCGGGTGGTCGGGCTGAAGATCGTCACGCGGTTCAGTGCGCAGGCCCGGACGCTGACCGTCCTGACGGCCGAGGGCAGCAGCGTCTTGTCCCTGGACGCGCTGGATGCGGAGGAGCGGCTGCTGTTGTTCCGGCAGACGCCCCGGGGCCTGGAACCGCTCGCGGTCTGGCTGGGGGTGAACGGGATGCCGATGCTGGCGCACAGCTGGGAGAAGCGGTTCACCGAGGCCAACAAGCGCGTCGCCGCGGCGTGGGAGCGTGCGGGCGGCCGGGGCACGGTGCCGCTGTTCTGCCGCCCGCACATGTGCCGGCATTCCTTCGCCCTGCGCTGGTTCTCGATCTTGTCGCTGGTGTGGAACCGGCGCGTGGAGGGCTTCTCCGAGGCCGAGCTGCGGGAGTTCCGGGACCAGTTCGGCGACGTTTGGTTCCAGCTGGCCGGCCTCCTTGGACATGCCAACCCGCAGACGACGAAGGACTGGTATCTGGAGCCCTTCACCGCGCTGGAGAGGGACTATCTGATGTCGTTGTTGGACGACGATGAGCACGCCGCTGTCAGCCGGCTGGCGGAGCGGATCGGCGCGACGAGTGACCGTGTCCTGCGCCGGGTCGGCGCGGATGCCTCGGGGCGGCGAGTTGGGCAGGTGCGGTCGTGAGCCGGCGCGGGCGTCGCGCGTCGCTACCCGGCGCGGGCTGGCAACCTCCCGAGCGGCTGGTCGTCACCGACACCGAGTGCACGGTGAGGTTCACGGAGGAGAAGGGCCGGCGCTCACGGGTCTTCGACTTCGGGTTCGTGCCGGTCGCGGGCGAGCTCCAGCGGTGGCTGGCCGAGGTGTTCGCCGCGGCGACCGGCCCGCGCACCGGCGTGAAGAGCACCAAGACGGCGGAGTCCTACTACACGATGCTGGTGCGGTTCGCGACGTTCCTGGGGAAGCGGGACGATGCGCCGCAGCGGCCGGAGGAGATCTCCACGGTCCATATTTCCGCTTTCAAGCTGTCGCTCACTCCGGGGTCCCAGCTGCCGTCCGCCTGGCGGCTGCGCACGCTGATGCGCTCGGCGCCCCGGCTCCAGGCGGCCGTCCGGACAGCGATCCTGCAGGGGAGGCTGCCGGAGCGGGAGACGGAGGCGGTGCTGGCGTACAGCGATGCCGAGCGTCAGCAGATCCTGACCGCCGTCCGCCACGACGTTCGCGCCGCCCGGGACCGGATCCGCTCCAGCCAGGAGCTGCTGGGCCGCTACCGCCGGCGCGAGCTCGCAGCCGGTGTGCCCGAGGAGCGGCTCGGCTTCGCCTTAGACGTGATCGACCGGACCGGAGATGTGCCGCGCCGCGATGCGACGGGGCAGCCGATGAAGTGGCTGGCGCGGTTCGGCGGCGTCACGGGATTGCTGCACCGGCTGTGCCTGACCCGGCTGGAGGCGGCGGCGTTCTCGCTGCTGCTGGTCGACATGACCGGCGAGAACTTCGGCACCTTGGCCACGTGGCCGGCCGCGCACGTCCGCCCGGACGGGGGCACCGGGCACGGCCCGCCGCTCGCGCTGGTGGAGGGGACCAAGCCCCGGCGCGGGCCGGACCGCGAGTACATGGTCACGCCGGTGGAGGAGTTCCCCGAGAGCCTGGCCGGCCTGCTCGTCGAGGGTGAGGACAGCGAGGTGAGGCTGTTCCGCTCCCCGCTGCGGGTCTACCTGCTGCTGCTGGAGCTGACCGAGCTGTCGCGGCGCCATGGCGGCCACGGCATGGCATTCGGCTACGTGCGGACGTCGAAGACAAGCCTCGGCCGGTGGGCCGCGGGCGTCACCTCCGGTCACACCACCGACTGGGCATCCGGCTGCGGCTTCCCGTTGCTGCCCCGCCGCCGAGCCAACTCATCCATCACGGGCCAGGAGGAGAAGGCGCCGGCCAGCGGTGCCCACCCGGCGCCCTGCCCGGGCCAGGGAGGCGAGGGCAAGCCGAGCGTGGACGTTCTGCGGCTGCGGCAGACCGCGCTGGAGCGCCTGCGGCGCCCGGTCGCGCACTCGAGTCGCACCCTCAACGACCGCTACCTCAAACGCAGCCCCGCAGTGCAGCGCGAAGGCCGCGCCATCGTCCAGTCCGCGCTGGAAGGGCAGGTCGCCAAGGCCCGCGCCCTTCAGCAGGTGCCGGTGTTCGGTGCGGACTTCCTGGCGATGGCCGCAGCGCAGCCGGAGCGAGCGGCAGCTGAGATGGGCGTGGACGTCACCGCACTCAAGGGCGTCCTCGCCGGCGAGCAGGACACGGTTCTGGCGAGCTGCACCGACCACCGCGACGACCCGGACACACCGGCGGGCGACCCGTGCACCGCCTCGTTCCTCGCATGCCTGGGCTGCCGCAACGCCCGCGCACTGCCCCATCACCTGCCCGTCCAGGTCTACGTCCACGACCGGCTCGGGCAGCTGCGCAGCCACATGGACCCAGAGGTGTGGGCCTTCCGGTACGGGGACGCCTTCGCCCGGCTGACGCACCTGCTCGAGCCGCCGCACTACACCGGCGCGGACCGGGACCGGGCCCGCGAACAGCTCACCGAGGACGACCGGCGCCTGGCCGACGACCTGCTGGAAGGACGACTGAACCTGTGATCGACACCCCCACCGCGCCGTCCGATGCCAGGGTGCCGTGGCCGGCTCCCGACACGATCGTCCTGCGGGGCAGGAAGCTGCGGACCGGGGTGGTCCGGGCCGAGCTGTCCCGCTTCGCGGACGAGGTCTGGATGCTGGACCACGCGCAGACCGATGACCACTGGGTCGGGCGGTGCCTGCACTGGGCGAAGTTCCCGCGCAGGTTCCGGCGCCCCATCAAAGCCTTCGCTCTCGCCGTGCTGGACCACCCTCGCCCCCCGGTGCTGACCCTGGGCCCGCCAGGAGAATCGGCCGCCTTGGGGACGCTGCGCAGTTGGAAGGACGACCTCCTGGTCTTCACCCAGTGGCTGGTCACCCAGCGCGTACGGACCCTGTCCGACATCACCGAGGACGACCTCGACCGCTATCGCCTCCACGTGCTCGACCTGGCCCGCAGCCCCGGCCGGCGGGCCCATCTCCTGCATGCCGTCCGCGTGCTGTGGGCGTACCAGGACCATTTGCCGGCGCCGTGCCGCATCTCGGGGCCCCGCCCCTTCGGCACCGCCTCCAGCCTGGAACTGGCTGACGCCGTGGTGAAGACCCGGCACAACCGCACACCGCTGATCCCACCGGAGACGATGGAGGCCCTGCTGGGCTGGTCCCTGCGGATGGTGGAGGACTTCGCGCCCGACATCCACGGCGCGCTCACCGAGTACCGCCACCTCATGAACGGCACGCACCCGGTGACGAACTCCTTCACCCCAGGACGAGCCACCCCCATCACGGAACGGGCCGACGCCTACATGCGGCAGCTGGCCGCATCCGGCGGCAGCCTGCCCGGCAAGAGAAGCGAGCACGGCGGCATCGTGCTCGACGTCCCTCACCTCGCACGGCTGCTGGGCACCCACAAGGACCGCGTCCGCCGGGTAGCCCCCGGGATCCTCCACCTCGCGCAAGACCTCGGCGTGCCGATCGCGCCGGACGCCCCGCTCGGCGGCATCACCGCCCTTTTGCACGGGGCGCCGTGGCGCACCGAGCCGATCGGCGTGCGCGAGCTGTCCCACATGGTGACGCATTTGGCGACCGCGTGCTTCATCGTCATCGCCTACCTGTCGGGCATGCGCCCGGGTGAGGCTCTCGGTCTGCGCCGCGGCTGCCTGACGACCGACGGTGAGGTCCTCAGCGTGCACGGCCGACCCAGCAAGGGCGGCGGCCGCGACCCTGAGGAGCCCGAGGCCGTCACGCGGACATGGACCGTTGTAGGGCCGGTGGCCACCGCGATTGGTGTGCTGGAGGAACTCGCCGACTACCCGCTGCTCTTTCCCGCCGCGCGGTGGCAGGTGACCCGACGCCTGCGTGAGCAGCGGGCCGCGACTACCCATGACCTCAACCGGAATCTGAAGGCGTTTGTCGACTGGGTCAACGCCGCCTTCCACCGGCCCGGCGGTCAGCCGGTGATCCCGCCGGACCCCACCGGACGCAACCTGCACGCCTCAAGGTTTCGGCGGACGCTGGCGTACTTCGTGGTCCGCAAGCCCGGCGGCCTGATCGCCTGCGGCCTTCAGTACGGCCATGTCCGCACCCGGGTAACGGCCGGCTACGCGGGCCAGGCTGAATCCGGCTGGCTCGACGACGTGGCGGTCGAGCGGCTGGAGATGGTCATCGACCAGATCGAGGACGACCTGGCAGCCCTCGACGCCGGCGAGCACGTCAGCGGCCCTGCGGCCGACGAGTACCGGCGGCGCCTTGTCCGGGCGGCGCCGTTCGCCGGCCGCGTGGTGAACACAGTCCGCAACGTCGAACGCCTCCTGGCCAGCGCCGACCCCGCCATCCACCACGGCCGGGCCATGACGTGCGTCTACCGTGCCGAGACCGCCGTGTGCCGCCGGATTCGCCTGGAGGCCGGGCTGCCCTCCGACGGCCCCGACGAAGCCGAGTGCCGGCCCGCATGCCCCAACCTCGCCTACACCGACCGTGACATCGACGTCCTGTACGACCGCCTGGCCCGTCAGGAGGCCGCGGCCGGCGACCCGCTGGTCCCGCGCCCGCGGCAGGAGAGAGCAGCGGCGCAGGCCACCCGCACCCGCGGCATCATCGACCAGCACCAGGCCGACCGCACAGACCTGGGCAGCACGACGACGGGAGCGATCTGATGGGCGGTAAACGCCGCGATGGAGCCGCCGACCGGGCCGCGATCGCCGCGGCCGCCGAGCGGCTGCTGACCGGCACCCCGCTGCGTTCCAGGACGGGCAAGCTGACCACCAGCGAACTCGCCGTCGAAGCCGGACTGCGCCGTGATGTCGTCTACCAGCACGCCGACCTCGTGGAGTCCTACCAGGCTCAGGTCCGGGCCCGTGAAGCGGTGCCCGAGGCGATGGCCGCCATGGCCCGCGAGTTGGAGAAGACACGGGAGGAACTGCAGCAGGCCAAGGATGAGCTGGCCGCCGAGCGCCGCACCACCGCGTTCCTACGCCGCGCCGTCACCGAGCTGTCCATCGAGAACGAAGCCCTTCGCAGTCCCGGTCGTCGGCAGGGAGGTGTCACTGCGCTCGCCGAGCGGCGGCGCCAGGACGGCTTCACCTGCTCCTGACCACCTCGTCTGGAGCCCAGGAGCGGACGTCCGCTCGGTACCTACGGGCACGCCGACCGGCCCCGCATCGGCGTGCTGGCCCGCTGGCGGGTCCGCTGTCGGCGGAACGCCCGCGCGTATGGAGCCCGCGTGGCCGAGGGGGTGAGAGGCGCGCGAGGCAAAAGGGGGTGTCTCGCGCGCCCGATGCGGGGCCACCCTCCGCACGGCTCCCTGTTACTGCTGTTCCAGTAGCCGGGCTGCGGCATCGGCGGTCTCTTCTGGGCGCGTGTTGAAGCCGATGGTGCTGTGGGGGGCCGATCGGTGGACGGCGTTGATGACGTTCTCGAAGAACAGCAGGTTCTTGGGGGGCAGGCGGATGCCTGCGCCGATGACGATGCAGTCGTATGGCTCGTGAGCCTGGAGCCATTCCCCGATGCGCGGGGCGGCGGTTTCGTCGGGCATGACCTGGAGCAGGTCGCCGTCCCAGCCGCGGTCGGTGAGCTGTTTCAGGCTTACCGTGAGGCTGTCCTTGATGGTGTCCACGGTGAATCCGTAGGGCAGGTCCGGGGCGGTGAAGTCCACTGTCTCGGGCACCTGGCCGATCAGCAGGACACGCGTCATCTGGATGGTCCTTTCCCATGCCGGGGGTGGTCTCACCTGCGGCGTCCGCACGCTTCCCGTACGTGTCGGCACAGGTGTCGTATTCCATTGAATGGACTGGCGGCGAAGTTCGCCCGTCGGCTGCCCCGGGAGCATCGCGGGCTGAGGCCGGCGGGAGGGGCGCGGCCGGCCCGGCAGAGTATCTGCCGGGCCGAGCGCGGGGACCGGTCGGGGGTCCCGCGGTGGGCGCCGTTGTGCCCTCAGTGCGTCTGCTGAGTGCCCGGGGCCAGTGAACTGCGTCGGGTGGCGATCATCAGGAGTGCTGCCGCTGCGGCGAAGCCGGCGGTGACGAAGGCTGCGATGGCCTGGTTGTGGAGGTTGGTGGGGCCGCCGGGCAGTGTGGTGAAGAGGGCGGAGAGCAGGCCGATGCCGACGGCGGTGCCGCAGCGCTGGGCGGTGGTGACCAGTGCGCTGGCCACTCCTGCGTCGCGGCCTTCGGTCTGGACGAAGGAGGCGTTGGTGTTGGGCCCGACGTACAGGCCGACACCGAGACCGGTCACCAGCAGCGGCACGAGCATGAGAGCGAAGCCGAGGGATGCGGCGGGGACGGTGAGCACGAGGATCCCGACGGCCGCGAGACCTGCGGTGATCATGGTGAGGCCCGCGGTGACGATGCGGATGCCGAAGCGCTGGGTCAGGCGCTGGGTGTTGATCGCGCTGATCACGCTGCCCAGGGCGAAGGGCATGACCAGCAGCCCGGCCGACAGCGCGTCGTGGCCGAGGGCGTCCTGCCACAGCATGGCCAGCATCAAAAACGATGCGGTGAAGCCCGCGAAGCCGAGGAACGTCGTGGCGACACCGATCGGCAGGGCACGCTGCTGGAACAGACGCAGAGGAACCACGGCGAACTTCTCGGCACGCTCCCGGCGCCGCTGCACCACGGCGAAGAGGGCCAGCAGGGCCAGACCCACCACAAGCAGAACGACGTTCAACGGGGTGATCCCGTCACCGAGCGAGAACGGCAGCATCGTGGCGACGATGCCGGCGGTGAACAGCAGCAGGCCGACCGGGTCGCTGCCACGGACCCCCCGCGGCTGAGAGGCGGGCAGGACATTGGCGCCCAGGGCCGCCGCCAGGATGCCGAAGGGGACGTTGACCAGGAAGACCAGGCGCCAGCCGATGTCTCCGCCACTCTGGATCAGCAGGCCGCCCAACAGCGGTCCAGCCGCACTCGACGCTCCGAAGACGGCACCCATGATGCCGAAGGGGCGAGCGCGCTCCGGTCCCTTGTACAGGAGCTGGATCAGCGCGGTCACCGGTGTCATGGCCAGGCCGCCGCCTATGCCGGCGAGGGCGCGGCCTGCGACGAGCTGGGTGATGTCCGGCGCCAGGGCGCACCAGGCGCTCGCGATGGTGAAGATGACCACGCCCGCGACGAAGACCTTCTTGTGCCCGTACTGGTCACCCAGGCGTCCCGCGGGGAGCAGGACGAGCGCGAAGGTGAGAGCGTAGACCGTCAGGACCAGGGACTGGCCGACGGTGCCCGCGTCCAGGCCGGTACGGATCGAGGGCAGTGCCACGTTGATGCTCGTGACGCTGAGAAGAGTGAGCGCCGCGGGGATCAGCAGCACGGTCAGGGGCAGCCATCGGCGTGCTTCACCGACCTGCCGGTCGGGAGGGGAAACGGTTGCTTGATGCATGAAGTGCTCCTCGGTCGGGAGGAGCACGGCCCGGAAAAGGCGAGACCGCAACAGCCTGCCCGACCATCGATTCGATAGGTCGTCAGCTGTCGCGGCGTAGGAAGAATCCCGTGCCATGTAGTGGGCGCACACGCCCGTTAAAGCCCAAGCGAACCAGCAGGACTACCTCATGGCTTTTCGACGCTTCCCACCTTACGCGGAAAAGTTGAAATATCAAGCATGTGTCGGGGCTCACGCGTCGCTGCGGCCTGTGAAGCCCGCGCACCCGCTGGAGCTTGTGCACCTCCGCCAGCAGGCTGTCCAGCCCCAGCGCACCCGGGTCCGCCTTCAGCTCGGTGAAGAACGTGCCCCCGCCACCCGCGCTGTCCGCGTCCGTGTCGGTGTCCTCGGCGATCAGGTCGTCCAGCCAGGACCGGGTCGCCGCCGACAGCCGGCCCACGGTGGCCGCGCAGAACCGTTCCTCGAAGGTGCAGGCCGCCTCGGGAACGTCCGAGGGCATGGTCGTCGGGTTCAGCCCGGCCTGAGGCCCCTTTTTCCTGGCACCGGCGGCGTGCTGGTGAGCCCGGCAGACGGTGGAGTCCACCGACACGGTCCAGCCGATGTCGTCAGCACCGTCGGCTACTGCCAGAACTGCGGCGAGGATGCGTTCCCAGGTGCCGTCCACGGCCCACCTGATCAGCCGTTTATTAGATCAAGGTCGACGCCCGCAACATCCAGACCGTGTCCATCACCGGCGACGACGTAGCCGCCCTGCTCACGGCCGCCGGCCAGTGGGTCGCCGAGCACCTCACGTCCCCGGCATCCGACAACACCATGTCCGACAGGGGACTTGACTAGTGAATTGTCCAGCATGCCGATGAACGACGCCCAGCCCGCATCATGGACGGATTTGGCCAGCCTCGTGCGGGCCAGTCCCGCCACCGACAGGTCCTCCACAGCGATCCCTTGATTCTCGGAGATCAGTCGGGTGGAGAGCTGGTGGTGGAACTCACGACGCGCATCGGCCACCTTCGCATGGGCGCGGGCGACCTTCAGGCGGGCCCTGGCCCGGTTCTTTGATCCCATCTGCTTGCGGGACAGCTCCCGCTGGGCCTTCTTCAGCCTTCACCGCGCCGATCTTCGGCAGGCTCAGACGGCCACCGCCGGTGATGTTCCAGCGGGCGTTGGCGGTGAACCGCACCGACTGCCGTTTGTCCTTGCGGGATTTGAAGCGGGGTGCGCCGAGCTTCGGGCCCTTGCGGGTGCCCTTGAGGGAGGCGAAGAAGTTCTTGTAGGCGGCGTCGGCGTCCCGCAGGGACTGCTGGAGGACGACGGCGGAGACCTCGCCCAGCCAGGACCGCTCGGCCGTCCGCTTGGCCTCCGTGATCAGGCACCTGGACAGCTGACCGGCTGTCGGGAACGGCCGCCCGTCCCTGCGGGCGTCTTCACGGGCACGCACGGCGTCGTTGAACACGACCCGCGCGCACCCGAAGGCCCTGGCCAGCGCGGCCTGCTGAACGGCGTCGGGGTACAACCTGAAGGCGTACCGGAGCTGCATGACGATCACACTATGCATGTCGAACCCACGTCGTCACCGAGAACATGTGAGCGACACGTCACCGTCACGAAGCAGAGTCCGGCTCCTCCGGAACGCCACCGCGACGCTCCGCATCGCGACCACAAGATTCGCTTCACCCCCGGCCTGAAGGCCGGAGCACTGCGAATGAATCCGGGTAGCACCGCTCGCCGCCCGCCCGATATCCGTTCGCCGACGCCGGATCTGCCGCCCTACCCTCGGCGGCATGGCCAAACCCCTCGTCGCCCTCCTCAGCGGCGCCGGCGTCTCCACGGACTCCGGCATCCCCGACTACCGCGGGCCCGACGGGCTGTGGCGGCGGGATCCGGAGGCGGAGAAGCTCGTCACGTACGAGCACTACATGCGGGATCCGGAGATCCGGCGGCGGTCCTGGCAGATGCGCCGTGAGAGCCACGCCCTGCGGGCCGAGCCGAACGCGGCGCACCGGGCGGTGGCCGAACTGGAACGGTCCGGGGTGCCGGTGCGGGTGATCACGCAGAACGTGGACGGACTGCACCAGCGCGCCGGGATGCCCGCCCGCAAGGTGCTCGAACTGCACGGCTCCGCGCACGGCGTGGTGTGCACCCGGTGCCACGCGCGCGGGCCGATGCGGGACGCGCTCGCGCGCGTGGAGGCCGGTGAGGACGATCCTCCGTGCCTCGGATGCGGCGGCATCCTGAAGTCGGCGACCGTGATGTTCGGCGAACGCCTCGACCCGGTGGTCCTCGGTGACGCCGTCGCGATCAGCAAGGCGTGCCAGGTGTTCCTCGCCGTCGGCACCAGCCTCCAGGTCCATCCGGCGGCGGGTCTCACGGGCGTCGCCGCCGACCACGGCGCCCGCCTGATCATCGTCAACGCCGAGCCGACACCGTACGACGGGATCGCCGACGAGGTCGTACGGGAGCCGATCGGGACCGCGCTGCCCAGGCTGCTGCGGGAACTGGGCCGAGGTCAGGACGACGGGACCTAGAAGAGGGACGTGCCGCTTTCGAAGGACAGGAGGCGGTGTTTGCGGGCGAGGCCGCCGCCGTAGCCGGTGAGGCTGCCGTCGGCGCCGACGACGCGGTGGCAGGGGACGACGATGCCGACGGGGTTCCTGCCGTTGGCGAGGCCGACGGCGCGGGAGGCGGTCGGGGTGCCGAGGGCCCGGGCGAGTTCGCCGTAGGTGCGGGTCTCGCCGTAGGGGATGTGCTGGAGTTCGGCCCAGACCGCGCGTTGGAACGGGGTGCCGTGCAGGCGGAGCCGGAGGGTGAAGTGCCTCAGCTCGCCGTCGAAGTACGCCTCCAGTTGCTGCCGGGCCTCGGTGAAGAGGGTGTCGTCGCGGGGGCCGAAGGTCTCCTGCGGTGGGCGGTGGCGTTGTTCGGTCATATAGAGGCCGCACAGGACTCCGTCGTCGGCGACGAGGGTGAGGGGGCCGTAGGGGCTGTCGACGAGCGTGTGCCGTGTGGTGGGGGTGTGCATCGGGGTTCCTCAGACGGGCAGGAGGTTGATGGGGTGGCTGTCGGTCGCCCACAGGTACTGGACCGCGTAGGCCCGCCAGGGGCGCCAGGCCGCCGCGCGGGCCGTGAGCGCCGCCGGGGTGGAGGGCAGGCCCAGTTCCCGGGCGGCGCGGCGGACGCCCAGGTCGGTGGGGAGGAAGGCGTCGGGGTCGCCGAGGGCGCGCAGGGCGATGACGTCGGCGGTCCAGGGGCCGAAGCCGGGGAGGGACAGCAGGCGGGCGCGGGCCTCGGCCCAGTCGCTCTCCACGCCGAGGTGCAGGGACCCCTCGGCGAGGTGCCGTACGAGGGTGGTGACGGTGGTGCGGCGGGTGCGGGGCATCGCCAGGGTCGCGGGGTCGAGCGCGGCGAGGGCCTCGGGGGTGGGGAAGAGGTGGGTGAGGCCGCCGTCGGGGTCGTCGACGGGGTCGCCGTGGGCGGTGACCAGGCGGGCCGCGTGGGTGCGGGCGGCCGCCGTGGACACCTGCTGGCCCAGGACCGCCCGGACGGCGAACTCCGCCTCGTCCACCGTGCGCGGGACGCGGCGGCCGGGTGCCTTGTCGACCAGCGGTGCGAGCCGCGGGTCGGTGCGCAGGTGGTCGTCGACGGCGACCGGGTCGGCGTCCAGGTCGAGCAGGCGCCGGCAGCGGCTGATGGCGACGGTGAGGTCGCGCAGGTCGGTGAGGGTGAGCCGGCAGCCGATGTGGTCGGGGTGCGGGGTGAGCGCCACGACGCCGTGCCCGTACGGCAGGCGCAGCGTGCGCCGGAAGGCCCCGTCCCGCCACTCCTCCACCCCGGGCACGCCGGTCGCGGCGAGGTGGCCGAAGAGGTTGTCGGGGTGGAGGGGGGCGCGGAACGGCAGGCGGAGGTGGAGCGTCCCGGCGGTGGGGGACGCCGGGCGCGGGGCGCCGCTCTTCTTCGGGACGCGGGCGCGCAGGTCGCTCGGGGAGAGCGCGAACACGTCGCGCACGGTGTCGTTGAAGGTGCGGACGGAGGCGAAGCCGGCGGCGAACGCCACGTCCGCCATGGGCAGTTCGCTGGTCTCGATGAGGAGGCGGGCGGTCTGGGCGCGCTGGGCGCGGGCCAGGGCGAGGGGGCCGGCGCCGAGTTCGGCGAGGAGCTGGCGTTCCACCTGGCGGGTGCTGTAGCCGAGGCGGGCGGCGAGTCCGGGCACCCCTTCGCGGTCGACGACGCCGTCGGCGACGAGCCGCATGGCGCGGGCGACGAGGTCGGCGCGGTGGTTCCACTCCGGGGAACCCGGGCTGGTGTCGGGCCGGCACCGCTTGCAGGCGCGGAAACCGGCCTGCTGGCAGGCGGCGGCGCTCGGGTGGAAGGTCATGTTCTCCGGCTTGGGCGCCACGACCGGGCAGCTGGGCCGGCAGTAGATCCCGGTGGTCGAGACCGCCGTGAAGAACCAGCCGTCGAACCGCGCGTCCTTCGACCGCACGGCGCGCAGGCAGCGCTCCCGGTCGGTGTGCATCCCGTTCCGCATGCCTTCAGCATCGGCCACCGGCCGGGGCGGCGCTGGCGAGAATCCGACATCGAGCCGCCCCGGCCGGGGCCTTCGTGGGTCACCCCTGCCAGGCGCGGTCCCGCAGCAGCCGCAGCCCGTTGAGTCCGACCAGCACGGTCGACCCCTCGTGCCCGGCCACCCCGAGCGGCAGCGGCAGGTGGCCGACGAGGTCCCAGAGCACCAGGCCGGTGATGAACGTCCCCGCGATCACCAGGTTCTGCACCACCAGCCGGCGCGCGGTCCGCGACAGCCGTACGACGGCCGGGACGGTGGTGAGGTCGTCGCGGACGACGACGGCGTCCGCGGTCTCCAGGGCCAGGTCGGAACCGGCCCGGCCCATGGCCAGGCCCGCGTGGGCGGCGGCGAGCGCGGGCGCGTCGTTGACGCCGTCCCCGACGAACAGCACCCTGCGGCCGGAGAGCTGGAGCTCCCGCACCGCCTCGGCCTTGTCCTGCGGGAGCAGGCCGGCGCGGACGTCCGTGATGCCGGTGGCGTCGGCGACGCGGGCGGCGGCCCGCGCGTTGTCGCCGGTGAGAAGGACCGGGGCGGTGCCGGTGAGGGCGGTGAGCGCCGCGGTGGCGGCGGGGGCGGCGGGGCGCAGGCGGTCGGTGAGGGTGAGGGTGCCGGCGGGGGCGCCGTCGACGCGCACCAGGACCGCGGTCCCCTCCGCCCCGGGGCCTGCCGGGGCATGGCCGGTGTCCGCCCGGCCCACGGTGACCGGGCGGCCCCCGACGAGGGCCGTGACCCCCTGTCCGGGCGTCGCCGTGAAGTCCTCGGCGGGGGCGATCCGCAGGCCCCGCCCGCGTGCCGCCGCCACGACGGCGCGGGCCAGCGGATGCTCGCTGGGGTGCTCGGCGGCCGCGGCGAGGGCGAGGAGGGTGTCCTCGTCGACGCCGGAGCCGGGCAGCGGGGTGACGGCCGTGACCTCGGGGGCGCCCTCGGTGAGGGTGCCGGTCTTGTCGAGGGCCGCGGTGTCGATTTCGCCGAGGCGTTCCATGGCGACCGCGGACTTGACCAGGACGCCGTGGCGGCCGGCGGTGGCGATGGCGGACAGCAGGGGCGGCATGGTGGCGAGGACGACGGCGCACGGCGAGGCGACGATCATGAAGGTCATGGCGCGCAGCAGGGCGTCGGTGAGCTGCGCGCCGAAGGCGAGCGGCACGGCGAAGACGGCGAGGGTGGCGGTCACGACGGCGACGGCGTAGCGCTGTTCGATCCGCTCGACGAAGAGCTGGGTGGGCGCCTTGGTGCGGGAGGCCTCCTCGACCAGGGTGACGATGCGGGCGACGACCGAGTCGGCGGGGTCGCGTGCGACGCGGACGCGGAGGGCCCCGGTGCCGTTGAGGGTGCCGGCGAAGACCTCGTCGCCGGGGCGCTTGACGACGGGCAGGGGTTCGCCGGTGATGGTCGCCTGGTCGGCCTCGCTGACGCCGTCGACGACCCGGCCGTCGGCGCCGACGCGTTCGCCCGGGCGGATCAGCAGCAGGTCGCCGACGGCGAGTTCGGCGGCGGGGACGGTCTCCTCGCCGCCGTCGGTGAGCCGGGTCGCGGTGTCGGGGGCGAGGTCGAGGAGGCCGCGGACGGAGTCGGCGGTGCGGGCGGTGGCCAGGGCCTCCAGGGCGCCGGAGGTGGCGAAGATGACGATGAGGAGGGCGCCGTCGAGGACCTGGCCGATGGCGGCGGCGCCGAGCGCGGCGACGATCATCAGCAGGTCGACGTCGAGGGTCTTCCCGCGCAGCGCCCGCAGGCCTTCGAGGGCGGGTTCCCAGCCGCCGGTGACGTAGGCGACCGCGTAGGGGACGGCGGACGCCCAGGCCGGTGCGCCGCCGAGGTCCAGCGCGAGGCCCAGCAGGAAGGCGAGGGTGGCGGCGAGGGCCCAGCGGGCCTCGGGGAGGGCGAGGATCCGGGTGCGGCGGCGCGGGGGCGCCGGGGCGGTCGCGGTGGACGGCGGGGAGGTCAGGGTGGAGGTCAGGGTGGTGGTGGGCACGCGGCCACGATACAGGAACACATGAAGAGTCATTCATTCGTTCATATACGATGGGTAAGATGGCCCGCATGGGTCATGGAGCCGTCACCCCCGCAGCCACCGAGCGCGTCCGTCTGGACGCGGGCAACGCGGCCAAGGTGGCCACCACCCTCCAGGCCCTGTCCACCCCCTCACGCCTGCTGATCCTCGCCCGGCTGCGGGAAGGGCCGCTGCCCGCGACGGAGCTGGCGGCCGAGGTGGGGATGGAGCAGTCGGCGTGCTCGCACCAGTTGCGGCTGCTGCGCAACCTGGGCCTGGTGGTGGGCGAGCGGCGCGGCCGCTCGGTCGTCTACGCGCTGCACGACCACCATGTCGCCGAACTCCTCGACCAGGCCGTCTACCACGTGGAGCATCTGCGGCTGGGCATCAGCGACACCGCCGAGCAGGAGGACCTGTAGGGGCGGACGCCCCCTCCCCCTCGGCCCTATCCCGCCGTCCGCGCGGTCAGCGCCCAGATCACGTACACGTCCACCGCCATGATCACGATCGACCAGAGCGGCTCGTAGGGCAGGAACAGGAACTGGGCGACCAGGCCGAGCGCGGCCAGGAAGACGCCCGGGTAGCGGGCCCAGGCGGCGCCCCTGAGCAGACCGGCGCCGGTGACGGCGGCGAGGACGCCGAGGACGACGTGGACGGCGCCCCAGGCGGTGAGGCTCAGCGCGTAGACGTAGGAGCCGATGCGGGCGTAGACCTCGTCCCCGGCCAGCGCGGCGATGCCCTGGAGGACGGAGAGGACGCCACCGCACAGCAGCAGGACGCCGGCGAAGGCGACCCCGCCGGCGATCCGGGCGTCGCGCGGGGAGGGCCGGCGGGGGCCGCCGCGCGGGGCGGACCAGGCGGTGCCGATCTCGCCCTGCGGGCCGGCGCCCGGGGCCGGGGGGTCCGGGCTCGGGCGGTCCGGGCTCGGGCCGGGGTGGGAGGTCATGGCCGGACGTCCCTTCCGTGGGGCTCCGTGGGCTCCCTTGCAGGACACCCCGGACGTCCGTCGGGTGCGAGCGCGGCCGGGCCGTCCGGGTGAACGGCCCGGCCGCGCCGCCCTCACATGTTGATCATGTGGCCGGCGAGGCCGTGGACGGCCTCCTTGACGGCCTCGCTCAGGGTCGGGTGGGCGTGGACGTTGCGGGCGACCTCGTGGACGGTGAGGTCCCACTGCTGGGCCAGGGTCAGCTCGGGCAGCAGCTCGGTGACGTCGGGGCCGATGAGGTGGCCGCCGATGAGCTCGCCGTGCGTCGCGTCGCTGATCAGCTTGACGAAGCCGGTGGTGTCGCCGAGGCCGTGGGACTTGCCGTTGGCGCTGAAGGGGAACTTCGCGACCTTGACGTCGTACCCGAGGTCACGGGCCTGGGCCTCGGTGTAGCCGAAGCTGGCGATCTGGGGTTGGCAGAAGGTGGCCCGGGGGATCATGGCGTAGTCGAGCTCCATGGTCTCGGCGTCCGCGAGGGTCTCGGCGGCGATCACGCCCATCGCCTCGGCGGCGTGCGCGAGCATCAGCTTCGCGGTGACGTCGCCGATGGCGTACAGGTGCGGGACGGAGGTGCGGCAGCGGCCGTCGACGTCGATCGCGCCGCGCTCGGTGACGCGGACGCCGGTGTTCTCCAGGCCGTAGCCGGTCACGTTCGGGGCGAAGCCGATCGCCTGGAGGACCTTGTCGGTCTCCAGGACGTGCTGGGCGCCGTCCTTGCCGGTGACGGTGACGCGGACCCGGGGGCCGGACTCGTCGATGGCGTCGACGCGGGTGGAGGTGAGCACGTCGATGCCCAGCCTGCGGTACTGCCGGGCGAGTTCGGCGGAGACCTCGGCGTCCTCCAGCGGGGCCATGCGGTCCAGGAACTCCACGACGGTGACCTTCACACCGTAGTTGTGCAGTACGTAGGCGAACTCGACGCCGATCGCGCCGGCGCCCGCGATGACGATCGACTCCGGGAGGTCCTCGGCGAGGATCTGCTCCTCGTACGTCACCACGCGGGAGGTGCGGCGGGTGCCCGGGAGGAGCTTGGGGGTGGCGCCGGTGGCGATGACGCAGTGGTCGAAGCCGATCGTGCGGGTCTCGCCGTCGTAGCCGGCGACCTGGAGGGTGTGCGGGTCGAGGAAGGTGCCGCGGCCGTCGAACTCGGTGATCTTGTTCTTCTTCATCAGGTAGTGGACGCCCTTGACCCGGCCGTCCGCGACCTTGCGGCTGCGGCGGAACGCCTCGCCGTAGTCGAAGGAGACCTGGCCGTCGAACCGGATGCCGAAGGTCTTCGCCTCGTGGGTGAGGAGGTGGGCGAGCTCGGCGTTGCGCAGGAGGGCCTTGGTGGGGATGCAGCCCACGTTCAGGCAGACGCCGCCCCAGTACTTCTCCTCGACGACGGCGACACGTCTGCCCAGCTGGGCGGCGCGGACCGCGGCGACGTAGCCGCCGGGGCCGGCACCGAGGACCACGACGTCGAAGCGTTCGTCCTGCTCGGCCATGGGAGGTTCCCTCTTCCGTCGATTCCGTTACCCGTTCCGTGCTGGATTGTTCCGCTCTTCCCCTCCCGTCGCCACAGAGATCATCCGGTGTGGACGGCGTCACACGGACCACGGACCACGGACCACGGACCACGGACGGGGAACGGCACCGGCGGACGCGGGGTCACTCCCCCGCGGTGGGGGTGCGGGAGAGCGCCGTCGCCCGGCCGACGTCGGTCAGGGGCCGCAGCCGGTAGGTGTAGGCGTAGTCGTGGTCGGCGAACAGCTTGTACTCGTCGTGGGTGTGGGCGCCCCAGCTGTTGTCGCCGCCGACGCCCATCTGGCGGTGGCTCAGCCGCAGCACGACCTCCTCGCGCGGGGTGAGCTGGTAGTCGTGGCGGACCCCGGCCGACAGGTCCTCGGGGGTGAAGTGGGAGGCGTTGACCTCCAGCAGGGGCTCGCCCGTGGCCAGCAGGCCGACACCGTCGCGGTCGGTGAGGGCGACCCAGCGGACGTCGGTCTTGTTGCCGTTCTCCTGCGGGCGGATGTAGGGGGTCCACTGCCCGGAGACGGTCCCCGAGTACCGGCCGACGTCGGTGCCGTTGTTGCGGTCCCAGTGGTTCTCCTCGGGGCCGCGCCCGTAGTAGTGCAGGTGCTCCAGCCGGGCGGGCAGGAACAGCAGGCTGCCCACCTCCGGCAGGTACGGCAGGCTCACGGCGCCCGGGTGCAGGGTGTGGTCGACCTTGATCTCGGCGTTGCCGAAAACGGTGTAGGTGGTGCTGTACGCCGACGTCACGGCCGTCGGGAGCGTGCCGGCGACCGTGATCTGCACGGCCCGGTCCCGCAGGGCGCGCACGCCGACGTGGGTCACGGTGCGGCGCGCGCCGGCGTCGCGCCAGGTCCGGTTGCGGGTGTGCTGGCCGTTGCCCTTGTCGTTGTCGGTGGGCGCCCTCCAGAAGTTGGGCGCGGGGCCGGAGACGATCAGGGAGGTGCCGGCGGCCTCGTAGGAGGTGATGACGCCGGTGCGCTTGTCGACGGTGACGGAGAAGTCCCGGCCGGTGACGGTGACCTCGGTGGGGCCGTCGTGGTGGGTGAGGGCGGGGACGCGCGCCAGGGGCACCGGTGTCACGGCCGGGCTGCCGGCGTCGAGCGGGATCTGGTGGCGGGCCACCTCGAAGCCGGCCCGCGCCCACGGGGTGGACTCCCGCAGGGTGAAGGAGAGCGTAAGGAAGAACTCGGTGCCGGGGTCGGGGGCGGCCGGGAGCCGTACGGGGACGGTGATGTCCTTGGCGGTCAGGGGCGGCACGTCCAGCTGGCCGCGGGTCAGTTCGCCGTGGCGCACCGCCGTGCCGTCGGCGACGAGGGTCCACCGTCCGCGGAAGTCCCTGAGGTCGGTGAAGAGGTACTCGTTGGTCAGCGTGACCGTGCCCGCCGGGCGGCCGGGCACGGGTGCCGCGCCGATCGCCTGGTAGACCCGCTTGACCTCGGCGGCCTTGCCGGTGTGGCCCCGGTCGGCGGTGACGATGCCGTCCGCGACGAAGGCGCCGTCGTTGGGCAGGTCGCCCCAGTCGCCGCCGTAGGCGAGGAAGGTCTTCTCGCGCGGCCGTTCCTCCGCCACGGCGACGGTGGCCGCGTCGAACCAGAACCGCACGCCGTCGTCGCCGGGGCCGCGGCCGTCGTCGGCGAGTTCGGCGGCGGTGAGGGCGCGGGCGTGGACGCGGGCCCGGCGGATGGTGCCGCTGAACTCGCGGGTGTGGTTGTCGGTGTCGTTGCCGAGCGCGAGGGGAGCGGTGTTGACGGCGGGGCGGCGATCGGTGGCGCGGGTGGCCCGGACCACGCCGTCGACGTGGAGGGTGAGGGTGCCCGCGTCGGCGTCGAAGACGCCCGCGACATGGTGTTCGCGGCCGGTCCAGTCGTCGGGCAGGGCCCAGCTCGCGGTGATCCACCCGCTGCCGTCGTGGACGAAGAACGCCAGGGTGCGGCCGGTCTGCTTCAGCGCGTACTGGGTGTCGCCCTTGGCGATGATCGGCTGGTGGTAGCCGGTGACGTGCGGGGTGACCCAGGCCTCCAGGGTGAGGGACCCGGTGAGGTCCAGGCTCGGGTCGCGGGCGAAGACGGTGGCGCCGGAGACCCCCCGGGTCCGGTCGAAGGTGCCGCTGGAGGCCATCAGCTCGCCGCGCAGCCGGCCGGGGCCGGTCTCGGTGAACAGGGTGCGCACGGGGGTGGGCCAGTACAGGGACTGGTCGACGAAGTCCCAGATCCAGCCGCCCTGGAGGACGTCGTGGCGGCGGACGACGTCCCAGTACGTCTTGAGGTTGCCGTTGGAGTTCCCCATCGCGTGGGAGTACTCGATCATGACGTACGGGCGGGTGTCCGTGGCGTCCTCGGCGCGCTGCTCGACCCGGGCGGGTGTCTCGTACATACGGGAGCGGATGTCGCTGACGCCGGGGCTGTCGTCGCCCTCGTACTGGATGACGCGGGTGGGGTCGTGGGAGCGGATCCAGTCGTACATGGCGGTGAAGGTGCGGCCGGCGCCGGCCTCGTTGCCGAGGGACCACAGGACGACCGAGGCGTGGTTCTTGTCGCGGTGGACCATGTTCTGGGCGCGGGCCACGCAGGCGGCGGTCCAGTCGGGGTGGTCGCCGGGGTACCGGGAGCGGATGCCGTGCGTCTCCAGGTTGGTCTCGTCCACGAGGTAGAGGCCGTACTCGTCGGCGAGTTCGTACCAGTGCGGGTTGTTGGGGTAGTGGGAGGTGCGCACGGAGTTGATGTTCAGGCGCTTGATGAGCCCGATGTCCTCGACGAGGTCCGCGCGGGTGAGGGCGGTGCCGCGGGCCGGGTGCATCTCGTGCCGGTTGGTGCCGCGGAAGGAGACGGGCCGGCCGTTGATCCGCATCAGCCCGTCCTTCAGGGCGAACTCGCGCAGGCCGACCCGGTGCGACAGCGTCTCGACGACCCGGCCGGCGGGGTCGCGCAGCCGCAGGACGGCGGTGTACAGGTACGGGTGCTCCGCCGACCAGAGGCGGGGTGCGGGTACGGCCTTCGCCGCCCGGACGGTCGTCTCGCCGCCGGGGGCGAGGTCGACGGGCTGCTGGAGCGGGCGGGACCACACCGGATGGCCGTCGGCGTCGTACAGGAGGGTGTCGACGGTGTACCGCGCGCCGGCCCCCTCCCCCGCCGGGCCGCCCGCGCCGCGCCCGTAGTCCCGCACGCTCGCCGTGACCGACAGCTCCGCGGAGGTGTGGCCGTCGCCGAGCGGGGTGTCCAGCTTGAAGTCCCGCAGGTGCACGGGCGGGGTGGAGAACAGGTAGACCGAGCGGAAGATGCCGCTCAGCCGGATCATGTCCTGGTCCTCCAGCCAGTCCCCGTCGGAGTAGCGGTAGACCTCCACGGCGATCTGGTTGGTGCCCGGCCGGAGGCGGTCGGTGATGTCGTACTCGGCGGGGGTGTAGGAGTCCTCGTGGTAGCCGGCCAGCTCGCCGTTGATCCAGACGTAGTGCGCGGACTTGACGCCCTCGAAGTGCAGGAAGGTGCGCCGGCCGGCCCACTCCCCGGGCACGGTGAAGGTGCGCCGGTACTGGCCGACGGGGTTGTAGCGGGTGGGCGCGGCGGGGGGCTGCGGTTCCTCGCCCAGGCCGTTGGGGCCCCAGTAGGGGTAGGTGATGTTGAGGTAGATGGGGCGGTCGTGACCGTGCAGCTGCCAGACGGAGGGGACGGGGATCGTGTCCCAGGAGCTGTCGTCGAGGTCGGTGCGGTGGAAGTCGGCGTCCCGCTCGTCGGGGCGTTCGGCGTAGGCGAATCTCCAGGTCCCGTCGAGGTCGAGCCGGTACGGGGAGCGGGTGCGGTCGGCGGCGAGGGCCTGGTCGAGGCCGGCGTACGGCATGAGGGTGGTGTGCGGGGGTTCGGTGCCGAGGCGGAAGACGTCGATACGGCCGTTCCACTCCGGGGCCGGGTCCGCCGCGGCGGCCCGGTGGGCGGTGGAGGGGGCGGAGAGGGCGAGCGCGCCGAGGACGGCGGCGGATCCTTCGAGGAGACGGCGACGGCTGACGACCGCCCGCTGGGGGCGGTCCGGCCGGTCCATGGACGACACGTGCGGGTGCGACATGACCATGACCTTCCTCGGGTGAACCGTGCGACTGCACGGGACGGAGGGTGCGTCAGATCTTGTCCATCCCCGTCGATCATCCGAACAGTGACGCGCCGGACACGCCCGAATATCGACGCGTGCCACCCCTTGGCACCGGCCTCGGGAAGGCGCCCGCCCGCCCGTCAGTACACGTCCCGCACGTACCGCTTGTCCGAGGCGAGCTGCTTGACGTAGGCCGCGGCCTCCTCCTCCCCCAGGCCGCCGTGGACGACGGCGATGTCGCGCAGCGCCCGGTCGACGTCCTTGGCCATGCGGGAGGCGTCGCCGCACACGTAGAAGTGGGCGCCGTCCCGGAGCCAGGACCACAGCTGGGAGCCGTGCTCGCGCATCCGGTCCTGCACGTACACCTTGGCCCGCTGGTCGCGGGAGAAGGCCGTGTCCAGGCGGCCGAGGGTGCCGTCGGCCAGGAAGGCGGTCAGCTCCTGCTCGTAGTAGAAGTCCGTCGCCCGGTGCTGTTCGCCGAAGAACAGCCAGTTCGGCGCCCGGTGCCCGCGCGCCCGGCGCTCCTCCAGGAAGCCGACGAACGGGGCGACGCCGGTGCCGGGGCCCACCATCACCATCGGCACCGCCGGGTCGGCGGGCGGCCGGAAGTGCGGGGAGCGCTGCACGTGCACCGGGACCTCGGTGCCGGGCCCGGCGTCCGCGAGGAAGGGCGAGCAGACGCCCTGGCGGGGCCGGCCGGCCAGGTTCTCGTACCGGACGACCGAGACCGTGAGGGAGACCAGGTGGGGGTCGGTGAGCGGGCTGGACGAGATGGAGTACAGACGGGGCTGGAGGCGGCCCAGTGTCTCGGTCCACTCCTGCGCCCGGGCCCGGATGCCGAACTCGGCGGCCACGTCCACGGCCTGCCGGCCCCAGGACCACTTCGCCAGCTCGTCCTTGTTGTCCGGGCGCATCAGCTTGCGCAGCTCGCGCGGGTCGCGGGCGCGGTCGGCGGTGAAGCGCAGCAGGGCCGGGGAGATCCGGGTGATGTCGAGGTGGCGCAGCAGGGCATCGCCGAGGGCGACCTCGCCGACGCCGTTCACCCGCACGGCGGCGTCCGCGTCCAGGCCGGTGACGGCCAGCCACTCCGCCACCAGCGCCGGGGAGTTCAGGGGCCGTACGCCGAGGGCGTCGCCGGCCTCGTAGAGGAGCGGGGTGTCGCTGTCGCGGGTGTCGAAGGTGAAGCGGCGCACCTCCTTGCCGGAGCCGGGCAGGCTCAGCAGGCGGTTGCCGGTGAGGCGGGCGGCGACGGGGGCGGGCCGCTTGGCGCGGGGCGCGGCGGGGGCCGGGGAGGGAGCCGCCTGGGCGGGGGCGGGGGCCGGGGAGGGCGGGACCTGGGCCGGGGCCGGTTCCGTGGCGTCCTTGAGTGCGGTGAGCACCTGGTCCAGCCAGGCCTCGGCCTGCGGCTCGTAGTCCGGTTCGCAGTCGGTGCGCGGCGCCAGCCGTACCGCGCCCAGCTCGTCCATACGGCTGTCCAGGCGGCGGCCGTGCCCGCAGAAGTCGTCGTAGGAGGAGTCCCCGAAGGCCAGCACGGCGTAGCGGCGGCCCGCGAGGCGCCCGGCGTCGAGGGTGGTCAGGCCGTCCCAGAAGCCGGCGCCGTTGTCGGGGGCGTCGCCGTCGCCGAAGGTGCTGGTGATGAGCAGCAGGTCGGCGCCCGCGGGCAGGGCGGCGGGGTCGGCCTCGTCCATGGCGACGAGGGAGGTGCTGTGGCCGCCGGCGGTGAGCCGTTCGGCGGTGGTGGTGGCGAAGTCCTCGGCGTTGCCGGTCTGCGACGCCCACAGGATGACGATCCGGCGCCCGGCGGGCGGCTCGGAGCCGGCGTCGGGGGCGGTGCGGGAGTACATGCCGGCCAGGGTGCCGTTGACCCACAGGGCGTGCTCGGGGCTGAACGGGGCGTCCGGGGGGAGGACGGGGACGCCGGGGGCGCCGGCCGGGATGCCGGCGAGGAAGCCGACCAGGTACTGCCGCTCCCGTTCGCTCAGGACGGGCGGCGGGGCGGGGTCCAGGCCGAAGACGGCGGCGGCGGAGGAGGCGGGCTGGACGGCGGTCGGGACGAGTACCCGCGCGCCGGTCGCCGGCGCCGCGACGGCCGGTAGGCCCGGTGCGGCCGGTAGGCCCGGTGCGGCCGGTAGGCCCGGTGCGGCCGGTAGGCCCGCCGCGCCCGGTAGGCCCGGTGCGGCCGCCGCGGCCGGCGCCGTCGCGGTCCGTACGGTCACCGGTGTGGACACCTTGGTCAGCGACACCGCGCACACCTTCAGTTCGGGCTGGAAGGAGAGCGGGTCGACGGCGTCACCGGTGACCGCGTTGACGCTGAGGTACTCGCCGAACAGGTCGTTCCAGTGGAACGGCGCGAAGCAGGAGCCCGGCAGCACCCGGTCGGTGACGACGGCGGGCAGCACGGCCCGGCCGCGCCGGGAGGCGACCTCCACCGAGTCACCGTCGGCGATCCCGAGCCCGGCGGCGTCCTCGGGGTGCAGCTCGACGAAGGGGCCCGGGTCCAGCTTGTTGAGCTTGGCCACCTTCGCGGTCTTGGTCAGGGTGTGCCACTGGTGCTGGAGACGGCCCGTGTTGAGGACGAACGGGTAGTCGTCGTCCGGCATCTCGGCGGGCGGGACGTGTGGGCGGGCGTGGAAGACGGCGCGGCCGCTCACGGTGGGGAAGGTGAGCGAGCCGTCTTCGTTCACGTACCGGATCGGGTTGCGGTCGGGGCCGTCGGGGGTGGCGGCGGGCCACTGCACCGGGGTGGCGCGCAGCCGCTCGTAGGTCACTCCGCGCAGGTCGTAGCCGGTCTGCGGGTTGTGGGCGCGTTTGATCTCCTCGAAGATCTCCTCCGCGCTGTCGTAGGCGAAGCCGTCCTCGTAGCCCATCGCGCGGGCGACGCCGGCGATCAGGCGCCAGTCGGCGGTCGCCTCGCCGGGCGGGTCGGCGGCGGGCCGGGCGAGGGTGAGGTTGCGCTCGCTGTTGATGAGGACGCCCTCGGTCTCCGTCCACAGGGCGCCGGGCAGGACCACGTCGGCGTACGCGTTGGTCTCGGTGTCGGCGAAGACGTCCTGGGCGACGACGAACTCCGCGGCCTCCAGGCCCTCGATGACCGTCCTGCGGTTGGCGACGGAGGCGACCGGGTTGGTGCAGATGATCCAACAGGCCTTGATCTCGCCGTCGGCCATCCTCCGGAACATCTCGACGGTGCCCTTGCCGACGCCGTCGGCGCGGATCGTGCCCGGTTCCAGTCCCCACAGCTCCTCGACGAAGGCACGGTCGGCGTCGACGAGGACGGACCGCTGGCCGGGGAGCCCCGGCCCCATGTAGCCCATCTCGCGCCCGCCCATGGCGTTGGGCTGCCCGGTGAGGGAGAACGGGCCGCTGCCCGGCCGGCAGATCTTGCCGGTCGCGAGGTGCAGGTTGACCAGGGCGTTGGTGTTCCAGGTGCCGTGCGTGGACTGGTTGAGGCCCATCGTCCAGCAGCTCGTCCACTCCCCCGCCTCGCCGATCAGCCGGGCGGCCTCGCGCAGGTCGGCCTCGGGGATGCCGGTGATCTCGGCGACGGTCGCGGGCGGGTAGTCGGCGAGGAACTCCGGCATCGCCTCCCAGCCCTCGGTGTACGCGGCGACGAAGTCGGGGTCGGTGTGGCCGTCGGCGTGCAGCAGGTGCAGCAGGCCGTTCAGGAGGGCGAGGTCGGTGCCGGACCTGACCTGGAGGAAGAGATCGGCCTTGGCGGCGGTGGCGGTGCGGCGCGGGTCGACGACGATCAGTTTCGCCCCGGCCTTCACCCGGTCCATCATCCGCAGGAAGAGGATCGGGTGGCAGTCGGCCATGTTGGACCCGATGACCAGGAAGACGTCCGCCGTGTCGAGGTCCTCGTACGAGCCGGGCGGCCCGTCGGCGCCGAGGGACAGCTTGTAGCCGGTGCCGGCGCTGGCCATGCACAGCCGGGAGTTCGACTCGATCTGGTTGCTGCGCAGATACCCCTTGACCAGCTTGTTCGCCAGGTACTGCGCCTCCAGGCTCATCTGGCCGGAGACGTAGAGGGCGACCGCGTCGGGCCCGTGCTCGTCGACGATCGCGCGCAGCCGCCGGGCCGTCTCGGCGACGGCCGCGGCCACGGGGGCGGGCTCCGGCTCCTCCCCGCGCTCGTGGCGGACCAGGGCGGTGGTCAGCCGGCCGGGGGCGGCGAGCATGTCGGCGGTGGTCGCGCCCTTGGTGCACAGCCGGCCGAAGTTCGCGGGGTGCTGCTTGTCCCCGGACGCCTTCAGGACCGTACGGCGTCCGTCCGGTCCGGTGCGGATGTCCAGGAGCATGCCGCAGCCCACGCCGCAGTACGAGCAGACCGTGCGCACCTTCGTCTCCGTCGCGCTGTCGGTCCGCGGGTCCGGCACGGCCACGGGCGCCCCCTTTCTGACGATCGGCCTGGTGAGAGCCTCTGCGACGGTACGAACCGCGCATTACGCAGGCGTCTCCCGGACGGGTCGCCGGGGGTTAAGGCGGGCGCACAGCCGGGGGCGGGCGGGTGTGAGACGGGGCGTGTGAGCGGGGCGGTTCACATGTGTCCGGGTCGCACGGGTGCGGGTCATGCGGGTACGGGTGGCACGGACGCGGGTCACGCGTGTACGGGTCGCACGGGTGCCGGTCGCACGGGTGCCGGTCACGCGTGTACGGGTCGCACGGGTGCCGGTCGCACGCGTACGGGTCACACGGGTGCGGGGCGGCCGTCGTCCACCGGGGCTCCGCCGAGTTCCCAGTGCCACAGCACCTCGCACAGGCGCTTGTGCCCTTCGGCGAGGTGCCGGCGGTAGGTGCTGTACGGGAGCCCCAGCCGGGCCGCGGCCGCCTCCTGGGTGGAGGCCTTGCTCAGGTAGGTGGTGGCGAGGGCCCGGTGGGACTTGCCCGACCGCGGGTCGCGCCGCAGCTCGTCCACCGCGCTCACCAGGGTGCGCCGCAGCTCCTCCGCCGCGTCCTCCCGCTCCGTCCAGCCGGAACGCGCGGCCAGACGGCTGTCGAACAGGGCGCTGGCGCGCAGGGCGTCCGACCGGTGCAGATCCCGCAGCGCCTGGCGCACGGCCGTCTCGAACTCCTCCCTCGACAACGTCCTGTGCGGCGGCCCGTCCACGGCCGGCGCGGACGGCGTCTCGGTGAGCGCTCCGGGCTGGGTGCGGTCGAACCAGATCTCCAGCGGTGTCACCCGCCAGTCGCAGGCGTACGTGGTGAAGACGCGGTCGTGGTCCCAGGGAGTCCGGAACAGCTCCTCGTGGCCGAGGTGGTCCATCAGGGGGCCCCACAGCTCCGCGTCCGGTGAGGTGATGAACGACCACGCCAGGCCCCGGGAGCGGATCCAGTCCCCGCAGATCCGCAGCTGCATCAGGTGGCCGACGGTGGATATCTGGCCGTACGCCCCCGGGTAGATCATGAAGCGGCTCATCAGCATGTGCTGGTCCGGCAGCAGCGGACCCTTCCGCGCCACGCCGGCCCAGGCCTCCGCGACGACCGGGTCCAGGTCGCTGCCCACCTCCGGGTCGGTCAGCCGGAGCCACAGCATGAAGGCGACGAGTTCCCCGGTCTGCGCGCTGCGGTACATGCGGAACGCACCGGGCTGCTCCCGGAGCCAGAAGCGGACGACGTCCGCGGAGCGCTCTCCTTCGGTCTCCACGGTCATCCGGACGGCCTGCTCGTGGTCGTCCGGGCGCAGGACGTCCTCGTACACGTCCCCCTCCCGGTCGATCTTCCGGAAGTACGGCGCCATCGGTCCGTAGCGCTTGAGGTAGGTGAGCGCCCGGACCGCGTTCATGGCCTCGGCCTCGGAGGCGGTCCTGACCCGTTGCAGCAGGTAGTGGCCGGTGCGGACGTGCATCTGCTCGTAGTTGTCCAGGTCGCGCCAGCGGAAGTCGTGGTCGAGGACCTCGCTCACCAGTTCGTGCAGGAACAGGCCCTGCCTCCCGTACCCGCTGAACGGCAGCTCGCGCAGCCAGGTGAACATCTCGGCGGCCTCGCTCTCCCCGACCACCGCGCCCAGCAGGGGCTCGGTCGTCGTCAGGGCGTGGGCCGCGGTCTCCAGTGCCAGCCGGTGGCTGCGCGACGGCAGCTCCCCGACGAGCACGGAGAGCAGGGTGGCGATCACGTCGGGGCCGGGGGTCCACTCCGACGTGTCGGCGGAGCCGGCCAGTGAGACGGAGGCCGCCAGGCTCAGCGCGAGCGGGTGCCCGCCCGCGAAGGCGAGCAGGGCCTCGTGCTGCGCCGGGGCCACACCGCGCCGCTCGAGCAGCGCGGCGGCCGTCCGCGGGTCCAGCGAGCCGAGCTGGAGCACCTCCAGCAGATCGCTCCAGGCCAGGTCGCACAGCCACTCGGCGCTCGGCGGGCGCCGTCCCGCCAGGACGACGACGGCGTCCTCGCGCAGTGCGGGCAGGAACCGGTCCCGCAGCCATCCCTCGAGTCCCTGGCAGCGTTCGAAGCCGTCGACGAACAGCACGACGCCCGCGCCCGTGACGGCCTCGCCCGCCTCGGCCTCGAACCCGGCCGGGGACGGGTTCACCTGGCGGCCGTCCACCCAGGCGGTCCTGCGGCCGGCCTGCCGCGCCTCGTCCTCGAAGCGCCTGAGCAACGTCGACTTGCCGACCCCGCCGGGGCCGTGGACGTAGAGGACCGGGGCGGCTCCCGGATCGCCGCCGAGCGCCGCCCGGAACCGGCCCAGTTCCAGGGCCCGTCCCACGAAAGTCCTGCTCCGCGCTGCCTGCAGACGATTCGCCAGGTTCCTGGAGTGAGTTTCCACGGCCGTATCCTAGGTGCACCGGCCCGGACGGCTCGCAGCAGCACCGGGTGCCGATGCGTCAGGGGCGGGCTCGCGGCGTGCGGTGGGTCAGGGGCCGGCCGGCCCGGCCGCCGGAGCCGCGGCGGCCGACTCCCCAGGCCGTGTCACCGGGCCGTGTCACCTGCCGCGGACCGCTCTCCGTCCCGCCGTACAAGACAACGGCCGTCTGGTCCTTCCCGGTGTCGCCGCGGGCAGGGCCGGCCCGGTCGGCACCGCACGGACCGGGCCGGCTGTGGTGGCCGTGACGGGCGTGACGGCCGGGCCCTCCGTGTCGTTCCGGACCGTCCGCGCCGCGAGCAGGCGGGCGGCTTCGGTGTGCAGCGACTGACGGCGGGCCGGTCCGAGGTCGGCGAGTACGCCGCGCCGCAGCACCCCGGCGGGAAAGCGGTAGCCGCCCGTCTCGTACGGCGGCAGCTCCTCGCTCCACGACAGCAGGCGCGCCGCGACGGCCTGGTCCGCCAGTTCGAGCACCTGGCCGGCCGGCAGCCCGGTGAGCCGGGCCACGAGCCCCATGTCGGGCCGGTCGCCGAGCACGGCCGCGGTGTCGACGACCCGGCGGGCGGCGGGTGACAGCTCGGCGAGCCGGACCCGGACCACGCTCTGCACGGCCGGCGGCACGGGGGCGCGTCCCCCCGCCCGGGAGACCCGGGGGTCCACGGCCTGCTTCAGCAACTGGGTGAGCAGGAAGGGGTTCCCGCCGCTCAGGCCGAGGAACTCCCGCGCTCTGTCCTCCGCCACGGCTCCGTCGTCCGCGGTGGCGAGGACGACGCGCCGTACGGCGGCCTCCGTCAGCGGGGCGAGCCGTATCCGCTCGGCATCGCGTCCCGCCAGCTCCGCAAGGAGCCGCTCGGTGGCGGGGCCGGGTTCGTCCGCCACGGTGCACAGGACGAGCAGCGGGGCGTCGCGCAGGGTCCGCGCGGCGAAGGACAGGAGGGTCCGTGTCCCGGCGGACGCCAGATGGACGTCCTCGACGATGCACAGCGTGGGCGCGGGTCGCGCCGCGTCCTCGGCCGTCGGCTCCGTCGTCCCGGTGAGCGGGCGCAGTCCGACGGCCGGCAGGCCCGCCCCCCGGTGGCCTTCCCCCGCGCACCGCGTCCACCGGACCTCGTACCCGGTGTCGGCCGCCCGCCGGGCCAGTTCCTCGGCGACCCGGGTCTTCCCGGCCCCCGGCTCCCCGGAGACCACCGCCCACCCGGTCCGCCCGGCAGCGGCATCCCGCAACATCCCGCCCAGCCGATCCAGGTCCCGCTCCCTTCCCGGCAACGACCAACGGGTGCCGGCCGGCCACGCTGTGGGAACGGTGGGGGGCGTGGGCGCGGCGGGGGTCGGGGGCACAGCGGAGGCCGCGGGCGCGGCGGGGGCGGTGGGCACAGCGGGGGCTATAGGCACAGCGGGGGCCGTAGGCGCGGCGGAGGTCGTGGGCACACCCGGCGCCGCAGGCACGGCGGGCGCCGCAGGCGCGGCGGAGGTCGTGGGCACACCCGGCGCCGTAGGCACGGCGGGCGCCGCAGGCACGGCGGGCGCCGCAGGCACGGCGGAGGTCGTGGGCACACCCGGCGCCGTAGGCACGGCGGGCGCCACAAGCACAACCGGGGCCGCAGGCACAGCGGGCGCCGCGGGCACACCCCGCGCCGCAAACACACCCGGCGCCGCAGGTACGGCAGGGGCCGTGGGCACTGCCGCAGGCGCGCCAGGGGCCGCGGGCGTGCCGGGCCGGGTCGGCGGCCCCAGCCTCGTCGTGTCGTGCCGGAGTACGGCCAGCTGGGTCTCGCGCAACGCGGGCCCCGGTTCGAGGCCGAGGTCGCGGGCGAGCAGGGTGCGTACCGTCTCGTACCGTCGCAGTGCCTCCGCGTGCCGCCCCGCGAGGTACAGCGCCCTCATGAGCACGGCCCACGACGCCTCCCGCAGGGGATCGCGTTCGATGAGCCGCTCCGCGGCGATGATCGCCTGAGCGGTCCGGCCCTCCTGGAGCAGCAAGCTGGTGCGCAGTTCCTCGGCGGACAGCTTCAGCCCTTCGAGCCGGCCGGCCTCCCCCTCGGCGAACCGGTGGCGGGAGGCGTCCACGAGCGGGGTGCCCCGCCACAGGCCGAGCGCCCCTTCGGTCTCCCGGAGGGCCTCACCGGCGCGGCCACGGGCCGCGAGCGCGTGCGCGTGCTGCACGGCCCGCTCGAACCGCGCCGAGTCCAGCGCCTCGGGAGGCAGGCGCAGGGCGTAACCGGTGGGGACGCTGCGGAGCACCTCGGCCGGCTCCCGGCGCGCCCGGCCGGGCTCGAGCACGGCACGCAGCCGGCTGACGTGCGCGTGCACCGACGACACGGCACCGGCGGGTGGGCGGCCGTCCCACAGATCGTCACAGAGTCGTTCGACACCAACGGTGTGGCCGTTCTCCAGAAGCAGCCGCAGGAGCAGGGCACGCCGTTTGGGCGGCCCCAGGTCGAGCACCTCTGCGCCTCGCTGCACTTCCAGAGGGCCCAGCAACCGAAATTCCACGGAGGCACCTCTCTAGCTTCGGTGCCACCCTCACGTACACAGGTGCCCGGTCGACAGACCGAACCCTGCTCATTCCGCGCTCACTTGTGCTCGTTCGGGGCATGACGCCGGCCGGCCCGGCGGGCGGTCGTGCCGGGCCGGCCGGGCCGTGTCCTGTGCCGCTCAGCCCTGTTCGCAGGTCCAGCCGCTGGTGTGCCAGGAGGACTTGTTCCCGGTGTAGCCGGTGACGGAGACCGTGCCGGCGTTCCAGCCGGTCAGGTAGCTGCCGAGACCGCGTTCCTCGGCCAGCCTGCTGAAGACGCTGGCGCCGCAGTCGCGGATGTACCACCGCTGCCCGAGGTCCGAGGTGTTGCAGTCGGAGAGGTAGACGTTGGTGCCGTCGGTGTCCAGACAGGAGGTGCTGGCGGTGTTCCTGAACATGTCGCCGCTGGCCGTCTCCCGGATCTGCCAGGTGATCGGGTCGGTGCCGTAGCAGTCGTACAGCCGGAGCTGCTTGCCGGACTCCCCCATGCACGTGCCGGTGCTGAGGTTCCTGAAGGTGTGGGCCTGGGAGGGGAAGTCCACGGCGTGGGCGGTCGGCACGGCCGCGGTGAGAGCGCCCAGGGCGGCGACGGCCGCCAGGACGGAACTCGACTTGCGCACGATCATCCTTTCCTCCGGCTGCCGTCGGCCTGCACCAGGCCCGGGAGCGGCACCCGGCACTGTCACCACGAGCCACCGCCCGCGTCGGTTCACCGTCCCGCGTCGGTTCACCGTCCCGCGTCGGTTCACCGTCCCGCGGCAAGGCGTCGGCAAGAACCGGCCAAGGCGCCGCCCCGACACTGACGACGCCCCCGCCGACCGGCGACGGGCGGGTCGGACGCGCGTAGAGCACGGCGGAGAACGGGGAGTCACAGCGCCATGAGGCAAGCCACGGATGCCCGGCAGGACGGCCCCGTCTCCGTCGCACCCGCCCCCAGGCACCTCCGGGGCCGGACGCCCGCCGACCCCACCGCCCCCACCGACCCCGCCGGCACGGACTGCGAACGCTTCGTCCGCATGATCTACGAGGAGTACGGCGGCGTACTCACGCGTTTCGCGGCACGTCTGCTGGGCGGCGACCGGGACCGGGCCGAGGACATCCTCCAGGAGGCCGCGGTCCGGGCCTGGCGGCACATCGGGGTGCTCGGCCGGCAGGACGGGGGCCTGCGCCCGTGGCTGTTCACCGTCGTCCGGAACCTGGTGATCGACGAACGCCGGGCGAGCCTCGTCCGGCCGGTCACCGCCTGCCCCCTCGACCATGTCGTCATCCCCGTCGGCGACGGGGCCGAGCGGGTCCTGACCCGGCACGTCGTCACGGACGCGCTGCACGACCTGACCGCCCAGCAGCGGCAGATCCTCCATCACATGTACTTCCTGGGCCACAGCGTCGCCGAGACGTCCGAAGTCCTCGGGATCGCCCAGGGCACCGTCAAATCCCGCACGTACTACGCCGTGCGGGCCCTGGGCAACGCGCTGCGGGACCGGGGGATCCACGCCTGAACCGAGTCGCCGATCTCCTCGTAGCTGTCTACGCAATGATCTTGCCGGAGCGGGTCGCCCCCGCCCGGCCGGCACTCTTCGGAGAGTACGAGATGAAACTGTCCAAGCCAGCCAGGAGGCCGGCCGGCGCCGGCGGCCGCGCAGGACTGGCCGGTGCGGCCGCCCTGCTCGGCGCGCTGGCCCTCGCCGTGCCCGCCACGCCGGCCCACGCCGCCGACACCACCGTGACGGGCACCTACCAGAACAAGCAGACCGGGCTGTGCCTCGACGGCAACGCCGCCGGCTCCGTGTACATGTCGGTCTGCGACCCCACCAAGAGCAACCCGTACCAGCAGTGGGTGTTCACCTACACCGGTACGTACGCGAACACCATCCGCCAGGTCGCCACCGGCCGGTGCCTGGGGGCCGTGTGGGGCGGAGGTGACGCCTTCACGGAATCGTCGGACTGGTGCGGCCAGGTGCCCGGCGACGAGTGGGTCAAGGACGGTGACGCCCGGCGCAGCGCCGTCGAGCCCGGCCTCTGCCTCGACAGCAACTGGTCGTACGAGGCCTACACGCTGGCCTGCAACGGCGGCGGCTACCAGAAGTGGCAGCTCAACGTGGTCTCGCGGACCTGAGGCCCGTCCCGGCGGGACGCGACGCGTGCGCGCCGTTCCGCCGGGACCGCCCGGCGGCACCGGGAACCAGAACCCCGGGCTCCTCCCGCCGCGGCCCGGGACGCCGCTCGTGATGGTTTGCATGCCGATCGGCCATGGCTCCCGCGACGATTCACAGCCGTCACCGCCTTCTGCGCTCCCGCCATCGCTGCTTCACTCCCGTTCACACCGCCAGCCACCCGATCAACCCACGCACGTCCGTGGGCTGTTGAGGAGTTGCACATGTCAAGAAGCACATCGGCCGTGGACGAGACGCCGGCCCAGCGGCAGGTGACGATGAGGACCCGGGTGAGGGTGCTGCTCGCCCTCGGAGGCCTCGCCGCGGCGCCCTCCCTGATCGCACCGGCCGCCGCCCGGGCGGCGACGCCCTCCGGTGCGGGCGGACGGAGCAGGACGGTCTCCGCCGGCGAGACCTGGGAGGTCACCGGGATCACCAGGCTCGACGAACTCGTCGTGGAGGACGGCGCCGTCCTCACCGCTCCGGACGGCCACACCCTGACGCTGACCGTGGACGGTGTGGAGACGGGGTCCGTCCTGGACGGCACGTACGGTCACGCGACGGTGATCCCGGCCGGCGCGTATCGCGGGGACGTCGTCCTCACCCCGGCGGTCGACCACCTGGAGACCTTCTTCGGGGCGACGTTCCACCTCCGCCAGGGCCTGTACGTCGGGGCGTCCGGCGTGGGCCGTGAGAACTCGGTGCTGTCGGGCGTACGCGGCGGCCGGCTCACCGACGCCTGCGCGAAGAACGCCTCGCCGAGGACGCGTCGGTGCGGCCGCCGCGCGGCAAGCGCGTCACCCTGACCGTCGACGGCACCGTCACCGCCATCACCCCGGGCTCCACGTACACCGGGGCGCTCACCCTGACCGTCGCCTAGAGAAAGGACGAGCCGCCCCCTGGGCCGGAAGGGCCCGGGGGGCCGGAAGGGCCCGGGGGGCCGGAAGGGCCCGGGGGGGCCGGAAGGGCCCGGGGGGCCGGAAGGGCCCGGGGGGCCGGAAGGGCCCGGGGGGCCGGAAGGGCCCGGGGGGCTCAGCCGACCTGCGCGGCGAACGCCGCGTACGCGCGCTCGTCGAAGAGGACGAACCTGACCTCCTCGACCGCCGTCTCCGTCGCGCGCACGGTCGTGACCGCGATGCGGGCGGCGTCCTCCATCGGCCAGCCGTAGACGCCGGTGGAGATGGCCGGGAAGGCGACCGTCCGCGCGCCCAGTTCGTCGGCCACGCGGAGCGACTCCCGGTGGCAGGAGGCGAGCAGCGAGGGATCGCCGCCGTCGGCCTCGTACACCGGGCCGACGGTGTGGATGACCCAGCGCGCGTCCAGCGCGCCGGCCGTGGTGGCGACCGCCTGGCCGGTGGGCAGGCCCCTGCCGTACGAGGAGGCGCGGAGCTTGCGGCACTCCTCGAGGATCGCGGGGCCGCCGCGCCGGTGGATGGCGCCGTCGACCCCGCTGCCGCCGAGCAGCGAGGAGTTGGCGGCGTTGACGACGGCGTCCACGGACTGGGCGGTGATGTCTCCCTGGACGAGCGTGATCGTGGTCATGCAGGGCTGCCTCTCTGTCGGTGCGCGGCGCCGGGGGACCGGACGCTACGCCTGTCGGCGCAGCCGCCGCCAAACGGCTTTCGCCGCGTTGTGGCCGGACATGCCGTGGACGCCCGGGCCGGGCGGGGTGGCCGAGGAGCAGATGAACACGGCCGGGTGGGGTGTGGAGTAGGGGAACAGGGACAGCCGGGGGCGCAGCAGGAGCTGGAGGCCCGAGGCGGCGCCGGAGCCGATGTCCCCGCCGACGTAGTTGGCGTTGCGGGCGGCGAGTTCGGCGGGGCCGGCGACCGCGCGGGCGAGGACGAGGTCGCGGAAGCCCGGGGCGAACCGCTCCAGTTGGCGTTCCATGACGTCGGTGAGGTCACCGGTCCAGCCGTTGGGGACGTGGGCGTAGGCCCAGAAGACCTGCTTGCCGGCCGGGGCGCGGGTGGGGTCGACGACGCCGGGCTGCACCGTGATCATGAAGGGGCGCTCCGGTGCGCGTCCCTCCCTGGAGGCGGCGCGCAGGGCGGCGCCGATCTCCGCGCTGTCCGCGCCGATCTGGACCGTGGTGGCGGCGCGCGCCTCCGGCGCGGTCCAGGGGACGGGTCCGTCCAGCGCGTAGTCGATCTTGAACACGCCGGGGCCGTACCGGTAGCCGTCGTAGAAGCGGCCGAGGCCGGCGATACGGGCGAGGGCGGTGGGCGAGGTGTCGAAGACGTAGGCGCGGGCCGGGGGGAGGTCGTCGAGCCGCTTGACCTCGTAGTCGGTGTGGAGGGCGCCGCCGAGGTCCTTCAGGTGGCCGGCGAGGGCGTCGGAGATGGCCTGGGAGCCGCCGCGGGGCACCGGCCAGCCGCGGGCGTGCCCGGCGAGGGCGAAGACCAGGCCGACGGCGCCGGTGGCGAGGCCGCCCAGGGGGGCCATGATGTGGGCGACGAGACCGGCGAAGAGCGTCTTGGCGGGTTCGTCGCGGAAGCGGCGGGTCAGCCAGGTGGACGGGGGCAGGCCGGCGAGCCCGAACCGGGCCAGGGTCACCGGATCGCGGGGCAGAGCGGTCAGCGGCAGGGACATGAAGTCCCGGACGAGCGTGTCCCACCGCGCCAGGAACGGCTCGACGAGCCTGCGGTAGGCGCCCGCGTCGCGCGGTCCGAAGGACGCCGCCGTCTCGGAGACCGAGCGGGACAGCACGGCGGCCGTGCCGTCGGGGAAGGGGTGCGCCATCGCCAGGTCGGAGTGGAGCCACTCCAGGCCGTAGCGCTCCAGGGGCAGGGCACGGAAGGCGGGTGAGTTGATGCCGAGGGGGTGCGCGGCGGAACACGGGTCGTGGCGGAACCCGGGGAGGGTGAGCTCCTCGGTGCGGGCTCCCCCGCCGACGGTGTCCCGGGCCTCGAAGAGGGCGACGGAGAATCCTCGCCGGGCCAGCTCCACGGCGGCGGTCAGGCCGTTCGGCCCCGCCCCCACCACTGCCACATCAAGCATCGGCACTTCGGACCCCTTCGTCAGCCGGTGGCCTCCGGGGCCAGGATATGCCGGGGGTACGACAGCGCCTGCGGCGCCGGGGGGTTCGGACCACCGGGGGCTCATCCGGACGCCCGGTCCACACCGTCCGCCCGGTCCGCCCGGTCCACACCATCCGCTCGGCCCGCTCGGTCCGCCCGGTCCACACCATCCGCTCGGCCCGCCCGGTCCGCCGATGATGCCCGGCAGCCCGGTCCGCTCAGTCCGCTCAGTCCGCCCGGTCCGCTCGGCCCGCTCGGCCCGCTCGGTCCGCCGATGATGCCCGGCAGCCCGGGCCACGCTGCTCCCAGGGCCCCGGGGGCCTGAGACCCCGGAACCCGCGGGCCCGCGGGGGGCCTGAGACCCCGGAACCCGCGGACCCGAGGGGGCCTGAGACCCCGGAACCCGCGGACCCGAGGGAACCCGAGGCCCCGGGACCCGCGGACCCGAAGCTCCGGCACCGTCAGGACCGTGTCCCCGTCCCCGCCCCCGTCCCCGCCAGCAGGCCCGCGACCCGTCGTGCCGTCGCCGCGTCCCGGGCCGCCGTGAACGGCAGGCTGTTGCCGCCGGTGATCCGGAACGGTTCGCCGGTGAGGGTGAGGTGGGCGCCGCCCGCCTCCTCGACCATGAGCAGGCCGGCCGCGTGATCCCAAGCCGCTTCCCAGGAGAATGCCGTGCAGTCCAGCTCGCCCCGGGCGACGGCCAGGTACTCGAGGCCCGCCGATCCGCAGGGGCGGGGCGCGACGCCGGCCGTCCGCAGGCCGAGCAGGGCGTGCTTCTGCTCGTCGGTGGTGAAGTCGGGGTGGGAGGTGGCGACCGTCAGGTCGCGTCCGGCGGCCGGGGGCCCGGCGAACAGCCGCTCGCCGTCCAGGAAGGCACCCGCGCCGCGCACGGCCGTGGCGAGCAGGTCGCGGGCCGCGGCGTACGTCCACGAGGCGAGCACGACGCCGTGCCGGGCGAGCGCGACCAGCGTGCAGAAGCCGTCCTCGCCGTGCACGAACTGCCGGGTGCCGTCGACCGGGTCGACGATCCAGACCGGGGCGTCACCCTGGAGCGCCTCGTACGTCACGGGGTTGGCGTGCACCGCCTCCTCGCCGACGACGACCGAGCCGGGCAGCAGGGCGGCGAGCACCTCGGTGAGGTACCGCTCGGCGTTGCGGTCCGCGTCCGTGACCAGGTCGTGGGGGCCGCTCTTCTGGTCGACCTCGTGCGTGGCGAGCTGCCGGAAGCGGGGCATGATCTCGGTCGCGGCGGCCTTGCGGACCGCCTCCTCCACGTCGGCCGAGTGGCGGGCGAGAAACTCGTCGATGGTTTCCTTGTCGTCGATCATGTCTCCATGAGAGCACGCCGCCCTGACATCGCCCGCCCCCGCCGTGCACGGCGGGTGGAAGGAGGATGAACAGCGGGCACGGGTGGGCCTGCTCACCGCCCCACCGCGTACCCCTGCATCCCCCGCGGGTTGGCCGCCGCCGACAGGATCCCGGTGGCCGGGTCGCGGGCGACGGCGCACAGCCGTCCCTCGGACCAGGGGTCGCCGACGGTGACGTCGTGGCCGCGCCGCCGCAGCTCCTCGACGACGCCGTCCGGCACGCGCGACTCGACGGTCACGCTGCCCGGCCGCATACCGCGCGGGTAGAAGGAGCCGGGGAAGGCGTCGGTGTGCCAGTTCGGGGCGTCGACGGCGCCCTGGAGGTCGAGTCCGCCGCGCACGGGCGGGCGGAGGGCGACGGCCAGGAAGAAGTGCAGTTGCCACTGGTCCTGCTGGTCGCCGCCGGGTGTGCCGAAGGCGAGGACCGGGACGCCGTCGCGCAGCGCGATCGACGGGGTGAGGGTGGTGCGGGGCCGGCGGCCGGGGGTGAGCGAGTTCGGCAGGCCCTCCTCCAGCCAGGTCATCTGGAGCCGGGTGCCGAGCGGGAAGCCCAGCTCGGGCACGACCGGGTTGGACTGGAGCCAGCCGCCGCTGGGGGTGGCCGCGACCATGTTGCCCCAGCGGTCGACGACGTCCAGGTGGCAGGTGTCGCCGCGGGTGGCCCCCGCGGCGCTCACGTCGGGCTCGCCCGGCACCGGCGAGGTCGGCGCCTTGGCGACCGTCGGCTCGCCGGTGCCCATCGGGCTGAACCCGGGCTCGTCGGCGACCACCACGTCCGCGTGCGCGCTCAGCCGGGGGACGCGCCCGCCGGGGCTGCCCGGCCGCAGTTCGTAGGACGCCCGGTCCCCGATCAGCCGGCGCCGGCCGGTGTTGTACGGCGCGGACAGCAGTTCCGCCAGCGGTGTCGCGGCCGCGTCCCCGTACCAGGCCTCCCGGTCGGCCATGGCGAGCTTGCAGCCCTCGACGAGCAGGTGGACGTAGTCGGCGGAACCGTACGCGGGCAGGTCGGGCGGGAGCAGGGCGAGCTGCTGGAGGAGGGCCGGGCCCTGGCTCCAGGGTCCGGCCTTGCACAGGGTCCAGCCGTTCCAGTCGTACGTGGCGGGCGTCTCGTACGTGGCGGACCAGCCGGCGAGGTCGGCGGCCGTGAGGGTGCCGGTGTGGTGCGCGCCGCTGGTGTCCAGGGTGGGCCGGGCGGCCTGGCGGACCAGTGCCTCGGCGATGAACCCGGTCCGCCAGACCTCCCGCGCGGCCTCGATCCGTGCCTCCCGGTCCCCCGCGGAGGCGGTCTCGGCGAGCAGCCGCCGCCAGGTGGCGGCGAGGGCGGGATTGCGCAGCAGCCGGCCGGGGCGGGGCGCCGTGCCGTCCGGGAGGTACACCCGCGCCGACGAGGTCCACTCCGTCTCGAACAGCTCCCGTACGGTCTCGACCGTCGCGCCCACGTTCTCCACGGGCGGGTGCCCGTCCTCGGCGTACCCGATGGCGTATTTCAGGACGTCGGGGAGGGGCTTGGTGCCGTGGTCGCGCAGCAGGAGCATCCAGGCGTCGAACGCGCCGGGGACGGCGGCCGCGAGCGGCCCGGTGCCGGGCACGAGGTCCAGGCCGAGTCCGCGGTAGTGGGCGACGGTCGCCCCGGCCGGGGCGACACCCTGCCCGCACAGCACCCGCACCTCGCCGCCGGCCGGGGCCAGCAGGATGGGGACCTCGCCGGCCGGCCCGTTGAGGTGGGGTTCCACGACGTGCAGCACGAACGCCCCGGCCACGGCGGCGTCGTAGGCGTTCCCGCCGTCCTCCAGGACGGCCATCGCCGTCTGGGAGGCCAGCCAGTGGGTGGAGGACACCATGCCGAAGGTGCCCTGGAGCGTGGGTCGGGTGGTGAACATACGGCCTCTCACCTCGCTGTGTGCGCTTCGTCCAGGCGCGTCGGCGCTCAGGACACGTCCTGTGGGACATCTGGGGAGTCCGGACCGGAGCCGTCCTCCATCCGCTCTCCCCGGAGGCTATCGATCATCGCCCCGCGCGGTCGGACGAGCACCCGACTCGCCCCGGAGGCACGGCACTCACCTGGCCATCGAGACCGACGACATCGAGGCGGAGACCACGGGCCTGATCGCTCCGGGTGCCGAGCAGGTCTGGCAGTAGCAGGAATGCCGCGGGCTGCGAGTGCCCGGCGGTCATGTGGTGTGCGTCCTCCCTGTGGAGAGCGACCCGGACTCTTTCCGGGCACAGGCCGACGGCTGGCCGTGACGATGCGTGAGGTATGCCGCCAGGGGTGACGGGCCTGTTCCCCCGAAGCTGCCGCGCAGTGACGCGATCAGTCCGCCGGACAGGCCCTAGCCTCGATGGCATGACCTCTGTGACCGCCGCCGTCGTACAGGCCGCCGCCCCTCTGTTCGATACGCCCGCCGCGCTGGCCCGCGCCGAGGAACTGATCCGGGAAGCCGCGGTCGACCACCGTGCCGAGGTCGTCGTCCTCCCCGAGGCGTTCCTCGGCGGCTATCCCAAGGGCCTGGACTTCGGCATCACCGTCGGCAGCCGCACCCCGGCCGGCCGTGACCTGTTCCGCCGCTACCACGCCGCCGCCATCGACATCCCCGGTCCCGAGGTCGCCGCCCTGGCCGCCCTCACCGGTGAACTGGGCTGTCACGCTGTCGTCGGCGCGGTCGAGCGCCATGGGGGCACCCTGTACTGCGTCGCACTGTTCCTCGGGCCGGCCGGCTACCTGGGCCTGCACCGCAAGCTGATGCCCACCGCGGCCGAACGCTACCTGTGGGGCCAGGGTGACGGGTCCACTCTCCCCGTCATCGACACCGGCACGGTCCGCCTGGGCGCGGCCATCTGCTGGGAGAACTACATGCCGTTGTTCCGTACGGCGATGTACGCCAAGGGCGTCGACCTGTGGTGCGCCCCGACCGTCGACGACCGCGACGCCTGGCAGGCCACCATGCGGCACGTCGCGCTGGAGGGCCGCGCCTTCGTCCTCAGCGCCAACCAGTACATGCGCCGCGATGCCCTGCCCGACGACCTCCACCCGGTCCAGGGCGATGAACCCGACACGGTCCTGATCGCCGGCGGCTCCGTCATCATCTCGCCGCTCGGTGAGGTCCTGGCCGGTCCGCTGCGCGGTGGTGAGGGCATCCTGACCGCCGAACTCGACCTCGACGACCTGGCCCGCGCCCGCTTCGACTTCGACCCGACCGGCCACTACGCCCGCCCCGACGTCTTCACCCTCCACGTCGACGCATCGGCCCGCGCCACCGTCACCTCGGAAGCCTGACGTCGCGCGGAAGCGGATCTCGGCCCTGGACGACCGAGTGTGCCGGGCGTGGTGATCGCTCCACGACCTGGCCGCGCGGATCACACGAGTTCGAGCACGGTCACCGGTACCCCTGACGGCCATCGCCCGGTGGGGAGTCGTCACCACGGGGGGGGAGGGAACGACACGACACCGATCACGCAGATCGTGGCGCATCACGTGACCGCCGACGCGGGGTCGGTCAGAGCCGCCAACAGGTCCGCCACGAGGCTTTTCTGATGCTCCATCAAGAAGAAGTGGCCGCCCGTGTACGTCCTCAGCTCGAACTCCCCCGTCGTCATCCGCTCCCACGCCGCCGCCTCCGCGACACTCACCCCGGGGTCCGCGTCCCCGGTGCACGCCGTGACCGGAACCGATACCTGCCGTCCGGGCACGGGCAGATACGTCTCCATCAGCCGCAGGTCGCCCCGGAGCGAGGGCAGGATGAACTCGGCCAGGTCCGGGTCGGCCAGCAGCGTCTCGTACATGCCGCCGAACGCGCCGACCCCGGCGAGCATCGCGGAGTCGTCCATGAGGTGCAGCCGCGGTTCCGTGGCGCGGCGCGCCCGCGGAGCACGCTGCCCGGAGGCGAACAGCCGCACCGGTGGGGCCTGTCGCGCCTCCAGACGGAGCACCACCTCGTAGCCGATCGTGGCCCCCATACTGTGGCCGAACAGCGCGAAGGGGCGGTCGAGGACGGGCTCGACGGCGGCGGTGACGGCGTCCGCCATGGCTTCCATGGACGTGACGCAGTCCTCCGTGAGGCGGTCGTGACGGCCGGGGTACTGGACGGCGACCAGCTCGACGTCCGCGGGCAGCAGCTCCGCCCAGGGGCGGAAGAAGGCCGCGGTGCCGCCGCCGTGCGGCAGGCACACCAGGCGGGCACGGGGGGCGACGGCGGGACGGTACCGCTTGAGCCAGGCGTCGGACAGCGGGCCGGCGGGGGTGGACGTCACGTGGCCTCCTCCGGAGGGCAGCGGGTGGACAAGGCAATTTCCGGCCGATGCTATTGCACGCCGTCGCGCCAACCGCCAATGAAGCCAGGGCAGTTCGGAGTCTCCCATATAGTGGATCGATCTTGACGCCCGTTACAGGGCCGTGCCAGGCTCCCAAGCCTCGCTGTCGTGAATCCAACGAATCGGATCAGAACGGGATCAGGTGTGCAGGAAGCGCTGAAGTTCCACTGGTGTTCCCCCCTGGACAGTGGCCAGCAGAAGGCAACCGAGAAATACCGGCAGGGCGAGCTCGACTTCGACGGGATCGTCGACTTCGCACAAGAAGCCGAGCAACTCGGTGTCGACTCCCTGCTGATGGGCATCAGCTACCACATGCCCGATCCTCTGCCGATGATCGGCGCCCTCGTCCGGGAGACCGAGAAGGTCAAGTTCATCCTGGCATACCGTCCGGGCCTCATTCCGCCCACTCTGTTCACCCAGGTCGTGAACACGATTTCATGGATGGGGGACGGGCGGATATCCCTGAATCTCGTCGCGGGCATCTCCCCCGCCGAACAGGCTTATTACGGGGACTACCTGGCGCACGACGAGCGCTATGAACGCTCCAACGAATTCCTCGACGTTCTGCACCGCTTCTGGAAGGGCGAGAAGCCCCTCACTCACCACGGCAGGCACTACCGCATCGACGAGGCGCAACTCGGCCTCGGCTACAAGGACGGCGGCCGCCCCTACATCTACATCAGCGGTGCCTCCGGGGTCGCCCAGAAGACCGCGATCGAGCACGGCGACTGCTGGCTGCGCTACGGCGACACCCCGGAGGGCCTCGCGGACGCCGTCGCGCCCGTCCTGGCGGGCGGCTGCCGCGTCGGTACCCGTATGCACGTCCTGTCGCGCGACACCCGCGAGGAGGCGCTCGCCGATCTCGCCGAGACGATGCGCGACCCCGACGAGGACCACAAGGCGTGGGTGACGAGCTTCGTCGCCGCGTCCGACTCCCAGGCGGTGAAGAACTCCTTCCGGCTCGCCGAGAAGGCGCAGGGCGACTGGTTGTCCCCGTACCTGTACTCCGGCGCCGTCGCCTACCGCGGCGGGCCCGCGCTGTGCGTCGTCGGCAGCCACGAGGAGGTGGCCCGCTATCTGTACGCGTACAAGGCGTCCGGCATCAGCGAGTTCATCTTCTCGGGGTGGCCCACGCGCGACGAGATGCGGACCTTCTATACGCGGGTGCTTCCGCTGATCCGGGACCTGGAGCGGGCGGCGCAGGGGTCCGACGAGGCCGACGGTGACGCGCGGCCGGCCGGGGCAGGGCACAAGTGACCTCCGCCCCCGCCGCCGCGCCCGAGACCCGCGCGCGGCGGCTGCACCGCGGCCTGTTCGGGCTCGGCGTGCTGCTCGGCCTGATCGCCGAGCAGGTGGTGCTGTTCGCCGTGCCGCTGCTGATCTTCCAGGACACGCGGGACGTGTCGACGCTCGGCTTCGCGTTCGCCCTGGAGTGGCTGCCGAGCCTCATCGCGTACCCCTTCGCCGGTCTGATCGCCGACCGGGACGGGGGTGCGCGGCTGTTCTCCCGGGTCACCTCGGGGCGTGCGCTCGTGCTGCTGTGCGCCGTCGCGCTGTGCTTTGCGATGCCCGGCTGGACGACCGCGATCCTGATGGTCAACGGGGCTCTGCTGTCCGTGCTCGTGGCGCCGGTGCGGATGTCCATCGAGAAGATGGTGCCGCAGGTGGCGCAGGGCGAGAAGCTCGCGACGACGCAGTCCCTCGTACAGAACATGGAACTGCTCGCGATGGCGCTCGGCCCGGCGCTGGCCGCCACCGCCGTCGTCACCCTCGGCAAGCTGTGGCTGCTCGCGCTCGCCGCCCTCGTGTTCGCGCTGGCCGCCGTCTGCTGGTTGCCGCTGCCTCGCCAGGAGTGGCAGCGCGGTAACGGCGGCGCCCGCGCGACCCTTGCCGAACTCGGTCTCGGCTGGCACCTCCTGGTGCACAACAAGCCCGTGTTCCTCATCGGAATCCTGAACTTCGCCATCAATCTCGTGGTCGCCACGATGATGAGCGCGAACGCCGCCATCGCCACCGGCGAGCTGAAGGCGTCGGACACCGCGTACGGGATGCTGAACACGGTCGTCGGAATCATCGGACTGATCAATCTCGCGCTGATTCCGTTCGTGCTGCGGAAATTCCATGTGCACGCCCTCGGCGTCGCCGGTTTCGCGCTCGTGTGCGCGGCACTGCTCACGACGGGCGGCGCGCATTCCTTCGTGGTGTACGCGATCGCGTACGTCGCGACGATGACCGGCGCCGCCCTCTACAACGTCTTCAACCGTACCCAGCGGATCAAGGTCATTCCCCGGGAACACCTGGGAAAGGTCATGGGCCCTTTCTACCTCCTGAATCTGCTGTCCATGCCGCTGGCCGGCGTCCTCATCGGCCTCATCGGCGACCGCGTCGGGCCGCAGCGGCTCATCGTGCTGCTCACGCTCGCGCTCACGGTGGTGGGTGGAGTGCTGCTGCCCTGGACCATGAGCAGCTTCCGGCGGGCGCTCGCGGACCAGGAGCGCACAGCTGCCGAGGGCGGCAGCACGGACGAAGAACCGATCGGAACCGAGGTGCACTGATGCATATAGTTCTCGTCAACCGCTGGCCCCGATTCCAGGACGGGGTGCGTTGGGACAACGAGCTGACCCGCTATGAGGAGTTCATCAACCACGATGCCCACCGGGTGAGTTACGTCGTGGACGGTCCTGGTGCGGACGGCGTGCTCGTCGATCCGGCGAAGATCGCTCACATGGTGCGGGTCGCCGACGTGAACGACGTGGAGGTGCTGCGCTCCTGTCTCGTCGAGATCACGGAGAAGGTCGGCCCCGTCGACCAGCTGATCGCGCTGTCCGAGTTCACTCTGGAGATCGCCGCCCGCGTGCGGCAGGACCTCGGCATTCCCGGGCCGACGCCGGACGAGGTGGCCGTCTATCGCGACAAGGTCCGTATGAAGGAGGTCCTCGCCGAGGCGGGGGTGCGGGTGCCGCGCTTCGCGCGCTGCACGGACGCCGAGGACGCGCTGTCCTTCGCCGCCGGCTGCGGATACCCGCTGATCCTCAAGCCGGTCGACGGTGCGGCCAGCATCGGCGTGCACCGCGTCGACGACGAGACGGCACTGCGGGAGCTGCTGCCTTCGCTCGACCTGAGCCGGTACGAGATCGAGGAGTTCGTCCCCGGGCACATCCACCATGTGGACGGATATGCGGACGACGAGAGCGGTGTCCCTTTCCAGGTGGCGTCCGCGTACGTCAACGACTGCCTTTCCTTCGGTGCGGGCGCCCCGCTCGGCTCCGTGGTCCTGAACGAGAGCGACCTGCGCCTCCGTATCGAGGAGTTCGCGCGTGAATGCGTACGTGCTCTCGGCCTTCGCACCACGCCCTTCCACCTGGAGCTGTTCGTGACCGACTCCGGTGAGCTGGTCTTCCTGGAGATCGGAGGACGGGTCGGCGGCTCCGAGGTGCCGTATGTGGTGAACCGGCTCTTCGGGGTCAATCTGTACGAGGTGTGGCTGCGTTCACTGGCGGGCGAGAGGATCGACGTGCCCGCCAAGGCCGCTGAGACCAGCGGGGGTTGGCTGGTCATTCCGAAGCCGGCCGAGCTTCCGGCGCGGGTCGTCGAGGTGACCACGTTGAAGGACGCGGTGCCGACGGTGTGGCGGGAACTCGTGCCGCCTGTCGGGTCGGTCCTCGAGCCGGGTGGTTCCTATGACGCGCTGCACGCCGGGCGGTACATCCTGCTGCACGAGGACCAGGACCGAGTGACAGCCGACATCCACCGGATCACGGAGGCGTTCCGGCTGCGGACCGAGCCCGCGTGACGGACCCGGGGCGGTGTCCCTGTGGTCGCACGACCGCAGGGGCACCGCCCCGGCCCTGTGGTCCGACCGGCTACGTGAGCGCCAGTACCGTCGCCGCAGTGATGCCCACCGCCACGATGAACCCCCGCAGCGCCGTCGGCGGCAGCTTGCGGCCCACCCGGGCGCCGACCAGGCCGCCGACCGTGGAGCCGACCGCGATCACCACGGCTGCCGCCCAGTCGACGTGGGTGACGGCGATGAACACGACGGCCGAGACGCCGTTGACGATCGACGCGAGGACGTTCTTCACCGCGTTGAGACGCTGTAGATCGTCCTTGAGGAACGTCCCGAACACGCCCATGAGGATGACGCCTTGGGCGGCGCCGAAGTAGCCGCCGTAGACGCCGGTGCCGAACACGCCCAGCCACAGCGGCAGCCCGCCGTCGCCGTCGCCGACGCTCTCCCGCTTCTTCAGCCACGCGTTGAGGCGCGGCTGGAACAGGACGAGCACGCAGCCGGCGAGGATCAGGACGGGCACCACCGCGTCGAAGGCGCCCGACGGCAGCTTCAGCAGGAGCAGCGCGCCCAGCACGCCGCCGAGCAGGGAGCCCGCCCCGAATCTCAGTACCCTCCGCAGCTGGCCGCGGAGTTCACGGCGATAGCCGTACGCGGCACTGAGGGTGCCCGGCACCAGGCCGATGCTGTTGGAGACGTTGGCCAGGACCGGCGGGTAGCCGAAGGCCAGCAGGGTGGGGAAGGTGATGAGGGTTCCGGAGCCGACCACCGCGTTGACGGTGCCCGCGGCGATCGCGGCGGCCCCGATGGCCCCCGCCTCCACGACGTCCATGTGCTGTGCCTACCTGCCGGAGATGAGTTCCTCGACGGGCTGTCCGTCGGGGGTGTGCCGGGTGGAGATACGAAGCTTGTGCGGGTCGCCCTCCAGGATGAGGTCGACCGGCTGCGACTGGCCGATACCGGTGAGTGGGCGTCCGGTGCTGGTCGCCAGGACGCCCAGCTGGGCGAGCGACAGACCGCTGAACCGCTCCAGCTCGGCGACCAGCCGCGCGTCGGCGTCGTCCCGCGGCGCCGAGCCGTTGACCAGCTCGGTCAGGCGTCCCGTTTCCCCCTCCAGGTGCGGCTGCTCGGCCTTGAGGTAGTCGGCGAGGCCGGCCGCGCCGTCCGTGAACGGCGAGCGCACCATGCAGGCCAGCTGCTCCTCGGTGATGCCGAAGTTGTCCAGGGCGTACGCGTCCATGGCGGCCCGCATGCGCTCGACGGCCCCCTCACCCTCGTACCGAGCGGAGATCATCTCTATCAGGTGTTCGGGGAACTCCTTCTTCACCATCAGCTGCTTGCCGAAGGCCACGTACTCGTCGAGGCCCTCCGCGTAGCTGCGGCCGTACACGCGCTCGCACTTGAGGCCGCGGATGTGCGCCATGAGCGCCGGGTTGCCGCAGTCCGATTCGGAGAAGCTGAAGGCCACATCGTCGAACTGGAAGCCCAGGTAGTCGGTGAGCAGCTCCCAGTGGTCGCCGGACGCGTACTCCGTGTCGTCGTAGATGGAGAAGAAGCGCATATGGTCGGGGATGTCGTGGTGGACGCGGCGTTCCTCGACCAGGTCCGTGGCGTCCTTGCCGTAGATGTCCTCGAACCAGGCCCGCCCGATGTTGTCCGTGGCCTTCAGCACACCGCGGAATCCGGTGCGTTCGGCGCCCTGTGGAGCAACGCCCAGTCGTTCGGCGAGGCGGTGGATCCACACCAGGTAGGTGCGCTGCTCGTAGGGGGAGTCGCCGGTGATGATGAGGTCGACGCCGCCGTCGTGCGCGGCCCCGAGGCCGAAGGCGTGCGCGGCACTGAGGTTGCAGGCGTTGCAGAAGGTGGGACGGCCGTCGCCGAGCGTGCGGTGGCCGGTGACGAGGACGTCCAGGCGGTTGCGGGCGATGACGTGGTCGCGCTGCGGCAGGTCGACATGGAACGGCGTGATCTCGTCGCCGTCGATGAGGAACTGCTCGCAGTCGGGGTCGGCCGGCAGGTTCAGGGCGTTGTAGGTGCGGTCGATGTTGCGCATCACGGCGCCCGGTGTGCCCGCGTGACGCATCGTCACCACGCGCAACCGGAAGGTCGTTCCGGCCAGTTCGAACAGGCGTAGCTGCATGGACCGCACGAAGGCGGTGGTGTACGCGCTGTCCTTGCCCCCGCCGTAGGCGACCATGACGACGCGCTCGTCCAGCGGGCCGATCCGCTCCAGCTGGGCGCGGAGTTTCGGCACGCACCGCTCGACCTCGTCCCAGTGCCCCGAGGACACCATCCACCGGCGCAGCTCGCGCAGGGTCGCGGCGCGCAATTCCTGGGTGGCGGCGGGCGTTGTGCGGGGCCCGTCCGGCTTTTCGGTCGCGAAGGTCTCGGCCGTCTCGGTTGTCTCGGCTGTCCCGGTATCGACTGTCCCGGTATCAGCTGTCTCGTTGGCGGTGGTGCCCGTTACGGCGGACAAATGTGTTCCTTTCCGTTCCCAGGAAGGCGCGACCCTACAGGCCCTCGCCGAATACACAAACGCGAGACAAAGGGTCACCGAATCCTCGTGCCCTTGTCCCGCCAACGCGCCGGAGAATAACGCATGTTGACCAAGCCCTGTCCACAGTGAGCCGCCACCACCAGGGACGACGCAATAGCCGTCTCACTCTCTGAGAGAGACACTTCCAGGCGTCGTGATCACCGTGTTACCTTGCCGACGTGATCAACAGCAGCCTCTCGCGTGACTCGATAGAACAGGAACTACGCGACATCTGGGGGAAGTTGCTAGGAGCCGAAGTCGGCCGCGACGACAACTTTTTCGACCTCGGCGGCGATTCACTGAAGGTCGTCGAGGTGGTGATCGAGGCCCGGAAACGGGGGGTGAACTTCCGCAGCTCCGCCGTTTTCCGCAACCCCACACCGGCGCTCCTCGCCGCCAGCCTGACACCCTGACCGAAAATCGACGTTTCGACCGCCTCAACCGGGGGAAGCACCTCTTGAGCAGTCAGAAGATCTTGGGCAACGGTCTGTTGGTGCACGGCATCAACCGCAACGAGACCGACTACCTCTACAAGGAGATATTCGAGGAGGAGTCGTACGTCCCGCCCGGCGGTCTCCAGCTCCCCGAAAATGCCGTGGTGTTCGACGTGGGCGCCAATATCGGCATGTTCGCCCTCTTCATGTCCGAGCGTTTTCCGGACGCCCGGGTGTTCTCCTTCGAGCCGGTCCCGCAGACCTTCGAGGCGCTCTGCAAGAACGTGGCGTCCCTGCCCCACGTCACGCCGCTCAATATGGCGCTCGGTGACACGGCAGAGACCCGCGAGCTCACGTTCTACCCGCAGTACACGATGATGTCCGGTTTCGACGCCGATCCGGCCGTCGACAAGGCGTTGGTGAAGTCGTACATCGAAAACGTCGCGTCGACCCTGGACGCGGTGCGCGCCGAGGTTTTCGTCGAGGAGGCCGACGAACTCCTCGAAGGGCGCTTCGAAGGGCAGCAGAAGGTGCCGTGCACCGTCGAACGGCTGGATTCCGTCGCCGAGCGGCTCGGCATCGACCGCATCGACTTCCTCAAGATCGACGTCGAGGGCTTCGAGGTCAAGGTCCTCGAAGGCATCGGCGAGGAGCTGTGGCCGAAGATCGCCCGTGCCGCCGTCGAAGTCGAGGACGACCACGGCGAACTCGTCGCTGTCAGGTCCCTGTTCGAGAAGCACGGTATGCGCGTGAGCGTGGAGCAGCCCGCCGAGTACCGGGGCACCAGCGTGTACAACCTGTTCGCGGACCGGGGACAGGACGACTGATGGGCACGGACACCACCACGGCCGCCGGGCCGCTGTTCACGCTGCCGTCCGCCTGGCGCGGGACCGAGGGCGAGCCGGGCACCACGGCCACCGTCCCCTGCGGCGACCTCGCCGACGGGCTCCGGGCGCTCGCCGCGGTCTGCGGCCACGACGGCCTGGACGACGTGCTGCTCGCCGCACACCTGAAGGTGCTGGCGATGCTCACGCCCGAGCCGTCGTTCCGTACGGAGACCGTACGCAACGGCCGTCGCCTTCTCGCCGTGATGGACGACGTGCCCGTCACATGGCGGGAGTTGGCACTGAGCGTCGGAAAGCGGCTCGCGCCCTTCCACGAGGCGGGAACCGGTGCGCAGTCAACGGGCCGGCACCCACGCGTGCTCTTCGCCGACGAGGGCGCCGTCCCCGGAGGGGCGTACGCCCTCCACGTCGCCACCACCCCCACGGCCCTGACCCCCACGGCCCTCACCCTCACGATCTCCCCCGGCGTCCTCTCCCCCTCCTTCGCCGCCCTGCTGCCCGGCCTCTACCGCGCGGTCCTCACCGCGATGGCCACCGACCCCGACGGGGACGCCCTCGCCGCGTACCTGCCCGGCGACGAGCGCGAGCGACTGCTCGGCACCTGGAGCCGGGGCGGCACCGTCGACCGCGGCCGCGCCACCGTGCCGGAGCTCATCGAGGCGCAGGCCGCCCGCACCCCGGACGCGCCCGCCGTGAAGACGGGCGGCACCGTCCTCACGTACCGGCAGATCGACGAGCGGGCCAATCAACTCGCCCATCGCTTACGCAGGTTGGGAGCGACGCGCGACCGGCTCGTCGGCGTCTCGCTGCGTCGTGGACCCGAGCTGCTGCCCGCGCTGCTGGCCGTCTGGAAGGCGGGGGCGGGCTATCTGCCACTCGACCCGGCGCTGCCGGCCGGACGCCTCCGGCACATGATCGACGCCGCCGGATGCGACCTCGTCGTCACCGACTCCCAGCAGGTGTCCGCGCTCGGCGAGCCGGGCCCGGACACGTACACCGCCGTCCTCCTCGACGACGACGCGGAGCGCCGCGCCCTCGACGCGCTGTCCACCGCGCCCACCGGCGTCCCCGCCGATCCGGACGCCCTCGCGTACGTCATCTACACGTCGGGCTCCACGGGCAGCCCCAAGGGGGTGATGATCGAGCACAGCGGGCTCGCCAACTACCTCCGGTGGACGGCGGACGCGTACGCGGCGCGCGGCACCGGAGGGGCGCCCGTCTTCTCCTCGATCTCCTTCGACCTCGGCATACCCAGCCTGTTCACCCCGCTGATCACCGGGCAGCCCGTGCATCTGCTGCCCGACCCGCTGGACATCGCCGACCTGGGCGACCTGCTCGCGGCCGGCGCCCCGTACAGCTTCATCAAGATGACGCCGGGCCACCTGGACCTGCTCAGCGTCGACCTGGCCCCTGACGAGATCCGCGGACTGGCCGGGCTCGTCATCGCCGCCGGGGACGCCTTCACGGCCGACCTCGCACACAGATGGATCGATTCCGCAGGGCCCGGAGGCACCGCCGTAGCCACCGAGTACGGGCCGACCGAGATCACCATCGGCAACTCCGGGCAGGTCATCGCCGAGCCGCCCGGCACCGAACTGATCCCGCTGGGCGCGCCCATCCCCAACACCACCATGTACGTGCTCACCGACCGGCTCGAACCGGTGCCGACCGGCGTGCCCGGTGAGGTGTTCATCGGTGGCGCGGGTGTCGCCCGGGGTTACCTGGGCCGCCCCGACCTGACCGAGGAGCGCTTCCTGCCCGACCCGTTCGGTCCGCCCGGTGCCCGCCTGTACCGCACCGGCGACCTCGCGCGGTGGTTGCCCGACGGGGACCTCGAATTCCTCGGGCGTGCCGACCACCAGGTGAAGATCCGCGGCTTTCGCATCGAACTCGGCGAGATCCAAGCGCGGTTGCGCACACATGCGTCGGTTGCCGAGACCGTCGTCATCGCCGTCGGCGCCGCCCGCTCCCGCTCCCTCGCCGCGTACGTCGTCCCCGCGGAGGGGCACGGCGTGGATGCCGCGATCCTCACCGCGCACCTGGGCGCCGCCCTGCCGGACTACATGGTTCCCACCCACTTCGTGGCCATCGGACACGTGCCGCTGACCGCCAACGGCAAGGTCGACACGCGCGCACTGCGGGGTCTGCTGGAACCAGGCACCTGACCGCGGGCGGCACCGCGCACGCCGACGGCGCCACAACCGTCCGGCCCCGCGTGCGCCACCGGCAACCGCGGCTTCCGACGACACCCGCGACCGCTCCCGCCATCGGGCGGGCCCCGGCCCGCCCCGAGCCGCCGTACTGAGAGGCAGACCGTGACCGACACCCACCTTCCGTACGACCGGAACGAGTTTCGCTTCACCCTGACCGATGCCGAGCGCGCCGAGCTCGCCGAGCTGGCCGCCGAGCTGGCCGCCCAGGAGCCGCGCCGCGTCGACGACCCCGCATGGGGGCGGCACGCCCGCCGCCTCAGCTGCCGCCTGCCGCTGCGCCTGAGCGAGGTGGTGCGTGCCTTCCGCGCCGACCCGGGCCGCGACGGCACGCTCACCGTCGCGAACCTGCCCGTCGACGAGTCCATGCTGCCCGACACGCCCACGGTCGTCGATTCGGTGGAGCGCGCCGCGACCATACCCGCCGCCGTCACCATGCTGATCGGGCAGAACCTCGGCGAGGTCATCGCCTACCGCGACGAGAAGCACGGCGCGCTCGTGCAGAACGTGGTGCCCGTCCCCTCGCTCGCCGCCACGCAGTCCAACGGCGGCTCCGTTCCCCTCGAGTTCCACATAGAGAACGCCTTCCATCCGTACCGCCCCGACTACGTGGGACTGATGTGCCTGCGCAGCGATCACGAGGGCACCGCGGGCACGGAGGTCTGCTCGGTGCGGCGTGTGCTGCCGCTCATCGACGAGACGGACCTGAAGATCCTTCAGTCGCCCCGCTACGTGACCGAGGCACCCCCGTCGTTCCGCTCGGCCGAGCTGACCGCGCCCCACCCGGTGCTGGTCGGCGCGCCCGACGACCCCGACCTCCGGGTCGACTTCAACGCCACGAAACCGCTCGACGAGCGGGCCGCCGACGCCCTGGCCCGGCTGCGCACCACGATGATGGGCGCCGCCACCTCGCTGGTCCTCGCCCCCGGCGAGCTGGTCTTCGTCGACAACCGTCTCGTCGTGCACGGCCGTACCGACTTCGAGCCGCGCTACGACGGCAAGGACCGCTGGCTGCACCGCACCTTCGTGCACCTCGACCGCCGACGCAGCCGCGCCCACCGTGCGGACAACGGCTCGGTTCTGGTCTGATGGGCGCGACCGACTCCGCCGGCCGTCCCGTCCTGGCCCTCGTGGACGCACTCACCACCGGCGCCCTGCTGGCCCGCCAGGCGGCTGCCGACCACCGCATCGTGCACATCCGTTCACGAGCCGGCCTGCCCGAGACGTTCGCGGCGAGCCTGCCGGTCGAGGTCTTCGCCGCGGACCTGACGTACCCGGCGGACCCGGAGGGTGTGACGGCTCGGCTGGCGGCCCTGGAGCCGGTCGCCGTGATCGCCGCCAGCGAGTTCGGCGTGGAGACCGCGGACCGGCTCGCCGCCCGGTTCGGTCTGCGCGGCAACGACCCGGCCCTGTCGGCGGCCCGCCGCGACAAGGACCTGATGATGGCGGCCCTCGTCCGCGCGGGCGTGCCGGCACCGCGCCAGCACAGCTCCTCCGACCTCGGCGACCTCCTCTCGTGGCGGCGCGAACGGGGCCTGCACCGGGTCGTCGTGAAGCCCCTGGACAGCGCGGGTTCCGAGGACGTCTACGCCTGCGACACCGACGACGAGATCCGTGCCGCGTACGAGGCGGCCATCGGCAAGACGAACCTGATGCTGTGCCCGAACGAAGCGGTACTCGTCCAGGAGTACCTGGAGGGCGACGAGTACGTCGTCAACACCGTCAGCCGCGACGGCCGGCACTGGATCACCGACGCGTGGATCAGCCGCAAACGCCCGGCCGTCACCGGCGACAAGCGCCTCATCTACGACTACGAGGACCTGCTCGATCCCGACACCCCGGCGGCGCACGCCCTGTTCCCGTACGTGGAACGGGTCCTCGACGCTCTCGCCGTCACCGACGGGCCCGGCCACACCGAGCTGATCCTCACCCCGGCGGGCCCCCGGCTCCTGGAGACCGGCGCCCGCGTCTCCGGCCTCGCCAACCCGGTCGCCCTCACCCGCTGCACCGGCGCCGACCAGGTCGGTCTCACCCTCGACTGCCACACCGCCGACGCGCCGCTCCTCACGGCGCGTCCCCCGCGCTACGAGCGCCGCGAGCACGCCCGCTGCATCAACCTCGTCGCCCACCGCGCACTCCCCCTGCCCACGACGGAACTCGAGGCGGCGCTCAGCCGTCTGCCCGCCTTCCAGAGCAGCCGCTTCCGCAAGGCGGAGGGCACCGTGACCCGGCCCACGGTCGATCTCAACTCCTCACCCGGCGTCGTCTTCCTCGTCCACCGCGATCCGTCCGAGATCGAGCGCGGCTACAAGGCGCTCCGCGAGATCGAGCACGAGCTGCTGTGAGCCCCACCGATCCCGCATCCGGCTTCTTCAAGGAGTTCTTCGGATCCTTCCCGACCCCGGTGTACGTGGTCACCGCGCTGGGCGCCGACGGCGAGCCCCGTGGCTTCACCTGCAACGCGCTCACCGCCGTGTCCGCGAGCCCGCCGCTGCTGCTGGTCTGCGTGGACCGGGGCGCACAGACGCTGCCCGCGATCGTGTCGTCGGGGGCGTTCGTGGTGAACGTCCTCGACGCGTCGGGTGCCGCCATGTCACGGCTTTTCGCGGGCAAGGGACGGAACAAGTTCGCGCGGGTGCCGTGGCGGTCCGCCGACGGCGCGAAGGGCGCCCCCGTCCTCACGGACGGCGTCCTCGCCCACGCCGAGTGCCTCGTGGAGCGCACCGTCCCAGCGGGCGACCACGTCCTCTTCCTCGCGCGCGTAGCGGGCGGCGCGGCGGCCGTGGACCGGGAGGCGCTCCTTCACCGGCGGGGTGCCTACGGCAGTTGGGCGCCCGGACGACTCCTCGATGCCCTGGACCCGGTGGCCCGTGGCGACACCTGACGAGGAGCGCGCGGAGGCCACGGAGGCCGCGGACGCGAGAGCGGTGCCCGCGCCGCTCCACGAGACGCTGCTGCTCACCGCGTACGACCGGCTCGGCCCTTCCGGCGTACGCGGCTGGCGCGCTGAACTGGGCCTGTGCCTGGTCGCGGCCGCCCTGCTCGACCTGCACGCCGCCGGGCGGGTCGCGGTCGGCCCGCACAGCGTCCAGGTCACCGACGCGTCCCGCGCCGCCGACCCCGTCTGCGACCACCTGCTCGAACGCCTCGTGCTCGCCCCGCAGGCTCGCCGCGCCCACCACTGGATGCGGGTCGAGGCGGAGCCGGTCCTGGCCGCGACGACCGCGCGCCTCACCGGGGCGGGCCTGCTGCGGACGCGGCGGCACAGGCTTCTCGGTGTGCTGCCCGTCACCCGGTACGTGCCCACGCAGCCCGCCCCGCGCGAGACCACCGCCCTGGCCGGCCCGCTGCTCGCCGCTGCCCGGATCCCGGGCTCCTGGGCGCCCGTCCCCGAGGGCACCCGCGCCCACCTCGTATGCCGGGAACTGGCGTTCGCGGCCACCACGGCCAGGATGCAGCTGAGCCTGCCGTGAACACGTCCCCCGTGCTGGACGGCGAGATCCGCGACGGGCGCCTGGGCCGCCGGACTCGACGGCGACCGTCCCGGCCCCGGGGCTCCCTGCCGAAGGTGCCCCGGAGCGTGGACCGGGTGGTGAACGTCGGGCGGTGAGCACGGAGTTCCTCACGGTCGACGGCGGCCGACCGATGAGCACACGCCCGCAGCGCCCCCCACCCTGCCCCGCGCGACCCGCACAGCCCGCCACCCCGCCCCGCGCGACCCGCACAGCCCGCCACCATGCCCCCGCACGGCCCGCCGTCACGGTCCGCGCAGCCCCCCGCCATGCCCGTGCGGCCGCCCCACCGCGCCCGGACGGGCACCCCGTCACCCGGGCCCGGACAGCCGTCCCGTCACCGCGTCAGTACGGAGCGAGTTCACCCTTCCGCCCCACAGGGAGTCGTGTGACACTGGCGTCCCTGTCCGCATCGTGGACTCCGTCCGCACCCTCCCCCACGAAAGTGCGCCGTGCGCTCTCTTCCCCTGCCGCTCGCCCTCACCGCCCGCCTGACCCCGGTGGCCGTGCTCGCCTGCGCGGGCTGGGCGCTGTCGTCCGGGCCGCTCACCCCGACCCAGGACGAGGCGGCCGCGGACACGTCGAGAAGCCCGTCCGAGTCGTCGTCGTCCGCGCCCTCCTCCACCGCCGTGGCCAAGACGTTCACCACCGCGCCCGCGCCCTGCACGAGCGTGGCGACGAAGACGGTCTCCTCCCTGGTGCCGGGCGCCAAGACGGCGGGCAAGGAGATCCCCTCGACGGACACCGACGCCCGCCGCACCTGCTCCTGGAACGCGCTCAAGGGCTACGACTACCGCTGGCTGGACGTCTCCTTCGAGCTGATGGACTCGGACGACGCGGCCGGGACGTCGTACAAGGAGCGGATCGCGGAGAAGAGCGGCGGCGGGGCGGTGCCGGGACTCGGGGAGGAGGGCTACTCCGTGGTCAACCTCACCACCGAGGACAAGCAGCAGACCCGTGAGGGCGTGGTGATCGCCCGGGTCTCCAACGCGCTGGTGATCATCACCTACAACGGCAGCGACTTCGAGACGAAGAAGGCGCCGAGCACGGACGAGATCAACGAGGGCGCGATCAAGGCGGCGAAGGAAGCGGTCGCCTCCTTGCAGGCCTCGGTGAACTGACCGCGGCCCGGAGGGCGACGCCGGCGCGGTCGACAAGGTGACGCCGGCGCCGCCCGGAGGGTGAAGCGGGCGCGGTCACACGGGGCGCCGCCCGCGCCCCGCGAGGAGCATCAGCGCCAGGTACAGCGCCATCGAGGTGCCCAGCCCCACCGCCCAGCCGTAGTCGGCCAGCGGCTCCAGGGCCGGGATGGGCCGGCCGTCGATCAGCGGCTCGAACCCGGCGCCGCCGACGGCGAGGACACCGCCGGCCACGAAGGCGACGACGGCCCGCCAGTTCCAGCCGCCCGTGTACCAGTAGCGCCCGCCGGCGCGGTACAGGTCGGTCAGGTCGAGGTCGGCGCGGCGCAGGATCCAGTAGTCGGCGATGAGGATGCCGGCGACCGTGCCGAGCAGACCGCCGACCAGGCCGAGCCAGGTGAAGATGTAGCCCTGCGGGTCGGAGTACAGCTTCCACGGGAAGATGAGCACGCCGAGGACGCAGGTGGCGAGCGCGCCGGTGCGGAAACCGATCCTGCGGGGCGCGATGTTGGAGAAGTCGAAGGCCGGGGAGACCAGGTTGGCCGCGATGTTCACCGACAGGGTCGCCACCAGGACCGTCACCAGCGCGAAGAGCAGACCCACCACGTTGTCGGTCTTGGCGGCCAGCTGGACCGGGTCCCAGACCGCCTCCCCGTACACGGCCTGCGAACCCGAGGTGACCAGCACGGACAGCAGCGCGAACAACGTCATCGTCGTGGGGAGGCCGAGGGCCTGGCCCCACGTCTGCGCCTTCTGGCTGCGGCCGTAGCGGGTGAAGTCCGGGATGTTCAGGGACAGGGTGGACCAGAAGCCGATCATGCCCATCAGGGAGGGCCAGAACAGTTTCCAGAAGTCGCCGCCCCAGCCGAGCCGCGAGGGCTGGTCGAGCAGCGGGCCGAAGCCGCCCGCCTTGTCGCTCATCCAGACCAGCATCACCAGCGCGCCGACGAGCACGAAGGGCGCGGCCCAGTTCTCGAAGCGGCGGATCGTCTCCATGCCCCGGTGGACGATCGCGACCTGGATCGCCCAGAAGACCGCGAACGACAGCCACATGGTCCAGGGCCGGCCGCCGATCGTCCCGGCCTCGCTCCAGCCGTTGCCGATCAGCTTCCCGGCGAGGAAGTAGATCGCCTCGCCGCCGATCCAGGTCTGGATGCCGAACCAGCCGCACGCCACCAACGCCCGGACGACGGCGGGCAGGTTGGCGCCGCGGACGCCGAAGGAGGCGCGTGCGAAGACCGGGAAGGGGATGCCGTACTTGGGTCCCGCGTGCCCGGTGAGCAGCATCGGGACCAGCACGATCACATTGGCCAGCGCGATGGTGAGCACGGCCTGCTTCCAGTCCATGCCGACGGCGATCAGACCGGAGGCCAGCGTCCAGGAGGCCGTGTTGTGGGCCATGCCGACCCAGAGCGCGGAGAAGTTGTACGTGGTCCAGGTGCGCCGGTCGACGGGGACCGGCAGCAGGTCCTCGTTGGCGTAGGGGCCGCTGGGCGGCGGCGCACCGGGGGCGATCTCCACCCGGCCGTCGGCGCGGGTGATGTGCGAGGTCGGCGGTATGTCCGCGGGAGCGGTGTCGGTCATGGGCAGGCCAATCAAACGAGGGACGGGTCCGGAAAGGCCGTGCGGGTCTCCGGCCCCCTCCCCCGGGACGGCGGAGGAGGGGAGGACAGGAGTGGGGGGTGGGGAGGGGAGGGGGAGCGGACGCTCGGGGGCGGGTCGGCCGGGGAGCGGACGGGCGGCGGGTCAGCCGTTGACGGCCGGGATCACCTGGGCGCCGTACGCGTCGATGACCTTCTCCTGCGCGTCGTGCATGTCGTAGACGGCGAACTGGTCCACGCCCAGCTCGCGCAGCGCGTTCAGCTTCTCGATGTGCTTCTCGACCGGTCCGACGACGCAGAACCGGTCGACGATCTCGTCGGGCACGAACCGGGTGTCGGGGTTGCCGCTGCGCCCGTGGTGGGAGTAGTCGTAGCCCTCGCGCGCCTTGATGTAGTCGGTGAGTGCGTCGGGGACGGCGGCGGAGTGCTCGCCGTACTTGGCGACCAGGTCGGCGACGTGGTTGCCGACCATCCCGCCGAACCAGCGGCACTGCTCGCGCGCGTGGGCGAGCGCCTCGGGCGAGTCGTCGTCGGTGACGTACGCGGGGGCGGCGACGCAGATCGTCACCTCGGCGGGGTCGCGGCCGGCGGCGGCCGCCGCGTCCTTGACCGCCTTCACCATGTACTCGGTGAGGTACAGGTCGGCGAGCTGGAGGATGAAGCCGTCCGCCTCCTCTCCCGTCATCTTCAGCGCCTTCGGCCCGTAGGCCGCCATCCACACCGGGAGTTCGGCACCCGGCCCGATCCACGGGAAGCGGACGACGGTGCCGCCGAGGTCGGCCTCCTCGCCCCTCCCCAGCGCCCGGATCACCTTCATCGCCTCGCTGATGCGGGCCAGGGTGTTGGGCTTGCGGCCCGCGACGCGCATCGCGGAGTCGCCGCGGCCGATGCCGCACACCGTGCGGTTGCCGAACATGTCGTTGAGGGTGGCGAAGGTGGAGGCGGTGACCTCCCAGGTGCGGGTGCCCGGGTTCGTCACCATCGGGCCGACCTTCAGGTTCGTCGTGTTCGACAGGATCTGGCTGTAGATCACGAACGGTTCCTGCCAGAGCACCGCGGAGTCGAAGGTCCAGCCGTGCGTGAAGCCGTTGCGCTCGGCGCGCTTCATGAGGCCGACGACCTTCGAGGCCGGCGGGTCGGTCTGCAGGACGAGTCCGAAGTCCATGGCGCCACTCCCTAACTGAGGTACTGACAGGTGGAGCGCGGGAGGTAGACGCCGTGACCGGCGCGACCGGTGTACTCCCGCTCGGTGATGACGGGTTCGCCCCGTGACAGGACCGTCTCGACGCGGCCGGTGATCCGCCGGCCCTCGTACGCCGAGTAGTCGACGTTCATGTGGTGCGTCGCGGCGGAGAGCGTCTGCTCGGCGTGCGGGTCGTAGACGACGACGTCCGCGTCCGAGCCCGGGGCGATGGTGCCCTTCTGCGGGTACAGGCCGAACATGCGGGCCGGGGCGGCGCAGGCGATCTCGATCCAGCGGCGGCGCGAGATGTGCCCGTCGACGACGGCCTGGTGGAGGAGGTCCATACGGTTCTCCACGCCGGGCAGACCGTTGGGGATCTTCGAGAAGTCGCCCCGGCCGAGCTCCTTCTGGCCCGTGAAGCAGAACGGGCAGTGGTCCGTCGACACCACCTGGAGGTCGTTCGTCCGCAGCCCCCGCCACAGGCTCGCCTGGTGCTCCCTGGGCCGCAGCGGTGTGCTGCACACGTACTTGGCGCCCTCGAAGCCGGGCTCGGCGAGGTTGTCGGTGGACAGGAACAGGTACTGCGGACAGGTCTCGCCGAAGACGTTCAGCCCCGCGTCCCGTGCCCGGGTCAGTTCGGCGACCGCCTCCGTCGCCGAGACGTGCACGACGTACAGCGGGGCGCCCGCGACCTGGGCGAGCCGGATGGCGCGATGGGTGGCCTCGGCCTCCAGGAGGGCCTTGCGCACCTCGCCGTGGTACCGCGGGTCGGTCTCGCCGCGCGCCAGCGCCTGCTCGACGAGGACGTCGATGGCGATGCCGTTCTCGGCGTGCATCATGATCAGGCCGCCGTTCTCGGCGGAACGCTGCATGGCGCGCAGGATCTGGCCGTCGTCGCTGTAGAAGACGCCGGGGTAGGCCATGAACTGCTTGAAGGAGGTCACGCCCTCCTCCACGAGCAGGTCCATCTCCTTGAGCGTCTCCTGGTTCACATCGGAGACGATCATGTGGAAGCCGTAGTCGACGGCGCAGTTGCCCTCGGCCTTGGCGTGCCAGGTGTCGAGCCCCTGCCGGAGGGTGTGGCCGACGCTCTGCACCGCGAAGTCGATGATCGTGGTCGTGCCGCCCCAGGCGGCGGCCCGGGTGCCGGTCTCGAAGGTGTCGGAGGCGAAGGTGCCGCCGAACGGCAGCTCCATGTGGGTGTGGGCGTCGACGCCGCCCGGGATCACGTACTTCCCGGTCGCGTCGATGGTCCGCTCGGCCGTCCAGGCCTCGGCGGCCGTGGTGCCGGAGGCGGCGAGGGCGGCGACACGGCCGTCCTCGATCAGGACGTCGGCGTGGATCTCGTCGGACGCGGTGACGACGAGGCCACCCCGGATGACGGTACGGCTGCTCATGCGTGGACGCTCCGCTGGGTCGTGGTCGGACAGTGCGGGTCGTGCGGGGCCGGTCGCGCCCCCGCGGCGCTGCCGCGGACCGGCGGGGTCCCGCGCTCCGGACGGGGCGTCGGCCGTGGTCCGACGTCCGGCCGAGGCACGGACGGCGGTCCGGAGACCGTCCGGGGCACGAACGGCGGTCCGGAGACCGTCCGGGGCGCGGGCAGGGGTCCGCAGGCCTCAGGGGCGGCGGCAGCGGTCCGCCGGCCGTCAGGGGCGGCGGCAGCGGTCCGCGGGCAGGCCGTCAGGGCGCCGTCAGCGGCGCGTACGCGTCGGTGCGGCGGTCGCGGTAGAACTGCCAGCGGTCGCGGACCTCGCGCAGCTTGGCCAGGTCGAGGTCGCGGACGACGAGTTCGGTCTCCTTGTCGCTCGCCACCTCGCCGACGAACTGGGCCGCCGGGTCCACGAAGTAGGAGGTGCCGTAGAAGTCGTTGGCGCCGAGTTCCTCGACGCCGACCCGGTTGATCGCGCCGACGAAGTACTCGTTGGCGACGGCCGCCGCCGGCTGCTCCAGCTGCCACAGGTAGGCGGACAGGCCGCGCGAGGTGGCCGACGGGTTGAAGACGATCTCGGCGCCGGCCAGGCCCAGGGCGCGCCAGCCCTCCGGGAAGTGGCGGTCGTAGCAGATGTACACGCCGATCTTGCCGACGGCGGTGTCGAACACCGGCCAGCCGGCGTTCCCGGGGCGGAAGTAGAACTTCTCCCAGAAGCCCTCGACCTGCGGGATGTGGTGCTTGCGGTACTTGCCGAGGTACGAGCCGTCCGCGTCGATCACGGCGGCGGTGTTGTAGAGGACGCCCGGCTGCTCCTCCTCGTACACCGGCAGCACGAGGACGATGCCGTGTTCCCGGGCGAGTGCCTGGAAGCGCCGGACCACCGGCCCGTCGGGGACGCGCTCGGCGTACTCGTAGAAGGCCGGGTCCTGGACCTGGCAGAAGTACGGCCCGTAGAACAGCTCCTGGAAGCACAGGATGCCGGCGCCCTGGGCGGCCGCGTCGCGCACCGCCTGCTCGTGCACCCGGATCATCGACTCCTTGTCGCCGGTCCACGCGGTCTGGAAGAGGGCGGCGCGGATCACTCGGCTCATCGGGACCTCCGGTCGCTCGGTGTGCTGGGGCGGGCGCCGGCCGTGCCGTCGTCCGCACCGGGAGCGTAGGAAGTCCACGGGGCCGCTTGGAGGTGCACCGTGTCACGTCCGCGGGGGTGGCGCGTACCACCGTGTCACGTTGCCGCCGGCCCATGTTTCACCGCCGTTTTCGCAGGTCGTCGCATGTTTCACTCCTGTTGCGCGGGGCGTGCGGGCCGCGCGTGGTCGTCCCTGTCGCGCGGGCGTGCGGGTCGCGCGCGGTCATCCCTGTTGGGCGTCGTGCGCGAGGAGCGCGATGTGCACGGACGCGGCCTGCTCGAAGTCGTCGAGGTCGACCCCGAGCCGGGTCTGTATCGCCTCCAGCCGGCGGTACAGCGCGGGCCGGGAGACGTGGTGGAGCTGTGCGGTGCGGGACTTGTTGCGGCCGGTGGCGAGATAGGTGCGCAGGACGGCGAGCAGGTCGTCACCGGCCGCGCACAGCAGGCCGTCCAGCTCGCGCTCGGCGAAGGACTGCACGTGCGGGTCGTCCCGCAGCAGCCGGACCAGGCCGCGCAGCCGGACGTCCTTGAGGCGGACGACGGGCGGGAGGCCGAGGGCGGCCGGGGCGTCGGCGACGGCGTCCGCGACGTGCTGCGCCTCGCGCAGCCCGGCGGGCACGTCGTCCCAGGCGGTCCGCGCGGCGGCCGCGGCGACGACGGTACGGTCCTCGTCCGACTCGGCGCGCAGCCGGGCCGCGAAGTGCGCGGTGAGCGCCTCGGCGTCCTGGTCGCGGGCGAGGCTGAGCAGGACGGCGGTGGCCCCGCCGGTGAGCGCGGCGACCAGGCCGGGCAGTCCCAGCAGCCGCAGGACGCGGTCGAGGCGGGCGGGCTCGGCGTCGCGGACGGCGAGCGGGACGAAGGTGCGCCGGTTGACGGGGAGCCCGGCGGCCCGCGCGCGGGGCAGCAGCTGCCGGGCCGGTACGACGCCGGAGACCAGGTCGGTGAAGAGGCCCTGCGCGGACTGCTCCTCCCAGGTGCGGGCGGCGGTGCCGCCGAGCATGCGGTGCAGGACGAGGGCCTCGGCGGCCCGGTCGGCGAGCAGCCGTCCGCCCGCGGCGGGGCCGCGGTGGCCGCACAGGGTGAGCTGCCCCCAGCGTTCGCCCCGGCCGCCCAGTTCGGCGCGGATCCAGCCGTCGCCCTCGCTGCCGCCGGCCTGCCGGGCGATGCGCTCCCAGTCGCGCAGCACGTCGTCGACGGCCGGCCGCTCCCCCGCGGTGGCCAGCACCCGGTGGGCGAGGTTGGTGACGACGACGGGGCAGCCGCTGTGCCGGGCGACCTCGTCGAGCAGGCGTTGCAGCGGCGCGCCGGCGGTGATGAGCCCGGTCAGCGCGGTCCGTACGGCCTCGGAGAGGCTGACGGCGGCGAACTTCCGCCGTACCAGCCGGGACTGGACCTCCTCCGTCAGCTCGGCGAACGGGAACGGCCGGTGCAGGACGACCATGGGCAGCCCGCACCGCTCGGCCGTGCGCCGCATCACGTCCGGCGGCGCGGGGAAGGCCCGTCCGAGGCCCAGGACGACGGCGGCGGCCTCCGCGCGGTGCAGGGAGCGGACGTACTCGGCCTGTCCGTTCTCGTCGCCGGCGAGCAGCACCCCAGTGGTGAGCACCATCTCGCCGCCGCTGAGCATCACGCCGACGTCGGCGGCCTCGGCTACGTGCACCCAGCGCACGGGCCGGTCGAGCTGGGCGGCGCCGGCCACGACCTCCGGCTCGCCGGCCAGCACGCGGTCCAGGGCGAGGACCTGACGGACCGACAGGGCGGGTTCCAGGGCCTCCGCGGGCCCCCGGTACTCCCAGGTGCTGGTCATGGCGTTGTTCCCTCGCTCACGGTGGTGCTGCTGCGTGCTCCTCGGTGCCGCGTGCTCCTCGGTGCCGCGTGCTCCTCGGTGCCGCGTGCTCCTCAGCGCTGCGTGCTCCTCAGTGCGCCGTCGAGGATCGCGGCGCCCTCCTCGGCCTCCGCGACGGTCAGGGACAGCGGCGGTGCGATGCGCAGGGCGCTGGTGCTGTGGCCGCCGCCCTTGCCGATCAGCAGGCCGTCCGCGCGGGCCGCCTCCAGGACGGCGGCCGCCCGGTCCGGGTCGGCCTCGTCGGTGCCGGGCCGGACGAGCTCGACGCCGATCATCAGTCCGCGCCCGCGCACCTCCCGTACGCCCGGGTCGTGCGCGGTGACGGCCCGCAGCCGTTCGATGAGCAGTCCGCCGACCCGCCGGGCGTTGCCCTGGAGGTCGTGCTCCAGCAGGTGGGCGAGGTTGGCGAGGGCGGCCGCCATGGTGATCTGGGTGCCGCCGAAGGTCGAGATGCTGTTGGCGTCCAGACAGTTCATGATCTCGGCGCGGGCGATGACACCGCCGACGGACATGCCGTTGCCGATGCCCTTGGCGAAGGTGACGATGTCCGGCGGGCCGTTGCGGCCGTGTGCCTGCCAGCCCCAGAAGTGGTCGCCGGTGCGGCCCCAGCCGGTCTGCACCTCGTCGGCGATCCAGAGGATCCCGCGCTCGTGCAGCACCTCGCGGAACGCCGCGTAGAGCCCGTCCGGGGGCGAGGTGAAGCCGCCGACGCCCTGGATCGGCTCGGCGATCAGCGCGGCGGGCGGGCGGGTGTGGCCGAGGATGTCCTTCAGGTCCTCCACGCAGGCCGCGATGAACGCGCGGTCGTCGAGCGTGGCGTAGGGGCCGCGGGTGCGTACGCCGCCGTGGACGTACAGCGTCTGGAGGGGGGACAGGGAGGTCGGGGACCAGCCGCGGTTGCCGGTGACGCCGACCGCGCTGAAGGAGCGGCCGTGGTAGCTGTTGCGCATCGCCAGCACGGTGTTGCTGCGCCGGTACGCCGTCGCCAGCAGCAGGGCCGTGTCGTTGGCCTCGGTGCCGGAGGTGGTGAAGAAGACGCGGGCGTCGGGGACGGCGCTCACCCGGGCGATGCGTTCGGCGAGTTCCACCATCGGCCGGTTGAGGTAGAGCGTGGACGAGTGGACGATCCGTCCGGCCTGTTCACCGACCGCCTTCGCGACCTCGGGCAGCGCGTGGGCGGTCATCGTGGTGAGGATGCCGCCGAAGAAGTCGAGGTACCGGGCGCCCCGCGCGTCCCAGACGTGCCGGCCCTCGCCGTGGGTGATCTCCAGCGGTTCGTCGTAGTAGAGGGCGAGCCAGTCCGGGAGGACCCTGCGGTGGCGGGCGTACAGGTCGTCGCTCACGGCCGCACCAGCCCCTCGTAGGCGTCGGGGCGGCGGTCGCGGTAGAAGGCCCAGGTCTGCCGCACCTGCTCGACCAGGTCGAAGTCGAGGTCGCGGACGACGAGTTCCTCGTCCTTGTCGCCGGCCGGCTCGCCGACGAACTGGCCGCGCGGGTCGACGAAGTAGGAGGTCCCGTAGAAGTCGTTGTCGCCGTACTCCTCCACGCCCACCCGGTTGATGGCGGCGACGAAGTACTCGTTGGCGACGGCGGCCGCGGGCTGCTCCAGCCGCCACAGGTGGGCGGAGAGGCCGCGGTGGGTCGCCGACGGGTTGTAGACCAACTGGGCTCCGTTGAGGCCGAGTTGCCGCCACCCCTCGGGGAAGTGCCGGTCGTAGCAGATGTAGACGCCGACCTTGCCGACGGCGGTGTCGAAGACGGGCCAGCCCAGGTTGCCCGGCTTGAAGTAGTACTTCTCCCAGAAGCCCTTGACCTGGGGGATGTGGTGCTTGCGGTACTTGCCGAGGTACGAGCCGTCGGCGTCGATCACGGCCGCGGTGTTGTAGTAGAAGCCGGACTGCTCGATCTCGAAGACGGGGACGACGATCACCATGCCCGTCTCGCGGGCCAGGTCCCGCATGCGCCGGACGGTCGGCCCGTCGGGGACCGGCTCGGCCCAGCGGTAGTGCTCCGGCTCCTGGACCTGGCAGAAGTAGGGGGCGTTGAACACCTCCTGGAACCCGATGATCCTCGCCCCCTGCCGGGCCGCCTCACGGGCGTGCTCCTCGTGTTTCGCCACCATGGACTCGGTGTCGCCGGTCCAGGTGGCCTGGACCAGGGCGGCACGGACGACGTTGGCCATGAGCTGCTCCTTCGACGGGGAACGCCAGAGCCTCTACGCCCGTAGACGACGGCCGTAGAGGGACGAACGTAAGCCTCCCGGACGGGCTTGCCAAGACCATCGTCGTCAACCCGCGGTGTCGATCGCGTTTCACACTCCGGTGGGTGAGCCACGGCCGTACGGCGTACCCGGCGGGCACCGGTCAGACCGTGAGACCGGCGGCCCGCAGGGCGTGCGCCAGGTACCGGTGCCGCTCGTCGGACACGTCCCGGGCCGCCTCCAGCAGCAGCGGGGCGAGGACCCTCGGGTCCGGGGCGGCGCTGCGGGCCGCCTCCTCGGGGGTGCGCACCCGGACGTAGGCGTCGAGCAGCGCCCGTGCCGCGGGGCGGCGGCCCTGGGCGAGCAGACCGCGGGCGGCCTCCCCGATCTCGTCGGCCGGACGGACGACGCCCTGCCGCAGGATCCGCTCCCCGTCGGCCGTGTGCCCCGCCCCGGCCAGGGCGTCCGCGGCGGCGACCAGCCGGTCGGCGGGCAGCGAGGCGGCCTCCCACAGCAGGGTCGTCCAGTCGGCGTCGAGCCCGGCGCGGCGGAGGTCGGCGGCGAGCAGCGGGATCCGGGCGGCGGGCCAGTACGCGAGTTCCGCGAGCAGCGCGTGGGCCTCTCCGCTGCGGCTCTCGGCGCGCAGCCGCACCAGCCGGTCCACCGCCTCGGCGCTCTCCCGCCGCGCCACCGCGTCCCCCGGCTCGGCCCACGCCTCGCCCCCCGGCTCCGGCCGCTCCGCCACGGCCTCGGCGGCCCCGGCGGCCCCGGCGAAGCGCGCCCCGCGTGGGGCGCGGCGCGCGGCGTACGGGGACGCGGCCGGCACGGCGGACGGGGACGTGGCGAACGCGGACGGCGCGGGTTCGGCGGCGGGCGGTACGACGACGGGACCGGCGGTCTCCTCCTCCACCAGACCGGCGAAACGGGCACTGCCCCGCCTGCGCTTGCGCTGCTTGGGGGTGGGCGCGGGGACGGGATCGGGGGCGGGTGCGGGTGCGGCGGAGGCGGTCGGGCCGTCGGTGTACGTGGTGGGCGCCGGGGCGCCCGGGGAGTCGGCGTACGCGGACGGCGTGGCGGTCAGGACGTCGGTGTACGTGGGCGCCGTGGCGCTCACGGCATCGGCGTACGTCGGCGCCGTACCGATCGGGGCATCGGCGTACGCGGACGCCGTGGCGCTCGGGGCGGGGCCGGCGGCGGTCCGGCGCGCCGGGTGCGGGTGCGGCGTCCGCGCGTCCTCCGCGCGCCGTCCGTCCTCCGCTCGCCGGTCGGCCTCCGCGATCCGGTACCGCAGTTCGGCGCAGCGGGCGGTGGCCCGCTCGTGGTCGTCGTGGGCCCAGGCGAGGTCGAGGCGGAGGGCGTCGGCCTCGTCGCGGTCGGCCGCGGCGGCCAGCAGACGGCCCAGTTCGGCCTGGTGCTCGACCGCGTGGCGCTGTTCGCGCAGCATGACGTCGAGCCGGCCCTCCAGGGCGTCGCGGCCTCCGGGCCGGTCGTCGTGGGCGACGAGGGCGGCGAGGTGCAGAGGCCGGGCCCGTTCCGCGTCCTGGGCGGCGGCCGGTGTGCCGTACTCCGCGGCCAGGTCCTGGAGCAGCGCCTCGACGACGTCCCACGGCGGCACCTCGTGCCCGTCGAGACAGGCTCGCATGCCGTCCGGGTCGCGCTGCCAGAACACCGCGCACCAGCCGGCGCCCTGGTCCAGGCGCCCCAGGAGGCCGTCCAGGTAGTCCGCGAACTCCCGCACCGGGGCCGGGAGCCGATCCGGAGCCATCGTCCACCTCCCGTGCGACCGCAACATCACGGTCCGTAGAAAACACCAGTTGTGTTACGGCGCGGCTACGGGGAGTTTTCCGGGACGACGCGGGAGGGGCGGGACTCCCCTCCCTCCCGCCTCACACCGGCACGAGCGCGCACCGCTCCGCCAGCTCGTCCAGGGACAGCCCGAGGGCCCGGGCCAGGGCGGCGACCGTGAAGAAGGCCGGGGTCGGGGCCCGGCCGGTCTCGATCTTGCGGAGGGTCTCGGCGGAGATGCCGGCGACCGCCGCGATCTCGGTCATGCTGCGGCCGCCTCGGGCCTCACGGAGGAGGCCGCCGAGCCGCTCGCCGCGTTCGCGCTCTTCGGGGGTCAACGGGGTGCGCACCATGCCGTCATTCTAATACCGGTATAGTAATTGGCATGGTGGAGCTGAAGACGGACACATCGATCGATGCCATGTACGAGGCGGGACAGGTGGTCGCGCGTGCGCTGACGGCCGTGCGGGACGCCGCCGACGTGGGGGTCTCCCTGCTGGAGCTGGACGAGGTGGCGCGCGACGTGCTGCGCGCCGCGGGGGCGGCCTCACCGTTCCTCGGCTACCGGCCGTCCTTCGCTCCCACCCCGTTCCCGGCGGTGATCTGCGCGTCCGTGAACGAGGCGATCGTCCACGGCATCCCCGACGGCTACCGGCTGCGCGACGGCGACCTGGTCTCGATCGACTGCGGCGCACAGCTCGGCGGCTGGGCCGGCGACTCGGCGATCAGCTTCACCGTGGGCCGGCCGCGTCCGGCGGACCTGCGGCTGATCGAGACCGCCGAACGGGCCCTCGCGGCCGGCATCGAGGCGGCCGTCGTGGGCCACCGCATCGGCGACATCGCCCATGCCGTCGGCGCGGTCTGCCGGGCCGCCGGCTACGGCATCCCGGACGGCTTCGGCGGGCACGGCATCGGCCGCCGGATGCACGAGGACCCGCCGGTGCCCAACGAGGGCCGGCCGGGCCGGGGCTTCCGGCTGCGCCCCGGCCTGGTCCTGGCGATCGAGCCCATGGTCATCGCCGGCGGCACGGACGGCTACCACGAGGCCCCCGACGGCTGGACCCTCAGGACGAACGACGGTTCGAGGGCGGCCCACGCGGAACACACGGTGGCGATCACGGAGTCGGGCCCGCGCGTCCTCACCGAGCGGCGGTAGGACGGCGCCCTGGAAGGGCGCCGGGGGGACTGGGGGCGACCACCCGGACCACCCGGCACAACGTGCTGCCCACCAACGACCGTGACAAGGTGGACACGGTGTCCCCACCCACCTCGCAGGGTTAGCACCGCACGGCAGGGGCACCCGTCGCACCGGCAGTGCAGTCGATGGAACGGAACGCCATGACCAGCGGCTTCACCAGCCCGGAGGGCTACAACGACCCCTTCGGTGAATTCCTGGCCCGCTTCTTCGGCGGGCCCCGCCCCGGCCCCCGCCAGATCAACATCGGCCAGCTCCTCAGCCAGCCGGCCAGGGACCTGGTCCGCGGCGCGGCGCAGTACGCCGCCGAGCACGGCAGCCGCGATCTGGACACCGAGCACCTGCTGCGCGCGGCCCTCGTGACGGAGCCGACGCGCACGCTGCTGAGCCGGGCCGGCGCCGACCCCGACTCCCTCGCGACGGAGATCGACGAGCGGTCGGGCCCGGCCCAGCACCCGCCGGGCGAGTCGCCGGCGCTCACCTCGCTGTCCCTCACCCCGGCCGCCAAGCGCGCCCTGCTGGACGCCCACGACCTGGCCCGGTCGCGCGGCGCGGGCCACATCGGTCCGGAGCACGTGCTGAGCGCCCTCGCGGCGAACCCGGACTCCGCGGCCGGCCACATCCTCAACGCGGCCCGGTTCGCGCCCTCGGGCGGTGCGACGGAGGCCCCCGACGCCCCGCAGGACCGGGCGGAGCGGCCCCGGCCCACCGGCACGCCCACGCTGGACAAGTACGGGCGTGACCTCACCGACCTGGCCCGCCAGGGCCGTATCGACCCGGTGATCGGACGCGACGACGAGATCGAGCAGACCATCGAGGTGCTCTCCCGGCGCGGCAAGAACAACCCGGTGCTGATCGGCGACGCGGGTGTCGGCAAGACCGCCGTCGTGGAGGGGCTCGCCCAGCGCATCGCCGACGGCGACGTGCCCGACGTCCTCACCGCGCGCCGGGTCGTCGCCCTGGACCTGACCGGCGTGGTCGCCGGCACCCGCTACCGGGGCGACTTCGAGGAACGCCTGAACACCATCGTCGACGAGATCCGCACCCACTCCGACCGGCTGATCGTCTTCATCGACGAACTGCACACCGTCGTCGGCGCCGGCGGAGGCGGGGAGGGCGGTTCCCTGGACGCGGGCAACATCCTCAAGCCGCCGCTGGCCCGCGGCGAGCTGCACATCGTGGGCGCGACGACGCTGGAGGAGTTCCGGCGGATCGAGAAGGACGCGGCGCTGGCCCGCCGCTTCCAGCCGATCCTGGTGCCCGAACCGTCGGTGCCGGACACGATCGAGATCCTGCGCGGGCTGCGGGACCGCTACGAGGCCCACCACCAGGTCCGCTACACCGACGAGGCGCTGGTCGCGGCCGTGGAGCTGTCCGACCGGTACCTCACCGACCGGCGGCTGCCGGACAAGGCCATCGACCTGATCGACCAGGCCGGCGCCCGGGTCCGTCTCGGCGCCCGGACGAAGGGCACGGACGTGCGCGCCATGGAGCGCGAGGTCGAGCAGCTCGTCCGGGACAAGGACCAGGCGGTCACGGACGAGCAGTACGAGCAGGCCACCCAGTTGCGGGACCGGATCGTCGAGCTGAGGCAGCGGATCGAGGACGCGGCCGGCGGCGGCGAGGCGGACGAGGGACTGGACCTGGAGGTCACCGCGGGGGCCGTCGCCGAGGTGGTGTCCCGGCAGACCGGCATCCCCGTCGCCAGCCTCACCCAGGAGGAGAAGGAGCGGCTGCTGGGTCTGGAGGAGCATCTGCACGAGCGGGTCGTCGGCCAGGACCAGGCCGTGCGGGTCGTCTCCGACGCGGTGCTGCGCTCCCGCGCCGGTCTCGCGAGCCCGGACCGGCCGATCGGCAGCTTCCTCTTCCTCGGCCCGACCGGCGTCGGCAAGACGGAGCTGGCCCGCGCCCTCGCCGAGGCGCTGTTCGGCAGCGAGGAGCGCATGGTGCGCCTCGACATGAGCGAGTACCAGGAGCGGCACACCGTCAGCCGGCTGGTCGGCGCCCCGCCCGGCTACGTCGGCCACGAGGAGGCGGGCCAGCTCACCGAGGTCGTGCGCCGGCACCCGTACTCGCTGCTGCTGCTCGACGAGGTGGAGAAGGCGCACCCGGACGTCTTCAACATCCTGCTCCAGGTGCTCGACGACGGCCGGCTCACCGACTCCCAGGGCCGCACGGTCGACTTCGCCAACACGGTCATCGTGATGACCAGCAACCTGGGGTCGGAGGTCATCACCCGGCGCGGTGCCGGCATCGGTTTCGGGTCGGGCGGCACGGACGCCGACGAGGTGGCGCGGCGGGAGCAGATCCTGCGGCCGCTGCGCGAGCACTTCCGGCCGGAGTTCCTCAACCGCATCGACGAGATCGTCGTCTTCCGCCAGCTGACCGGTGATCAGCTGAGGGAGATCACGGATCTGCTGCTGGGGCAGACCCGCCGGCTGCTGCGCGCGCAGGGCATCACGGTCGAGTTCACGGACGCGGCCGTCGACTGGCTCGCCGAGCGCGGCTACCAGCCCGAGTACGGCGCTCGTCCGCTGCGCCGCACCATCCAGCGCGAGGTCGACAACGAGCTGTCCCGGCTGCTGCTCGACGGGCGGGTGCGGGAGGGCGACCGGGTGAGCGTGGACGTCGAGGGCGGACGGCTGGCGTTCCGCACCCCGCCGCCGCCCGTCCCCACGGCGGACGTCCCCCCGCCGGAGCTGTGAGGCGGGGGGCGCTACGAGGCGGGGCGCGCTATGAGGCGGGGCGCACCACCTGCGCCGAGCCGCCACCGCGCCGTACCGTCTCGGCGGCCGCCAGCCACCTGCCGTCGGGCAGCCGCTGCACGCCGGTGGCCGCGCCGATCTCCGCGTTCGGCTTGAAGGAGTGCCCGAGCGCCTCGAGGGCTTGCGCCGTCCCGCTCCCGTACAGGCCCGGTTCGAGTTCGGTCTGGGCCGCGTTGCGCTGGCTGGCGCGGGGCGCGGCGATGGCGTCGACGAGCGGCAGGCCCCGGTCGAGGAACCCGGTGAGGGTCTGGAGCACGGTGGTGATGATGGTCGCGCCGCCGGGCGAGCCGAGCGCCACCACCGGCCTGTCGTTCCGGTCGAGGACGATCGTCGGTGAGATCGACGACCGCGGCCGCTTGCCCGGGCCGGGCAGGTTCGGGTCGTGGACGGCCGGGTTGGCCGGGGCGAAGGAGAAGTCCGTGAGCTCGTTGTTGAGGAGGAAGCCGCGCCCGGGGACGGTGATGCCGCTGCCGCCGGTCTGCTCGATGGTCAGGGTGTAGGAGACGACGTTCCCCCACTTGTCGGCCACCGTCAGATGGGTGGTGTTCTCGCCCTCGTACGTCGTCGGCGCGGCCGTCCCGCCGGTGGTGCAGGCCGCCGGGTCGCGCGGGTCGCCGGGTGCGACCGGGCTGGTGAGGACCGCGTCGTCGCGGATCAGGCAGGCCCGCGAGTCGGCGTAGCGCTGCGACAGCAGTTCCTTCGTCGGTACGTCCTCGAAGGCGGGGTCGCCGACCCAGCGCCCGCGGTCGGCGAACGCGATGCGGCTGGCCTCGATGAAGCGGTGCAGGTACTGGGTCTCGCTGGCCTTCGACAGGTCCGTCCGCTCCAGGATGTTGAGTGCCTCGCCGACGGTCGTGCCGCCGGAGGAGGAGGGCGCGATGGAGTAGACGCCGAGGCCGCGGTAGGTGGTCCTGGTGGGCGCCTGGAGCTTGGCGCGGTAGGCGGCGAGGTCCTTCTCCGACAGCGCGCCGGGGCGGGCGTTCCAGCCGGAGGCCGGGTCGACCGGCGGGTGGTTGACGGTGTCGACGATGTCGTCGGCGATGTCCCCCCGGTACAGGGCGCCCACGCCCTTCTTCGCCAGCTCCGCGTAGGTACGGGCGAGGTCGGGGTTCTTGAACGTCGAGCCGACGACCGGAAGCTGTCCGTCGGGCAGGAAGAGGTCGGCGGTGTCCGGGAAGTAGCGGAAGCGGGTCTCGTTGGCGGCGGTCTGGGTGCGGAAGGTGTCGTCGACGGTGAAGCCGTCGCGGGCGAGGCGCTCGGCGGGCGCCAGCACCGTGCCGAGCTTCCTGCTGCCCCACTTGTCGAGGGCGGTCGCCCAGGTGGCGGGCGTGCCAGGGGTGCCCACGCCCAGGCCGCTGCTGACGGCGTCGGCGAAGGCGAGGGGCTTGCCGTTCTCCAGGAAGAGGTCCGCGTCGGCGGTGAGCGGGGCGGTCTCCCGGCCGTCGATCGTGTGCACCGTACGGGACTTGGCGTCGTAGTAGACGAAGTAGCCGCCTCCGCCGATGCCGGCGGAGTACGGCTCGGTGACACCGAGGGCGGCGGCGGTGGCGACGGCCGCGTCGACGGCGTTGCCGCCCTTGCGCAGTACCTCGATGCCGGCCGCGGAGGCGTCCGCGTCGACGCTGGCGACGGCGCCGCCGTAGCCGACGGCGACCGGGGTCTTCTCGACCGGCGTGTCCGGTGCGGTCGGTGGGGCGGTCGCCCCCACCGACACGACGGCGGCAGAGACCGCCAGGACCGACAGCTTCCGCGCGACAGGGCGACGCATCCGTACCTCCAGTCCGGGTCCGTCCGCGCAGCCTATGCCACCCACCGACGCCCCGTCAGGAGCGCGTGGCAGCACGTGTCGAACACGGGTTTGCGTTCGCCCGCTAGCATGCGCGCCCATGAATGACGACGTGCGCAACATCGTCCTCGGTGTGGTCGCGGCCGGTATCAGCGCCGCGCTCGGCTGGGTGGCCCGTACCTACCTGTGGAAGCGGAAGCTGCGGCGCAAGCAGGCGTTCTTCGGGCTGCCGGACAACTCGGAGTCGCTGCTGGTCGTCAACCGGGATCCGGCCACCGCCGAACCGGCGGTCCACCGCTTCGACGTCTTCGCCCTCCTGGAACTCTCCGCGCTGGTCAAGGACTGCGGCGCGAACGTCCAGGTGGTCACGCAGGACACGGTCCATCAGGGCTTCGGTGAGCGCACCGAGTTCTGTGTGGGCGGTCCCGGCTCCAACCGGCGGATGACGGCGCACATGGCGGCGATGCTGCCCGGCGTACGGGTCAACGTCGATCCCGAACCGGGTCCCGACCGGGGCGCGTTCCAGATCGGCGGCGAGCGCTACCGCATGGAGCCGGGCGTCACCGAGTACGTGCTGCTGGCCCGGCTCACCGTGGGCCAGCGGCACGAGACACGGCCGGTGTTCCTGTTCTGCGGGCAGCGCGCGATCACCAACCAGGCCGCGACCCGCTACCTCGCCCGCCACCACGAGCGGCTGCACCGCAAGCACGGCGACAGCTCCTTCGTGCTGCTGCTGAAGGTCGTCAACTCGCAGGCGTACGGCCCGGACGTGGTCGAACTGGTCGCGGACGTGACACGGCCGGCCCAGACACCACTACCGCCCCAGGCGACCGCCGCACGGCCGTCCCACCGGGCGTCCTGAATCCTCCGGTTCGCCGGATCGCCGGTCGTCGGCCCGTGCTCTTCGAGCACGACCCGTCCGGCGCACGGCTGACCTTCTCCCCGCCGGGAACGCCCCGTCCATCGGGTCGTTCCCCTGCGCGAGCAGTGATCTCCGGCCGCGCGGCCGGACGGATGGAGCTCTGTGGACCACTGCCCCCGCGGCCGAAGGGCCGTGGGGGCTCCCACCCGGCGGCAGCACCCCCGCCGCGGCCACGGCCGAGGTGAGCGCCCTGCACATCCCCGGTGCGGTGCGGCGCGCGTCCGACCGCGGGGATGAACGGACCATGCTAGCCGAGGTTCCTGGCAAGGGAACGGCCGGCGAACGGGGACCGCGGCAGCCGTCCGGGGTGGTGGGTGCCAGGCGGCAGCCGTCCGGGGGCGGTGGCGGTCACCGGGGCGGTCGTCGGGGGCGCGAGGATGTGCCGGGCCGGGGAGCCGCACCGTGAACGGGCCTCACCCGGTCCGCGCCTGCCGCATGCGGGCCGTGGGCGCACCGCCGGTCCGGGACGGGGGGCAGACGGTCAGGCGGTCAGGCCTCGGCGACCTCGGCGTACACCTGGGACAGTTCGGGGACGCCGTGGGCGGCCCAGGCCTGGCCGTCGGAGACGACGTCGATCTCGCGGCCGGAGGCGAGACGGACCACCGGGCGGCCGTCGGGGCGGATCCGCCAGCCGGCGCCGGGCACGGTGCGCACCACGACCGTGCCGAGGTACAGCCCGGCGTCGTTGCCGAGCCAGGGCAGGAGTTCGTCGTCGTCGCGCCAGCGCGGCACCAGTTGGTCGAGCGTCTCCAGGGAGGCGGCGGTGTCGTCGAGCGCCGCGCCCTCCCGTCCCGCCAGGGAGCGCAGCAGCTCGCATTCGGCCAGGAGATCGCCGTAGCCGCCCGGTCCGTCCCCGTCCTCGGGGAACACCGCCACACCGACGGCAGGGTCACGCCTCTTGCGCCATTTGCCAAGAAAGGGGATCTCCATGGCACCAGCCTGACATTCGTACCGCCACGCACACCACAGGCGCGCGGGCCGCCGCGGCGGTCCGCACGTCAACGGGCGGGGCCCCGCCGGGAGTACGGACGTACGGACTACACCTCCAGGTCGACGACGACCGGCGCGTGGTCCGAGGCGCCCTTGCCCTTGCGCTCCTCACGGTCGACGTAGGCGTCCTGCACGGCCTTGGCGAAGGGCGCGTTGCCGTACACCAGGTCGATGCGCATGCCGCGGTTCTTGGGGAAGCAGAGCTGGCGGTAGTCCCAGTAGGTGAAGGGGTGCTCGTACTTCAGGGGGCGCGGGACCACGTCCGCCAGGCCCGCCTCGCGCAGGGAGGCGAGGGCGGCGCGCTCGGCGGGGGTGACGTGGGTGGCCCCCTCGAAGGCGGCCGGGTCGAAGACGTCGTCGTCCGTCGGCGCCACGTTGTAGTCGCCCAGCACGGCGAACGGGCGGCTGCCCGCCGCGTCACCGGCGACGGCGGCCTTGAGGGCCTCGAACCACTGGAGCTTGTAGGCGTAGTGGGGGTGGTCCACCTCGCGGCCGTTCGGCACGTAGACCGACCAGACGCGGACCGGGCCGCAGGTCGCGGAGATCGCGCGGGGCTCCGGGGCGCCCTCGTAGCCGGGGTCGCCGGGCAGGCCCTTGACGACGTCCTCCAGGCCGACGCGGGAGAGCACCGCCACGCCGTTCCACCGGCCGGTGGCGTGGACCGCCGCCTCGTAGCCCAGCTCGCGCAGCTGGTCGACCGGGAACTGCTCCTCGGCGACCTTGGCCTCCTGGAGGCAGAGCACGTCGGTGCCGCTGCTCTCCAGCCAGGCCAGGAGCCTCGGCAGGCGGGCGGTGATCGAGTTGACGTTCCAGGTCGCGATGCGCATGCCTCACAACCTACCCGGAGCCTGTGACAACGCCGTCCTCAGAGCTCCGCGGAGGCCCCGGACGCCAGCCGGCCGTGCGGCGCGCCGCCCAGGTTGCCGAGGTGGGTGTCGTAGAGGGGGCGGGCGAGGTCGGTGAGGAGGGCGTCGTGGATGTCGTAGACCCGCCGCGGCCCCACCTCGCGGACGTACTCGATGACCTCGGAGATCTTGTTCCAGGGGGCCTGGACCGGGGCCAGGAGGGTCTCCACCCGGTGGCCGGGGACGGTGAGCGCGTCTCCGGGGTGGAAGACGCGGCCGCCGTCGATCAGGTAGCCGACGTTGGTGACCCGCGGGAGGTCCGGGTGGATCACGGCGTGCAGTTCGCCGTGGACCTGGACGTCGAAGCCGGCGGCGGTGAAGGTGTCGCCGTGGCCGACGGTGTGGACGCGGCCCGGGAAGGCGGCCGCGAGCTTCTCCGCGACGGACCTCAGGGTCCAGATCTCGGTGCCCGGGCCGGCCTCCATGGCCGCCCGCAGCCGGGCCTCGTCGAAGTGGTCGGGGTGCTCGTGCGTGACGAGGAGGACGTCCGCGCCGAGCGCGGCGTCCTCCTCGGTGAAGGCGCCCGGGTCGATGACGAGCGTGCGTCCGTCCTTCTCCAGGCGGACGCAGGCGTGCGACTTCTTGGTGAGCTTCATGGGCGTCGTGGGCGTCATGGGTCCATCCTGCCTCCGGCGGACCCGGCGCTCATTCGGTGGGCGTCGTCTCCTCGCGGATGACCTGCTGCGCCACCCGGAAGGCGCTGTTCGCCGCCGGTACGCCGCAGTAGACCGCCGCCTGGAGCAGGACCTCCTTGATCTCGTCGGGGGTGAGGCCGTTGCGCAGCGCGGCGCGGATGTGGAAGGCCAGCTCGTCCAGGTGGCCGCCGGCGACCAGCGCGGTGAGCGTGACGCAGGAGCGGTACCGCCGGTCGAGGCCGGGGCGGTCCCAGATCTCGCCCCAGGCGTAGCGGGTGATGAACTCCTGGAAGTCGCCCGAGAAGTCGTCGGCCTGCGAGAGGGCCCGGTCCACGTGGGCGTCGCCGAGCACCTCGCGGCGCACCTTCAGCCCCGCGTCGTAGGGGTCGGGGCGGCCCGTCTCCTGCGGGGGCGCCACCACGGGCGCGGGCGCGATCTCGGCGATGGGCGCGGCCTGCGGGGGCGCCGCCGGGATCTGCCGGAGGGAGACGCCGGGGACGGCGGTCTGGCCCGTGCTGTGGTCGTAGGCGGGCTGCCAGGCGGTGGAGAAGTGCCGGACCAGCAGGTCGGTGACGGCGGCGGGCTGCTCCACGGGCACCAGGTGGGAGGCGCCGGGGACGACGGCGAGGCGGGCGTCCGGGATGCCGGCCACCAGGGTGCGTGCCTCGGCCGGTCCGGTGACCTGGTCGTCCGAGCCGACGAGGACCAGGGTCGGCACGCCGACCTGGCCGAGTTCGGCGCGCACGTCGAACGAGGCGAGCGCCTCGCAGGCCGCGATGTAGCAGCCGGGGTCGGTGGTGCGCACCATCTGCACGGCCCAGTCGGTGATCGCGGGCTGGGCCGCCGCGAAGCCGGTGGTGAACCAGCGGTCGGGCGAGGTGCGGGCGATGGGGTCGAGGCCGTTGGTGCGGACGATGACGCCTCGCTGCCGGAACTCGTCCGCCGTGCCGAACCGCGGCGAGGCCGCGATCAGCGCGAGCGAGGCGACCCGCTCGGGGTGGCGCAGGGCCAGCTCCACGCCGACCGCGCCGCCGAGCGCGCAGCCCGCGTAGCCGAAACGCTGCACGCCGAGCGCGTCGAGGGTGGCCAGCAGCCGCGCGGCCAGGTCGGCGACGGAGCCCGCCGGGTGGGCCGGGGCGCCGCCGTGACCGGGCAGGTCGAAGCGGAAGATGCGCCATTGCTCGGCCAGTTCGGGCACCTGGCGGTCCCACATGTGCCATGTGGTACCCAGTGAGGGACCCAAGATCAGGACCGGAGCGTCTTCTGGCCCGTCAAAGCGGTATTGCAGGGTGTTCGGTGGTGTCTCACTCACGCCCCAGACCCTCTCACGTCTCACGGACGCCCCTATAACAGGGGGACGCTGGATACCGGTCTGACCAGGTTGAAGACCTCGCGGGCGGCGTATCGCTTCAGGCATCGGATGATCTCGCGTCGGGTCTTGCCCTCCTGGGTGCGGCGTTCGAAGTACGCCTGGGTGCGCGGGTCGTGGCGCAGGCGGGTGAAGACGATGCGGTGCAGGGCGGCGTTGGCCTGTCGGTCGCCGCCGTAGTTGAGCCGGCGCGTGCTCCGACGGCCGGAGGAGTACTCGATGGGGCTGACTCCGCAAAGGGCAGCAAAGGATGCCTCGGTGTTCAGTCGCTCGGGGTTGTCTCCCATGGTGATCAGCAGGGTGACGGCGCTGTCCGGGCCGATGCCCACGGGTACGAGCAGTTGTGGGGCGTGGTGTTCGACGAGCCGGGTCAGGCGTTGGTTCAGCTCATTGATCTGCTCGGTGAGCTGTTCGATGCGCTCGGCGAGCATGCGCAACGTCAGGTGGGTGGCCTGGGCCACCGCGTCCTCGTCTCCCCCACCGGCGGGTAGGCCGAGGCGTGCGCAGGTGCGGAACAGCTCGCGGTTGCCCAGGCTGGACAGTCGTTCCCGCAGTGCGGGATCGGCGATGACCAGGACAGCTTTGAGCTGGTTGATCGCCTGGGTACGGGCTTTGACTGCGGAGTCCTTGGCGAGTTTCAACAGCCGGGCGCTGTGCACCGGACCGTCGCCGGACTTGGCCCGGGCCCGGGCGCGACCGCTGAGCACGGCTCGCGCTGCGGCCTGGGCATCGAGCGGGTCCGACTTCCCCAGCAGCCGGCGGGCCGAGCGGTCGGGGCGGTTCACTTCGTACACCTCGACCTGCTGCGCCAGCAGGTAGCGGGACAGGCCCGCGCCGAAGGTGCCGGTGCCCTCCACGCCGGCCCGGCGCACGGTCCCCCGCCTGCGGGCCCACACGAGGAGCCGACAGTAGCCAGCCGCCGTGGCCGGAAAGGTCTCGGTGCCCAGAATCTTCCCCAGCGGGGACATCACGGCGGCGACGTGCACCTCACCGTGCGTGTCCACGCCCAGCACGACCTCGCTCCGCACGGGAGGATCCGTACTGGAGGGGATGCTGCGTTGTCTGGTCGTCATGGTGGTTCGCCTCCCGCGTGGTGACGTGCTGGGTGAATGGCACCGGCCTGCTCGGGCGGTCTGAACCGTGATGGCGCCTGAAACTCGGCAAGGCCCCTATAGGGACACGCCCTGTGGCTCGGTGGCAGGCAGCATCCCGCAACGGCAGTCGACAGGTCCGTGACTGGACACTTCGGTCATAGATCTCATGAGTCAGACCCCCGTGCGGGACGGCACTGCGTAACCGTCCCATTGATCTCGGCACAACGGCATGACTCGATCACTGTCGGATGGCTTCTTCCGAACCAGCGCTCAACCTGGCCTGGGCAGGCTGACGATGGTTTGGCTAGTCGCCCACTAGTGACCGGCATTGACGGCCAGTCATTGCCCCCGCCTTACCGGCTGTCCTTCGTCGGCCATGGCACGAACTCAGGGCAGTCCTGAACGGTCCATGGTCGCAGCGAACTCGTCCGGTGAAGCCAGCCGGCAGTCGAACCAGGCGTTGCGGCAGCTGGCCGCAGGAGGCGTGGCGACTGGGTGGTGCCGGGGACCCGGGCCGAGGCCGCCCTGGCGTCGCGGCCGGGGATGATGCCCAAGGCGCCGGGATCGGCCGCCCCGGCGACGACCGAGGCGATCAGGCGGTGCGACGGCTGGTGCCGTCTCGTAGGCTGCGGGCCATGAGCGATATCCCCACTCCGACGCCCTCGGAAGCGTTCGAACTGCTGCTGGCCGGTAACCAGCGCTTCGTCACCAACGCCCCCGAGCACCCGAACCAGGACGCCACCCGCCGCGCCGAGATCGCCCCGGGCCAGCAGCCCTTTGCCGTGCTGTTCGGGTGTTCCGACTCCCGGCTGGCCGCAGAAATCATCTTCGACCGCGGCCTGGGCGACCTGTTCGTGGTGCGCACCGCCGGCCACGTGGTGGGGGCGGAAGTGCTGGGCAGCATCGAGTACGGCGTTGACGTGCTGGACTGCCCGCTGGTCGTGGTGCTCGGCCATGACTCGTGCGGGGCGGTCGGCGCGGCGTGCGCCGCGCTGGAGGACGGCATGGCCCCGGCCGGCTACATCCGGGATGTGGTCGAGCGGGTGACCCCCAGCGTGCTGGCGGCGCGAGCCGCCGGACGGGTGGAGCCACAGGAGGTCCTCGCCGAGCACGTAAGGCACACCGTCGACCTGCTGCTCGACCGCTCTCGCGTCCTCGCCGAGAAGGTGGCCGCCGGCCAGGCCGCCGTGGTGGGCCTGTGCTACCGGCTGGCCGACGGCAGCGCGCAGCTCGTCGCGGCCCGCGGCCTCGACACGCACGTCGCCACCGCTTCCTGACCACCCGGCCGCGGCTGCCCGGGAATGTGCCGCGGCCGGAAGGGACTCCACGGGCGCCGTCAGGATTGGTCGCGCCGACGGGAACACCGAGCGGCGTGGGTGCTGGTCACACCGTGGGCCGGGGCCCGGCGGCGCGGCGCAGCCGGTTGGCGATCGCCAGTCCCAGCCCCTCCTCCGTCGGCAAGGACGCGATGATGAGGTCGCACCCTCGCTGGTCGAGTTCGCGCAGGAACCCGTACAGCCCGCGCGCGTAGGCTGCCGTCGAGGCGGGAAGGGCCACCACGGCGTGCACCTTCACGGGGGCGTCGGTGAGGGAGGGCGGAAGGAAGACGCCGACCTGGTGGCCCAGCTCTTGGGCGAGCTCCGCTTCAGCGACGACCTTCTCCGGTTCGACGAGGACGACCCGCGCCCGGGGCGCGTAGTGCGACGGATGCTGGCCCGGCACCCGGACCTGGCTCGTCGAAGGGACCGTGATCGGGCACTTCAGCACCGCTTCGAGGTCCTCGCGGGTCACCCCGCCGGGCCGCAGGATGCTCGGGATGTCGCCCGTGGCGTCGACGATGGTCGACTCGACACCCACCTCGCAGGGGCCGCCGTCCAGCACGAAGTCGACGGCATCACCGAGCTCCGCCCGGACGTGGTTCGCGGTGGTGGGGCTGACCGAGCCGAAGCGGTTGGCGGACGGAGCGGTGACACCGCCACCGAAGGCCGACAGCAGCGCCAGGGCCACGGGGTGGTCGGGGACGCGCACGGCCACCGTCTCCAATCCGCCGGTCGCTTCGAGCGGCACCCGTCGGCCGCGCCGCAGGACCAGCGTCAGCGGTCCCGGCCAGAAGTGCTCGGCCAGCAGGCGCGCGGTGGCGGGCACCTCCTGGACCCAGTCGTCCAGGTGCTCCGCGCCGTCGATGTGGACGATCAGCGGATGGGACGGCGGCCGCCCTTTGACCTGGAAGATGCGCGCAACGGCGACGGGATCTTCGGCGTTGGCGCCCAGACCGTAGACGGTTTCGGTCGGGAGGGCTACCAGGCCGCCGGTGCGCAGCACCTCGACGGCCTTCTCGATATCGGGGGTTCTTGCCATCACTCGAGCAATCCTCCCACCGCGCCCTCCGCGTCGTGCCTATCACCGATCGCCGATCCGGATCGGCCGTCCTGGCGGCCATTCACCAGATGCAGGGGCACAGACGAAGCCGCCTGATCTGCGACGCCCTTGGCCGGTTACCGGGCCGGTGACGGCCAAGGGACGTCTGCCATGGCCCAGGCGCGACAGCAGGAAGCAAGCCGGGGACCTCGGAGCGCCGGTGCCCGTCCTCCGCCCAGCCCAACGTTGCCCGGACCGATCGGTCACCGGAGCGTCAACCGGCCGCGTCACCCTCTCCTCCTGGTCAGCGTCGTCAGCCCGGGCGGCCGGCCGTGTCTCCGAGGGCGTCGTCGGCCGGCATCACCGCCGCCATCACGCGCTTGCCGACCGGCTCGCGGTGCACCTCGAAGTGCGAGCAGAGGGCCATGACCAGCTCCAGCCCGTGCTGACCCACCCGGCCCGGATCCGGAGCATGCACCACCGAGAGGTGCGCCAGGAGGTCTCCACGGCCTGACACCGCGGCGGACTGTCCGCCCACCGACCCGGGTAGCCCTTATTGCGATTAGCATGCAACAGCTATTGATCAGCAATAAGGGTGTGAGGTCCATGACGGTCCGACGGATACGGACAGCCGCCGCTGCGGCGATACTCACGGGTGTCGCCGCCTGCTCGGCCCCCGGCAACGGCACGGGAGGCGGCGAGGCGGCCGACTCCGTCGTGATCGGCGTGGCCTCCGAGCCGGACACGCTCAGCCCGCTGCTCGGTTACGGCAAGGACGGCAACTCGAAGATTTTCGACGGTCTGCTGGCCCGGGACGCCGGCTTGAAGTTGAGACCGGCGCTGGCGAAAGCCCTGCCCGGTGTCACCGCCGACGGCCTCACCTACACCTACACCCTGCGCGACGGCGTGAAGTTCTCCGACGGCAAGCCGCTGACCTCCGCCGACGTCGTCTTCACGTACGACACGATCCTCGACGCGAAGACCAACAACACCAACCGCAGCGAACTGGACGCCATCAAGGACGTGCGGGCAGCGGGTGACGACAAGGTGGTCTTCACCCTCAAGTACCCGTACGCCCCCTTCGCCGGGCGTACGGTGCTGCCCATCGTCCCCGAACACGTCGCGGGCAAGCAGGACCCCAACACCGGCTCCTTCAACACCAAGCCGATCGGCACCGGCCCCTATCTGCTCGCCTCCTGGAGCAGGGGCGAGAAGCTCACCTTCAAGGCCAACCCCAACTACTGGGGCGGTGCACCGAAGGTGAAGAAAGTGACCATGGCGATCATCGAGGACGACGACGTGCGGGCCACCCGGCTGCGGTCCGGCGACCTCGACGGCGCGATCCTGCCGCCCAACCTCGCCGCCACCTTCAAGAACGACAAGTCGAAGAAGACGTACGACGCGAAGACGTACGACTTCCGCACGGTCACCCTTCCTCAGGAGAACCAGGTCACCGGCGACCGCGCCATCCGCCAGGCCCTGGACGCGGCCGTGGACCGGCAGGCCATGGTCGACAAGATCCTCGACGGCGCCGGGCGTCCGGCGTACGGGCCGCTGCCGGTCGACGACCCCTGGTTCGCCAAGGGCATCGAGCGCAAGCAGGACCTCACCAAGGCCAGGCGCATCCTGGATGAGGCGGGCTGGAAGAGCGGCGAGGGCGGCATCCGTGCCAAGGACGGACAGCGGGCCTCGTTCACCCTCCTCTACCCCTCCGGTGACAAGGTCCGCCAGGACCACGCCCTCGCCTACGCCTCCGACGCCAAGAAGGCCGGTATCGAGGTGAAGGTGGAGAGCGCCACCTGGGAGGTGATCGAGCCGCGGATGAAGACGGACGCGGTCCTGGCCGGCTTCGGCAGCAGCGGCGACCCGGACTACGGCCTCTACACGCTGCTGCACTCCTCCCTCGCCGGCGACGGATTCAACAACATGGCCCGCTACGACGACCCGGTCGTGGACAAGGCTCTCGACACTGGCCGCCACAGCTCGGACACGACGGCCCGCAAGGCCGCCTACGACAGCCTGCAGCGCGAACTGGTGAAGAACCCCGGCTACACCTTCCTCACCCACATCGACCACGTGTACGTCCTCGCCGACCGCTGGGAGGGCCTGACCACGCAGGTCGAGCCGCACGAGCACGGCTTCGCCTCCGGCCCGTGGTGGAACCTCGAAGCCTGGCAGCCGAAGAAGTGAGGCCCTCCCTTCCCTGGGGAGCGATGGCACGACTGGCGGGGCGGCGGCTGCTGTTTGCCGTCCCGATCCTGCTCGTCGTGACCTTCGGCGTCTTCGCGATCGCCGCCGCCTCCCCCTTCGACCCGGTCAAGGCATACGCCGGCACGGCCGCCCTCGGCGCCGACGCCGAAACGCTGGAGCGGCTGCGCGAGAACCTGGGCGTGGACCAGCCGTTCACCTCCCGCTGGTGGCACTGGCTGACCGCGGCCCTCACGGGCGACCTCGGCCAGTCCAGCGTGCTGAGACAGCCGGTGGCCGACGTCATCGGCGAACGCCTCGTGTGGTCCTCGCTGTTGTGCGCGGTCGCGTTCGTGGTGGCCGTGCTGGCGGGCACGGTGCTGGGTGTGCTGGCCGCCCGCCGTCCCGGATCCGCGCTCGACCGGATGATCACCTCGGTGGCTTACTCGCTGGAGGCGGCGCCGGTCTTCTGGCTGGCCCTCCTGGCCGTCTGGCTGTTCGCCCTCCAACTTGGAGTGCTCCCGGCCGGCGGTCTGACCGACACCGCGAGCGAGCAGGTCACAGCCCATCAGGTAGCCAGTCACCTCGTGCTGCCGGCCGGGGTGCTCGCCGTCTCCCAGCTGCCCTGGTTCACCCTGTACGTCCGTCAGGGCGTCGGCGACGCACTCGCCGAGGACCCTGTACGCGGCGCCCGCGCACGGGGGTTGAGCGAGCGAACGGTCCTGCTCGGCCATGCCCTGCGTTCCGGCCTGCTGCCGGTCCTCACCCTGGTCGGCTCCCGGGTGCCCGAACTCATCACCGGTGCCCTGCTGGTGGAGAGCGTCTTCAGCTGGCCGGGCATCGCGGCGGCCACCGTGGAGGCGGCCACCGCCGTCGACTTCCCGCTGCTCGCCGCGCTCACCACGCTCGCCACCGCCGCGGTGCTCGTCGGCAACCTCCTCGCCGACCTGCTGTACGGCCTGTTCGACCCGAGGGTGAAGTTCAGTGACATGTGAACCCACGGCCACGGCGGATCCCGCCTGGCGGTCCTACGGCACCAGTCGCCGCTCCACTCGGGCGGTGCGCGTACGCGTCTCCGTCGTCTTGGTGGCCGGAATCGTACTGGCCGTGCTCCTCGTCCCGCCTCTGGTCCACCTCGACCAGCAGGCCGTCGACCTGTCCTCGAAACTGCTGCCGCCGAGTTGGTCGCACCCCTTCGGTACCGACGATCTCGGCCGGGATCTGCTCCTGCGCTGTGTCTACGGCCTGCGGGTGTCCCTCCTGGTCGGGGTCGCGGCGGCGCTCACGGCGACGGTGATCGGCACGGCCGTCGGGGCGATCGCCGGGGCGCTGGGCGGCTGGGCCGACCGCGGTCTCATGCGGGTCGTCGACACGTTCTCCTCCGTACCGCACCTGCTGCTGGGCATCTTCATCGTGGCCATGTTCCGGCCCGGGGTGTGGCCGGTGGTCGTGTCGGTGGCGCTCACCCACTGGCTGTCCACCGCCCGGATCGTCCGCGCCGAGGTGCTGTCCCTGCGCGCCCGCCCCTACATCGACGCAGCCGTCTCCGGTGGCGCCTCCCGGTGGCGGGTGGCGGTACGGCATCTGCTGCCCGCCGTGCTGCCCCAGGCCGCGCTGGCCGCCGTCCTGATGGTGCCGCACGCCATGTGGCACGAGTCCGCGCTGTCCTTCCTCGGCCTCGGCCTGCCCACCCACATGGCCAGCCTGGGCAACCTCATCCAGGGCGCGCGGGGCTCGCTGCTCGCCGGGCAGTGGTGGCCGACCCTCTTCCCCGGCCTGTTCATCATCATCCCCACCCTCGCCATCGCCGGGCTCGCCGGAGCCTGGCGGGAACGGATCAACCCCCGCCGCCGATCGGAGCTGATGCTGTGACCGCCCGAACCCCGGTCCTCTCGGTACGAGGGCTGTCCGTGCGCTTCCTCATGCCGGGCGGACGGCGGATCGCCGCCGTCACCGACGCGCACTTCGACGTGGCGGCCGGCGAGTGTCTCGTCCTGATCGGCGAGAGCGGCTGCGGCAAGTCGGTCCTGGCCTCCGCCCTGCTCGGTCTGCTGCCCGCCAACGCCCAGGCCGCGGGCCAGGCCCGCCTCGGCGACCTGGACCTGCTCGCCGCCGACGAACGCACGCTGGCGCGGACGGTACGGGGCCGCCTGATCGGCCTCATCCCGCAGAGCCCCGCCGCGCACCTCACGCCCGTGCGCACCGTCCGCTCCCAACTGGAAGAAACCGTGGCCGCGTTGACCGACGCGCGAGGACGGGCAGCCGTACGATCCGCGGCCGAGGCAGCCGCAGAACGTGCCGCCTTTCCTGCCGGCCACCTCGACCGCCATCCGCACGAACTCTCCGGCGGCCTGGCCCAGCGCGCCGCCACCGCCCTCGCCCTCGTCGGCGACGCACCCCTGCTCCTGGCCGACGAACCCACCACCGGCCTCGACCGCGACCTGGTCGACCACACCGTGGACGAACTGCGCCGCCACGCCGACACCGGCCATCGGGGCCTGCTCGTGATCACCCACGACCTGGCCGCCGCCGAGCGCATCGCCGATCGCGTGGCCGTGATGTACGCGGGCCGGATCGTCGAACTCACCGAAGCAAAAGCCTTCTTCGGCATCCCGGGTCCCCGCCACCCCTACAGCCGCGGTCTCCTCCAGGCCCTCCCCCACCGCGCCTTCACCCCGATCCCCGGCATGCCGCCCGAACTCGGCAATCTTCCCGACGGCTGCGCCTTCGCCCCACGCTGCGAGCAGGCCACCCACGCCTGCACCACACTGCCCCAGCAGGCCGACGGCATCGCCTGCCACCACCCGCACGTACCGGAGGACCTCCGTGCTTGAACTGCACGACATCACCGCCGGATACGGCAGAGAAGCCCCCGTCGTCCGCAACGCCACCCTGGCCCTCGCCCCCGGCGAGAGCGTCGGCCTGCTGGGGCCCAGCGGCTGCGGCAAGTCCACCCTCGCCCGGGTCGCGGCTCTGCTCCACCGCCCCGAGGCCGGCACCGTAACCCTCGACGGTGAACCCGTACGCGGCTGGCGCTACCGTGCCCCACGCACCCAGCGCACCGCCATCGGCGTGGTCTTCCAGCAGCCCCGTCTCTCCGCCGACCCCCGGCTGCGGCTCACCGACCTGATCGCCGAGCCCCTGCGCGCCACCGGCCGCCGCGACGAAATACCAGAGCGCCTGGCCGATTTGGCTCCGGCCGTCGGCCTCACACCCGACCTTATGGACCGCCGCCCCCACGAGGTCAGCGACGGCCAACTCCAACGCGCCTGCCTCGCCCGCGCTCTCGTCCTGCGTCCGCGCTGGCTGATCTGCGACGAGATGACCGCGATGCTGGATGCCTCCACCGCCGCCGCGCTGGTGGCAGCAGTCGAGGAGTACCGCACCGCCACCGGCGCCGGACTGCTGGCCGTCGGCCACGACCAGGTGCTCCTGGACCGCTGGTGCGATCGCACCGTCCACTGGAAGAAACTGACCGCCGCAGAGGTCCAGGAGTAAACGGATGCAGTCCACGACCATCAAGCGCGCCGTCGCGCAGGACGCAGACCGCCTCACCAGCCTGATCCAGAACTCCGGCGCCTACCGGGGACCGTACGCATCGATCATCTCCGGCTACCGGGTCACCCCCGACTACATCGCCAGACACCGGGTTTTCATGGCCGTCGACACGGCCGAACGCCTCCAGGGCTTCTACGCCCTGCTGGAACAGCCCCCGGAGCTGGAGCTGGCGTTCGTGGCCGACGACGTTCAGGGCAGAGGCGTCCGCCGGCTCCTCATCGAGCACATGATCCGCAAGGCCCGGGCCGCCGGCCTGACCGAGGTGCGGGTGGTCCCCTGGGAACGGCCCGAGCTGCGGTTCACCACCGCCTGAGCCCGCACCACAGCCCCCCACGGCCTCAGCAACAGGAAGGCTCCCGCAGGCATCGGGCCTGCGGGAGCCTTCCCTTGTACCGCCCGCCGTGAAGGGTGAGAAGACGATCACGAGCAGGACGTCTGTGCGACGCGGCTACGGCGTCACGGCTTGAGCAGCAGGCTGTCGCCGCGCTCCTTGGCGGCGGCGTAACGCCGGGCAACGTCCTGCCAGTTGACGACGGCCCACATCGCGTCGATGAAGTCGACCTTCTGGTTCTTGTACTGGAGGTAGAAGGCGTGCTCCCAGGCGTCGAAGACCAGGATCGGGGTGGAGCCCTGGCCGACGTTGCCCTGGTGGTCGTAGACCTGCTCGACGATCAGGCGGCCGCTGAGCGGCTCGTAGGCGAGGACGCCCCAGCCGGAGCCCTGCGTGGTGGCGGCGGCCTTGGTCAGCTGGGCCTTGAAGCCGGCGAAGGAGCCGAAGGACTCGGTGATCGCGTCAGCCAGGTCACCCACACCGTCCTGGGCCAGCGGCTCGCCGCCGCCGTCCTTCGGGCCGGTCATGTTCTGCCAGTAGATGCTGTGCAGGATGTGGCCGGAGAGGTGGAAGGCCAGGTTCTTCTCCAGGCCGTTGATCGAGCCCCACGACTCCTTGTCCCGCGCCTCGGCCAGCTGCTCCAGGGTGTCGTTCGCACCCTTCACGTACGCCGCGTGGTGCTTGTCGTGGTGCAGCTCGATGATCTCCGGGCTGATGACCGGGGCGAGCGCCGAGTAGTCGTACGGAAGTTCCGGGAGCGTGTAAAGCGCCATGTCCAACGTCCTCCGACGTTATTGCGAGTCGTATGCAAGTGCACGCTAGCAGTAAGAACGGTACCTTGCGATCATGCGTTGGACCTAGGACCCCCTCCCCCATGTCGCGCCGCCGACCGGGGGCGGCAGCCGGTGATCCGGACTTCTCGACGGCGGCAAGGAAGGCAGACACGTGACCATGACCCCGCCGTCGGCACAGCACGGCGCGGCGACACCGGACCACTCGGCACTGCTGCGACGCCACGGCCTGCGCTGCACCGCGAGCAGGCTGTGCACCTTGAGGCTGCTGTCCGCGTCCGGGCAGCATGTGTCCACCGCCGAAGTCTGCGCTCAACTGCAGGAGATGGGTCTGCCGTTCGATCAGGCGACCGTCTATCGGACCCTGGAGATCTTCACGGAGGTGGGCCTGGCGCACGCCGTGCTCGGCCCGGGCCCCAAGCGCTACGGCGTCAGTTCCGTCCCGCACCATCACGTCGTGTGTGAGGAGTGTGGCCGCGTACAGGATGTTGCGATCGCTCAGATGAGTGAAGCCGTGGAACGGATCACCGAACTGACCGGACTGCATGCCGGTGCAGGAGGCTCGCTGCTGCTGTACGGCCGGTGTTCGCGATGCAGCGCGTAAGCGTGTTTCCGTCACGGGTACGGGACGCCGCCGTCGGAACGGACGCTGTCAAGGCATGACGACGTCCCGCACCCGGCCGATGGCGGGGTACCGCTTCAGCACCCCAGCCGGCCGACCTTCATCGAATCTAGCCCTTATTGCGAGTCGTTCGCAATAAGGGGCGGGCTCATGCGTCGCCCTCCAGGTTGCCCTCCGTCTCCAGGTACACCTGCCGGAGTTCGTCCAGGACCGCCGGGTCGGGTTTCGCCCACATCCCCCGCGACTCCGCCTCCAGCAGCCGCTCCGCGATGCCGTGCAGGGCCCAGGGATTCGCCTGTTGGAGGAATTCCCGGTTGACCGGGTCCAGGACGTACGTCTCGGTGAGCTTGTCGTACATCCAGTCGGCGACGACGCCGGTCGTGGCGTCATAGCCGAACAAGTAGTCGACCGTCGCGGCGAGTTCGAAGGCGCCCTTGTAGCCGTGGCGGCGCATGGCGTCGATCCACTTCGGGTTGACGACGCGGGCGCGGAAGACGCGGGAAGTCTCCTCCACCAGCGTGCGGGTGCGGACCGTCTCGGGGCGGGTGGAGTCCCCGATGTACGCCTCGGGGGCCGCGCCGCGCAGGGCCCGGACGGTGGCCACCATGCCGCCGTGGTACTGGAAGTAGTCGTCGGAGTCGGCGATGTCGTGCTCGCGGGTGTCGGTGTTCTTGGCCGCGACTGCGATCCGCTTGTAGGCCGTCTCCATCTCCTTGCGGGCCGGGCGGCCGTCGAGTTCGCGGCCGTAGGCGTAGCCGCCCCAGACGGTGTAGACCTCGGCGAGGTCGGCGTCGGTGCGCCAGTCGCGGGAGTCGATGAGCTGCAGCAGGCCGGCACCGTACGTTCCGGGGCGGGAGCCGAAGATGCGGGTGGTGGCGCGGCGTTCGTCACCGTGGGCCGCCAGATCGGCCTGTACGTGGGTGCGGACGTGGTTGGTCTCGCCCGGTTCATCCAGGGCGGCGGCCAGGCGCACGGCGTCGTCCAGGAGGCCGATGGTGTGCGGGAAGGCGTCGCGGAAGAAGCCCGAGATGCGCAGGGTGACGTCGATACGAGGGCGGCCCAGCTCCTCGTACGGGATGGGCTCCAAGCCGGTCACACGGCGAGAGGCGTCGTCCCAGACGGGGCGGATGCCGAGCAGGGCGAGGGCTTCGGCCACGTCGTCGCCCGCGGTGCGCATGGCGCTGGTGCCCCACAGGGACAGGCCGACGGAGGTGGGCCAGTCGCCGTTGTCCGCGCGGTAGCGCTGCAGGAGGGACTCGGCGAGGGCCTGGCCGGTCTCCCAGGCGAGGCGGGAGGGGACGGCCTTGGGGTCGACGGAGTAGAAGTTGCGCCCCGTCGGCAGGACGTTTACCAGGCCGCGCAACGGTGAGCCGGACGGACCCGCCGGGACGAAGCCGCCGGCCAGCGCGTGGACGGTGTGGTCGAGTTCGGCGGTGGTCGCCGCCAGGCGCGGGACGACTTCGCGGGCTGCGAAGTCCAGTACGGCGCGGACCTGTTCGCCGTGCTCGGTGGGTACGGCGGCTGGGTCCCAGTCCGCGTCCTCCATTGCCTGGACCAGGGCGCGGGCCTGCTCTTCGGCGGCGTCTGCGCTCGTGCGGGTCGCGGCGGACTCGTCCAGGCCGAGGGCTTCGCGCAGGCCGGGAAGGGCCTTGGCGCCGCCCCAGATCTGGCGGGCGCGGAGAATGGCGAGGATGAGGTTGACGCGGTCGGCGCCGGTGGGCGGGGTACCGAGGACGTGGAGGCCGTCGCGGATCTGGGCGTCCTTGACCTCGCAGAGCCAGCCGTCGACGTGGAGGAGGAAGTCGTCGAAGCCGTCGTCGTCGGGGCGGTCGTCCAAGCCGAGGTCGTGGTCCAGCTTCGCCGCCTGGATGAGGGTCCAGATCTGGGCTCGGATGGCGGGCAGCTTGGCCGGGTCCATCGAGGAGATCTGCGCGTACTCGTCGAGGAGTTGCTCCAGGCGCGCGATGTCGCCGTAGGAGTCGGCCCGGGCCATCGGCGGGACGAGGTGGTCGACGAGGGTGGCGTGGACGCGGCGCTTGGCCTGGGTGCCCTCGCCGGGGTCGTTGACCAGGAAGGGATAGATCAGGGGCAGGTCTCCGAGGGCTGCGTCCGGTGCGCAGGCGGCGGACAGGCCGGCGTTCTTGCCGGGCAGCCACTCCAGGTTTCCGTGCTTGCCGAGGTGGATCATCGCGTCGGCGCCGAAGCCACCCTCCGTCTGCGGAGCGGCGATCCAGCGGTAGGCGGCCAGGTAGTGGTGGGACGGCGGGAGGTCCGGGTCGTGGTAGATGGCGATGGGGTTCTCGCCGAAGCCGCGCGGGGGCTGGATGAGGATGAGCAGGTTGCCGAAGCGCAGTGCCGCGAGGACGATGTCGCCCTCCTTGTTGCGGCTGTGGTCGACGAACATCTCGCCGGGCGCCGGGCCCCAGTACTCCTCCACCGCCGTCCGCAGCTCTTCGGGGAGCGTGGCGAACCAGCGCCGGTAGTCGGCGGCCGGGATCCTGATCGGGTTGCGGGCCAGCTGCTCCTCGGTGAGCCAGTCCTGGTCGTGGCCGCCCGCCTCGATCAGCGCGCGGATGAGTTCGTCGCCGTCACCGGAAGCCAGGCCGGGAATGTCCGGGTCGGAGCCGAAGTCGTAACCCTCCTCGCGAAGGCGCCTGAGCAGGGCGACGGCGCTGGCGGGAGTGTCCAGGCCGACGGCGTTGCCGATCCGGGAGTGCTTGGTCGGGTACGCCGACAGGACGAGGGCCAGCCGCTTCCGGGCCGGCGGAATGTGGCGCAGGCGCGCGTGGCGTACGGCGGTTCCGGCGACCCGGGCCGCACGTTCGGGATCGGCGACGTAGGCCGGCAGGCCGTCGGCGTCGATCTCCTTGAAGGAGAACGGCACGGTGATCAGGCGGCCGTCGAACTCGGGGACCGCGATCTGGCTGGCCGCGTCCAGCGGGGAGACGCCCTCGTCGTTCTCCTCCCAGGTGGTGCGGGACCCGGTCAGGCACAGGGCCTGGAGGATGGGGACGTCGAGCGAGGTGAGCGCGCCCGCGTCCCAGGACTCGTCGTCGCCGCCGGCCGATGCCTCGGCCGGCTTGGTGCCTCCCGCAGCCAGGACCGTCGTGACGAGGGCGTCGGCGGCCCCAAGTTCGGCGATCAGCTCCGGCTCGGGGGCGCGCAGGGAGGCGACGTACAGCGGGAGCGGTCGGCCGCCCGCGTCCTCGATGGCGTCGCAGAGTGCATGGATGAAGGCGGTGTTGCCGCTCATGTGGTGGGCGCGGTAGTAGAGCACGGCGATGGTCGGGCCCTCGGCCGTCCGGTCTGGGCGCTCCAGTGGGCCCCAGGTCGGAGCGGGTGCCGGCGCGTCGAAGCCGTGGCCGGTGAGAAGGACGGTGTCCGACAGGAACCGAGCGAGCTGTTCGAGGTTGGCGGGGCCGCCATGGGCGAGATAGGCATGGGCTTCCGCGGCGATGCCGACCGGGACGGTGGAGGCGGCCATCAGCTGGGCGTCGGGGGCTTGTTCACCGGTCAGGACGATCAGCGGGCGGCCGTCGGCGAGCAGCAGGTCGATGCCGTCCTGCCATGCGCGGATACCGCCGAGGAGGCGTACGACGACCAGGTCCGCGCCGTCGAGGAGGGCCGGGAGGTCGTCCAGGAGAAGGCGGGCGGGGTTGGCGAAGCGGTAGCCGACCGGGCCGTCGGCCGCGCGGGCGCTGAGCAGGTCCGTGTCGGACGTCGACAGGAGCAGGATCTCGTGGGCGGGTGGGACTCGCTCCCCGGACGGAGTGGGCATGCGTCGCCTGGCCTTCCTCGGGGTCCGCGCCCCGGGCGGTGTCGGAATGGGTCTCCCCCTCGGACCAAGCCGAGGACGGGGGAAGGGAGTTCCTGGCTCACCCGGCCTGGGGAGGCCGAGATCACAGTGGCGGGACCGCGCCGGATTCGCACCGGCTTCCTCTCCTGTCGCCGTGATGGCGGTTCGTGGACCGGGTGATCCACTGGGAAGCATAGTAAGGGTCACTGGAACAGCGCGGGGCATACATCGCCCATGATCGTAGGTATGCTCACCGCCATGCCCACGGCAGCCCTTCCTCCAACGCCCCAGGCCACCACGGCCTCACGGGAGCGCGGTGACGCCTGCCCCGGAGCGCTGCGCCTGCACACGGCGGACGACGGGGCCCTTGCCCGTGTCCGGCTTCCCGGTGGAGTCCTGACGCTCGGGCAGGCGGCGGCACTCGGCCGCGTCGCCCGGCGGCTGGGCGACGGCGACCTGCACCTGACGTCGCGTGGCAACGTGCAGCTGCGCGGCCTGGCAGCCGGGTGTGGCGGGGAGTTGGCGGAGGCGTTGGACGCGGCCGGTCTGCTTCCCTCACGGGAGCACGAGCGGGTGCGCAACATCGTCGCCTCGCCCCTGTCCGGCCTGGACGGCGAAGGCGTGCGGGACGTGCGGCCCTGGCTGACGGCCCTGGACGCCGCGTTGTGCGGAAGCGATGCCGCCCGGCGTCTGTCGGGTCGGTTCCTGTTCGCTCTGGACGACGGACGCGGTGACGTGGCCGGCCTCGGCGCCGACGTCACGGTGCGCGCGATAGGGGACGGCGCGGCGTGGCTCACCCCCGGGTCGGTCCGCGTGGCCGTCGATGACGCGCCGCTCGCAGCACTGGTGGCGGCCGAGACCTTCCTTCAGGCCGCGCGGTCGCACACGGCACGCACCTGGAGGGTCTCAGAACTCCCCCTGCCGGAAGGCGAGCTGGACCGCCTGATACGTGATCGGCTGACGGCCGCGGGCATCGCGCACGATGAAGGTCCCGAGCCGGTCGGTTCGGCCGACGGGCCGCCCCCGGGAGTCGTGGGCGAAGCCCTGTCCGCGCACGTTCCCTTGGGGCGGCTCTCGGCCCTCCAGTGGGAGGCATTGACGATGGTCGCGGACATTGAGCTGCGGCTGACCCCCTGGCGTGGCGTCGTCGTCCCCACCGTGGGCGCCACCGCTGCACGAGTCTCCGAGTCGCTCGAGCGTCTCCGTGCAGCCGGCCTGGTCACCGACCCCGCGTCCCCCTGGCTCCGCGTCGGCGCCTGCATCGGCCGTCCCAGATGCGCCAAGGCACACGCCGACGTCCGGGCTGACGCGGCGCGCACACTCGAAGCGACGGGCCGCCCCGCCCTCCCCCTGTACTACTCCGGGTGTGCACGGCGCTGCGGACACCCGAGTGGTGAGCACGTCGACGTGCTCGCGACCCCGGATGGCGGTTACCGCCTGTCGGTCGCCCCGGCGGGCAGGGAGACGCGAACCGCCTTCGCAGCAGACCCTTCCCGGATAGGCGCCGCCCTGGCGGCGATCACCTCATGACCCGCACGACGACCGAGAGCAGTGAGAAGAGCACCGTGACCACCCACGTCTACGAGAAGGACGGTGCGGCGATCTACCGCCAGTCCTTCGCCACCATCCGGGCCGAGGCGGATCTCGCGGGTCTGCCCGCCGATGTCAGCCAGGTCGCGGTACGCATGATCCACGCCTGCGGGATGGTCGACCTGGTCGAGGATCTGGCCTACGCGCCAGCGGTGGTGGACCGGGCCCGCGAGGCCCTGCGTGCCGGGGCCCCGATCCTCTGCGACGTGCAGATGGTGGCCAGCGGCGTGACCCGCAAACGGCTGCCCGCCGGGAACGACGTGCTGTGCACCCTGTCCGACCCGGCCGTCCCGGAGCTGGCCGCGCAGCTGGGCACCACGCGCAGCGCCGCGGCGCTGGAGCTGTGGCGGGACCGGCTGGAGGGCGCGGTCGTCGCCGTCGGCAACGCCCCCACCGCCCTCTTCCGCCTCCTGGAGATGATCAAGGAGGGCGCGCCCCGGCCCGCCGCCGTCATCGGCGTCCCGGTCGGCTTCGTCGGCGCGGCCGAGTCCAAGGACGCCCTGGCCGCGCATCCTTCCGGGCTGGAGTACCTGGTGGTCCGCGGCCGGCGCGGTGGCAGCGCCATCGCGGCCGCCGCACTCAACGCGATCGCGAGCGAGGAAGAGTGAGCGGCAAGCTGTACGGGGTCGGCCTGGGCCCCGGTGATCCCTCCCTGATGACCGTACGGGCCGTCGAGGTCATCGCAGGGGCGGACGTGGTCGCGTACCACAGCGCCCGGCACGGGCGGTCCATCGCCCGGTCGATCGCGGCCAAGCACATCCGCGAAGACCACATCGAGGAAGCACTGGTCTACCCGGTCACGACGGAGACCACCGATCACCCCGGCGGCTACAAGGGCGCCATGGAAGAGTTCTACGCCGAGGCATCGGCCAGACTCGCAGCCCACCTCGACGCCGGGCGCACCGTGGCCGTACTCGCCGAGGGCGATCCGCTCTTCTACGGCTCCTACATGCACATGCACAAGCGGCTCGTCGACCGCTACGACACCGAGGTCATCCCCGGCGTCACCTCCGTGTCGGCCGCCGCGGCCCGCCTGGGCGCACCGCTCGCCGAGGGCGAGGAGGTGCTGACGATCCTGCCGGGCACCCTGCCCGAGGAGGAGCTGACCGCCCGCCTGGCCACGACGGACGCCGCGGTGGTGATGAAGCTCGGCCGCACCTTCCCCAAGGTGCGCCGCGCGCTGCAGACTTCGGGACGCCTGGCCGAGGCCCGTTATGTGGAACGGGCCACCATGAGCAAGGAGCGCGTCTCCGAACTGGCCGACGTGGACGCCGAGTCGGTGCCGTACTTCTCGGTGGCCGTGCTGCCCAGTCAGGTGGACGCCGAGCGGCCTGTACGTGAGCGGGGCGAGGTGGTGGTGGTCGGGACGGGGCCGGCCGGTCCGCTGTGGCTGACACCCGAGACGCGGGGCGCGCTGGCCGCCGCCGACGATCTGGTCGGCTACGCCACCTACCTGGACCGGGTGCCCGAGCGGGCGGGCCAGGCCCGGCACGGCTCGGACAACCGCGTCGAGGCCGAGCGCGCCGAGTTCGCGCTGCAACTGGCGCGGAAGGGCCGGCGGGTGGCCGTGGTCTCCGGTGGCGACCCGGGGGTGTTCGCGATGGCCACCGCCGTGCTGGAGGTGGCGTCGCAGCCCGAGTACCTGGATGTGCCGGTGCGCGTACTGCCGGGCGTGACCGCCGCCAACGCTGCCGCGGCACGGGCCGGCGCCCCGCTCGGACACGACTACGCCGCCCTCTCCCTCTCCGACCGGCTCAAGCCGTGGGAGGTCATTGCGGAGCGACTGCGGGCAGCGGCCTCGGCGGACCTGGTGCTCGCCCTGTACAACCCGGGCTCGCGCAGCCGGACCTGGCAGGTGGGCAAGGCGCAGGAGCTGCTGCTGGAGTACCGGGCGCCCGGCACTCCGGTGGTGGTAGCCCGGGACGTCGGCGGCCCGGGTGAGCGGGTGCGGATCGTGCGGCTGGGTGAGCTGGATCCCGCCGAGATCGACATGCGCACCATCCTGCTGGTCGGTTCCTCGCAGACCCAGGTGGTGCGGCGCGGAGACGGCGAGGAGATCGTCTGGACGCCGCGCCGGTATCCGGAGGCGTGAGGTGAGCGGTGCCGCGCCGTGCGGGCGGCACAGCCTCCTGCTCTACTCGCCGTGCTCCTGAGCCGTGGCCGGCTGGGCCAGCCCCGCCGTCCACTTCTCCTCTATGCGGCCGACCTTCCACACCACCAGGGCGACGGCCCAGGTGGCGAAGAACAGGCCGACGATGACGTAGCCGATGATGTTGAGGTCGAGTCCGGAGATCCAGTCCCAGAACGCGCCGTGCAGGTCCGCCTTCTCGGCTACCAGACCGAGAAGTTCGACGGTGCCGATGATCAGGGCGACGGCGACGGACAGGCCGGTGATGGTGAGGTTGTAGTAGACCTTGCGGACCGGCTTGGAGAACGCCCAGCCGTAGGCGAAGTTCATGAACGAGCCGTCGATGGTGTCCAGCAGGGACATGCCGGCCGCGAACAGGATCGGCAGGCACAGGATGGCGTACCAGGGCAGGCCGGAGGCGGCGCCCGAGCCGGCGAGGACGAGGAGCGCGATCTCGGTGGCGGTGTCGAAGCCGAGACCGAAAAGCAGGCCCAGGGGGTACATCTGCCAGGGCTTGGTGATCGACTTCATCAGGCGGCCAAGGAGGCGGTTCATGAAGCCGCGGTTGTTGAGCTGCTCCTCCAGGGCCGCCTCGTCGAAGTGGCCGGTGCGCATCTGCCGGAACACCTTCCAGATGCCCACCATGATCACCAGATTGATGATCGCGATGACGTAGAGGAAGGTGCCCGAGACGGTCGTACCGATCCAGCCGGTGATGCTGTGCAGCGTGGAGTTGTCGTTCTCGACCGGGCCTGCCAGCGCTTTGACTCCGAGAGACAGCAGGAAAGCGAGCGCGAAGACGATCGACGAGTGCCCCAGGGAGAACCAGAAGCCGACCGACATCGGGCGCTGGCCCTCGTTCATCAGCTTGCGGGTCGTGTTGTCGATGGCGGCGATGTGGTCGGCGTCGAAGGCGTGCCGCATGCCCAGGGTGTACGCGGTGACTCCGATGCCTATGCCGAAGGTCTTCGTGCCGAGGCTGTAGTGCTCCGGGGCGACGATCGCCACGAGCGTGAACCAGCCGATGACATGCAGCACCAGGATGAACGCGGCCATTCCGCCGACGCTCACCCATTCCTTGCGGGTCATTGACGTGCGGATGCGGTGCCACGAGATGCCGCGGCCGGTGGCCGGAGCGGCCGGCCTGGCGGAAGCGGAATCAGGAGCGGTGGTCATGGAGCGTGACCCTTACTTCTCGGCGAGCGGCTGTTTTCAGCCGCGCCTTCCAGGTTTCTGCGACTTGGTTGCAGCTACAAGACAGCCGCAGTAAAGACGGCGCCAGGTTTCAGTCAATGGCCGGAAAAACTCCCTGCTCAAGGTGCTCGCGGACCCACTGGGCCGCCTTCTCGGGATCCGGGAAGACGGTCACTCCCTTGGGAACGGGTGGTCTGCGGACCACGAAGACAGGCAACCTCGCCTCGCGGGCAGCCGTCAGTTTCGGCGCCGTGGCCGCCCCGCCGCTGTCCTTCGTGACCACGACGTCGATGCGGTGGCGCCGCAGCAGCTCTCGCTCCCCGTCAAGGGTGAAGGGGCCACGGTCGAGCAGTACCTCCATGCGGGCCGGATGGGGTGGCTCGGGGGCGTCGACGGATCGTACGAGAAACCACAGGTCGTCAAGGTCCGCGAAGGCGGCCAGGCCCATGCGCCCGGTGGTGAGGAAGATACGACGGCCGAGTGCGGGCAGCGCCCGTGCCGCTTCCTCCAGTGAACCCACTTCGTACCACCGGTCGCCCTCGACGGGGACCCAGCCGGGCCGGCGCAGGGCGAGCAGGGGAACATGGGTTGCGGCAGCGGCCTGTGCCGCGTTGAAGCTGATCTTCCCGGCGAAGGGATGGGTGGCGTCGACGATCACGTCGACCGTCTGCTCGCTCAGCCACGCCGCCAGCCCTTCGGCCCCGCCGAAGCCTCCGACGCGGGTCTCGCCCGGGGGCAGCCTGGGATTGGCGACGCGTCCGGCAAGGGAGTTGGTCAACTTCAGCCCCGGAGTGCCGTGGAGGAGTTCGGCAAGGCGGCGGGCTTCCGTGGTTCCGCCGAGGATCAGTACGTGCATGAGGGTGTGGGTCCGTTCATGAGTGGCAGTGAGGGTCGAGACTTGGTGCAGGCGGGCGGGGCGCATGGTTCCGGTCCGGTGAAGGGCGGTCGCCGCGCCCAGCTGGAGCACACGGGGCTGAGGCACGGCTGGACCACGGGGGCCTGTGCGACGGCGGCCACGACGGCCGCGTACACCGCCCTGCTGACCGGTGAGTTTCCCGACCCGGTGACGATCACGCTGCCCAGGGGGCAGACACCGTCCTTCGCGCTGGCCGCGGAGGAGCTGACCGAAGGTTCCGCCATGGCGGGGATCGTGAAGGACGCGGGAGACGATCCCGACGTCACGCACGGCGCACTGGTCCGGGCGACGGTCCGACGGCTGCCCACAGGCAGCGGCGTCGTCTTCAAGGCCGGACCCGGCGTGGGGACGATCACCAGGCCCGGCCTTCCACTGCCCGTCGGTGAGGCGGCGGTCAATCCCGTGCCCCGTCGCATGATGAGCGAGCACGTCGCCGAAGTGGCCGCCCGGCACGGCGGCAGCGGAGATGTGGAGATCAGCGTCTCCGTCGACCACGGCGAGGAGATAGCCCGCTCCACCTGGAACCCACGGCTCGGCATCCTGGGCGGCCTGTCCATCCTCGGCACCACGGGCATCGTCGTGCCGTACTCCTGCTCGGCCTGGATCGACTCCATCCGGCGGGGCGTGGACGTGGCCCGCGCGGCCGGACGGACCCATGTCGCCGGGTGCACTGGGTCGACGTCCGAGAAGACGGTCGTTGCGGAGTACGGCCTGCCCGAGGACGCCCTGCTCGACATGGGGGACTTCGCGGGCGCGGTGCTGAAGTACATCCGCCGGCACCCGGTGGACCGCCTCACGATCTGCGGTGGCTTCGCCAAGCTGTCCAAGCTCGCGGCAGGGCACCTGGACCTGCACTCCGGCCGCTCGCAGGTCGACAAGGGCTTCCTGGCCGAACTGGCCGGGCGGGGCGGCGCGGACGAGACGCTGGCTGCCGTCGTGGCCGACGCGAACACAGGGCTCGCCGCGCTCCAGCTGTGCCAGGCCGCCGGGGTACCGCTCGGCGACCTGGTGGCGAGGGCGGCCCGCGATGAGGCGCTGGCCGTGCTGCGCGGCGCGCCCGTCGCGGTGGACGTCATCTGCATCGACCGTGCGGGGACGGTCGTGGGCCGCAGTACGGTGGCCTGATTCACCCGCGCCGAGGCACCGGGCCCGCCGGTCACTCGTCGGCCGGCCCCACCCTGATGCGGTTCCCGTCGGGGTCGCGGAGTTCCAGCTCGCGCCCCCTCGGCGCCTCCTCGATACGGACCCCGAACTCGGCGGCCACGGCGTCCATATCGGCGACCCTCAGGTACACCAAGGTGTCCGGCCGCGCGTCGCCTTCGTGCTCCGAGAGGAAGACGCGTATCCGGCCTCGGGCGACCTCGGTGGGAGCGGGGAGTCCCGGCTCGAAGCGGTGCTCCCACTGCTGAGTGAAGCCCAGACGTGCGTATCACCTGACAGTTTCGGCGGCGTCCCTCCCCCACAGGACGGGGGTCACCTCCTCAGCAGCCATGACGCTCCCGCTCCGGCGAGTACAGGTGGCTGTCACGGAACTGTTCCGCTCCGAGCGTCCGCCCCACCATGATGACCGCGGTACGCAGGACACCAGCCTCCTTCACCTTCTGGGCGATCTCCTCCAGGATGCCCCGGATGACGAGCTCGTCGGGGCGGGAGGCGTAGGCCACGACCGCGGCAGGGCAGTCGGCGCCGTAGTGCGGGAGGAGTTCCTCCACCACGCGGTCCACGTACTTGGCGGCCAGGTGCAGCACGATCAGCGCGCCGCTGCGGCCCAGAGTGGCCAGGTCCTCGCCTTCCGGCATGGCGGTGGCGCGGTTGGCGAGACGGGTGAGGATGACGGTCTGGCCGACGGTGGGCACGGTCAGCTCCCGCTTGAGGGAGGCGGCCGCGGCGGCGAAGGCGGGGACGCCGGGGACGACCTCGTAGGGGATCCCGGCCGCGTCGAGCCGTCGCATCTGCTCGGCGACCGCGCTGAACACGGACGGGTCGCCCGAGTGCAGCCGGGCCACGTCGTGCCCCTCCTGGTGGGCGCGGAGCAACTCGGCGGTGATCTCGTCCAGGTCGAGCTGGGCGGTGTCCACCAGGCGTGCGTCCGGCGGGCACTCGGCCAGCAGTTCGCGCGGGACGAGGCTGCCCGCGTACAGGCAGACCTGGCAGGCGGCGAGCGTCCGGGCGCCGCGCACTGTGATCAGGTCGGCGGCGCCGGGGCCGGCGCCGATGAAGTACACGGTCATCTGTCTGCTCCTGGAGGAGGGTTGGGGGTCTTCTGCACGGACCACTGGGTGACCGGCATGGCCTGCCGCCAGCCGGTGAAGCCGCCCACGGGCACGGCATGCGCCACCGCGAGCCGCACCAACTCACCACCGTGGCGGCGGTGAGCGTCGGCGAGCAGCGCCTCGGACTCCAGCGTGACCGTGTTGGCGACGAGCCGCCCGCCGGGCGGCAGGGCCGCCCAGCAGGCGTCGAGGAGACCGCGGGCGGTAAGTCCCCCGCCCACGAACACGGCGTGAGGCGCGGGGAGTTCGGGCAGCGCGCCCGGAGCGGCACCGGTGACCACCCGAAGTCCCGGCACGCCGAGCCGCTCTGCGTTACGGAGGATGCGTTCGGCACGTACCGGGTCGCGTTCGACGGTGACGGCCCGGCACGACGGGTGGGTGCGCATCCACTCGATGGCGATCGAGCCCGACCCGCCACCGACGTCCCACAGGAGTTCGCCGGGAGCGGGGGCGAGCGCGCCGAGCGTGGCGGCCCGGATGTGTCTCTTGGTGAGCTGCCCGTCGTGCTCGTACGCCTCGTCGGGCAGGCCCGGCACCGCACCGAGTCGCAGGGCGTCCGGTGCCCGGCGGCATTCGACGGCCACGATGTTGAGGGGATCGCCGGACCGCTGGGTCCGCGCCCAGTCGTCGGCAGTGGTCTCGGCGGTCACACGCTCCCGGTCGCCACCGAGTTGTTCCAGGACCCGCATCCGGCTGGGCCCGAAGCCACGGTCGCTCAGGAGCTCGGCGACCTCCCCGGGAGTGGTCGCGTCGGCGCTGAGGACGAGGAGTCGCCGGCCGTCGTGCAGGGCGGCGGCGAGGCGGGCGGTGGGGCGACCCACCAGGGTGACGACCTCGACGTCCTCCAGCGGCCAGCCCAGCCGGGCGGAGGCATAGGACACGGACGACGGGTGAGGAAGGACGCGCAGTGCGTCGACCTCTTCGGCGAGCGTGCGTCCGATGCCGTAGAACATCGGGTCACCGCTGGCCAGGACGGCGATACGGCGGCCTGCGTGAGCGGCGAGCAGGCGGGAGACGGCGGGGCGCAGGGGTGAGGGCCAGGCGACGCGCTCGCCGGCGCACTCGGTGGGCAGCAGGTCCAGCTGGCGCGGACCCCCGATGAGAACATCGGCACGGCGCAGTTCCGCTCGGGAGGGTTCGGCCAGACCCGACCAGCCGTCGGCTCCTGTCCCGACGACCGTGACGACGGAGGGCGGGCCTTGTCGGGCGGGGATCACTGCTGGCTACCTCGAAGTTCAGGGGTGCGACAGGGGCGCACTCTACTAAGCGATCACCCGTGCAACCGAGTCCGGGTTCACATCCGGTCGGATCTTATTGCACACTGTTCGCAATAACGTAGATGTCGCAGGAAGGGGAGGGCATGGGCTCTCCGATCGTGCTCGGGATCGAGTCGTCGTGTGACGAGACCGGGGCGGGGCTCGTCCGGGACGGGCGCCTGCTCGGGCACGCCGTGGCGTCGAGCATGGACGAGCACGCCCGCTTCGGCGGAGTGGTGCCCGAGATCGCCTCCCGCGCCCACCTGCACGCCCTGCGCCCGGTGGTGCGTCAGGCACTGGACCAGGCGGGGCTGCGGCTCTCCGACATCGGGGCGGTCGCCGTGACCACGGGCCCGGGGCTGTCCGGCGCCCTTCAAGTGGGCCTCGCGGGGGCGAAGGGCATCGCCTACGCACTCGGCGTCCCGCTCCACGGCGTGCACCACCTGGCCGGTCATGTCGCCGCCGACACACTGGAGCACGGGCCGCTGCCCGACCCGTGCATGGTGCTGATCGTCTCCGGGGGCCACACCTCGCTGCTCCTCGTGCGCGACCTGGCCCACGACCCGATCGCCCACCTAGGCGACACCCTCGACGACGCCGCCGGAGAGTGCTTCGACAAGGTCGCGCGGGTCTTCGGTCTGCCGTACCCCGGCGGTCCGGCCATCGACCGGGCCGCCCGCGAGGGCGACCCTGGCGCCGTCCCCTTCCCTCGCCCGCTCCCGGGGCCGTACGACTTCTCCTTCTCCGGGCTGAAGACGGCGGCGGCCCGCTGGGCCGAGTCCCACGCCGGCCGCGAGCTGCCCGTCCACGACGGGGCCGCGTCGCTGCAGGAGGCGGTCGCCGACGTCCTGACCCGCAAGGCCGTCGCCGCCTGTGGGGCGCACGGGGTCGGCACGCTGGTCGTAGTCGGCGGGGTCGCCGCGAACTCCAGGGTGCGGTCACTGGCCGAGGAGCGCTGCCGGGCGGCCGGCATCACGCTGCGGGTGCCGCCGCTCAGCCTGTGCACGGACAGCGGCGCGATGATCGCCGCCGTCGGCGACCTCCTCGTACGGGCCGGGGCCGAGCCGGCCCCGCTGGACGTGTCGATCGACCCGTCGGCACCGCTGGAGTACGCGGCCCTGCATCCAGTCGCGGCCGGAGCGGTGGCGGCGTGACGGACATCCGTGTCGTCCCTTACGACGCCCTCCTGCCACACAGCGCGGCCCTGCGCTCCGTCTACGCCGACGCGTTCTGCGCGCCGCCCTGGATCGAGGACGAGGAAAGGGCGGACGCCTTCGTCGCACGGCTCGGCTCGGACGTACGGCGTCCGGGGTTCACCGCAGCGCTCGCCTTCGACGGGCCGGACGTCGTGGGTTTCGCGACCGCCTGGGCCACTCCCACCCCCTTCCCGGTCGACCGTTGCCATCCGCAAGCGGCCGCCGGTCTGGGCCCGAGTCGCACCGAGGAGTGGCTGTGCGGTGCCCGTGAGATCGATGAACTCGCCGTCCGTTCCACCGTCCGTGGCACCGGAATCGCGGCCGGCCTCCTGCGAGCGGTGACCGAGGACGCGCCGGACGGCCGCGCCTGGCTGCTCACCTCCCTCAAGTCGACACGGGCCATGGCCTTCTACCGTCGCCAGGGCTGGACCCAGGCCACCCACCCCTCCCCCGACGGCCACGGCATCGCGGTCTTCCTCGGCCCGCACCATCCCGCCCGAGCCCTGGCCGACCAGCCCCTGTAGTCCCCGGAGCCCGCCGTGCCGAGTGCCCTGGTGTCTTGGCGATCGGAACAGACTCCGACGGCAAGGCGAGCCTGGTGGCCGCCATCACCGCTGGCGCGGCACTACACACCGCGCGACTGGTCAAGCGGCTCCTGAACGGCAAGGGCGGCGGATCGGCGCAACTGGCCCGAAGCGGCGGCCCGTACGCGGCACGTCCAAGAGTCCGGAACGGCAACTCTCGCCTACCACTGCGGTCTTGCGGCTCGCCTCCGTTCGAGCGAATGCGCAGCCGAATGCGACAACCCCCACAGCCGTAAGGGGAGTAGTAACTGCATGACTGTTACCGTTCAGGTCGACACCACCCGCTCTGTGGCCACCCTCATCAACGTGTTCACGGTCTCCCCCGACCGCCAGGAGGAGCTGATCGAGCTGCTCGCCCGCGCGACGGAGGAGACCATGAAGCACCAACCCGGCTTCGTCTGCGCCAACTTCCACGCCTCCCTCGACGGCGAGCGGGTGGTCAACTACGCCCAGTGGGAGAGCGAGGGACACTACAGGGCGATGCTCGACAACCCCGAGGCCCGCGTCCACATGGACCAGGCCGCCAAGATCGCGTCGGACGTGCAACCGCGGCTCTTCTCGGTAGTGTCGGTCCATCCGGGATAGCAGCCCGTTCCTACGGCCTTACCAGCGCGACGCGTTCACAACCGCTCCGCGGCGACTCACGCTCGCTTTCCGGCCAGAGCGCTGCCCGACCGGCAGGCGGATGCCGCAGCATCAGCGCATCAGAATGGCGCTTCCGCTGGACCTGCGGAGGGCATCACATTTGGCGGTACACCCACGGGAAGCGGCAGGTTGGTCACCACGAACTGGTTCAGGATGTCGTCGCGATCCATGAACATGATCTGGCTCCGTTTCGCCGCGTCCAACGCGTTGCCCAGCCAGTTGCGTGCAGCCTTGGTTATCTCCCCGCCGGCCACGATGAACGCATGGTCGACGAGGACGCGCCGGTTGGTCTCGGGGTCGAAGATCTCGTGCGCCAGCATCATCAGGGCCTGGTTGTGGATCTCGGCGATGTTGGCATTGCCCGCCCTGGACTTTCCCGTGGCGTCCAGCTTTCCGCGCTTCACCTGGATGCCGAAGTACAGGAAGTGCTGGGTCGGCAGGGTGTACCGCATCCAGATGTCCTTGCCGTACTCCAGCGCCTTGTCCCTGTGCCCGGCCGCCGTGATCCGGTGAAAGCCCAGCTGCCGGAAGAGGGGCAGCAGCACTTCCTCAATGAGTGCATCCTCGCTGCACGTGTCCAGGAACGCGGCAAGTGCTGTACGCCGCTGCATCTCGGCGACGCTCAGTGGACGATGCGGGTTCTTGGCCAACATCGAGACAGTGTTCGTTCCGGTGTGCCGCAGGTAGCAGTGCTTGTCCTCCCCGTAAAAAGCCTCGAACCCTTCCCTCGCGAGCGCATTGTTCAGCAAGCGCAGGGCATTGGTCCGGTCGAGACCCTCATTGAGTGCATCCCCCGGATTCATCAGGTGGTCGATCACCCTGCAGAAGGACTCCGGTGGGTGCGAAGGCCCCTCGTGCGGCTCCTCCAACAATTGTTCCAGCACCCCTGCGACCCAGCGGTGCCGCGTCGAACCGTCGTGCTCCCAATCCATGTCGAGCTCCGCGAAGAACTCGGTGATGTAGCTGCTCGAGCGATACGGGAAATATGCAGGTTCGGCACCAGCTTGAGGATCCGCAGCACCGAGGTTTCCGCAAATGAGGTCGCCAAGCATTTCCAGCGTTCGCTTTCTGAACTTCACGACGCCCTCCCCAGAGCCGCTCCCCCAGCCACCGCGTGCGGACTATTGTGCCCTGTCATCGCAGAACGTCCGGCACGCACGACCAAGTCCGGTTTCGTCACGGGTGCACTGTCGATGGCGGCCACGACGTCACACGCCCACCGGCAGTCGGCATACCGGTGAGCCCGTCCCGAGCAGGTCACACCACGTACCCACGACACGACAGAACCTGCCCGGTTTCCCACGGGGAGCGTCTCCTCACGTATCCCCGTCTTGCCGCCTGCGATCGCAAATCCAGCGTCCCCGAGCGCATCGCAGGAACACGGACTGCATGAGGAGCCGAGAGGATCATGCGCGGGAGCACAGTCGATCTCGTGACGAAGCCGCACCAGAAGTGCTTCGGTGGGGTTTCGTCGAGTGGCTCCGGCCAGAGGCCCCGCCATCATGCTCTCCGGCGGCCTCGCCCTATCACCGACCTGTCACGGGCGCTGTCACGCGTCTGTCACCAACTACACCGACTCCCCCGGACTGCGAAGCCCTGACCTGCTATTACGTACCCGCCGTGGACTGACGTGGACGCCCGAAGACGGTCTCTACAACCTGTGCCATGTGGTTCCCAGTGAGGGACCCAGGATGAGGACCGGAGCGTCTTCTGGCCCGTCAACGCGGTATTGCAGGGTGTTCGGTACTGTCTCGCTCACCCGTCTGACCCTCTCACGTAGCACGAAATCTCACATAGCCGGGGCGAACCTAGCGGGTCCCGGCCCTCTCGTGACGGCGGATCCGGCAGGGTCCGGGCGGATCCCCGTGAGGCGGTACCCGGCGACGCGGCCGCTCGGTCGCCGGACCGTCCCCCACCCGTCCCCACCCGTCCGCCACCCATCCCCCACCCGTCCCCGCCCGTCCGCCGGCACGTGGCCGGGGCCTGTGTGCGCGCCGGTGCCCGGCCGAATCCGGCGAAGGGGATTGTGTGGGGGACTTGTGATTTCCTCGCGCCCCATCGGCGTCACGGCGGGCGTGAAACCGGACGCGCTGACCGGAAACTGACGGACTTTCATGGGTGTACTGTCGTACGGACAACGGTTTTTGGACGGTGATGGCCGGAAAACATCCGCCGCGAGCCGTCGACTTCGGCGGGAATGCTCCCTTGCATCCCTGCTGTTCCGCCTTGTCCGGTCGGCGACTTCACATCGGAGGCTCCGCCGGCCGGGCCGTGCGGCCCGTGCGATCACCACGGCCGGCGGCATGACTAGCATGACCCGGTACCCGGATCGGCGGAGCACGTCCTCCCCCTTCCTTCCGGGCCTGCGGCCGTCGTGTGTCGGTCGACCCGTTCTTCCTGCTCTCGAGGACCGAGGAACCGCGGAATGTCTGTGCCTGCATCTCCCAGTCAGCGTCGGTCGGCCCCAGTGCCCCAGGCCTCGTCGGCCGTACCCGTGACCGTGCTGCTGGTGAGTGGCGCGGCGGCGGGCGCGGCGATGGCGGCGGCCCCCGCCGCCGCCCGCACCTGGACGGTGGTCGCCGCTCTGGTCGCCTGGGCCTGCGTGGCGGTCACCGTCGTCGTCTGCGCCGTGCTGATCAGGCGGACCCGCCGGTCCGCCGCCACGAGGGATGCCGACATCGCCCGGATGAGCGCCCAGTCGGCGCAGCAGTCCGCGGAGTCGGCGCATCTGGTGAACGTCACCCTGCCCGCTCTCCTGGACCGGCTGGGGGACGGCGAGGGGGCGCGTGAGGCCCTGGCGAAGGTGACACCGCCCGCCGATCCTCGGCTGTTGCAGGTCGTCCAGGCCTTCGCCGCCGCGATGGAGCAGGCGGTGCGGTACGCCACCACCTCGGACGCCGAACGGCGACGCGCCCGGCACGAACTGGACGAGATCACCGGAGAGATGGACTGGGCGCAGCAGATGCTGCCCGCCGTGGTCGACCAGCTGCGGGAGGGCAGCTCGGCCGACACCGTGCTCGCCGGGCTGGAGTGGCCCCCGTCCGCCGTGCTGCGGACGCCCACCGAAACGTTCATCCGCGAGCTCGCCCACAGCGAGCGCCGCGCCGCCGCCGCGCAGGCCGCTTCCGCGAAGGCGCTCAGCCGCGTCCAGGCCAAGACCGTGAGCATGCTCGCCGACCTGCGGGAGATGCAGGAGCGGCACGGCGAGGAGGTCTTCGGCGACCTGCTGAAGCTGGATCACAGCACCTCCCAGCTGGGCCTGATGACCGACCGGCTGGCGCTGCTGATGGGCGGTCGGTCCAGCCGCGCCTGGAACAAGCCGATCGTGATGGAGAGCATCCTGCGCGGTGCGGCCGGCCGGATCGCGGCGTACCAGCGGGTGCGGCTGCACTGTTCCTCGAACGCCGCCGTCTCCGGTTTCGCCGCCGAAGGCGTCATGCACCTGCTCGCCGAGCTGGCGGACAACGCCGCCAACTTCTCGCCGCCGATCGACGAGGTCCACATCTACGTCGAGGAGCACAGCGCCGGGCTGATCGTCACGATCGAGGACAGCGGCCTGAAGATGGCGGACGCGGCGATGCGGCGCGCCGAGGAGGCCGTGGCGGGCCGCGTGACGGACCTCGCCTCGCTCCAGGGCACACGGCTCGGTCTGGCCGTGGTCGGGCGGCTGGCCCTCAAGTACGGCATCAGCGTCAACTACCGGCCGTCGTCGCGCGGAGGCACCGGCGTCGTCGTGCTGCTGCCCCTGAACCTGCTCGCGCAGCGGAGCGACGCCGCACCGCGGGAGACGGCGGGCCGTCCCGCCGCCGGCGCGGACGCCGTCCCCGGACCGCGGGAGCCGTCCTCGCGCCCCACGACGGGCTCGCGCCCCGCGGCAGGCTCGCGCCCCGCGTCGGCCGAACTGCCCGGCCCGGCCGCGCGGCCGGCTCCCGCGGCCCGTCCCGCCGCCCCGGCGGAAGCCTCCGGCCGGACGGCTCCCCGCGGTCCCCTGGAGGCCACGCCCAACGGTCTTCCCGTCCGGGCCCCCGGCCGTACGATGGCCGAGGCCGAGCGCGAACGTGACCAGCGCAGGGCGACGGCCGATTCCGCCGGGTCCGGCGACACGCCGGGGCGGACACGTCCGGCGGGGCGTGACGCCGGCTCGCGGTTCGGGGCCTTCCACAGCGGGCGCACCGCTGCCGGCGGCGCCGACGGTCCCGTGGACGAGCCCGGATCCGGGCCACTGACCGGCGAGTAGCACCACGTCCTTCCCCTCCGGCGTCAGAGCCATGGCGCCCTCATTTCCCGCTCAAGCTCGTGAGATTGGAGGAACGGGCCGGCAACCGGCGTCCCAGGACACCGCCGTCCCATCACCTACCATGCAGACCACCGACAACAGCCTCACCTGGCTTCTGCAGGGCCTTCTGGAGCGCACCCCCGGCACTCGGCACGTGCTGGTCCTGTCCCGGGACGGCCTGAAGCTGTGCTGGACCGAACACCTGGCGCTCGACCAGGCCGACCAGTTGGCAGCCATCTGCTCGGGCATGCAGTCCCTCGCCCAGGGGGCCTCCGTCGAGTTCGGTGACGGGAGCGGTGGTGTGCGGCACTCCATGACCGAGTTCCACGGTGGTCAGCTCTTCATCGTGCAGGCGGGGGAGGGCGCGCACCTGGCGGTCCTCGCCGAGGAGGACGCCGACCCCGGCGTGGTGGGTCACCAGATGACCGAGCTCGTCGAGCAGCTCGGCGAGCACCTGCGGGCCGAGCCCCGCGAGAGCGCGCAGGGGAGCACATCGTCGTGATACGCCGGCCCGTGGACACCGGTGAACCCGACCGGCTCTATACGGTCACCGGCGGGCGCAGCCGGGCGGACGACGCGTTCGACCTGGTCACCCTGGTGGTCAGCGAGTGCAAGCCCACCGCCGGGATGCAGTCGGAGCATGCGCGGATCCTGGAACTGTGCCGGCATCCGACGGCCGTCGTCGAGATCGCCGCCGAGCTGAAACTGCCGATCACGGTGGTGCGCATCCTGCTCGGCGACCTGCTCGCCATGAGCCGGATCACCGTCCGCCAGCCGCCCCCGGCACGGTCCGCCGCCTCCTCACTCCCCGATTCCGCCTTTCTCAAGGAGGTGCTCCATGGGCTCCGCAACCTCTGAGCTGCCTTCCGTGCGCACACCGCTGTCCGACGCCGCCGAGACAGGCCTGAAGATCGTCGTGGTGGGCGGCTTCGGGGTCGGCAAGACGACTCTGGTCCGCTCGGTCAGCGAGATCCGTCCGCTCAACACCGAGGAGGTGATGACGCAGGCGGGTGTCGGCATCGACGAGACGAACAAGGTGGCGGCGAAGACCACCACGACGGTGGCGTTCGACTTCGGCCGGATCAGCCTCAACGAGAGCATGATCCTGTACCTGTTCGGCGCTCCGGGCCAGGAGCGCTTCTGGTTCCTGTGGGACCGGCTCTTCTCCGGCACGCTCGGCGCGGTCGTCCTCGTCGACACGCGCCGCATGGACGACTCCTGGTACGCGATCGACCGGCTGGAACACCACAAGACGCCGTTCGTGGTGGCCGTCAACCGGTTCGACGACGAACCGAACCGGTACTCCCTCGACGAGATCCGCCAGGCGCTCGCCCTGCCCGCGCACGTGCCGCTGATCGACTGCGACGCCCGGGTCAGGTCGTCGGGCAAGGACGTGCTGATCACCCTCGTGGACCACCTCTACGAAATGGCCATGGCCCAGGAGAAGACACCGTGACCGACAACGGCCCCCTTCCCCCGCACGCCGCTCCTGCGGGCTGCCCTGCCCACACGGGCGCGGTGCCGCTGGCCGGCCTGGAGTACCAGCAGGATCCCTCGCGGCTCTACCGGGACCTGCGCCGGGAGCACGGCGCCGTCGCGCCCGTGCTGCTCGACGGGGACATCCCCGCCTGGCTGGTGCTCGGTTACTCCGAGGTCGGCTACGTGACGAGCCACGACGAGCTGTTCGCCCGCGACTCGCGGCGCTGGAACCAGTGGGAGAACATCCCCGCGGACTGGCCGCTGCTGCCGTTCGTCGGGTACCAGCCCTCGGTGCTGTTCACCGAGGGCGACGAGCACCGGCGGCGGTCCGAGGTGATCACGGAGGCCCTGGAGGGCGTCGACCAGTTCGAGCTGGCGCGCGAGTGCCGGCAGATCGCCGACCAGCTCATCGCGTCGTTCGCGGGGAGCGGTCAGGCCGAGCTGATGAGCGCGTACGCGCACGCGCTGCCGATGCGTGCCGTCGTCCAGATGTGCGGGATGCCGCACACGGGTGAGGACACCCAGCGGCTCGTGGAGGATCTCCAGATCTCCCTCGACGCGACCGAGGGCGAGGATCCGGTGGCCGCGTACATGCGGGTGGCCGAGCGGATCCAGCAACTGGTGAAGGAGAAGCGGGAGCGTCCGGGCCCGGACGTCACCTCGCGCATGCTGCTGCATCCGGCCGGGCTGACCGACGAGGAGGTCGTCCAGGACCTGATCACCATCATCGCCGCGGCCCAGCAGCCGACCGCCAACTGGATCTGCAACACGCTGCGGTTGCTGCTCACCGACGAGCGGTTCGCCCTGAGCGTGTCGGGCGGCCGGCTCAGTGTGGGCGAGGCGCTGAACGAGGTGCTCTGGCTCGACACCCCGACGCAGAACTTCATCGGCCGCTGGGCCGTGCGCGACACCCAGCTGGGCGGGCGTCGGATCCGGGCGGGCGACTGCGTCGTACTGGGGCTCGCCGCGGCCAACACCGATCCCCAGATCTGGCCGGAATCGTACGTCGGGGCGGAGAACGCCGCGCACCTGTCGTTCAGCAACGGGGAGCACCGGTGCCCCTATCCCGCCCCGCTGCTGGCCGACGTCATGGCCCGAACGGCGGTCGAGAACCTGCTGGAGCGCCTGCCCGACCTGGTCCTCGCCGTGGAGCCGGAGGAACTGACCTGGCGCCCGTCCATCTGGATGCGCGGCCTGAGCGCCCTGCCGGTGGAGTTCACCCCGGTGGTGCAGTAGCGCACCGCCCGGGGCGGACCGTCTCCCCGGGCGGGTCGTTGCCGGTGGGGTGCGGCGCCCGTTCCGTCCGCCGGCCGCTCCGGCCTGCCGCCCGGCCCCTCGGGGCACGGGACGGCTGGGCACGGGACGGCGTTGCGCGCGACGGCGTTACGCGCGACGGCGTTGCGCGCGACGGCGGTCGGCGGGACGGCGGCACGCGCGACGGCAGT